>NZ_JBEZZK010000010.1:191476-331574 GCF_040639135.1 Streptosporangium sp. NPDC023963
TCTCCGGCAGTGCGGGGGTCTCCGGGCGTGCGGCGGCCGGCGACTCCTGCGTGGTCAGGTTCGCGGTGGGCATGTCCTCGGCGGGCGTCTCCGCCGCGGGCATCTCGGCCGCGGGCAGGTCGACGTTGGGCAGGTCGGCCGGCGGCAGGTTCTCGGTGGCGGCGTCCGCCGGGGCGGGAACGGGCAGCGGGGGCGCGGGCTCCTCGACCGGCGCGACCGCCGCCTCAGAGAGCTCGCCCGGTGCCGGAGGCGCCGGGGCCCGCAGCCAGCTGATGCCGTCGCTGGGAGCGCTCGGCGCGCTCGGCAGACCGGGCAGGTCCGGCGCCTCGGCCACGACGCTCACCCACGAGGTCGTCCACTCGTGGCCGGGAAGGCTCGACTGCCCGAAGGGCAGGGCGTGCAAGCCGGTGCCCGCGGCGACGCCCCCGGCGTCGGCGAAGCTGACCACGGCGGAGGGCTCGGAGAGCTGGGGCAGGCCGGTGACACGGGCGAGCCGGTCCGCGGTCACGGACGTCTCACCGATGTTCGCGGCCACCGGGGCCCCGGCACCGTCGACGGCCACCGGCGCCTGAGCGTCGTTCACCGTTACCGGCGTCTCCGTCATCGGCGTCTGCGCGCCGCCCGCCGTGATCGGCGTCTCCGTGCCGCCCGCCGTGATCGGCGTCTCCGTGTCGCCCGCGACGACCGGCGTCTCCGTGCCGCTCGGCGCGGTCGGCGCCTGCGCGCCGCCCGCCGTCTCGGTGGCGCCCGCGGTCATCGGCATCTCGCCGGTGCTCGCGGCCGGCGGTGCCACGGTGCCGGTCGTGGCCGGCGGTGCGACGGTGCCGGTCGCGGCCTGTGCCCCCTCGGGCGTCGTGGCGGTCCCGGCGGCGGTCTCCTCGCACGCCACCGTCCCGGGAGCCCCCTGCACGGCCGCCGTGCCCTGCTCCGGGCAGGGCGCGACCTCCGCCGACGCCGGAGAGGCCATCGTCAGGCCGGCGCCGACCGTGAGCACCGCCATCGCGAGGATCCCTCGGATGTTCCGTGTTGAGTTCGACATGCGCATCCCCCTGTTGCGTTCGGTAATCCGACGAAAACCGAACGTAACAGGGGGGTCTCGCCCGGGGGCGGGCTTAGCTCAATGGTGGTCAAGCCATTACCGGGCTTCGCCCGCCCGCCGTCAGGCCGTCACCGGGCCTTACCGGGGCTCACCCGCCCGGCTGCCGGGACGTTACCGGGCCTTACCGGGACCCGCCCGCCGCCGGGCCGTCGATGGGCCGCTGACGGGCCGTCGACGGGCCGCGCCCGGTCGCCGTCAGGTCCTCGTCGCCGTCAGGTCCTCACCGGGCCGATGCGCAGGGAGTCGCTCGCCTCGTCGAGGTCGACCAGCACCTCGTCGCCGTCCTGGACCTCGCCGGAGAGCACCTCCTTGGCCAGCTTGTCGCCGATCGCGGACTGGACGAGGCGGCGGAGCGGACGCGCGCCGTACAGCGGGTCGTAGCCCGTCAGCGCCAGCCAGTCGCGCGCCGCCGGGGTCACGGTCAGCGTGAGCCGCCGGTCCGCCAGGCGCCTGGCCAGGTGGACCACCTGCAGGTCCACGATCCTGGACAGCTCCTCGGTGCCGAGCGCGTCGAACTGGATGACGTCGTCGAGCCGGTTCAGGAACTCCGGCTTGAACGCGTTCCTGACCGCGGCCATCACGGCGGTCCGCTGGGCCTCCTTCGCCATGCCCGGGTCCACCAGGAACTGCGAGCCGATGTTGGAGGTGAGGATCAGGATCACGTTGCGGAAGTCGACCGTCCGGCCCTGCCCGTCGGTGAGCCGCCCGTCGTCGAGCACCTGGAGCAGGATGTCGAAGACCTCCGGGTGGGCCTTCTCGACCTCGTCCAGCAGCACCACGCCGTAGGGCCTGCGCCGCACGGCCTCGGTGAGCTGGCCGCCCTCCTCGTAGCCGATGTAGCCGGGAGGGGCGCCCACCAGGCGCGCGACGCTGTGCTTCTCGCCGTACTCGCTCATGTCGATGCGGACCATCGCCCGCTCGTCGTCGAACAGGAAGTCCGCCAGCGCCTTGGCCAGCTCCGTCTTGCCGACGCCCGTCGGGCCGAGGAAGAGGAAGCTGCCGGTCGGCCGGTCCGGGTCGGAGATGCCCGCCCGCGCCCGCCGTACGGCGTCGGAGACCGCCTCGACCGCCTGCCGCTGGCCGATCAGCCGCCTGCCGAGCTCCTCCTCCATGCGGAGCAGCTTGGCGGTCTCGCCCTCGAGCAGCCGGCCCGCGGGGATGCCGGTCCACGAGGAGATCACCTGGGCGATGTCGTCGGAGCCGACCTCCTCCTTGACCATGGCGTCCTCGGGCTGGGCGGCCTTGCTGGCCTCGGCGAGCTCGGCCTCCAGCTTGGGCACCTCGGCGTACATCAGCCGCGAGGCGGCCTCGAAGTCGCCGTCGCGCTGCGCGCGCTCGGCGGCGCCGCGCATCTCGTCGATCTGCTTCTTCAGGTCGCCGACCCGGTTGAGGCCCGCCTTCTCCCGCTCCCAGCGGCCGACCAGGGCGTTGAGGTCCTCCTGGCGGTCGGCGAGCTCCTTGCGGAGCCGCTCCAGCCGCTGCAGGCTGCCCTCGTCGGTCTCCTTGGCGAGCGCCAGCTCCTCCATCTTCATCCGGTCGACGTTCCGCTGGAGCTGGTCGATCTCCACCGGGCGGGAGTCGATCTCCATGCGGAGCCGGGAGGCCGCCTCGTCGACGAGGTCGATCGCCTTGTCGGGCAGGAAGCGGGAGGTGATGTAGCGGTCGGAGAGCGCGGCGGCGGCCACGAGCGCGCCGTCGGAGATCTGGACCTGGTGGTGCGCCTCGTAGCGGCCCTTGAGACCGCGCAGGATGGCGATGGTGTCCTCGACGGTGGGCTCGCCCACGTAGACCTGCTGGAAGCGCCGCTCCAGCGCGGGGTCCTTCTCGATGCGCTCGCGGTACTCGTCCAGCGTGGTCGCGCCGATCATCCGCAGCTCGCCGCGGGCCAGCATGGGCTTGAGCATGTTGCCCGCGTCCATCGCGCCCTCGGCGGCACCCGCGCCGACCATGGTGTGCAGCTCGTCGATGAAGGTGACGACCTGGCCGTCGCTCTCCTTGATCTCCCCGAGCACCGCCTTGAGGCGCTCCTCGAACTCGCCGCGGTACTTGGCGCCGGCGACCATCGCGCTGAGGTCGAGCGCGATCAGGCGCTTGTCGCGCAGGCTGGAGGGGACGTCGCCCGCGACGATCCGCTGGGCCAGCCCCTCCACCACCGCGGTCTTGCCGACGCCGGGCTCGCCGATGAGCACCGGGTTGTTCTTGGTACGGCGGCTGAGCACCTGGATGACGCGCCGGATCTCCGAGTCGCGGCCGATCACCGGGTCGAGCTTGCCCGCCCTGGCCCGCTCGGTCAGGTCGATCCCGTACTTCTCCAGCGCCTGGTAGGTGTCCTCGGGCGTCTCGCTGGTCACCCTGGCGTGGCCGCGCACCTTCTCGAAGGCGTCGAGCAGCGCGTTCGGGCTCGCGCCGTTCGCCTTGAGCAGCGCGGCGACGGGACCGCCGTCGGCGGCGAGACCGACCAGCAGATGCTCGGTCGAGACGTAGTCGTCCTCGAGCCCGCGGGCCCGCTGGGCCGCGGTGTTCATCACGGTGAGGAGCTGCCTGGAGCTCGACGGGGCGCTGACCGTGGAGCCCTGCGCCTTCGGCAGGGCCGCGAGCTGCTTCTCCGCCTCGACGCGCAGCCGCTTCCAGTCGGCGCCCACCGCTTCGAGCAGGGGTACGGCGGTGCCGCCGGTCTGGCTGAGCAGCGCGGTGAACAGATGGGCCGGGGCGACCTCGGGATTACCCTCGGCGGCCGCCCGCCTGATGGCGGAGGAGACCGCCGCCTGGCTCTTCTGGGTGAGCTTGTAGTCCATGCTTGTCAGGCCTCACTCGAAAGTGCTGTGTCAGATGGCGACGCCGGCCCGGCGGGGTCCTCACGGGTCGGCTGTGAAGCCGGCGCGTTCTCACGGGCCGGTCACAGACGCGTCCTTGAAGGCGTGGGACGGAGTCTCAGGCGGGGGGCAGCTGGTACTGGATGAGCGCGCGGATCATGTTCATCTCCGCGCGCAGGCGGTGGTTCTCGTCGCGCAGGCGCAGGGCCTCCGTCTCGAGGGTCAGGATTCGCTTGATGCCCGCGAGGTTGATGCCCTCCTCCTGGGAGAGCCGCTGCACCTCGCGGAGCATCACGATGTCGCGGGTGGAGTACAGGCGTCCGCGTCCCGCCGTCCGGCCCGGACTGACCAGGCCGAGACGGTCGTACTGGCGCAGGGTCTGCGGGTGCAGACCTGACAGCTGGGCGGCCACCGAGATCACGTAGACGGGTGTGTCGTCCGACAGATCGAAGTAGTTGGCTTCCATGGCTACTCGCTTCTGGCCTGTTCGATCAGGTCCGCCCGCGGGTCACCACCCGAGGTGGCGTCGCGGAACTCCTCGAGGGCGCCCCTTGCCTTGTCCTCCAGTTGCTGTGGCACCAGGACCTCGATCGTGGCGAGCAGGTCGCCCTTGGTGCCGTCCTTGCGGGCCACGCCCCTGCCGCGCACCCGGAAGGTGCGGCCGTTCGGGGTGCCCTCGGGGATGCGCAGCGTGACCGGCAGCCCCTTCAGGATCGGCACCTTGATCTCGGCGCCCAGCGCGGCCTCGGTGAAGGTCACCGGGACGGTGACCGTCAGGTTCTCGCCCGTCCTGCCGAACACGGGGTGCGGCTTGACGTGGATCTGGACGTAGAGGTCACCGGCGGGACCGCCGTTCTCGCCCGGCGCCCCCTTGGCCTTGATCTTGATGCGCTGGTTGTCGCCGACCCCTGCGGGGATGCGGGCCTGGATCGTACGGGTGCTCTTGCCCCGCCCGCTCCCGTCGCACACCGGGCACGGGTCGTCGACCAGCAGGCCGCGGCCCTTGCAGTCGCGGCACGGCTCGGAGAAGGCGAAGTTGCCGAGGTTGCGGCTGGCCGCCCCGGTGCCCTCGCAGGTCGGGCAGACCCGCGGGGTGGTCCCGGCCTTGGCGCCGGTGCCTCCGCATCCGGTGCACGCGGAGGAACTGGTCAGGCGGAGCGACACCGTGGTGCCCTCCACCGCCTCGGAGAAGGAGAGCGTGACCTCGGACTCGATGTCCTGGCCGCGCCGCGCCCTGCTCGCCGTCCCCCCGGGGCGGCTCGCGCCGCCCCGGTTGAAGAGCCCGCCGAAGAGGTCGCCGATGCGATCTCCGGCGCCGCTCTGCTGCTGTTGCTGGCCGGTCCCCCCGAACAGGTCCCCCAGGTCGAACGGGAAACCACCCCCGCGCGGAGCGCCCCCCGCCCCCGGGAAGCCGCCGACGCCCGATCCGAACAGCGTCCGCGCCTCGTCGTACTCCTTGCGGCGCTTGGTGTCGGAGAGGATGTCGTACGCCTCCGAGACCTCCTTGAACTTGGCGGTGCTCTCGGAGGTCGCCGAGCTTCCGGGGTTGGCGTCCGGGTGATACTGCCTGGCCAGCTTCCGGTACGCCTTCTTGATCTCATCGGCCGTAGCGGTCTTGGGCACACCAAGGACGGCGTAGTAGTCCTTCTCCAGGTAGTCCTTGGTGCTCATCTACGTTCCTTCTCAGAGATCAGATGTGGGGGTGTCAGTTGTCGTCCGCGGCGGGCTCTTCTGGCTCCGCGACCGCGACGCGCGCGGGGCGGAGCACTCGCTCGCCGATCCGGTAACCGGGCTGGAGGATCTCCACGCAGGTCGGCTCGGTGACGTCGGGGGAGTAGCTGTGCATCAGAGCCTCGTGCACCGTCGGGTCGAACGGCTCGCCCTTGGCGCCGAAGGTGCTCAGCCCCAGCTTCCCGGTGGCCGCCTCCAGTGACTCGCTCACCTTGGCGAAGCCGCCGGTCAGCTCCCCGTGGTCGCGGGCCCGGCCGATGTCGTCGAGGACCGGCAGCAGCTCGGCCAGCACGCCGGCCACCGCCTGCTCCCTGACCGCCACGCGGTCCCGCTCGACCCGCTTGCGATAGTTGGAATACTCGGCCTGAAGGCGCTGCAGGTCCGCGGTGCGCTCGGCGAGCTGGGTGGCCAGCTCGATCGAGGCCAGGTCGGACGCCAGGGAGGACGGCTGGTCGGCCGCCTGCTCCCTGTCGTTCTGGCCCGTGGTCTCGGCCGGGCTCGCCTCGCGTACCTGCCCCGTCTCCGGGTCTATCTTCCGGTTGTCGCGGATCACCGGCTCCTCCTCGGAACCGTTCTCGCGCGTGCTCACGCTGGTGCTCCCCTCGGCTTTCCGACCGTCACTTGGCGCCGTTGTCGCGCTTCGGCTCGTCGTCCACGATCTCGGCCTCGACCACGTCGTCGTCGGCCTTCTGCCCGCCGTCGGCGGCGTCCGCGTCGGGCGCGCCGGCCGGGGTCTCCGACCCCTGCGCCTGGGCGTAGATGGCGGATCCCATCTTCTGGCTGACCGTGGCGAGCTTCTCCGCGGAGGCGCGGATCACGGACGAGTCGGTGCCCTCCAGAGCCTTCTTGAGCTCGGAGACGGCCTCGTTGACCTCGTTCTTGATGTCGTCCGGGACCTTCTCGGCGTTCTCGCCGAGGAACTTCTCGGTCTGGTAGACGAGCGAGTCGGCGTTGTTGCGCGTCTCGGCCTCTTCGCGGCGGTTCTTGTCCTCCTCGGCGTAGGACTCGGCCTCGCGCATCATGCGCTCGATGTCGTCCTTCGGCAGCGCGGAGCCGCCGGTGATCGTCATCGTCTGCTCCTTGCCGGTGCCGAGGTCCTTGGCGGAGACGTTGACGATGCCGTTGGCGTCGATGTCGAAGGTGACCTCGATCTGCGGGATGCCGCGCGGCGCCGGGGCGATGCCGGTCAGCTCGAAGGTGGCCAGCTTCTTGTTGTACGCGGCGATCTCGCGCTCGCCCTGGTAAACCTGGATCTGCACCGACGGCTGGTTGTCC
The DNA here is from genome assembly GCF_040639135.1 of Streptosporangium sp. NPDC023963. NCBI lineage: Bacteria > Bacillati > Actinomycetota > Actinomycetes > Streptosporangiales > Streptosporangiaceae > Streptosporangium > Streptosporangium sp. NPDC023963. The sequence goes on from NZ_JBEZZK010000010.1 coordinate 198,395, forward strand.
TCGGCCGTGGTGAAGACCTCGGAGCGCTTGGTCGGGATCGTGGTGTTGCGCTCGATGATCTTGGTGAAGATCCCGCCCTTGGTCTCGATGCCCAGGCTCAGCGGGGTCACGTCGAGCAGCAGGACGTCCTTGACCTCGCCCTTGAGCACGCCGGCCTGCAGGGCGGCGCCGATGGCCACGACCTCGTCCGGGTTGACGCCCTTGTTGGGCTCCTGGCCGCCGGTCAGCTCCTTGACGAGCTCGGCCACGGCGGGCATGCGGGTCGAGCCGCCGACGAGCACCACGTGGGCGATGTCGGAGACCTTGATCCCGGCGTCCTTGACGACCTGGTTGAACGGGCCCTTGCACCGCTCGAGGAGGTCGGCGGTGATCCGCTGGAACTCGGCGCGGGTGAGCTTCTCCTCCAGGTGGAGGGGACCCTCGGCCGAGGCGGTGATGTAGGGGAGGTTGATGGAGGTCTCCGACTGGCTGGAGAGCTCGATCTTGGCCTTCTCCGCGGCCTCGCGCAGGCGCTGCAGCGCCATCTTGTCCTTGGTCAGGTCGACGCCGTGCGCGTTCTTGAACCGGTTGGCCAGCTCGTCCACGACGCGCTGGTCCCAGTCGTCGCCGCCGAGGTGGTTGTCGCCGCTGGTGGCCTTGACCTCGACGAAGCCGTGGCCGTCCTCCTGGCCGACGTCGAGCAGGGACACGTCGAAGGTGCCGCCGCCGAGGTCGAAGACGAGGATGGTCTCGTCCTTCTCCTTGTCGAGGCCGTACGCCAGCGCGGCGGCGGTGGGCTCGTTGATGATGCGCAGCACGTTCAGGCCGGCGATGGTGCCGGCTTCCTGGGTGGCCTGGCGCTGGGCGTCGTTGAAGTAGGCGGGAACGGTGATCACCGCGTCGGTGATCTTCTCGCCCAGGTAGGCTTCGGCGTCCTGCTTCAGCTTCTGCAGCACGAAGGCGCTGATCTGCTGCGGGTTTGACTTCTTGCCGTCGATCTCGACGGACCAGTTGGTGCCCATCTCGCGCTTGACCGAGCGAATCGTCCGGTCGACGTTGGTGACGGCCTGCCGCTTGGCGACCTCTCCGACGAGGACCTCGCCGTTCTTCGCGAACGCGACCACGGACGGCGTGGTCCGCGAACCCTGAGCGTTGGCGATGACGGTGGGCTCACCGCCCTCAAGAATCGAGACGACGGAGTTGGTCGTCCCCAGGTCGATACCTACCGCACGTGCCATGAGTACGTCCTTGTAGTCAAAGTTGAGTCGATGAGACTCATAGTGGAACCTCGTGTGACGTTTGTCAAACGACTTGAGTCTATTGGGCTCAACCTTCGGCCGCGCGGAGGCATTCCCGTTTTCCGGGGAAACAGGGTGGTGTCCGTCACCCCCTCTGACGAGGGAACACGCGTGATCGTTCCCGGGCGGTGACCGGGGTGGCCCGGCCACCGCCCGCGAGGGGTGTACTCGGGCGCGGCCTCTCCCGCGCCGGGTCGCCGCGTCAGCGGGCGCCGTCGACGACCTTGCGGGCGCCGAGGGGCTTCTTGAGCTTGACGGTCGTCACCTTCTGGATGGCGATCTCGATGCAGGCGACGTTCTGGACCTTGCTGCTCGGGCCCTCCCAGAGGGTGACGGTCACCCGCTTGGAGGTCTCGCGCACGGTGACCCGGTCGAGCACGTTGCACGGCTCCACCCCGGACCACCAGGTGACCCGCAGGCTCCGGCCGTCCTTCGACGGCTTGGCCTTCAGCCATCTGACCTTGCGGGGGTTGTCGGTGTGCCCCTCGGGCCTCGTCGGCTTGGGGGCACCGCTCGTGGGCTCGCTCCGGGGGGCCACGCTGTGGCTCGCGGGCTCGGAGGGACCGCCGGGGAGGGAGGTGGCCTGACTCACCGGCCGCGAGGGGGAGGCGGCGGTGACCGTGGCGCTGGGTTCGGCGCCGCAGCCCAGCGCCAGCAGGAGGCTTCCGGCCAGGATAGAGGTCGCGATCATACGCATACTCCTAAGACGGATCGGGGTCCGGAGAGGTTCAGAACACTCGGACATCGCGCTGCCGGACCTCCCTTCCCCTCTCGGCGGTGTACGTCCACGGTCGTGTACCGCCTGCGACCGTCACGAGAGATGATTCCCCCGGTGGCGGGGCCGATAGGCTGCGGGAAGTTCCGATCCACGATTTCGAGGTGCTCACATGATCGCGATTCTTGGCACCGGCAAGATGGGTGAGGCCCTGCTGTCCGGGCTGCTCAGGGCCGGGTTCAAGCCGGGCGATGTGATCGCGACGGCGCGGCGCGCCGAGCGGCGCCAGGCCCTCGCGGAGCGGTACGGCGTGCGGGTGGCCTCCAACACCGAGGCGGCCAAGGACGCCGACACGATCATCCTCGCGGTCAAGCCGCAGGACATGGGGTCCCTGCTCGCCGAGATCGCGGGGCACATCCCGGCCGACCGCCTGGTCGTCTCGGCGGCGGCGGGCATCACGACCTCGTTCGTCGAGTCGCGGCTCGGCGCCGACATCCCCGTGGTCCGGGTCATGTCCAACACGCCGGTGCTGGTCGACGAGGCGATGAGCGTGATCTCCGCGGGCGCGCACGCCTCCGAGGAGCACCTCAAGCGGGCCGAGGACCTGTTCAGCCCGGTCGGCAAGGTGCTGCGCATCCCCGAGTCGCAGCAGGACGCGGCCACGGCCCTGTCGGGCAGCGGTCCCGCCTACTTCTTCTACCTGGTCGAGGCGATGGTCGACGCCGGAATCCTGCTCGGCATGCCCCGCGCCGCCGCCCTCGACATGGTCACCCAGTCGATCGTCGGGGCGGCGATCATGCTTCGTGACTCGGGGGAGCACCCGGTGATCCTCCGCGAGGCGGTCACCTCGCCGGGCGGCACCACCATCGCGGCCATCGCCGAGTTGGAGCGGCACAGCGTCCGTGCCGCCTTCCTGGCCGCCATCGAGGCCGCCAGGGACCGGGGACGCCAGCTCGCCGAGGGCTGAGCCGGAGGCCGGGCCGGGAACCGAACGGGGGCTGAGCCGGAGGCCGGGCCAGGAACCGGGCGAGGGCTGAGCCACCCCCTCTATTAGGAAACTTTCCTACATACGGCATCATTTTCCCGGAACTTCGGGGAATGAGGCGATCGTGAAGCAGGCCGTGTCGGCTGACGGGCGGGGGCGGGAACAGGACGGACCCGCTGTCTGGACGCGGAGCTTCCTGCTCTTCTTCACCGCCAGGTCCGTCTCCATGCTCGGGGCCGCGATGGTCCCGTTCGCGACGGCGGTGGGCGTCGGCGGGCTCGGTTACGGCTCCACCGGGGTGGGGCTGGCACTGGCCGCGTGGATGGCGCCCTTCGCGGTGCTCATCCTGTTCGGCGGGGTCTTCGCCGACAGGTTCACGCCGCGCCGCATGATGATCGGCGCCGACACGGTCAGGGTGGTGAGCCAGGGGACCGCCGCGGCCCTGTTCGTCTTCGGCAGGCCGGACCTCTGGCAGATCCTCGTCATCTCCGCGGTCAACGGCGTCGCCGCCGCGATGTACCAGCCCGGCGTCTCCAGCACCGTCCCGCGCGTGGCGCGGGACGTGCAGAAGGCCAACGCCACCCTGCGCGTCTCCGAGTCGATCATGCTGCTGGCCGGTCCCGGCGTCGCCGGCGCCATCGTCGGCTTCTCCGGGGTCGGCGTCGTCTTCGCGATCGACGCCGCGGGATTCACCGTCAGCGCGGTGTGCCTGCTCCTCCTGCGTCTGCCGGTGGTCGCGGGGCCGGTCGCCGAGCGGTCGATGTGGCGCAACCTGCGCGAGGGGTGGCAGGAGTTCCGGTCCAGGACCTGGATGTGGTCGGTGATCCTGGTCTGGGCGGTCTTCGGGGTCACCCTGTTCGGTCCGATGATCCCGCTGGGCTCGGTGCTGATCAGCGAACGGCTCGGCGAGACCGCCTACGGCCTGGTCATGTCCGCCTCCGGCGCGGGCACCATCGTCGGCGGCCTGGTCGCCATGCGGGTCCGCCCGGGACGGCCGCTGATGGCCGGCGCGATCGGCCTGTTCGGTTTCGCCCTGGAGCCGCTCTCCATCGCCGTGGCGTCGCCGCCCGCGGTCCTCATGGCCGCGCACGTGGTCGGCGGCGCCGGGTGGGCGTTCTGGTCGGTCATGTGGGCCACGAGCATCCAGACCCAGGTCCCGGCGGAGGCGCTCAACCGGGTCACCGCGTACGAGGTCGCCGGCTCGACCCTGTTCGTCCCGGTCGGCCAGGTGCTCGCCGGTCCGGTGGCCGGGGCGGTGGGCGCGCCGCAGCTGCTGGCCGGGTCCTCGATCGTGGCGGTCGCCGGGTGCGCCGCCCTCCTGCTGGTCCCCGCCGTCAGGGGACTGCGCCGGGTCTCCTCCGTCTGATCGTCTGATCCGTCTGGTCTCCCTGCCCGGGGTACGGCCGCTGCGGGGATGTCCGGCCTCCGGCGGGTGTCCCGATCTCCTCCTCGACCCCTCAAGTAGCGGCCGTCAAACATGCTCGCTTATGGCAATAAATCTGGATATTTCGCTCAGATGAAAACGGGTGCGTTCTCCGAGACGGCCGCGTAAACGTCATTCCGTACACGTGCGGTAACGTCGAGCCGGGAGCAGGAAGATCGGCCGTGACGCGCGGCGTCGCGACCAGACAGGGAGTGCGCATGAGCCGGTCCGTGCGGGTTGTCTGGGACGATGCGCTCACCTCGTACGACTTCGGACCCGGGCACCCGCTCGCGCCCGTGCGGGTCGAGCTGACCATGGCGCTGGCCAGGGAGCTCGGCGTGCTGGACCGGGTGGAGATGGGCGGCTGCGAGCCCGCCACCGACGACGAGCTGGCGCTCGTCCACGAGCGCGACTACATCGAGGCCGTCAAACGGGTCTCCGCCACCGGGCGGCCCGACCTCGCCCACGGGCTCGGGACCACGGACAACCCCGCCTTCCCCGGGGTGCACGAGGCGTCCGCGCTGATCACCGGCGCCAGCCTGGCCGCCGCCCGCGCGGTGTGGAGCGGCGAGGCCGAGCACGCGGTCAACGTCGCCGGAGGTCTGCACCACGCGATGGCCGCCGGGGCGAGCGGGTTCTGCGTCTACAACGACCCGGGCGCGGCGATCGCGTGGCTGCTGGCCCAGGGGACGTCCAGGATCGCCTACGTGGACGTGGACGTGCACCACGGCGACGGCGTGCAGGCGCTCTTCTACGACGACCCCAGGGTTCTCACCATCAGCCTGCACGAGAGCCCCCGCACCCTCTTCCCCGGCACCGGGTTCCCCGAGGAGCGCGGCGCGGAGGGCACCGCGGTCAATGTGGCCCTGCCCGCCGGATGCGGCGACAGCGGCTGGCTCAGGGCCTTCCACGCGGTGGTCCCGCCGCTGCTGCGGGAGTTCGCCCCCGACGTCCTGGTCACCCAGCACGGCTGCGACAGCCACGCCCTCGACCCGCTGGCCAACCTCATGCTCAGCCTGGACGGCCAGCGGGCCGCGTACGCGGCGCTGCACGAGCTGGCCCACGAGACCGCGGGCGGGCGGTGGGTCGTGACCGGCGGCGGGGGGTACGAGCTGGTGCAGGTCGTGCCCCGGGCGTGGACGCACCTGATCGCGGAGGTGGCGGGCCACCCCCTCGACCCCGGGACGGCCACTCCCGAGGCATGGCGTACGTTCGTCAAGGAACGGACCAACCAGACGGCGCCGCTCACGCTGACCGATGGACGAGACCCGGAATTTCGCGATTTCTCCGCTGGTTATGACCCAGCAGACCCGATCGACCGGGCCATCATGGCGACGAGGAATGCCGTCTTCCCCTTCCACGGGCTCGATCCCCTCCCGTGACCACGGCCCGCACACATGGTCCGCCGGCAAACTGGACTGAGGAACCGATGACGCGCGCTGAGCTTCGTGAGCACCTGGTCCGTACCCGGATCGCCGGTGACGTGGCGACCAGCCGGGAGAACAACCTGGACCACTACCGGTCGCTGTCCAACCGCGACCCGCACTACATGTTCGGGTTGACGATGGAGGGCGCCTGGTCCTACCGGGACGTGCTGGAGCTGATGGCCAAGTCCGCCGGGGTCGTGGCCGATCCCCGTCATCGGGAGGGGCAGGACACCATCGACCCCGACCGCACGATCGAGGCGGTCGAGAAGATGGGCGACACGATCGCCGGAGTGCTCCGGGGGGAGAACCCGCGGATCCTGATCGCCACCGGGCATCCCACCGGCCTGCTCACCATCCACATGGCCCTGGGCCGGACGCTCAGGGCGCGCGGCGTGACCCTGATGGCCCCGGCCGAGGGCTGGTCGTACTGGGGCAGCGGGTTCGGCCGCAGGCGCAAGATCCGCTATCTGGACGACGTCGCGATGCTCGACGACAAGGGCGCCTTCGTGCACACCCACGACCCCGCCCCGATGCGCGCCATGATCGCCGAGCTGGGCGCGGACCGTCCCGATCTGGTGATCGCCGACCACGGCTGGGCCGGGGCGGCGGGCGAGGCGGGCATCCTCACGGTCGGATTCGCCGACAGCAACGACCCCGCCCTCTTCGTCGGGGAGGCCGAGGGCAAGATCGCGGTCACCGTTCCGCTCGACGACAACGTGCTACCGAGGTATTACGAACCGCTGACGAACCACCTGGTCGAGAGGGTCGTACGGGCCCTCTGAGACGGGGGATGCGCAAATTAGGTCATCCCTATACGGGCATTTCGCGCCTGCATTCCACGCACCTCGCCGACCGTTTGCCAACTTTTTGGTGATTGTGGGCGACTCTAATGGGAGACAGTTGGTCCGTTCCAAGATCAATGCGAGGGGCACGGTCCGGCTGCTGGCCAGCGATTTCAGCTGTTTCGCTGACGCGAGACTCCGAAGGCTGAGAAAATAGGGGGTTTGCGTGACAGGGGTCCCGACTTACGCTGACAGCAGTACACGTGCGTGAGCAATGGCACCAGTGGGGATAACCCGGATACACGTGCGGAAGAGGCGTCCGATGGGTGCAGGCGAAAGACCTCTCAGCGAGGTGAAGTTCCTGACGGTGGCAGAAGTGGCCACTGTCATGAGGGTGTCCAAGATGACTGTGTACCGACTCGTGCATTCGGGCGAGCTGCCGGCCATCCGGGTCGGTCGATCCTTCCGGGTGCCGGAGCAGGCGGTTCACGATTATCTGAGGGATGCCTACATCGAGGCAGGTTGAGGCAGGGTGGGCTCGACGCGTCGAGCCGAGCGGCCGGGGCAACGATCCGGCCGTGAGGTGAGCCAGACGCGCTGGGCGCTCATGGTCCTGCTCCTTCCGGTCTGACCGGGGCATGATTTCCGGTATGACCGTTGGAGAGCCGGTCCCTGTCTCGTCGGGGTAGCGGCGTGGTCACCACGTCGTGAGTTCGTGCGCCCGGGGTCCCCCTAGGGGCGATCTACCGTGGATCGCCGGTAGTCTGTTGTGCCGGTGTGCTCTCGCGCACCGGTTCGACAATCTCGGCTACCAGCTACCTGGGGGTCCCGTGGGCTCTGTGATCAAGAAGCGCCGTAAGCGCATGGCGAAGAAGAAGCACCGCAAGCTTCTCAAGAAGACCCGCATCCAGCGGCGTAACAAGAAGTAGCGCGGATCTGCGAGGCGCCGATGACCCACACCGTGCTTGTCACCGGGGTCTCGCGCCACATCGGCGCCCGAGTGGCGAGCGTTCTCGCGGATGACCCGGACATCGACCGGGTCATCGGAGTGGATACGGTGCCGCCGCCCTCGCTCTCACGTGATGGCGGCGTACCTCTCGGCCGGACGGAGTTCGTCCGCGTCGACCTGCGCAGCCCCGACATCGCCCAGGTGATCGCGGCCGCCGACATCGACACCGTCGTTCACATGAGTCTGGTGAGCGCTCCCCCCAGGAGCGGCGGCCGCGCTCTCATGAAGGAGCACAACGTCATCGGCACCATGCAGTTGCTCGGTGCCTGTCAGCGGTCCGCGACGGTCCGCCGCGTCGTCGTGCGCTCGACCACCGCCGTCTACGGTTCCTCCCCGCACGACCCCGCGGTCTTCACCGAGGACGCCGAGCCGGGAGAGCCGCCGAGCCGCGGCTACGCCAAGGACGCCTCCGAGGTGGAGGGCTATGTCCGGGGCTTCGCCAGGCGGCGCCGCGACGTGGCCGTGTCGACGCTCAGGTTCGCCAACTTCATGGGACCCGGCGTCGACTCGCCGCTGACGCGTTACTTCACCCAGCCCGTCCTGCCGACCGTGCTCGGGTTCGACCCGCGGCTGCAGTTCGTCCACGAGGACGACGCGGTCGAGGTGCTGCGGCGGATGGCGATGGAGGACCACCCCGGCACGTTCAACGTGGCCGGAGACGGCGTGCTGCTCCTGTCGCAGTGCGCGCGCAGGGCGGGCCTGCTCCCGATGCCCGTCCCCTCTCCCGTGTTCCGCTTCATGGGCGACCTCGCCCGGAGCGCGGGACTGGTCGGATTCTCCCCCGAGCAACTCCGCCTGATGTGTCACGGACGCGTGGTGGACACCACCGCGCTGTCCACGGAACTCGGCTGGAGGCCGAAGTTCTCCACCGCGGCCGCCTTCGAGGACTTCCTGCGCGCGCGTGACCTGGCCGGAGGCCTTCCCGCGGCCCTGATGGACATGGTGTCCCGGCCGGTGACGGGATGAGCGAGGGGGTGACCGGGGGCGAGGACGCCGAGGTGATTCCCATCACCAGGGCCCGCGCCTCCCGCGAGCACCTCCCCGACCCGTCCGGCGAACCCCCCTTCGAAGCGTCCGGTACGCTCGGTGACCTCTCCCCGGGAGTTCCCGGTGCGTCCTTCCCGGAAGCTCCAGGCGCGTCCGGCGACCTCTTCCCGGAAGCGTCCGGCGAACCTGGCCCCGAGGCCGGGTGGCCTTTCTCCGGGCCGCCGGCCGGCGAGGAAGACGACGATCACCGGCTGGCCGAGCTGCTCGCCTTCCTGCGCCGCAGGGTGACCGGCGACTACGAGGTCGACGAGTTCGGGTTCGACGCGGAGCTCACCGACAGGGTGCTGCTGGAGCTGATCCGCCCGCTGTACCGCCACTGGTTCCGCACCGAGACCGTGGGCATGCACAACGTGCCCGGCGACTCCGGAGCCCTGATCGTGGCCAACCACTCCGGAACCCTCCCGCTCGACGGGCTCATGCTGCAGGTGGCCCTGTACGACGACCATCCCGCACGTCGCGCGCTCCGTCTCCTGGGGGCCGACCTGGTCTACCGGCTCCCGGTGCTCGGCCACCTGTCCCGCAAGACCGGCCACACCCTCGCCTGCCGCGAGGACGCCGACCGGCTGCTCCGCAAGGGCGAGGTCGTCGGCGTCTTTCCCGAGGGTTTCAAGGGGGTCGGCAAGCCGTTCTCCGATCGCTACCGGCTGCAGCGCTTCGGCCGGGGCGGCTTCGTCGCCTCAGCCATCCGCGCGGGCGTGCCGATCGTTCCCTGCGCCATCGTGGGCGCGGAGGAGATCTACCCCAAGATCGGTGACCTGCGGATCCTGGCCAGGGTGCTCGGCCTTCCCTACCTGCCGGTCACGCCGCTGTTCCCCTGGCTCGGGCCCCTCGGGCTGGTCCCGCTCCCGTCCAAGTGGATGATCGGATTCGGCGAGCCGATCCGCACCGACGAGCTCGACCCCGCCGACGCCGACGACCCCATGCTGGTCTTCAACCTCACCGACCAGGTCAGGGAGGTCGTCCAGCAGCAGCTCGACGAGCTCCGGCTCAGGCGCGGCCACGCCTTCCCTCCCTTCCTCTGAAGCCTTCCCCGAAGCCCTTCTCCGAGGCTCCTTCCCCAAGCTCTTCCGGGCTTTCCGAGCTTCGAGGCCTTACCGAGGAGGGCCGTCACGGCCGGGGGCGGCCAAGGACGGCGGGGAGGGTGGAGTGGCGCGAGCGAAGGGTCAGCGGCCGGAGCGGTAGTGGCGGCGCAGGGCGACGGCGGCGGCGATGCCGCCCGCGAGGGCTCCGGCACCCGCCGCGATGGGCAGGCCGATCATGGTCGCCTTGCGCCCCGTACGGAAGTCCTTGATGTCCCAGCTGTTCTGCCGGGCGAACTCGCGCAGCTCGGCGTCCGGGTTGATCGCGGTGGCGTGGCCGACGAGGGAGAGCAGGGGCAGGTCGTTGGCCGAGTCGCTGTAGGCGGAGCAGCGCGACAGGTCGAGCCCCTCCCTGCGGGCCAGGGCCTTGACGGCCTCCGCCTTGGCGGGGCCGTGGAGCAGGTCGCCGACCAGGCGGCCGGTGTAGACGCCGTTCTCGGTCTCGGCGACGGTGCCGAGCGCGCCGGTCAGGCCGAGGCGCTGGGCGATCACCCGGGCCAGCTCCACCGGGGTCGCGGTGACCAGCCAGACCCGCTGGCCCGCGTCGAGGTGTGCCTGCGCGATGGCGCGGGTGCCCGCCCAGATGCGGTCCGCCATCACCTCGTCGTAGATCTCCTCGCCGAGCCGGACGATCTCCTCGACCTTGCTCCCCGCGACGAACGCCAGCGCGGTCTCCCTGGCCTCGTCGATGTGCGCGGGGTTCTCGTCGCCGCGGATCCGGAAGACCACCTGGCCCATCGCGAACCTGAACAGGTCCTTGCTGGTGAACAGGCCCCGGGAGGCGAGACCACGGGCGAAGTGGTAGATGGAGGCGCCGCGCATCATGGTGTTGTCGACGTCGAAGAAGGCGGCGGACACCGGGTCGGGCTCGGCCATCGGCATCGCCACGGCGGCCGCGGCGGCGACCTCGCCCGCCGCGACCTCCCCGACCGTCGCCCGTCTGGTCGTCTCCGCTTCGTCCCGCCGTCGTAGTAGCCGCCTCATAGCACCTCAGCTTAACCGGGACAGAGGGGTGAGATCAGTAGCGTCGGTATGAGCCGGATATGACGTCTTGGTGTCGTACGACATCGCGCGAGCCCGCCGGGGCCGGAGCCGGGTTCCGATGTCCCGCTCCGGGAGGGGCAGGCGGCCCCGCTCCCTTTCTCGGCGGTCCGGGACGGTGGGGGTGGGGCCGGTCCGGTACCGGACCGGCTACTCGGGCGGGGCCAGGCCCTCGATGTAGTTGAGGTAGACGTGGGCCTTGCGCTGGTTCTCCGCTCCCATCTTGGGGATCATCCCGGCGATCTGGGTGCGCTGTTTCTGGACGAAGCGCTTGAGCTCCTTGGCGCTCGCGGAGTCGCGGCGCCGCATCTGCCGCAGGGAGGTCACCGCGGAGCGCGTGGTGTCCTCCATGGCCTGGAGGGTCTCCCCGATCACCTCCTCGCGCCCGCCCTCGCCCTCGGCCGAGCCCAGGAGTTCCTTGACCTCGCGGGCGCGGGTCTCGGCGTAGCCGAAGGAGCGGTCGGCCCGCTCGGCGTCGTCGCTGCTCAGGTGGAACAGCGTCCTCTCGGCGGCGCGTTTGAGCGGGTAGAAGGCGTCACCGGGCATCGACCGGTAGGTCCACATGCCGGATACCGCCATCGAGGCCACCAGGGCGATGCTCAGCAATCGCGGGAACAGCCCCGTACGGGACCTCCGCCGGGAGTGGCGGGGGCCCACCGGCCGCTGCTCGGGGACGTCCTCTCCCGGAGGGGACTGGGTGAGCCGCTCGCGGAGCCTGGCGTTGAACTCGGGCCCGGGGGTGGCCGCCATGCGGGCGCCGAGTCGTGACACGCGGTCCTGAATGCGCGCCTGCGACCTCCGCGAGAATCCGGGCAGCCACTTCCCCATGAACGCTCCCTGCCGCCCCCAGCTCATGATCCATCGGTGTCACTTGCCTAACGACGACTCGGCACGGCAGGTTACGCGCTGCGCCACATCGGCATGGGAACATTGTTTCGGGCGTGGCGGCCGCGGCCGGGAGACGACGGGCCGAGGACGGCCGGTCTCAGCTGAGGTCCGAGGGCAGCGCGCGGGCCAGGGCGCGGATCGCGCGGAACTGGAGTGCCTTGATGGCGCCGCTCTTCTTGCCCATGATGAGCGCGGTCTCCGCCAGCGACATGCCGTGCAGGAAGCGCAGCACCACGCACTCCTGCTGCTCGGGGCCGAGGCCGCGGACGGCGGTGAGCACCCGATCGCTGATCATCGCGGTGACGACGGCGTTCTCCGGGATGTGCGGCCCGTCGAGCGGTGTGTCGATCACCTCGGCCGTCGTGACCTCAAGGCGGTACCTGCCGGACTTGAAGTGATCGGTGATCAGGTTCCTCGCGATGGTCACGAGCCAGGCCCCGAAATCACGCCCTTGCCACGTGAAGTCCGTGATCCGGCGGAGCGCGCGGAGAAAGGTCTCGCTCGTGAGATCCTCGGCCAGTGGGTGTGAGCCGACCCGGAAGTAGACGTAGCGGTACACCAGGGTGAGATAACGATCGTAGAGCGTGCCAAAAGCATCCGAATCTCCGGTTTTGGCGCGCAAAACGAGCCTCCGGAGTTCTTCGGAGGCATCCTCACGCACGGTGAGGTCACTACTGCGGACGGGCTGGGCTACCCCGGCTGTCGTGGGGAGGTGCCCGGCGAGCGGCCACGTTTCAGGCATCCGGTATCCCTGAGGGGAGGGGGTACGGCGTGCTCGATCACTCTAGAAATGAAGTGGAAATTCCACAATCCACTTTGAAGCGTCGTGACTGGGGGTAATCGCCGGATACGGTGTGGGGTCGGTTGTTTCAGACCGGCGCCGGGAGCCGGACGAGGGTTCGGCTACCGGTTGGGGGGTAATGTCCGGCAGCATTGGAGACACCATGGAAGTCCTCGTCGCTGTCATCGCCTTCGCCGGTGCATTGCTCGCAGCCATCGCCACCGGTGCTCTCGTCAGTCGCCTCCGCAGTGAGCCCAAGGGCTGGCTGATCGCCTGGAGCATCACGACGGCGTCTCTCTCGGTCTCACTCGGAGTAATCGCCACCGGTTATCTGATCGGATTTGGGACAGGCACGTTCCGTATTTATCAACTGACCGGATCCATGCTGGCGCCCTTGTGGCTGGCCGTCGGGGTCATCCAGTTGATGGCCCGCAAGGGCGCGGCCAGGTTCTCCTCCTGGCTCCTGGGGATCGCCCTCACCGTCATCGCCACGGTGATCCTGGCGGTCGACCCGGTCCTGCAGGAGAAGGACTTCGCCAAGGCCCTCCCGCTGGGCAGCCGCCACTGGAACCTGCCCCCGGCCTACCTGCTCGGGGCCGTCCACGTGATCGTCGCGCTCGTGCTGCTGGGCGGGCTGCTGCTGGCGGTCCTCCGCTGGCGCGGCGGTGACGACTACGACGCCGACAACATGCACGCGCTCCTGGTGCTCGGCCCCACCGGCCTCGCCCTCGTCGGAGCCGTCAGCTTCGCGGTGTCCGGGATGTTCACCGCGCTCCTGCTCTTCGTCACCGCCGCCGCGGTCTGGTACGCCATGCTCCGCCCGCTCGCGCCCTACGAGGACGACGACGAGGACGCGGACGACGCGGACGACGAATGGGAGGACCGCCCCCCGCGGCCGCGCCGCCCCGAGTACGAGCCCCGCGACGTGCAGGTCGCCGGCCGCCGCGTGACCCCGGAGAGTCCCCGCGCCCTGGCCGAGGACGCGCCCCGCCGCTCAGGCCTCGGTGACCTCGTGGCCGAGTACCGGGCGGGTGAGCAGGACGTCGACTACGCTGCGCGCATGCGGCAGCAGCAGCCCTCCCCGCCCGACGACAGGTTCGGTGGCCCCGCCACGGGGATGTTCATGGCGGGTGAGTACGGCATGCCGCCCGCCGACCAGCCGTCCGGCGGTGACCCCGGCAGGCACGGCGGTGATCCCGGCAGGCAGCCGCCGGTCACCGGCCAGTTCGGCATGCCGGGCGTGCCCGGCCCGGCGACCGGTGAGTACAACATCCCGGCCCACGAGTTCGGCAGGCACGGCGCCCCCGGTTCCGGCAGACCGTCGGGCCCGGGCACCGGCGAGTTCGGCAGGCCCGCGGGCACGGGGGAGTTCGGCAGGCCCGGCGGGACCGGCGAGTTCGGCAGGCCCGCGGGACCGGGCACCGGCGAGTTCGGCATGCCGGGCGTGCCCGGCCCCGGCAGGTCGGGAAGCCTCCAGCCGATGCCCGCCGACCAGGCCTTCGGCGGCGCGCCCTCCCCGGGCTCCGAGCAGGGGCGCGGAGGCTCCCGAGGCTACGACCGGGGGGGCTCGCAGGGCTACGACCCGGCGTTCGGCGTCACCCCCTCGACCGGCGCCATGTATCCGGGCGGGCCTGGTACGCCGGGCGGGGCCGGTGACCTGCCGGGAGGCTCGAACCGCCCCTCACCGAGTATTTTCGGTCTGCTGACGGTCTTCACCCTGATCGACGGCACCGGCGAGAGATTCGACCGGCTCGCGGAGGAGACCGTCGAGGCGGTGCGCCGCTCCGAGCCGGACACGCTCGTCTACACGTGCCACTCGGTGAAGTCGGCGCCTCTCCAGCGCATCGTCTACGAGCTCTACCGGGACGAGGTCGCCTACGGCGACCACCAGCGCCAGCCCCACACGCAGCGCTTCGTCACCGAGCGCCAGACGATGGTGCTCGCCACCAATGTGATCGAACTCACTGTGAACGCCGCGAAGGTGATGCCGCTCCCGACCGCCTTCAGGTAGTGAGCGGCGCGGGTGGCCTGTCAGCCGGCCACCCGCGGCGCCGACGGGCGGGGCGAGTCCTTCGGGCGTCGAGGGCATCGAGGGCGGCTCAGGCGTCGAGGGCGGCGCGCAGGCGGTTCTCGTCGACGCGCCAGAAGTCGTGCTGCACCCCGTCGACAAGGGTGACGGGAATCATCTCCCAGTAGCGGGCCTGGTCCTCCTCGGAGGCCGTGATGTCGCGCTCCTCCCACGGGACGCCGAGGTCCGCGGCGACCCGCTCGATCACCGCCCGCGCGTCGTCGCACAGGTGGCAACCGGGTTTGCCGAGCAGGGTGATGCGATGGTCTCGCGGTGACATGACCGCCACGGTAGCCGAACCGCGGCGGCGCGCCGGCCCTCGCGGCGAGGTGTGAGGATCCGGCCCGGCGGACGGAAAGGCCCGGTGGCGACGGGGCTCGCGCCCGCCGTACACGCAGGTTCAGGGCCTGGTGAGGGGGCGGACGAGGGACCGGAGGGGGGCGCGGCCAAGATTGTGAACACTCACTTTGTGCATCGGTTCACAAAAGGACTAACCTGAATGACAGTGGTTTCACCTCGTCATCCGTCGCGTCCGGGCCGCGCCGGCCGCCTGTCCCCCTGGAGTTCCGGCACGTGATCCGCCGTCTGTCCCAAGCCCGCGAACGCGGCATTCCCGAGGCGACCGTCGCCCGGCTGCCGCTCTATCTGCGAGCGCTGAACGGCATGGCCGAGCGTGGCCTGGCGACCGTGAGCTCGGAGGATCTCGCCGTCGCGGCGGGCGTCAACTCGGCCAAGCTCCGCAAGGACCTCTCCCACCTGGGGTCGTACGGCACCCGGGGGGTCGGCTACGACGTCGAATACCTCATCTACCAGATCTCCCGTGAGCTGGGTCTCACCCAGGACTGGGCCGTCGCCATCGTCGGAGTGGGTAACCTCGGGCGTGCGCTCGCCAATTACGGCGGGTTCGTCTCCCGCGGGTTCAGGGTCGCGGCGCTGCTCGACGCGGACCCCGAAGTGGTGGGCGACCACATCGCGGGATTGAATGTGGAGCACATCGACGAGCTGGAAGCCGTGATAAGGCGGCGGGGAGTGTCGATCGTGGTGCTCGCGACACCGGCCGTGGCGGCCCAGCAGGTGGCCGACCGGGTCGTCGCCGTAGGGGTCACCAGCATCCTGAACTTCGCCCCCGTCGTCCTTTCCGTGCCGGAAGGCGTCGATATCCGTAAGGTCGACCTGTCGATTGAATTGCAGATCTTGGCGTTCCACGAGCAGCGCAAGGCGGATCGGATGAGTGGGGGGCCCGCGATGGCCGAGGAGTGGCCCGAGGCGGTGGACTTGTGAAGAGGCACGGCGCACGAGCCGGCGGGCACGCTGACGGGCACGGTATCTCCCGGATCTCCCGGCCTTCCCGGGCGACCATGACGCTTTCCCGGACGACCGCGACGTCCCGAACGACCGCGACGAGCATGACGATCACCATGACGATGGCGCGTATGAGGACGAATACGGAGACAGCGAGCACGAGTACGGCGAGCATGAGCAGGGTGACCAGTAGTGCGGCGAGCGCCGCGGCCCCGGCTCCGGCCGGACACCTCTCCTCTCGCCGCTCCGGAGCCTCTCGTGGCTCACGGGCCTTCCGGGACTCATGGGCCTTCCGGGACTCGGGAGCCCTTCGAGGTTCCGGAGCCTCCCGGAGCGAGCGGAAGGCGGGAGAGGGCCGATGAGCGTTCTCGTCGTCGGCCTGAGCCACCGGACGGCACCGGTGGCCCTGCTGGAACGGGTCTCCGTCTCCGGTGACTCGCTGGTGAAGCTGCTCCAGGACATCCAGCAGGACGTCCACGTCGCCGAGAGCATGGTCGTCTCGACGTGCAACCGGGTCGAGATCTACGCCGAGGTCGACCGGTTCCACGCCGCGGTGACCTCGCTCTCCCAGCTGCTCAGCGCCCACTCCGGCGTCTCCATGGAGCAGCTGGCCTCCCACCTCTACGTGCACTACGAGGACCGTGCCGTCGAGCACCTGTTCTCGGTCGGCTCCGGCCTCGACTCGATGGTCGTGGGAGAGGGGCAGATCCTCGGCCAGGTGCGTTCGGCGCTCAGGCTCGCCCAGGAGGAGGGCACCCTCGGCCCGACGCTCAACGAGCTCGTCCAGCAGTCACTGCGGGTGGGCAAGCGATCGCACACCGAGACCGGCATCGACCGGGCGGGTGCCTCCCTCGTCGGCGTGGGGCTCACCCTCGCCGAGCGCGCCCTCGGCCCCCTCCAGGGGAAGCGGGCCCTGGTGGTGGGCGCGGGCTCGATGAGCGCCCTGTCGGCCGCGACCCTGCAGCGGGCGGGCGTCACCGACATCGTGGTGGTCAACCGGACCCACGAGCGCGCCGTGCGGCTGGCGCAGACGGTCGGCGGCAGGGCCGCCGGATTCGGCGACCTGACGGCCGAGCTGGCGGAGGCCGACCTGGTCATCTCCTGCACCGGCGCCACCGACGTGGTCATCACGGCGGACATGGTGACCCCCCACGAGACGTTCCTGCTGGACCTGGCCCTGCCGCACGACATCGACCCCGCCGTACGGCGGCTGCCCGGTGTGACGCTGGTCGACCTGGAGTCCATGCAGGAGAGCGAGGCCGACGCCGGCACCGACGACGGCGGTCGCGCCGAGGCGGTCACCGCCGTGCGCGGCATCGTCGCCGAGGAGGTCACCGCCTACCTGTCGGCCGAGCGCGCCGCGCGCGTCACGCCGACCGTGGTGGCCCTGCGGAGCAAGGCGGCCCAGGTGGTCGAGGCGGAGCTCGGACGGCTCGTCGCGCGGGTCCCCGATCTTGAGGGGCGCGTCAGGGACGAGGTCGGCCAGACCGTCAGGCGCGTGGTCGACAAGCTGCTCCACGAGCCCACCGTGCGTGTGAAGCAGCTGGCGGAGTCCCCGGCGGGCGATCATTACGCGGAAGCGCTGCGCGAGCTGTTCAATCTTGACCCGAAGGTGCCCGAAGCGGTGAGGCGCATCGAGACGATCGACGCCGAGCCGGGTAAGAACACCGAGCCGAGCAAGAAGGAGGCAGGCCTGTGAGCGGTGTTTCTTCTTCGCTCCGGCTGGGGACCAGGCGGAGCGTCATGGCGACGACGCAGTCGGGCCTGGTCGCCGCCCGCCTCACCGAGCTGACCGGCGCGGCCGTCGAGCTGGTCGGCGTCACCACCTTCGGCGACGTGACCAAGGCCGACCTCACCCAGCTCGGCGGTACGGGGGTCTTCGTCAGCGCGCTGCGCGACAAGCTGATCGAGGGCGAGATCGACTTCGCGGTGCACTCGCTGAAGGACCTGCCCACCACGCCCGACCCGCGCGTGGTCATCGCGGCGATCCCGCCGCGCGACGACCCCAGGGACGCCCTGGTGAGCGTCGCCAAGCTGGCCGACCTGCCGCCCGGCGCGAAGATCGGCACCGGTTCCCCGCGCCGGATCGCCCAGCTCCGGATGATCCGTCCTGATCTTGAGTACGTGCCGATCCGCGGCAACGCCGACACCCGCATCGGCAAGGTGACCTCCGGCCAGCTGCAGGGCGTCGTGCTCGCCGCCGCCGGACTCGGCCGGCTGGGCCGCGACTCCGAGATCTCCCAGATCTTCGAGGTCGAGGAGATGCTGCCCGCCCCGGGGCAGGGCGCGCTGGCCGTGGAGTGCCGCTCCGACCGCTCCGACCTGGTCGAGCTGCTGAGCGTGCTCGACGACGCCCGCACCCGGGCCGCGGTCACCGCCGAGCGCGCGGTGCTCAACGCCCTGGAGGCGGGATGCGCCGCCCCGGTGGGCGCGTACTCGGCCGAGAACGGGCCCGATCTGATCCTTACCGCCGCTGTCGTCGCCGTCGACGGCAGGCGCGCGGTGCGCAAGTCCACCGCCGGAAGCTCTTCCGCGCCCATGGATCTCGGTCGCGACCTCGCGGCCGAGATGATCGCGGAAGGGGCCGGCACGTTGATAGGGGAGCGAGCACATTGAGCTCCGGAAGTACCACCTTCGAGCGCCCGTCCGGGTTCGTCGCCTTCGTCGGCGCGGGGCCCGGCGATGAGGGCCTGCTCACGCTGCGTGGCGCCGACCTGCTTTCCAAGGCGGACGTCGTCATCCTCGACCGGGAGGCGTACGGCCCGCTGCTGCGCCACTGCCGCGAGGACGTCGAGATCGTCGACGTGGCCGAGGACGGCGCCGTCTCGCTGAAGGTCGTCAAGACCGCCAAGGGCGGCAGCGGCGTCGTGCGGTTGTGCGCGGGCGACCCGATGTTCTTCTCCTCGATCACCGAGGAGGTCGCGGCCTGTGCCAAGGCGGAGGTGGACTTCGAGATCGTGCCCGGCGTGCCGCCGGCGACGGCGGTGCTCACCTACGCGGGCATCCCCGCCGCGGTGTCGGTGCCCGAGTTCCGGGTCGTGGACGCGACCCAGATCGACGACTGGTCCGCGTACGCCACCGGGGCGGGCACCCTGGTGATCTACAACGGCGTCGCCGAGGCCGTCCCGATCGGCAAGGCGCTGATCGCGGCGGGCCGTCCCGACTCGACGCCCGTGGCGGTCAGCAGCGCGGGCACCACCACCGAGCAGCACACCGTGGTGACCACGCTGGGCCGGCTCGCGCCCGATCTCAAGCACGCGGGGATGGCCGAGCCCGCGCTGATCGTGGTCGGCGAGGCCGTCGGCATGCGCGACCGGTTGTCGTGGTTCGAGACCAAGCCGCTGTTCGGCTGGCGGGTGCTCGTGCCCAGGACCAAGGAGCAGTCGGCCAGCCTGGTCGAGCAGCTGCACTCGTACGGCGCGGTGCCCGAGGAGGTCCCCACGATCTCCGTCGAGCCGCCGCGCACCCCGCAGCAGATGGACCGCGCGATCAAGGGCCTGGTCACCGGACGCTACGAGTGGGTCGCCTTCACCAGCGCGAACGCGGTCAAGGCCGTGCGCGAGAAGTTCGAGGAGTACGGCCTGGACGCCCGCGCGTTCGCCGGGCTCAAGGTCGCGGCCGTGGGCGACAGCACCGCGCGGGCGCTGGTGAGCTTCGGCGTCAAGCCCGACCTGATGCCGTCCGGCGAGCAGTCGTCGGAGGGCCTGCTGGCCGAGTGGCCCCCGTACGACTCGATGCTCGACCCGATCAACCGGGTGCTGCTGCCGCGCGCCGACATCGCGACCGAGACGCTCGTGGCCGGGCTGACCGAGCTGGGCTGGGAGTGCGACGACGTGACCGCCTACCGGACCGTCCGCGCCGCGCCGCCGCCCGCCCCGACCCGCGAGGCCATCAAGGGCGGCGGGTTCGACGCGGTGCTGTTCACCTCGTCGAGCACCGTCCGCAACCTGGTGGGCATCGCGGGCAAGCCGCACAACGTCACGGTCATCGCCGTGATCGGCCCGCAGACCGCCAAGACCGCCGAGGAGTTCGGGCTCCGCGTCGACGTGATGGCCGACAAGCCCTCGGCTTCCGCCCTCGCGGCGGCGCTGGCGGAGTATGGTGCCAAGCAGCGGCAGGCCGCCGTCGTGGCGGGGGACACCCCCCGCAGGCCCTCGCAGACCCGGCGGGGAGCCCGGCGCCGCGCCAAGTAACCTTGAAAGCGGCACCGTACTTCTGAAGTGGCGCCCGCCCGCGCACGACGGGCGGGCAGGCCGCGTCCGACGCCCCGGCGAGCGCCGCGGGGCGTGATCGCCGCTACGAGGATCGGTGTCGCGGCCGGCACCGTGTCACGCCGGCCGGCACCGCGTCACGTTGACCCGTGTCGTGTCACGCCGGTCGGCAACGGGTCACGTCGACCGGTGTCGTGTCACGTCGACCGGTGTCGTGTCACGTCGACCGGTGTCGCGGTCGGCATCGCGTCACGTTGATCGGCACCACGCCGCGTCGAGCGGTGAGCCAGGAACACACACCGAGCTCCTCCGGCCCGCAGTTCCCCTACCGGCCGGGGAGAGGGGGAGACAGCATGACGGCCCAGTTCCCTGTCGCGCGCCCGCGCAGGCTCCGCCGTACGGCACCGATGCGCAGGATGGTGGCCGGGACCCGGCTGCACCCGGCGGAGCTGGTGCTGCCGATGTTCGTGAAGGAGGGCATCGCCGAGCCGAACCCGATCGGCTCGATGCCCGGGGTGTTCCAGCACACCCGCGACTCGCTGCGCAAGGCCGCCCACGAGGCCGCCGAGGCCGGGGTCGGAGGGCTGATCCTGTTCGGCGTCCCCGCGGTGAAGGACGGCCGGGGATCGGCGGCCGACGACCCGGAGGGGATCGTCCAGCTCGCCGTCGCCGACCTGGTCGCCGACGTGGGCGACACGATGGTGGTGATGACCGACACCTGCCTGGACGAGTTCACCGACCACGGGCACTGCGGCATCCTCACCCCGGACGGGGAGGTCGACAACGACGCCACCCTGGAGCGCTACGCGGCCTCGGCGGTGGCCCAGGCGCGGGCCGGATCGCAGGTCATCGCGCCGAGCGGGATGATGGACGGCCAGGTCGCGGCGATCAGGGCGGCTCTGGACGGCGACGGCTTCGAGCAGATCCCGATCCTGGCGTACTCGGCCAAGTACGCCTCGGCGTTCTACGGCCCGTTCCGCGAGGCGGCCGAGTGCGCTCCCCGGTTCGGCGACCGCAACGCCTACCAGCAGGACGCGGCGGGACCGGTCGGCGAGGCGCTGCGCGAGGTGCGGCTGGACCTCGACGAGGGCGCCGACGCCGTCATGGTCAAGCCCGCGCTGGCCTACCTCGACATCCTGCGCCAGGTGCGCGACGCCGTGGACGTCCCGGTGGCGGCGTACCAGGTCAGCGGTGAGTACGCCATGGTCGAGGCCGCGGCGGCGAACGGCTGGATCGACCGGGATCGGGCGATCATGGAGTCGCTGGTCGCGATCCGCAGGGCGGGGGCCGACATGATCCTCACCTACTGGGCGACCGAGGTGGCCGCGAAACTGAGATGAGACCGACGGCACGTGCCGAGAACTGGAGGTTCGTCGCTTGGTGGAGAAGCGTGTGCGTTAGAGTGCGATAACCGGTGCGGATGTGTCCCAGGTGGCGTAGACCCTGGGTATTTGACGTTCTTCACTGACCAGAGTGTGGACAGGTCGATCGCATCCGGGTGACACGCGGGATGCGCGGACGACGGAGGACACAATGGTCGGGGTACCGATGGTTCGTCGAAGTAGACGGCATGCTCATCCGAAGCAGATGATCAACTCTGTGCTGGAGTACGCCGCTCTGGGCTGGGCGAGCTGTCCCGGCGCGAGGCCGCTGAAGGGTGGTTCTCGCTCCTGTTCCTGCGACCGGGTCGGCTGTCCCGACCCGGGAGCCCACCCGCTCTCGCGGGCCTGGCAGATGCAGGCCACCACCGACCCCACCCTGCTCACCAACTGGTGGCGGTACGAGCCCGAGGCGAACGTGGTCCTTCCCACGGGGCGGGTGTTCGACGTCTTCGACGTACCGGTCGCCGCGGGGCGCACCACCCTCGCGAACATGGACTCCGCGGGAGCCGCCTCGGGCCCGGTCGCCGTCAACGGCGACCGGGCCCTGTTCTTTGTGGCCACCAGGAACGCCTCCGACGACGAGGACGAGTGGTGGACCTGCGCCCTCGACTTCGGTCCGTCCACCATCGAGGAGATGCCCGGCCTGCGCTGGCACTGCCGCGACAGCTACGTCCTCGCCCCGCCCTCGCTGCTGCCGACCGGCGGGTCCGGCTCATGGCTGCGCCCGCCCGACGGACGCCCGCTGCCCGACCCTCTCCGCGTCCTCGACTGGCTCGCCGACACCTGCGAGTGAGCCGGTCGTCGTCACCGTGCGCGAAGGGTTCCGCGCAGGCCGTCCTGCCGTGCCGGGAGTTCCGGTCAGGGCTGACAGGGGATGCCCGGACGGGACGGGCGGAGGCTCGTCCTGCGGTGACTACCCTGTAGGGCGTGAGCCGTACTGATAACTCCGAGGCCCTGTTCGCCCGCGCACGCGAGATCGTCCCCGGGGGCGTCAACTCCCCGGTCCGAGCCTTCGGCGCCGTCGGCGGGACGCCGCGCTTCATGACCTCGGGGCAGGGCCCCTACATCACCGACGTCGACGGCAACCGCTACGTCGACCTGGTCTGCTCGTGGGGGCCGATGATCCTCGGCCACCGGCACCCCGCCGTCATCGAGGCCCTGCAGGAGGCGCTGCGCGACGGCACCTCGTTCGGTACGGCGACCCCCGGCGAGGTCGAGCTCGCCGAGGAGATCGTCGATCGGGTGGAGCCGGTGGAGAAGGTCCGCCTGGTCAGCTCCGGTACCGAGGCCACCATGTCCGCCGTGCGGCTGGCCCGCGGGTTCACCGGCCGGTCCAAGATCGTGAAGTTCGCGGGCTGCTACCACGGCCACGTCGACGCCCTCCTCGCCTCGGCCGGTTCCGGCGTGGTGACCTTCGGCCTGCCCGACACCCCCGGCGTGACCGGCGCCTCGGCCGCCGACACCGTGGTGCTGCCGTACAACTCGGTCGAGGCGGTCACGGAGGCCTTCCAGACCTTCGGCGCCGACATCGCGTGCGTGATCACCGAGGCGTGCCCGGCCAACATGGGCGTCGTCCCGCCGCTCGACGGGTTCAACGCCACGCTGCGCGAGCTGTGCACCGCGCACGGCGCGCTGCTGATCGTCGACGAGGTGCTCACCGGTTTCCGGGTGTCGGAGTCCGGCTGGTACGGGCTCGACCCGGTCGACGCCGACCTCATGACCTTCGGGAAGGTCATGGGCGGCGGCCTGCCCGCCGCCGCGTTCGGCGGGCGCGCCGACGTGATGGCCCACCTCGCGCCGGAGGGGCCGGTCTACCAGGCGGGCACCCTGTCGGGAAACCCGCTGGCCTGCGCGGCCGGTCTGGCCACCCTGCGCGCCTGCGACGAGGGGGTCTACGACCGGGTCGACGCCGCGGCGCTGGTCATCGGCCGCGCCGCCGCCGACGCCCTGTCCGCGGCCGGGGTGCCGCACCGCCTGCAGCGCGCCGGGAGCCTGTTCTCGATCTTCTTCACCGACGAGCGGGTCACCGACTTCGCCGGCGCCCAGAAGCAGGACACCGCCGCCTACCGGGCGTTCTTCCACGCGATGCTCGACCAGGGCGTCTACCTGCCGCCGTCGGCGTACGAGGCGTGGTTCCTGTCCTCCGCCCACGACGACGAGGCCCTCTCCCGCATCGCCGACGCTCTTCCGGTCGCCGCGAAGGCCGCCGCTTCTGTTTCTGGTTAGCGGTGCGAGTGTTCGTTCAAAGAGGATTGGACGGGCTCGGGCTCGGGCTCCGGTGAGAGCTTTGGTAGGTGCGCGCTCCGGTGGGTGGGTGCTCCGGGCGGCCGTCGTTGGTGACCGTCCGGTGCGTCAGGCCTCCGGCCTGGCGGGCGCGCTGGTTACGGATTCTTATAAGCCGCCCGGAACACCCACCCACCTCCGCACACGACCGGCCTCTCCGTACCTCGTGCGGTCCGTAGTCGCTTTCTTACGGGCCGCCCAGTGTGCGCTGGGACGCTGAAGCAATCCGTACGGGGTCGTTCGGGGTTGTTCGCCGTAGCTGAAGCGCCCGTGCGGGAAGGAGCGCAGGGCTCGCTCGCCTTGGGCGCTCATAGGCCTGTACGGGGGGACGCGCCGCTGACGGCCTGGGCTGAGCTGGGTGTCTATCTGGGCAGGTCGCCGAGGTCGACGGTGATCGGGAAGGGCACCGGGACGGTCAGCCGGTCGTGGTGGATGCCGGTGAGTGCGTACGCGTGGGTGGCGGGATCGAGCTCGTAGACGTAGACCACGGGGGAGCCGCCGCTGTTCTCCACCCGCCAGAAGTGCGCGATGCCCGCTTCGGCGTAGCGGGAGGGCTTGGTCTTGCGGTCGCGGTCCTCGGACTCGGGGGAGACCACCTCGACGGCGAGGTGCACCTCGCCGGGGATGTAGAACGTCCTGTCGTCGTCATCGGCGGCCTTCACGTCTATGGCCATGATGTCGGGGCAAGGGCGCGTCCGGTGTCCGAGTTTGACGTCCATCCGGGTTACGACCGCGAGGTATCCGGGAGCCTGGATCTTCAGGCCGGTCGCCAGGCCGGTCAGGACGCGCTGGTGGAAACGCGTCTGGGGAGCGGTGAAGACGAGTGCTCCGTCGATCAGTTCGACGCGTTCGAAGAAGCCGGGTTCGCCGTCGGGGCCCTCGGAGAGACGGTCGAGGTCGTCGGCGGTCCAGCCTTCCGGGGGCGGGGACGGCCAGTGGTCGAGGGCGGCATCCATGCCGGTCACCGTAGCTTCCGGCTCCGTTGTCCGTCGGGGGATTCACACTCTCTCCGCTTCCGGTGCCCTGTCCGCAGGGGCGGTCTTACGGGCTCGGGTGCTCGCGTAGAGGACGCCGGAGATGATCAGGACGGCGGCGGCGAGTTCGGCGGGGGAGATCGGCTCCCCGGTGAACAGGGCGGCCGAGGACATGCCGAAGACCGGGACGAGCAGGGCCGTCGGGGCGACCACCGAGGCGTCGTAGCGCTGGAGCAGGAAGCCCCAGATGCCGAAACCGCCGAGGGTGGCGACCAGTGACACGTAGAGCACCGACAGGCCGCCCTCCACCGAGAACTCCAGCCGGGGAACCCCCTCGACCAGCAGGGACAGGGCCGTCATGGGGATGGCCGCGACCCCGCAGACCCAGACCATGAAGCGGAACGAGTCGGGCGGCGCGGCGTTCCTGACCGCGATGTTGCCCGCGCTCCAGAAGAACGCCGCGCCGACGACCAGCAGGAACGCGCCGATGGGGCCGCCGGTGCCCAGGTCGGCGGCGATCAGCGCCAGACCGGCGAACGCGACCGCCATGCCGGTGATCCGCCGCCGGGTGAGCCGTTCCCTCAGCAGGGCGACCGCCAGGACGGCGGTGAAGACGGCCTGGACCTGGACGACGAGGGAGGTCAGCCCGGCGGGCATGCCCGCCCGCATGCCCGTCAGCAGCAGGGCGTACTGGCCGATGCCGAGGGTCGCCCCGGCCACGAGCACCTTGCGCCAGGGCACCCCAGGGCCGCCGACGAGCAGTACGGCGGGGAAGGCGGCCAGGAGGAAGCGCAGCGCCACGTAGAGCAGCGGGGGAAAGGACCGGAGTCCCACTTCCATGACCACGAAGTTGAAACCCCAGAGGGCGGTGAGGGCGACGGCGAGGAGGAAGTGCCGGGTACGCATTCATCAATCGTCGTTTCCAACGATATTTCAGCACAAGTGAGACTTTCTTCCTCGTCTCGTTTAGGGTTGCTTACATGTTGGATCTCAACCGGCTCAAGGCCCTGCACGCGGTCTCCGTCTACGGCTCCGTGGGCGCCGCGGCCGAGGCGCTCATGGTGACCCCCTCCGCGGTCTCCCAGCAGCTGGCCAAGCTGGAACGGGAGACCGGAGCGACCCTGCTGGAGCGCAACGGGCGCGGGGTGCGGCTGACCGACGCGGCCGGGCTGCTCGCCGACCACGCCGAGCGCATCCTCGCGCTGGTCGAGACGGCGGAGGCCGACTTCGAGGCGCTGCGCGGCGAGGTCGTGGGGCGGCTGAGCATCGGCGCCTTCCCCACGGCGGCCCGGGGCCTGATGCCCGCCGCGCTCGCCCTGCTGCGCACGCGCCACCCCGACCTTCGCCTCCAGCTGATGGAACGTGAGCCGGAGCGGCAGATCCGCGAGGTGGCCAGGGGCGAGCTCGACCTCGCGGTGATCCAGGACTGGATGAACCGCCCGGTGGCGATCCCCGAGGGGTTGTCCCGGGCCACGCTCTTCGACGACATCGCCGACGCGATCCTGCCCGCGTCCCACCCGCTGGCGGATCGTCCCGAGATCGAGCTCGCCGAGCTGTCCGGGGAGCAGTGGATCAGCTCCTCACCCGGCACGATCTGCCACGACTGGCTGGTCTACACGCTGCGCTCGGCCGAGCTGGAGCCGGACATCACCTGCATGACGGACGAGTATCCGACCCAGATGGCCCTCGTCGCGGCGGAGCAGGGATGCGCCATCATTCCCCGGCTGGGCCGCGACTTCGTTCCGCCGGGCGTGCGGGTCGTCCCGATCCGGTCGCGTCCGACGCGCAGGATCTACGCGCTCTGGCGGAGCGACGCCGCCCGCCGCCCGGCCATCCGGGCCGCGGTCGAGGCGCTGAAGGCCGTCTCCGCCGACTTCCGCGGCCCCGTGTCCGAGCCCGCGCGGCCCGCCGAGCCCGTGGCGGTCCCGGTGACGGCCCCGACGATGGCCTCCCCGGGTGGCCCCGGCCTTTCCGGGTGACGGCTCCGGCGGCTTCCGGGCTCCGGGGCGCTCACGGCCCTAGCCGAGGGCGATCGTCACCACGCCGCCGACGATGACGCAGGCCGCCGGCAGCCGCCGGGTCAGGTCGCCCTCGGCCAGCAGCCGGCCGCCGAGCACCACCGCCACGAGCACGCTGACCTCCCGTACCGGGGCCACCGCGCTGATCGTCGAGAACGTGTACGCGGTCAGCGCCAGGAGGTAGGAGAGCGGCATCAGCACCGCCGCGCCCAGCACCCGTGCCCGGTGCTCCCGCCAGACGGGCAGGACCAGGCCCCTGCGGCGGGAGCCGAGCACCGGCGAGGTCAGGACCAGGGCACGGCCGAGGTCGCCGCCGTAGTTGAGGAGGATCGGCGCGACCGCGAAGGCGCTGACGACCTGCTTGTCCCAGACGGTGTACGCCGCGATGAACAGCCCGGTGGCCAGCCCGAACCCGATCCCGCTCAGGTCCTTGCGGCTGGGCCTGCGCGCCGCGCCGAGCAGGAGCACGCCCACCCCGACCATCAGGATCCCGGCGATGCCGGCGGGGCCCGGCCGCTCGCCCAGGAACAGGATGGCGACCAGGCCGGCCAGCAGCGGCCCGGTACCGCGGGCGATCGGGTAGACCATCGACAGGTCGCCGTGCCGGTAGCCGCGCTGCAGCAGCATGAAGTAGCCCAGGTGCAGCGTGGTGCTCGCGGCGATCACCCCGAGGTCGGCCCAGGAGGGGCCGGTGCCGCCGAGGAGGAGGTAACCCACCGTGACCGGCGTCCAGACCAGCGTGGAGGCGGCGGCCACCATCCAGACGAAGACGACGCCGTCGGCCTCGGCCGCCTGCTTGCTCATCAGGTTCCAGCAGGCGTGGGCGACGGCGGAGGAGAGGACGAGGGCGAGCGCGAGGGGGCTCACGCGGTGACCCTATCCCGCCCCAATCCCGCCCCATCCGACCCGGGTGGCCCACCTGCCCGGCCACCAACCCGTACTTGTCGGTAGGCTGGCGACACCATGCTTGAGACCACCGTCGTCCACCTCCTGCGCCACGGTGAGGTGCACAATCCCGCCAACATCCTGTACGGCAGGCTTCCCGACTACCACCTCTCCGACAACGGCCGGCAGATGGCCGAGACGGTGGCCAAGACGGTCGCCGGACGGGATGTCACCGCGCTGTTCTCCTCGCCGCTGGAGCGTGCCCAGGAGACGGCGGTGCCGCTCGCCGCGACCTTCGGCCTGGACGTCACGGTCGACGAGCGGCTCATCGAGGCCGAGAACATCTTCGAGGGCCTCTCCCTCGGCAGGGGCGACGGTCTCTTCCGCAACCCGCGCTTCTACCGCTACCTGTGGAACCCGCTCCGCCCCTCCTGGGGGGAGCGCTACACCCATCTGGTCAGCCGGATGAGGGCCGCGATCGAGACCGCCCGCGACGCGGCGCGCGGCCACGAGGCCATCATGGTCAGCCACCAGCTCCCGATCTGGACCATCCGGCTCGCCGCCGAGGGCAGGCGCCTGCCGCACGATCCGCGCCGCAGGCAGTGCGGCCTCGCCAGCCTCACGAGCTTCTCCTTCGAGGGAAACCGCCTGATCGGCGTCGGATACAGCGAGCCCGCGGCGGCGCTCGTCAAACGCCCCACTGTGCCGGGCGCCTGACTCCGCCGGTACAGTGATTGCTCTACCGGTTGTAGTACAGGGAGCCTCCGTCACCCATGCGCGCACAATCCTTCGCCGCCGCCGCGCTGCTCGTCGCCGTGGCCGGATGCGCCGGAACCCAGGGATCGCAGCCGCAGACCGGCGACACCCGCTTCGTGGCCGGTGACGGCAAGATCACCCTGTTCCAGGCCGCGGACCGCAAGGCCGCCCCGAAGGTGGAGGGGGAGACCCTCGACGGGGGCACCGCGACCCTCGCGGCCCACAAGGGAAAGATCGTGGTGCTCAACTTCTGGGCCTCCTGGTGCGCGCCCTGCCGGGCCGAGGCGCCGGTGCTCAAGGACATCTCCGCCAAGACGAAGACCGACGGCGTGGAGTTCCTCGGCATCGACTTCAAGGACCGCAAGGCCGACGCGCTCGCGTTCGAACGCAGCCACCGGTCCGGTTACCCGAGCATCTTCGACCAGCCGGGCAAGGTCGCGCTCTCCTTCCAGGGCACGGTCCCGCCCGCCGCCATCCCCTCCACCCTGATCATCGACCGCCAGGGCCGGATCGCCGCCAGGGCCCTGGGCGCGGTCAAGTACAGCGACCTCCTCGCCGCCGTGACCAAGGTCCGCGATGAGGGATGACGGCCTCTGGCGACGGCCGGGCCCGCGATGAGCGCCGACCTCGTGGGCACCGTCGCGAGCGGCTCGCTGGCGCTGGCGCTGCCGATCGCGGTCGCGGCCGGGCTGGTGTCGTTCCTGTCGCCGTGCGTGCTGCCGCTGGTCCCCGGCTACCTGTCGTACGTGACCGGCATGAGCGCCGACCCCAGGCGGGGGCGCATGGTCGCGGGTACCGTGCTGTTCGTCCTGGGCTTCGCCACCGTGTTCGTGGCCGGGGGAGCGCTCTTCGGCGGCCTCGGCCAGGCCCTGTTCGGTAATGCCGCGATCATCACGCGGGTGCTGGGCGCCCTCACGATCGTGCTCGGCCTGGCCTTCATGGGGGTCGTCCCGGGTCTGCAGCGCGACTTCCGCATCCACCGGCTCCCGGCCGCCGGCCTGGCCGGGGCACCCCTGCTCGGCCTGGTGTTCGGCCTGGGCTGGACCCCCTGCATCGGCCCCACCCTCGGGGTCGTGCTCACCCTCGGCCTGAACGAGGGCAGCGCCGGTCGCGGCGCGATCCTCGCCTTCGCGTACGCGCTCGGCCTCGGCCTGCCGTTCGTGGTGGCCGGGCTGGCGTACAGCAGGGCGCTGAGGACGTTCAAGGCGGTGCGCCGGCACTCGCAGCTGATCACGCGGGCGGGCGGCGTCATGCTGGTCGTCGTCGGCGTGCTGCTCGTCACCGGGCTGTGGGAGCAGCTCGTCGCGATGACGCAGGGCTGGGTCGGCGGATTCGAGCCGGTGATCTGATGGTGTCCGTCGACCCGAGGACGGGAGAACGAGCGGTGAGCGAGACGCGGCGGCCCACGGGCTTCGGGGTCGTGGGGTGGGCGCGCTGGTTCTGGCGGACGCTCACCTCGATGCGGACCGCGCTGATCCTGCTGTTCCTGTTCGCCCTGGGCTCCATTCCCGGCTCGATCTGGCCGCAGCGCGGCGTCTCCGACGCCAAGGTCGCCCAGTACTTCGACGACAGTCCCCGCCTGGCCGAGTGGCTGGACAGGTTCTGGTTGTTCGACGTGTTCCAGGCGCCCTGGTTCGCCGCGATCTACCTTCTGCTGTTCGTGTCCCTGATCGGCTGCGTGCTGCCCCGCACCGCGACCCACCTGAGGGAGCTGCGCAGGAAGCCGCCCGCGGCGCCGCGCAACCTGAGCAGGCTGCCGCAGCACGCCTCCTTCGAGGCCGATCTGACCGTCGAGGAGGCCGCCGCGAGGCTGCGCGCCAGGCGGTTCCGGGTGACCACCGGTCCCGGCTGGGTCGCCGGGGAGAAGGGCTACCTGCGCGAGACCGGCAACCTGCTCTTCCACGTGGCCCTGCTCGGCCTGCTGGTCGCGGTCGGGGCCGGGGCGCTGTACGGCTACCGGGGCAACGTGCTGGTCGTGGAGGGCGAGGGGTTCGCCAACACGGTCGCCGCCTACGACCGCTACATGCCCGGCCCCCAGGTGAACGCCGAGTCGCTGGAGCCGTTCTCCTTCACTGTCGACGACTTCCAGGCGACCTACATCGCGAAGGGCGAGAAGGCGGGCCAGGCCCTCGACTACGAGGCCAGGCTCAAGGTCGAGGACGCCCCGGGCGCCGCCCCGCGCGACTACGTCCTGAAGGTCAACGAGCCGCTGGACGTCAACGGCACGCTGAGCTACCTGATCGACCACGGCTACGCGCCGACCTTCAAGATCACCGACGGCAAGGGCCAGGTCGCCTTCGAAGGGCCGGTGCCCTGCCTGGTCGTCCAGCCCGCCACCTTCACCTCCGAATGCGTGATCAAGGTTCCGGACGCGCAGCCCGAACAGCTCGGCATCCTCGTCGGCTTCCTGCCGACGACCGTCCCGGTGGGCGCGGAGTGGGTGTCGGTCTTCCCGGGCGCCGCCAACCCCACCGCCCAGGTGTACGGCGCCTTCGCCGGTGACCTGGGCCTGAAGGACGGTCGGCCGCAGTCGGTCTACGAGCTCGATCCGGCGAGTCTGAAGAAGATGAAGCCGCTGGTCATGAAGGCCGACCCGCTGGCGGTCGGCAAGAAACTCACCCTCCCGAACGGCGCGGGCTCGATCGAGTTCACCGGCGTCAGGGAGTGGATCGCTCTGCAGATCACCCACGACCCGGGCCGGATGCCCGCGCTCGTGGCCTCGGTCCTCGCCGTCGTCGGTCTCGTACTGACCCTGACCGTCCGCCGCCGCAGGGTGTGGGTGCGGATCCACGAGGACCGCGAGGTCGAGGCGGGTGGGCTCACGCGCACCGAGGGCGGCGATTTCAGCGAGGAGTTCACCGAGATCGTCTCCGCCTTGAACCCGGGAGTTTCGAACCCGGGAGTTCCCGATTCAGGAGTGAAGGATGTCCGCTGAGGTCGACGCCGGCCTCGCCACGTTGAGCGACCAGCTCATCCTGGCGACGGTGCTGCTCTACGTCTCCGCAATGATCGCTTACGCCCTCGACCTGGCCTTCGGACGGTCCGCCGCGGCTTCGGCCCGCGCGAAACAGCCCGTTCCGGTCACCGTCGGCGGGGGCGCCGCCCCCGCCCCCGCCGAGGGGGCCCCCGCGGAGAAGGCGCCGCCCGCCTGGGCGGTGTGGGCGGGGCCGGTGGCCGTCGGGCTGAGCTGGCTCGGCTGGGCCGCCAACCTCACCTCCCTCCTCACCCGCGGCCTCGCCGTGGACCGGTGGCCGTGGGGCAACATGTACGAGTTCGTGGTCGCGATGTGCTTCGCGGCGGTGAGCGCGTTCCTGTTCATGCAGCTCCGCTACCCGGTCCGCTTCCTGGGCGCGTTCGTCACGGTCGCCGCCGCGCTGGGGCTCGGTTTCGCCGTGCGCTACCTGCACGTGCAGGCCGGCCCCGTGGTGCCCGCGCTGAACTCGTACTGGGTCGCGATCCACGTGTCCGCGGCCATCGTCGCCAGCGGGCTGTTCATCGTGGCCGGAGTGTCCGGCATCCTCTACCTGGTCAGGAAGGACACCGCGGTCCGGCTGCCGTCCCGGCGGGACCTGGAGCGGGTCGCGCACCGGGCCATCGTGATCGGCTTCCCGATCTGGACCTTCGCCGTCATCGCCGGGGCGCTCTGGGCGGACAAGGCGTGGGGCCGCTACTGGGGCTGGGACCCCAAGGAGATCTGGGCGTTCATCACCTGGATCGCCTACGCCGCGTACCTGCACGCCAGGGCCACCGCGGGCTGGAAGGGAAAGGCGGCCATGATCGTGCAGCTCGTCGCCTTCGCCTGCCTGCTGTTCAACCTGGTCGGGGTGAACATTTTCCTCGGGGGACTGCACTCCTACGCCGAGGTTCCCGGCTGATTCCCGGCACCGAACTGATTCTCGACGCCGAGATATCCTCGGGCCGAATTTTCACGTTGGAATTTTCCGCCGAATTTCCACGCCGGAGTTCACGCTGATTTCCCGCCGGATTCCCGCCGGGTTTCCGGGCCGGAATTCCCGGTCGATCGGCCGTACCGGCCACACCGGCCGGCCGGTCGCCGTCTCTAGTCTTCGTCGCGCAGGCGGCGGTCGAGGTCCTTGAGGAAGTCGGGGTCGTCGTCGGGGCCCTTCGGGGCCTCGGCGCGCGGCGGCCTGTCCTCGGCCAGGAGCGATCGGGGCGCCCGGGGGCCGGTAGGCCGGCCGAGCAGCAGCCAGAAGGCTCCTCCGGCGATCGGCATCAGCACCACGATGAGCACCCAGAGAAGTTTGGGCAGGTTCCTGGACTCCTCGTCCGGCGTGGTGATGACGTCGAACAGGCAGTAAAGCCAGAAGGCGAGTATCGCCAGACCGACAAGCAGGGGCATGCCCGAACTGTAAGCCATCGTGAGGCCTGCTGCGTTCGGGCTCCGCGTTACGGATGACTGGCAAGGGTCCGACCCCGTACCGTGGACCCGTTGCCACTTCCCCAGGGGGTGCGATGGCACATTCGGGCGACAAGGGCCGCCATCGACGGCGGTGGTGGCAGCGAGGTCCGGCCACGCGTGCGGAGAGTGCCCTGCGGGAGGCTCCGCGTGAGGTCCCCCGCGAGGCCGAGCGCCGGGTCGGGACGGTCACGGCCCCGGTGGCCGACCGGCCGCAGTACACCTGGAAGGACTTCGAGCTCGACGACGAGAGTCCCCGGGCCCAGCCCAACTCCCCCGACACCCCGGACCTGGGCGACGGCCTGCGCCACTGCGGGCGCCTGGAGCGCATCCTGCACCGCCAGTGGGACTCCAGGCGGGAGACGCCGCCCCCCGAGGTCGTACGGGCGGTGGAGAGCCTGGCGAGGCTGCCCGACGGGCTGAAGGACAAGCTGGCCGACGGTCTCGACGGCATCTACGTCGGCGCGGGCGGGGTGCCCGACCTGGACGACATGGGATACCTGCGCGGCGCGCCGCTTCCCTCGGGCCGGGCGACGTGGGACGTGTGCGCGGGCGCGTACGGCGACCGCAAGATCGTGGTGGGAGACCGGCCCTCGCCCACCCCCGACGTGATGATGCACGAGGTCGGGCACGCCCTGGACGACGTGGACGCCCCCCACGGCGACTGGGTCTCCGACTCCCCGGAGTTCGCCGCCCTCTACGCCCAGTGCGTCCCCGCGCTGGCCTCGGGTTTCCATCTCCAGCCGGGCGACCTGGGCCGCAGGGAGTTCTTCGCCGACGCCTTCGCCGCGATCGTCTCCCGGCAGCGCCCCGCGCTGGTCGACATGCTGGGCGGCGACACGCGGATGGCGCTCAACGTCATGTTGTTCTTCAACCGGCGCTACGGAATCTAGGTGATCTGGATGTACGTCGTCAGACTCGCTGACGGGACCCTGCGCGTGCCGCAGACCCTGGCCGGCGATGACGGGCGTCTGATCGGCAATGCCTACGTGGAGGTCTCTCCGGGGGATCCCGACTACGACCGCTGGCTGGCCGAGTCGCTCACCGAGGAGGAGTGGGCCGAGCGGCGGCGGCGGTGGCTGGAGGAGAACGACGAGCTGGAGCGGGAGTTCCTGGCCTTCAAGGCCGAGCAGGAGACCTGAAGGGCTTCGACGCCGGGCAGGGGCCTGGGCCGGCCGCGGGGCCGGGCCGGGGGCCTGGGCCGGGCGGGAGAGCCTGCCTCGGGGAGATCGGGGCCGGAGCGCGCCGGGTGGTTCCGGACGCGGAACGCGGCGGCGGGCCCGGCGGGGCGGGTGGCCCGGTGACGGGGGAGGTCACCGTCCGTGTCGTGTCGTACTTCACACGACTCCACGGTGACCCTGCGGCTTCCGGGTAAGGCGCGCAGGATCACCGATGGTGTGACGTCCTAAGTCGTCAGACGCGCGGGGACTCGCCTGCCGGCCGTTCGGCCGTCAAGACGTCCTCTCCACGCAGAAGGGCGTGCACTTCCGACTCGCGGAAACGCCGGTGCCCTCCGGGGGTACGGATGCTGCTGATGCGGCCTGCCGCGGCCCAGCGTGTAACCGTCTTTGGGTCGACCCGGAAGAGGGCGGCAACCTCTCCGGGCGTCAGCAGACGCTCGCTGCTACTCTCCACAATCTCTCCCCCTCGCATCCCGCTTCCTGCCAGCGGGCGGACAGGTAACCAGTGTGCCGAGCGAAGCCTGATTTATCCGTGGTTTTCAACAAAGATCACGGGTTGTTATCTACTGCCTGCCCGATTGTTATATGATAGAGCCTTTTTGGGACTCTCGTGGGTGTTTCTTTACGAAACAGATCTCTTGGGAAGACTAGCAGCGCTCGCAGTAGATGCGAAGAGTTACCCGTGCGGCCACCGCGATCGGGACCGTGCGGGCGAGGTGACGTAGCCTGGACACCGTGCGTCCCGTCATCGTTTACACCGCGTCCCGGGCCGGTCTGCTGATCGTGACTCTGGGAGTGCTCTATATCCTCGGCCTGCGCGAGCCCCTGGGCCTGCTGATCGCCGCATTCCTGATCAGCGGTGTGGCCAGTTACGTCCTGCTCTCGAAGCAGAGAGACGCGATGAGCGAGCGAATCACTAAGAATCGGGAGTGATCGGCAACGGGAACATGCCAACTCGGGCATGGTACTCGTGACCAAGGCGAGTTGTGTCACTACCAACCAGTAATCCGCCGGGGTGCGCGAGGAATGCCTTGATCCCGATTCCGCGGTCCCGCGTCGGGTTCCACGCCAGGGCCCTGCCGGTGCGCGGGTGGATCGCGCCGATCCCCGGCCGCGCCACCGCCCCGGGGCCCGCCGAGTCGTGGCCGTCCGGATTGTTCAGCCAGCGCTGGTGCCCTCCGACGTAGACGGCCGCCCCCGTCGCCGCCACCGCGTACAGCGAGTCACCCCCGGTGTGGTTCACCCACGTCGGGCGGACCGCGCCGGTCCCGGACGGGGCGCCGGTCTCGAACCGGGCGGCGGTGTCGCACATCCTGTCCCGGCCCCCGGGTCCGCCGGTCGTGACGACGGCGAGGTAACTCCCGTCGGGGGCGAAGTCCAGGCCCCGCACGTAGCCGGGGAAGTCGGCCCTGCACCGGCCCCGGTAGGCGTCGGTCCGCCACGGCGCCACCGCGGCGGGCGAGGCGATGAGACCCGGCGACGGGGCGTCCGGCACGGTGGCGTTCGGCGCGGTGACGGCCGGGGGGGTGACGGCGATCAGGCCGAGCTGGGCCCGCGGCAGGCCGCCGAGGGTGGTGAAGTCGCCGCCGACCGCGAGCCTGCCGTGGCTGAGGGAGATCGCGTGGACCCTGGTCCTGCCTCCCCTGGGCGCGCCCGGCTCGATCGTGAAGGACGG
Source organism: Streptosporangium sp. NPDC023963 (assembly GCF_040639135.1). Lineage (NCBI taxonomy): Bacteria > Bacillati > Actinomycetota > Actinomycetes > Streptosporangiales > Streptosporangiaceae > Streptosporangium > Streptosporangium sp. NPDC023963. The sequence continues at coordinate 234,001 of NZ_JBEZZK010000010.1, forward strand.
GTCGGCCTCGCCGGTGACGGCGTCGATCCTGGCCAGCGCCGTGCGGGCGACGGGGCCGACGTGGGTGAAGTCGCCGCCCGCGTAGAGGTGGCGGCCGAGCCTGGCCAGACCGGTGACCGTGCCGCCGCGGACCTGGGCGCCGAAACGGGACACCGGGGAGCCGTCGGAGAGCCGGAGCAGGGCCAGGCCCCGCGTCCGCGTGCCGCCGGTCCTCGTGAACCGCCCGCCCGCGTAGACGGTGCCGCGGACCCCCGCCGCCAGGGCCTGGACCGGGCGGTCGAGGCGCGGCGCGAAGCCGGGCAGGATCCGGCCGGTGGCCAGGTCGTAGGCGAAGAGGTTGGCGCGGGGCAGCACTCTCGCCACCCCCGCGCTCCCGGCCTCGCGCACCTCGCCGAACGAGCCGCCGACCACCACCGTGCCGTCCACCAGCGCGATGGCGTTGACGATCCCGTCGAGCACGTGGGGAGTGGTGGCGGCCGGATCGGCCGAGACGACCCCGCCGTGCCTCGTGGTGCCGGCGGCGGCGATCCCGGCGGGCGCCAGGGTCAGGACCGCGACCAGCAGGTAAGTGGCTCTGGCAAACATTCGACAATTTTTAGCATGCCCTGGGTGATGGAATGACTACTTTCCGTGGATTATCGGGGCGGGCCTAGGGTGGGAGTCATGACGCGCGCTTCTCTGGACAAGCAGCCGCACGAGGTCGCCGCGATGTTCGATCGCACGGCCAGGCGGTACGACTTCGTCAACGACGTTATCTCCCTGGGCCAGGTCCGGCTGTGGCGCAAGGCCACCGCCGCGGCCGTCGACGCGGGCCCCGGTGAGCTGGTCCTCGACCTCGGCGCGGGCACCGGCACGTCGACCGACACGTTCACCGCGCTGGGCGCCCGCGCCATCGCCTCCGACTTCTCGCTCGGCATGCTGAGCACCGGGGTGAGGCGCAGGGGCGGCTCCGGCATCTCCGGGGGCGGGGTGCGGGGCGTCAGCTTCGTCGCGGGCGACGCGCTGCGGCTGCCCTTCGCCGACGGCGTCTTCGACGCGGTGACGATCTCCACGGCGCTGCGCAACGTGCACGACACCGGTGGGGCGCTGCGCGAGATGTACCGGGTGGCCAGGCCGGGCGCGCGGCTGGTGATCCTGGAGTTCTCGCACCCGACGCCCAGGTCCTTCGACCTCGTATACTCGCAGTACCTGATGAAGCTGATGCCGCGGGCCGCGAAGCTCTTCGGTTCCAACGACGACTCCTACGAGTATCTGGCGGAGTCGATCAGGGCCTGGCCGGACCAGGCGGGGTTGGCGAGGATCATTCAGGGAGCGGGCTGGGAGCGGGTCGCCTGGCGCAACCTGAGCCTGGGAATCGTGGCCCTGCACCGCGCGTACAAGCCCGCGTAGCGCCCCGCGTGGAAGATTGGCGACGAGGGCAACACCCGCCTGACACTTTGCCCCGCAAAGGCGTTAGACTTCGGCCCGACAAGTTTGTGAAGCTCTTCACAAAGGAACGAAAGGCCCCTTACCCCGAGGCCCCCACAGCGTGTAGGACAGGACAGGTCCCGTGACCGTGCCAGCCGCCACACAGCGGAAAGTCGCTGAGGCTGACGCCGACGTCATCGTCGTCGGCGCCGGGCCCGCCGGTTCGACAACCGCATTCCACCTCGCGCAGGCCGGGCTCGACGTCCTGCTGCTCGAGAAGACCACCTTCCCTCGCGAGAAGGTCTGCGGCGACGGGCTGACGCCCCGAGCGGTCAAGCAGCTCATCGCGATGGGCATCGACATCGACGCCCCCGGCTGGGTCCGCAACAAGGGCCTGCGCGTGGTCGGCGGCGGGATGCGCTTCGAGCTCGACTGGCCGGAGTTGTCGAGCTTCCCCGACTTCGGCCTGGTGCGCACCCGCCAGGACTTCGACGAGATCCTGGCCGCCAACGCGGTCAAGGCGGGCGTCCGCCTGCTGCAGGGGGTGAACGTCACCGCCCCGGTCCTCGACGACCGCAGCGGGCACATCGTCGGCGTGGTCGCCAAGCGGGACGGCGAGGAGGTCACCTACCGCTCCCGGCTGGTGGTGGCCGCCGACGGCAACTCCACCCGCATCTCCCTGGCGATGGGGCTGCACAAGCGCGAGGACCGCCCGATGGGCGTCGCGGTGCGGACGTACTTCGAGAGCCCCCGCCACGACGACGACTACCTGGAGACCTGGCTGGAGCTGTGGGACGGCGACACCCTGCTGCCCGGCTACGGCTGGATCTTCGGCGTCGGCGACGGCACCTCCAACGTGGGCCTGGGGCTGCTGAACACCAGCGAGTCCTTCAAGGGCATGGACTACCGCGACCTGCTCAAGCGCTGGGTGAAGGGCATGCCCCCCGAGTGGGGCTACGTCGAGGAGAACATGACGACCCCCATCAGGGGCGCCGCGCTGCCGATGGCCTTCAACCGCCAGCCGCACTACACGCGGGGCCTGGTGCTGGTGGGCGACGCCGGCGGGATGATCAACCCGTTCAACGGCGAGGGCATCGCGTACGCGATGGAGACCGGCCACATCGCCGCCGAGACGATCGTCCAGGCGCTCGGCAGGGTCACCCCCGCGCAGCGGGAGCGCGTGCTGCGCGCATACCCTCAGACGTTGAAGGACGCATACGGTGGTTACTTCACCCTCGGCAGGGGATTCGTGGAGCTGATCGGGCACCGCGGCGTGATGAACTTCGCGACGCGTCACGCGCTGCCGCACCCCCACCTGATGCGGTTCGCGCTCAAGCTCCTTGCTAATCTCACCGACCGGCGGGGTGACGCGTCCGACCGCATCATCAACGCCCTGTCGAAGGTGGCGCCACCGGCATGAGAGCGACGAGGGCCGGACACCTGGAACCGGGGGCGATGATCGCCCTGCCTAGACTTTCGAAATACACCACAACGCAGAGCTACGCGCCGGCGCGCGTGGAGATGGGAGAGGAGGCGTAGCGATGGAGTTGTACGCACCCATCCTGGTGCTCGCCGTTCTCGCGGCGGGATTTGCGATCTTCTCGGTGACGATCGCCCCCTTCACCGGTCCCAAGCGCTGGAACCGCGCGAAACTCGACGCCTACGAATGCGGTATCGAGCCGACGCCCCAGCCCGTGGGCGGAGGCCGCTTCCCGCTGAAGTACATGATCACCGCGATGCTGTTCATCGTGTTCGACATCGAGATCATCTTCCTCTACCCGTGGGCGGTCGCGTTCGACCAGCTCGGGCTGTTCGGATTGGTCGAGATGCTGCTGTTCATCGTCACCGTGCTCGTGGCCTACGCGTACGTGTGGCGCCGCAAGGGTCTGGACTGGGACTAGATATGGGTCTTGAAGAGAAACTTCCGAGCGGGTTCATGCTCAGCACGGTCGAGCAGGTCGCCGGCTGGGCGCGCAAGAACTCCGTCTGGCCGGCGACGTTCGGTCTCGCCTGCTGCGCCATCGAGCTGATGTCCACCGGCGGTCCCAAGCACGACCTGGCGCGCTTCGGCATGGAGCGCGCCTCGGCGTCTCCGCGCCAGGCCGACCTGATGATCGTCGCGGGACGGCTGTCGCAGAAGATGGCCCCGGTGCTGCGCCAGATCTACGACCAGATGGCCGAGCCCAAGTGGGTCATCGCGATGGGCGTCTGCGCCTCCAGCGGCGGCATGTTCAACAACTACGCGATCGTGCAGGGCGTCGACCACGTCGTCCCCGTCGACATCTACCTGCCCGGCTGCCCGCCGCGGCCCGAGATGCTCATCGACGCGATCGTCAAGTTGCACGACAAGATCCAGAACACGAAGTTCGGCGCGCACCGCGCCAAGCAGATCGACGAGCTCGAACTGCAGGCCCTGCGGACGCTGCCGCTGATCGACCAGGGGACCGCCAAATGACGAGCGAACCCGCTGACAACCTCCCCGAGGTTCCGGAGGAGCCGATCGCCCACCTGGGCATGTTCGGCGCCTCGGGCACCGGCGACACCTCCGGCTACGGCCGCCTCGTCGTGCGCCGCAAGCCCGAGCTGTCCAGCGCCCGCCCGTACGGCGGCTACTTCGACACCGTCGCCGACGAGCTGGAGCGCGCCCTCGGCGGCGATCTCGGCGACGCCGTCGAGCGCGTGGTGGTCGACCGCGGCGAGCTGACCTTCCACGTCAGGCGCGAGCGCCTGCTCGACGTCGTCAAGATCCTGCGCGACGACCCCGCCCTGCGCTTCGAGCTCTCGCTCGGCGTCTCCGGCGTGCACTACCCCCACCTGGTGGGCCAGGAGCTGCACGCGGTGATTCACCTGTGCTCGATCACGCACAACCGCCGCCTGCGCGTCGAGGTCTCCTGCCCCGACGACGACCGGCACATCCCCTCCACGGTCTCGGTCTACCCGACGCACGACTGGCACGAGCGCGAGACCTGGGACTTCTTCGGCATCGTCTTCGACGGGCACCCGGCGCTGACCCGCATCATGATGCCCGACGACTGGGACGGTCACCCCCAGCGCAAGGACTACCCGCTCGGCGGCATCCCGGTCGAGTACCGCGGCGCCGAGATCCCCGCGCCGGACCAGAGGAGGTCCTACACATGAGCGTCCCCTACCAGGAGACGAAGGAGACCGTCGGGGGCCCGTACGACACCGCGTACGACGAGGCCACCGAGGGCAAGGTCTACACCGTCTCGGGCAACGACTGGACGGAACTGGTCGAGACCCTCTCCGGCCAGCAGGACCAGCAGCTCGTCATCAACATGGGCCCCCAGCACCCGTCCACGCACGGCGTGCTCCGCCTGGTCCTGAACCTCGACGGCGAGACGGTCACCGAGGCCCGCACGGTCATCGGCTACCTGCACACCGGCATCGAGAAGAACCTCGAGTACCGCACGTGGACCCAGGGCACGACGTTCGTCACCCGGATGGACTACCTGGCGCCGATCTTCAACGAGACCGCCTACTGCATGGGCGTCGAGCGGCTGCTGGGCATCACCGACCGGATCCCCGAGCGGGCCCAGGCCATCCGCGTGATGATGATGGAGCTCACCCGGATCTCCTCGCACATGGTGGCCATCGGCACCTTCGGCATGGAGCTGGGCGCGACCACTCCGTTCCTCTTCGGGTCCCGCGAGCGCGAGATGGTGCTCGACGTGATGGAGTACATCACCGGCCTGCGGATGAACATGGCCTACGTCCGGCCCGGAGGCGTCTCGGTCGACCTGCCCGCCGGCGCCGTCGACAAGGTCGGCGAGCTGCTCAAGGTCATGCCGGGGCGCATCAAGGACATGCGCAAGATGCTCGACGCGAACCCGGTCTACCTGGCCCGTACCAAGGACGTCGCCTACCTCGACCTCACCGGCTGCATGGCGCTGGGCGTCACCGGCCCGATGCTGCGGGCCGCGGGCCTGCCGTGGGACCTGCGCAAGTCGCAGCCCTACTGCGGCTACGAGACCTACGAGTTCGACGTCCCGACGGAGAAGACCGCCGACGTCTACGGCCGTTACCTGGTGCGGGTGGCCGAGATGGAGGAGTCGCTCAAGATCATTGAGCAGGCGCTCGACCGCCTCTCCGGGCCGCTCAAGAACGACCGGGTGATGATCGACGACAAGAAGATCGGCTGGCCCGCGCAGCTCGCGCTCGGCCCCGACGGCCTGGGCAACTCGCCCGACCACATCGCGCACATCATGAGCGGCTCCATGGAGGCGCTCATCCACCACTTCAAGCTGGTGACCGAGGGCTTCCGGGTCCCGGCCGGGCAGGCGTACGCCTCGGTCGAGTCGCCCCGCGGCGAGCTCGGCGCCCACGTGGTCAGCGACGGCGGAACCCGCCCCTACCGCGTACACTTCCGCGACCCGTCCTTCACGAACCTGCAGGCCATGCCCGCGACGTGTGAGGGCGGTGCGGTCGCCGACGTCATCTCGGCGGTGGCCTCGATCGACCCGGTGATGGGAGGTGTCGACCGATGAGCTCCAGCAAGGGCCCGGCCGGCCAGTCGGCGAACGCGGCGGACGAGAGGCTCGACGCGAGCACGGGCACCGGCCTGACGGGCGAGAGCGCCCTCGGGACGAGCACCGCCCTGGGCGGCGAGCCGTCGAACCGCGATGAGGACGCCGCCCGCGCGGGTGGCGAGGAGGTGAGCGCGACCGTGTCCAAGGGGTACGCGCCGGAAGTGCGGGAGCGCCTGGAGCGCGACGCGAAGGAGATCATCGGCCGCTATCCCAAGCCGCGGTCGGCCCTGCTGCCCCTGCTGCACCTGGTGCAGTCGGAGGACGGCTACGTCTCCGACGACGGCCACGAGTTCTGCGCCGAGATACTCGGCCTGAGCAAGGCCGAGGTCGTGGGCGTCTCCACCTTCTACACGATGTACAAGCGCAGGCCGATGGGCCAGTACCACGTGGGCGTGTGCATCAACACGCTCTGCGCGGTCATGGGCGGCGACCAGATCTGGGAAGAGCTGTCCGAGCACGCGGGCATCGGCCACGACGAGACGACCCCTGACGGCAAGGTCTCGCTGGAGCGGCTGGAGTGCAACGCCGCCTGCGACTTCGCCCCGGTGATGATGGTCAACTGGGAGTTCTTCGACAACCAGACCCCGGCCTCGGCCAAGCAGCTCGTCGACGACCTCAGGGACGGCAAGGAGATCTCGCCGACCCGGGGGCCGAAGAAGCTCTGCACGTTCAAGGAGGCCTCGCGGGTGCTCGCGGGCCTGCCCGACGGCCTGGCCGGCGACGGCCCCTCGGCGAACGGCCCCTCCCTGGAGGGTCTGAAGATCGCCAAGGCCAAGGGATGGAAGGCTCCGGAGGCGTGAGCGTGCCACGGCGTGGAGCCATCACGAGCGGGCGTGCCGGTCAGACCGGCGCGTGCGGGCGCAACGAGCGTGCCGGCAGGCACGGAGCGGCCTCGTCACGGAGCGACGGGCTGCCAGGCGAGGAGACGAAGTGACCACTCTCACCCCGGTTCTGACCGCGAACTGGGACCAGCCCAACTCCTTCACCCTGGAGGGGTACGGCGACTACTCGGCGGCCGAGAAGGCGCTGGGCATGGACCCCGACGCCGTCATCCAGGCCGTCAAGGACTCCGGACTGCGCGGCCGAGGCGGCGCGGGCTTCCCCACCGGCATGAAGTGGGGCTTCATCCCCCAGGGTGACGGCAAGCCGCACTATCTGGTGGTCAACGCCGACGAGTCCGAGCCCGGCACGTGCAAGGACATCCCGCTGATGATGGCCAACCCGCACTCGCTGGTCGAGGGCGTCATCATCACCGCGTACGCGATCCGCGCCAACCACGCGTTCATCTACGTGCGCGGCGAGGTCGTGCACGTCGTGCGCCGCCTGCAGGCCGCCGTGGCCGAGGCGTACGCCAAGGGCTATCTCGGCACCGACCTGTTCGGCTCCGGCTTCGACCTCGAGCTGGTCGTGCACAGCGGCGCCGGCGCCTACATCTGTGGCGAGGAGACGGCGCTGCTCGACTCGCTGGAGGGCTATCGCGGCCAACCTCGGCTCAAGCCCCCCTTCCCCGCCGTGGCGGGCCTGTACGCCTCGCCGACAGTGGTGAACAACGTCGAGTCGGTCGCGAGTGTTCCCTCCATCATCGCCAACGGCGCCGACTGGTTCGCCGGGATGGGCACGGAGAAGTCCAAGGGCTTCGGCATCTTCTCGCTGAGCGGCCACGTGACCACGCCCGGCCAGTACGAGGCCCCGCTCGGCATCACGCTGCGCGAGCTGCTGGAGATGTCCGGCGGCATCCGCGAGGGCCACCGGCTCAAGTTCTGGACCCCCGGCGGGTCGAGCACCCCGATCTTCACCGACGAGCACCTCGACGTCCCGCTGGACTTCGAGTCCGTCGGGGCGAAGGGCTCGATGCTCGGCACCCGGGCCCTGCAGATCTTCGACGAGACCACCTGCGTGGTGCGCGCCGTGCTCCGCTGGACCGAGTTCTACGCGCACGAGTCGTGCGGCAAGTGCACCCCCTGCCGGGAGGGCACCTTCTGGCTCAAGCAGGTGCTCAAGCGGCTGGAGAAGGGCCAGGGCACCGAAGAGGACCTGACCACGATCACCGACATCGCCGACAACATCCTGGGACGCTCCTTCTGCGCCCTGGGCGACGGGGCGACCAGCCCCATCCACTCGTCGGTGAAATACTTCCGCGACGAATACCTCAAGCACTTCGAGATCGGCGGCTGCCCGTTCGATCACGCCCCGTCCACGGTGTGGGGTGCCCAGTGAGCGCGCGGACCCAGGCAACCGGCAAGCACGTCGGAAAGCACGTCGGAAAGCACAGCACCGTCTCGGTCATGAGGCCGACGGAGGAGACGCCATGACCGTCGAAGCCACCACCCCGGCGCAGCAGGTGCCGGTGAACCTGGTCACCGTCACCATCGACGGCTTCCAGGTGAGCGTCCCGAAGGGCACTCTGATCATCCGGGCGGCCGAGCTGCTCGGCATCCAGATCCCCCGGTTCTGCGACCACCCGCTGCTGGAGCCGGCCGCCAACTGCCGCCAGTGCCTGGTGGACATCCCCGACGCCGGAAACGGCCGCGGCTTCCCCAAGCCGCAGCCCTCCTGCGCGATCGAGGTCGCCGAGGGCATGGTCGTCCAGACCCAGCTCACCTCCCCGGTCGCCGAGAAGGCGCAGCGCGGCGTGATGGAGCTGCTGCTCCTGAACCACCCGCTCGACTGCCCGGTCTGCGACAAGGGCGGCGAGTGCCCGCTGCAGAACCAGGCCATGTCCAACGGCCAGGGCGAGAGCCGCTTCGTGGAGAAGAAGCGGACCTTCGACAAGCCGGTCGCGCTCTCCTCCGAGGTGCTGCTCGACCGCGAGCGCTGCGTCCAGTGCGCGCGCTGCATCCGCTTCTCCGACGAGATCGCCGGCGACCCGCTCATCGACTTCTTCGAGCGCGGGGCCAAGGAGCAGGTCGCCACCGCCGACGGCCGCCCGTTCGAGTCCTACTTCTCCGGCAACACCGTGCAGATCTGCCCGGTGGGCGCGCTCACCGGCGCCGCGTACCGCTTCCAGGCCCGCCCGTTCGACCTGGTCTCCACGCCCAGCGCCTGCGAGCACTGCGCGAGCGGCTGCTCCCTGCGCACCGACCACCGGCGCGGCAAGGTCACCCGCCGCCTGGCCGGGGACGACCCCGAGGTCAACGAGGAGTGGAACTGCGACAAGGGTCGCTGGGCCTTCACCTACGCGACCCAGCCCGACCGGCTGAAGACCCCCCTCGTCCGTGACGAGGAGGGACGCCTGGTCCCGGCCTCCTGGCCCGAGGCGTTCGCCGCGGCCGCCAAGGGCCTGTCCGCCGCGCGCGGGCGCGCCGGCGTGCTGGTCGGCGGCCGCCTCACCGTCGAGGAGGCGTACGGGTACGCGAAGTTCGCCCGGATCGCTCTCGGCACGAACGACATCGACTTCCGCGCCAGGCCGCACTCCGAGGAGGAGGCGCGCTTCCTCGCGCACGCCGTCGCCGGCAAGGGCATCGAGGTCCGCTACGCCGACCTGGAGAAGGCGCCCGCGGTGCTCCTGGCGGGCTTCGAGCCCGACGAGGAGTCGCCGATCGTCTTCCTGCGCCTGCGCAAGGCGGCGCGCAAGAAGGGCCTGAAGGTCTTCTCGGTCGCGCCGTTCGCCGGCCCCGGGCTCGCCAAGATGGGCGGCACCCTGATCCCGGCGGTGCCGGGCTCGGAGACCGCCGTCCTGGACGACCTCGCCGCCGTGGACGCGATCGCCGCCGAGGCGATCAGGCAGCCGGGCGCGATCATCCTGGCCGGTGAGCGGCTCGCCACCGTGCCGGGCGCGCTGTCGGCGCTGCTGCGGCTCGCCGACTCCACCGGCGCCCGCCTGGCCTGGATCCCGCGCCGCGCCGGTGAGCGCGGGGCCGTCGAGGCCGGGGCGCTGCCGAACCTGCTGCCGATCGGCCGCCCGGTCGGTGACGAGACCGCCCGCGCCGAGGTGGCCAGGGCGTGGGACGTCGCCTCCCTGCCCGAGGGCGAGGGCCGCGACACCACCGCCATGCTGGCGGCGGCGCTCGACGGCGAGCTCGACGCCCTCGTCATCGCCGGTGTCGACCCCTACGACCTGCCGGCGCCGCAGGCCGCACTGCTCGCCCTGGAGAACACCCCGTTCATCGTGAGCCTGGAGCAGCGCGCCAGCGCGGTCACCGACCGCGCCGACGTGGTGCTCCCCGTCGCCGTGGTGGCCGAGAAGTCGGGCACCTTCGTCGACTGGGAGGGACGCGGGCGCACCTTCGCCGAGGCGCTCCCGGTTCCGGGGATCATGAGCGACCTGCGGGTCGTCTCCGCGATCGCCGACGCGATGGACGTGCACCTCGGCCTGCCCGACCCCGCCGCCGCCCGCCGCGAGCTCGGCTCGATCGGCGCGTGGCGCGGACCCAGGGCCGCCGCTCCCGACGCGACCGGCCGGGCCGCCGCCGGGCCGCAGGCCGGGGAGGCCGTGCTGGCCAGCTGGCACCTGCTGCTCGACGACGGCCGCATGCAGGCCGGGGAGCCGTACCTGGCGGGCACCGCCCGCCGGGCCGAGGCGCTGGTTTCGGAGTCCACCGCGGCCGAGTCGGGCCTGGTCGACGGCGGCGAGATCGTCGTCAGCGGCGAGCGCGGCTCGCTGAGCCTGCCCGTGCGGATCGCGGACCTGCCCGACCGGGTGGTGTGGCTGCCGGCCAACTCCGCGGGCCGCTCGGTCACCCGGGACCTGCGCGCCGTCGCCGGTGACGTGGTCAGGATCGGCGCCTCCTCCGGGAACGCCGCGTCCGACGGGGGCGCCGCCGTCGCGCCCGCCGCCGCGAGCCCGGTCACGCCGGGCTCGGCGAGCACCGTCGCGGGCATCGGCGCGGCCACTGACACCGGGTCCGACGAGCGTGCCACCGGCACGACGGCCGGCGAGGCACGCGCCGCCGGCGAAGCCAACGAGGAGCGGTAATGAACGCCCGGACTCTTCTAGCGGCCGATCCGAGCCTCGCCGACTTCGGCAAGGACCCGCTCTGGATCAGCATCATCAAGGCCGCCGTCATCTTCATCGTCCTGATGCTGGGCGTGCTGTTCGGCGTGTGGTTCGAGCGCAAGCTCATCTCCCGCATGCAGAACCGGTACGGCCCCAACCGGGCGGGCAAGTTCGGGTTGCTCCAGTCGGTGGCCGACGGTCTCAAGATGGGGCTGAAGGAAGACCTGATGCCCCGGACCGTCGACAAGGTGATCTACTTCATCGCCCCGGTCGTCCTGGCGGTCCCGGCCTTCCTCGCCTTCTCCGTCATCCCGATGGGCCCGATGGTCTCGATGTTCGGGGTGCAGACGCCGCTGCAGCTCACCGACCTGCCGGTCGCGGTGCTGCTGGTGCTCGCGATGGCCTCGATCGGCGTGTACGGCATCGTGCTGGCCGGCTGGGGCTCGCGCTCCCCCTACTCGGTGCTCGGCGGCCTGCGGGCCAGCGCCCAGGTGGTCTCGTACGAGATCGCGATGGGCCTGTCGTTCGTCGGCGTCTTCCTGTTCGCCGGGACCCTCTCCACCTCGGAGATCGTCGCGGCCCAGGCCAACGGCGGGACGCTCCCGCTCTTCGGCCTGGAGATCCCGCTGCCCTCCTGGTACATGATCCTGCTGATCCCGTCCTTCCTGATCTACATCATCACGATGCTGGGCGAGACCAACCGGGTCCCCTTCGACCTGCCCGAGGGCGAGGGCGAGCTGGTCGGCGGCTTCCAGACCGAATACTCCAACTCGTTGAAGTTCGCGGTCATCATGCTCGCCGAGTACGTCAACGTCTTCGTGGTCTCCGCGGTCTCCATCACCCTGTTCATGGGCGGCTGGCGGGCCCCGTGGCCGATCTCCATGTGGGACGGGGCCAACACCGGCTGGTGGCCGCTGCTGTGGTTCTTCCTCAAGATGGTGCTGGTCTTCTCCTTCTTCGTCTGGTGCCGCGCCTCGCTGCCGCGTGTCAGGTACGACCAGCTGATGGCCCTCGGCTGGAAGATCCTCATCCCGGTCAACCTGGCCTGGATCATGCTCGTCGCCACGGTCAAGGCCCTGCGGCTGGACAACGTCGACCAGTCGGTCGTGTTCATCGTGCTCGCGGCCGTGCTGATCGGCTGCTTCGGGATCTGGTGGCGTTTCGACAGCGTGCTGCAGAGGCGCAAGGAGGCCCGGGCCGCCCAGGTCCAGGCCGAGTTCGAGCAACTCCAAGCCGAGCCGTCCGCCGGTGGCTTCCCGGTGCCGCCGCTCGACCTGCCGCACTACCACGGTGTAGCGCGCAAGGAGGTTCCCAGTGGGAGCAACTGATTGGCTGAATCCCATCAAGGGATTCGGCGTGACCTTCCACACGATGTTCAAGAAGGTCGAGACGGTCAACTACCCCGAGGAACAGCGGCCCACGGCCCCGCGCTTCCACGGCCGGCACCAGCTCAACCGCTGGCCCGACGGCCTGGAGAAGTGCGTCGGCTGCGAGCTGTGCGCCTGGGCCTGCCCGGCCGACGCGATCTTCGTCGAGGGTGCGGACAACACCGACGAGGAGCGGTTCTCGCCGGGTGAGCGCTACGGGCGCACCTACCAGATCAACTATCTGCGGTGCATCCTGTGCGGCCTGTGCATCGAGGCCTGCCCGACACGGGCGCTCACGATGACCAACGAGTACGACCTCGCCGACAGCAGCCGTGAGAGCCTCATCTACACCAAGGAGATGCTGCTCGCGCCGCTCGGCCCCGGCATGGAGGTCCCGCCGCACCCCATGCGTCTCGGCGAGACCGAAGAGGACTACTACCGTCTGGGACGCAACAATGGGTGAGACCATCACGTTCTGGGTTCTGGCGGTCGTCTCGGTGGGGGCGGCCTTCGGGCTCGTCTTCAGCCGCAAGGCGGTCTACTCGGCGCTGATGCTGGGCGTCGTCATGCTGTCGCTGGCCGTGCTGTACGCGGTCCAGGACGCCCCCTTCCTCGCCGCGGTGCAGATCATCGTCTACACCGGCGCGGTCATGATGCTCTTCCTGTTCGTCCTGATGCTCGTCGGCGTCGACTCCGCCGACTCGCTGGTCGAGACGATCAGGGGACAGCGTCTGTGGGCGTTCGTCGCGGGCCTGTCCTTCGCGGCGCTGCTCGCCCTGGGCGTCGGCAACGCCGTCTACGCCCCGCCCACCGGTCTCGCCAAGGCCGTCGAGGGCGCGGGCGGCAACGTGCCCTCCCTGGCGCAGCTCATCTTCACCAGGTACGTCTTCGCCTTCGAGGTCACCTCGGCGCTGCTGATCACCGCCGCGCTCGGCGCGATGGTGCTGGCACACCGCGAGCGCGTCCGGCCCAAGGCCACCCAGCGCGACCTGGCCCGCGCCCGCTTCACCGGCCCGCAGCCCTCGCCGCTGCCGGGGCCCGGCACCTACGCGCTGCACAACGCGATCGACATGCCGGCCCTGCTGCCCGACGGCACGGTCGCGGAGAAGTCCATCAACCGGGTGCTCGCCAGGCACGAGATCGAGGACGGCTTCGCGCCGACCGACCCGGCGAAGGCGGCGCTCATCAAGCAGGTCCTGGAGAAGGAAGCGGCACAGGGCCGCGGCTCCGGCTCAGACGACGAGCCCGTCCATGTGAGGGACGCGGCACTCCAGCAGGAGGACGGCAAGTGACCACTCACTACCTGGTGCTCTCCGCGCTGCTGTTCGCGATCGGCGCCGTCGGTGTGCTGGTGCGGCGCAACGCGATCGTGGTGTTCATGTGCGTGGAGCTCATGCTCAACGCCTGCAACCTCGCGTTCGTCACCTTCGCCAGGCAGCAGGGCAACCTGGACGGCCAGATCATCGCGTTCTTCGTGATGGTGGTGGCCGCGGCCGAGGTCGTCATCGGCCTCGCCATCATCGTGATGATCTTCCGAACCCGCAGGTCCGCGTCGGTGGACGACGCCAACCTGCTGAAGTACTAAGAGGTGGCCGTGGAACCCGCTGAGATCATCCAGCATTCCGGGGGCGTGATCGGAGTCTCCTGGCTCATGATCGCACTCCCGCTGCTCGGCGCCGCGGTCCTGCTGCTGGCCGGGCGTCGCTCCGACCGCTGGGGTCACCTCCTCGGCGTCGCGATGTCCCTGGGCGCCTTCGTGGTGGCGGTCGTCGCCTTCGTCGAGATCCTTGGCCTGCCCCCGGCCCAGCGCCGCCTGGGCGTCCCGCTCTACCAGTTCATCCCCGGCGTCGCCGACATGGGGCTGCTGATCGACCCGCTGTCGATCAGCTTCGCCCTGCTGATCACCGGTGTGGGATCGCTGATCCACATCTACTCGATCGGCTACATGTCGCACGACGTCGACCGGCGCCGGTTCTTCGCGTACCTGAACCTGTTCGTCGCGGCGATGCTCCTGCTGGTGCTGGCCGACAACTACGTCGCCCTGTTCATCGGCTGGGAGGGCGTGGGCCTGGCCTCGTACCTGCTCATCGGGTTCTGGCAGTTCAAGCCCTCGGCGGCGGCCGCGGCGAAGAAGGCCTTCATCGTCAACCGCGTCGGCGACTTCGGCCTGCTGATCGCGATCTTCACCGTCTTCACGACGTTCGGCACGGTCGCCTTCAGCGACCTGACCGGTGAGGTCGTCAAGGGGGCGATCGCGTCCGGCGGCGCCTCGCAGGGCACGATCACCGCGATCGGCCTGCTGCTGCTCCTGGGCGCCTGCGGCAAGTCGGCCCAGCTGCCGCTGCAGTCGTGGCTGCTGGACGCGATGGAGGGCCCGACCCCGGTCTCGGCCCTCATCCACGCGGCGACCATGGTCACCGCGGGCGTCTACCTGGTCGTCCGCTCGGGCGCGTTCTTCGAGGCCGCCCCGACCGCGCAGCTCGTCGTCACGATCGTCGGCGTGGCCACGCTGCTCGCCGGTGCGATCATCGGTTGCGCCAAGGACGACATCAAGAAGGGCCTCGCGGGCTCGACGATGTCGCAGATCGGCTACATGATGCTCGGCGCGGGCCTCGGCCCGGTCGGCTACGCGTTCGCCATCGCGCACCTGATCGGGCACGGCTTCTTCAAGGCCAACATGTTCCTCGGGGCGGGCTCGGTCATGCACGCCATGAACGACGAGGTCGACATGCGCAAGTACGGCGGGCTGTTCTCGGTGATGAAGGTCACCGCGGCCACCTTCATCGTCGGCTACCTCGCGATCATCGGCTTCCCTCTGCTGTCCGGTTACTTCACCAAGGACGGCATCATCGAGACGGCGATGCACCACAACCCGATCCTGGGCTGGCTCGCGGTCCTGGGCGCGGGCATCACCGGCTTCTACATGTCGCGGATGGTCTTCATGACCTTCTTCGGCAAGAAGCGCTGGGCCGACGACGCGCACCCGCACGAGTCGCCCTCGGTGATGACCGTGCCGCTGATCCTGCTGGCGATCGGCTCGATCTTCCTGGGCGCCTTCATGATCCTGGACAACCGGCTCATGACGTTCCTCGCCCCGGCGGTCGGCGCGCCCGAGAAGCTGCCCGAGTTCCACTTCGTCAGCCCCGCCGGATTGACCACGCTCGCGCTGGTCGCCGTCGGTGCCGCCTTCGCCTGGTTCCGCTACGGTGCCGCCGAGGTGCCCCGGGTCGCCCCGCGCGGCTCGTTCGTCACCACCTTCGCCCGCCGTGACCTGTACGGCGACGCGCTGAACGAGGCGCTGTTCATGCGCCCCGGCCAGTGGCTGGCCCGCATCGCGGTGTTCTTCGACAACCGCGGCATCGACGGGCTGGTCAACGGCCTGGCGGCGGGGATCGGCGGGACCTCCGGGCGGCTGCGCCGCATCCAGACCGGCTACGTGCGGTCCTACGCGTTGTCCATCCTCTTCGGTGCCGCCGTGGTCGTTGGCGCGCTGCTCTACGTAGGGAACATGTGATGCCCTGGCTCTCGACCCTGATGGCCGTGCCCGTTCTGGGCGCGGTGGGTGTCTCCCTTGTCAAGAGTGACAAGCTCGCCAAGCAGCTGGCCCTGGTGGTCTCGCTGGTCGTGCTCGCGCTGACCGGCGCCATCGCCGCGCAGTTCAGCCCGGCCTCCCCGGCTCGCTTCCAGTTCGTCGAGGTCTACGAGTGGATCCCGCGCTTCGGCGTCCACTACGGCGTCGGCGTCGACGGCATCGCCCTGGTGCTGATCGCGCTGTCGGCGATCCTCGTGCCGATCGTGATCCTCGCCTCCTGGCACGACGCCGACGGCTCCGGGGCCGAGGCCCCGCCCAAGCGGTCGGTGAAGACCTACTTCGCGCTGCTGCTGGTGCTGGAAGCGATGATGATCGGCGTCTTCGCGGCGACCGACGTCTTCCTGTTCTACGTCTTCTTCGAAGCGATGCTCATCCCGATGTACTTCATGATCGGGTCGTACGGCGGGGCGCAGCGGTCCTACGCGGCCGTGAAGTTCCTGCTGTACTCGCTCTTCGGCGGCCTGCTCATGCTGGTCGCGGTGATCGCGCTCTACGTGGTCGCCGGGAAGAACACCTTCATGTTCCCCGAGCTGATCGCGGCCGTCCAGGACCCGACCACGCAGAAGTGGCTCTTCGCGGGCTTCTTCATCGCGTTCGCGGTCAAGGCGCCGCTGTGGCCGTTCCACACCTGGCTGCCCGACGCCGCCGCGCAGGCCCCGGCCGGCGCCGCGGTGCTGCTGGTGGGCGTGCTGGACAAGGTCGGCACGTACGGGATGCTGCGCTTCTGCCTGGAGCTGTTCCCCGAGGCCTCGAAGTTCTTCACCCCGCTGGTGATCGTGCTGGCGGTCGTGGGCATCGTCTACGGCGCGATCGTGGCCATCGGCCAGACCGACATGAAGCGCCTGATCGCCTACACCTCGATCTCGCACTTCGGCTTCATCGCGCTGGGCGTCTTCGCGATGACCCCGAACGCGGGCGCGGGCGCCACCCTCTACATGGTCAACCACGGCTTCTCGACCGGCGCGCTGTTCCTGATCGCCGGCTTCCTGATCTACCGCCGGGGTTCCAGCCGGATCGCCGACTACGGAGGCGTGCAGAAGGTCGCCCCGCTGCTCGCGGGCACCTTCCTGATCGCCGGCCTGTCCGGGCTCTCCCTGCCGGGTCTGTCCACGTTCGTCAGCGAGTTCATGGTCCTGCTCGGCACCTACCAGCGCTACCCGGTTCCGGCGATCATCGCGACCAGCGGTGTCGTCCTGGCGGCCGTCTACATCCTGTGGATGTACCAGCGCATGATGACCGGCGCCCCGAAGGAGCCGGCGTACGCCGTACCCGGTTCCCCCGGGGAGGCGGCGCACGTCCTGCCCGACTCCCCGAAGGAGCCCGGCTCCTCGAAGAAGCCGGCGCTGAGCCTGCCCGACCTCAACCGGCGCGAGATCTTCGTGGTGGCCCCGCTGGTCGCGGTGCTCCTCGTGCTGGGCTTCTACCCCAAGCCGGTGCTTGACGTGATCAACCCCGCGGTGGACAAGACGCTCAGCAGTATCAACATCGAACAGCCCAAACCCGCCGTGGCGGACCAGAAGGGGGCCGGGCAGTGAACGACGCCATCATCCAACCCCCGACGATCGAGTACGCGCTGCTGTCGCCGATGCTGCTCGTGTTCGGCGCGGCCATCATCGGCGTGCTGATCGAGGCGTTCGCGCCCCGCTACCTGCGCAAGTCGATCCACATGCCGCTCACGCTGCTGGCCCTGGTCGGCGCGTTCCTGATGACCGTGCTCAACGCCGTCAACGGCCTGCCGGACGCCCCGGCGGCGATGGGCTCGGTCGCGGTGGACGGTCCCTCCCTGTTCATCTGGGGCATCATCCTCGTGCTGGCCCTGGTCAGCACGCTCCTGATCAACGACGAGGAGCAGTTCGTCGCGCAGGCGGCGGCGGTGCCGGGCAGCCCCGACGAGGAGGACGCGATCCTCAGCGGGTACGCCCAGACCGAGGTTTACCCGCTGCTGCTGTTCTCGGTCGGCGGCATGCTGCTCTTCGCCTCCGCCAACGACCTGCTGATCATGTTCGTCGGCCTCGAGGTCATGTCCCTGCCGCTGTACCTGCTCTGCGGCCTGGCCCGCCGTCGCCGCCTGCTCTCGCAGGAGGCCTCGGTCAAGTACTTCCTGCTCGGCGCGTTCTCCTCGGCCTTCTTCCTGTACGGGATGGCCCTGATCTACGGCTACGCCGGGTCGGTCGACCTGCGGGCCATCAGCGACTCGCTCAGCTCGGTCAGCGGTCAGGAGACCCTGCTGCTGATCGGCACCGCGATGCTCGGCATCGGCCTGCTCTTCAAGATCGGAGCCGCGCCGTTCCAGGCGTGGAAGCCTGACGTCTACCAGGGCGCGCCCACCGCGGTCACCGCCCTGATGGCCTCCACCGTGCTCGTCGCGGCCTTCGGAGCCGTTCTCAGGGTCTTTTGGGTGGCTCTGGGTGGCCTTGAGTGGAACTGGAAGCCGGTCATGTGGGGCGTCGCGATCCTGACGATGATCGTCGGCGCGGTCCTGGCCATCACCCAGACCGAGATCAAGCGCATGCTCGCCTACTCCTCGATCGCGCACGCGGGCTTCCTGCTCACCGGCATCGTCGCGGTCGGCGCCGCCGAGCAGAACGCCCAGGCCCTGTCGGCCATCCTGTTCTACCTGGCCGCGTACGGCTTCACTACGGTCGGCGCCTTCGCGGTCGTCACCATGGTCCGCGACGCGGGCGGCGAGGCCGGGCACCTGTCCCGGTGGGCCGGCCTGGGCAAGCGATCCCCGGTCCTGGCGGGCATCTTCGCCTTCTTCCTGCTCGCCTTCGCCGGCATCCCGCTCACGAGCGGTTTCTTCGGCAAGTACGCCGTCTTCTCGGCGGCGGTCGCCGGGGACGCGCTGCCGCTCGTCGTCGTGGGTGTGGTCAGCTCGGCGATCGCGGCGTTCTTCTACGTCCGCGTCATCGTGCTGATGTTCTTCAGCGAGCCTGCCGCCGACGGGCCGTCCATCGCGGCTCCCACGGTGGGCACCTCGGCTGTGGTCGCCCTCGCGGCAGCGGCTACGGTAGTGCTCGGGGTCTTCCCGCAGCCGGTGCTCGATCTCGCGGATCAGGCTGCGTCCGCGCTGTTCATTCGCTAGAGGAGTAACGTTTCATGGCTGCGCCACCGGTTGTTGATCTGCCGTTCGTCGACGAGCGGCTGGCGCAGGACGTCGCGACCGGACTGGCAGAGGTCGAGAAGCTGCTGCGGTCCTCGGTGCAGAGCGACGACGCCTTCGTCACGGAGGCGTCCAAGCACCTCATCGAGGCCGGCGGCAAGAGGTTCCGGGCCATGCTGGCCCTGCTCGCCGCCCAGTTCGGCTCGCCGCAGGCCGCGGGCGTGGTGCCCGGGGCCGTGGTGATCGAGCTGACCCACCTGGCGACGCTCTACCACGACGACGTGATGGACGAGGCCCCGGTCCGCCGGGGCTCCCCGTCGGCGAACGCCCGCTGGGACAACACCGTGGCCATCCTGACCGGCGACTACCTGTTCGCCCAGGCGTCGGAGATCCTCGCGGACCTCGGTGCCGACGTCATCAGGATCCAGGCCCAGACGTTCTCCCGCCTGGTGCGCGGCCAGATCCGCGAGACCATCGGCCCCCGCCCCGGTGACGACCCGGTGGCCCACTACATCGGGGTGCTGGCCGACAAGACCGGTTCGCTGATCGCCACCTCCGGCCGGTTCGGCGCCATGCTCAGCGGGGCCTCGCCCGAGGTGGTCGAGCGGCTGACCCGGGCCTGCGAGGCGATCGGGGTGGCGTGGCAGCTCGGCGACGACCTGCTGGACGTCGCCTCAGAGACGGTCGAGTCGGGCAAGACTCCCGGAACCGACCTGCGCGAGGGCATCCGGACCCTGCCGGTGCTCTACGTCCTCGCCTCGGACGCCCCCGAGAGCGCCCGCCTGCGCGAGCTGCTGGCCGGTCCGGTGGCGGAGGAGGACATCGAGGAGACCCTGGGTCTGCTCCGCGCCGACCCCGCCATGGGACGCGCCCGCGCCGAGCTGCTCGCCTGGGCCGACCGCGCCCGCGAGGATCTGGCGAGCCTTCCCGACATCCCGGCCCGTGCCGCCTATCTGGCACTGTGTGACTACGTGGTGGAGCGTTCCGGCTGACCGCGGTTTGTCCGGCATCGTTTTCCCGACGCTGTTCCCTCGGCTCCCTCGGCGCCGTTTTCCTGGCGCCGTGTGATCACGTCGTGATGGTCCGGCCGGCCGTCGCCCGCCGGGCGGTGTGCGACCGCCTCGTGGAGTGGTCCGGCCGGCCCCGTTAACCTGGAACCGTGCGACCACGTCGTGAAGCGTTCCGGCCGGCCATCGCAGGCATGATCATCCGGCTCTTCCACCCGGTCCGACCGGGTCTATCGTATGTTTTTCACGATATTTATTGCATGTAAAAGCAAATATTGTATGTGCATGTAGACTCCTGCCGATAGAACACTCCAGGAGGAATCACCATGTCGTGGGATCGTTTCGCCCTCTTGCACGCGCGCGTGGAGGCGGAGTTGACCAAGGCACTCCAGCGCGGACACGGCCTCGGGCTGTCGGAGTACCGCGCGCTGGGACGGCTCGCCACCGCCCCCGGCGGCTGCATGCGCATGCAGGAACTCGCCGAGTCCGTAGGGCTCAACCAGAGCTCGGTGACCCGTCTCGTCGCCCGCCTCGAGGAGGCCGGGATGACCCGGCGCGACCTCTGCTCGGACGACCGCCGCGGCGTCTACTCGGTGATCACCGACGAAGGGCGGACCCGGCTGGCCGCGGCCACGCCCACCTACGAGCGCTCCCTGGCCGCGGCCCTGGAGCAGGCCGGCATCGACCCGGACCTCACCCCGCTGGTCCTCGCCGTCCGCGGCTCCTGACCCCCGGTTGACCCCCGGTCGCCTCGGCGCGGTCACTTCGCGGCCCTTGGCGCCACCATGTGGCGCCAAGGGGTCTTATGCGGGTTCTTGTACGGGAACGGGATCAGGGGCCGCCCGGCGGGCCTGGGCGGCCGTCCGGAGGCTGTCCCAGGTGAAGACCGACAGCGCCAGCCAGATGACGCCGAACCCCAGCCAGCGGCTGGGCGGCATGACCTCCCCTATGACGAACACGCCGCACAGGAACTGCAGGATCGGGGCGATGTACTGCAACAGGCCGATCGTGGTGAGCGGTATCCGGATCGCGGAGGCGGTGAAGCAGAGCAGCGGGACGGCGGTGACCACACCCGCCCCGGCCAGCAGGAGCGCGTGGCCCGCCCCCGCGTTGCCGAACGTGCTCGTCCCCTGCTGTCCCAGGTAGACCAGGTAGCCCAGTGCGGGGAGCAGCAGCACCAGCGTCTCGACCGTCATGCTCTCCGCCGCGCCCACCCCGGCGATCTTCTTGACCAGCCCGTACGTGCCGAAGCTGGCGGCCAGCACCAGCGCGATCCACGGCGGGCGCCCGTAGTCGACGGTCAGGATGACCACCGCCGCGGTGCCCAGCCCCACCGCGACCCACTGCCACCGTCGCAGCCGCTCCTTCAGCAGGAACACCCCGAAGAGCACGCTGACCAGCGGGTTGATGAAGTAGCCGAGCGCGCTCTCGACCACGTGCCCGCTGTTGACGGCGTAGATGTAGAGGCCCCAGTTGACCGTGATGATCATCGCTGCCAGGACGAGGAGGCCGAGCTTCCGCGGGGTGCGCAGGAGCTCGCGGAACCAGGACCAGTGGCGCCGTACCGCCAGGATGGCGACGACGGCGACCAGGGACCACGCGATGCGGTGTGCCAGGATCTCCAGGGCGGCCGAGGGCTTCAGGAGCGGCCAGTACAGCGGGAACAGACCCCACATGCTGTAGGCGGCGATGCCGTACAGAACTCCACGGCGCGTTTCAGGCATGATGCCTATCTTCGCTCCTTACCAGATTTAATACAATTTAGTAGTACTTTCCGCTCTGTTAAGAGAGTCTTACGGGAACACGGGGAGGTCGCCGACGGTTGCCTCCTGGTGAGAACGTGTCAGGAGGAGGTTCACAATGGGCTGGTTGTTCGGCAAGGACAAGACGACGATGGTGTCCCCGGAGAACGCGCTCCCGGGCCGCCCCACGCCGATCACGGCACCCGGCCGCCACGCGGTCCTCGACGCCCCGCTCGCTCCGCCCTACCCCGAGGGAAGCGAGATCGCCGACTTCGGCCTCGGCTGTTTCTGGGGCGCCGAGCGCATCTTCTGGCAGACCCCGGGTGTGATCACCACCTCGGTCGGCTACGCGGGTGGCTACACCCAGAACCCGACCTACGAGGAGGTCTGCACCGGCCAGACGGGTCACACCGAGCTCGTCCGCGTCGTCTTCGACCCTGCCAAGGTGTCGTACGAGGAGCTGCTGCGCGTCTTCTGGGAGGCCCACAACCCCACCCAGGGCATGCGCCAGGGCAACGACGTCGGCACGCAGTACCGCTCGGCGATCTACTTCCACTCGCCCGAGCAGGAGAAGTCGGCCCTCACCTCACGTGACGCCTACCAGAAGGTGCTCACCGAGTCGGGCTACGACCCCATCACCACCGAGATCGCCCCGGCGGGTGACTACTTCTTCGCCGAGGAGTATCACCAGCAGTATTTGTTCAAGAACCCGGGCGGCTACTGCGGGATCGGCGGGACCGGGGTGTCGTGCCCGGTGGGGCTGACCTCCGGCGAGGCGTAGACCTGCGGGTTTGGTTAGATCCTGGCCCTTGATCGCCCGGCGCGTCCGGTGCGGATCTCGGGCCAGAGCCGTTTCCGGCGACAAGTATCACTACAAGGGCTAGGAGCGGGACGGTAGCCTGGTCCGGCGGCCGATCGGTTGGCCCCTCCAGATCATCGAGGCGGATCATCGCAGCCCCGTATCGCGGTAGTCGTAGCAGTCCACGCAAAGGGGTTGCCCCACTTGGGGGGCATCGCTGTCATGGCGTGCGCCGCGGCTTTCCGGTCGCCTGTGCTCGCGCACCGGACGATCACGCCGAGGACGGCACGGCAACGGCTTGCCGTTCTCGCCTGACCGGTGTGCGTGGACCACACCGAAGGACGGGACGGTGAAGGTGGCGAACATGCGAGGATGCCCGCTCACCTCCTCGGGGACGCCCTCACCACCGTCGCCGGCCCACAGTCCGAGGATGTCGCGCTCACCGTCGAGGGTGACCGCCATCGCCACATGGATCGGCCGGTTGGCAACCTGACCGTCACAGATCTTCACGTGGATCGCATCGATGAAGATCACCGGGCAGACCGGATCCAAAGGCCGGTTCTGCCGCTCGGCCATACCGTCGATGACCTTGCCGGTGATGGCGGAGATGGTCTGCCTGGACACCTGTGCGCCGTAGACCTCGGCCAAGTGCGCGGAGATCTCCCCGGTGGTCAGCCCTTTGGCGGCCAGCGAGATGATCATCTCATCGACGCCGGACGGGCGCCGCTGCCGTTTGCGGAAGTTCTTCGGCTCGAAGCTGGCGTCCCGGTCCGCGGCACCGCGATCCCCACCGGTCCCACGTCGGTGATGACGGTCTTGGTGCGGGTGTCGTTGCGGGTGTTGCCGCTGCCGCGTTTGGCCGCCTCGTGCTTGTCGTAGGCGAGGCGGTCGGTGATCTCGTCTTTCAGCGCCGACTCCAGGACCAGTTTGGTCAGCCGGCCCAGCAGCCTGTTCTCACCGATCAGATCCAGTCCTTCGGCGCGGGCCTGGTCGACCAGTTTGCCACCAGTTCGCGATCCGAAGCCTCGTTGTTCCGCGTCACCGCGGGCTCCTCCAAGTCCATCGCTGCGGATGACTGGATCACGGTACTCGTCACAGGTGTCTCCTTGATCAGGAGTTACACATTGTTTGTGCAGTCCCACGGCGGAACAGTCCGGCTGCCCGCAATGTGTAGCGATATAGCTACATCGATGGTCGTTAAGTATCACAATGGAACGGTGAATAAGCGTTCAGGAAGCCGTTGGCGGCCAATTGGCGCCTTTTTCGCTCTTGGCATCCTGTTAGCCGTTTTCGGAGTCGTGTTGCGGGCGGGGGACCTGTCGACTGCGGCCAACATCGCTCAGTTGGTGTCTTTGCTGCCGATAGCTGCCAGCGTGATCGGCTGGGCCCGCAGCAGAGGATCGGAGACTGAGGTCCCGACTGATTCCTCCACTGATTTGGCGGCGTTGGTGCGGACGATAGGTGAGGCGACGGATCGTGTCGAGCAATCTCTTGATCGTCAAAATCGCCTGGGTGCGGGGTTGCTGGAGATCCGGGATCGGCTGACGCGGGCGGCGTCTCGTTTGGCGGCGGAGCGCGAGTCCCTGAGCGGTGAGCTCGCCTCTCGTCAGCCGGGCGCGAGATCGGCGGGCCTGGGCGAGGGGGAGCGTGAGCGGCTGAAGGTCGAGGTCGGGCGGTTGCGTCGGGAGTTGCGGGATACCCAGGATCGGTTGGAGGCAGCCGAGCGGCTTCGTGTGGAGGTTGAGAGGCGGCTTGCCAGGGCGGAGGACCAGCGTACGGAGGCCGAGCGGTTGCGCCGTGAGGCTGTGGAGCAGGCCACGCGAGCTCGGCGCCATCTGGAGGAGTCGGACGTCCGCCCGACTCTGGTGAGTTCATCGCGGGTGGGGATGACGCGGCCGAGTATTGAGGCCGTGCCGCTGTTGGGGGAGACCGACCAGCAGGCGGCGGCGGAGATCCTCGGTCATGTCGATCAGATGCTTCGTGATGAGGCGACTGCGCTGGATGAGGTTGGTGAGGAGCTGGCACGAAGTGCTGATGCCGTTGGCGGGTTCGCATCGCCTCCCACGCCTGGCACTCGGCAGAGTGGTCACAGAGACAGCCGTTTCGCGTTTCGCGTGATTCGTCCACTGAGTGTAGGCGTAATTTTAATTAGTGCCGGCGCTGTGCTGGTCGCCGCCTATCTTCTACGGTTTCCCATCGGCTTCCCGGAGTCGGACTCGACGACGGGCAAGCGTCCTGGAAGCGCGGATCCGACTACGACTCAGGTCTTGCCCTGGACCTACACCACCGGCGGCGACATTCACTCCGTCCGAGCGGTCGCCGGCGGCCTGCTCTACGTCGGCAGCGCCGACAACAAGATGTACGCCCTGGAGGCGGCGACCGGGAAGGTCCGCTGGACCCACACCACCGGCGACATTCACTCCGACCCAGTGATCGCCGGCGGCCTGGTCTACGTCGGCAGCGCCGACAACAAGGTGTACGCCCTGGAGGCGGTGACCGGCAAGGTCCGCTGGACCCGCACCACCAGCGTCGTCCACTCCCTCCTGTCAGTTGCCAACGGCCTCGTCTACGTCGGCAGCGCCGACAACAAGATGTACGCCCTGGAGGCGGCGACCGGCAAGGTCCGCTGGACCCGCGGCATCGGCGGCACATTTGCCTCCAACCTGGATGTCGCCAACGGCCTGGTCTACGTCGGCAGCGCCGACAACAAGGTGTACGCCCTGGAGGCGGTGACCGGCAAGGTCCGCTGGACCCGCACCATCGGCGACAGCGTCCCCTTACCGGATGCCGTCAGCGGCCTGTTCATCGGAAGCGCCGGCGGCCTGCTCTACGTTGGCAGCGTCGACGGGAACGTGTACGCGCTGGACGTGGCGACCGGGAAGGTCCGCTGGACCCGCACCATCCAAGACGTTTACTCCGGCCCGGCGGTCGCCAACGGCCTGCTCTACATCGGCAGTTTTGACGGGAATGTGTATGCCCTGGACGCGGCGACCGGGGAGGTCCGCTGGACCCACAGTATTGGCGGCGACGTCGCCTCCACCCCCTCAGTCGGCAACGGCCTGGTCTATGTCGGAAGCACCGACAACAAGGTGTATGCCCTGGAGGCGGCGACCGGGAAGGTCCGCTGGACCCACACCACCGGCGGCAACGTCGCCTCCACCCCGTCAGTCGCCAACGGCCTGGTCTACGTCGGCAGCGCCGACAACAAGGTGTATGCCCTGGACGCGGCAACCGGACCCGGGTAAGCACCGGTCGAGGTCGGTGATGCCTCTGCGCGCGGGCGGCGCCGGCCCGGACCGGCCGAAGAGCCGCAGCCGGGCCAACTGGCCGACCGGCGCGCGTGCGGGGCGCGCAGCGGTCTGCGCTCGCGATGCCGACAAGCTGAAATGCCTGATCCAGGCCATCGAGTATCGCGAGCAGGGGCATCAGAACATTCAGCTGTGGATCGACAGCTCGCTCGCCGCGTTGAAGACGGCGTCCGCGAAGCGCCTCGCGGACGAGGCGCTCAGCACGGGCTCGCTGGAGTGGATGACTCGCGTCCTCAACGGAGATTGAGACACCTGACACTCATCGAGGATCGAGCTCTTTTCGACTGGCAGGGCTATGACCAGTGTTTTGCTACTTCCAGTAGTAAGATGATTCCATGAGTATGCCTGAGCGGGAGTTCGCTCCGGGAGACGGGCCGGCCGCCAAGGTCAGTGTGTCCCTGAGGGCGGGTAACATCCGCGCCGTCAAGGAGCGGGTCGGGGCCCGTGGATTCTCCGCCTATGTCGACGCCGCCGTGGAGCGCCAGATCGAGCGGGATCTCCTGGAGGAGGCCCTTCAGGAGAATGAGGCTGCTTCCGGTCCGATCCCCCAGTCCTTGCGTGACGAGGCGGCGGCGCTGTTTCGCCGCGTCAGGTCGGCGCCCGAACTTCAGGAGGAGGACGGGTGACGCGTGCACGGAGCAGGCTGAGCGCGGGCACTGTGGTCCTCGACTGTGAAGGGCTCGTGAAGTGGTGCGAGGCCGACCGGAGGGTGACCGCGTTCGTACGGGAGGCCCAGGACAACGATTTTCGGGTTGTGGTCAGCGCGATGACACCGATCGAGGCGCTCGACGTTCGCGTCAAAAGCGATCGCCTCAGGTGGTACCTGTCACGCCTGAAGATCGAGCCTGTGACCGAGGACATCTCGTCACGGGCGATCGAGCTTCTCCGGGACGCACGTCTGCATGGTCACAAGTACGCCATCGACGCCGTGGTCGCGGCTACCGCGCTGAGCTCGGTGCGCCCAGTCGTCGTTCTGACATCCGACGATGACGACATGGGCAAACTGTGCGGGAAAACCGTGGAGGTGGTCCATGTTTGAGACTGCCTGCGAGGTGACCGCCGGGCGCTGACGTCCGGAACCATTTTTCCACGGCGGGCACGGCGGCTAGCGCCGAGTGGAAGTTTCACGGCGGGGCGGGGCGTCCCGCCACCGGGCGGAAGTGGTCTTCGCAGGAGACGAGCGGGGACGGGCCGGCACGGAAGGATCATGCCGTGGGCAACCGGTTGCCCGGATTTTGCGGCTGTATAAGGATTCTCGCGTGACTGATCGCGCGCCCGCCGGGCCGGTGGAGATTACGGAGCCGGAACCGGCCGACACGGAACCCGGCGCACGTCCCGGCAAGACTTCCAGCGAGACTTACAGCGAGACGACCGGCGAAACTTCCAGCGAGACGACCGGCGAGTCAACCGGTGAGGTGGCCGGGCGGCGGTGGGTGCCCAGGTTCCTGACCGACCCCGGCGACCGGCTGGCCCTGCTCCTCTGGGCGCTGTCGCACGTCGGTGTGCTGATCTACGCCTACCTGGCCGGCCCTGGCCGGACCACCGACCCCTTCCTCAACCGGTTCACCCGCTGGGACGCCGAGAACTTCATCGCCATCGCCCAGTTCGGCTACGACGGCCCCCCGGGCATGCAGGACGCCGAGAAGCTGCCGGCGTTCTTCCCCGGCATGGCGATACTGATCAAGGCGATGTGGCCGGTCGTCGAGGACGGCCGGCTGGCCACGATGATCATCTCGCTGGTGGCCAGCGCGGTGCTCGCGGTGGCGCTGTCGCGGCTCGCCGAGACGTACGCGGCAGGCAGCGGCCGGTACGCGGTGGCGGCGCTGTTCCTCAGCCCGTTCGCCGTGTTCCTGTACTCCGGCTACTCGGAGGCGCTGTTCCTCGCCCTGGCCGTCTCGGCGTGGTTGCTCGCCAGGAACGGCCGCTGGGAGGACGCCGCGCTGTGCGCCACCGGAGCCGCCACGGTGCGCATCTCCGGCCTGTTCCTGGCCTTCGGGCTGCTCGTCATGTTCCTGGTGGCGGAGAACGGCCGCAAACGCCCGGGCGGGTGGCGCCTGCTGCCCTGGCTCGCGCTCCCCGGTGTGCCGCTCGTGCTGTACAGCGTCTACCAGTGGACCCGCACCGGCGACTGGCTGGCCTACAACTCGGTGCAGGACCGGTTCTGGGGCCGGCACGCCGTCTGGCCGTGGGAGGCGCTCGCCAACACCTGGAGCATGTCCGACGACGTCGCTTCGCTCACCACGTCCTACTACGAGGAGATCATCTCGGCCGCGGTGCTGCTGGTGCTGGCCGGCTGCCTCGCGGTACGGCGCAAGTGGCCGGAGTTCGCGTACATCGCCCCCCAGGTGCTGTCCTTCCTCACCCTGTCGTCGTTCTACATTTCGATCGGCCGGGGGTCGCTGACCTGGTTCCCCCTGTGGATCGCCATCGGCGTCGCGGGGGTGCGAAGACCCTGGGTGTGGCTGGTGAGCATGGCCATCATGATCCCGGTCATGGCGATCAACACCGGGAACTTCACCACCGGCGCGTGGATCGGCTGACACCGCCCGCGCCCGGCACTCCGCCCGCGCCCGGCGGTCCACCGGCGGGCGTCAGGGCGGGCGCGGGGCGGCGGGTGCCGTCAGGGCCAGGAGGAGTCCTGCTCGGGGTCGCCACCGTCCGCCGACCACGGCAAGACTCCCAACCGCATTATTCGGGCGGTGCGGTGCTGGTCGTGTTCTTGTCGCTGCTTCGGCGTGATGAGACGGACCGTTATGCCTTGGCGCGGAGGACGCTGCGTCCGGTTGGATGGGGCTCATGACTGCCCATGACGTGGCCCGGCTGTTGCCCGATGCCCCGGTGCTTCGCGACGCGTGCCGGTCCATGGCGGTGCTGGAGGCCGTCCTGAGTCCGGAATGGTCCAGCCGCTACCACTTCTTCGGCGCGGGCTGGAGCCCCGGGGAGGAGATGGCCTCCATGGAGAACGGCTCCGGAGACGAGTACTCCATCGTCTTCTCGGCGGCGGGCGCCTACATCCGCGGTTTCGACCATGAGGCGGTGATGAGCCCGTACGGCAACGACGGGCCGTGGCCGGGGGTGCTCGACTCTGTTCCCGAGGTCTTCCGCCACTGCGTGGCCGAGCCCGCGTTCTGCGACGAGGACGGCATGCCGGTCGTGACCGCCTGCCTGTGGCGCGAGATCGGCGATGACCGCTGGCGGGTGGGCGAGATCGACTACCCGGACGGCGCCGGCGACCCCGACGGCGCGACGCACCTGTTCGCGCGGCTCGTCGACCCGTCCGCGGAGGCGTTCCAGCGGTTCGCCGAGGACTACTACGACATCCCCGTGGACCTCGACGCGGTACGGCACGTCTACGCCCTCCGCCCGTTGACGCAGGCGGTGGTCACCGCGCTGAACGCCGACCTCACCATGCAGGACCTCGCTGAGGACCTCACGGCGGCCCGGTACCCATCAGCCGCCGGTTGAGAAGACGGTTCGCCCATATGGCGGTGATCGTGCAACGGCTCACGCTCTTCGATCTGGACGACACGCTCGTGGACCTGGACGAGGCCATCACGTCGCCGCAGTTCCAGCGGGAACCGGAGGCGGCGCCGAACGAGGAGGTCACCGCCGACCAGATGCGTGGTGTTCCGGAGCCGGCGGCGGAGATGGTGAGCGGCGCGGTCGGCGAGTACGAGGAGAAGACCAGTCTCGAAGCCATCTGCGCCCGGGACGCCGACAAGCTGGAATGCCTGATCCAGGCCATCGAGTATCGCGAGCAGGGGCGCCAGAACGTTCAGCCGTGGATCGACAGCTCGCTTGCCGCGTTGAAGACGGCGTCCGCGAAGCGCCTCGCGGACGAGGCGCTCAGCACGGGGTCGCTGGAGTGGATGAATCGTGTCCTCAACGGAGACTGAGACACCTGACGTTCATCGAGGCTCGAGCTCGCTCCGACTCGCGCGGCTACAGCTCGCCGTGCTGCGGACGGCCAGGCTCGCTCTGTTTTCGGAAAGGGCGGGGAAGCCAGGGGAACCTAACGGATGCTTGCTTCGTCGACAGACAGCGGAGCCCTGGCCGGCATGGTCTTACGGAGGGTGTTTGTCGACCGCATGTCCCTGAGAAGGCGCTGCCGACGTCACTTACGTTTATTTCGTTTGTTGCGGATACTGCGAAGAGGAGGTCGTGATGGCAGATGTGCAGGCGAAGCGAGTTCAGCCCGGGAGCATCGACGCCGAGATGGCCGGTCGCGCCGTACGCCGGATCAAGGACTACCTCATGCAGTATCCCGAGCAGTCGGCCGTGCGGGTCGCCGGTGAGCATGGGGGTGAGGACCCGTTGGTCTTGCCTCGCGGGGCCGTGAGTCTGCTCGCTTTCATCCTCTGGTCGAAGGGCTGAAGCTTCCCGACCCGGATGACCGGCATGTGCCGGCCGCGGCGATCAAGGTGAGAACGCAGATCATCGTCAGGTCGAACCTCAGGGGCTTTCCTCCAGAGCACCTGGCGTCCTGGGACATCGAGGCGAAGTCTCCCGATGGCTTCGTACTGGACCAGATCGACCTTGACGGGCGAGTCGTCTGGGCCTGCGTGCAGTAGATCGCGGACTCGCGCACCAGCTCGCCGGAGACCGTGGACGATGGGCTCGAGGCCTTGGAGAAAGCGGGCCTCGTTGAGTCGGTCGCCGCTCTTCGAGCCGGCTAGCCGGTCACCGTGGCGTGCAGATGGTGGCGAGCCGTGATTTATCGCCCGAATCGAATCGCTATCACCGGCAGTACCTGTACAAGAACCCGGGCGGCTACTGCGGGATCGGCGGCACCAGCGTCAAGCTGGGTGACCCGTCCGATTGGCTCGGTGATCGAGGCGCTCGGCCTCGATGATTGTCATTCTATATAGTTTTCTATATAGTTTTTGCATGGCTGTTCTTCATGACGCGACCGAGCTCACGGTCACCGAGGCCGCGCAGCGCGGAGTGGCTCGTCTGGTGGCTGATGCGGAGCAGGGGGCGGATCTGGTGGTGACCCGTCGGCACCAGCCGGTCGCAGCGGTTGTGAGCATGCGACGTCTCAACGAACTGGAAGAGGCCGCGGCCGATCTGCGGGATCTGGCATTGGTTCTCGTCAGAGCCGCCACCGACAGCGGACGGCGGACGTCGATTGACGATGTCCTTTCCGCTTTCGGGCATACCCGTGAATCGCTGGCCGTGCTCCCGGATGACGACGAGTAGCGATGCCCGACGTCGTATTCACCGACCCGGCCGTTGATGATCTTCGTCGGATCGGCCCGGACGCCGTACCCGAGGTCCTGAAAAAGATCCTCCTGTTGCTGGAGAATCCCGAGGCCGGCTACCCGCTGGGCGGTGAGTTGACCGGGTTCCGCAAGCTCGTCGTCGGACGAAACACGTGGCGGGTCGTCTACCGGATCACCGACGACAAGGCGGTTGAGATCTGTGAGATCTGGGCGGTCGGAGAAAGGGCCGACGCCGAGGTCTACGCCGAAGCCAAAGCGCGAGTCCAGGCGGCCGGCGGTTCGCGTCCTGACGTTGTGCGCCTCGGCGAGGTCATCGACCGTTTGGGAACTCTGACCGATCGTATCCATGTCGACGAGACGCCCGCGCGAGAGCCTGTTCCTGACTGGCTCGCCGATCGGTTGATCTATACGGTCGGCATGGCCCGCGAGGATGTGGCCGCACTTGACCTGGAGGAAGCCGTCGATCTCTGGACGGAGTTCCGCTCGGGACCGCGTTAGTTCGTCGTCGTCGTTCACGGGCTGGAACCGTGTACGGCGAGAGCCGTCCGATGCTGGGCTACTGCGACGACGGTGACACCAACGTCAAGCCAGGTGACCCATCCGAGTGGTCCTGTCCGACGGGCCTGATGGGCTCGGAGAAGTAGGCACAGCAGTGGGGAGATTCTCGTGCGGACTCAAGGCGGTACCGAGGACACCTGCCTCTTCGGCCTCATGGCCGGCGAAGTGTGACCTGACACGTAGCCTGGCCCAGGAGCGTCCCACGATGGTCTTGAGCTGTCGCCGTCCCCGGTGATGATCTTTACTGCAGGGTGTATCTCAGCCGATGAGGCGTTTGCGCCAGTCGAGGGGAGTGATGGTGATGGTCTGCCGGGGATCACCGTTCCACTCCACCGGAAGGCCGGTTTTCTTGAGTGCGGCTACGATTTCTCGGCCAATGGACGCCGTCGTATCCAATGAACCGTCGAACCTGCCGTACAGGAGTGCCAGTCCGTGGCCGGCTGCGGCCGAGTCCGTGCACTGGCTATGGAAGTAGACATAGCCGCGGGCATCCGGTGAGCCGGCCACTGCGATCTCCGCCTGACCGCAAGTACGGCAGCAGGCGAAGTTCTCCCTTGCCGTGATGTCTGTGGCTTCCAAGGCGGTGAAGGCCCGGCTGAGCAGTTCCGGGTCCTTCTCCCCCTTCCAGGAGGCTTGCTCCTCGACGCGCTCCAGCCACATTCGGTCCACTAACCGGCGTGCCTGTTCGGGAGAGACCGGTCGGCGGTCTCCTGACACGAGATAGTCCTGTGCGATCTCGGCCAGTTGTGCCCGCGTCGCGTAACCGCCCACGATCACTTCACGGATGCGCGCATCGAGCCTCTTGCGCTCGTCCTCGTCAAGTTCTAGAGGCGGTAGAGGTTCGGGGAGGCCCAGGTCCAACGGGGTCCAATTCAGTCCGGAGCCCCATTCGTCCTCCAGGCACGCCCAGCGGGTCATGGCCGTGATCACCGACTCGGGCCTGTCGAGTATCGCCTGGAAGTGCCGGTCGGGTGCCCCGTCGCGGTGTTCCAGCACATAGTCGCCTCCATCCTCGTGCCATACCTGGATGAAGACTTCGGGTAGATCGGGAATCCGCTGGACGACCAGGAACCTATCGTCCTGACCGCCCAGCCGGTTGACCAGTTCGGTGAGTTTCCCGGCGCTTGCCCGGACGTGCCGGTGACCGTCCTCTGTCAGTACGGTGATCGCGAGCATGCCGGTCACTCTGACACAGAGCGCGGACAGGTGACCAGCGCCCAGAGGAGCGGAAGCGCTTGCCGGGCACACGGCTTGCGGAGATCGTCGACTACCCGGCGTCGGTTTGTGATCGGAGGGCTCTCGCGGAGAGTTCCCTCATGGCGCAAGCCACCGAACAGCTACTGCGGCCTCAGGGGGATCGGGATCGGCTGCCCGGTCGGTCTGACCTCCGGCGACGCGTAGCCCTGCCGGCTCGATCAGATCCTGGCCCTTGATCGCCCGGTGCGTCCGGTACGGATCTTGGGCCAGAGTCGTTTGCTTCGACCTCAGCAGGCCGGTGCGCACGGTCTCGTAGGGGCGGTTCAGCCTTCGTACGGATGCGTCGGCGGTTGGAGCTGCTCGGGTGGTGCGCCGTAGGCCTCCGCAGGAGGAACGGCCGTGAGCGCACCGGCCAGCTGGGGCAGCGAGGAGACGACGGCCGAGCCGCCGGTGACGGCGAGATGCTTGCGCTTGGCGTGTTTGCTGACCACGCCGATCGCCTGGGTTCCGGCGTCTTCCGCCGTGAACATGTCCTGGGGAGACAGGCTGACCAGCGTGCAGTCGGATGGTTTCGCACCGAGCGTCTTCACCGCCTGCCGGATGAGGGCGACACCGGGCGGCTCCTTTGAGGAAGGCCATCGCTGTTCGCGTCCGATGACCGGCCCGGCCAGGTGCCGCAGACCGTGCGCGTCGAGGTAGGTCTCCATGGCTGCGTGGCAGGTGTCTCCCACCACGACGACGCGCCTGCCGCTGGCTTGGCAGGCTTGCAGTACTTTGTGCATCCCCGGCGTGGGTGTGGCCGTTGTGGCCGCTGCTATCTCTGCGTTCCGGACGATCTCCTCGGCTTCTGTGCCGTAGGCCAAGCCGGTGTGGTGGGCGTATGCCAGCATCTCCAGCGGGTCGGTCACGATGGAGGTCAAAAGCGACATCCGGTGTCCCCGATCGGAAAGCCGGGCTCGGATTCTTTCGGCGATCACGGCAGTGTCCATGCCGGCGAAGAGGTCGCAGACCGTGCCGTCGAAGGGGAGGAGCACTGCGCGGGTGTGTTCCAGGGCGCGGACGACATGGGGGCGTACCCTCGTACTCGCCAATCGAAGCCCTCCTGACCATGGCGTCACGGCCGATCGTATGTGTGCGACCGTACGACCTCGGAAGCGTTCGGGCGAGCGGTGTTCGGCGACGCCGCTTGCACGGTCACACGCCATCAGCCCCCGGCAACCGCCGACCACGGCAAGACTCCCAACCGCATTATTCGGGCGGCGCGGTGCTGGTCGTGTTCTTGTCGCTGCTTCGGCGTGATGAGACGGACCGTTATGCCTTGGTGCGGAGGATGCTGCGTCCGGTTGGATGGGGCTCATGACTGCCCATGACGTGGCCCGGCTGTTGCCCGATGCCCCGGTGCTTCGCGACGCGTGCCGGTCCATGGCGGTGCTGGAGGCCGTTCGCGTGGCGATGAACATCGGGTGGCACCGGGGTCTCATCTCGGGGCGCCGGGCAAACGGGAGTGGTGGCGGATCGCCTACACGCACGAGGGCGAGGTGGCAGGTATGGCGATTCCCTCGGCCACGCCGTACAGCGTGAACGTGGGGTATCTCGGGGTGGTGCCGGAGTTGCGGGGTCGCGGTTACGTGGACGAGGTGCTCGCCGAGATCACCCGCATCCACGCGGCCAACGGAGAGACGCGCGTCACCGCCACCACCGACGTGGGCAACGCGCCGATGGCGGCAGCGTTCCGGCGCGCCGGATATCGCAACACGGAGATCCGGATCAACCTCTCCAACGACCTCCGGCCCTGAGAACCGCTGCCAGGAGCGAAGCGCCGACACCAGCGGCATCGGTGAAGCCTCAGTTGATGATTGACGGATCAGTGCCGGCGACGAGTATCGCTACAGGGTCAAGGCTGCCCGCCTGCGGCGGTTGGCGCGCGTCGCGGCGGTCGCCGGCCACGCCGCGGCTCTCCGGCCGGTCGCGGCCACGCCGCCCACGTGCATGACCACCGCCACGAAGGACCCGAGACGGCGAAGCCCAATGACGGAAGGGACATCAACTCCGGTATCGCATTTCCAGCTCGTCCATCGCGAGGTCCCAGAAGGACCGGTAACGCTTGGCGCCGGCCAGCCATGGCGCGAGATACCAGGCTTCCCACTCACCTTCAGGAGTTTTGACGTGGGGGTTGAGGAGAACGACTCCGTCGTCCCAATATCCGGCCAGAAGGGTGTCGGGCACATACTCCCCTCTCATGTCGCCGGAGACTTGCTCGTGTCCGTAGACGAAGTAGAGCTCGTCGGGCACGCTCCATGAGTTCTCGGGCTTGGGTTCCGACCAGCTCCCGGCGACCGAGGGGTCGGCATCACGGAGCCAGCCGACTTCCTCGATGCGCAGCAGGCGGCAGTCGTCGTCGCCGCCCCACCCGTTGGCGAACAGGAGAAACCGCCGGTAACTCGGCGGCAGCTCCACACCCAGCCGCTCTTCAAGCTCGCGGACCTCTGCTTCGGTAGCCGGAGGATACAGATCGCCGAGTGGGCTGACCGCCGGGTGATCGGAACCCCCGGTCACCGGACGCCTTGCGGGGAAGCGTTCAGACCATGCGTACTGGGCGCTCATCGTGAAGAGGACATCCCCGTTTCGAGTGGCTGCCGCACGTGCGGCACGAAGTTAGGACTGCCCCTCCCGACGACCTCCAGGTGTGGGGCACACACGAGACGATCAACGTACGGCATCTGTCGATGCTTGGCATCCCCGCAGGTCACGCGGCACAACGGTCGCACGTCGAGCCGGCTCGTCCAGGAAGACGGTGAGGATCCCGCCGATCCTCCGGGGCGGAGCCGACGCTGCGTGAGCTACGGGCGCAAGCTGTCAGGCTCGTGGAGCACTCTGTCCGCCAGACGGTGCGGGAACATACGTTTGACGCTGTCCGCGTAATCCCCACCGTCGGCGGGTTTCCTCACTTGATCTCCGTCCACCCGCACCGGCATGGAGACGCCTCCCGATGGGACGTCGGCCGTTGGCGTCATGCTGCAGGTTGCCCAGGCGAATGATGAAGAACCCTCTTTGCCGAGCAGCCGGACATTGCAGGTACCCGGGCCCCAGAGCAACTCGTCCGGCAGGCGCGCGGCGAGGCGTTTCTCCTCGGCCTGTACAGCCGGCGTGTTGCGGTCAGGCAGCCGGTAGGGCGGCTCGGAGCAGCCGGACACCACCGTGACCATCACTCCGATGCCGACGATGCCGACGATGTATCGACGATACATACTCCCGATGATGTCATCTCCACACCGCACACTCGTGAGGTCTCCGACACTTGGCACAAGCTGAGCTTCCTCCCGTAGGACGGACGACCTCACGGGACCTGGGCCGAAAGTACGCCCTGTCGGTGGACGATCGGCCGGCGCAGGTCGGACCGTTCTCCCGATGAGCCGCCGGCGTCTCGGCCGTCACGATCGGGTCATGACCGATGAGCGCTCGACGGGACACTTCCCGTCCCCCCGGTTGCCGCGAAGCGGCCGGTCGGCGGATGACCGGAACGCGGCGGGGGTTTTCGCCGTCCGTGGCCACGACGTCGCCACGGCCTCCTCCGGCAGGCCGGGCCGGCTCCTGCCCGCCGCGCTGATCCTGCTCAGCGCCGTTCCGCTGATCGCCGGAGCCGCCCGCCTGACCGAACTGACAGCCGGCGCGGAGGTCACGCCGGGAAACGCACGGTTCTTCGCGACGCCTGTGCCGGTGGTGCTGCACATTCTCACCGTCAGCGTGTACAGCGTTCTGGGGGCTTTCCAGTTCGACCCCCGCTTCCGCCACCGGAGGCCGGGCCGGCACCGCGTCGCCGGGCGGGTCCTGGTCCTCTGCGGCATCGCCGCCGCGCTTTCCGGTCTGTGGATGACGCTGTTCTATCCCCGGCCTGACGGTGACGGTGATCTCCTCGCCGCGTTCCGGCTCGTGTTCGGCTCGGCCATGCTCCTGGCCATCGTTCTCGCCTTCGCCGCGATCCGGCGGCGGGACATCGCCCGGCACCGCGCCTGGATGATCCGCGGTTACGCGATCGGCCTGGGCGCGGGCACGCAGGCGCTGACCCACCTGCCCTGGTTCCTGATCTTCGGGACGCCCGGCGAGTTCCCCAGGGCACTGCTCGTGGCCGCCGGCTGGGTGATCAACCTCGCCGTGGCCGAATGGTTCATCCGCAAGCGTCCGATCGGCCGGGGCCGCATCTCCGCGAGCCGTACCGCCGCGGGTGGTCTCGCCGGCAGGTGAAGGCGGCACTTGGTGTCCGACGAGCTCCGGCACGCTTGCGGGATGTCCGCTCCGGGCCGTGGGAACATCGTGCGGGAAATCCTCCGAGACCGCTCGCGAGGTGACCGGGCGCGCTCTCCGGCGGGCCTCGCCGGCTCACGCCGCGGCCGGGCCGTGCGACCCTGACCGTCGAAGGTCTCTAGCCGTCGCCTGACCCGTGCCTTCTTCGCCGCCGATCGCTCCGGCTGAAACAAACCGCAAGCGCCAGCAGCGTCAACAGTCCGCTGAGCACATAACTGTCCGTCAGCAACATCAGCCACATCCCAGCGTGGGACGGATATATCAGAAGTATCGCCAGGGCGATGTATCCAGGCAGGAGAAAGACGAACCACAAGAACCCGACGCCCACCTTCTCAAGCGTGGCCTCTGTGCGCTGAGCGCGCTGTGCCCAGAGCACCAGGAGTGGTATGCACCAGACCCAATGGTGCGGCCAGGAAACGGGTGAGACAAGCAGCCCCACGATGGCGCAGGCGGTGATCCCGGCGAGCTCGCCCGCCTTCTTCGCGGTCCGTGCGGCGACCAGAAGCCCACCCGTGCCGACTACCGCGCACAGGGCGAGCCACAAAGGCACGGTGGGCCAGGAGCCGGGCATGAGCATGAGCACGCCGCGAAGCGATTGATTGAAAAAATCCGCACCCTGCTCGGCGGCCACCCGTTGCGTGTCGAAAAATGCGCCGCCCCAGTAATCGCGTGAATCGGCCGGCAGCAGCAGGAAGCCGAGGACCACTGTGCCGAGGAAACCGAGGCCGGCCATCAGGGCGGCCCGGAAACGACGCGTGACGAGAAGATAGGGGATGAATATCAGTGGGGTGAGTTTGATGCCGGCGGCAATGCCCGTCCCTATGCCGCGCCATTTTTCCTTGCCGTGCGTCAGATCCACAACTATCGCCAGCAGCAGAATAATGCCTATTTGCCCGTTCCACAGCGTGAGCGTCACCGGGTACAGGGGAAGTATCGCGACGACGGCCAGCAACGTGTGAGTCGCCCGGCGATCACGGCGCTTCACCGTGGTACGGCCGATGAGAACCCATATCACCGCCTCGAGGGCGAGTATGGAGATCAGCACCCAGAGGGCGACGGCGATCTCCATTCCGACCAAGGCGAGAGGCGTGAACAGCATTGCCGCGAACGGCGAGTAGGTGAATTTCAGCCACCTTTCACCTACGACCAGGTCGTAGACAGAGGTACGCCGCAGTACCGCCGCTCCGCCTTCCCGGTAAACCTCCAGATCGATCCAGCCCTTCGCGTAGATCGCGCTGAAGGCGAAGGCCGCCAGCGCGCCACTCAACGCGATCAACACTCCACATGCCATCTGGAAGGAGCCGCCATCTTTTTTGCCCGAACGAATTCGCGGACCGGCTGACACCGAAGAAAGCATGGCGACTCCAGACTTGGCTACGCTGCACGCTAGCCACGCCGGCTTGTCCAAAGCTTGTCGCGCTTCGCCTGTGCCGGCCGTTCGCCGGTCAGGGCTCTGGCGTGACGCGGGCTCACGGGGAATCCCTCCGCCGGCTCCGGGGTGGCCGTTGACGCCGGTACCGAGCGTGCGAACCCCTGGGGCTCCGGGAAACCAAGGTCATTGTTCTCTGTTGGAACGTGACATATGTTCCGGACAGACACCGCCGATACCAGGGAGAAGTCGTGCCCGAACTCGTGGCTCCCCAGCTCGTCGTCAACAGCCGGATGATCTACTTCGGCTGGGTGCCGGCCGACCCCGAGGCCGTCGCGGCCCTGGTCCCCGACGGTCTGAAGCCCATGGCCAACCGGCAGGTCTTCATGAACCAGTACGTCGTCGACCGGCCCGAGCAGACCTCGGGCTTCGGCGCGTACTCGCTCACCTACATCGGGCCGGACCTGGAGGACACCTACGCTCCCGACGGCGTGACCCCCGGCCGCTGGTGGACGCACTACTTCAACTCCAGCGAGGTGGTACGCGAGTACGCGGCCGCCCGAGGCGTGCCCGCGAGCGTGGGCCGTACCACGATCGAGGTCGGGGACGGGAAGCTGGTCGCGACGACCGAGTCGGACGGTGTGCCGGTGATCCGCGCGACCGCTCGGGTCGGTGAGACCGGTACGGCGGTCAACCGCGGCCAGCTGCGCTACATCACGGAGGTCGACGGGCAGCGGCACAGCGGGCTCTATCCGTTCGTGGCCGAACCGGTCGACCCGTTCGAGGTCGTGTCGCTGGAGTTCCTGGAGCCGGGCCACTCCGTCTACGCTCTCCGCCCCGCCGATCCACTGCAGATCGTGTGGGGCTTCTACTCGCCCCGGTCGTCCTTCACCTATCCCGGCGGGGAATCGGTGATGGCCTGACGCCCGTCACCGGGGGAGCGGCGAGGCCGGGCCGCGGCGGCCGGTGGGAACTCGGTCCCACCGGCCGCGACCTAGTCCTCTGAACGACGTCCCCCGCGCATGACAGGGCTGCGCGTCCGGGGTTCCTCGGGGTCGGCCGGGACGTGGAGGAGGGCCAGCAGGCGGCGGCGGAGGTCGCTGAAGCCGGGTACGTCGACGGAGCGGGGACGGCCGAGATCGACCTCGATCTCCTCGGCGATGCGGCCCCTGTCCAGGACGAGGATCCGGTCGGAGAGAAGGAGCGCCTCCTCCACGTCGTGGGTGACGAGGAGGGCGGCGAAGCCGTGCCTGGCGCGGAGCCTGCCGAACAGGGCCTGCATCTTCAGCCTGGTCAGCGCGTCGAGCGCGCCGAAGGGCTCGTCGAGCAGGAGCAGGTCCGGTTCGCGGACCAGCGCCCTGGCGAACGCCACGCGCTGGGACTGCCCGCCGGACAGTTCCGACGGCCAGGCGTCACGCCGGTCGGCCAGCCCCACCTCCTCGAGGGCCGTCGTCGCGCGCTCCTGGGCGTCCCGGCCGCGGACGCCCAGCGCCACGTTGTCGGCCACCCGTTTCCACGGCAGCAGCCGGTGCTCCTGGAACACGACGGCCTTCGACCCGGAGGTCGTGAAGTCGCCGGAGGCCTCCTCGTCGAGGCCCGCGAGGATCCGCAGGAGCGTGCTCTTGCCCGATCCGCTCTCTCCGAGCAGGGCGACGACCTCGCCCCGTTCGATCCGCAGGTCGACGCCGTCCAGGACCGTCGTGCCGGCGAAGACCCGGCGTACCCCGGTGGCGGCTATGACGCCTGCAGGCCGCGTCGCCATGACAGCGTTCTCCTTTCCGCGGTGCGCAACGCCAGGTCGGACAGCAGGCCGAGGGACGCGTACACGACCAGGCCCAGCACGACGATCTCCGTCTGGCTGAAGTCGCGGGCCTCCATCATCATGAAGCCCAGGCCGCTCTGCCCGTTGACCTGTTCCCCGACGACGAGGCTGAGCCAGCCCGCGGCGAACGCCAGTCGCAGGCCGAGGAACAGGGACGGCATCGCGCCCGGCAGCACGACGTGCCGGATCCGCTCAAGGTGGGTGAGGCCGCAGGTCCGGGCGGCCTCGACCAGTCTCTCGTCGATGTCGCGGATGCCGGCGTAGGTGTTGAGATAGATCGGGAAGAACGCGCCCAGCGCCACCAGCGACACCTTCAACGACTCCCCGATGCCCACCCAGATGATGAGCAGCGGGACGAGTCCGAGGTGCGGCAGCATCCGGGCCGCCTGGACCGGCGGGTCCACGAGGTCGTCCCCGATCCGGAGCAACCCCGCGAGCGCGCCCAGGACGAGGGCGAGCGAGCCTCCGATGAGCAGCCCGAGGGCGGCCCGCTCCAGGGATTCCAGCAGGTGCTGGCCGAGGGATCCGTCCAGGGACAACCGCCAGGCCGCTGCCGCGATCTTGCTCGGCGGGGGGAGCTTGTCGGGCGAGAGGAGGCCGAGCTGCGCGGTGGCCTCCCATCCGGCGAGCAGCACGATCGGTGTGATCAGCCGCCGTGGCCTGAACCTCACTTCAGGACGTCCGAGAAGCTCGGGTCGACGAGGCTCTTGACGTCGACCTTGCCGGGAATGAGCGCGAGGTCGGCGAAGCCGTCCGCGATCTGCTGGAGCTCGTCGCCGATCGTGGCGTCCACCTGCGCGAGCGGCTGGGCGCTGCGCTCCAGGGCGCGGCGGGCGACGTCCTCGGGGATCTTCAGCTCGGGGGCGAGCAGCTTGACGCGCTCCTCCGGGTTGGCGATGCCCCAGTCCGTGACCTCGCGGTAGACCTTCAGGTACTCACGTACCAGGCCGGGCTTGTTCCGCAGGGCTTCGGGTGACACCAGCAGGTACTCGCGGTTGTTGGCCAGGCCGGTGGCGTCGGCGAGGACCTTCACGCCCGGCTGCTCGGCGAGGGAGAAGTACGGGTCCCAGATGATCCAGGCGTCGACCTGGTCGTTGTCGAACGCGGGACGGGCCTCGGCCGGCTTGAGGTACTGGACCTCGATATCGGTGATCTTCATGTCGTTGGCCTCGAGCAGCTTGACCAGCAGCCAGTTGACGTTCGACCCCTTGTTGAGCGCGACCTTCTTGCCCTTGAGGTCCTTGAAGGAGGTGAAGCCGTTCTTCTCCTTGACCAGGACCGCCTCGCCCTTCGGCACCGGCTCGGAGGTTGCGATGATCTTGAACTTGGTGCCGCCGGCCGCGGCGAAGATCGGCGGCGCCTCGCCCGTCTGCCCGATGTCGATGGCACCGGCCTTGATCGCCTCGGTCAGGGCGGGACCGCTCTCGAACAGCGACCAGGAGGCGTTCGGGGCGAGCCCCCTGGCCTTGAGCAGGCTCTGCCCGCCGAACCGCTGGTAGCCGACGCGCAGTTGTTCCTTATCGGCCTTCGTCTCACCTCCTCCGCAGGCGGTGAGGCTGCCGATCAGGATGAGCACGCCAAACAAGGCAACAACGCGGCGCATAAGGGGCTCCTCGGGGAACGAAGCAAACGGCCGCAAGTATGCCTACTAATCCTACCTTTTGTATAGGGTTAATGGACAGGCGGTCCGGACCCCACGAGCGGGGCGACGGCGTCCCGGGGGTGGCGCGGCAGGCGGCCGAGCTCCACGGCCCGGGCGGCGACACCGAGCATCCGGGGTGCGACGACCTCGGCCACTTCCTCGTCTTCCTCGTCTTCCTCGTCTTCCTCGTCTTCCTCGTCTTCCTCGTCTTCCTCGTCTTCGGCGTCGGTCGGCGCGAGGTCACCGGAGCCGCCCTTGACCGGGTGCGCGGGCAGGCCGTCTGGGCGGCGGCCGGTATCGTCCTTTATCGGGCCGCGAGTCCTCCGGCTCGCCGCTGACTATGGGAAACACGAGGGAGAAGGCGATGGACACCACCGCCGACCGGATGGCGGCGGCGTACTTCGACGCCATCGAGTTCCTCTGCGGGGTGACGCCGACGGGCTGGTACGCCGAGCGGGGCACCGCCCGTGCGGCGGTGACCGGCGCGGGCGTCGCGACGTTGAACGCCGCCTACGACACGGAACCGGAACCGGATCGCGAGTCGCTCGACGAGATGGCGACCGAGGTCGGCGGGCGGGGCGTGCCATGGTCGATCATGGTTCGGGGCGAGGCGGGCGGCGAGATCGCCGACCTCGCGGCCCGGCACGGGCTGGCCGAACGCAGTGATCTGTGGTTGCTGGCCTGCGCCACGGGCGACGTCGTGTTCCGGGCCGACGCGGCACGGCGAAAGCCGGTACGCCAGGTCGGCGCGACCGAGAGCGACCTCTACACCGAGGCTCTCACCCAGGGCTTCGAAGCTCCCGAGGGCGTCTTCGGCTCGTTGATGGGCGGCGGTGTGCTCGACGCCGGCCCCGTCACCGGCTATCTGGCTGAGGAGTACGGACGGCCCACCGGCACCGGGCTCGGGATCCGGGGCCCCGGCGTGGTCGGCGTGTTCAACATCGCCGTCGTGCCGGACGCGCGGAGCCGTGGCCTGGGCCGGGCGATCACCGAGACCGTGCTGCTGGACGGCGTCGCGGCCGGAGCGGGCGAGGCCTACCTGCACACCAGCGCGATGGGCCGGCCGCTCTACGAGTCGATGGGTTTCCGCCCCGTGGAGAAATGGACCGTGTTCGAAGCACGGTGACGGACGAGACCGTCCAGCCGAGGAAGAGGATCGAATGAACTTCAGCGAGAGCGTGCGCTCGGCCTTCCGGCGCGGTGAGAGCGACGCCGTGGTGCGCATGAGCGAGGCCGAGATCGAGCGGGCCCGGGCGGCCGGCGACCCGGCGGGCGAGGTGGAGGCCCGCTACAGCCTGGCCCGGGTCGCCATCCGCGGCGGTGACCTGCCAGGCGGGGAGGCCCGGGCCCGCGAGGCGCTCGCGGTCGCGCTGCGCTCCGGTGACCGTGGCCTTGAGGAACGGCCCAGGCACGTGCTGGCCGCCGTGGCGCGCATGTCCGGCGACCTGCTGCGCGCCCGGGATCTGTACCGGGAGAGCATCGCCCTCAACGAGGCGCTCGGCCGGCCCGAGACGGTCAACTCCGAGTATCACAACCTCGCGTTCTGCGAGCTGGGCCTGGGCAATCTCGACGTGGCGGGGAAGCTGTTCGCCGAGGGCCGTGAGCGGGTGTTCCGCAACGGCTGGGCCGACTTCGTGCCGTACGTCTGCGTGGCGGGCGCCGCGTACGCCTCGGCCGAGGGCGATCACGCGAGGGCGGCGCGGCTGGCCGGAGTCGCGGACGGCGCGTTCGCGTCGCTCGGCCAGGTACCGGATCCCGACGACGCGGCCGACCTCGCCAAGGTGCGCGCCGCCGCCGTCGAGGCGCTCGGCCCGGACGCCTTCGACGAGGAGCACGCGCGAGGCCGGCTCCTCGATCCGCGTGCGGCCTTCGCCGACGACCGGCGCTGACGCGACGGTCCTTCGCCGACCGGCGGGATCGCGCGGGCGTGGGCGACCGGTGCGCGGGGGCCGTCGGTCGCGATGGAACAGCTCGGGTACGTCCTTCACCCGCCGATCGTCCTGTGGTCCGGCGTGCTGGGCCGGCGATGCCTGCGTGCCGGGTGACCAGGGCGACGCGGCTCGGGCGCCGGCTCCGGTCAGCGCGCGATCAGCCGGCCTTCCAGGGGAAGCACGGTGGTCCTGGCGACCCGGCCGTTCTTGATCCAGAGAATCCGGGTGGAGCCTCCGTCGGTGGTGGCGAGTTCCGGGACGGTGTCGCCGTCCACGTCGAGCAGCGCCACGTTGGCCCCGCCCTTCCCGACCCAGTCCGGCCGGCGCGGCCCGGTGGCGGAGCCGTACAGGAGGGCGACCTCGCCCCGGCCGCGAGCTCCCGCGA
The DNA here is from genome assembly GCF_040639135.1 of Streptosporangium sp. NPDC023963. Lineage (NCBI taxonomy): Bacteria > Bacillati > Actinomycetota > Actinomycetes > Streptosporangiales > Streptosporangiaceae > Streptosporangium > Streptosporangium sp. NPDC023963. Next base: position 278,237 of record NZ_JBEZZK010000010.1, read on the forward strand.
CGAGGTCGGTGTACCCGTCCTTGTCGACGTCGCCGGCGGCGAGCGAGCCGGCGTGGTCGTTGGCCGGGTCGCTCGTCCCGGTGATGCCGGGCAGGGCCAGCGTCTTCAGCCGGTGCTTGTCGACGCCCGCGGGACCGCCTCGCAGGACGAGAAGCCTGCCGGTACCGATTCCGACGATCACGTCGGCGTGCTTGCCGCCGTGGAAACGGCCGACCCGCACCGACCAGCCGAACGGCTCGCGCGTGCACCTGGCGGTGTTCGCCTTGTTGTCGGCACCGTCGGGACCACCCGCGCACGCCTGTGTGTCCATGGTGCGACCGTCCACGTTTCCGCTGGTCACCATGGTGTCTCCGGTGGTCGTCACGCCTCTGGCCGACCCCTTGAACACGTGGACGGCCCCGCCGATGTCGTATCCCGGCCGTCCGGACGGCGCGGTGACCACCAGGTCGTTGTATCCGTCTCCGGTCACGTCGCCGGCCGCCAGCGCGGCGCCGAAGAGGCGGCTGTGCTGGCTGAAGCCGACCACTCCCGGCGTGTTCTCGCTGAGCCTCAGTGCTCCGGAGGAGGTGAGACCGCGGCGGGAGCCGTACAGGACGACGACGGCGCCGCCGTGCGTCGCCGCGCCGTCCAGCGTGGTCTCCGGCGCCCCTACGGCGAGGTCGGTGTAGCCGTCGCGGTCGAGGTCGGAGGTGGTCAGCGCGTTGCCGAAGCCGTGGCCGGTGCCGAGCCGGGGAACACCGCCCTGGCCGGGGGTGAATCGGCCGGTCCTGCCGACATAGCCGTCCGCGCGCCGGCCGTACAGGACGGTGACCGTGCCGCCGGCGCCGACCGCCACGTCCGCGAGGCCGTCCCCGTCGAAGTCGCCCGTCGACAGCGCGGTCGCGTGCTGGTCCCGGACCGCCGCCCTGCCCTTCAGCGGCTGGATCGTGAGCGGACCGGCGCCGCCCACCACCAGGTCGGCCCCGCCGTCCCCGTTGACGTCCCCGCGGACGGAACGGGGAGGAAACGCGGCTCCGGTAGCGAGCACGGCCGCCAGCACTATGACCACTATGCGAGGGGACATGCAGGGATGGTACGGGAAGGTCTCGTCCATGGGCAGGGGTATTGAAACGTGGTCCGGCGCTCACGACCGGTCGGCGGGCCGCGGGGGTGCCGGTGCCCGGATCAGTCGCGGACGGCGCAGAGGAGACGGTTGTTGCCGCGCTGCCAGAGGGTGCCGATCTCGGCGAACCCGGCATCGCGGAGGGCGTCGACGTGTTCGGAGAGCAGGGAGGACTCCGAGCCGTGATGGTCGGCGCCCGCGGTGGTGCGTGCGGTGCGGAGCTCGGCGAAGGCGGGATCCGCGTCGACCGCCTCCCACCACTGGCGCCAGCCCTCGGGGTGGCCTCCGGCGAACGCGCGCCGGGTCTCCCGGTCGTGCACGGTGCGTTCGAGGCGGGCGAGGGCCGGAGTGGTGTCGTCGGTGTCCATGTGGTCGCCGTTGAGCAGGAGCCCGCCCGGACGCAGCACGGTCGCCAGCTCGGCGTACATCTTCCGGAGGTCCGGTCCGGAGATCCAGTGCAGCGCGGTGGTGCTCACCGCGACGTCGGCCGGCCGGTCCAGGCCCAGGGACCCGGTCCATCCGGGGGTGCGCAGGTCGAGGGAGACGAAGGTGAGGTGCGGGTAGGCGGCCCGGCCGAGGCCGAGCAGCAGGGGGTCCGCGTCGACCGAGATCACTGTCGCCCCGGGCAGCCGTTCCAGGAGGCGGGCGGACAGCGAGCCCGGTCCGCAGCCGAGGTCGACGACCAGCGGATCGGGGCGGTCCGTCGCTTCGACGGCGTCGATCAGCGCGGTGAAGCGCTCCTCGCGGTCGGGCAGGTAGCCCTCCTGCTGGCGGTCCCAGCGTGCGATCCACTCGAGTGCGGCATCGTGGGTGAGCACCATAGTCTCCTTGTAACTGCCGTATAAGCTTATGACAGTTACAAGCTAGAACGCGAGGATGTAACTGGTCAAGTGGATTTCAACAGTCACGCTGATGCGATCGTCCGGGTGGCGGTGGGGTTGGTCAACGAGCTGACCCCGGGAGAGAGGCGGGGCCGCGACCTCCCGCCGCCGCGAGATCTCGCCGCCGCCGCCACGGAGGGTCTGCGCACCGGATACCCGGGCCATCGGGAGGTCACCGAGGTGGAGGCCGGTGAGCTCGTCGAGATCGCGGCGCGGCTGCGCACGGTCTTCGACGCCGTCACGACGGGAGACGTCGACACCGCCGCCCTGCGGGTCAACGCTCTTCTGGAGGAGACCCGGGCCCGGCCGATGCTCGAACGTCACGACGGGGAGCCGTGGCACCTGCACTTCCACGGCCCGGGTGGCACCATGGCGGGCGACTGGGCGGCGAGCTGTGCCACCGGTCTCGCGATCGTGCTGGGGAGCGAGTATCACGACCGTCTCGGCGTGTGTACGGCGCCGCACTGCGACCGGGTCTACGTGGACGTCTCCCGCAACGGTACCCGCCGGTTCTGCGGCACCAGCTGCCAGAACCGCGTCAAGACCGCGGCCTTCCGCGCCAGGGGCAAAGGCCCGTGAAAGCGCGCTCCCGACGGCCGCCGATCGCGGACCACGGGCGCCGGGACACCGGGCAGGCCGGGTGCGAGGCCGAACTGCCCGGTGTCCCGGCAGGCCGGGTGAGAGACCGGCACGCGGGCGCGTTCACCTTTTCGCTCGAACGATTTCGAGCGTGAAGCCGAGGGTTCATATTCGAGACGGAGCCGTGATCTTCCTTTGGAAGGATTCCCTTCCCCTCGCTGCTCATCAAAGTCAAAGACGCGAACTACACCTCGGGCGGTGAACTGGTCGGCAGGCTGCCGCTGGGCAAGAACTGGGTGCGCAGCCGGTGGCCGGAATCCAGTCCCGCGGATGTCACGGTCGATCTCCTCCATCCCGGCACGCTGCGGGCGCTGCTCGCAACCGCCTCCTCCGTCGGCCCACGTGCCGCCAAGGGCACCGTCCGCACCTCCAAGATCCCTGGTCTGCCCTTCGGCGGTCTCCCGTCGGAGCGCGGCGAGAAGGTCGCCTGGGCGCTCTGGTTCGACGCCAAGGGCAGGGTCACCCGCCTGACCACCACGACCTCCCAGCAGACGAACGACGACTACGAGCTGGGCCTCAGCTCCGACCTGCGCTTCACCGGCTGGGGCGCCAGGGTGACCATCGAGCCGCCGCCCGAGGACCTGGTCGTCGAGGCGGAGGACCTTCCCGAGGTCGACCTGTTCGGGGAGTCGCCGATGACGATCGAAACCCCTCCGAAGGGAAACTGAGGTCCGGGGCGCACCGGCCCCTCGGCGGTCCGCCCCTACCGGTGATCGGGAAAGCACGTCGGCCCATCGGGTGATACCCCATGACCGACATTCGCTCCCGAGAGGTCCTCGATGACAACCACGCCGGTCGAACGACCGCCAGAACGGTCGCTCGACGACTTCTCCGCGGTCTTCGACGCATACTTCGGCGAGATTCACGGCTACGTCACCCGGCGACTCGGCCCCGGACATGCCGAGGACGTGGTGGCCGAGACGTTCCTGACGGCGTTCCGCAAGCGAGCGCGGTACGACCCCGCCAGGGCCGGCGTCAGAACCTGGTTGTACGGCATCGCCACCAACCTCATCGGTAAGCACCGCAGGGCCGAGGTCCGCGCGCTGCGCGCCATGAACAGGTACGGCCCCCCGGCCGACTCACCCGGCCACGAGGAACGGGTGGCGGACCAGGTCAGCGCCGAGAGCCTGCGCCCCGCGCTCGCCGAGGCCATCGCCCGTCTCGGGCGGGGCGAGCGCGACGTACTGCTCCTGACGGCCCTGGCGGGGCTGAGCCACGAGGAGATCGCCGCCGCGCTCGGCATCTCCTACGGCACGGTCGGCTCGCGGCTGAGCCGTGCCAGAAGCAAGATCCGCGCCGCTCTGGGTGCCGACCCGACGAAGGAGAATCATGGATGAGCTCACCAAGGTCCGTGAACTGTACGGCCGGCCCGCCCACGACCCGTTCGCGATGGCGAGGGTGCAGGCACGCGTGCACGCGGCGACCAGGCGGCGCCTGCCATGGCGGGCCGGTGTCGCGGGACTCGCCGCGGCGGCCGCGGTCGCGGGGGTGATCCTCGTGCCCGGCCTGGACACCTCCACCCCCGCACTGCGCCCCTCCCAGCCCGGCACGGCCGCCCTGTCCGGCCCCTCGATCCTGCTGGCCGCCGCGACCAGGGCCGAGGCCGCTCCCGAGGGCGCCTACTGGCACGTCAAGCGGCTGAACACGATCCGGTGGGCCAGGCCGTACGGCAGGAAGGGCGACACCTATCAACTGGAGAGCTCCACCATCACCGAGGACTGGATCTCCGAGGAGGGCCGGGCCTGGACCGGCTACAGGAAGCTGGCTACGCGCCCCCTCGATGTGGAGGCCTGGCGCCGCGACGGCTCGCCGACCGAATGGAAGGCGGAGCGCGGTGACTCCTCCGTCTCGCCGGGCGAAGGGAGGACGGAGTACGGCGCCTTCTCCACCTCGCCGGGCGAAGGGCATCTGGGCTCGTACAAGAACAGGAAGAAGTTCCGGTTCGGCGGCGAGCAGCTGACACTGGAAGAGGTCAAGGCGCTGCCCGCCGACCCCGAGGCTCTGAGGAACCGGACGCTGGAGGCCATCCACGTCGGGGTCGAGCGCTCCGCGGACGACCACCTGCCGATGGCGCTGGCGTCACTGCTGTACGAGCTGCCCGCCTCTCCTGAGGTGCGGGGCGCCGCGTACCGGGCGCTGGCGGCGCTGCCCCTCGTGCGGGCGGAGGGCCACACCAGGGACCCGCGAGGCAGGCCGGGCGTCGCGATCGCGTTCCCCGGCATGTACGACCGGTCCACCCCGAACAGGTTGATCATCGATCCGGACACCTCGATGGTGCTGGCCTTCCTGAACGCCGGCGTGCCCGGCGGGAGCAACGGCACCGAGGTGGTGCTGGAGGCCGGCTGGACCGACTCCGAGCCGGTGGCGCCCTCGGCCGGGTAGGGGATGCCCGTGCCCGGCCACGGATGCGGGGCACGGTGGCCGGGCACGCTCGCGGTTCGCGGGCGACCGGCGAGAATGAGGTCGTTTTCGCCGAGCTCAAGGCCCGGTCATCGAGCCGGCCGGCCTCAACCCGGTGCTCAAGGAACCGGAGGGCCGGGCGGAACCCTGTCCCGCTCGGCTCCGGTGGCCAAGGTCGCGGTACGACAGGCCCGCGGGCCTGTCACACCGCGGTGGACGCGGCGAAGGCGGCGATCGCCCGGGCGAACTCCTCGGGCTCCTCGAGGTGGCCGAAGTGGCCGCTGTCCTCCAGGATGAGCAGCTCGGAGCCGGGGATCAGCTTGTCGAGCTCGTGGGCCCAGCGCACCCCGCAGATGACGTCGTACCGGCCGACGATCACCAGGGTCGGCGTGGTGATCGCCCCCAGTAGCTCCCGGTCGTCGACGACGTCGGGGGCGAGGTGCTCGTCGAGGCCCGAGATGTGTGATCCGCTCACCGAGGCCCTCATGGGCGCGAACTCCTCCGCGCGTCCCCAGTAGTCGGCGAGGTAGGCCGGGAGCAGCCCGCGGATCGTGGCGGTGAACTCCTCGTCGTTCGAGATGGCGGGGATCGACCCGAAGGCGTCGAGGACCTCCTGGAGCTCGGGGTTGCCCGCGTTCCTCCGGGTGAACTCCTCCAGGTTGCGCATGGCCTCGGCGAAGTGCTCGGCCCCGGTGACCGGTGCGCTCTCGTACAGGATGATCCCGGCGAGCCGGTCGGCGTGGCGCAGGGCGTAGTGCTGCACCACGAAACCGCCGTACGAGTGGCCGAGGAGGTACACCTTCGGGAGCGCGAGGTGGCCGATCAGGTTGTCGAGGGCCTCCGCGTAGCGGTCCCGCGTGTAACCGTGGGGGTGCGTCTCGAGGCGGCCCGATCCGCCCGTGCCGATCGGCTCCACGTACACCATGGTCAGGTGCCGCTCCACCGCCGGCATCCTCATGTACTCCCAGAACACTCCGGGGCCACCGGAGTGTGCCAGGCACACCGGTCCGGTGCCGTGGACGTGGTAGCGCTGGACGATGCCGTTCAGGTCGAGGGTGTGGGTGCCGGGCGACAGCGGGTTCGTGCCGAGGGCGTTCATGGGATCTCCGGTCTTGTGGTGTCGTCACTGACACCGACAGGACGCGGGGGCGGCGGGTAAGTTCGATCCGGCCCCTGTGATCGTGGTCACAGCCGTGGACGCGGGCGGAGCCGCCGTTCCGTGCTCGGGCCGGTTCGTTCCGCGCTCGGGCCGGTCCGTTCCGTGCTCAGACCGGTTCGTTCCGCGCTCAGACCGGTCCGGAGGGCCGCGGGTCGTGAAGGGCCGTTCCGGAGGGCTGCGGATGGTAGAGCCGCAGCTGGCGCACCCGGCCCTTGTCGAGGGACATGAGCCAGGTCACGGCGGGCGGGCAGTGTTCGGGGCTCTCCGCCGGATTGACGATGTCCATCTCCCAGATGGTGATGTCACGGCTGGCGACCACGTGGGCCAGGTGCTGGCGGACCCCCGCCTCCAGATCGCCCTCCATTCCCCTGAGCAGGAATTCGCGCCCGATCCTCGGGCGCTCCCCGCTGAGCAGCGCGACCTCCGGCGACCACCGTTCGGCCAGGACCTCGGCGAACCTCCCCCGCACGGCCGCGTCCAGGGTCTCCAGGGCCTCCCGGCGGCTCGCCGCGGCCAGCTCGGCGGCGTCGCCGTGCGCCGAGTCCGCGGTCGCCCGCAGGGCCTCGGCCAGCTTGGCCCTCCCCTGGCTGAGCCGGCTGCGAACCGTGCCCACGGGCACCGCGCAGGCCGCCGCTATCTCCTGGTAGGACGTGATACCGCTGCTGAAGTGCCGCAGCATGACGGCCATCCGGACGGGCGGGGGCAGCTCCTCGATCGCCCGCCAGATCCAGTCGCGCAGCGCGTGCCGTTCCAGCGCCTGCTCGGGGGTCGCGTCGGCGGAGGGCGGCGCCGGCTCGTCGAGGAACCGGACGTCGTGGACGGACCGGAGACGCGTCCGGCACGCGTTGCGGACGATCATCCGCAGCCACGGCCCCACCGCCGCGGGGTCCCGGACATCGCCGATCCGCCGCAGCGCGACCAGTGCCGCGTCCTGTACGGCGTCGTCCGCGTCCGGCCCGTGCCCCAGCAGGCTCAGCGCCACCGCGCGCATGCCCGCCTGGTGGCGCTCCAGCAGCAGCCCCAGCGCCGCGACGTCCCCGGCCTGGGCGGCGAGGGTGAGTTCCGGGTCCGAGGTCCCGCCGGGCGTCATGCTGGTCCACCTCTTGCTCCGGCCGCTCCCACCGCTCTTGCCGCTCCACGGTCCGGCCGATGCCTCTCGTGGCCGCGATCCCGCAGGTGGCGACGGCCGCATCCATGATCGTCGATCGCCCGTGCTCGGTCCCGCACGGGCGCCCAGCATACTTCGGGGTGCCGGATGCGCCGGGCATGTTCCGGGGTGCCGGATGGTGATCGTCGTACGCGTGGTGGGCCCGTTGCGTCAGAGCGTGACGACGACCTTTCCCGGTACGTGTCCCTTCTCCTGGTATTCGACAGCCGCCCGGATCTCCTCGAACGGGTAGAGCCGGTCGATGACCGGGGTGATCTTCCCGGCCTCGATGAGCTCGGTGAGCGTCACCAGGTTCCTCTTGTTCTCCGTGCATCGGACCACGTCCGTCCTGACCGTCCGCTGGGACACGAACGGCGCGGTCGCGAGGGCCGAGACCATGTGACCGACGGGCCGCAGCCATCGGCCGCCCGGTCCGCCGACGATGACGTAGGCCCCTTTGGGAGTCAACGTCCGGCGGCAGGCCGACACCGGGCGGCCCCCCGCGACGTCCAGCAGGAGGTCGTAGCGCCGCTCCTTCCGGGTGAAGTCCTCCTTGGTGTAGTCGACGACCTCGTCGGCGCCGATCGACCGGACCATGCCCACGTTCCCCGGGCCGCAGACGCCGGTGACCTCCGCGCCGAACGCGCGGGCGATCTGCACGGCGAACGTCCCCACCCCTCCCGAGGCGCCGTTGACGAGGACCCGCTGCCCCGGCTGGATCCGTCCGTCGTCGCGCAGGCCCAGCAGGGCGGTGCACGCCGCCATCGGCACCGACGCCGCCTGCTCGTACGACAGGTTCTTCGGTTTCGGCGCCAGCTCGTCCTCACGGACGCACACGTACTCGCCGAAGCCGCCCTCCTCGAGCAGCGCGAACACCTCGTCGCCGGGGCGGAACGCCGTCACTTTCGCGCCGACCGCCTCGACCTGCCCGGCCATGTCGGCGCCCAGGATGCGGAGCTTCGGGGCGCGAAACCCCAGGGCGCCGGGCATCAGGCGCGCGACGTACGGCTCGCCTCTCATGTTGTGCCAGTCGTAGGGGTTGACGGAGGTGGCGCGCACCCGGACGAGCACCTCGCCGTCGCCGGGGACGGGTGTGTCGATCTCCGTCAGATCGAGGACGTCGGGGGAGCCGTACGAGCGCAGGACGAACGCTTTCAACGCATTCTCCTCATCCATCGCGGGTGGGATACGGGTCTGCCGGGGCGCTCTGCTCGCGAACCGGCGTCGTGGCCGGTGGCGGTGGATCGGAGGCGTCGCCGGCCAGGTGGCGTCGAGGATGTCTCGTGCCACGAGAACCACGGTAGAAGCCCCCCGCGAGGGACTCATCAGCCGAAAGTACGCCCGGTCGATGGACGATCGGCGGGCTCCGGGCGGGCCGTTCCGCCGATGGATCGCCATCAACCGGGCCGTTCCCCGCGCCGCCCGGCGGCGCCGCGCGCGGCTCAGTTCCTGACGCGTTTGGTCTCGTAGGCCCACATGGCGATCTCGACGCGGTTGCGGGCACCGAGCTTGGCCATCAGGCTCGCGATGTGGGACTTGACGGTGCTGAGGGAGATGTGGAACTCGTCGGCGATCTCGCTGTTGGTCCGCCCCCGCGCCACGGTGACGAGGATCTGTTCCTCACGGTCCGTGAGCGCCTCGACGGGGTGCAGCGAGGGTGAGGCGGGCCCGGTCTCGGCGAAGGCGCCGAGCAGCCGCGCGGTGACGCTCGGGGCGATGAGCGCGTCACCGCCGGCGGCGGCGTGGACGGCCTGGGAGAGCAGGACGGTGCCGGCGTCCTTGAGCAGGAAACCCCGGGCGCCGGCCCGCAGCGCGGCGTAGACGTACTCGTCGAGGTCGAACGTGGTGATGACGACGACGGCGAGGGGGTCGTCGACGCCCGGCCCGGCGAGGAGGCGGGTGGCCTGGATGCCGTCGAGGCCGGGCATGCGGATGTCGAACAGGCACACGTCGGGACGCAGGCGCCGCGCGAGCTCGACGGCTCGCCGCCCGTCGGCGGCCTCGCCGACGACGTCGATGTCCGGCTGGGCGTCGAGGATCATCGCGAGCCCGGTGCGGACGATCTCCTGGTCGTCGGCGACGAGCACCCGGATGCTCATGCCGCCACCCCGGCCCGGGGCAGTACGGCGGTGACGGTCCAGCCCCGACCGGGGTCCGGGCCGGCCTCGCAGGTGCCGCCGAGCAGCTCGGCGCGTTCGATCATGCCGATGAGCCCGTATCCCGGCGGCGCGGGCGGGCGGGCGGAACCGGTGTCGCCGTCGTCGCTCACGCGCAGGCGCACCGACGTGTCGTCGGCGGTGACGCGGACCTCGACGCGGGTGGCGTGACGGGCGTGCCGCAGGGCGTTGGTGACCGACTCCTGGGCGAGGCGGTAGATCGCGGCCTCGACCGACGGGGGAAGGTCGCCGAGGTCGTCCGGGATCTCCACGTCGACGGACGGGCCGGACGTGCCCCGGCTCGCGAGCTGCCGGAGGTCGGTGACGCGCCGGCCGGGTGCCAGGTCGGCCGGCTGGTCCCGGCGCAGGACGCGGACCATGGCGCGCATCTCGGCGAGGGCGCGCGACGCCTCGGCCTCGATCACGTGGAGCGCGTCGGTCGCGGCGTTCGGCCGCGACGCCGACGTGGCGATGCCCGCCTGGGCGCGGATCGCCATCGCCGAGACGTGGTGGGCGACGATGTCGTGCAGGTCGCGGGCGAGCTGCTCGCGTTCGAGCATCTTGACCTGGTCGAGCTCGCGCATCCTCGCCCGCGCCCGGTACCGGAGCGCCCCGCCCAGGGCGACGGCGGAGAACGTGACGGCGAACGTGGCGACCACGTCGGCGGGGGCGAGGCGGTCGGAGACGATCGAGAGGTGGATCGCGACGAGCATGATCGCCAACCCGATCACCGCCTCGCGCCCGGACCCCCACCGGACCAGCGCGTACACCACGAGCAGCAGATAGCCCATCGTGTACGTCTCCGCGGAGTCGCCGCCCGTCAGCAGCGGGACGAGGCTCGTGGTGCCGAAGACGATCATGACCACCGGCAGCGGTCTGGTCCGGCGCCACAACAAGGTGGGGACCAGCCCAACGGTGACCGCCACCGAGACGACCCGCCACGGAAGGTCCGGCCGCAGCACCCCTTCGAGCAGCGCGATCGGCACGAGCACCCCCACGAGCGCCCAGTCCCGCCACACCCGCCGCGGCGGGTCGGGGGGAGGGGGCTCGTCCCACACGGAGCGAACGAGAGGGAGCACCTCCTCATGGTACGAGAGCCCGTATCACTCTGTACCGGCCCAAAGTACGAGAGCATGCTCCCGGTTCGGCGGTTCGGGGGTCGCGACGCAGCCCGTACGGCTCCGGGGGTCGCCGCTACCCCGCTGCGGGGTCGATGCCGTTCACGACGGCTCTCAGGCCGGCCACCACCTGGGCCGCGGACGGGGCCTGCTCGGGATCGAGCAGCCACTGCGTCATGACGCCGCCCATCAGGGCCAGCTGCACCGTGCCCAGGGTGCGCGTCACGTCGTCGCCGACCGTGTCCTCCGGGACCCCGGCCAGGATCGCGGCCAGCCCGCGGCGGCCCTCGGCCTGGCCGCGAGCCAGATGCTGCCGCAGTTCGGGATAGTGCTCGGCCTGCAGGAGCGCCTCGAAACTGGCGATCCACAGCGGCCGGTGCGCGGTGAAGGACTCGATGATCCTCGCCCACATGGCCTCGTACTGCTCGGCCGGGGTCGCGCCAGGCTCGGCGTAACCGGACAGGGTGCGGCCGGTCTCGGTGCCCCACTCGTCGATGGCCTCGATGAGGGCCGCGTTCAGCAGCGCCTCGCGCGAGCCGAAGTGGTAGCCGATGGCGGCCATGCTGACCCCGCCCGCGGCGGCCGTGATGTCACGGATGGTGGTGCGCGCCCATCCCTTCTCCTCCAGGCAGCGCCGGGCCCCGGCCAGCAGGTCTTCGCGATTTCCCATGCCCGGCATGCTATCCGCGCCTGGGACGAGCGAATTAGGCATGTGCCTAAGGCAATCGCCTTGCGCAATTGCCCAAATCCGCACTACGGTCGTCGTATCCCAGACGACGACCCTCGGGAGACCCGCCATGACCGGCCCCACCCGCGCCGAGCTGCACATCGACGGCCGCCGCCTGTCCTACCTCGACTTCGGCGGCACGGGCCGCCCCCTGCTCGCCCTGCACGGCCACCTGTCCGAAGGCGCGAGCTTCGCCGGCCTGGCCGCCGGGCTGGCTCCCGGCTGGAGGGTCATCGCCCCCGACCAGCGCGGCCACGGCGACTCCGAACGGGCGGCCGACTACTCCCGCCAGGGCTACCTCGACGACGTCCTCGCCCTGCTGGACCATCTCGGCATCGACCGGATCGCGATCCTGGGACATTCGCTGGGCGCCGTCAACGCCTACCAGTTCGCCGCCCGCCACCCCGGCCGGGTCGAGGCCCTCGTCAACGCCGAGGGGCCGGTCCGGCTCGACCCGCACGGTCCCAACCCGCTGGCCTTCGTCCTCGCGCTGCCCGACCAGGCCCCCACCCGTCAGGCGCTCGTCGAAGGGCTCGGCGAGATGGCCCCCTTCTTCGCGGGCACGTTGCGGGAGAACGCCGACGGCACCTGGCGGCTGCCCTTCCATCCCCAGGACATGGTCGACTCGGAGGACCTGGTTCACGGCGATCACTGGGACGACTGGCTGGCCTGCGCCTGTCCCGCCCTGCTGGTCCGAGGCACCCGGGGCGTCATCCCCGCCGACCAGGCCCGGGCCATGGTCGAGCGACGTCCCGGCACCCGCCTCGCCGAGCTGGACGCCGACCACTTCGTCCACGCCGGTGACCCCGCCGGATTCCTCGGGGTCGTCCGCGAGTTCCTCGCCTCGGTGGCCGGCCCGCCGGGGGTTCGTGGCGACGCGCCCGTGTCAGGGACCGTCGGGTGACGCCAGGCGGGCGGTCTGGGTCTTGAGGACCGCGATGGTGTTGGTGACGTAGTCGAGGATCGCGGCCAGTTCGCGCTCGTCGTACTTCGCCATGAAGGCCCCCATCTCGCGGCCGAGGTCGGCGAAGATGCCGCCGAGGTCGGGAGCGTTCCCGGTGACGGCGGAGACGAGCACGCGGCGACGGTCGCCGGGGTCGGGGGCGCGCCGGATCCTGCTGCTGTACGTGATCGTGAGGCTGGCGATCGTCGACGATCCCGAGCTCGGGCCGCTCGGCCGCGACGCCCGCCGGAGGCGGCTGAGGGCGTTCGCCGAGCGCGGGAAGTCCGGCCTCGTCGTCCAGTTCCTCGTCCTGGGAGCGGCCTTCTTCGTGCTGGACGTCCTGCCCGGCCTGGCCATCGAGAACTGGGTCGCGGAGGACCGGCGGGAGCTGGTGTCGTCGATCCTCGTCTCCGCCAAGAACCCGACGGTGATCGCCTTCACGCTCGTCTGGATGGTCGGGGTGGCCCGACAGATGATCCTTTCCGGCGGGCCGGGAGAGGCCGCCGCTTCTTCGGCGGGTCCCGGCGCCCGCGGTTGACGGCGGGCGGACGTCCGGCCCGTCACCCGTGGCGGTCGAGGCGAGGATCACCGGGCGAGCGTCTCGGCCGACACCTGCCAGAGACGGGCCGCCGCCTCGGGGTCGAGGGCGTACGCGGCGACCCCGTTGCGGGTGCCCGGCCGGTTCCGGCCCGCCTCGTTGCAGTCCTCGAAGTAGCGCCCGCCGACGCCTTCGAGCAGCGGCGACGTCGCGACCAGCACGGACGTGGCGGCACCCTGCTCGGGCGTCTTCCACGTGATGCCCGCGCCGCCGGCCGCGGCGACCGCCCGGTCGAGCTCCTCCTGGGAGACGTGCCGCTGCAGGTTGGTCCGGATGCCGCCGGGCATGAGCGCGTTGACGGTGATGCCGTCGCTCTCCCAGCGCCTCGTCGCCTCGACCCCGAACAGCACGTTGGCCGTCTTGGACTGCCCGTACGCCGACCACGGCTCGTAGGCGCGCTCCCTGAAGTGGATGTCCTCGAAGACGACCGGCGAGCGCAGGTGCGCGCTCGAGCTGACCGACACGACGCGGGCGCCGCCGGCCGCCGCGAGCGCCCGGTGCAGCCCGGTGGCGAGCGCGAAGTGGCCGAGGTGGTTGGTGGCGAACTGCAGCTCCCAGCCCTCCGGGGTGCGCGCCTCGGGCGACGCCATGACGCCGGCGTTGTTGACGAGGATGTGCAGCGGGCCGTCCCACGCGGCCGTGAACGCCGCCACGGACGCCTGGTCGGCGAGGTCCAGCGGTGCGACGAGGACCTGCTTGTTGCCGGTGGTCGCGACGATGTCGTTCGCGGTGCGCTCTCCGGCGCCGAGGTCGCGTACCGCCAGCGTCACCTCCGCGCCCGCCCCGGCGAGCGCCCGCGCCGTCTCGATGCCGATGCCGGACGCCCCGCCGGTCACGACGGCGCGGCGGCCGGTGAGGTCGATGCCCTCCACGACCTCGGCGGCGGTGGACGCGGCGGTGAACGGCGTGGTGATACGTGCGGTCTCAGTCATGATCGTGCCTGTCCTGTCGGCGATGTGCCCGGCTGTGCGAAGGGGGATCCGGCCGGTACGATGTGAAACGGAGGAGCCTCCACTACGAGTCACTGTAAGCGGAGTTTCCTCCGCTTAGCAAGTCACCCCCCGGCGTACAGCGCGCCGGCTACCCCGTCCGCAGGGACTGACGAGGAGAAACCGTGTCGGCCACCGGCCCCCGACCGTTGCGCGCCGACGCGCGGCGCAACCGCGAACGACTGCTGGAGGTCGCCGTGCGCGCGTTCTCCCACGACGGGCCGGACGTGACGCTCGACGCGATCGCGAAGGCCGCGGGCGTCGGCATCGGCACGCTCTACCGCCATTTCCCCACCCGCGAGGCGCTCATCGAGGAGGCGTACCGCAGCGAGCTGAACAGGCTGTGCGACGTCGTGCCGGACCTGCTGGAGGCGATGCCGCCGGACGAGGCGACGCGCACCTGGATGGATCGCTTCGTCGACTACATGACGACCAAGCGCGGCATGGCCGACGCGTTGCGCGTGGTCATCGCGTCCGGCGGGAATCCGTACGCGCAGAGTCGCGACCGGCTGGTCGAGGCGATCACGACGCTGCTCCGGGCGGGGGCCGCCGCCGGGACCGTGCGGCCGGACGTCGATCCGGTCGACGTGCTCGTGAGCATGGGGGGCGTGTCCCTCGCTGCGGGGGAGCCCGAGCAGCGCGACCAGGCCCGCCGCCTGCTCGACCTGCTGATGGACGGCCTGCGCTACCGCGCCGCCGCCCCCTGAAGACGGTGACGCCGTGGGCCTCCGCGGCGGCGGAGACCCACGGCGTGGGGTGGAACGCCTGATCAGCGAGGAGAGCGCTGTAACCACCGCTGATCAGGCGGGCTCAGGACCTCAGGGGTAGGAGACGAGCTTGGACGGGATCGTCGCGGTGCCGAAGGCGGGACCGCCCACACCGTTGATCACGTGGTTGATCCGGCCGTTGCCGCCGAGGGAGACGGTGAGCAGGCTGTGGAACTTCACGCCCGGCTTCACCGGCGCCTCGAAGCCGTTCTCCACCTCGATCGTCGGGTCGACGTTGAAGTAGACGTAGCTGCCGAGACCCCAGCCCTCGTGGGTGTTGACCGCGGGGCCGACCTTGTAGGCCGCCCATCCCTTGCTGGTGCCGTTCATGTAGGCCGCCTGGTTCGGCGGGTCGTACGCCTTCTCGTTCTGGAAGAAGATCGTCCGGCCGCGCTCGCCGTACCACTCGACGTCGTACTTGCGGTAGTGCTCGACGAACAGGCCGGTGGCCAGGACGTCGTCGCCGTTGACGATGAGGCCGGTCTCGGCGGTGTTGACGTTCCAGCCGATGCCCTCGCCGTGGTCACCGCGCCACAGCCAGGTGTGGTCGATGATCACGTCGTCGCTGTTGACGACGACGCTGGTGGTGGCGTTGCCGGCGAAGGCGCCGCCGATGCGGACGAAGACGTCCTGCAGGGTGGTCGGGTTGGCGGCGTGGTCCGCGCTCGACCCGGCCGGGCCGACCTCGATGAGCACGTCGGACTTCTGCGTGCCGGCGTCGACCAGGAAGCCGGCGAGCTTCACGCCGTCCACGTCGGCCACCTTGACCGCGGTGGAGCCGCCGCCGGGGATGATCGTCGCGAGACCGAGGCCGAGGACCACGGTGTTCGCGCGGGTCACGTTGATCGGCTGGCTCAGGTGGTAGATGCCGGGGGTGAGCAGCAGGTGCAGACCCTGGCCGAGCGCGGCGTTGATGGTCGCGGCCGAGTCGCCGGGCTTGGCGACGAAGAACTGGCCGAGCGGGAGCGAGGTGCCGGGGGTGGAACCGTTCGCCCAGCTCACGCCGCGCGCGTTGGTCCGCAGGGCCGGGACGAACACCCGGTAGGCGCCGCCGCCGTCCACGTAGAGGTACGGCTTCTCGCGGCTGATCGGGGTGTTCTCCAGCGTGGTGTAGGACTGGTCGAGGAAGTTGGTCGCGGGAGCGCCCTGCACCCCGGAGAAGACCATGTTCCACACACCGTTGACCCAGCCGCCGACGGAGCTGTCACGGGTGTACCACTGCTGCTGCGAGTACGGGCCGACGGCGCCGTCGATCTTGCTGTCGGCGATGTAGCCGCCGCTGGCCCAGCCGTAGCCGGTGGGGGCCAGGTTCAGCGCGCCCTTGATGTGCATGCGGCGGAACGGCGCGGCCTGGGAGACGGCCCACTGGTTGGTGCCGCCGGGCGGCTGGACCGACAGGTTCTCCGTCGAGCGCCAGAAGTTCTGGGTCGCGTTGCCGTTGAACCAGCCCGCGTCGACGGTCACGCCGTTGAGGGTGACGTCGTCGGGGTTCTGGCCCAGACCGATGATCGAGGTGTAGAAGCCGACCTTGGCGTTCACGTTGTAGGTGCCCGGCTTGAACAGGAAGGCGTGGCGCCCGGTGCCGAACTGGGCCGACTCCTGCTGGGTGAAGACCGCGTCGAGCTGGCTCTGGATGGTGGCGCTGGACATCGACGGGTCGAAGACGTGGACGTTCGGGCCCAGCGGCCCGCCGCCGGGGATCTCGGGACCGGGGTCGTCCGACGTGGTGTACACCGCGAACTCCCACAGTGAGTAGCCGTAACCGGTGCCCCGCGCGCTGCCCAGCATCCGGACGTACCTGGCGGAGCCGGTCACGTCATGCGACTGGACACCGCCGGTGGAGCCGGTGACGGTCTTCAGGTCGGTCCAGGTCGTGCCGTTGGTCGATCCCTGGAGCTTGAAGGCGCTCGCGTACGCGGCCTCCCACCTCAGGTCGATCTTGCAGAGGGTCTGCGCCGAGCCGAGGTCCACCTGGACCCACTGCGGGTCGGCGGCCAGGCTGGCCCAGCGGGTCCCGTTGTCGCCGTCGAAGGCGGCGCTCGCCGGAAGGCCGGCGCCTTGGATCGACGAGGCGCTGGAGGTCTTGTTCAGCGCGGCGTTGGTGGTACCGCACGCCTCGCCGGGGTTGGAGCCGCCGTCGGGGCCGAAGACCTGGAACTCCCAGAGGGAGTAGCCGTAGCCGGTGGCCCGGGTGACCCCCTGCATCCGGACGTACCGGCCGGTGCCGGTGACGTCCCAGGTGTCGATCCCGCCGTCACCGCCGGTGACGGTCTTCAGGTCCGTCCACGTGGTGCCGTTCGTCGAGAGCTGGACCTTGTATCCGCTGGCGTACGCGGCCTCCCAGTTCAGCACGACCTTGTTGACGCTGGTCGAGGCGCCGAGGTCCACCTGGAGCCATTGGGCGTCGGTGGCGGCACTGGACCAGCGGGTGCCGGCGTTGCCGTCGACCGCGGCACTCGCGGGGGTTCCGGCGTTCTCGGACGACGAGGCCGTCGCGGTCTTGCCCTGCGACAGCAACGTGTCGGCGAAGGCGGGGGTCGACGGTACTGCGAGCAGAGCTGCCGCGACTGCCGTGGCAGTCCATAAGGCGGCAGGACGGAACAGACCTCTCATGCATGTCTCCACTGCGGATCCGGGGGGTGGAAGGTCTAACTGCAGGTGAAGGGCGACTTACGGGGAACGGTAAATCAACGCCTTATTTCTACACTTAATTTAACTTGTCGGAAACATGGCGTCAATGGGTCGAAAGTCATGGATGGCCGTTTTGGGAGGGATCCGCAATCCCGCTGGCCACGGGCCCGCGCGCGGGCCGGGGACCGCTCCGGGCCCCTTTGCGGCAGGGCCCGGGCGGACGCCGTCAGCCCTCGTCGGCGGGCATGGCGAAGAGCCGGATGTGCATGGGGCGCGCCCCGGGGGACGCGTCCTCGGGCAGGGGGCTGTACTTCATCAGCAGCGCGACGTAGGCCTCGAAGAACTCCTTGAACTCGGCCTTGGTCATCCGGCCCAGGCCGCGCGATCCGGTGGCCCACTCGGGGTCGCGCAAGTAGGCCTCGGGGAACCGCTCGATCAGCTCGCGGTCCTCTTCCATGCCGACCCGGTGGAACTCGGCGAGCGCCGGACGGTCTTCGGGGGCGAGCTGCTCGGGCGTGGGAAGCCGCAGGTCGCGCGGGCCCCTGGCCTTGCGCCACCAGCGCTCCCTGCCGGTCGAGCGCTCCGGGACCTCCTCGATGAAGCCGTACTTCTCCAGCTGGCGCAGGTGGTAGCTCGTCGTGCCGGTCTTCGCGCCGAGCAGCTCGCCGAGCGTGGTGGAGGTCGCGGGGCCGTGCACGTTGAGATGGCGCAGCATGAGCCGCCGCATGGGGTGGGCGAGGGCCTTGAGCTTCCCGGGGTCGTCGAGCAGGAACGGCTCGTCATCCTTCATGAGGAGCAGCCTAGTCCTGCAGAACGATATCTGCAGACAAAGCTTTGCCGAGAACTCTCTGCAGAGTACGTTCGGCATATGAGAAGAATCCCCCCGGTCTCCCTGGGACTCCGGGCGGTGGTCGCCGCCACCGCCCTCTGCCTGCTCGCGGTTCCGGCGGCCGCCGCCACGCCCGCGGCTCCCGCTGTCACCCAGGCCCCTGTCACCCCGGCCCCTGCCGCTCCGGCCCCTGCGACTCCGGCCGCGGCTCTCACCGCCACGGCCCCGACGAGCGCCGCGCCCCCCGGCGTCCCGCCCGACCTCGCGGCGACGGAGGTGGGTTTCCGCGGTGGCGGGGGCCTCGCCATGCACGGCACGGTCGTCTCGCCCGCCGGCGCGGGATCCGCGCGGGCCGGCATGGTCCTGGTGCACGGCGCGGGCACCGGCACGCCCCGCGAGAAGCTGATGGGCGAGGCCGTCGCGTTCGCCCGTCAGGGGATGTCCGTGCTGATCTACGACAAGCGGTCGGTGGGCTACTCGCTCTTCGAACGGTCCTACTCGCTGCTCGCCGACGACGCGCTCGCCGCCCTGGCCGTGCTCCGCTCCCAGCCGGGCGTCGACCCGGCGAAGGTCGGCATGTGGGGGCTCAGCGAGGGCGGCTGGGTGGTCCCCATCGCGGCGGCGCGGTCGAGCGACATCGCCTTCGTCGTGCTCGTGGGCGCCAACGGGCTGCCGCCGCTGCGGCAGCAGACCTGGGCCGTGGCGGCCGGGCTGCGCAAGGCGGGGGTGTCGGGATCGCTGATCGACCGGGCCGAGTTCAACCTGTACCGGACGATCGCCGACGGCGGCATGTTCCCCGAGCCGTACTACGAACCCGAGCCGACGATCGCCGCGATGCGCCAGCCGGTGCTCGCCATCTGGGGCACCCACGACCTGCTGACCCCGCCCGAGGAGAGCCCGCCGATCTTCGCCAGGGCACTGGAGAAGGGGGGCAACAAGCACTACACGTTCCGCTTCTTCCCCGGTGCGGAGCATGCCGCCCACCGGAGTCCCGACGGCGGCGTCACCCGGTCGCCCGAACTCGCCCCGGGCTACGCGGACCTCGTCGGCTCCTGGGTCGGCGACGTCACGGCGGGCAGGCCGCCGGCGGCGGGAACGTCCGGGCCCGCTCCCGTGCAGGCCTCGCGGACCGTGCCGGTGGATCCTCCCGCCCCGTGGGAGTCGGCGCCGGTCCAGCTGGCGGTCCTGCTGCTGATCCTGGTCGCCTTCACCGCCTACCCGGTGATCGCGCTGGTGCGGCGCCTTCGCGGCCGGTCGCGGCCTCCGGTGACCGGGGCCGCGCGGCTGCTCAGCGCCGCGGGACTCGCGGCGGTGCTCGGATCGTTCTTCTACCTGTTCTACCTGGTGATGACCGGCGGCAAGCTGGCCGCTCCCGGGCCCGTGCTGGCGGGACGCCCGGTGCTCTGGCTGGTGCTGCAGGCCCTCGCGGTGGCCGCCGTGGCCGCGGCGGTCCTCACCGGGCTGGCCTGGCGTCGCGCCCGGGCCTCGGTGCCGCGGGAGGAGGGGGTACGGCTCGGCCTCCTGCTCGCCGGCGGGGCGATGTTCATCCCGTGGGCCCTCTACTGGGGGTTGTTGCTTCCTTGACGCAGGGCCCGGACGCAGGGCCGGACACAGGGCCCGGACACAGGGCCCGTCGCGGCGCCCGGCAGGTCACACCCGCGAAGGTGACCGTACGCCGGGCGCCGTTCGCGCGTTTCCGGCCGATGCCTTCCCGCGACGAAAGGCACCGGGTCCGCGCGCTGCCGGGACGGTCCCGGTTCGGCTGAAATCAACGGAGGGAAGTGATATAAGTGCTGATAAATTATTTATCTGCAGCAATTCTGGCATACAGGACATTTGTGGTGGTATGAGAGTTTTTATATTGTCCGTGGCGGCCGTTGGCACCCTGATCGCCGTCATCGGCTGGCTGGGGGCCATCGACGTCCGGGACACCTTCTCCGCCTCGGCCGTGAGCTCCGCCACGGGTCCCACCGCCAGTGCGGGCAGGGAGGCGATCAGAAGCTTCCTGGAGGCGGGCAAGGGGGTGAGCGGCGCTTCCGCGCTGGTGGACGGCGGGGTGAACGCCGCTCCCGCGACGCCGGCCAAGCAGGTGGTCAAGACCTCCGTGACGAGGGCCGGAGGCAAGTCCTACCTCAGGGTGCAGGTGACGAACGGATACGGAACCGCCAGGCGGTTCTCCGTGAAACAACGTGTCTGCGCGAAGAAGAAGTGCCGGACGGTGACGACCGGCCTGTCGGTGAGTGCCGGGCGGACGGCCTGGCACGAAACGTATCTCGGAACCGACACCTATAGGAAAAGCGGCAAATCCTCTGTTTCCGTGACGACGCCGCCGGCGCGGACGACTCCCGCCCCCCGGGTGACCGTCACCGTACGGCCCACCACCCCGGCCGTGACCACCACGATCACGGTGACCGAGACCGTGACCACCACCGTGACCGCGACCACGACGGCGACCGTGACGGCCACCGCGACGGCGACCGTCACCGCGACCGCCACCGCGACGGTCACCGCCACGCCCGCGCCGACAGTTACGCGGCTTCCCCCATCGCTTCCCCCGTCACTTCCTCCGTCGCTTCCCCCGCCGCCCCTCTCACCGCCACCCTCCGTGATGCCGACCGGCCCGCTCTGCGACGCGCCTCCCAACCCCTACGGGTTCACGTTCTGTCCCGCGGGGGAAAAGGTGTACCCGCCCGCGAACGGCGCCTGCCAGGTTTTCACCTGCATCGAGAACTTCCCCAACGGGAGGGGCTACCTGGTCATGTGCGTCGACAAGAAGGTGAGCATGTCGGGCGGGCTCCAGGGTGTCTGCTCCTCCCACGGCGGGTGGCTGCGGGACGTGAACCGGAACACCGCGTAGCCGGGGCGGCCGATCCCCGCGGCCCCGGCGCCGATGGCCCGCGCGGCGCTTCGCCCCGCCGTGTCCTCCCGCGAGTCTCGCGTACGTTCCCGCGAGCCTCCCGTACGTTCCCGCGAACGGCTCCCCGCGACTGTTCCCACACCGGCGGGAGGCGCGGTCACCCTCACCGTGACCGCGCCTCCCACCGGTACGGGGGTACGCCCCGTACCCGTTTCTCGGGTGCTCGCCGGGTCAGTCGTGCTTGTTCCGTCTGGCGGGGGTTCGTTGATCCGCCTCGTCGGCCAGCTGATCCTCGACGATGGCGCACCAGCGGTGCCACCGCGCCAGATCCAGATGCTCGTCCACATCGCCCACACCCGCCTCGGCCATGAGCTGGTGGCTGCTCGCCGCCGCCTCGTGGGCGTTGACCAGCGCGTGGTGGCCGTGGTTGGCGAGTGATTCGCTGACCGCCAGGTTCACGGCTATCTCTCCCATTGTCTTGGGCCGGCCCGAAAGTTCGTCGCCGAACCCCTTCACGGTGAAGTCGCGGCTCTCCGAATCGTCGCTCATAGCTGCTGAGTGCCCCGCAGGTTCTAGATCTATCTGTGACCTCCGATCCGATGTGGACGATTTCCCGACGTGGGAGCCTTCCCAGCGGGGAGCCGCGAGCCGGATCAAGGGCGGTTCCCATGTCCAGGGCGCGATTCGCTTACGGGCGTGTTGCGGTTGGCCGGAGAGCGTCTTCTCACCAAGATCTTTAAAATAGCCTCGGTGCAACCGGCGTAAGGATTGTGGAGGATGACGACGCGGCTTGATCTCTCGGTCCGCAGGCACGAAGGCGCCTCTGTGATCGCGCTCGCCGGTGAGTTGGACAGGCTGTCCAGCCCTCGGCTGCGTGACGTCATGGTCGCGCAGCTGGACGACGGGGCGTGCCACCTCGTCCTCGACGTCGCCTGCCTGAGATTCTGCGATTCCACCGGCCTGTGGACCATGCTGGAACTCCAGCGGCGCGCGAACGCGGCGGGGGGTTGCCTGCGGCTGGCCGGTGTCCACGGGGTCCTGGAACGGATCCTGACGATCACCGGCCTCGCGGGCGCGTTCTCCCTCGACCCCGATGTCCCCGCGTCGCTGCGGGCCGTGTCCTCCTCCGCTCCGGACGCGAAGCCTCCGGCGGCGTCTCCGTCCGCTCCGGACGCGAGGCCCGCCCCGGACGCGAGGCCCGCCCCGGACACGAAGCCCACCTTGGACATGAAGCCTCCCGCCGGCCCGGGGTGAGGCGAGGCCCCCCTTTCCACCCGCCGCCGCACCTCCCGTACGCGCGACGGTTCGCGGGCCTTCCCACCCACTGGTGCAGACTTGTCCCTCGGGTGACCGCCGCCTCCCGGGGCGGTGGCCCGGCCGCGCGGGCCGTATCGGCGCGCGGCGTGGTGTCGAGAGAAGGGCGGGGAGCCGGTGTCGGGTGAGGTGCCCGGGGTGGATGTCCCGGATGGGCGGGGTCGTACGGGACTGGACAGGGAAGGGCTGGATCTGACCGGCAACCCCCGGGTCCGGGTGCGGGAGGTGCGGCTGCTCTCGTCCAGCTGGTACGTGCTGCGCAAAACGACGTTCGACTACCGGCGCAGGGACGGCGGCTGGAGCACCGAGCAGCGGGAGACCTACGACCGCGGCAACGGCGCGACGGTGCTCCTCTACGACACCGAGCGGGCGACCGTGCTGCTGACCAGGCAGTTCCGCTACCCGGTCTACGTGAACGGCCACCCCGACGGGCTCCTGCTGGAGACGGCGGCGGGTCTGCTCGACGACGACGACCCGGAGACCGCGATCCGCAGGGAGGCCGCGGAGGAGACCGGTTACGACATCGGGGAGGTCGAGCACGTCTTCGACGTCTACATGAGCCCCGGCTCGGTGACCGAGCGCGTCCACTTCTTCGCCGCCCCGTACAGCGCGGACCGGCGGACCTCCGACGGCGGAGGGCTGGCCGACGACGGCGAGGACATCGAGGTGGTGGAACTGCCCTTCGCGAAGGCCCTGGACATGATCGCCTCGGGTGAGATCGCCGACGCGAAGACCATCATGCTGCTGCAGTGGGCGGCGCTGTCCGGTCCGTTCTCCGGCCGGGGAAGGTGAGCGGTCCGGTGTCGGCGCACTTCACGGGCCGGTCACCGGGCGTTACCCTGCACGGATGACGGAAGTGGAGTTGCGCGGATGGCGGCCCGACGACATGTCGGTCGTGCTCGACGCGTTCAGCTCCCCGGACATGGCGGAGCAGGCGGCCCGGCCCATCGACACCGCCCAGGCGGCGCTGGAGTGGATGGGGGTCTGGGGGTTCCGCGACGACGCGCGGGCGTTCGCCGTGGTGTCCAACGGCGAGGTCGTGGGCAACGTCGCGGTGAGCAACATCGACGCGCACGGCACCGGCTGGGTCTCCTACTGGACGCTCCCGCGCGCCAGGGGACGGGGCGTGGCCGTGGCCGCCGTCAGGGTGATGGCCGAGTGGGCGTTCGGGGAACGAGGGCTGTTCCGCCTGGAGCTGGGGCATCGGGTCGGCAACGAGGCCTCCTGCGCGGTGGCCACCAGGGCCGGATTCCTGTTCGAGGGAATCGAGCGGGCCAAGCTGAGCCACGAGGGCGTCCGCTACGACGTGGAGCGGCACGCCCGCCTGGCCACCGACTGAGTCCGGACCTCGAGGCCGAGCGAGCAGGGCGGTGATCCGGCGGCACCCGGGGCGCGTCGGCGGTCTTCCGGCTGCCGGCAACGGTCTTTCGACTGCCGGCAAGACGACGGCGCACCGGTGAGCGGTGCGGGATCAGAGGGTTCGAAGACCGGCGAGCAGGTCGCGGAGCAGGCTCTCGCGGGGAACCGCCGACGGGGGCGCGGGGGGCCGTACGGTGATCAGGCCGCTGTCGCGCAGGTCGCCGAGGAGCACCCGGAGCACCCCGACGGCCAGGCCGGTCCGCGCGGCCAGCTCGACGACCGGGATCGGCGCGCGGCAGGCGTCCAGGATCGACAGGTGCTCGGGCTGCAGCTCCCGGTGGGGGGTCCTGGCCGCCGCCACCACGGCCATCAGGTCGAAATGGTCTCCCGCGGGCCTGGTCCGGCCGCGGGTCACCGTGTAGGGGCGGACGATCGGACCGGCCTCCTGATCGAACTGGTCGAGCTGATCGAGCTGGTCGAGCTGGTCGGACCGGTCGAGCTGGTCGGACCGGTCGAGCTGGTCGGACCGGTCGAGTGAACGCTCCGCTGTCAAGGTCCATCCTCCTGCCCGGCGCGCCGCCGTCCGTCGCGGAGCGTCCCGGACACGCCGCTCGGGACGGCGCCCTCGCCCGTCCCGCCCTCGCGGGTCTCCCGGGTACCCGCGCCCGGGACTCCGGCGGCGGTCCGCTCGGCGGGTACGGTCTGGCGCACCCGTTTGGGCAGGCCGCCGTCCTGGGGCAGCCGTTCGACCTCGACCGAGTAGGTGAACCGGGGATCGACCGGTTCGACCACCAGTTCGCTCGGGAGCATCACGATCGCCGTGGTGCCGCCGAAGGGGGAGGGTCGCAGGGAGACGCGGATGCCGTGCCGGACGGCGAGCTGCGCGACGACGAACAGGCCGAGCCGTTCGCTGTCGGCCAGGTCGAACTCCGGCGGGTCGGCCAGCAGCGCGTTGAGCCGTGCCGTCTCCTCGGCGGAGATGCCGAGCCCCCTGTCCTCGACCTCGATGGCGTAGCCCTTGGCGACCAGGTCGCCGTGGACGCGTACGGAGGTGTGCGGGGGAGAGAACATGGCGGCGTTCTCGACCAGTTCGGCGACCAGGTGGATCACATCGGTGGCGACCGCGCCGATCACGGACGGGCCGTGCGGGACGCCGATCGTCACGCGCGGGTAGTCCTCGACCTCCTCGACCGCGGCGCGGACCACGTCGTAGATCGTGACCGGGTTCCGCCACCCGCGGCCGGGAGCGGCGCCGGACAGGATGATCAGGCCCTCGGAGTGCCGGCGCATCCGGGTGGTCAGGTGGTCCAGGCCGAAGAGGTCCTCAAGGGTCGCCGGGTCGCCGGCCCGCCGCTGCATGGCCTCCAGCATGGACAGCTGCCGGTACAGCAGGGACTGGCTGCGCCTGGCCAGGTTCACGAAGACCTTGTTGACGCCCTTGCGCATCTGGGCCTGGCCGACGGCCGCCTCGACCGCGGTCCGCTGCACGGAGGAGAGCGCCTCGGCGACCCCGGTGACCTCGACGGTGCTGCCGACCTTGATCTCGGGGGCCTCGGAGCAGACGTCCTCGCCCCGGCGGAGCCGCCGGACCACGTCCGGCAGCCGCCTGCCGGCGAGGTCGAGGGCCGCCTGCTGGAGGCCGACGAGCTCGCCGGCGAGCCTGCGGCCGAACCGTACCGAGACGAAGACGGACAGCCCGATCGCGATCAGGCCGAGCCCCGCGGCCAGGCCGATCCGGACCATGATGTCGCCGGCGAGGGACACGGACCGCTCGCTGATGCGCCTGCTGACGTCCCCGGCGCGCTTGTCGAAGTCGTCGGAGAGCCGCGTGGCGACCCCGGCCCAGGAGGGCTCGGGTACGGCCGAGGAGGAGACGGCGTCCTCGATCCTCTCGAACGAGGAGTAGCCGGAGGAGTCGCGCAGGGGGGTGTAGAGGGCCTGGAACTCGGCGTCGAGCTGGTCGAAGCCCAGGGAGTAGAGGAGCCTGCGGCCGGTGACCAGCTGGCCGAACCTCGCGCGCTCCGCGGGGCTCATCGCCCCCTCGACGACGGCTCCGGAGATCAGCGCGGCCTGCTGGCTGAGCATCTCGCGGCTCCGCCCGACCATGACGACGGCTCGCGTCTGATCGCTCAGCTCGACGTCGGCGGATATCCGGATCTTCTCGTAGGCGTCGAAGGCGGCCGCGATGATCCCGCTGTAGGCGTCGAGGGTCCGCAGCCGGGTCTCGGTACGGGTGTCGACCCCGCTGCGGATCTCGGTGAGCCGGTCCAGCGAGGCGAGGAGCCGGCTCAGGCGCCCCCAGGTGGCGGGGGCGATGTCGGGGCGGGCCGCGGTGGCCAGTCGTTCCAGCTCGGCCCGGGCGCCGTTCGTCCGCAGGCGCTGGGCGTCCAGCTCCCTCCGCGAGACGCCGACGTCTCCCAGGACGGACAGCGACAGCATCCGCTCGTGCTGGAGCGCGGTGGTCACCTTCCTGGCGGGCACGACCACCTGCTCGTAGCCGCCCCGGATTTTGAGCAGCTCCTTCCCATCTTGGACCGTGATGTTGGCCGCAAATACCCAAATCACTACAAGGGATATAATGGGTACCAGGAGTAAGGTAAAAATCTTTACCCTGATTGAGTATTTTCGGCTGGCCATAATACCTCGCACACCTTGAGATGCGTGGTTAACAATGGCCAAACATAGCAATGTGGGTCACGTGGGACCAGACGTGCACGTGAGTCACATCGAGACTATTTATCGCGATGTGTCGGTTCGGAACCGTCGGCTCCTCGCGTGCGTCTCTTAGATAGAAGGGGGGTCGACGATGCAGAAGATCGCGGACCTGATCGGAACCGAGGCCGAGCGCGCCGACCAGGCGGCGCTGGCCCGTGGTGGCGAGCTGGCGAGGGCGGGAGCGGTGCAGCTGGTCCGGTTCGGCCCGCCACGGGTGACCGCCGAGGTCGACGACGGCGCCGCGTGTGTCGAGTTCCGGCTCGTCGACGGGACCCTCCACTGGCACTGCAGCTGTCCCGAGGGCAGGAACGGCGTCTTCTGCGCCCACTGCGTGGCGACGGCTCAGTCGGTCAGGATCAGGACGGACAGGAAGGACCCTCCTGCCGCGCCGTCGGCGACCGCCTCGGCGAGAACGGTCCGGATCGCGTCGTAGGCCGGCCGGTCCCCGGTCCGGAGCGTCGACGGCTCCGACCAGATCAGCAGATGCTCGCCCGGCGGCAACCACGACAGGTCGGTCAGCACGTCGTAGAGCGCGTCGAGGTTGTGCCCGAAACGGTCGGGCAGGTCGAGGGCCTCGGCGATCGCGTCCATCGCCTCGGCGGAAGTGGTGATCTTCACGCCGTCCAGCGGGTGCGGCGTGGCGGATCCGATCATGGACTCGACCTCGCCGGCCGCCCCCTCGCGGAACGTTCCCCTGGAGACCGTGGTCATCCTCGCCTCCGGTCGCCGGCGGCGGGCACGCCGCGGGCGCCCGTGCGGTCGTTCTCGCGGGCGACACCCTGGATCACCATCGGCCGTGCCCCCTGAACTGCTGGTTCGCGCTGCCTCTCGGACATCTCACCTCGCCGAACTACCCGCGTGCAAACCCGCGAAAACGGGATGTCCGGCATGTCTTCGTCACCCTCTCCCGGCCGGACACGCCTTCTAGCATTGTCTAGTTGTCATACAATCGGTCCATGAAAATCGCCGTGATCGGAGCCGCCGTGCTCTGGGGGACCGCGGGAACCGCGGGCCTGCTCGTCAACGGGGTCGATCCCGTCTCCCTCGCCTCCGCCCGCCTGGTGATCGGCGGCCTGGTCCTCGCGGTCGTCACCGCTCCCTCGACGCGGCTCCTGCTCCTGCCCGCAGGCTCCCCTGAGGGCTCTCTCGCCGGCTTTCCCGGAGGGCGGGAGGGCGGGCGCGGGCGCGGCCCCGGGACGCGCCCGGGCCCGCTCGCGGCGGCGGCGATGGCCGTGGCCGCGTACCAGCTGTGCTACTTCGCCGCGGTCGGCAGGACCGGGGTGGCCGTCGGCACCGTGGTCGCCATCGGCAGCGGTCCCGTCTTCACCGGGCTGCTGTCCTGGCTGCTCGACCGGGCGTGGCCCGGCCGCCGCTGGGCGGGGGCGACCGCGGTGGCGATCGCCGGCTGTGCCGTGCTCACCGGAGGGGGAGGCGAGGTGCGGGCCGACGGTGTCCTGCTCGCGCTGCTCGGCGGCCTGCTGTACGCGTTCTACGCGGTCACCGCCGCGCGGGCGATCGGCGCGGGAGCGCCATCCGACGCGGTGATGGGGCTGATGTTCGGCGGGGCCGCCGTCGTCATGGTGCCCGTCCTGCTGTGGACGGGCACCGGCTGGCTGGCCGAGCCGCGCGGCCTGCTCACCGCCCTCTACCTGGGCTGCGCCACCACCGCGCTGGCCTACTTCCTGTACGGCAGGGGGCTGCGCACGACCCCGGTCGCGACCGCCGCCACCCTCGCGCTGGCCGAGCCCGCGGTGGCGGCCCTGCTCGGCGTCGTCGTGCTCGGCGAGCGGCTCACGCCCGCCTCGGTCGCCGGGCTCGTCCTGCTCGGCGTCAGCCTGGTCGCGGTCTCCCTGCCCGAGCGCGTCCGTCGGGGAAGCCGGGACCGGGGGGCAATAGGGTCGTCGGCGTGACCCTGCCGCTCCATCCCGTCTCCGCCGTCGGCGCGCTCGCCGACGCCCTGCGCCGGCGGGTGCTGTCCGGCGAGATCCCGCCGGGCACCACGCTGCCGGAGCAGGAGCTCTCGGCCCTGTACGGGGTGGCCCGCCCGACCGTCCGCGAGGCGCTCGCCGTGCTCGTGCACGAGGGGCTGCTCAGGCGCGAGCGGCATCGCAGCGCCCAGGTGGCCGAGGTGACCGTGGACGACCTGGACGACCTGATGTTCGTCCGGCGCCCGCTGGAGGAGCTGACGGCCACCTCGCTGGCGGGGCGGCGGGTCGAAGAGGCCGACGCGGCGCTGGCGCGGATGGCCGCGCTGCCCGCCGACGCCCCCTGGTCGGAGACGGTGGCCGAGCACATGGCCCTGCACCAGGCGCTGGTCGTCGCGGTGGGCAGCCCCCGCCTGGAGCGGCTCTACGGCATGCTGGCCGCCGAGACCAGGCTCGGCCTGGTCAGGCTGCGCGCGGTCTACTCCGACCGGCACGTGCTCGTCGCCGAGCACCGGGACCTGCTCGACGCGATCGGCCGGGGTCCCGAGGAGGCCGCCAGGGAGGCGGTCGCCGCGCACCTCGATCACAGCTGGGGTGATCATTAGGCACCGACTTGCATGGCTCTATTGCACGCGGAGCCCTGAAGTCGTCACAATCGCGGCCATGCACGGCAACTCAGTGCCGGACTCCTACGTATATGTCACCGAAGAAGGCGTGACCCGTCACTACGCGGACGGCAGCGTTGACGCCCTCGCGTGGGAGGACGTCGTCGAGGTGCGGGTAGTGGGCGACACGGACTCGGACATCCTGTACATCCTTCTCGACCGACAGGGCCAGGGGTGCGTGGTGCCCAACTCGGCGACCGACGCGACCTTCCTCGCCCGCCTCCGGTATCTCCCGGATTTCGACCTCGACCGGCTCGGTGCGGCGGTGGAGTCCGCGCGCGACGATTACGTCGTCGTGTGGCGGAGCCCGGAACCGCCTTCGGCCCTGCCGGATTTTGAATACGACTAATTTCCAATTATTTCCAAATACAGCGGCCAAACTTACACGTTTGAACCGTTCCGTCAAGATGCCATCTCTGCCGTAGTTCGGCCAATAGTGGACAGTACCCGGTATTCCCCTACTCATTGGTGATCACTAGGATTTCCATGGGTATCCACGCTCCTGATGCATAAGGGAATGCTGTCAACCATTGAATGAGACGCGCGGCCCTTAGCCGGTCGCGTTCAGGCATCTTGGGTGGGACGGGGTGGTATGAGAGTGGAAACCGAGGAGCTCGTCCTCGGGCTTCTCAAAGGTCCTGCACGCACTTCTCCAAGCATTTGGACGCGCTCTTATGTCCGTATTCTGCTTGCCGGAGACGTCGCGTGTTCCGTGGTCGCCTGCGAGACCGTTCTGGGGGTCCGGCTGTGGTTGGGCGCCTTCATCCCTCCGGCGGAGGCCCTGCTCGGGCTGAGCCTCGCCCTGATCTGGCCGCTGGCCCTGGCGTCGGGGGGTGCCTATCGCAAGCGCACGCACGGTGAGGGAACGGACGAATTCAGGGCCGTTTTCAATGGCGCGGCCGGCCTGACGGCGGCGGTCGCGATCGGTGCGTACATCACGCAAACTCCGATCGCCCGCAGCTTTGTCATGGCGATGTTCCCGCTCGCTTTCACCCTCACCCTCTTCTTCCGTTACCGGATGCGCAAGCGGCTGCACCGCAGGCGCTCGCGCGGCGACTACATGCGCCACATGGTCGCCGTCGGCCATCGGGAGTCGGTGCTCGACCTGGTGATGCAGCTGCGCAGGCAGCCGCACCACGGCATGACCGTCGTCGCCGCGTGCCTGCCCGCGGGCCCCGACCTGGTGGAGGTCGACGGGGTTCCGGTCCTCGGCAACTTCTCCGACGTCCCCGCGGTGGTGGCCGAGGTCGACGCCGACGCCGTCGCCGTTCTGGCCTGCCCGGAACTGGACGGCGCGGCGCTGCGCAGGCTCGCCTGGGGCCTGGAGGACGCCCGCACCGACCTGTTCGTGGCGCCCGCCCTCATGGACGTGGCCGGCCCGCGCATCAGCATCAGCCCGGTGGCCGGCATGCCGCTCCTGCACGTCGAGCACCCCGACTTCCGCGGCGCCCGGCGGCTGGCGAAGAGCCTGTTCGACCGGACGGGGGCGGGCTTGGCCCTGCTGGCACTGGGGGCGCCGATGCTGGTGATCGTCGCGCTGATCCGCGCGACGAGCCCGGGACCCGCTCTCTTCCGCCAGGTCAGGGTGGGCAAGGGGGGCGTGGAGTTCCACGTCGTGAAATTTCGCACGATGGTGGTCGACGCGGAGCAACTCAAGATCGACCTGGAGCGGGAGAACGAGTTCGACGGCGTCCTCTTCAAGATTAGGAACGATCCAAGAATCACCCGCGTGGGCGCCTTCCTGCGCCGATACTCCATCGACGAGCTGCCCCAGCTGCTCAACGTGCTGCGCGGCGAGATGTCCCTCGTCGGCCCGCGACCGCCGCTCCCCGACGAGGTCAGGCAGTACGGCGCGGACGTGCGCCGCCGCCTGGTCGTGAAACCCGGCATGACCGGCCTGTGGCAGGTCAGCGGGCGCTCGGACCTGACCTGGGAGGAGTCGGTCCGCCTGGACCTCCGATACGTCGAGAACTGGTCGCTCTTCCTGGACCTGCAGATCCTCTGGAAGACCTGGAGCGCCGTGACCGGCGGAGAAGGGGCCTACTAGTGAAAGCACTCGTGCTCGCCGGGGGGTCGGGCACCCGGCTGCGGCCGATCACCCACACCTCCGCGAAGCAGCTCGTGCCCGTCGCCAACAAGCCCATCCTCTTCTACGGGCTGGAGGACATCGCCGCCGCGGGCGTCCGCGAGATCGGGATCGTCGTGGGCGACACGCACGCCGAGATCGAGGCGGCCGTCGGCGACGGCCGCGCGTTCGGCCTGGAGGTCACCTACATCCGCCAGCGGGCGCCGCTGGGCCTGGCCCACGCGGTGCTCGTCGCCCGCGACTACCTCGGCGACGACGACTTCGTCATGTATCTCGGCGACAACTTCATCGTCGGCGGCATCGACGACGTCGTCGAACGCTTCACCCGCGAGCGGCCCGCCGCCCACATCATGCTCACCAGGGTCAGGGACCCCCGGCAGTTCGGGGTCGCCGAACTCGACGTCACCGGCCGGGTGATCGGGCTGGAGGAGAAGCCGCCCGTCCCCAAGAGCGACCTCGCCCTGGTCGGCGTCTACCTGTTCACCGCCGCGATCCACGAGGCGGTGGCCGAGCTCAAGCCCTCGTGGCGAGGAGAGCTGGAGATCACCGACGCCGTCCACCGGCTGATCGCCGACGGGCGGAGGGTCGAGTCCTCCGTCATCTCCGGCTACTGGAAGGACACCGGCAACGTCACCGACATGCTGGAGGTCAACCGGCTGGTGCTGGAGTCCCTGGAGCCCCGGGTGGACGGCCTGGTCGACGACGCCAGCCAGCTGATCGGCCGGGTGGTCGTCGAGAAGGGCGCGGTGATCGAGCGGTCCCGCGTCGTCGGGCCCGCGATCATCGGTCCCGGAGCCCGGATCCGCGACAGCTACATCGGCCCCTTCACCTCGATCGCCGAAGGCTGCGCGATCAGCGGCAGCGAGATCGAGTACTCGATCGTCCTGCCCAGGTCCTCGATCGCCGGAGTCTCGCGGATCGAGGCGTCCCTCATCGGCCACGACGTCGAGGTCACCCCCGCCCCCACCACCCCCAGAGCCCACCGTCTCGTGCTGGGCGATCACAGCAAGGTCCAGATCAGTTCTTGACACCCATCCCACGGCTGGAGCCGGAGGGTCCCCGTCCGCGCGGACACGCCTCCCCCGAGACCTCCCCCGAGACCTCCCCCAACGCCTTCCTCAAGGTTTTCCCCACGTTCTCTCCCGATGTTTCTCCCGAGACCGAACCCCGGAGTCTCCACGCTGGAGGTATTCGATGAAAGTCCTGGTCACCGGTGGTTCTGGTTTCATCGGTTCCCACTTCGCCCGCGTGGTCGCCGCGAGCGGGGCCGCCGTGACGGTCCTCGACAAGCTCACCTACGCGGGAAACCCGGCGAACCTGGAGGGGACGCCCCACGCCTTCGTGCACGGCGACGTCTGCGACGGCGAGCTGCTGGCCGGCCTGGTCCCCGGGCACGACCTCGTCGTCAACTTCGCCGCCGAGTCCCACGTCGACCGGTCGATCGACGGTGCCGCCGACTTCGTACGGACCAACGTCCTCGGCACGCAGGCGCTGATGCAGGCCTGCCTGGACGCGGGCACCCCGCGGGTGGTGCAGGTCTCGACCGACGAGGTGTACGGGTCGATCGACAGGGGTTCCTGGGACGAGAGCGCGCCGCTCAGCCCGCGCTCGCCCTACTCCGCGGCCAAGGCGAGCGGCGACATGGTCGCCCAGGCGTACGCGGTCACCCACGGCCTGCCGGTCTCCATCACGCGCTGCGGCAACAACTACGGTCCCCGCCAGCATCCGGAGAAGCTGATCCCGCGCTTCGTCACCCACCTCCTGCGAGGTCGCAGGGTCCCGCTCTACGGCGACGGCGGCAACGTCCGCGACTGGGTCCACGTCGACGACCACTGCGCGGGCATCCGCCTCGTCGCCGAGCGCGGCGAGTGCGGGGAGGTCTACCACATCGGCGGCACGGCGGAGCTGAGCAACCTCGAGCTCACCGCCCGGCTCCTCGAGGCCTGCGGCGCCGGTTGGGACATGGTCGAGCGCGTCCCCGACCGCAAGGGGCACGACCGCCGTTACTCCCTGGACGACTCCCGGCTCCGCGCGCTCGGCTACCGGCCGTCCGTGCCGTTCGAGCGGGGCCTGACGGAGACGGTCCGCTGGTACGAGGACAACCCGGGCTGGTGGGAGGCCGCCGTGGAGGAGGCGGGTGACGGCTCGCCGCCGGGCGGCGTGGGCCCGCCCGGCTCGGCGGGTTCGGCGGGTTCGGCGGGTGCGGTGAACGCGGTGGGTTCGACGGGTTCCGTCGATGCGGTGGGTGCGGTGGGCTCGGCCGGTGCGGCGGGCGGGCGGGGAGGGAAGGCCGGATGACCCGCTGGATGATCATCGGTGCCTCCGGCATGCTCGGAACCGAACTGACGGCCCGCCTGCGCGCCGAGGGGCGGCCCGTCCTCGCGTTCGGCAGGCAGGAGCTGGACCTTCGCGACACTTCCGCCGTGCGCCGCCTGGTCACGTCCCACGGCCCCGACGTCGTGGTGAACTGCGCCGCGTGGAACGCCGTCGACGAGGCGGAGACGCGAGAGGACGAGGCGCTCGCCGTCAACGGCACCGGGGTGCGCGCGCTCGCCGAGGCGTGCGGGCTCGCCGGCGCGCGGATGATCCAGCCCTCCAGCGACTACGTCTTCGACGGCACCGCGCTGGACCCCTACCCCGAGGACGCGCGGCCCTGCCCGGTCAACGCGTACGGCAGGACCAAGCTGGCGGGCGAGCGCGCCGTTCTGGAGGTGCTGCCGCGCGGCGGCTACGTGGTGCGCACCGCCTGGCTGTACGCCGCGACCGGCCACAACTTCGTCCGCACGATGGCCCGCCTGGAGAGGGAGGGGGCCGCCCCCGACGTCGTCGGCGACCAGTTCGGCCAGCCCACCTGGGCCGGGGACCTGGCCGCCAGGATCGTCGCCCTGGCCGGGAGCGGGGCGCCGCCCGGCGTCCACCACGCCACCAACTCGGGCCACACGAGCTGGTACGGCCTGGCCAGGGAGGTCTTCACGCTGCTCGGCGCCGATCCCGCCCGGGTGACCGAGGTCTCCTCCAAGGACTTCCCGCGCCCCGCGCCCCGGCCCGCGTACAGCGTGCTCGGGGACGACGGCGGGCGCGCGACCGGGCTGCCGCCGATGCGGCACTGGCGAGAGGCGCTGAGGGAGTCCCGTGTGCTCGCGGCGGGCTAGCGGCACGAGCACGACCCAGTCGGAGAACCGTCGGACCGCGTCACGCGGCGAGGGAGCGCATTCATGACAACCTGCAGGCTGTGCGGCTCGACGAGCCTCGCCAGCGTCGTCGACCTCGGGGCGACACCGCCCTGCGAGCGGTTCCTCACCGAGCGGCAGCTGGAGGAGCCCGAGGTCACCTACCCGCTGCACCTGCGGGTCTGCACCGGCTGCTGGCTGGCGCAGATCCCGCCGATGATCACGCCGGAGGAGACCTTCACCGAGTACGCCTACTTCTCCTCGTACTCCACCTCGTGGGTGGAGCACGCGCGGGAGTTCGTGCGCGGGGCGGCCGACCGGCTGGGGCTGGGGGCCGGGTCGTTCGTGGTCGAGGTGGCCAGCAACGACGGGTACCTGCTGCGGCACGTCGTCGAGCGGGGCATCCGGTGCCTGGGGATCGAGCCGTCGGAGAACGTCGGCCGGGCGGCCAGGGAGGCCGGGGTGACGACCTTCACGGCGTTCCTCGGCCCGGAGACCGGCGCCTCGGTGCGCGCGGAGCACGGGCCCGCCGACCTGGTGGTGGCCAACAACGTCTACGCCCACATCCCGGACGTCGTCGGGTTCACCCGGGGGCTGCGCGCCCTCGTGGCCGACGACGGCTGGGTCTCCATCGAGGTCCAGCACCTGCTCACCCTGATGGAGCATAACCAGTACGACACGATCTACCACGAGCACTTCCAGTACTACACGGTCGCCTCCGCCCAGCGCGCCCTGGCCACCGGCGGGCTCGCCCTCGTGGACGTCGAGTCGCTGCCCACGCACGGGGGCTCGATCCGCCTGTGGGCCAGGCCGGAAGAGGCCGTCGGCGAGCCGGGCGAGCGGGTGGCCGCGCTGCTCGCCGCGGAGAAGGCCGCCGGCCTGCACGAGCTGTCCGGGTACGCCGAGTTCGGCGAGCGGGTGGCGCGGGTGCGACGCGACCTGCTGGGCTTCCTGCTCGACGCCGCCCGCGAGGGCAGGACCGTCGCGGGCTACGGGGCGCCGGGCAAGGGCAACACCCTGCTCAACCACTGCGGCATCCGGCCCGACCTGCTCCCCTTCACCGTCGACCGCAACCCGTACAAGCACGGCAGGTTCACCCCCGGCACGCGCGTGCCGATCCTGCCGCCCGAGCGGCTCGCCGAGGAGCGGCCCGACTACGTGCTGGTCCTGCCGTGGAACCTCCGCGAGGAACTCGTCGGCCAGCTGTCCTTCGTGCACGCCTGGGGAGGCCGGTTGGTCTTCCCCATCCCCAACCTGGAGATCGTCGAGGTGAACCCGTGAAGGTCGTCCTCTTCTGCGGCGGATACGGCACCAGGATGCGCACCGGCACCCCCGGTGACGTGCCCAAGCCCATGCAGCTCGTGGGGCCCCGGCCGCTCATCTGGCATGTGATGCGCTACTACGCGCACTTCGGGCACACCGAGTTCGTCCTCTGCCTGGGGTACGGCGCGCACCACATCAAGGACTTCTTCCTGAACTACCAGGAGACGACGTCCAACGACTTCGTGCTGCGCGGGGGCAGGGTCGAGCTGCTGTCCACCGACATCTCCGACTGGTCGATCTCGTTCGTGCAGACCGGGATCGCGTCGCCGATCGGCGAGCGGCTGCGCCGGGTCCGCGACCACCTGGACGGTGAGGAGATGTTCCTGGCCAACTACGCCGACGTGCTCACCGACGCGCCGCTGCCGGAGATCGTCGACCGCTTCACCCGGTCGGGCGCGGGCGCGTCGATGATGGTGGTCCCGCCCGCCGACACCTTCCACTGCATCGAGCTGGGGGAGCGCGGCACGGTCGGGGGGATCACGCCGGTCAGCGAGATGCCGCTCTGGGTCAACGGCGGATACTTCGTGCTCCGCCAGGAGATCTTCGACCACATCCCGGAGGGTGGCGACCTGGTCGCGGACGGCTGCGCCGAGCTGGCCAAGCGCGGCAGGCTGCTCGCCTACCCGCACCGCGGTTACTGGCGGCCGACCGACACGGTCAAGGAGCGGGTGGCCCTCGACGAGGCCTACTCGCGCGGCGACCGCCCCTGGGCGCTGTGGGAGCGCGAGCGGGCGCCGGTGCCCGTACCCGGGCCTGTGACGGTCCCGGAGCGCGAAGCGGCGCTCGGGTACGGGTCCGCGGCGGTGCTCGGAGGAGGGCACGCGGCGGTGACGGTCACGTGATCCGCTTCCGGCCGGCCGGAACGGGCCGGATCGCGCTGCTCGCCGCGCACTGCGACGACCTCGCCATCGGGGCGGGCGGCAGCCTGCTCACCCTCTGCTCCGCGCGCCCCGGCGTCCAGGTGGACGCGCTGGTGCTCTCCGGCGGCGGGACCGAGCGGGAGGACGAGGAACGCGCCGCGCTGGCCGCGTTCTGTCCCGGCGCCGACCTGCGGCTCACCGTGCTCAAACTGCCCGACGGGCGGCTGCCCGCGCGCTGGGAGGAGGCGAAGGAGGCGGTGGAGGAGCTGCGGGAGCGCACCGACCCCGACCTGCTGCTCGCGCCGAACCCCGCCGACGCCCACCAGGACCACCGGGGCCTGGCCAGGCTGGTGCCCACGGCCTTCCGCGACCACCAGGTGCTCGGCTACGAGATCGCCAAGTGGGACGGCGACCTCGGGCGGCCCTCGGCCTACCAGCCGCTCACGCCCGAGGTGGCCGAGGCGAAGGTGGGCCTGCTGCACCGCCACTACCCCTCCCAGCGTCACCGCTCCTGGTTCGACCGCGAGGCGTTCCTGGGGCTGGCCCGCATCCGCGGGATCGAGTGCCACGCCCGCTACGCCGAGGCGTTCCACGTCAACAAGCTGATCTTCGACCTGGCTGGAGGCTGAACCGGATGCGCGTGCTGCTGACCGGGCACCAGGGCTACCTGGGGAGTGTGATGGCCCCGGTGCTCGCCGCCGCGGGCCACGAGGTGACCGGGCTCGACTCCGGGCTCTTCGCCGGATGCGTCCTGGGCCCCGCGCCCGACGACCCGCCCGGACACGCCGTCGACCTGCGGGACGTCACTCCCGAGGTCCTGGCGGGGGTGGACGCGGTGGTGCACCTCGCCGCCCTGTCCAACGACCCGCTGGGCGCGCTGGCGCCCGAGCTGACCTACGACATCAACCACCGCGCCGCGGTGCGGCTGGCCCGGCTGGCCCGCGACGCGGGCGTGCGCCGGTTCCTGTACGCCTCCACCTGCTCGGTCTACGGCGCCTCCGGCTCGGACCTGGTCGACGAGGACGCGCCGCTGCGCCCGGTCACCCCGTACGCCGACTCCAAGGTCCGGGTGGAGAACGACCTGCTCAAGCTGGCCGACGACGACTTCAGCCCGGTGTTCCTGCGCAACGCCACCGCGTTCGGGTTCTCGCCCAGGCTGCGCGCGGACATCGTGCTGAACAACCTCGTCGGCCACGCGCTCCTGTCCGGCGAGGTCAGGGTGCTGTCCGACGGCACCCCGTGGCGCCCGCTGGTGCACGCCGCCGACATCGCGAACGCCTTCGCCATGGCGCTGACCGCCCCGCGCGACGCCGTCCACGCCAGGGCCTTCAACGTCGGCACCGAGGAGAACAACGTGACGGTGGCGGAGATCGCCGCCG
Organism: Streptosporangium sp. NPDC023963; assembly: GCF_040639135.1. Classification (NCBI taxonomy): domain Bacteria; kingdom Bacillati; phylum Actinomycetota; class Actinomycetes; order Streptosporangiales; family Streptosporangiaceae; genus Streptosporangium; species Streptosporangium sp. NPDC023963. The sequence continues at coordinate 315,976 of NZ_JBEZZK010000010.1, forward strand.
AGGTCGCCGAGGCGGTGCCCGGCTCCCGGGTCGTGATCACCGGGGAGACCGGGGCCGACCCGCGCTCCTACCGGGTCGACTTCTCCCGGATCCGGGACGCGCTCCTCGGCTACCGGGCGCTGTGGACGGTGAAGGCGGGCGCGGTCGAGCTCGTCGAGGCGTACGGGCGGTTCGGCCTGACCGAGGACGGCTTCCGGCGCCACTTCACCAGGCTGGCGTGGCTGTCGGCCCGTCGCGAGGCCGGAACCGTCGACGGGGCGCTGCGGCCACGCGGGGCGGTGCGCGGTGACGGATGACAACGGCGGCGAGGCATCAGGGGCGGGGCGCGGCGGCGAGACGCCGGAGGCGGGAGGCGGCGAGGCGCCGGGGGCGGGGAGCGGGGACGAGGCCCGCGAGATGCGGGACCTCGTGGAGCGGCTCTACCCGCTCTGCAGGAGCATCACCGGCGACGGCGTGCGCCGCACCCTGGAGATCGTCGGGGAGTCCCTCCGCATGCAGGTCCGCGAGGTGCCGACGGGCACCCAGGTCCTCGACTGGACGGTCCCCAGGGAGTGGAACATCCGCGACGCGTACGTCAAGGACGCCTCGGGGGCCAGGGTCGTCGACTTCGCCGCCTCGAACCTGCACGTGGTCGGCTACAGCGTCCCGGTGTCGGCCACCATGACCCTGGACGAGCTGCGCGGGCACCTGCACACGCTCCCCGACCAGCCCGCCCTGGTCCCGTACCGCACCAGCTACTACGCGGAGACGTGGGGCTTCTGCCTGGCCCACGACACCCTGGAGGGCCTCCCCGACGGGCCGTACGAGGTCATGATCGACTCGACGCTCGCCGACGGGCACCTGACCTACGGCGAGCACGTGGTGCCCGGCAGGGTCGCCGAGGAGGTGCTCGTCTCCTGCCACGTGTGCCACCCCTCGCTGGCCAACGACAACCTGGCGGGCGTCGCGGTGGCGGTCCGGCTCGCCCGGCGGCTGGCCGGGGCCGACCCGTGGTACACCTACCGCTTCCTGTTCGCGCCGGGCACCATCGGCGCGATCACCTGGCTGGCGCGCAACCGGGAGCGCACCGGGCGGATCAAACACGGCCTGGTGCTGGCCTGCGCGGGAGACCGGGGCCCGCTGACGTACAAGCGCAGCAGGCGGGGCGACGCCGAGATCGACAGGGCGGTGCGGCACGTCCTGCGCACCTCGGGGCGTCCCCACACGGTCGTGGACTTCTCCCCGTACGGCTACGACGAGCGGCAGTTCTGCTCGCCGGGCTTCGACCTGCCCGTCGGCTCGCTCACCAGGACCCCGTACGCGGGCTACCCGGAGTACCACACCTCCGCCGACGACCCGGACTTCGTCTCCCCCGAGGCGATGGCCGACACCCTGGAGACCTGCTGGGAGGTCACCCGGGTGCTGGAGGACGACCGCGCCTACCTCAACCTCAGCCCGTACGGGGAACCGCAGCTGGGCAGGCGGGGCCTGTACGGGTCGCTGGGCGGGCGCAGCGACACCAAGGAGGCCCAGATGGCGATGTTGTGGGTGCTGAACCTCTCCGACGGGAGGCACAGCCTCCTGGACATCGCGGAACGGTCCGATCTTCCCTTCGGTGCCGTGGCGGAGGCGGCACGGGCCCTTCGCGGTTCTGGACTTCTCAAGGAGTGTTCGCTGTGACGCGGTTCCAGGTCGTGACGGGCTCCAGGGCGGGCTCCAGGGCGGGCTCCCGGGCGGGCGGGGCACTCAACCTCCGGGTCGGCGAGACGGTGGAGGTGCGCAGCGAGGCCGAGATCATGGCCACGCTGGACGGGAAGGGGGAGCTGGACGAGCTGCCCTTCATGCCGGAGATGCTGGCCTTCTGCGGGCGGCGGCTCACGGTGCACAAGGTGGCGCACAAGCTCTGCGACACGATCAGCGGCAGCGGCATGCGGCGGATGGAGCGCGCCGTCCACCTGACCGGGGCCCGCTGCGACGGCCAGGCGCACGGCGGCTGCCAGACGGCCTGCCAGTTCTACTGGAAGGAGTCCTGGCTCAGGCGGGTGGACCCGGACTCCCCCGCTCCTCCCGTCACGGTCGGTCTCGCGGCGGGCAGGCCCCTGCTGCCGATCCTGCAGGCCGCCACGAGGAAGGAGCCCGGCCCCGACGGGGAGGAACGCTTCTCCTGCCAGGCGACCGAGCTGTTGCGCGCCGCGCCCACCTGCCTGCCGTTCAAGGACGTCGGGCAGTACGTCGCCGACGTGCGCACCGGGAATGTGGGCGTGACCTGGATGCTGCGCTCGTTCCTCGTCGGGCTGTTCAACCGCTTCCAGCAGGCGAGCAAGCGGTTCCTGCCCAGGTGGCTGTGGATCAGGGGCGGGATGCGCTGGGGGTTCGTCAGGGGCGAGGCCGGGCCGACCACCCCGACGCTCACCCTGGACCTGCGGCCGGGGGAGCTCGTCAGGGTCAAGTCCAAGGAGGAGATCCTCAAGACGCTCAACGACGGCCTGCTCAACCGCGGCATGGGGTTCGAGGAGGAGATGTCGCGCTACTGCGGCCACGTCGCGCGGGTGAGCGCCCGCGTCGAGAGGTGCCTGGACGAGAAGACCGGCCGGATGCTGCGGATGAAGAACCCCTGCATCGTCCTGGAGGGCGTCGTCTGCGCGGGCGCGTACAACGTCAGCTGCCCGCGCGAGTTCGTCCCGTTCTGGCGGGAGATCTGGCTCGAACGCGTCGAGGAGCCCAGGTGAGCGGGCCGTCCCCCGAGACGGGCGGCGAGACCGGCACGGCCGGTGGGGCCGGTGGTGTCGGCACGGACGGTGAGCAGGTCGGGACGATCGGCAGGAAGGCCGGTCGCGGGCTGCGCTGGAGTCTCCTGGGCAACCTGGGGACGAAGGCGACCACCTTCGTCATGGGACTGGTGCTCGCCCGGCTGCTCGTGCCGGAGGACTTCGGCCTCTACGCCATCGCGCTCGCCGCGACCACCTTCGTCATGCACGTCAACGACGTCGGCATCATCGCCGCCACCGTGCAGTGGCGGGGCAGGGTCGAGGACATGGCGCCGACCGCGACGGTCATGGCCGTGGCGTTCAGCACCGGGATGTACGGGATCTTCTGGGTGGTGGCCCCGTACTTCGCGGAGCTGGCGGGCAGCGCGGAGGCCACCCCGGTGGTCCGGCTGCTCACCGCGGTCATCCTCATCGACGGCGTCACCGCCGTGCGGGCGGGTTCGCTGATGCGCGGGTTCGGGCACGACAGGCTGACCAAGGCCAACATCGCGGGCTCGCTGGTCAACGCGGGGGTGGCCGTTACGCTCGCCGCGAACGGCGCCGGCGCCTACAGCTTCGCCGTCGGGCAGGTGGCGGCCAACACGGTCACCGGCGCGCTGGTGTTCGCCTGGGCCGGGCTGCCGTTCCGCCTCGGCTTCGACCGGGAGGTAGCGGTCAGGCTCCTGCGGTTCGGGGCGCCGCTGGCCCTGGGGCTCGGCATCGAGGCGGTGCTGATGAACGCCGACTACGTCATCGTCGGCGCCGTGCTCGGCCCCGTCGCCCTCGGCTTCTACCTGCTGGCGTTCAACGTCTCCAGCTGGGTGCCCAGCGTGATCGGCACCGCCCTGCGGTACGTGACCGTGCCCAGCTTCTCGCGGCTGGCCGAGCAGCGGCCGGAGGCTCTGTCGCTGGGGGTGCAGCGCTCGGTGCCGTTGCTGGTGGCGTTCGTCCTGCCGGTCGCCGTGGTGACGGCCACGCTGGCCCCGGCGATCGTGGCGTTCCTCTACGGCGAGAAGTGGGCCCCGGCCGCCGGGGTCCTGGCGCTGCTGGCGGTCCTGATGGTCGTGCGGATGCTCACCTCCCTCGCCTTCGACATCCTCACCTCGGCGGGCGCCACCAGGGCGACCGTGTGGATGAACCTCGGCTGGGCCGTGGCGCTGGTGCCCGCGCTGTGGGCGGGCACGCACTGGTACGGCATCCGCGGCGCGGCGATCGGGCACGCGCTGGCCGGTGTCCTGGTCGCCCTGCCGGTGGCGGCCCTGGTGCTGGGCCGCGCGGGGGTGCGCCTGGCGCCCGTCCTGCCCGCCCTCGTCCGCCCGCTGCTGGGGGCCGCGGTCGCGGCGGTCGTCACGGTGACGCTCGCCGGCCTGACGAGCGGGGTGGCCGGTGGGGCGGTGGCGGGCGGGATGACCGCCGGCTCCGCGCTCGTCCAGCTCTGCGTGGCCGGTGGCGGGGGACTGCTCGCGTACCTCCTGATCGCCGTACCCGCGGCGCGGCTCAGACGGCTCGGCGCGCGGGCGGTCCTCGCCCGCGCCCGCTGACCGCCCGCAAGACCTGCCAGACCCGCAAGACCTGCCAGACCCGCAAGACCTGCCAGACCCGTAAGACCCGCAAGACCTGCCAGACCCGTAAGACCCGCAAGACCTGCCAGACCTGAAGGCCCCGCGGAATCCACGGGATCCACGAAAGGAGAGACCGGATGGAGAACTCCGACACGCTGGTGTCCATCGTGCTTCCCGTGCGCAACGGGGCCGGGCGGATCGAGGGCGCGATCCGCTCGGTGCTCGGCCAGGACCACGAGCGCCTCCAGCTGGTGATCTCCGACAACGCGTCCACGGACGGCACCGAGGAGATCTGCCGCGACCTGGCCGCGACCGACCGCCGGATCGTCTACCGCAGGCACCCGGAGAACGTGGGCCTGTTCGACAACTTCGTCCGTACGACCGAGCTGGTCGAGGGCACGTTCTTCCGCTGGGTCGGCGACGACGACCGGCTGGAGCCCGCGTGCGTCTCCCGGTCCCTCCAGGCGTTCGCGGAGGACGACCGGCTCGTCCTGGTCACCACGCAGGTCGCCTACACCGGGCCCGACGGGACCGTCACCACCGCTCCCCTCGACGGCTCCGGGCTGTCCTCGGACGACCCGGTCGAGCGGTTCGCCGAGATGCTGCGACTGCTCAACGAGAGCCACCTGCTCATCGACCCGCTGTACGGCACGCTGCGGCGCGACCCGCTGGCGAGGATCCCGCGGCGCAACATGCTGCGCGAGGACGAGGTGTTCGCGGCGAAGCTCGCGCTGGCCGGGCCGTGGGGGCACGTCCCCGAGGTCCTCGCCCACCGCAACTGGAAGCACGACACCCTGTCCGCGATCGCCCGCCGCCTCGACGTGCCGCCCTGGCGGGCCCGCTGCTCCACCGTCCTGCAGTGCGGGGAGCTGTTCCGCTGGCTGCGGGGAGCCGATCTCACCGCCGATCAGCGCCGCCGTGCCCGCGCGGCCGTCCTCGGCATGTACGCGCGCCGCCAGCGGCTCACCGCGGCCCGCCGGGGCCGCAGGCTCGCGCTCATCGCCTCGGGGCTCGTCCCCGGCGGGCGGTGAGAGATGTCCTTCGATCCGACACCAGTGATTCCAGAAGGGAGAACCCCGTGACCACCGTCTTCTCCAACAGTGTGGTGGACGACGACACGCGCAGGGAGCAGCTCTACCGGGGGCAGGTCTTCGTCTACTCGGCGACGCCCGCCTCCGCCCAGCTGGCCGCCTTCGCCAGGGAACTGATCACCGAGGCGTTCGGCGAGCGCGATCCCGAGACCGCCCAGTTCGACATGCCGGTCGAGGAGTTCGCCGACCTGCTCGCCCGTCTCAAGCCCCGGTTCATCCATCACCCCCGGTGCAAGGAGTTGCTGCCCGCGGTGCTCGCGGAACTGGGCTGCGACCTGGACCGCACCTACTTCGACGTGCCCCGGCTGCGCACCTCCACCTCCCACGACTACCTCACCTCCGGCATCTCCTACGCCTTCCATCCCCATCGCGACTGCTGGTACTCGGCCCCGTTCAACCAGCTCAACTGGTGGATCCCCGTCTACGAGGTGGTCCCGGAGAACGTGATGGCCTTCCATCCCCAGTACTTCGGCAGCCCGGTGCGCAACGGCAGCGCCCGCTACGACTACGCGGAGTGGAACAGGACCAGCCGGCTCACCGCCGCCCAGCACGTGCGCGGCGACACCAGGGACCAGCCCCGCCCCGAGGAGACCGTCGTGCTCGACCCGCAGGTGCGGGTGGTGCCGGAGCCGGGGGGCGTCATGGTGTTCTCCGGCGCCCAGCTGCACTCCACGGTGCCCAACACCTCGGGCAGGACCCGCTTCAGCATCGACTTCCGCACGGTGCACATCGACGACGTGCGCACCCGCCGCGGCGCCCGCAACGTGGACGCGGAGTGCACCGGTACCACCCTGCGTGACTTCGTCCGCTCCTCCGACCTCGACCCGATGCCGGAGGAGCTGGCGCTGGAGTACGAGGCGGAGGCCCTGATCAGGGTCGGGTGAGCCGCGGACCCCGGCCACCGCCACATCGCCGTGACGCCGTTACGCCGTGACATCCGTGGTGACGCCTGCGGTGACGTCCGTGGTGACGTCCGTAGTGACAAGGAGTTCGTGTGCTGCGACCAATACGCATCGTGTCCTGGGCGTCTGGCGCGCTCGGGGGAGCGGGGACGACGTAGTGGAGTTCTGGAAGACCATCCTCGACCTCGCCAGAAGGAAGCGGGTCGGGTTTCCGCTGTTCGGCCTGGCGCTCCTCGCCGCCGTGGTCGTCTTCTCCCTGGTGCCCCCGCGCTACGTGTCGAGCGCCTCCATGGTGCTGACCACGCCCCCCGCGGGGGGAACGACGGACCCGGCCAAGCGGCCGGGGCGGACCAACCCGCTGCTGCAGTTCAGCGACGGCCTCAGGACCACGGCCGGCATCCTCATCCTGTCCATGAACACCGAGGCGGTCGCGACGGAACTGGGCATCGTGAAGGACGGTCCCGTCGAGGTCACGATCAACGACGGGCGCACCAACCCCAGCATGCTGGGCATCCTCATGAACGGCCCGTTCGTGTACGTGGAGGTGGAGAGCGACTCCGCCGAGGTCACCCGTGCCGTCATGGCCAGGACCCAGTTCCGCCTCAGGACCGAGCTGGTCCGCAGGCAGGAGGTGCTCGGCGCCCCCCGCTCCACCTTCATCGGGTTCGTCGAGGTGGTGCCCGCCGGCTACCCCGCGATGGACCGGAGCGGCACCTGGCAGGCCGCGGGCGGGGCGGCGTTCGCCGTCGTCCTGCTCGGCCTCGGCGCGGTGTACGCCGTGGAGCGACGGAGGGTGTTCCGGCGGAGGTCCGGCGGCGGGCGGCCCGGCGAGCCCCGGCCGGACACGGAAACGGCCACGGCCACGGAAGCGGCCACGGCCACGGAAGCGGCCACGGAAGCGGCCACTGCCCCGCCCCCGGCAGGCCGGTCCGACGAGGCGCATCCCGACGACCTTCCGGAAAAGGGCCGGGAGCACGAGGACGGCGAGGACGGCGAGGAAGGCGGGGAAGGCGGGGAGCCCGCAACCGACAAGGGCGACAAGGGCGACAGGGACGGTAAGGGCGGCGGGGGCGGTAGGAACCGTGCGGGCGGGGGCGGCAGGGGGCGTGGAGGTCGTGACGGCAGGGGTGTCCCCGAGCCGCCGATCACCGTGTACCCGGTGGAGGCGATGTCCCCGGCGCCCTCGGCGACACCTGGACGAGGACGGCAAGTGGACGACGACACGTAGACGGCGACAGGCAGGCGACCGCGACAGGCATACGGCGACAGGCAGACGACCGCGACAGGCAGACGACCGCGACAGGCGTACGGCGCCGGTACGTCGCTCTGACGGCGACCGCGACAGGCAGACGAGAGGAAACGCGTGGACTTCTGGGGGACCGTGCTCATCGTGTTACGGCGCTGGTACGTCGCCCTGCCGGCGTTCCTGCTGTCCATCGGCGCCGCGCTGGGCGTCTACTCGTCGATCCCCACGCTCTACGTCTCGAACGCGGTGCTCGTGCTGACCATCCCGCCCACCGGGGGAAGCCTGCCGAGCGACCCCGAGCGTCCCAACGGGCTGACCAACCCCCTGCTGAACTTCGACTGGGGCCTGAGCATGTCCGCCTCGATCCTCATCCAGGTGATCAGCGCGCCGGAGACGGCGGAGTCGCTCGGCGTGCGGCCCGAGGGTGACACCACCTTCACGGCCACCAACGGCAGCACCAATCCGGAGGCGCTGGACGGCGGGCCGTTCGTGTACATCGAGGGCACGAGCATGTCGCCGGCCGGGGCGCGGGACATCGTGACGCGGGTCAGGGACCGCGCGAGGATCGAGCTGGCCGGTCGGCAGAGGCAGCTCAACGCGCCCCTGGCGACCTACATCACGATGGACGAGATGGTGCCGCCGACGGAGCCGCAACCCCAGCGCGGGGGGAAGACGCGCGGGGCCGCCGCCGCACTGCTTCTCGGGGTGCTCGCCAGCCTCGCCGCGGTGTTCTCCCTGGAGAGTTTCCTGGACGCCCGGAAGCGGAGACGCGGGAGGCCCGTGCCGGCGCCCGGGCTGCCCGCCGAGCCCTCCCTCCTGCGGAGGTGAGAACTCCCGTGACCCGCACGGCACCCACGGCACCCACGGTCTCCGGCACGGTTCCCACCGAGGTCCCCACCGGGGATCCGGCCCCCGTGTCCGTCGCCTCCCTGGACCGCCCCGGTCTCCGCAGTGCCGACGGGGCCACCCTCGCCGCCGCGTTCGCGGTGGTCCTGATGCTGTCTCCGGCGCGGCTGGTCTTCCGCGGCCTGCCCTTCTCGCTCACGCCCGCCGACGCGGTCGGCCTCTTCGCCGCGCTGTGGTGGTTCTGCGCGCAGCTCACCACCACGCTCGGCGCGGCCAAGGGCTCCAACCCCGTACGCACCGCCCTGTTCGCGTACACCGCGGCGATGCTGGCCACCTACGGGTACGCCAGCGCCGCCTACCTCCCGCCCGACGAGCTCGACATGGCCGACCACAGCATCGTCCTCGTCGTGGCGACGGTGGGCATCGGTCTCGGGGCGTGCGACGGCACCCGGGGCCGGGAGCGGCTGGACTTCGTCCTGAGATGTCTCGTGATCTCCGGCGCGGCCGTCGGGGTCATCGCGGCGCTCCAGTTCGTGCTCGAATTCGACCTGACGAAGTACCTGGCCTTTCCCGGTTTCCGGTTCACCTCGGATCTGCCGGCGATCCTCGAACGGAACACCCTGCGCCGGGTCGCGGCCACCACGGGACATCCCATCGAGCTCGGCGTCGTCTGCGCGATGATCACTCCTCTCGCACTGCACTACGCGTTCGGCGCCCGCGACCGGGGGGAGCCCTCCCTGCGGTGGTGGGTGTGCTGCGCGCTGATCGGTACCGGGCTGATGTTCTCCGTGTCGCGGTCGGCGGTCCTCGGGCTCGCCGTCGTCGGCGTGGTACTGGTCGCCGGGTGGCCCGCGCGCAGGAGGCTGTGGGCGGCGCTCGGCGGCGCGGGTTTCCTGGTGGGGATGAAGGTGGCCGTGCCCGGCCTGATGAGCGTCTTCCTCGGGCTGTTCACCAGCCTGTCCAGCGATTCGAGCATCCAGTACAGGACCCATGACTACGCGGTGGCGGCCGCCGAGATCGGGAACCACTTCTGGGTCGGCAGGGGGCTGGGCACCTGGTACGCGCCCAAGCACCTGATCTTCGACAACCAGTACATCCTGTCGCTGGTGGAGACCGGGGTCATCGGCGTGGCCGCCTTCTCCGGGATCTTCCTGACCGGTATCTGGGCGGCGTTGCGCGTCCGCCGCCTCAGCTCCGACCCCGCCGTACGGGACCTGGGGCTGACCCTGGCCGCGTGCCTGGTCGTCCCCCTGGTCGGGGCGGCCACGTTCGACCTGCGCTCGTTCGCGACCGTGACGGGCCTGTCATTCCTGATCATCGGAGCCGCCGGCTCGCTGTTGCGCGCCACCCGGCAGCCGAGGGCTCAGGTCGTCCGGCCGCCGGAGAGGTCCGGCGGGGAGCCCGGGGAGCCCGGGAAGTTCGGGAAGGAGACCGATGAGGAGGTCGGCGAGAAGGCCGTCGAGGCCGTCGAGGCCGTCGGGAAGGTCACCCGACCAGCCGGGCGCGCAGATCCGCCCAGGAGCCCGCGGACAGATCCCGCTCGCTGATCGCGGTGACCGGCAGCGGCCACCGGATGCCGAGGTCGGGGTCGTCGTAGCGGACGGCGAGGTCCTCGGCGGGATCGTGCTCCCGGTCGATCCGGTAGCAGACGTCGGCCTGATCGGTCAGTGCCTGATAGCCGTGCAACAAGCCAGGAGGAACGTAGAGGTGAACGAACGTCTCATCGTCCAGAACCACCGACATCTGGCGGCCGAAGGTCGGCGAGCCCGGCCGGGCGTCGACGAGCACGTCGTGCACGGCCCCGCGAGCGCACCGGACGAGCTTGGCCTCCCCCCGGCCGCCCCGGCCGTGCAGGGCCCTGACCGTCCCCAGCCGGGACCGCGACTGGCTGTCCTGGACGAACGCCTCGGGCCGCAGCCCGTGGGCGGCGGCGAGCGCCGCGTCGAAGGTGCGGGTGAACAGCCCGCGGTCGTCCCTGTGCGAGGTGGGGACGAAGAGCAGGACATCGTCGATCTCGGCGCGTTCGACTCTCATGAGCCCATCTTTACGACTCCCGCACCTCCCGGCCATGGAGAAGGGGGAAACGGCGCCGACCGGCGTACACCTGAGAGGTCCGGAGCGGGGTTCGCGCGCGTCCGGGTCGGGGCCGTCGAGGTCATGGCGGTCAGCGAGGCGGAGCTTCTCGACCACGTGGCGGACGAGTGGCGACGGGGGCGCGGCGGCGCGATCGTCACCGCGAACGTCGACATCGTCCGCGCCGCCACGCGCGACCCCGCCCTGGCGGACCTCGTCACCCGCTCCGAGATCGTGGTCGCCGACGGGATGCCGGTGGTCTGGGCGTCGAGGCTCGCCGGGTCGGCGGTTCCCTGCAGGATCACCGGCGCCGCGCTCGTGCACTCCCTGACCGGACGGGCCGCGCGCGAGAACCGCTCGGTCTACCTGCTCGGAGGGGAGCCCGGCGTGCCGGAGGACGCGGCGCGGGTCCTCGCCGGACGCTGCCCGGGACTGCGCGTGGCGGGCACCTGCTCGCCTCCCTTCGGGTTCGAGAGCACGCCGGACGGGATCCGCGAGGTGGTCGAGGGGGTGGCCGCCGCCGCACCCGGCCTCGTCCTCGTCGGGCTGGGCTTCCCCAAACAGGAAAGGGTCATCGAGGCCCTCAGGGAGAAGCTGCCCGACGCCTGGTACCTCGGCTGCGGAGCCGGGATCCCCATGGCGGCCGGGCGGTTCAGCCGCGCCCCGGGGCCGGTCCAGCGGGCGGGCGCCGAGTGGCTGTACCGGCTCGCCCTGGAACCGCGCCGCCTGGCCCGCCGCTACCTGCGCGACGACGCGCCGTTCGCGATCGTCCTCCTCGCGGGCGCCCTGCGCACCCGCCTGACATCGAGGCGCCGCACGTGACCGCCGGCCCCGCGTCCGAGCCACTCGGCGTGACCGCCGGCCCCGCGTCCGAGGCGCTCCACATGACCGCCGATCACGAGTCCGAGCCACTGGGCGTGGCCGCCGATCCCGCGTCCGAGGCGCTCCACGTGACCGCCGATCCCGCGCCCGGGATCGAGGCGCTCCGTGTGCCCGTCGATTCCCCGCCCGCCGGCGCGACCACCTTCCCGCCACGGTCCTCTCTCACGAGAAACGGCTCCGACATGGCTGTTCCAGCGTGGCCCCCGCTGGCCGTAGTGATCGTCACGTATTCGAGCGGCGAGGTCGTCGAGGGCTGCCTGCGCTCGCTCGACGCGGCACTGGCCGGTGCCGGTCCGGCGCGGGTCGTCGTGGTGGACAACGCCTCGTCCGACGACACCGTCGAGCGGGTGCGCGAGGTCGCGCCCGAGGCCGAGGTGATCCAGACCGGGCGCAACGCCGGCTTCGCCGCCGGGGTGAACGCGGGCATCGCCGCCGCGGACGGCTGCGACGTGCTGGTGCTGAACCCCGACATCCGGCTCGCGCCCGGCTCCGTGCTCCTGCTCCGGCAGGCGCTCGCCCTGCCGGGAACCGGGATCGCCGCCCCCCGCCTCACCGGCGAGACGGGGACGCTCCACCTCTCCCTGCGCAGGCGCCCCACCGTGCCGAGGGCGCTCGGGGAGGCGCTGCTGGGCGGGCACCGGGCCGGACGGATCCCGGCGCTCGGCGAGCTGGTCGTGGACCCGGCCGCCTACGACAGGCCGCAGGCGGTCGACTGGGTGGCCGGTGCGGCCTGGCTGGTCTCCCGCGCGTGCCTGGACGCCCTGGACCCCCTCGACGAGCGCTACTTCCTGTACTCGGAGGAGACCGAGTACATGCTCAGGGCGGGTGAGGCGGGGTTCGCCGTCCGGTACGAGCCCCGTGCCGTGGCCGTTCACCTCGGTGGCGAGCAGTCCACGTCGAGCCGGCTGTGGGCGCTGTCGTCGGCCAACCGGGTCCGGATGCACCGGGAACGGTACGGCCGACCGCGCGGGCAGCTGATGCGGCTGGCCGTCGGGCTCAACGAGCTGGTCCGCGCGGTCGCCAGGGGCGGGGCGGGCGGGCGGCGGCACCGGGCCGCCCTGCGCCAGCTGGTCCCCCTGCGCGAGTGGCCGCTCCTGCCCGGCGAGGAGGGAGCGTCCCCGGCCCGGACCGCGGAGGCCTCCTCGATCCGGACCGCGGAGGTCTCCTCGATCCGGACCGAGGAGACCTCCCGGTCCCAGGCCACGGAGGCGTCCCCGGCCCAGGAGGCGTCGGCCTCTCCCGGCTACGTCTGCTTCTCGGCGCAGGACTGGTGGTACCACAACCGGGCGCACTCGGACTTCCAGCTCATGCGCTCGGTCGCCGCGCACAGGAAGGTCCTCGTGGTCAACAGCATCGGGATGCGCATGCCGATGCCGGGCAGGTCCACGCAGGTGCTGCGGCGCGTCGGGCGCAAGCTGCGCAGCGTCGCGATGCTCGTCAGGAGGCCGCTGCGGGAGCTGCCCGGCTTCTACGTGATGTCCCCGCTGCCGCTGCCCTTCTACGGGTCGCCGCTGGCCAGGCGGGTGAACGCGTTACTGGTCCGGGCCCAGGTGCTGGCCGTCTCGCGGGCACTGGGACTGCGCCATCCCGTGATCATGGTGACCATCCCCACGGCGTGGGACGTGGTGCGGCCGATGCGCAGGCGGGCGCTGGTGTTCAACCGCTCCGACCGGCACTCGTCGTTCCCCGAGTCCGACCGGCCGACCATCGAGGCGCTGGAACGCGGCCTGCTGGAGCGCTCCGACCACGTGGTCTACGTCAGCACCGCGCTGATGGGCGAGGAGAGCGGTGTGACCGGAGACCGCGCGCACTTCCTCGACCACGGCGTGGACACCGACCACTTCCGGCGCCGCCCGGAGAGCGAGCAGCCCGCCGACCTGCGCGCGATCCCCGGCCCGAGGGTGGGTTTCTTCGGCGCGCTGGACGACTATCTCGTCGACTTCGACCTGCTCGAACGGATCGCCGTCGAGCTGCCCGGCGTCTCGCTGGTCCTGATCGGCGACGCGACCGTCCCGATGGAGCGGCTCACCCGCCACCCGAACGTGCACTGGCTCGGATTTCGGCCGTACGAGCAGATCCCCGCGTACGGATCGGGATTCGACGTCGCGATCATGCCGTGGCTGGACAACCCGTGGATCAGGCATTCGAACCCGATCAAGCTCAAGGAGTATCTCGCGCTGGGCCTGCCGGTGGTCAGCACCGATTTCCAGGAACTCGCCAACTATGCCGATCGCGTGAGGATCGCCACCGACGACGACCTTTTCCTCGACGCTGTTCGTGCGACGTTGCGCGACGGGGGCCTGCAGCCCGCGGACATCATACGAGGGTCCGTACTCGGTGCCTCCTGGTCGTCGCGTGCCGCGCAGCTGATGGCGCTCGCCGAGCTGTCACCGGGCCCGCGATGAGGAGGACGAGATCATGAGATCCGAGGATCAGGGGCAGACGACGGAACGCCGGGCCAGGCGGTCGTTGCCGATGCTGGTCGGGGCCGGAGCCGTCTCGGTGTCGGTGGCGGTGCTCGGGCTCTCCTGGATCGAGGCGCCCGGAAGCCGTGATCGGGCGGCGGGCGCCCTCTCGGGAACGGCCGGTGCGTGGTCGGCCGCGGGTCCGCCCGCGACGGCCGCGCGGGTGCCGTGGGAGGGCGGCCCCGCCTACTACGGGCGGTTCGCCGCGCCGGCGGCGGCGGGCTGGACGAACCCGTCGTTCTTCCCAGTGGGAGTCTGGTTCGAGTCCGTGATCACCCAGGCCGACGCGGACAGGGACCGGGCCGCCGGGATCAACACCTACGTGGAGCTGACCGAGACCAGCGACATGGCGCTGGTGCGGAAGAACGGCATGTCGGCGCTGACGAGCGTCCCACTGCCCGGCTACGGCAAGGAGACGGTGGGCTGGCTGCTCAACGACGAGGCCGACATGTGGGCGAAGGCCGGAGACGCCGGATGGACCGGCAACCACCCCGGCGAGGGGCCCCTGTGCGTCCCCGAGGACAAGGGGTGCGGTTTCACCGTGATGCGCACCCGCAAGGAGAAGGTCCCGAAGGGCGACGGCAGGCTGCACTACGCCAACTACGGCAAGGGCGTGATGATGTGGGAGCGGGACACGGACGCCGCCACGTTCGTCAACCGCTTCACCGACGTCGTCTCGTCCGACATCTACTGGTACACCAGCGCGAGCGTCTGCCTGGACGGGAAGAACTTCCTGTCCCTGCCGGTCTCCCGGTGCCGTAGGGCCGCCAACTACGGCGCCGTCCTCGACCGCCAGCGCGAGCTGGACGCGCTGGACGGCCGCCGCCAGCCGATCTACGGTTTCGTCGAGGTCGGCTGGCCGGCCGAGAACGACACCCGGGCCGTCCAGCCGCAGCAGGTGACGGGCGCGGTCATGAGCTCGCTGATCCACGAGGCCCGGGGCATCATCTACTTCAACCACAACTTCGGCGGGCCGTGCCACTCCCAGCACGTCCTGCGCGAGGAGTGCGGGAAGAAGGTCAGGCCCGCGGTGGCCGAGGTCAACCGGCGCATCGGGCAGCTGGCCCCGGTGCTGAACACCCAGTCGTACGCGCACCGCTTCGGCCCCGGCCTCGACACCATGTTGAAACACCACCGGGGCTCGTACTACGTCTTCGCGATGCCCGCCGCCGGCACGGCCCCCGGCAGGCGCACGTTCACCCTGCCGCGCGGGATGCGGGCCGGGCGCGCCGAGGTCCTCTTCGAGAACCGGACGGTCCCCGTCGACGCCCAGGGCAGGTTCACCGACTCCTTCGCCGCCGAGTACTCCCACCACATCTACCGGATCACTCCCTGACGTCCCGCCACGGGAGCCGGGCCGCTGGAGGCATCCCTTCGGTGGACGACGCGGATCACTTGAGGTGTCCCACCCGACGACGTACCGTGTCGCGATCGTCGGGGCGACCTCCCTCGCCCGGACGACGAAACGATCTGGGCTCTCCGCGTGACACGGGCGGGCTCGGCCGTGCACCGAGCCCGCCCGCTCCGGCTCCACCCGGTCCTGATCGCACGCTCATCCGGTTCGGCGTACGCCTTCGCGGTGGACGTCAGGAACGTTCGGGCCGGAGGTGTGTCACGCCGTCAGCGCTGCAGGGTCAGCAGGCCGGGCCGGTAGGGCAGGAGGCCGTAGTCGACGCCGTCGGACCTGGGGTCGCGGCCCTGGTAGAGCAGTTGCAGGTTGCAGGGGTCGACGGTCATGGTCTGGTCGGCGTTGGTGCGCAGCAGCTCACCGTGGCTGATGTCGTTGGTCCAGGTGGCGCCGCTGTT
>NZ_JBEZZK010000011.1:0-81344 GCF_040639135.1 Streptosporangium sp. NPDC023963
GCGCGACACACCCAGCACCCGGGCCAGCAGGGAGACCTCATGGTGGTCTTTCTCCGCATGAATCAGCCGGAACTTCATCGCGGCAGATCCGTCTCCCGCGCGAAGAAAGCCGCGGCCTTGCGCAAGATTTCCTTCTCCTCCCGGAGAATCTTGTTCTCGCGCCGCAGCCGGGCCAGTTCGTCCTTCTCGGCGCTGGTCAGACCGTCCTGGCGGCGGCCGTCATCGAGGTCGGCCTGGCGCACCCAGGTACGGATCGACTGCGCGGAGGGCTGGAACTCCTTGGCCAGTTCCTCCGGCGTCCGTCCCGCGCGCACCAGCTCCACCATCTGCCGGCGAAACTCCGGCGGATAGTTGTTCGGCACAGCAGACTCCTTCTTCCGGGAACCAGGGTTCCCCAGAGATCAGGTGTCCACCAAACCGGGCCAACTCCAGTGACCGCGGGCACGGTTGGGCGAAGTCGTTGTTCGCGGGATTCGACCGTACTGATGAACCGCATCGCCGACCTCCAGGGCGGCGCACCTCTACGAGCTCGCCGCCCTCCCGGCGGGCCGCCCGCACCTAGCTCAGGCCCGCCGGATGCTCGAGAAGTGCCGCGTGAGTCCGTAGCCGGTCCTACTCAGCGTCCTGTGCCTCGATCAGGTCGAGATCGCGGACGCAGAAGCCGTGGTGCTCGAAGGTCTCGTTGAGCACCGTGCCGAGGCACTGCCGTACCGAGCGGCCCCGGGCGTACGGCGGCCAGACATCGTCGTCGGGCACCGGCGCTCGCCCGGCGAGCTGCTCAGCGGTGACCTTGTCGAGCCAGGCCTCGAGCTCGGCGGCCTGTGCGTCACGCACGCTCACGATCTCGTCTAGGGACGGATCGAGCGAGAGGTCAAGCCCGTGCGCTCCACGGTAGGACTCGACGGTCGTCCCGATGCCCATCGGCGTGAACAGTTCCGTCGAGCCCAGGCAACAGCGGCGGAACCACGAGTCGTGGACGAAGACCAGGTGGCGCATCGTCTGCACGGCCGACCACTCGTCGTTCACGCTGCGGCGCTCGATGCCGGGCGTACGACGGATTCGCTCGATCGTGGCGGCCCAGCCGGCATGGAGCTGACGCGCTGCCTCGCGCAGCTCGGCAGGGTCCTCGGAGCGGATCAGCAGCCGCACCGGATTACGCTGGTCGAGCTCTGCCTCGACGTACTCGGTGACCTCGACCCCGTTCACCACGAGGTTGGTGATAAGCCCGTCGATCACGGCGTCCTGCATGACAACGCCGATCAGGCGTGCCCCGGTCAGATCGCACTCGCGGAACTCTGCACCGTGCAGGTCCTCGTCGACATATCGTTTCATGCTCCGCATGCTAGGGCCGAGTACTGACAAACTGGCCTCCCTGACCCCGCGACCTCCATCCCATGGTGCGGTCGGCTCTCCCGAACATTGATCATGGTTCCAGCCCTCAAGTGCGGTCAGAACTCACGAACCAATGCGGTCACTTCTCACGAACGAAACCACCCGCGCCCGACCAATGGTTAGGACAGGGGTTCCGGTGCCGATGTCGACGTGGTTCAGGCTCTTGGCGGGCATCATGCACGAGAGCACCGACAATTTTGGGAGACGCTGATGCCGGACAGCCCCGACGTGCCGGACGACGTCCTCGACCGCCTCCGCGCGCTGTGCCTCGCACTCCCCGGCGTCTACGAGGAACAGGCCTGGGTCGGCACCCGCTGGCTGGTCCGCAAGAAGACCTTCGCCCACGTCCTCGGCATCAGCGACGAGTACCCGCCCGCCTACACCCGCGACGCGCCGTTCGTCGGGGATGCCACCGTCCTGACCTTCCGCTCCGACGGTGCCGAGCTCGCCGCGCTCGTTGGCACCGGCCACCCGTTCTACAAACCGAGGTGGCACCCGCAGGTCGTGGGCATGGTGATCGAACCGGACGCGGACTGGGACGAGATCGCCGAGCTGCTCATCGAGAGCTACTGCCTGCGGGCGCCGAAGAAGCTAGCGGCACAGGTTCCCCGGCCAGGTCCCGCAGTCGGCGGACCGGGCTGAACCACAGGCGTCAGCGAGCTCGTTGTGAGGGACGTGTCGACGTACTTCCTCGAATGCGTGCTGGGTACGGCAAGACGCACAACTCTTTCCGCGCTACCGCGAAGTCGGTGGATCAGGGTGTCAACACGGGCGCGCCTGCATAGGCAGCGGCGACTATGCGATCCACACCGACGGGTCGACATCAGTGGCTGGACTTCTGCACCCAGCACCGAGCCCCGTCACGGAGCCGACACAGGCAGACCTGGCCCTCAGCGCTGCTACTTCTCACCGACATTTCTCGACAGCATCGGCCCTCAGCGCTGTCCAAACTGACCCGCAAACGCTGTTGCTAGTCACCGACGAAATCACTCGTCTCGTCATAGTGGATCGCCGCGCCGGAGAAGACCGCGTCGCTGGACACGTGAACCAGGCGCCCGCCTGCCGCGAAGGTGGCGAGAGCTACGTTCGCGGCACCGACCGCCGTGGTCGCCCAGTCCGTCTGCCGGTACGCGGCATTGACCACCACCTCTGGCCGCCACGCGCCGATCAGGGCGTCGGCCTCCTCGCGGCGGCGTATATCGAGAGGCAGCCACTCGACACCCGCGATCTCTCCCGATCGGGTCAGGTAGGTCCGGCCGGGACTGTACGGTTTTCGGCTCTGTCCCGTAATCGGTGGTGGCTGTGAGTTGCCGGTGCCAGGATGAGGCGTGTTGGAGATCAACACCCTTGTGGGTGTGGTGTTTTCTGGGTTGTCTTGCCTGGTCATCGAGGGTATAGCGGACGAGGGTCAGCTGATCCGGGTGACGGCGCGGACTCGGGATAATCCGGTGCCGTGCCCGGCGTGCGGGACGTTCACCGCGCGGGTGCATGGTTTCTACGGCCGGACGGTCGCGGACGTGCCCGTGGATGGCCGGCGGGTGGTGATGTCGGTGAGGGTGCGCCGGCTGATGTGCTCGCAGCGGGGTTGCCCGCGTCAGACGTTTCGCGAGCAGGTGGCGGGGCTGCTGGAGCGTTACCAGCGGCGGACGAACCGGCTCACCGACCAGCTGGCGTCGCTGGTCAGCGAGCTGGCGGGCAGGGCGGGCGCCCGGTTGTCCCGGGCGCTGGGCGTTCCTGTGGCGCGGTCGACCGCGCTGCGTCTGCTGATGCGGCTGCCGCTGCCTTCCATCGGGGTGCCGCGGGTGCTCGGGGTCGACGACTTCGCCTTGAGGCGCCGCCACCGCTACGCCACCATCCTGATCGACGCCGAGACCGGTGAACGGGTGGATGTGCTGCTGGGGCGGCGCGCGGATGCCCTGGAGGCGTGGCTGCGCGCGCATCCGGGGGTCGAGATCGTCTGCCGGGACGGCTCGCTCACCTACGGGGAGGCGATCCGGCGGGCACTACCGAATGCGGTGCAGGTCGGGGACCGGTGGCACATCTGGAGGAATCTGTGCGACAAGGTCCTGTCCGAGGTCCGCTCTCACAGCTCCTGCTGGGCGACGGTCAACCCGCCCCGACCTGGGGGCGTCCGCGAGCAGAGCACCCGGGAGCGCTGGGAGCAGGTCAACGACCTCCTCGACAAGGGCGTCGGCCTGCTCGAATGCGCCCGCCGTCTCAACCTCGGCCTGAACACCGTCAAGCGCTACGCCCGAACAAAGGAACCCGACACGCTCCGTCGTGCCCCGCGCTACCGGCCCACCCTCGTCGATCCCTACCGCGACCATCTTCGCAACCGCCGCGCCGAAGACCCCGCCGTCCCCGTCCAGCGGCTCTACCGGGAGATCAAAGAACTCGGCTTCACCGGCAGCCTCAACCTGCTCTATCGATACATCACCCAAGGTAGAGCCGAAGGCGACCGACCCGTCATCACCCCACGCCGCCTCGCAAGTCTCCTGCTCACCCGCCCCGACCGCCTGCGCGACAGCGACAGCAAGCTGCTCGGTGAGCTCACCGCCGCCTGCCCCGAACTCACCGAACTCACCCGCCTCGTCCATGCGTTCGCTGAACTCCTGATCCCGGCTGCCGGCAACGACGCCAAACTCACCGCATGGATCACAGCCGTCCGCACTGCAGACCTGCCCTACCTTCACGGCTTCAGCAAAGGCCTCGAACTCGACCGCGCCGCCGTGAACGCCGCCCTCACAATGCCCCACCACAATGGCCGAACCGAGGGCGTCAACACACGCACCAAAAGGATCATGAGACAGATGCACGGACGAGCCGGTTTCGCGCTCCTCCGCCACCGCATCCTGCTCCCATGAAACATCACACAGCGCTACCACCGATTACGAGACAGAGCCGTTAACTGGACAGACCCTCCTGCGCGCACGTCGCGGCTTCACAAGGCGAACTCCAGCGCCCCGAGCACCAGCTCGGTATCGGCTCGGTCGGAGGTCTTCCAGCCCACGACTCGGTTGGAGAAGACATCGCGCGCCGAGGCCAGCCACAGCACGCCCTCACCGGTGAGAATCCTGGTCAGATCCGCCACCCAGAGCTGGTTTGGCGCCGGCGCGGAGAAGTTCCGGTTGACCAGGTCGGGCGCGGCCTGATGACGTGGATCTTGCCGGGTGGAGGCGACCTTGTAGCCCTTGCGCATGAACGCACCCTGCAGCCCGGCCGCGCGCATGAGCCGCTCGACCCGCTTGCGTGAGACGCGGATCCCGCGCCGTCGCAGCTCCAGATGGACCCTCGGCGAGCCGTAGGTGTCGGCGAACTCGTGATCGGCCCGAATCTTCTTGATCTCCTCCAGGAGCAAGGCGTCGGCCACTGCTCGGGCGCTGGGACGGGCCAGGCGTTCACGCCAGCCGTAGTAGGTGGGGGTAGGTACGCCGAGGACCCGCAGGATGAGTTCGACCGCGGCAAGGCCAGGGTGTTCATCGATGAACTTCATGACCGCCGCCGGGTCGGGTCGAACTCCTGAGCGAAATAAGCGCTGGTCGCCCGCATGATCTCGTTGATCCGCTTGAGCTCGGCGTTCTCCCGGGCCAGCTGCCGATTTTCCTCCAGCATCGCGCTGGTCGGCAGAACGACCCGCTCGCCGTGGTCGGCCTGGTCCTGCCGGATCCAGTTGCGCAGAGCCTCCCGGTGGACGCCGAGCTGGTCGGCCAGATGCGCAATGACCGGCTTGGGTTCAGCCTGCCGATACAGGCGCATCGCTCGCTCCCGCAGCTCCGGCGGGTACTTCCGCTTCCCCATGATCAAGACCTTTCCCATGATCCGTGGACCATGATCCAAAGCCTCTGGAAAAACGGGGGAAGCTCAGTTGCCGCGTCAGGCGGGCCTGTGCGCGGTGTGCGTCACCGCGCACAGGCCCGCGGGGCCCGGCCGCACATCACCGGCGAACACCTCGGAGTCGAGCCGGGGCTCGTAGCCGAGGTCGGCGCGGGCGTTGGAGAGGTCGAAGAGGCGGCGCGTGTTGGCCGAGATCCCGAAGTAGACGCCGTAGCGCACCTTGGCCGCCAGCGCCGCGCGGACCAGCCGCCGCAGGTCGGCGGGCGCGAGCCACTCGGCGATGTTGCCCGTGGTCGTCGGCGTCGGCAGGCACAGGCCCAGCCGCAGGCAGACGACCGAGGTGTCGCCCGACGCGGCGATCACGGAACCGTACGCCTCGGCGAAGGCCTTGGTCGCGCCGTATCGGCAGCACGGACGGGCCGGCCAGGAGGGATTGACGACCGCCTCGCCCGGCCGCGCGTAGCCGCCCATGACGTGCACCGACGTGGCCAGGACGACCTTCGCGACGCCCGCGGCCAGGGCGGCGTCGAGCACGGTGGCGACCGTGTCGACGTTCGGGCTCCGCAGGTCGGCCCACGGGGCGGAGGGGTTGGGAGAGGCGGCCAGGTGGACCACGGCGTCGACGCCGTCGACGGCCTCGGCCGCGAACGCGGGATCGGACAGATCGCCGACGACGACCTCGGCGCCGTCCCAGCCCTGGACGTCACGCCTGTCGGTCACCCGCAGGTCGAGCCCCTCCAGGCCGGGACGGAGCTGCCCGGCGACGTTCCCGGCGGCGCCGGTGATCAGTACGGTGATCAAGGAAACCTCACCAGTTCGTGAACGAGCCGTCGTCGCGCCGGAAGCGCGGGGGCGGGTTCATTATCACCGGCGTCGCACGCCGGGCAGCCGCCAGGTCGATCTCCACGCCGAGCCCGGGCAGGTCGGCGGGCACCACCGCGCCGTCGGCGACGCGCGGGCCGGCGACGATGACGCCGGTGTCGTCCCACCCGTAGGGCCGTGCCTGCTCCTGCAGGCCGACGTTGGGCAGGCTCAGGTTGACGTGCGCGGACGCGGCCGTGCACACGGGACCCAGCGGGTTGTGGGTCGAGACCCGGATGTGGTGCGCCTCGCACATCGCCGCGATCTTGCGGCCCTCGGTGACGCCGGTGTTGGACAGGTCGATGCGCGCGTGGTCGATGAGATCCTCCTCGATCAGCGGCCGGAACTCCCACTTGCTCGTGAGCTGCTCGCCGGCGGCCAGCGGCACACCGGTGCGCCCGCGCAGCGCCCGGTAGGACTCCAGCGCCTCCGCCCGTAGCGGGTCCTCCACGAAGTAGGGCCGTGCGGCCTCGACCTCGCGGCAGAACAGCACCGCCTCCGCGGGGTCGAGCCGGGTGTGCACGTCGATGAGGAGCTCCACGTCGTCGCCGAGCGCCTCACGCAGCCCCCGCACCACGCCGAGCGTGCGGCGGACCGCGCGGCGCGGCTCGAACACGTCGCCCACCTGGTCGTCCAGGCCGATGCGCAGATGGGCCCAGCCCCGCTCGACCAGCCCGCGCGCGTTGTCCACCAGCTCGGGAAGCTCGCGGCCGAGCAGGTGAACGTAGGCGGGCACGCGCTCGCGGGAGCGACCGCCCAGCAGGTCGTACATCGGCACCCCGAGGGCCTTGCCGCGCAGGTCCCACAGCGCCATGTCGATGGCCGCGACGGCGGCTCCGACGTCGGAGCCGCCGGGGAAGAAGCCGCCGCGGTGCAGCAGCTGCCACAGGTGCTCGATCCGGGTCGCGTCCTGACCGACGGCCAGGGCGGCCAGGTCGCGCAGCGCCCCGTGGATCGTCTCCGGACGCGAGCGCATGCCGATCTCGCCCAGTCCGTACAGCCCCTCGTCGGTGTGCACGACGACGAGGAAAAACGACGCCTCCCGGGTGCGTACGGGCAGCGGTTCGATCTCAGTGATCTTCACGGCGCTCCCACCCGTTCGATCTCGGTGGTCTTCACGGCGTTCTCACCTGCTCGATTTCGGTGGTCTTCACGGCGTTCCCGCCCACGTGGTGGCCGGTGTCCCCGCCCAGGCGGAGGCCGGAGGGCCGCCGACTCCGGCGTCGACCGCGTACAGCCTTCCGCTCCCGGCGGGCGGGTGGTCCAGGCCCAGCCACGCGGTGGTGATCAGCAGCGTGCTGCCCGCGAAGCAGACCGCGGTGGGCCGGGGAACGGGCAGGTCGACGACGGCCAGCAGCCGTCCGTCGGATGCGTAGCGGTGCACGGCCGAGGCGTCCCAGACCGCCACCCAGACACAGCCCTCGTCGTCGACGGCCAGCCCGTCGGGGTTGCCGCCGGCCACGTCGGCGATGACGCGCCGCCCGGACAGCTCCCCATCGACGACATCGAACGCCTCCAGCCGCCGGTGGGGGAGCGTGTCGACGTAGTACATCGTCGCGCCGTCGGCGGTGAAGCCGATGCCGTTGGAGACGGTGACCGACTCCAGCACCCGAGTGACCGAGCCGTTGCCGTCGAGCCGGAACAGCGCCGCGCGCGGTTCGCGCGGAATCGCCTGCGAGCCCGCCCAGAATCGCCCGGCCGGATCGCAGACGCCGTCGTTCATCTGGTCGCGTCCCGAGGTCAGACCGGAGACGATCGGCGTGAGACGACCGTCCTCCGCCAGGTGCGCGAAGCCGTCCTGTACGGCCAGCACCCACCCGGCGCCCGGCTCGCGTAACGGCGCCACCGCCCCGACCCGCGCGCCCACCTCGTAGTCGGTGACCACGCGCAGGGCGCCGGCCTCGAACAGCGCCCGGTGCACGGTGCCCGCCTTGATGTCCACCCACAGCACCTCGCCGGTGCGCGGGTCGACCCGGGGACCCTCGCCCTGCTCGTAAGCGTGTTCGGAGACGGCGTCAGCTCTTGACCGCACCGGCGATCCCCTCGACGAACGTGCGCTGCAGGAACAGGAACACCACGATGATCGGGATGACCGCGATGCACGCGCCGGCCGCCAGGCCCGTCCAGTCGGTGGAGTTCTGACCGAAGAAGTTGTACATGCCCACGCCGAGCGTGCGCAGGTCGGGGCGGCCGAGTGTGAACACCAGGGGGATGAAGAACGCGTTCCAGGCACTGATGAACTGCATCAGCGCCACCGTGCCGATCACCGGCTTGGCCAGCGGCAGCATGATGCGGAAGAACGTCCTCGGGTAGCCGGCGCCGTCGACCCTGGCCGCCTCCTCCAGCTCCTTCGGGATTCCGCCGAAGAACCCCATGAACAGCAGGACCGGCACCACGAGCGCCGGTCCGGCCTGGGCGAGGGTGGCGCCGAGCAGGCCGTTGTTCAGGCCCATCCCGTTCACCAGCAGGAACGTCGGAATGATCGTGTAGCCGTGCGGGATGAACATCGTCGCCACGAGGATGCCGACGATCACCTTCTTGCCGGGCAGGTCCTTGCGGGCCAGCGCGTACCCGGCCAGCGCGGACACGAGCAGGACGAGCACGACGACCGTGACCGAGTAGGTGATGGTGTTCATCGTGTAGTCGCCGAACCGCGCGGTCGTCCAGGCCCGCTGGAAGTTCCCCCAGGTCCACTCCTCGGGGATGACCGACAGGCCGCCGAGCAGCATCTCGCGCTGCGACTTGAACGCCGCCGAGATCATCCAGATGAACGGGTAGACCCAGATCAGGCAGAACGGGATGAGGAACACGTGCCAGGTCTTGAACCGGTGGCGATACCAGAAGCTCTTGTTCATACTGCGCCCACCTTGTACCTGTTACGCAGCAGCGGGGCCTGCAACAGCGTGACGACCAGGGTCAAGAGACCGAACACCACGCCGGCCGCGCAGGCGAAACCGTAGCGCGGGGCTTGGATGAACGGGTCGAAGGCGTAGCGGTAGATGTAGGTGGGCACGACATCCGTCGCGAAGACGGGACCGCCCTGGGTGGTGGCCTGGACGAGGTCGAAGGTGTTGAGGCTGCGCTGGAAGACCAGCAGCAGGATGACGATCGCGATCGGCGTCACCATGGGCAGCGTCACGTAACGCAGGAGCTGGCCGCTGCCGGCCCCGTCGATGCGGGCGGCCTCGTAGGTGCTCTGGGGGACCGTCTGCAGGGCGGCGAGCCAGTAGATGAGGGTGATGCCGAAGCCCTTCCACACGTCGATGCCCATGAGGGTCGGCAGCGCCGCCGAGGGCGAGCCGAGGAAGTTGATCGGCTGGTCGACCAGCCCGAGGCTGATGAGGATGTCGTTGACGAATCCGCCCGCCGGGTCGAACAGCACGGCGAAGACGATGCCGACGACCGCCGTCGTGGCCACGACGGGCAGGAAGAGCGAGAGCCGGTAGAGGTTGCGACCGCGCAGCCGGGAGTTGTTCAGCAGGATGGCGAACAGCAGCGCGAGCGGCATCTCGACGAAGATGGCGACGAGCGAGAACAGGAACGAGTTCCAGAACGCCTGCCAGAACATCCCGTTGCCGAGAACCTCGGCGAAGTTGTCAAGACCGATCCACGTGGTGGGGGTGCCCACGCCGTCCCAGTCGAAGAACGCGTACCACCAGCTGGCGATCATCGGCCAGATGGTGAACGCGCCGAAGAGCAGAACCATCGGGATGAGGAAGACGTAGCTCCACCCGTGCTTCCTGAGCCCGCGGAACGGAGACGGCCCGGGTGTGGCGGCTGATCCGCCGCGAGCCGGGGGCGGTGTCGCGGGCGCTGCCACGGCGCCGCCCCTGGACTGCGTTGTCGTCATGGCGTAGTCACTGCTCCGGCTCGAACGGCTCGAGCGGGTTCCAGCCGGGGAAGGTGATGTCCTTGCGCGAGGCCTTGCCGCCGCTCGCGGCGATGGTCTCGTCGATCAGCATCCGGAGCTTCTTGTCGATGTCCTTGGCCATGGGCAGGAACGGCTTGTTGTTCACGATGGAGTCGGCGGCGGCGTCGATGTGCCGCAGTTCGGGCCTGCCCTCGCGGGCCGTCAGGATCATCTTCCCGCCCTCGCTGGCGAGCTTGGGGTTGGGCGCGAGCCGCAGCGTCTCGGTGGCGACGTCGAGGATGGCCTTCTGGTCGGGGTTCTTGACGGCCTCGTCCTTCCAGGCGCTCTCCAGGGCGGTGAAGGTGCCGAACTTCGTGTAGTAGGCCTTGTGGAACTCCAGGGAGGAGAGGAAGTCCATGACCTTCCAGGACTCCTTCGGGTGCTTGGACTGGGCCGACATGCCCCACAGCGGGCCGAAGGACTGGGGGAGTGCCGTGTAGGCGCCGCGACCGGAGCCGGGGACGGGGATCGCCGACACGCCCATCTCGATCTCGGGGTTGAGCTTGCGGATCTCGGCGACGTTCCACGGCGCGCTGGGGTACATCGCCAGCTTCTCCGCGGCGAACTCGGTGAAGGCGCGGTTGCCGTCCCAGCTCTCCCAGCCGGGCATCATCACCTTGTCGGCCTGCATCCGGCGGTGCAGCTCGACCGCCTCGACCATGCCCGGGTCGGCGGTCGCCGCCTCACCGGTGCGGAAGTCGATGCCCTGCGCGGGGACGGAGTAGGGAACGGCGGTGTTGGCCAGCATCTCGACCGCGAGCGCCTTCGCCGCGGTGGGGGCGTAGCCGAAGACCTTGCCGTCACCCTTCTTCGTGATGGCCGTGGCCATCTTCTCCATCTCCGACCAGTTCTTGGGCGGGCCGTCGAAGCCGTTCTCCTTGAGAATCGCCTTGTTGTAGATGAAGACGCGCAGCGGCGACCAGTTGCCCCAGACCAGGGGCAGGCTCATGAGCTTGCCGTCGCGGTGCAGGCCGGAGGTCGCCGGCTCCATCGAGCCCTGGGGGAATCGACCGAGGAACTCCGGGGTGACGTACCGGTCCAGCGGTGCGACCCAGCCGCGCTCCAGCATCCGGTCCATGCCGTTGTCCTGGGCGCGGAACACGTCGGGCGAGCTGCCCTGCTGGAACATCAGCTCGATGGCGCTGAGCTGCTGGTCGGAGGGGTTCTCGACGACCTTGACGTTGATGTCGGGGTTGGCCGCCTGGAACGTGTCGAACTGCTGGCGGTAGAACTCGCTGGCTCCCGGGGGGTCGGGGACGAGAGCCACGGTGACGGTGATCTTCGAGCCGGAGGAGGCTTCCTCGCCACCCGCGCCGACGAGACTGCAGGCGCTGAGGGTCAGCGTGAGCGCCGCGGCCGCCGCGTAGTACAGAGCGCGTCTTGTATGGATCATGGGTTGAGCTCCCTTGGACGTTGGGGGGTGAGATAAGAGCCTTCGGGCGTCAGCCGCGGACGCCGGTGATGGATGGCGGCGCGTGCGTCGGGCCGAGATAACCTAGACCGACGCTGATCGAGTCGGCGGTCTCGATGACGGTGCTGGCCAGCTCGGCCTCCCGGCCCGTGAGGTCGAGCGTGGACAGCGGCCCGGAGATCGAGATGGCGGCCACCACCGATCCGGAGTGGCCGAGGATCGGCGTGGCGATGCACGCGCGCCCCAGGGCGAGCTCCTCGGTCTCGGTGGCGTACCCGCGCCTGGCCGCTTCGTCGAGCACGCGGTCGAGTTCGTCGTGCGTGGTGACGGTGTACGGCGTGTACTGGTGCAGCCGGGGCATGAGGGCACGGCGCTGCGCGGGGTCGAGGCCGAGCAGCAGGCACTTGCCCAGGCCGGTGGCGTGGAGGGGGTTGCGCTGCCCCATCAGCGCGAACGACCTCGGTGCGAGCCGGCCCTCGAAGTTGCAGAGGTAGAACAGCGACTCCTGGCGGCGCTCGGCGACGTTGACGCCGAGGCCCAGCGACGCGGCCAGGTTCTGGGCGGGTTGGCGGGCCTCCCGGTGCGCCGGATTCTGATTGACGGCGGTGCCGGCCAGTGTGATGAGCGCGGGCCCGAGCCGGTACAGGCTGCTGACCGGGTCGCGCTCGACGTACTCCAGGGACTCCAGTGTGGCCAGCAGCCGGGAGGCCGTGGACTGGCCGAGCCCGGCGTGCTTGGCGACGTCGGAGACGCGGAGCAGGCGTCCGTCGACGAAGGCGGAGAGGATCGTTGCGGCCTTCTCCACGCTCTGGTTGGTGCCGAGCTCCGATGCCACCGTGTCTCCGAATCGAATCTTGATCAAAATTGAACGTTTCATGCACTATGTGGGAAGGTTACGCATATGTTGCATCGAGTCAATCCCTTTCTGGATGCCAGATGCTGATTCGTGATGCCGGAACGCTCGATCTGCACCTGTCCATCCAGCGGGTGCCCGGTCGTGATCTCGCCCCGCCCGCCGCCGTCTCGCCGAGGAGCTCAGCACCGCATGACCCATACCGTTCAGGGGCTGGTCCCCATCCTGGCCACCCCGTTCCTGCCTGACGGCTCCCTCGACCGCCGGAGCCTGCGCCGGCTCGTTGAGTTCCAGCTGACCGCTCGCGTCGACGGCGTGGCTGTGTTCGGCATGGCCAGCGAGGGCTTCGCGCTGACCGCGGCCGAGCGGCGGACCATCCTCGCCGACGTCGCCGAGGTGACGGGCGGGCAGGTTCCGCTGGTCGCCGGGGTCAACGGCACGTCGACCGTCACGGCGCTCGAACAGGCCCGCGAGGCGGCCGACGGCGGCGCGGACGCGCTCATGGTGCTGCCGCCGTTCATGGTGAAGCCCGGCCCCGACCAGCTCGTCGACTTCTACGCCGCTCTAGGTGGCGTCGGGGTCGAGGTGATGGTGCAGGACGCGCCGGGCGTCACCGGCGTCGCCATGTCGCCCTCGCTCGTCGTGGAGCTGAGCAAGCTGCCCGGCGTCACCTCGGTGAAGATCGAGTCGCCGCCCACCGTGCCGAAGGTCGGCGCGGTGGTCGCCGCACTCGGCGACGAGGGGTTCGCGGTGCTCGGCGGCATGAACGGACAGTTCGTGCTCGACGAGTACGCGCGCGGAGCGGTCGGGACGATGCCGGCGTGCGAGTTCCCCGATCTGCTGGCGCCGATCCTCGCCGACTGGAACGCCGGCCGCCACGCCGCCGCGCGCGAGGCGTTCGCGCGGCTGCTGCCGCTCGTCGTCCACGGGCTGCAGCAGGGGATCGCCTGGGCGGTGCACAAGGAGGTGCTGGTACGGCGTGGCATCATCGACCACGCCATCGTGCGCTCACCCGCCAAACCGCTGGACGCCGCGGGCATCGCTCTGCTGAACGAGACCCTTACCCCCCTGCCGATCGCCGTGAGGAACATCTGACATGACCGTCATCGAGCGAGTGGACGTCTACCCGCTGTCCCTGCCCGCGCCGGACGGCGGCGCGAGGACGTACCGAACCAGTCCGCCGTGGCTGAGCATCTACGGCAGCCGCCGGGAGACGCTGCTCGTGCGCATCGTCACCGACGACGGGACGACCGGCTGGGGCGAGGCGCTGGCCCCCGTCGCGCCCGAGGTCCCCGCGCAGATCGTGTCGCAGCTGTTCACGCCGGTCCTCGTCGGCTCCGATCCGCTGGCCGTACGTCCGATCGTCGACCGGTTGCGCGACCTCATGCGCGAGCGCGGGCACCTCGGCGGGCACCAGGCCGACGCCCTCGCGGCGGTCGACATCGCACTGTGGGACCTGGCGGGCAAGCTGATCGGGCAGCCGGTCGTGCAGCTGCTGGGAGGCGCCTACCGTGACGTCGTGCCCACCTACGTCTCCGGGCTGCCGGGCAAGAGCGACGCCGACCGCGTGGCGCAGGCCCGCGACTGGGTGGCGCGGGGAGTGCGGCAGGTGAAGGTCGGCCTCGGCTACGGGGTGCGGGCCGACATCGCCAGTGTCGAGGCGCTGCGTGCCGTCCACGACGACCTTCGCGTGGCCGTCGACGTCCACGGCGTGTACGGCCTGGCCGACGCGATGCGGCTGGGCCGCGCCCTGGTGGAGCTCGACGCCTGGTTCTTCGAGATGCCGCTGGCCTTCGAGGACGTCGCGGGGCACGCAGACCTCGCCACCCGGCTGGACATCCCGGTGGCCACGGGCGAGAGCATGCGGCACCGCTTCGAGTTCCGCCCGTTCGTCGACGCGCGCGCCGTGGGTCTGCTGCAGCCGGACATCGGGCGCACCGGCATCACCGAGGGGCTGGCCATCGCCCAGTACGCCGAGACGCACCACCTCCCGGTGGCGCCGCACCACTCGGCCGGGCTCGGCATCGCGGTGGCGGCGGGCCTGCACGTGAGCGCCGCCGCGGGCAACCTGCTCGCGTTCGAGTATCACCCGACGCTGTTCCCCGAGGCCAACCGCATCCTGTCCACACCGCTGGAGCCGACGCCGACCGGTATGGCGGTCCCGGTGGGGACGGGTCTGGGAGTCGAGGTCGACGTGGCCGCGGTCGAGAAGCTGGTGGCCGCATGAGCGGACGGAGGGTGCTGCTGGTCGGGGCGTCCACGCCGATCGGGCGGGCGATCGCCGAGCGCTTCGCCGCCGACGGCGCGCGCGTGGTGGGCGTCTCGCTGGAGGAGTCGAAGCACGACGTGCTGGCCGCCGACCTGGCCGCCGACTGCGCCGACCCGGCGGCGGCGACGGCGGCGGTCGCCACCGCGGTCGAGGTGATGGGCGGCCTCGACGTGCTGGTGCCGGCGGCGGGCGTCATGCCCATAGCCCGGGCCGATCGCACCACCGACGATCAGTGGCGGGCGGCGTTCGCGGGGTGCCTCGACACGTTCTTCTTCACCGCCCGGGCGGCCCTGCCCCACCTAGGCGAGGGCGGCGCGATCGTCGCCGTATCATCGGTGAACTCGTTCCTGGCCGCTCCCTGGGTCGCGGCGTACGCGGCCGCCAAGGGCGGGGTCGACGCGCTGGTCCGTCAGCTCGCGCTGGACGTCGCCGGGAGGGGTGTCCGCGTGAACGCCGTCGCGCCGGGCATGGTCGGCGGCGCCGACCTGCCCGATGCCGCGGGCGGTTATCCGATCGGCCGCACCATCACACCGGCCGAGGTGGCCGAGGCCGTCGCCTTCCTCGCCGGACCCGCGGCGTCAGGGATCGCGGGAGTGGTGCTGCCGGTCGACGGCGGGTTGTCGATCACCTCACCGGCGACCTTCGCCCGCGCCGACCTCAGGGCCCGCCTGGACGACCATGCCTGAGGTGGAGATCGGGGGGCGGTTCGGACGCCTCTACGGGTGGCTCGACTGGCCGGCCCGGCTGGTCGGGCTCAACCTGCTGTGGGTCCTCGGTGTGCTGGCCGGCCTGGTGGTCGGCGGGCTCGGCCCCAGCACGCAGGCTCTCTACGTCCTTGAGCGTGACTACCTGCTCGGCCGCTCTCCGCGGATGTGGCGCGACTTCTGGTCGGCGTGGCGGGCGAACCTGGTCTCGTCGCAACCGGCGCTCGGCGTGCCGTTGCTGACCGTGTGGGTGCTCGTCTTCTACCTGCTGGCCGCTCGCGGCACGCCGGTGGTGTACGGCATCGCCGTCGTACTGTTCCTCTATCTCGCCACGTTGATGCAGCTGCCCGCCGTTCTGGCACACATGGACCTGAGCCCGACCCAGGCCTGGCGAGCCACGGTGGAGGTCGCATGGAGGCATCCGGTCGCGACGCTGGGAGTGGCCCTGCTCGTCGCCGTTCTCGTGGTCGGTGCCTGGTTCACGACTCCTGCCGCGCTGCCGCTCCTCGTCCCGTCGCTGCCCGTTCTGCTGGCCACCCTCGCCGCCCGCCGCGGCCTGCCGCCGCCGCCCACGGAGGACTGACGCGCCGGTCGTCCGCCGCGGCCTGCCGCCGCTTGCGGAGAACTGACGTGCCGGCCGTCCGCCGTGCTCTGCTGTCGTTACGGCCGCGGGGATCAACGCGCAGGTCAGCCGGGCAGAGCCGTCGCCGTCGCGTGGTAACCGAGGCTCGATGAGATCTGGTCGGCGTACTCGATGACCGTCATCGCCAGCTCGTTCTGGCGCCGGGCGAGGTTCATGGTGGACAGCGGGCCGGAGACCGACAGCGCGGCGACGATGCGGCCGGTCCTGTCACGGAGCGGCGCGGCGAGGCAGGCGCGTCCGAAGGCCAGCTCCTCGACCTCGGTGGCGTAACCGCGCTGGCGGACCTCCTTCAGTGCCGCCGTCAGGTCCCCCAGCTCGGTGATCGTGTGCGGCGTGTAGCGGGCGTATGTGGTGCCGAGCAACTCGCCGACCTCGGCCGGGGACAGCTCGCTGATCAGTGCCTTGCCCATGGCCGTGGCGTGCAGCGGTCCTTCGCGGCCGATCAGCGTGGAGGGACGCGGAGCGCTGGGACCCTCGAAGTTGCACAGGTAGAACATGCTCGCGCCGTGGCGCTCGGCCACGTTGGCGCCCAGGCCCAGCGCGCCGGCGAGATTCTGGGCCTGCTGACGCGACTGCTGGTGCACCGGCGACTGGTTGAGCCCGATGCCCGCCAGTGTGATCACCTGTGGTCCGACGGAGTAGAGGCCGCTGCGCTCGTCGTGCGAGAGGTATCCCAGAGTGACGAGTGCGCCGACCAGGCGCGACACCGTCGACTGCCCGAGCCCCGTGGCGGCTACCAGCTCGGAGATACGGCGCTCGGGGCGTTCCTCGCTGAAGGCCGACAGCAGGGAGAGCGCACGCTCGACGCTCTGCGTACCTCCTGCGGATTCACGAGCCGACACACGGGCCGCCATGATCTTCACCTGTCCCGGATTGTAGAAGTGTCATCCACATCGTAGATGACATCGCTCCTTCACGGTGAAGAATCGGGCATCGTGGGCAATGGGTGATAGCACTGTCATTTGGATTATCCATCTGTTATACAGTTTTAGAATCTAAAAGATGAGGCGAGGAGCCCTGATGCCCACCCTCCGACGACCATCTCTCATGCTCTGTGCCGGACTGGTGATCGCGAGCGCGCTATCCGTCACCACCGGCGTTGCGACCGCGGATGAAGTCCGTACAACGGCTGGTGTCGCGACCGTGGAAGGAGCCCGCACACACACCGGTAAGCCCTGGACTCTGGTCAAGACCGTCTTCGACCCGGAGTACCGGGAGTCCGGTGGGTGGCTGCCCGGCGCCCTGTCCGGGTTCGCCGGCGGCCAGGCCCGCTACACCAACAAGCCCGGCGACACCGCATCCTGGACGCTGACCGCCCCCAAGGCCGGTGCCTACCAGGTCGACGTCTGGTACCCGCCGTTCCACACCAGTGCCGGCAACGCCGAATACACCGTCACGCCGGGCGGGCGCACGCACGTCGTCAACCAGCGCGAGGGCGGCGGGTACTGGCGCCCGCTCGGGCCGGTGGTCGCGAGGGCGGGGCAGGACGTCACGGTGACGCTCACAGCGGGACCGGACCTCACACCCGCCGATCCCCTCGACGAGTACACGCGCACCTACGCCGTCCGGCTGCGGCGGGGCGGACCCGCCAACCCGCCGCCGCCGGACGGCCCCGGCCTCGGCGACTACCGGCTCGCCTTCGCCGACGAGTTCACCAAGCCCATCGACTGGGCGAACGGCCCGTGGGACCCGCGCACCGACGTCCGGGGCAACAGCTCGCAGCGCGCCGCGAACGTGCGCTTCGACCCCGACGTGCCGGGCAGCGACGGCGCCGCCGTCATCGACCTGAAGGCGGAGACGGATCGGGGCAAGCCCTTCACCGGTGGCGGTCTGGTCTCCAAGGACCTCATGCGCTACGGGTACTACGAGACCCGCGTCTGGATCAACAAGGGTCCCGGATGGCACCCCGCCTTCTGGTCCATGTGCGGCGGCGCCAACGGCGTGCACAAGTGCCAGCTGGCCGAGATCGACGGCTTCGAGATCGACTCGATCCATCCGAACCGGGTGATCCACAACGTCTTCGACCACCGCCCGCCACGACGGCAGGTGACCAGCGGCTGGTACGACGTGGGTACCGACCTGTCCCAGGGTTGGCATGTCTTCGGCTACGAGTACGACGAGGCCGGGGTCCGGTTCTTCGTCGACGGCAGGCAGCGCGCCTACCTGGCCTATCCGGCGGGCCCGTTCGTGCACGACTCGATGAAGGTGTGGCTGACGGCGGTCGCCTACAACGACTACCCCGACCCGGCCGCGCTGCCCGCGACCGTCGCCTTCGACTACTTCCGCTACTACGAGAAGGACTACTACGCCGACAACGACGGCCCGACCGCCGTCGGCTACGCCGAGAGCGGCCCCGGCTGGGCGGCGTCGTCCCTGCCCGGCTTCGGAGCGCTGACCTCGCGGTACTCCTGCGATCTGGGGGCCGCCGCGAGCTGGAAGGTGACGGCGAAGGCGGGTGGCCGCTACGAGGCGTTCGTGTACCGCACCGGAGCCGAGGGCGGCAACACCCAGGCGCATGTGACGCTGAGCCGCGGCGGAGCGCAGCTGATGATGCGGCGGGTCGACTTCAGCGCCGCTGGAGCCGAGTGGGTCTCGCTCGGCGAGGTCAACGCGTCGGCCGGGGACGAGTTCACCGTCGGGCTCGCGCGGGACGGCGCGGGATGCATCCGTGCCGACACCGTGAAGCTCGTGCGCACGGGGAACGGACGATAGACGCAGAACGGGCCGCCTGACCCGAGCACCGGCGCGGGCGGCCCGTTCCGCGTCCGTCATCCCGAGCCGCAGGACCGCATCCGCGGGCCCCGGATGACGCCTTCACCAACCAGTGATGTGAAATGTCGGGACCCTCTACCGTTTGGAGTGCGCTGTGCCTCTGTTCGACCTTCCCCTGGAGAAGCTCCGCGACTATCTGCCCGAGCGTGAGGAGCCTGCCGACTTCGACGCCTTCTGGTCCAGGACCCTGGCCGAGGCCGCCGAGCACGACCTGGCCCCCACATTCACGCCCTACGACATCCCCCTCACCGCCGTCGAGGTCTACGACACCTCCTTCGCCGGCTGGGGTGGTGACCGGGTGAGTGCCTGGTTCCTGGTTCCGCGGGGCGCGCAGGGCCCGCTGCCGTGCGTGGTGAAGTACATCGGCTACAGCGGCGGCCGGGGCTTCGCCCACGACCACCTGACCTGGCCGTCGGCCGGCTACGCCACGCTGGTGGTCGACACCCGTGGCCAGGGCGCGGCGCACGTGAACCAGCCGGGCGCCACCGCCGACCCGCACACCGGTGGCGCGCCGCACGCTCCGGGGATGATGACCCGGGGCATCCTGGACCCCGACACCTACTACTACCGGCGGGTGTTCACCGACGCCGCCCGCGCCGTCGACGTGGCGGCCGGCCACCCCGCGGTCGACGCCGAGGCGATCGTGGTGACGGGCATCAGCCAGGGCGGCGGCATCGCCCAGGCCGTCGCCGCGCTCCGGCCCGACGTGCGGGCCGCCCTGATCGACGTGCCGTTCCTCACCCACTTCCGCAGGGCCGTGGAGATCACCGGGCGCGACCCCTACCAGGAGATCGTCCGCTTCCTGTCCTCCCAGCGCGCCGCACCCGAGCAGGTGTTTCGCACGCTGGCCTACTTCGACGGCCTCAACTTCGCGGCCCACGGCCAGGTCCCCGCGCTGTACTCGGTGGCATTGATGGACGACATCTGCCCGCCGTCCACGGTGTTCGGCGCCTACAACCACTGGCGGGGTCCGAAGGAGATCACCGTCTGGCCGTGGAACAACCACGAGGGCGGCGGCCCCTTCCAGGTGGAGGAGCAGCTGCGCTACCTGAACAAACTCCTGGCAGACCGCTAGGAGCTTGAGAATTCGGTTTTCCGTACCCCATTGTCCTGGAGCGAAGCGTGACAGACGAGTTGCTGGAACAGACCCTCGACGCGTGTCCGGTGATCGCCATCATCCGGACGCGTGATGCCGGAAACGTTCCGGCCGTCCTGAGGACGCTGGTCGACAGGGGCATCCACGCGGTGGAGCTGCCGCTGACGACGCCCGGTGCGCTGGAGGCGATACGCGCCGCGGCGGCATCCGGGCTCGATGGGCTGGTCCTGGGCGCGGGCACCGTCCTGGACGCACCCTCGGCGCGGGCGGCGGTGGAGGCCGGGGCACGCTATCTCGTCACTCCGGCGGTGCTGCCCGAGGTCATCGACGAGGCTCGGCTGCTGGGTGTGCCGGTTTTGCCGGGCGCGCTGACGCCGACGGAGATCCTGCAGGCGCGTTCCGCGGGGGCCACGATGGTGAAGGTCTTCCCCGTCGCCGCGGTCGGCGGTCCGGACTACATCACGGCCGTCCGGGCTCCCCTACCGGACGTGCTGCTGGTACCGACGGGCGGGGTGAGCGTGCACGACGCTCCGGAATACCTGCGAGCGGGCGCGTACGCGGTGGCGATGGGCAGCCCGCTCATCGGCGACGCCTGCGAGAGCGGGGACATGACAGGTCTCGCCTCGCGTGCGGACGAACTCCTGCGTGGGCTGCGGGGCTGGAAGCGCGGGGTACGGAATGCATGAGCTGGTCACCCTCGGCGAGGCCATGGCGGTGGTCCGTTCCACCGCGGTGGGGCTGCCCAGGCCGGGCAGTCCGGCGGAGATCTCCTTCGCCGGCGCCGAGGCCACGGTCGCCGTGGGCATGAGCCGCCTGGGGCATCGGACGTGCTGGATAGGCCGCCTCGGTGACGACGACGCCGGCGACATGATCACGGCGACCCTGCGAGGTGAGGGGGTCGACGTCGGGTACGCGGTCAGGGACGCCGAACGGCCCACGGGCCTGATGCTGCGGCATCGCCGCACCGCTGACCGGGTGAGCGTGGCCTACTACCGGCAGGGGCTCGCCGGGGCGTCGCTGTCGCCCGCGGACCTGCCGGTGGAGGTGATCAGGTCCGCGCGGCTCATCCATCTCACGGGTATCACGGCCGCGCTCGGAGATCAGGCGGCCGCCGCGGTGGAGCGCGGTGTACTCCTCGCCCGCGAGGCGGGGGTGACGGTCAGTTTCGACGTCAACTACCGCAGCTTGCTCTGGCCCGCCGATCGGGCACGACCGGTGCTGTCACGCCTGGCCTCGATGGCCGACATCGTGTTCGCCGGGCGACGGGAGGCCGAACTGGTCACCGGTACGAGCGCGACCGCCGAACACCTGGCCAGGCGGTTGCTGGAGACGGGAGCACGCCAGGCCGTCATCAAGCTCGGCTCCGACGGCGCCCTGGCGGCGGACGGCCGGACCGTGGAGCGCAGGGCGGCACCGCGGGTCACGGAGATCGACCCCGTCGGCGCGGGAGACGCCTTCGTCGCGGGCTACCTTTCGGCCTTCCTCGATGGCGAGGGCTTAGGGGGCCGCCTGGAGCGCGGCGTGCGGTGCGGAGCGTTCGCCGTGTCGGTGACCGGCGACTGGGAAGGCCTGCCCAGACGCCGGGAACTGACCCTGCTGGACGCCGATGACAACGTCACCCGCTAGTGTCCTGCGTCAGAAATTCGTCGGCAATATCGGGCGAGGGATTCGAGGATCTCCTCGGCGGTCTTCTTCCAGACGAACGGGCGTGGGTTGTCGTTCCAGTCGTTGATCCAGGTGCGGATGTCGCTCTCCAGGGCTTGCACGCTTTTGTGCGCTCCGCGCCGGATCATCTGGTCGGTCAGGAAGCCGAACCAGTGCTCGACCTGGTTGATCCAGGAGGAGCCGGTCGGGGTGAAATGCAGGTGGAAGCGGGGATGACGGGCCGGCCACGCTTTGATCGCCGGGGTCTTGTGGGTGCCGTAGTTGTCGCAGATCAGGTGGACGTCCAGGTCCGCGGGGACGCTCTTGTCGATCGTGATCAGGAACTTCTTGAACTCGGTGGCGCGGTGCTGGCGGTGCAGTTCGCCGATGACGGTGCCGTCGGCGATGTTGAAGGCGGCGAACAGGCTGGTGATGCCGTTGCGGACGTAGTCGTGGGTGCGCCGCTCGGGCATGCCCGGCATCATCGGCAGCACCGGCTGGGAGCGGTCCAGGGCCTGGATCTGGGACTTCTCGTCCACGCACAACACCACCGCCCGCTCGGGCGGGTTGTGATAGAGGCCGACGACGTCGACGACCTTCTCCACGAACAACGGATCCCTCGACAGTTTGAAGGTGCCGGCCAGGTGTGGCTTGAGCCCGAAGTCGCGCCAGATCCGCCCGATGGTCGACTTCGACAACCCGCTGCGCTGGGCCATCGAAGCCCGTGACCAGTGCGTGGCGCCCTTGGGCGTCTGCTCCAGCGTGGCCACCACGACCTGTTCGACCTGATCCAGCGAAACCGACGACGGCCGGCCCGGCCGCTGCTCATCGACCAGCCCTTCTAGACGCAGCCGTAAGAACCGTGAGCGCCACTTGGAGACCGTGTCGGGGTGCACCCGCAACCGCTGGGCGATCTGCTGGTTGTCCTCACTGTCGGCACACCCCAGCACGATCTTCGACCGCATCGCCAGGACCTGCGCCGACGTCGTGCGCCGCGCACGCTCGATTCGGTTTCCGGCGGGTGATCGTAACCACCGGATGGGGGAGGCGACGGCCGCCTCCGAACCCCCTGGCATGCGGTTTTCACCTTAATTTCAGTCGAAGGAAGCAGGGCGGATTCATCCGTGCAGCTCGACGTGGCCTGTTTGACTTGAATCCGTGGGATTCCTGCCTTGCCTTGTCCGGTTACGGCGACCTCGTCAGAATCGGTTAAGCCTTCAACTAATTGGTCGGAGGCTCACGTGCACAGATGAGGAGAGGCATGAAGCGCACCATCTTCGTTCTCATCGGCGTCCTCGGCGCCATGCTCACCGGCATCAACCCCGCGTCCGCGGCCAGCTCCGCGGTCGACTGCTCCACTGGCGGGTACACGCGGGTGTACAACAGCTACATCCCCTCCAACATGGAGCGAGGGGCCATCGACGGGCGCAGCTACAACATCGGCGGCTCGTTGTCGTACGACTACGAGATCTGCCTCGACATCCCGGACACCTCAACGTTCACGATCGAAGTGCGGATCTGGAACAACGGCACACAGACCGCCTTCGTGGACGACCGGCCCGGTGACAAGGTCTTCCGCTTCTCGCTCGCCCCGAACAGCTTCTGGCAGGTCTACGGCACGCTGACCGGGCCCGGCAGCACCTACCTCTACTACACCTGGCACGAGAAGCGGGTCTAGCCGCGGTGGGTCAGCCGCCCTGCCACGCCGCCCTGGCGAAATCGCCGCCCCGGACGACGCACTTCCTCTTCGCCAGGAGGCGGATCGGGCCGGCGTAGGCGGTGTGGCGGCCCCAGCCGTTACCGGGGGCGCCCTTCTGCACGCGCAGCGGGGCGCCCGTCTGGGTGGTGCCCGGGATGACGTTCTTCGACAGGGTGGCCACTCAGTTGAGGCCGGTCGCCTGTTCGTACAGGAGATAGGCGGTGGCCCGGCCGCTCTGCCGGCGATGCCGGTCGACGACGACTATCACCCCACCGCGCTCACCGACCGGGTCCTCGACCACCTCAAGATGAGAACCGTTGACCCGGCAGTGCTCCGACTTCTGGCTCTCTGGGAACCAGGCGCGCCCCACCGCCTGCACCCGCCCGGGACCGTCGAAGACCTGGAATTGCCCGAGGCGGCACTGCCTCCTGACTGGTGAAGGACCACGTCCTTGGGAGAGGGCTGTATCGCTCCAGGTCGGACCCGCTGGAAGAGCGATGGCAGACAAGGCATCAAACCTGGCGGTAGTTTCTGATCATGTCCGATGCCGACTTCACCCCCCTCCGCGTCACCTACCGGACGCCCAAGCTGGGCCGCACTCAGATCCGGGACTGGGCGAGAGTGAACGGCTACCCGGTCAGTGAGCGTGGCCGGATGGCTCCGGAAATCACCGAGGCCTTCTTCGCCGCCCACCCCGAGATCCTCGAGCAGGCGAGCACGTTCGAGATGGTCCACGCCACCGCCAGAACCCCCGGTGCGTCGCCGGAGGACTACCAGTGGGAAGAGGGCAGCGGGCTCGGCGAGATCTACACGATTGTCTTCGCCCGCGGGCTCGACGAGCATGAGGTGCTGCGCCGGCTCGGAGCCGCGGACGAGGACATCCGGCTCATCGGAGACGAGGATTACTCTCAGCCGGAAGGGCCTGAGGTCATCACGGTGAGGCGAATCGGGGACTGGACCGTCGCGATCGAGGATTGCGGCTTTCGGGGCTCGCATAGAGAGGCTCTCTGCCCCCTGTCTCGCGACGGGGGAGAAGCGGTGGCGGTGATGCGGCACAACTACGCCGCCCGGCACCGCCTCTCCTATGCCGTCGACGGCGAGTACATCACCGACATCAACCCGACTTTTCCCATCCAGAGGCATGGCACAGATCCTGATCGGCTCAATCGTCACCTTCGTGAGCTGGGCCTCGATCCGGCTGCTGACGACCGCATCGACAACCCCATTCCAGCGGCTTTGGCGGTCGCGAGCAGGATCACCGGCGTCATGGTCACCCCGCAACACCTTCGCCGCCCCGTCCTCGGGGCGGCCATACCCGGTGCCTATTTCTGACCCGGCCACGCGCGCGACGGCCGCTGCGGATCGCTGCTGGGCCGGGAAGCCGGCCACCCCGGCCGCTCCCGCCTGACGCTCGCCCGGGACGGCTGTGTGAAGCCGGGGCGGGCGGCGGCGCGCGCGATCGGCGACGTCGCCCCGGCCCGATCACGCTCCGTCGTCTTTTCCCTCCGATCGCCTGACGCCGGATTTCAAATACGGTCTTGCATATCGGTGATCGCTAGTTAAAGATCAATGTGCAGCGGTAATTCCCCGCGGGGGTCTACAGGAAGGTCCAAAGCATGAGTCTCATGAAAAGAGCGGTCGTCGGCGTCGCCGGCTTCGCCATCGCCGGAACGGTCTTATCCTTTGGCGGCGTGGCCCACGCCGAGAGCAAGTTCTACGGCGGTTACTCGGACGCGGGCACCTGCAACTACTGGAGGTACGCGGTCAGGGATTCGGGATACCAGGTGACAGCCTGTACATGGTCGCAGCCCAACAAGTGGCACTTCACGGCGTGGCGGTAACACCCGCGACGGACCCGGTATGACCACGAGCCGGTCCAAGGGCCCGGCCCCTTAAAGGGGCCGGGCCCTTCACGCGTCCCGGGCCGGTGCGTGGCGGTCCTTTCGGCTTCCGCCGCATCGGCCGAGAGCCGATCCGCCCGCCACGCGCCAGGCGGCGTCGTACGCCAGGAAGGTCCGGCCGCCGGAGGAGGACGAGAGATCCGCCGGCGAGCTCGCCCTCCCGGACGTCGCGGCCGGAGCGGTCCATTGATGACGATGCGCGCGTCTGCCCAGTTCAGGCGCTAGATCGTCCCGGAGATGACCGGAGGAACGGTCCCGGGCGCACCCCGGGCCGCCAGGTGGCGGAGCATGATCGGGCCGGGGTGACACGGCGCCCGGCCGGTGGTCGCGAGGCCCTCGTCGCGGCCGCCGGGCGGGTCCTGCCGCCCCGGCCGTCCAGCCGCCCTTCCTGGCGATGCCGGCATCCCGGTGGCCGCCGCCCGCGGCGCCGCGATCCGGCGGCGACTCCTGGAGACGCCCGCGGCCACCACGGCAAGGCCGCCGCCCGTCTTCTTCGGGAAGGCGATGCGGGCCGGAGCCGCCACGCCGCCGATGAACACGGAGCGTCACCATGGAATCTTGCGGGAACGACGGCCCGCGGTACTCCGGCAAGCGGGCCCGCCGATCCGGAACCGGATTGCCCTGGACTTTTCCAGGGTTTCCCCGGCGATTGAACGCGGCCATTCTCCATTTGGCCGCGAATTCGAGAAAGCCGAATTCACCAGGGGAAGCAGGGCGGTTCTCAGACGGCCGTCTAATCGACGGTGCGCAGGCGAGAGCGGCATTCCACCGTCAAGTTCGGTGACGCCGGGACGCCTGCGGCCCCGGCGCTCGCCATCCTTATCACCGGCGTCATGATGACTCCGCGACACCTTCATCGCCCCGTCCTCGGCGCCGCCGTACCCGCTTCCTACTCATGATCCGCCTTGACCGCCCTCCACGATCTCGGCACCCTGCCCGGCATGAGTGCCGGCTTGGTCATCGCGATGCCTCTTCGCCAGTGGGGGCTCATCGACGGATGCATGGACAACGACGTCAGTGTCGAGACGGTGAACGACGATCGTCAGCGGGCCGATCTTGCGCGCAGCGTCCGGGCTCCCTGAAGGCTCCGTCGGCGACTTCGGGCCAGGGTGTGGCTAGATCGGGAAGTGGCCGCGGCGGATCTGCCAGTGGCGGCCGGCCCTCAGGTGGTCGACGATCGCGCGCTGGAGCACGGTGCGGCGCGGCAGCCGGTCGAGCGGCGTGGTCAGGGTGCGGAACACGAACCGCAGCACCTCGACGTCGGCGTCCACCCCTTCCGGCTCCTCGTAGGGCTCCAGCTCGAACCTTCGCTGGAACCGGACGATGTTGGAGTCGCCGGGCAGGTACTCCAGCAGCTGCGGGTCGAGCAGCCACGAGCCGCAGGCGAAGGCCGTGTAGCGCTCGTCGGGAAAGTGGCGCGGGAAGAACGCGCGGGCCTCGTCGAGCGACGCCGCGACCGCCTCCGGGGTCATCGGCCCCGACTCGGGGATGTGCAGGTCGATGGTGGTGCCGCCGCGGTGGTGCTGCAGCCGGCCCAGCTCGTAGAGGCCGCCGCGCGCGTGCAGCGTCAGCCAGCTCTGCATGACCGGCCAGCCCTCGCGGTGCATCCGCCGGTCGATCGCGAGGTTGCGGCCCAGGTCCGCGAGGGTCGCCCACGACACGGAATCGGCGATGCCGTGGTCGCGGTGGTACCCCGTGACGACGTCGACCAGGGCCAGGTACGCGTACACGTAGAGATGCCGCCAGGCGGGGCCCCGTTCGCGCGGCAGCTCCGGACCGGGAGAAAGCCAGCCGTGGCCCCCGAGATCGGCGCGGACCAGGGCGATCGAGCGGTCGAGCAGCCAGCGCAGCTCCGGAGTCCACAGCGGGGAGCCGGGGTCAGGCCAGCCCTCCATGATCTCGGCGGCGTCGTCCGGTCGCACCGTGAGCCGGGCGAGGATCGCGGGCGCGTCGGCCTTGGCGGGCAGCGGAGCCGACGGCCGGTCGCCGGCGAGCCGGTGCACGCGCTCGACGTCCTCGACGGATACCCCGAGCTGGGCCGCGGTATTGTCCAGATCCACGCTGATGATCCTACTTCCGTCCGGTATGAGGGTCAGCTGAACCGGCTCCACCGGACTCGGGCCGTGTCAGGTGACACGGCCGCCCTTACCTCGTCTGTCAGGGCGGCCGCGTCGGCCACGACCTGCTCGATCCGCCGCGTCGAGTCGCCGATGTGACCGAGCAGCCGCTGCGCCCGTACGGCGAAGTCCCGCGGGGCCGCGGGCAGCCGGCCGGCCGAGGCCACCATGCCCTTCTCGTTGACCAGCCACCGCCCCGCGTGGCCGTGCAGGGCCTGGCAGGCGACGCCGACGGCGCGGAACAGGCAGCCGGCCGCGTAGGCGGGGTCGGTGCCGGCCGCCCCGTACCGCGCCAGTGTCCGAATCCGGGCGGTGCGTGCCGCGGGCGCGGCTGCCGCCGAGCACCACCGCGACCACCCCGGGGATCCGCGTCAGCCGCTGCGCGAGCGCCCCCAGCGCCATGTCGTCCATGGGGACGTATTCGATCACACCGGGTACTTCGCTCACCGCCGTTCTCCCGCGAAGCCGCTGCGGTTTCTCTCGCGAAGCCGCTGCGGTTTCTCCCGTAGGACCGCTGCGTCTCTCTCGAAGGACCGCTGTGATCTCTCGCGGTACCGCCGGAGGCGTGGGACCGTCTCCACGCCTTTGGGGGATCGACAGGCCGGCGCGGTTCCCGATCGTTCCCGGGCGCCGGGCGCCGGGCACGGGGCGCCGCGGCCTCACGGTCGGAACGTGCGGCGGTAGGCGTCCGGCGGTACGCCGATCGTGCGGTGGAAATGGCGGCGCAGCGTCGTCGCCGTGCCCATGCCCGCGGCCGAGGCGATGGTGTCGACGCTGTCGTCCGTGGTCTCCAGCAACTCCTGCGCGCGGCGGATCCGCTGCGTCAACAGCCACTGCAGCGGGGTGGTGCCGGCCACCGAGTGGAAGTGGCGGGCCAGGTGGCGCGAGCTCATGTTCGCCTGGCGGGCCATGTCCTCCACGGTGAGCGGCTGGTCCAGCCGCCGCATCGCCCAGGTGAGCAACTCGGCCAGGGGGTGGCCGTCCCGGGCGGGCACCGGTGTGGTGACGAACTGGGCCTGGCCGCCGGCCCGGTGGGGCGGCACGACCAGACGGCGGGCGACCACGTTGGCGATCGCCGAACCGTGGTCGCGGCGGACCAGGTGCAGGCACAGGTCCATCGCCGCGGCCTTGCCCGCGGACGTGAGCACGCTGCCGTTGTCGACGTAGAGCACGTCCGGGTCGACCTCCACCAGGGGATGGCGCGCGGCCAGTTCCCCGGTGTGGGCCCAGTGCGTGGTGGCGCGCAGCCCGTCCAGCAGGCCCGCGGCGGCGAGCACGAACACGCCCGTGCACAGGGAGACCACCCGCGCGCCCGACGCGTGAGCCGCGCGCACCGCCTCGACCAGCTCGGCCGGCGGGTCCTCGTCGACGTCCGCCAGGGCGGGGACGATCACGGTGCCGGCCCGCGCCAGCCAGTCGAACCCGTGGTCCGGCTCCAGCCGGAACCGGCCTGCCCGGACGGCGTGCGTGCCGCACACCCTGACGTCGTACCAGGGGCCCGGCACGGCGTCCGGGGCGGAGCCGAAGACCTCGCAGGCCAGGGCCAGCTCGAAGTGCAGCATCCCGTCGACGGCGGCGACCGCGACGGAGCGCGGGAAAGAACCCATGTCGGAAATTGTACGGGTCGTGTCATTCCAGACACTGGGCACCGATGGGCCGGCGAAGACAGGATCTACCTCGTGAAGCACTACGAGCACGCGGGAGCAGGCATGGGATCGGGTTCTATCGTGGCGGTGTTCGGCGCCTACGGGCACACCGGGCGGTTCGTGGTCGCGGAGTTGCGTGAGCGCGGACACGTCCCGCTGCTCCTCGGCCGCGACCGGGACAAGCTGGTGGCGCTGGTGGAGGCCCACCCCGGGCTTGAGGCGCGGCAGGCGTCGGTCGACGACCCGGCCTCACTCGACCGCGCGCTGGACGGCGCGGCCGCCGTGATCAACTGCGCCGGGCCCTTCGCCTCGACCGCCGCCCCGCTGGTCGAGGCGGCGCTGCGCGCCGGCGTTCCGTATGTCGACGTGGCGGCCGAGATCGAGGCGAACGTCGACACGTTCGCGCACTTCGCGGAGCGCGCCCGCGCCGCGGGCATCGTGGTGGTCCCGGCGATGGCCTTCTACGGCGGCCTCGGTGA
The DNA here is from genome assembly GCF_040639135.1 of Streptosporangium sp. NPDC023963. Classification (NCBI taxonomy): domain Bacteria; kingdom Bacillati; phylum Actinomycetota; class Actinomycetes; order Streptosporangiales; family Streptosporangiaceae; genus Streptosporangium; species Streptosporangium sp. NPDC023963. The sequence continues at coordinate 29,232 of NZ_JBEZZK010000011.1, forward strand.
TCTCCTGGTCACCACCGCGATGGGCGACTGGACGGCGGCGGACGAGGCGCACATCGCCTACGGCCTGAGCAGCTGGCACCCCACCGGCGGAACGCTCGCTGCGGGCGTAGTCTCGAGTCAGCGACGGGGTGGCCGCCGTGTCCGCTTCACCGGCGGGCGGCTGGAGTACCACGATGACGCCCTGCCGACCATGGAGTGGCCCTTCCCGGCTCCGCTCGGCCCCCAGAGCGTCATCGGGGAGTTCACCATGGCCGACGTCGTCACCGTTCCCAGCCACCTGGCCGTCCCGGAGGTGCGCACCTACATGACCGCCAAGGCGGCCGCGGACCTGTTCGCCCCCGGCGCCCCGGCACCGATCGCCGTCGACGAGCGCGGCCGCTCCGCGCAGACCTTCGTCGTCGACGTCCTCGTCCGCTCCGGCGGCGCGGAACGCCGCGTGGCCGTCGCCGGTCAGGACATCTACGCCGTCAGCGCGCCGCTCGCGGTGGAGGCCGTCGACCGCATCCTCACCGGCCGGACCAAGGCCACCGGCGTCGCCTCCGCGGGCGCGGTCTTCGACGCCCCGGACTTCCTGCGCGCCCTGTCCTCGTACCTCTCGCTGCACGTCTCGGTCGGAACACACGGCTGACCGGCGGCCCGTGCCGGCCACGGGTACGTCAGCGGGCCGGGGCCCGGGGGCGGTTCCACCACAGGGAGAGGGACAGGGCCGCGGTGATGAGGAGGGCGCCGCCGCCGGCGAAGGCGGCGGCCGTGTCGACCCGCTGGCGGACGACGGTGAAGCTGCCGGGGAGGGCCTCGAGGGCGCTTTGGAGCTGGTCGGCGTTCTCGGCGCGGTGGTAGGAGCCGCCGGTGGTCCGGGCCATCTGCTTGAGCGCGGGCTCGTCGATGACGCGGGGGTTGCGGCCCCTGTCGAAGCCGCCCCGGCCGCCGGAGCCGCCGCCCCAGCCGCCGTAGCCTCGGCCGTCGAACTGCGAGTTGTCGCAGACCATCGGGGCCGGGTTCGTGGTGCCGAAGCCGATGGGGAAGACGCGGACGCGGCGCAGGGCCGCCTCCTGGGCGGCGACCTGCGGGTCGACGCCCTGGGTGTTGGCGCCGTCGGTGAGCACGACGATTGCGGCACCGGCGTACCCCGGCCCGCCGCCGACGGGGTCCGCCCCGGTGGAGGCGACCGACGGGTCGACCTCCGCGATCGCGTCGATCGAGGTGAGCACGGCCTGCCCGATCGCGGTGCCACGGGACACGGTGAGGCCGTCGAGCGCCTCGATCAGCGAGCCGGTGTCGTCGGTGGGCGGGACGAGCAGACCCGCGCTGCCCGCGAAGGTGACCAGGCCGATGCGCGGCCCGCCCCGCTGCGACTCGATGAACTCGGCGGCGGCCTTCCTCGCGGCGGTGATGCGGTTGGGGTCGACGTCCGTGGAGCACATGGAGCCGGAGGTGTCGAGCGCGAGCAGGATCGTCGTCGACGTCTGTGGCACCGGGACCGACGCCTGCGGTCGCGCGGCCCCGACCGCGAGCAGCGCGAGCCCGGCCACGAACAGCGCCGCGGGGATCTTCCGCGTCCAGCGCGTACGGCCGGGCAGGGCGCCGCGGACGAGCGCGATCGAGGTGACGCGCACGACGGCCCGCCGGCGGCGGCGCCGCGCCCACTCGCGGATGGCGAGGATCAGCGGGATGACCAGGATGGACAGCAGTGCCCACGGCCATGAGAACGACATTCAGATCACCCGTCCGGACCGGAGCACGTTGAGCGCCGCGCCCGCGGTGAGCAGCGCGAGGGCGAGCCCGATCAGCCCGCCGGCGAGGGGCAGCGGCTCGTCGGAGACGGTGAGCCGCAGGTCGATCGTGTCGGCGATCCCGTCGAGCCGCGCGGCGTCGGAGGCGGGGTGGTAGCCGCCGCCGGTGGTCTGCGCGATCGCGGTGAGGGTGTCCTCGTCGAGCGAGGTCTGCAGACGGTAGCCGTCGACCTTCACCGTCGCCCCTGCCGTGGTGCCGACCCCGACGGTGTGGACGTGGACACCCGCCCGCTGGGCCACGGCGGCGGCCCGTTCGACGTCCGCGCCCTGGTTCTGGCCGTCGGAGAACATCACGATCGTCGCGGACGGCCAGTAGCCGATGTCGGGCGCGGTGCCGTCGCGGCCGGCGGCCACCTGCTTGCCGGTGATCGCCGACAGGGAGGCCGTGATGGCCGTCCCCAGCGAGGTGCCGCCGGTGATCTTCAGCCGGTCGATGGCCTTGAGCGCGACGGAGTGGTCGGCGTCGGGCCGCGCGGTGGTGAGCGCGCCCCGCTCGAACGCGACGACTCCGATGTCGACGCTGTCGGGCTGCGCCGCCACGAACGCGCGGGCCGCCCGCTGCGCGGCCGCCAGCCGGGTGGGCGCGACGTCGTCGGCACCCATGCTGTTGGAGACGTCGACGGCGAGGATGACGGTACCCGCGGTCCGCGGGACCGGCACCATGGCCGCCGGTCCGGCGGCGGCGACCGCGAGCACCCCGACGCCGGCGATCGTCAGGCCGGCTCCGAGGTACGCCCGGCGGCCGCCCGGCACGGCGACCCCGGCCGCGGTGAGGGCGGCCGTCCGGCGGCGCGCCGAGACGACGGCCGCCCAGGCGAGCGCCGCCGCGACGAGCAGCCCGACGGCCAGCAGCGGCGGGAAGGACAAGGTCATGAGACCTCCTCGGCCGGCCTCGGGTGTCCGTTCGCGACCTCGGCGAGCCCGGTCACGGCGACCGGTCCCCGGTCCGGGCGACGACCTCGACGAGCGCCTCGGCCAGATCGCGGTCGGTGTCGATGCGGTGGACGGGCACCCCGGCCCGGCGCATCCCCGCCTCGAGCCGGGCGTCGCGGGCGTCGACGGCGGCGCGAAGGCGGACCCGCAGCAGCGGGTCGGCGGAGTCGACGACGAGCTGCTCGCCGGTCTCGGCGTCCTCGACCACGATCAGCCCTGCTTCGGGCAGTACGTCGTCTGCCGTGTCCACGATCCGCAGGGCGACCACCTCGTGCCGCCGGGCCAGGCGCTGGAGCGAGCGCTCCCAGTCGCCGTCGCCGATGAAGTCCGACAGCACGACGACGAGCGCGCGGCGGCGCGCGAGCCGTCCGGCCGCGTCGAGCATCTCCGCCAGGTCGGTGGTGGTGCCGCGCGTCTCGGTGGTGCCGCCACGTGTCTTGAAGATGCCGCCACGTGTCTTGGTGGTGCTGCCACGGGCCTCGGAGGTGCGTTCCAGCTCGGCGCCGATCCGCAGCGCGTGCCGCCGGGAGGTGCCGGGCGGCACGACGCGCGGTGTCCCGGTGTCGAACAGCAGGGCGCCGACGCGGTTGCCGCCCCGGCCGAACAGCCGGGCGAGGACGAGCGCGAGCTCGGCGAGCACATCGTGCTTGCCGCGCCCCGGCCGGCCGGCCGCCATCGACGCCGACCGGTCGAGGACGAGCCACACCGTCAGCTCGCGGTCCTCGGTGAACACCCGCAGGTGCGGCTCGTCCAGCCGTGCGGTCACGTTCCAGTCGATGTGCCGGGCGTCGTCGCCGTCGCCGTAGGCGCGCAACCCGGTGAAGTCGATCCCGGAGCCGCGGTGCGCGGTGCGGTGGGCGCCCTGCAGCCGGCCGTCGAGCCTGCGGACGACCTTCCACTCCAGGCGGAGCAGGAGCCTCTCGGAGGCGGTGGACATGGCGGTTCAGCGGTTCTGCAGGACGACGTCGGGCGCCCGGACGGCCCCGAGCACCCCGGTGACGATCGTGTCGGCGTCGACGTCGTCCGCGAGGGCCTCGTAGGACAGCACGAGGCGGTGGCGCAGCACGTCGAGCGCGAGCTCGGACAGGTCGTGCGGCAGGACGTAGTCGCGGCCGCGCAGGAACGCCAGCGCCCGGGCGCCCGTGACGAGCGCGATGGACGCCCGCGGGCTCGCCCCGTAGGTGACATACCGTTCCAGCTCGCCGAGCCCGGCCATCGCGGGGGAGCGCGTCACGGAGACCAGCCGTACCGCGTAGTCGACGATCGCCGGATCGACGTACACCTGCCGGGCGCGGGCCCGCATCGCGATCAGGTCCTCGGCCGTCACCATCGGCTGCGGCGGCTCGGGCGGTCGCAGCGCCCGTCTGACGATCGCCTGCTCCTCGGCCTGCGTCGGATAGTCGACGACCACCTTCATCATGAAACGGTCGACCTGCGCCTCGGGCAGCGGGTAGGTGCCCTCCGACTCGATCGGGTTCTCCGTCGCCATGACCAGGAACGGCTCGGGCACCCGGAACGTCTCACGGCCGATCGTCACCTGGTGCTCCTGCATCACCTCCAGCAGGGCGCTCTGCACCTTGGCGGGCGCGCGGTTGATCTCGTCGGCCAGCAGCAGGTTCGCGAACACCGGGCCGAGCTCGGTTCTGAACTCCCCGGAGTGCTGGTGGTAGACCCGCGTGCCCACGAGGTCGGCCGGCACCAGGTCGGGGGTGAACTGGACGCGCTGGAAACTCCCGGCGATCGCGGCGGCCAGCGACCTCACCGCGAGCGTCTTGGCCAGGCCCGGCACGCCCTCGACGAGCAGGTGGCCGTCGGCGATCATCGCGACGGCCATGCGCTCCAGCAGGACGTCCTGCCCGACGATCGTGCGTTTGACCTCGAACAGCACATGCTCGAGCGGATGGGCCGACTCGGAGGACTTGGTCGAGGTCATGTGGTGTTCCCTCTCGTGACGCTTCGGTCAGATCTGGGGCCCGTCGCCCGGTGGCCCGTCACCCTCGCCGCCGCCCAGAGCCGCACCGATCGGCACCGCGAACGCGATGCCGGCGAACGCCTCGTCGCCTCCCGGATCGGCGATCGAGACGACGATCCCGATGACCAGGCCGCGAGCGTCCAGGAGTGGGCCGCCGGAGCTGCCGGGGTTCGCGGAGGCGTCGAACTGGATGAGCCCGTTCAGGCCGCCCTCCTTGGCGGTCCGGTCGGCGCTCCGGTTCAGGCCCGACACGACGCCGGTGGAGACGCTGTAGGTCAGGCCCAGCGGATTGCCGATCGCCACGACGGGCGCGCCCACGGTCGCGGCGCCGCCGAGCGTCGCCGGGACGACGATCTCCGGCAACTTCGCCGGCTTGAGGGTCGCGACGTCGAGCTTGGGGTTCGACGACGCGACGACGGCCTTCGTCCTGGTGCCGTCGGCGAACGTCACGGTGACGTCCTCGGCGCCTTTGCCGGAAGCGCCTTTGTCCGGAGCGCCTTTGTCCGAGGTGCCCTGGACGACGTGATACGCCGTGAGAATCGTCCCGTCCTCGGCCGCGATCACCCCGGTTCCGAGCGACTTCCCGGCCTGGACGACCACCACCGACGGCCCGACCCTCTTGAAGACGTCGGGCACCGTGAGCGTCGCACCGGGCGTCGGCGTCGCGCTCGGCCCGGGCGCGGCCTCTTCGCCGCTCCCGCCGCCGCTTCCCAGCCAGTACGCGAGCAACGCCACGACGACGACAAGTGCCCCGCCCCCGGCGACGAACCGCCGGGCCCTGCCGGCCGCGGCTCCCCGAGCCCCGGCCGCATCGGCCTCCTGCGGCACGCGCTCCATTGCCCCATACTCATAAATTTCAGTTGAAAGTGCTACAAACTCCGCCTGAAAACTCCCTGAGAACCGGTTCCCGAGGCCCCGCGCGCACGGCACGGATACGGTTTAGAGCACCTTCCGGGCGCCCGGCAGGGCGCGTACCAGGTACGCCGTCGCCCAGCACAGCGGCAGCGCGAGGGCGGCGAGCAGCGCGCCCTTCGCGACCGCGGGCGCCTGCACGTCGCGAAGGGCGTGGCCCAGGGCGACCAGCACGACCGGGTGGACGACGTAGACGGTGTAGGCGTGCGCCGACAGGAACCGGCGGCGGCGTCCCTGGTGGCCGAAGCGCTCCCGGAACAGCACCAGAAGGCCGAGGATGACGCCGACGGCGAGCGCGGACTCGCAGGCCGCCGCCATCAGGGACGGCAGGGTTCCCCCGCCCAGGATCGCCTCTCCGGTGGAGATCAGGACGAGGAGGAGCGCGACCGCGGCGACGGCCGCGACGGCGAACCCGACCCGGCCGGCCGTTCCGGACAGGCCCTCCAGCCGGCCGCGCCGGGCCGCGATCAGCCCGACGGTGAACAGCGCCACGTACTGCGGCAGGTAGGCGGGGGTGGGCAGCCCCAGGATCGAGACACCCATCGGCACCACGATGCGCCACAGGTAGGTCACCAGGGCCAGCCCGACGGTGAACCCGACGATCGCGACAGCGCCGGGCGCCCGGCCCGCGGCCGGAGCCGGTTCGGACGCGTGCCGGTCCTTGACGGCCAGATGCCGCCACAGGACGTAGAGCGCGCTGAACACCAGCAGCACCTCCACGAACCACATCGGCCCGGGGGTGAACGAGCGCAGGTAGAACTGCCAGTAGGGCAGCTCGGTCCCCTGCTGGAGGGCGGAGTCTCGTGCGGCGGTGTATCTGCCGGCGGTCGCCAGGGGGCGGAGCACCAGCAGCCAGAGCAGCAGCGGGACCCCCAGGCGCAGCAGCCGCTCTTTCAGGAACCGCCCGGTTCCCTTGCGGTCGTAGGAGCCCGGCACGAAGAGCGCGGAGATGAGGAAGAAGGCGCCCATGAAGAACGCCTGGTTGAGCACGAGCACGAGGTCCAGGAGCGTTCCCGAGGGGTCGGCCGGCGGTTCCGTGTAGTACCAGCGCGGGACGTTGCTGTAGGCGATCACGGAGTGGTGGATCACCACGAGTGCCGTCAGGGCGGTGCGCAGGTTGTCGACATGGAGGAGCCGCGGGGGGCGCGGGGAGTGCGGGGAGGGGGTGGCCGGCGCGGTCGGCCGGTCGACGGGCTGTGTCATCGGTTCGCCGTTTCTCCGGGGGGATCGGCTTTTCCAGGGGGTTCGGCCCGGGCGGCGTGCTCGAACAGGTCCGCCAGTTCCTCCGCGTGCGCTTCCAGGTCGTGATCGGGGTAGGTCACCCAGTAGGCGAACATGTCGTCGATCGCGGCCTGCACGGTGATGGACATCACGCGAGGGTCGAAGGAGCGGAACTCGCCGTTCTGCTGGCCGAGGCGGAACAACGTCTCCCGGTCCCGGTAGATCGGCTCGTTGAAGGCGACGCCGTAGCGCTTCCTGCCGTCGGAGGCGCGGAAATTGTTGAAGATCTCTCCGAGGGCGAGCAACTGGGAGCGGTGGCCCCGCATGTACTCGGCGACCGCGCGGATGTTCGCCCGCAGCGCGCGGGCCGCCGTGGTCTCCCTCTCCGTCCGCGGTACGACGAACCGGGCGATGTCGCGGTAGACCTGCTCGACGATCTGCTCCATCAGCTCGGTCTTGCCGGCGAAGTGGTACGAGATCACCCCCTTGCTGATGCCGGCGCGCTCGGCGATGTGCGCCAGCGAGGTGCCGGCGTAGCCCAGCTCCGTGAAGGTCTCGATCGCGCTCTCGATGATCTGCGCGCGGCGGGCCTCCTGGATGAACGACGACTGCTTCTGGCCATCCGGCTTTTTTTCTGGCCGCATGGCCAAAAGATAGTACGACCGGTCAGAAGCCACAACCCGCCGCGGTTCGGGCTTTCCTTCGAGCCGCAGCCGACTGGGTCACAGCCGGCTGAGCCGCAAGCGACTGAGTCACAGCCGACGCAGCACCCGCATGGCGTCCTTCTCGACGCGCGAAAGATCGTGGAGGATGACGCCGGCCTGCTCGAGGTACCCGGCGTCGCCGCTCTCTCCAGCCTTCGCGACCAGTGCGGACACGTCCGTCCACAGGACGGCCGCCTCGGCGTACAGCCTGTGACCGGTACGGAGGTCGCCGTCGTCGATGAGCCGGGTGCACTCGCCGAGGAAGTCGCGGTAGAGGGCGCGAAACAGGGCGCCGCCGGTGCCGCCCTGCTCCATGAGGAGAGCGGCCTGCGGCAGGTCCCGCCGCGGCTCGCCGGCGCGTAGCAGCCATCCGGGCACCCGTTCGCCGGCTTTCTCGATGCCGCGGTGGCCCAGGTTCGCGATGGGAGCGGCGAGGAAGGCGTCGGCGCAGTCCCTGATGGCGGGGATGACCTGGTCCTGCCAGGAAAGCGGGCGAGCCGGCAAGGTGATGGTGAAGGACCGGTTCCTGGCGGTCATCGGGCCGCGTTCGGCGCGCGCCCTGGCGAGGCCGGCCAGGCTGGTGCGCACCGCTCCTCCCTGCCGGCCGGTGTCCACCAGGTAGGCGTCGTGCTCGTCGTAGCCGTACATGGCGACGACATGACCGCCGAAGTGCACCTTGGAGCGGAAATAGTCCAGGTGGTAGCAGTCGAGCTGAAGGCCGACAGGCCGACCGGCGTCGAGGGGGGTGGCCACGTTCCGCCACGCCTTGCGCGCCGAGGTGGTCTCCTCGGTCGTCAGTATCAGCCCCAGCCTGGCGGCCAGGTTCCTGGTGAGGTCGAAAGGCTTGACACGGCCTCCGAGAAAGGGGAACGCCATGCCCTTGCTGTCCCAGTAGATGAAGGACAGGCCCGAGCCCAGCCCGAACAGCATGGGCTCGGACAGATCAAGTCCCTCATGCCGCAACAGCACCCCCAGCGCGGTCGTCTCGCAGTGGTGCATGCCGCGGGCCTCGATGTCCTTCACGATGGTCATGCGTCGCTCTCCCTGTGCTGACGCGGCGAACGGTCACACCGTTCCCATCACCGATCTCTTCATGATCGGCGATTGGGGGCCGCAGGGAGCAGCATGAGGCCTCCCACAGGGGGAGAGTCCAGCCGAGATCCGGCTCGCACTCGCCGGCGCATGCACGCGGGAGCCGGCGCATGCACGCGGGGAGCCGGCGCATGCTCGCAGGGAGAACGTCGATATGTGCCTGAACCACGATTCAGGCGTCGTTGACAGTGGAGCCGCCCTTTTGTGGTCAGGGCGATCACGGCTGCGGGACACCATGCCTGTTAACGCTCACATCGAATATCCGCTTGGTCGGGCCCCTATCCGTCGAGTGGGTGGAGGTGGTGGTGATGGTGCGGATCACACACGAGAGGTGAAGTCCCTGTCAAGGACCGGAGGCGTCTTCACTTCGGCGGCACGGGGCCGGTCGTGGATCCACCTGGTCTTATCGCGACGGCCTATCCGGCCGAGGGGGACGCACGATGAAACGTTCATGCATTTCCATGGTCCGGGGCGGGCCGTGGCGAAATTTTCGGGATGCCGATTCTGCCCTGTACAGACAATTCGGCACCGAGAGCGAACGTATTAACCGAAAGTTTCGCTTCAGTCTTGACAAGTTTCGGGCGTGTTTCCACACTGAGTCTCCGAGGCGGTCCCCTCTGTCCTGTGGTCCGGCGGGGAGCCGCTTCCTTGATGCCTTGGTGGTGTGCGCCCGAGGGCGGGCGCGGTGTCGAGTCCGCGGGGAACATCCCCGCATTTCCCTTCACCTGTGATGTAGTTATGGAGGCTCAGAAATGGGCGCAATCGCCATACCCCCGCCCCGAAGCCGGCTGCGCCGGGCCCTGGTCGTCGGCGCGCTCAGCGTGCTCGGCGCGGCCACGGCACTGGTGGTGACGACGGGCCCGGCTGATGCGGCCGCGTCCACGCTGGGCGCGGCGGCCCAGCAGAGCGGACGATACTTCGGCACCGCGATCGCGGCCGGCAAGCTCGGCGACTCGCAGTACACGACCATCGCGAACCGCGAGTTCGACATGATCACCGCCGAGAACGAAATGAAGATCAACGCCACCGAGCCCAACCAGAACCAGTTCAACTTCTCCAGCGGCGACCGGATCTACAACTGGGCCGTGCAGAACGGCAAGCGGGTGCGCGGGCACACCCTGGCCTGGCACTCCCAGCAGCCGGGCTGGATGGAGGCCATGTCGGGCAACTCGCTGCGCCAGGCGATGATCAACCACATCAACGGCGTGATGAACCACTACAAGGGCAAGATCTACGCCTGGGACGTGGTCAACGAGGCCTTCGCCGACGGCAACTCCGGCGGCCGGCGCGACTCCAACCTGCAGCGCACCGGCAACGACTGGATCGAGGTCGCCTTCCGCACCGCGCGGGCCGCCGACCCGGCCGCCAAGCTCTGCTACAACGACTACAACATCGACAACTGGAGCTGGGCCAAGACCCAGGCCGTCTACAACATGGTCCGCGACTTCAAGGCCCGCGGCGTACCCATCGACTGCGTGGGCCTGCAGTCGCACTTCAACAGCCAAAGCGCCTACAACAGCAACTACCGCACCACCATCTCCAGCTTCGCCGCCCTCGGCGTGGACGTGCAGATCACCGAGCTCGACATCCAGGGCGGCTCGGCTCAGACCTACGCCGCGGTGACCAACGACTGCCTGGCCGTGCCCCGCTGCACCGGCATCACCGTGTGGGGTGTGCGCGACAGCGACTCCTGGCTCGGCGCCAACACCAGCCCCCTGCTGTTCGACGGCAACGGCAACAAGAAGGCCGCCTACACCTCGGTCCTCAACGCCCTCAACGCCGCCGACCCCAACCCCGACCCGGACCCGACCCCCACCCCCACGCCGACGGTGCCCTCCGGGAACGGGCAGATCAGGAATGTCGGTTCCGGCCGTTGCGTGGACGTGCCCAACTCCAGCACCACCGACGGTACCCAGCTGCAGATCTGGGACTGCCACACCAACCCCAACCAGCAGTGGGCCTCCACTTCCGCGCAGGAACTGCGGGTCTACGGCAACAAGTGCCTGGACGCCGCCGGCACCGGCAACGGCGTCAAGGTCCAGATCTACGGCTGCCACGGCGGCAACAACCAGAAGTGGCGCGTCAACACCAACGGCACCATCACCGGCGTGCAGTCCGGACTGTGCCTGGACGCCACCGGCAACGGCACCGCCAACGGCACCCTGATCCAGCTCTACACCTGCCACAGCGGCAACAACCAGAAGTGGACCTTCAGCGGCCAGTCCTGACACCGCACCGTCCATGACGGCCTGACGGCCGGGGTCGCCACGGCACCCCGGCCGTCAGGCCCGTGTGCTGGGCGCCGTGGTCCGCTCGGATCGCGGCGACGGTCCATCAGAGGTCGTGGATCGGCTCAGGTCGTGGATCGGCCCGGTCCGGTGAACACGTCGGTCGTTGGGCACGGGTCGATAAACACGTCGGGCATTCGGCACGGGTCGATGCGCGGGCGGCCATGTCGAATGGCCGCCCGCGAAGCCTTATGGTTTCACGGCCAGGCCGCCGTAGGCCCAAGCGTGACCGCCGCCGGGAATCGATTCTTGATATTCGTTCTCGTCCGGCCGCCAGGTGACCACTTCGACAAGCCCTGGAGGCACCATCGTCCAGTCCTGGAAGAATTTCTCCACCTGCGCGTGGCTTCGCGGAACCATTGGCGCCGAACCCTTGTCGTAGGGCTTGGTGAATTCTTCCCTGGGCATCTTCGGCGCGAAGTCGAGCGTGATGTGCGACAAAAGCATCTGGCTGCCCGAGGGGACGGCCGCCTTGTATCGCTCGACCAGCTCATGAGGTTTTTCCTCATCGGTGACGAAGTGCAGAACGCCGGCCATGATGAGTGCCACCGGCCGGGTGAAGTCGATGACTTTGGTGATCTCCGGATGCGACAGGATCCCGTCCGGATCCCGTAGATCGGCCTCGATCACCGTGGTCATGCCTTCTTCGCTGCTCGCCAGCAGGGCGCGCCCATGAACCAGGACGATGGGATCGTTGTCCACATACGCCACGTGAGCTGCTGGATTGACCTGTTGGGCGATCTCGTGGGTGTTCCCCTGCGTGGGGATGCCGGTGCCGATGTCCAGGAACTGGGTGATCTCGGCGTTGTCGGCGAGATGGCGTACGGCTCGACCGAGAAACGCCCGATGGGCGCGCACGCCTTCCCGCGTGCCAGGTGAAACCTTGACGAGGTGCTCCGCCGCCTCGCGGTCGGCGGCGAAATGGTCTTTGCCGCCCAGGAGGTAGTCGTATATGCGTGCCGGGTGAGGGATCGTCGGGTCGATTCGCGCGCCGAGCGCATTCGCGTCGGCCGGCCGCGCATTTAATCGGTTGGTGGAATCGACCATTGGTGCTCCTTGAAGATGTGCCCGTATCGACGCGGCCGTCGATACGGAACGCGACTTTGTCTCACTCTAGCCTGTTGCCAATCGGTTCGCCGCTTACAGGGATCGCCTGACGGACAACACCGATGATCATGAATTACGGATGAAGGCGACCCCGTGAACTTGCATCTGGTGTATACAGCCCATAACTACATCGATTTCCCCAAAGAGTGCTGTTGATTCTGATCTGATTGAATCGTTCCATTGACCGCCGGGCGCTTCGAGGGAGATGCCGATCGCGGGCGCGCGAGGGAGTGCCCCGCCCGAGCGCGCACGTGCCATCGGGAAGTCGGCACTCCGGCCGATCGTGGTCCGGGTTGTGTCTCCAAATAAGATCAGCGATTGTTATCGCTAACATTTCGGCGCGCGGGGATTTCGCGTCACAATAGGCGTGGGCAAGCGGGACTGTCAAGTGAGGACGCGGGTTCCACGCATGGATCCAGCCGGCGGGATGAAATTTTCATTGTGAGGCGCCGGCGGACGACTCCGGGCGACTCCGGGCGACAACGGGAACGCAGTTCGCAGCGTTGGAACGCCATCGCCGCGCACGAGCCGGCATGGGTCGCGATGCCCTGAAATGAGCGTGGAGTACCGGCGGAAAAGGTCCCACCGCACGATTCTCGATTAAGAAACTCCACGTGATCACCTATGAGCCGTGCTCGATGTCTCCCAAGACCTGATCCACCATGTCGCGACCCTCCTGGCCGCCGAACGTCGGTGGCGCGGCACCCGCGCAGGTCCCCGGGATCTGACCTCGGTCAGGCAGGGCGGGCCTGAGTCAGCTCTACCAGCTTGGTGACGGTGTTCCAGTTGCGGGTGGTGGCGATGACGCCATCGGCCGGCGCGGATCTCGCCAGGGTTTCCGCGAGCTTGGAGCGGCCCAGGCCGTCGGGAGTGTAGAGGTAGAGCGCGCGGTCGCCGAGCCGGAACTCTTCGGGGAGGTACCTCGCCGCGTCGAAGGATGCCAAACGCGACGCGGTGACCTGCTCGGAGAAGTACGTGACGTGCAGTTGCCTGCCTTCGAGCGAAGCCGCGGGGAACGGGCAGGTGTCGACCACCGCCTTCAGATACGCGTGATCACGCACCAGGACGTCGACGCCGAAGCCGAAGTGCTTTTCGATGGCCTGCTCCAGCTGCGCTGCGAGCGCCGTCTCGTCGCCCGGAGCACTGGTGAAGACGGCATTGCCGCTCTGCAGATGGGTGCGCACGTCGCCGTGGCCGAGCTCGGTGAGCAGCGCTCGCAATTCGGCCATCGGGACCTTCTTGTGGCCGCTCACGTTGATGCCCCGAAGGAGCGCCGCGTACGCCTTCGTCGTCATCCCCACACCTTACTGGTGATCAAAGGCCGGCGTTATCCGGAAAACGCCTGTCCTCCGGGGCCGAGTCGGGGTTGACGGAGGTCTCCCAGGTTCGGAGGCTTTCGGTTCTGTCGGCGGTATACCGTCGGCGGCTCCAGGACGATTGTGGAGCTCCAGCTTTGATCCCTGGTCCTCGACTTGCTGCGTTCACGTGAAGGAGGAAGAAGGGAAGATCTCATGAGGCTGGTTTCTGAGGCTCTGCGGACGGGATCCTCGAGGCCGGCACCTGTGACGTCTCCGATGTCGGATCGGGTTCCGCGCTCTTGAGAGCGGCGATTTCGACGTCTATCTGGGTCCTGAACTTTTCAATGTCCATTACGCGTCGGGCGATGCGAACCGTTTGATAGCTGTACCGGAACAGGAGTGTTGCCATCGGTTCCGGCCATTCATGGCCAAGGCGATCGACGCCGAAGCCCGCCTCCGCAAGACCGGGGGGAACGCCGGTGGAGCCAGGACGGTGAGAGCCCGCGGGGCGTTGACTTTGTCGCAATCTATGACGCATCATCTTGCTACAAAGCTTGCGACAAAGGAGACGTCATGACCCGCGAACCGTCACCGGACACCGACCCGCCGGCGCGTGCGGCCGATCTGCGACTGGCGAGCGAGTGGCTGGCCCGCCACGACCTGACCGACGCTCATCCCACCCCGCTGCTGGCCGGCCGGCTGGCGGTCCGCAGACGCGCCCGCCTCGCCGCTCAGATCATCCTGGCCGTGCTGATCATCGCGAGCGCGCTCACCGCCGCTTCCACCTTCGGCGGCCTCCCGTCGTATCGCCCGCTGCCGCTGCTGGCCCTGACCGGGCTGGTGGCCGGAATGCTGCTGGCACAGTCGCTGCTCGACCGGTGGGTGCGACGCGTCGACCAGCGGGCGGGCGCGGCGCTGTCGCGCAGGGTGGCCCATCCGATCCAGCCCGGCTGGCGGGCCGTGCTCGGCCGGCCGTACGCCGTCTTCGCGGTCGCCACGTTCGCCGGTGCGATGGCGCTGGCCGGCAGCGCCCTGGCCGTTCCCGATCCCACCGTGCGGCAGCTGGCCGTCGTCCTGCTGATCGGCCTGCTCGGCGTGACGGCCATCACCGCCATGCAGCTGCGCCACCTGCTCAGGTTCCCGGTCGTGGCGCAGGACGAGGAGTCGCTGACCGCCGACGTCATCATGCGCGTCGAGGACGCCCGCGAGCTCACCATGCCGAGCGTTCAGTGGTCGCTGCCCATGGTGCTGCTGTTCGGCATCGCGCCCGGCTGGTGGAGCGTCGCCGCGGTCGCCTACCTGATCCTGTCCCTGGCCGCGTTCGTCGCGCTCCACGCCAGGATGCCGCCGAGCGCGACGGTGGCCCGGCGGGTCATGATGGTCTGATGATCGTCATCGACGCGGCCTCGCCGGTGCCGCCGTTCGAGCAGCTGCGGGCCCAGTTCGCCCGGCAGATCCAGGACCGCACGCTGGCCGTGGGCGCCCGGCTGCCGACCATCCGCCATCTCGCGGCCGACCTCGGCCTGGCCGTCAACACGGTCGGCCGGGCCTACCGGGAGCTGGAGGAGGCGGGGCTGATCGAGACGCGCGGGCGGGCGGGCTCGTTCGTGTCGGCCGCCGGAGAGGAGGGCCGGGAGCGGGCCCTCCGGGCCGCCGCCGACTACGCGGCCGTGATCGCCAGCGTCGGCATCGACACGGGCGAGGCGATCCGCATCGTGCAGGCGGCTCTGACGTCCGGCGCAACGGCACGATAGAAGTGGGAGACGAGACGGGTGCCCGCCGACAGCGGCACGACGATCTCTTCGGTGACGCCGGCCCCGCCGCGGGCCTCGACGAGGAGTGTCCGGTCTCCACCGGCGACGGCGCCGAAGGTCTGCCACCGGATCAGCTCGTCAAGCGTCACGCGAGAGCGGTCTTCGACCCGGACGCCGAGCCGGGTCACCACTTCCTCAGGCTCCAGGCCGCGCCCGATCCGGCCGTGACCCGGCGTCTTCGTCATCGCCCGAGGCCTGGTCTTCGACGGCGACGCGTCAGGCACCCTCCAGCAGCCACCGAGCCCGGGTGATCGCCCCCTCGACCGGCGGGCGGTCGAGCAACGTCGTCCTCGCGGACGGAAGCCACTGCCCGAGCAGCCGGTGCACCGCCGCCCAGTACTCGGGCACATTGGTCACCAGCCCACCTGCGACCACCACGTCCTCGACCGGCACTCCCCGGCCGGCGAGCGTCACCACGAGCCCGGCCAGCGACCGTGCCCCCTCATCGAGGATCCGGCGTGCGGCCGCGGAACCGGCGGCTGCCGCCGCGACCACCGCAGGCGAGTGCAGTCCCCAGCGCTCGGGACCGGTGCCCCAGCTGAGCGAGTGGGCGAGCGCGGCCGGATCGGGTGCGCCCGTCGACTCCAGCAGCATCAGGCCGAGCTCGTCGGGCTCCTCACCCCGGTCAGCCCGGGCCAGGACCGCCCTGGCCGCCTCGCGGACCAGCGCTGAGGCGCTGCCGTCGTCGTCGAGCACCCAGCCCCAGCCGCCCGCGCGGATCAGGTGCTCGCCGTCGGTGTAGACGGCGATGGCGCCGGTGCCGGCGATCAACGCGACTCCACGCTCGAGCCCGGCCGCCGGCAGGAGCAGCTCGGCGTCGTTGACGACGGTGACCGGCGCCCGCACGCGGGTGACCAAGGCGTCGCGCAGGGCGGCGCAGTGGGCGCGGTCCTCGCATCCCTGCGCGCCCACCACCAGCGCCTCGACAGGCTCGCCGGGCAGCAGCGCGCACAACCAGGAGGCGGCGTGCTCGACCGGCAGGGCCGACCAGCCTTCGGAGGAGACCACGCGGTCGTGCCGTACGCTCTGGCCCTCGACAAGCCGTACGTGCGTCTTGGTGCCGCCGACGTCGAACCCCGCGATCACCGGCTTTGCGCCCGCGGCGAGGCGATGGCGAAGTCGGCCGGGTCCACGCCGCCCTCTTTGGTGTCGTCGTTGGCGAAGACGAAGGACTCGATGGCGACCCCGCGCTCGTCGGCGAGGGTGGCCACCAGCTCCTGCACCACGACGGTTTCCAGCACGATCCGCGCGCCGGTGGCGGCCCCGGGCAGTGACACGACGGCGAGATCGGCTGTCGGCTCGACCGCCGTGCCGGTGACCAGCAGCGTGAGATGCCCCGCTTCGGACAGGGAGCGGGCGAGCTCGACCTCGCGCCCGTCTCCGAAGATCACATGCAGTGTGCGGCCGGCGGACTCCATCTCGCCGTGCAGGTAGTTGCGGGTCGCGGACGCCGATGCCGGCATGCGGGTGACCTCGCGCAGCAGCAGGGCCCCCTCCTCTGCGGAGGCGCGGGAGGCTCCCGACCCCACGACGTCGGCCGCCACGCAGCCGGCGGCCCGCTCGCGTACGGACGCGAGCACGTCCATCGCCGTCGAACGCACGCCGGTCACCTGCGCGGCGATATCCCGCCACGGGTCCGCCACGGCGGGTCGGGCCGCGATCAGCTCGGCCATCAGGTCCAGCGCGACGATCGTCCCGGTGAAGCCGATCGTGGAGGCATAGGAGTCGGGCTGATTGCCCAGGCCGACGCCGAGGTCGGCGAGATCGGCCAGCGGGGAGGGCACGACGTTCAGCACCGCCACGCGGGGTACGGCGGCCAGCTCACGGAAGGCCGCGATGGTCTCCAGGCTGCGCCCGCTCTGGGAGACGCCGATGAGCAGGTCGGTGTCGAAGCCGCGCCCGGCGGGCCCGACCTCCGAGGCGAGCGCCCGCTGCGCGGCGACGCCCTGCTCGCGCAGCAGCTCCACCGGCACCGCCAGCGCCGCGTACGAGGCGCCGATGCCGAGGAAGAGCGGCCGCCGGGCTCCGCTCAGGCGGGTGGCGTGCGGCCCGGCCAGTTGCTCGCGCAGGTGGGCGGCGATCTCCTGGAGCGCCTGCGGCTGCCGCTCCTGGCCGTCGCGGAAGGTGATGCGGGAGGTCATTGATCAAGGTCCTTTCAGCGGGCGGTGGCGACGGCGAGCAGGAACCACCCGGTGTGCGGGATCCACTGCTCGGCCCAGCGCCAGGACTCACCCTCGGGCGCGTCGGAGGGCAGGAAGGCGATGTCGTCCTCGTCCTTCCAGCCGGAGGTGATGCCGTTGACGATGCCTCCGGGCAGGTTCGGGAAGTCGGAGGCGTAGTCGACGTTGTTGCGTCCTTTGCCGTGGATCATCGAGGCGTCGAAGGGGTTGCGTCCGGTGATCCAGGCGAGCTGGTCGTCGGCGAAGGCCTCCAGCCGGGAGCGCTGCGGCGGCGTGAGGCCGTCAAGACGCGCGCAGGCGGAGGCGGCGGCCGACAGGGAGGCGATCGTGGCGTTCTCGCCCTGCCACCAGTAGCCGGTCTCGTTGGCGTGCGGGAAGAAGAAGGCGTCGGCGGGTTCGCCGCCCGCGGGCTGGACGCGCTGGCGCGGGTAGCCGAAGGGGTTGGGGACGGCGTGGGTGCGCTCCAGAGTGTCCAGCATTGCCCGGCGGGCCACGGTCAGGGCGTCCTCGGCGGCGCCGGGCAGCACTTCGGCGTACCTGATCAGGGCCAGCACCGGCAGGCCCGCCTCGACGGCGTGGAAGAACGGCCTGCCTTCGGCGTCGGCGACGAACCAGCCGGGGCCCTTTCGCGAGGTGGTGTAGCGGCCGGTCAGGGACCGGGCCCGGCGGTGGGCGGCCTGCGCGGCCTCCTCCACCCCGGCGGCCACCAGTTCCGCGGCGGCGAGCAGCGCCGAGTAGTCGTCGACGATGTTCTCGGCGCCGTCGTGCAGGTACTGCCGGTTGTGCGCCTCCAGATGGTGGAAGCCCTTCACCGCCGCCGACAGGTACTCCTCGCGGCTGAAGTCACCCTCGTCGTCCAGCGTGGCGGCGCGGGCCAGGGCCGCGACGGCCAGGCCGCCGCCGTGGCGGTACCCCGCCCGGTAGCGGTCGGTGCGCACGCACTCGGGCAGCGGCGCCGTGACGACCCGCTCCTCCAGCCGCTTGGTCAGCGCGTCGAAGATGCCCGTGTAGAAGTAACCCTCCTCGGAGCGAAAGCGCATGAGGAAGTCGGCGCCGAACAGCGCCTCGTCGCGCAGCCGCGCCGCGACCGACCGCGCGACCCGCGGGTGCCGGGACTCGACCGCGTCCCGCGCGACCATCATCGCCCAGGCGCACAGCGGGATCTGCTGCGGGCTCATCGTGCGCGTGTAGGTGAGATGGCTGAGGAACTTGCTGGTGTCGCCGCTGGCGTCCAGCCAGCCGCCCCGCGCGTCCACCGTGGCGCCGCCGTCGTCTCCCCAGAAGGCCGCCCGCCGGTCCTTGCGGTCGATCTCGCCGCTGGAGCGCATCGCCTTGAAGTAGGCCAGGACGTCGGACATGGTCTGCCGTTGCACCTGGTCGTCGCCGACGGTGAAACCGTCGCTGAGCGTGTCACCCGCCTGGACGGCATAGCGTCCCGCCGGGAGCTCGTCCGGGAGGTCCACGCGGGCCCAGGAGCCGCCGCTCCAGCCGGGCACCTCGTGCACCGGCCCGGCGGTCAGCGGCGTGGCGGCCTCACCGGACACCAGCAGCAGGCGCCGCGGAAGGACGCCACCGGGGACGCGCAGCACCACGGCCTTCGACGCGGCCGTGCCGTACCCCAGGTGGGCCACCCGGATCTCAACCCTTGAGCGCACCGGCGAGCACCGCCCTTTCCATCTTGTCGGCGAAGAACACGTACAGCACGTAGACCGGGATCAGGGTGATGACGATGCCCGCGGCGAGCACACCGTACTGCGAGGCGTTGGCCAGCGAGAGCGTCGGTAGCGCGACCTGGGCGGTCCGTACCGCGGGGTCCGGCCCGGCGATCACCAGCGCGAAGAAGTACTCGTTCCAGAAGGACAGGAAGTTGAGGATCAGCACCACGACCACGGTCGGCGTCGACAGCGGCAGATAAACCGAGCGCAGCAGCTGCCGGCTGCCCGCGCCGTCGAGGACCGCCGATTCCTCCAGGTCGTGCGGGATGGACCGCATGGCCTGGGTGAGCAGGATGACCGACAGCGGCAAAGCTCCGGCCGGAAGGAAGAAGATCAGGAACTCGCGGGTGTGGAAGAGCCCCAGCATGATCGACAACATCACGGTCGGTACCAGCGACGCGAAACCCGGCACCAGGAAGCCCAGCGCGAAGACCCGCTCGACCAGGACGGCGAGCCGTCCGCGCGACCTGGTCAGGGCGAAGGCGGCGGGTACGGCGAGCACGAGGGTCAGCACGCTGGCCCCGGCCGTGACATAGGCCTGGTTGAGCAGCGCAGGCCCGAGGGTCGCATTGGTGAACGCCTTGCCGAAGTTGTCCAGTTCCAGCCCGGTGAAGGGGGAGAACGGCGCGGACAGGATGCCCACGTTGTCCTTGAAGGCGGAGATGACCAGGTAGTACACCGGCACGAGGAGCAGCACGACGTAGAGCCACACGCCCGCGTGCGACAGGACTGTCAGCAGACGTCGCATCCGGCCCTCCTTTCCGTAGTCCTGCCGGACTTTCAGTAGTTCTGGCGAATCAGTAGTTCTGGCGAAACAGCCGGCGGATGCCGATGAGGCCGAGCACGCCGACCGCGAACAGCAGCACCGCGATGGCCTGGCTGTAGCCGACCTTCGACTGGTTGAAGGCGTAGTCGTAGACCAGGAAGGACAGGTTCACCGTGGTGGTGCCCGGCCCGCCACGGGTCAGCAGCAGCACGACCGCGGCGGAGGAGAACAGCGTCCACAGGAACTGGAGCATGGTCACCACGCCGACGAAGTCGCGGCATATCGGCCAGGCGATCGACCACATGCGCCGCCAGTGGCCGCAGCCGTCGAGCGAGGCGGCCTCGAACACCTCGGACGGGACGTTGTTGAGCCGTGCGGCGAGCATGACGGCCGAGACCGACATCGACGACCAGACGATGACCACCATGACGGCGACGGAGGCGGTCGAGCTGTCCGCCAGCCACGGCTTGATCGCCCCGTCCAGGCCGAGCATGCCGAGGAAGCCGTTGACCAGGCCGGAGGGTGCGAAGACGCCCACGAAGACCATCGCCAGCGCGGGCGCGGACAGCAGGACGGGGGTGAACATCACCGCCCTGATGAAGCGGTGCCCGCGCGGCCGCAGCGACAGGTAGTAGGCGATCATGAAGGCCCCGGCGATCACGATGGGCAGCGAGACCACCAGCTGCACCAGCGTGTTGATCACGGCCTGGTGGACGACCGGATCGCCGGCCAGCCGCTCGAAGTTCCGCCCGCCGACGAAGGTGCGCGGCGCGATCAGCCCGCGCCAGTCGGTGAGCGAGAAGTAGAACAGGCTGGCCAGCGGGCCGACCGTGAAGACCAGGAACCAGGCCAGCGCGGGCAGCGTGAAACCGAGCTTCCTCACTGCGCCGCCCGGTAGACCTCGTCGACCGCGGCGCAGATCTTCCGGGCGTCGTTGCCCTTGGTGTAGGCGATCGAGGTCGCCCGGTAGAGCGGGTTGCCGACATCGGCGGGGACGTAGAGGTCGGGCATGACGGCGAAGTCCACGCTCTTGGAGAAGGTCGTGTAGGACTGCCGCAGGAGCGGGGAGCCGAGCTTGGCCGGGTCCACGGTGGTGTCGGTCGCCATCACCACGCCGCCGTCGGTGGCCATGTGGTCCAGCACCTCGGGCGAGTACATGTACTGGATCAGCTTCTTGACGGTGTCGATCTTCTTCTTGCCGTTGGGGCTGATCCACCATCCGGCGGAGGTGGAGCCGCGGAAGGCGTTGGGCTTGGCGTAGGTGCCGCCCGCGGCGACGGGCATGCCACCCAGCACGGTGCCCTTGGCCAGCGCCTCGTCCATGCTGGAGAAGGACCACGAGCCGATGGGCGCGATCGCCGCCTTGCCCTCCTGGTAGAGGGCGGTGGCCTGGTCGGCGGTCAGACCCTCGACGCCGTCGACGAACACCCCGGCCTCACGCGTCCGGACGAACAGTTCGATGCCCTTCATGGCGTCCGGGCTGGCGCAGGTGCCGCCCTCGGCGAAGACCTTCTTGGCCGAGGGCGCGTCGAGGTAGGTCTCCAGGTACTGCATGAAGACCTTCTGCCCGGACCAGTCGTTGCCGCCGATGGCCACGCCGCCCACGCCCTGCGCGCGCAGCTTCTTCGCCGCGGCGAAGAGGTCTTCAGTGGTCTGCGGCAGGGCGATGCCGTGCTTGTCGAACAGGGTCTTGTTGTACCACCAGGGCCAGGTGAATCCCGCGTACGGCAGGCCGCGCAGGTGCCCTTCGGCATCCTTCCAGTCGGCCAGCGACTCGGCGGGGATCGCCTCGCCCAGCCCCCAGGCCTGCACGTATTCCTCGGTGGGCACGACCGCGCCGTTCTTCACCCAGTCCAGCTGCTTTTCCAGCAGTCCCACCAGCAGCACGTCGGCCTCCTGGCCGGCCAGGAGGGCGGTCTCGTAGACCTGGTTGAGGTCGTCGCCGTTCTCCAGCACCTTGACCTGGATCCCGGTCTTGGCGGTGAAGTCGGCCAGCGCCTTCTTCAGCGGGACGCTCTCGGTGCCGCCGCTGGTCCAGTTGGTCTGCAGGGTGAGCGCGGTCGTCGCCTGCTCCTGCGACGGCGCCTGGCCGCCGCCGCACGCGGTCGCCAGCGCCAGAGCGGCGACGCCCGCCACACCGAGCTTGAGCTTGCCCATGAGTCCTCCTGTGGTTTTCGGGCAAAAGTAGCCGGTGGTATGTAGTTGGTCAATGGTGGTACGCATTGGTATTCAATGTTTCGGCAGTGGTATTCTCGTACGTGATCAAGGAGGGTGATTCGTGCGAGACACCGGCCCGGACCCGTTGTGGGCGCAGGCCGCCGGCCTGATCGTCGGCGAGATCGAGCACCGCGGTCTGCGCGCGGGAACGAAGCTGCCGCCCGAGCGCGAGCTCTGCGTCCGGCTCGACGTCTCCCGGGTCACGCTCAGGAAGGCGCTCACGCACCTGGTCGAGCAAGGGGTCGTGACCGCCTCCCACGGCCGCGGCTGGTTCGTCGCCGCGCCGGTCGTGGCCCGTGACTGGCCCAAGGACCTGGAGTCCTTCACGGTGACGGCGCGCCGCAAGAACATGCGGCCCAGCTCCGTCGTACTCACCCAGGAGGTGCGGCCGGCGACCCTGGACGAGGCCGAGCGCCTCGACATCCCGGCCGGCAGCCCGCTGCTGGAACTGGAGCGCGTCAGGCTCCTCAACGACGTGCGCATCGCCGTGGATCACACTTTGGTCGTCACCTCGGCGCTACCGGGCCTGGACGACGTCGACTTCGCGGAGTCTTCGCTGTTCGAGGCGCTCAGGGAACGTGGGGTGTACCTCGACCGGTCCGAGGTGAGCATCGAGGCCAGGGACGCCGACGAGCGGCTCGCCCTTCACCTCGAGATCGAGCCGCGGGCCTCCGTGCTGGTTCTGGACCAGACGATCTACGGGCGCGACCAGCGGCCGGTCCTGCTGTCCACGGTGCGCTACAGCGGCGAGCGTTACCGGCTGCGGACCACTTTCCAGCACCGCTGACCGCGGGCCTGGTCGCGTCGACGCTCAGCCGCGGGTGTGGTCCTGGATCGTGCCCGAGCCAGGACCGAGGGCAGCTGGTGAACAAGGCCGCCGTCGAACACTTGGGAGGCCGTCGCCGGCCGACCGATTCGCCGCCTCACCTGGCCTGCCAGACGAGCAAGGCCGCCTCGACCCGGTTTCGCACGCCGAGCCGTGCGAAGGCCGAGCTCAGGTAGCCCTTGACCGTTGCCTCGCTGAGGTGCAGCGTTTCCCCGATCTCCGCGTTGGACCGTCCTTCGGCGACCAGGTGGAGGACATCGCGTTCTCGCGGGGGCAGGCGCGCGAGGATCTGCCCGGCGGTGTTCACGACTTCGCGCCGGTCCGCGGCCGACCGGGCATCGCCGATGACCATGGCGGCGACGGTCGGCGCCAGGCACGCCCCGCCCGCCATGACCGACCGCAGACCGGCGAGCAGGTCGCGTGGATCCCCTACCTTCAGCAGGAACCCGTTCACCCCCAGACGTACGGCGCGACGGACGTATTCGGTCTCCCCGAAGGTCGTGAGCACGATGATGCGCTGCCCCGGCCACCGGCGACGGATCTCGGCCGCGGCCGCGAGGCCGTCACCGCCGGGCATCCGGATGTCGAGCAGGACGACATCCGGTACGCAGCGATCCACCTGCTCCACAGCTTGGTGCCCGTCGGTCGCCTCGCCCACGAGCTGTACCGAACCGTCGCTGGTCAGGATCGTCCGGAGTCCGGCCCGGACGTCGGGATCGTCGTCCACGATGAGCACCCGGATCATCGCCAGGGCCCTCTGCGCAGGTCGTGCACGCGGGTGAGGGTTTCCCCGTCGTCGCAGATCTGGAACGTGGCGATGCCCAGAGGGAAGTTCCCGTCGGTGAAGTAGCGGCAACGCCAGGACGCGGGGATCGGGTCGGCCGGGATGAGAAGACGGACCGGCGCCTGCCGTCGCGGCAGGTCCTTCGCGGAGGCGACCGGCTGTCCGGCCGCCAGGCCGGCGAACCGGTCCCGTTCGACCACCGTCGCGTACGTCGCCCAGGTGTGGAAGGCGAGGAGTACGCCGACGGCGCCGAGTGCCGGCAAGAACACCCGGCGCAGCGTGGCGGCTCCGGGCCGCCGGGCCGGCGGGTCGTCTCCCGGCGGCGCGTTGTCGTACGACGAGCCGGGGAAGGGGATGCGGGCGAACGTCACGCGTGTGCCGCCGACGCCGCGGACCGACAGCTCGCCGTTGAGGGCTCGCACGCGCCGCTCCAACCGGGCCAGGCCGGACCAGCCGCCGCTGTCCTCGCCCACATCCCCCGCCGTGGTCACGGTGACCAGCTGGGAATCGCCCTCCACGGTGAGGCGGATGCCGACCGGTGCGCCCGGGGAGTGCTTCGCCGCGTTGGTGACGCATTCCTGAACCACCCGGTAGGCCGTCAGCCGGACCGGAGCCGGGACGTCGCCGAGATCACCGTCCACCGCGATGGTGGCGCCCGCGTCGCGGGCCCGGGCGATCAGCCCCGCGAGATGCCAGCCGGAGGGCGGGGCGGCTTCTGGGACGTCGTCGTCGGGACGCAGCAACCGGACGGTCTGCCGCAGCTGCAGAACCGCCTGCTCGACCTGCGCGCGGACCGCCGCGGCCTGCTCGGACGCCGCGCCCGTGCTCGTCACCTGCAGCGCCCCGGCACGCAGCGCGATGAGGCTGAGCTCGTGGCCGAGCACGTCGTGCAGTTCCTCGGCGAGCTCACCGCGTTCGCGGGCCCTGGCTCGCCGGGCGAGGTCCGACTCGAACGAACGGCGATACCGCAGATAGCGGCGGTACGTCAGGACGAGGACGCTGAGCGCCGCGATGAGCAGCTCGCCGAGCACGAGGAGCGCGACGCTCCCCGCCGTCAGGACCCAGCCCGCGAGAACCACCTGGACCGTGCCCAGCACGGCGAGCACCCAGCCGATACCCATGTTCCCCTGTAGCTGCCGGCGCACGGTGCGGGCCCTGCGGCTGCGCTCCATCAGGTCCTCAACGGCGATCACCGGCCTATTCTCCTTACTCGGCGTGGGATCCGGAACCGACGACGGTCGCATCCCGAGCTTGGCTCGACGACACCGGGACCGGGCGCGACGCGACCAGCGCCCGCACCCGGACCGTCACCACGGCCAACGCGACGACGGTGGAGACCCCCAGCCACATCAGCACCGTGGGAACGCCGTAGGCGAGCGCGTCCCATCCTGTCCGCCGGGTGTACAGCGCCGTCGCCAGTACGGGCAAGGACACCGAGACAGCTCCTGGAACCAGGTACGGCAGCAGCCGGACGGCGGCCGTGCCCATCCGGCGCCGGGCCGCGGCCCACCGCCGGGCACGCCGTACTCCCAGCGCTCCGAGAGCGATGACGACGATGGTCAGTACCCCGAACACGACGTCGGTGACCAGCGAGACGGGAACACCGGCGGCCGCGCGCCCTCCGCCGAGTATCGTCACCAGCCCGTCGACGATGGCGTCGGCGTCCGCCGCCGTCGCGGTCATGCCGACGTCCACCATGACCGCGATCCCGTACCCGTCCCGCAGAAGCAGCGTCTGCTCGGCCATGAACGTGGGATTGCCGCCGCTGTGCGACAGCTCGCCGGGATCGTCCGCGATCCACCCCATCACGTACTCCGGGCTACGCGCGGTGGGCGTGTGGGCGACGCGGATCGACTCGGCCGACAGGACCCGCCCGCCGTCAGGCCCGACACCCTCGTTGAGATGCGCGCCCAGCCAGCGGCCCATGTCCGCGGCGGTCGTCACGACCCCCTGCGACCCGTTGACGAACGCCGCCGGTGCCGGCGCCGGGACTGCCGTCCCGAAGACCCGGACATGCCCGGAGCGAGGAAACCGAGCCGCGGTGTCCACGGTGGTGCTGGCCCGCATCCCCAACGGCCCGAACACCTCCTCGGCCATGAACGAGGCGAACGGCCGTCCGGAGACGACCTCCACCAGCCGGGCGGCCACTTCGGAGTTGAGGTTGTCGTACCGGAAGCGCTCGCCGGGTGCGAACAGCAGGTCGGCGCCGGCCAGTTGGGACACCCGTCGCCGCAACGACTCGGCCGGACCGGCGGGCGCGCGACGGTCGTCGAGCCCGGAGGTCTGGTCCAGCAGGTTTCGCACCGTGATCTGCCGGGCGCGTGGATCGGCCATGGCGAACTCGGGCAGGTACGTCACGACCGGGTCGTCCAACCTCACGGTGCCCTGCTCGACGAGCCGCAGCATCGCCACGGCGGTGAAGGACTTGCTCACCGAGGCCACGGGAAACGCCGTGTCCCCCGTGACGTCGGCGCCGTCGGAGCCGCGGCCGTAGCCCGCGACGTGCACGACACCCTCCCGGGACACCACGGCGACCGCCGCACCCGGAATGCCGTTGCGGTTCAGGTACGCCGTGACGTATCGATCGATCGCCACGGTGTCGACCGGGCCGTCCTGGGCGGCGACCGGCGGTGCCACGAGCAGGATGAGCCCGACCGTCAGCGCGACGCACGACAGCCTCTGCGAAAGCGACAGCATCCGCGAAAGCGACAGCATCCGCGAAAGCACGCCGCCCGGCTCGCCGAAGACCTCTGGCCGGGACAATCGCCGGGCCGTCCGGAAATCAATCATGGCTCCATCGTTCCGGTGCGGCGAACGAACCGGTACCGACGAAAGTCGGGCAGCGCGGGGACCGGGCACAGCGGCCGGCGCAGGCAGTTGGCCACCACGTGCGGTTGCGGCACCCGGACATGGCATGCCGCCTACACCGGGTCTGTCCAGTTGACGACTCTGGCTCACTTTCGGTGGTAGCGGAACGTGCGCATCAAGCTGACACCGCGGAGCTGGGCGTGTTTCTCGCCAGATGCCTGTGGGACCGCGCGGTCGTCAGTGACCCCGCTCGCCGGATCGTGCCACGATACCCTTCTGACCAGCTAATTCGTCACAAGTGTGTCTTCATCACTTGTAACCATGCTTGGTCACCACCGAAAGTGAGCCAGAGCCGAAAACCGTAAAGTCCCATTCGAAGCGCGGGCCGCGCCCCCGGGTGCGGTCTGAGGTCCCAGGGGCGCGGCTGCGTCGGTTCGGCCGCGGCCTTCCCGTGCCTACTTCTTCGGCACGTACAGCCGGATGTTGTCGATGCGGGCCTGGCCCTCACCGACGTTCGTGTACGGCTCACCGATGACGAAGTAGTCGGGGTAGGCCGAGCCGGCCGGCCACTGGTCGTCCCACGTCTTGGAGCCGAATGCGCCCCGCGCGGTGTGCGACGTGTTGAACTGGCCGTCGTACTCCTCGGCGTCCACGTTGTAGTGGAAGATCGGGACGTTCGCCCCGACCACGCCGGCGTCGTCGTCGATGAAGCCCCGGGTGAACCGGTAGGTCTGTTCGCCGACGTTCTTGAAGTTGCCGCTGACCTCGAGCGTGTAACCCGCCTCGGTGCGCTCGATGGCGAACGTGTAGTCCTGCTTGGGCATCAGCTCGGGCTGCAGTTCCACGGCCGACTTCTGCACGCCGGAAACCGGCCGACGGTCGCAGCTCGTCACGAACGTCTGCGACTGACCGAGCGAACCCGTGAAGTAGAGCATGTTCACCGTGGTGCGGTTGCTCTCGTCCCAGGGGTACTTCTCACCGGTCCGCGCGTTGCAGACGTCGTAGCCGTCCGTGTTCCGGGACGGGGCCGGGCTGAACTGGTCCATGAGCACCTTGCGGTGCCAGTGGTACATCGCCAGGTTCCGGGGCATCGCCGGGAAGTCCAGGATCGACATGAAGTGGAACGCGTTGTACGCCTCGTTGCTGTCCTCCCGCACGGAGCGGGTGGCGCAGGGGTCGGCCGGTTCGATGTCGTTCGGGTCGCCGACCCAGGGGTAGAACGTCTTGCACTCCCCGAGGGCGTACCCGTTGTACTTGCCGTCGTAGAACAGCGAGCCGTCACGCAAGCCGCCGAAGTCGAGCGTCTTGAGGTCGTACTCGATGCGGTAGTACTTCGGCAGCGGCTCGGTGTTGCGGATGATCGCGCCACCTGTGTGGTTGGGCACGGTGATCTTGGCGACGGAGCCCGCCTTCTTCAGCGACTCCGTCGTGACCGACGGACGTTCGGCGGTGTCGGTATAGCTGTCGTCGACCCGCCCGCCGCTCTCGCGCGCGGAGAGGGACGCCGTGAGCCAGCCGTCCCGGCCGAACTCGGTCTCCTGCCGGTAGGTCCGCATGGTCGCCATCGCCGCGTCGAACTCGGGACCGAGCTGAAGGCGGTAGAGGTCGCCGTCGTCGTCGTTGAAGTCGTCGACCGGCTCGCTGTAGTCGTCGAGCACCCACGGGCTGGCCTCGGTGCGGATCGGCTTCCCGAACTGCTCGACATACTTGAGCTTCCAGCGCGGGGGGACGGGTTCCGGCTCGGGATCGGCGGCCGCGCACGGCGGGGTCACGCCGTCGTCGTTCTGGATGATCGTCAACTTCACGCTGTGAAAGGTCACCCCGGCCGTGCCCGCCTCGACGCGGAAGTCGGCGCCGCCGTTCTCGCGGTTGGCGAACCGGGCGTCCATCAGCTCGAAGCCCGCCGTCTTCCACGTGTTCGACCCGGTGCGGTTCACCGAACCCGTCGAGGCGTACGCGCTGCCGGTCGAGTCGTACTGGACGCGGAACGTGGCCCCGCCCTCGTCGAAGTACTCGACCTGCAGGCACGCGACGAACGCGCCGTCGAAGGCGACCGCGTCGTCGACCTGGAAATACATGTGCTGCGCCGGTGCCGAGGTCTGCACGGTCGTGCGTGCGCTCCGCCCGCCGACCGTCACGGGTGCGGTCGTGCCGTCACCCTCCTCGATCTGGCGGAGACCGTTCTCCTCGTTGACCTCGCCCAAGATGATCGAGGCGCTGGGATCGTCCGCGGCGGCCGGCGTCGCGGCGGCCGGCATCGCGGCGAGGACCAGAGATGCCCCCAGGGTGACCACGCCCAGGGCCGCCACGGCCGAGCGATGTCCGCGATTGCGAGTTGTTGCTCTCATTGCGCTTCCTTCTCCGTTGAGCAAGGCGTCCGTTCGTGCCGCTCCGGGCCTCGGGGCCGCGCGTGAGGCGCGGCCCCCGTCACGGGTGCCGATGTGCGCTGGTTCGGTTCACTCGTCGGTCACGCTCGCGCGCGGTAACTCCTTCCCGCCGCCATCGGTGAGCACGAGCGTCGCGGTCGCACCGGACTCGACAGGTGCCGAGAGTTCGTGCGAGACGTACGCGTCACCCGTGAGTCGCGCTCGTCGGCGAGCTGTCGGCCGAGTCGTCGGCCAGGGCGGCCGTCACGTCCTGGCCGATGAGGGTTGTGAAGCTGTGCCGGCGGACGCCACCGTCTCCAGCAGTTCGAACGCCTTGGCCGTACTCGACGACTTTCCTGTCGTCGGCATTTCTGTCGTCACCATTCGAATAACTCGAATCCTCTTCGATTTGGTACCTGATCACAGCCTTGATAAATGCGGGACGCCTTGTCAAGGGTTTTGATTCGTGGACTTTCCTGGCTGATCGACGGATTCCTCACCGGGCATTCGAGAATGTCGAATCGACGGTTCGTCTCGACACCGGCGTGGGCCGTCGACGGTCGCGGCGACGGTGATGGGCGCCGCGGCAGCTGGTTACGCCGCCTGTCGCGAGGGAGACAGACCCCGCCGCACGTCGAGCGCGAGCACGGTCACCGGCAGGCGGCGTTCGAAGGGCGTCGGGCGCACGCTTGCTCGTGCCGGCCCTGAGGTCCACTCGGTGGACTCGGCCACCAGTTGCGTTGTCAACGGCCAACCGCCAAGTGAATAAGAACAACTTGAGGAGGGCCTTGCATTAATTGTGAAAGGCCTCCAGATCGCTTTATAGCGGGATTTCCACGATCTCGCCCGCGTGGCAATGATGCCCCTCCGCGACCTCTATAAGCAGAACCCTTCGGAGGTCGCGGAGACGTGGCGCAAGGCGACCTCAACTGAACCGCCGGAATGGATGACGCAGTGATCATCTTGGCGCAGAGGGCGGGCCCGTCCATCAAGTAGGCGAAAGCCTTCAGCCGGCCCTGAGCCACGCCGCACGCCCGATCCCTGATTGCGAGGAGGATTGGCAATGGCGTTTGGGCCTGCGCCCGCTCATCGTGAACAGATCGCGATCCGGGCCGTGCTCGTTCGGAGCGCTGGTGGCCGACACGGTCACGCCGGCGGTCGCCCGAGCGCAGCGGATCTTCGCGTGGCCAGTGGATGAGCACCGGGCGATGGAAATCTCGTATCAGATCGTCCGCGCCTACGTCGCTCACCGGCGGGGCGAGATCCGGATCGAGGCAGGCCGAGGCCCGCCGGAGGCGTTCGTCCCGCAGTCGCGACTACCGCGAAAGTGGCTTTGTCCAGTGCCGGCCTGGCCTCGTCACCCCAGGCGATCCAGCTTTTCACGAGCGCCGGTACCGGGCCGAGGCGTCAGGACCACGACACGGAGGTCGGTGTTCTGCGTGGTCAAGACGTTGGCGTCCAGGGGGATGGCGCCCGCTACCGGATGTACGGCGGTCTTGTGGGCGCTCTCGTGGACGGCCACCGCGCGGAGCGCCCACAGGTGGCGGAACCGATCGTTCCCGGCCAGGCGGGCGACCAGCGCCGCCACGTCGGGGTCGTTCGGATAGCGGGCGCTGGTGCTGCGCAGGTCGGCAACCAATGACTGCTCGAAGTACGCACGCTCGGTGTCGGTCTGGCGGACCCGGGGGTTTCGGGATTCGAACTGGACGATCAGGGCGTTGCGATCGTCGACGGCCGCGTCGGCGGGATCACCGAAGACGGCCGCGAACAGGCGGTTCCAGTGCAGAAGCCGCCAGGCGGCGTCGTAGACGGCCACCGGGATGTCGCCGAGTTCGTCGATGACGCGGTGCAGGCTACCGGGGATCAGGCAGGGAATCCGGTCTGGGGCGGGGGCGAAGCCGGCAAGGCGCATCAGGTGCGCCTCCTCGTCGTCGGAGAGTCGTAACGCGCGAGCCAGGGAGGCGCAGACCTGCGCCGAGGGCGTCGCGGCCCGGCCCTGTTCAAGGCGCGCCACGTATTCGGGGGAGATGCCGGCCAGTGTCGCCAGCTCGCCGCGTCGCAGCCCTGCGACGCGGCGGGGGGATGCAGTCCTCAGACCGACGGCGGCCGGGTCTACGCGGTCCCGCCAGGCCCGCAGCGCGGCACCGAAATCATTTATTACCACAGGATCCTCGATTGGTCAGTCAAATTGGGTGGTACAGGTCGTACGCGGCAGATCTGTGCCTTCCACCGTGCGTTCCTGCCTTTCATGATGGGGATCATGAGCAGAGTGACCAGAATGAACCACATCGGGGTGCCGGTCAGCGATCTCGCGCGGTCGGTGAGATGGTACGAGGACGTTCTCGGCATCGCGCCGAACGGCGTGACGATCTCGGCCACGAACCCGGCGATCGGTGCGGTCGTCGAGCTGGAGAATCCGTCGATGCGGGCGTCGTTCGCACTGGCCGGCGACAACGTCCTTCTGGAACTCATCCAGTACGACAACCCGCGGCCGAAGCCCTTCACCGGGCGCAACTGCGACGTCGGGGTCATGCACTTGTGTTTCGAGGTCGACGACCTCGACGCGGCGCACCGTGACCTGGTGGAGCGAGGCGTACACGTCAACGCCGATCCGGTCGTGCTGCAGGACGGCGATGGCGTCGACGCGGGGACGCTGGCCGGAACGAAGATTCTGTACCTCCGGGACCCCGACGGCATCCAGCTGGAGCTGTTCGAGCTGCCCGACTAGAAACGCGGGCTCTCCCGCCCCGATCGACGAGAGAGCCGACCACCGGGCGACGCCTCGGCCTCAGGAGACCCGGCCGGTAGGGGGCGGTGGTCGCCGCCGAAGTTGGGGGCGCGACGCTGGTACAGGAGCTGGAGGTTGCGGGGGTCGACGGTCATGGTCTGGTCGGCGCGTTCCGGTCGGAGTACTGGACGACGTCGGCGCCGCCGGCTGCGGACGCTCGGCAAGTGCCTCTACGCCCCACTGAACGCCGCAACCGGGGCGAAGGCCCCAGCTGTGGGACTGCAACGGGGGGAACAACCAGCGGTGGACGGTCAGTGCCGACGGCACCATCAGCGGGCGGCGGCCGGGGCTGTGCCTCGCGTCAACAACGCGAACACCGCCAACGGCACCACCGTCATCCTCTGGACCTGCACCGGCACCGCCGACCAACGCGAGACCCGGCGGCAGATCGGCACCCCGCGATCGCATCACCGGTCGCGGGCTTAGCTTAAGCTCCGTTTGTAGTCGAACCAGTCCGAACACCGCCACATGGGAAGGCGTGCCGTGGTGACGTACCGATCACGACCCCTGATCACGGTGCGACAGCACTCCTCGGAGATGGGCGCGACCGCCGCGCGGCTCGCGCCGGCACTCGCCGCGGGCCGGCAACCGGCACAAGACCGGCACGAGCTCGAAACCACTCTCGTGGTGCGCGCAAGCACCACCCCGCCCCCGACGACCGTTCGTCCGGACACGCGCAGAAGCTGATGGCCGATATCAGATCGGGGTGTTTCGTCGCCCGAAAGATGGAGCTGAGCGAGATCGCGGCGGTGACGGCAGCCGCGGCGGAAGGCCGTGGCGGCGCGATGCTCGTCCTCGGCGAAGCGGGGATCGGCAAGTCGACGCTCATCGACGAGGCCGCTGTGCCACTCGACGACTGGCAGGTGCTGCGCGCCGGTGGTATCGAGTTCGAGAGCGAACTGCCCTATTCGGCCCTGCACCAACTGTGCATGCCGGTCCTTGAACACCGCGCCGACCTGCCCGCACCGCAGTGGCGCGCGCTCGACACGGTGTTCGGCCTCCATGCCGGGGTCACGCCGAGCCCGATGCTGGTCGGCCTGGCTGTCCTGGGCCTCCTGGGCGCCGCGGGCCAAGACCGGCCGGTGTTCTGCGCGATCGACGACGTGCAGTGGATCGACGCCGGATCGAGGCAGGTGCTGGCCTTCGTCGCGGCGCGCATCGCGTCGGAGCGGATCGCCATGGTGTTCGCCGCCCGTGACGTCGCTTCGGTCCCCGAGCTTGTCCGCGTGCCCACACGTACTCTCGCCGGACTCACCGACTCCGAAGCCCTCACACTGCTGCGGTACCTGGCACCGTTCGGTCATGACGCCTGGATCGTGCAACGGATCCTCGCCGAGGCGGCCGGCAACCCCCTCGCACTGGTCGAGTTCGCCCGCGACGCCGGGCCTCTCGGCCTGCCGGGGGATGCGAAGCACCGTGCTGTGGAACAGCGGTTCGCGCATCGATTCCTCCAGCTTCCCGCGTCGACGCGCTCGGTGCTGGCGCTGGCCGCGGCGGAGCCGACGGGCGACCTCGCTCTGCTGCGGCGTGCCATGACATTTCAAGGGCTGAGCGGCGCGGATCTGGCCGCGGCCGAGGACAGCGGCCTGTTGCTGACAGGTCCACGGGTGCACTTCCGGCATCCGTTGGCGCGTTCGGCGGTGTACCGATCGACCGGTGCCGAGGCGCGACGGCATGCGCACGCGGCGCTGGCCGCCGGCACCGACGCCGACATCGATCCTGACCGCCGCGCATGGCACCGGGCGAACGCCGTCGCCGGTCCTGACGAGAGGACCGCGACGGAACTGGAGCGTTCGGCGGACCGGGCGCAGCGACGCGGCGGGTTCGCGGCCGCGGCCGCGTTCTTCGAGCGCGCCGCACAGCTGACGCCGAGCGGTTCGCGGCAGGCACGCCGGTTGTTGTCCGCGGCCCAGGCGCGGTTGAAATCGGGAGCGCCCTCCGGCGCACGGGAACTGGCGGATCAGGCTGAGCGTCATCAGCTGGATCCGGCCGGCCGTTCCGCGGCACGTCTGCTGCGCGCCATGATCGATTATCACGTCGAACGGAGTATTCCGGCGACGATCGCGCTCATCGACGCGGCCGACGGCATGGGGCCCGATGAAGCCGGCGAGACCTACCTGGAGGCGTTCGCATCGCTGATGTTCAGCATCGACGAGCCCGGCAGACTGCGGCGGCTCGCCCTGCACATCCGCGAACGGGTACACCGGCGCAGGCCGCCACGTCCGGTCGACCTGCTGCTGGAGGCGTTGGTCGACCAAAACCTCCGCGCGGTGGACGAGGCGGTGCCCACGATGCGCCGTGCGGTCGACGCCTTTCAGAACCATGCCCGCATGCCCGACGCGGATCCGTGGTGGATGGAACGCGCCTGTGTGTTGAGCATCGACCTCTGTGACCGCGCCGCCATGGAGCGGATCACCGATCGTCAGGTCGAACTGGCCCGGACGCAGGGCGCCTACGCGATACTGCCGCACGCACTGCGCTTCCAGGCGGTCGCCCGGACGATCGTGGGCCGCTTCGCCGACGCGCACGTCTGCATCATCGAGGCGCGTGCGGTCGACGAGGCCGCGGGGACGTCCAATCTCGTCGGCTCCGACCTGATGCTCGCCGCGTTGAGCGGCGACGCCGAACGGTTCCGCGAGATACGA
Organism: Streptosporangium sp. NPDC023963; assembly: GCF_040639135.1. Lineage (NCBI taxonomy): Bacteria > Bacillati > Actinomycetota > Actinomycetes > Streptosporangiales > Streptosporangiaceae > Streptosporangium > Streptosporangium sp. NPDC023963. Next base: position 63,461 of record NZ_JBEZZK010000011.1, read on the forward strand.
GAGATGCTGCACGGCCGGGTCGGAGTGGAGTTCACCCCACTGCATTACGCGAGCGGTGTGCTGCACAACGGGAACGGCGACCATGAGGCCGCGCTCGAGGCGTTGCTGGTCGCGCAGGACCAGCACCGGCGCGGTTCGTACGTCGTCACCGCTTTCCACGGCGAACTCGTCGAAGCCGCCGCGGCCACCGGACGTCTCGAAGAAGCCGAAGACTCCGCCGAATGGATCGAGAGTCTCGCACGGGTCAATCCGAACGCTTGGACGACAGGTGCGCATCTGCTGGCCCGTGCGCTGCTCGACCCGGGGCTGGGCGCGCAGGACCTTTACCGTGAAGCGATCAGCCGGTTGGCCGGAAGTGGAATGCAGGTCCACTACGCGCGTGCCCGCCTGCTCTACGGGGAGTGGCTGCGACGGCTCGGCCGCCGTACCGAAGCGCGGGTGGAACTCCGTGCCGCACACGATCTGCTGTCCACCATCGGCGCGCGTGGATTCGTCGCCCGCGCCGCCCGCGAACTGGATGCCATCGGCGAGCAGGCCCTGGCCGACAACTCGGATTCGCCGGCTGGGCTGACCGCTCGGGAACTCCTCGTCGCCCGCAAGGTCGCCTCCGGCGCGGGCACCAAGGAGGTCGCGGCCCTGCTGTTCGTCAGCCCGCGAACGATCGACGCCCATCTGCGCAACCTCTACCGCAAGCTGGGCATCACATCACGCCGCCAGTTGCGTGAGCTTTTCCGATGACGGTGCCGTTCCGATGGGGCCGCGAAAGGCCCCGCCGGAGGAGACCGGCGGGGCCGCTGGGCTACATCGGTGCTGAATGACGGGCCCGCTTACCCTCCCGTTCGGCCACGGTCTTCAGCTCCGTCAGCCATGTTTCGAGACCCGCGCCGAGGGCCGCGGTGGAGAACCCGACGTCCTGCTCCACCTGGTCACCGCGCCACGTCTCCTCGGTGCGCACGACAACCCGGCCGCCCACCTCGGTGAAGGTCCACACGTGGACCCCCTTGTCGATTCTCAGCCCGGCACCGATCGCCGGTCCGTCCCACCGAAGGCACTTCTGGTGCCGCAGCTGCCGGACGGTGGAGGTGACCACGAGGGTCGTGGCGGGGTTCAACTCGGTCTCGAGCACCGGCGTCGTCCATCGGAATGACGAACCGGGACGCAACGGGCCACGATCGAGCCGCTTGCTGGAGAGGACCGGCTTCTGCCACGACGGCCAGCGTTCCACGTCGGTCTGAATCCTCCAGACGGTACGCAGCGGAGCGGCGATCACCGTCTCCGTCCGGTAGCGGATCTTCGCCGAGGTGTCGACGGTCTTTCCCGCGCATCGCACCGCCGTGCGGTCGGAGTCGTCGACGCGCGTGGCCTCGGCCCGAGCCGGTGCGCCCGTAACGCCCATCAGACCGGCAACGACGACTATCGCCGTGACGGCGCCCATACGGTTCTTCATGAGGCTCTTCATGAGGCGGCCGCCGCCTCAGCCGTGGTCTTGAGCCGACGCAGCCACATGGCGAGCGTCGTGTCGAGACCCGCCTGGAACGTCGCGGGGTCGGCATCGACAGGCGGACCGGCGAAGGACTCCTCGGTGGACACCTCGACGCCGTCGCCGGCCGGGGTGAGCGCCCAGACGTGAACGCCGAGGACGCCGTCCGGCCCGCCACCGTATCCCCGCCACACAAGGCGTTCCTGCGGCCACACCTGAACGAACGTCGACTCGATCTCCATTCCCGCGGCGGACCAACGGAACACGGAGCCCGACGCAAGCGGACCAGGCGTTTCGATATGTGCGTACGGAATCTCCGGCAGCCACGTCGTCCACGCGTCGATGTCCGTGAGAATGCGCCAGACGGTGTCCGCCGACGCGGCCACCGTGACGCTGTGGCGGCTGACCACCGGGGCCGACTCGTCGATGCCGGCCTCCTCGGCGTCCATAACGTTATCCATCGTGATGTTCTCTCTTCGGTCAGTGACGATCGGGAACACCGGGCATGAGCGAGCCGTTACATCCACACCCGGCAGATGCGATCGTGCCAAGACGACCAATCTCCGCACATCGGCGAGAATTACCTATCTTGCGACACGTCGCCCGGGCACGTGAGATGCGGCACCGATGCACGAGAATCCGACCGCGGCGCTCCGTACCAACACCGGACTCCTCAAGGAGTCGGACCTCGCCGCCGCACTCGTCATTCTCGACCAGCTCTACGTCGACTATCAGGGCGGCGATCTCGCGGGTCCCGCCGGGGTCGGGATCGGCGATGAGATCGGCCACGCGCGGGTCCCCGGCCGCCCATCCCGTCCTCCCGCCGGCCCGCCGCGGCGAGCACCTCGGTGGAGGGCGGATCCTCGACCCAGGTGATGCACAGCGGCACGGTCAGCGTCTCCTCCACCAGTCGGCCGTAGTACGCCGGCACCTCCGAGTCCACGTGCTTCTCCTCTCGCCTACTCCGGACGGCCCGGCCTGCCGGAGATCGGGCCGCACCGCTCACGATGCGCCTGACGGCTGCGGGGTTCGGGGTGGAAACGACCAGTGTTGATCAAGCGGAACAAGTCCCGACATCCTGCTACAAGATCGTAATGAGCCGCGAGCCATCGGAGTGATCTCCAGCCCAGATAATGCAGTGGTGGTATTTCGTGGGCTGTATATGCTGATCGTTCCTTTTGTGGTCGCAGGGATTTCCGCGTGCTCGGTCATACCTGAGCCGTTGATTTCCAAGGCGACCGGACGGGAGTCCTATCGCGAATCGAGCGAAGCGATGATGCCTACGCTCAAGAAGGGTGCTGTGGTCACCGGCAAGGTGACCGACGGGACGTACGCCCCCAAGAAGGGTGACGTCATCGCCTTTCTCCCCCCGAAGGCGTGGGGTGGGAGCGGCGGCTACATGATCAAGCGAGTCATTGGCGTTCCAGGGAGCACGGTCGGTTGCTGCGATCCGCGGCATCGGATGATCGTTGACGGCAAGCCGCTGGACGAACCGTACGTGGCCAACGAGAGGGCTTCGAATCACACCTTCGAGCCGGTAGTCGTCCCGGAAGGACGTATCTGGGTTCAGGGCGACAATCGCGATGTCTCCCTTGACTCGCGTAGCCACCATCGCATGGAGGTTGAGGGCACCGTTCCGGTGTCCGGCGTCATCGGAGTCATCGACGTCAGCACTGCGAGATAGAACCCGCTCCCGGAGCGCTCGACGCTCGCGGTGCTCGTGGCTGCCGCTATGTGGGGTGGTGCTCTGATCGCTCCCATCGCTCCCAGGGTTACCGGGCCGGGCGGGTGGATGCCGCCGGTCTTCAGGAGGCGGCCGCGGGGTTGCGGCAGGGGGTGTGGCGGGAGCTGTCGGGGGCGGGGCTGGATGCGGTGCCGTCCAACACCTTCTCGCTGTATGACCACGTGCTGGACACCACCGTCATGGTGGGGGCGGTGCCCGAGCGGTTTTCCGGGGCGGCGGATCCGTACTTCGCGATGGCCCGCGGTGCCGAGGGGGTCGCGCCGCTGGAGATGACCAAGTGGTTCGACACCAACTACCACTAGTTCAACCGCAAAGGCAACTATTCGCCGGAGAGTGCTCGGCGTAGCGGCTCATTGAGGTGATCAATACTCTGAGCTGCCGGGACGTCTGCGCAACCGGCCCTGTAGGTCCCTGAGTTACATGATCGAGATCGCGTTGGCGGGTCGATCCGCGAGGATTTTCATTACTTGGTCAAGGCCGCCCGCCTGCGGCGGTCGGCGCGCGTCGAGCAGTCACTCCGCGCTGCGGTGGTTTATGTCTAATACCAGTCGGCCGTATGGCGACGATGCAACAGGCATTCCCGCGAAAGATACCTCGATGATCCTCGCGCGTTCTTATGCCTTAAGTATCCGTATGAGCTTTTGGTCAAAAATACATCTATGTGATGTTTCGTGACAAATAAGACAATCTGCACTAGCTTCGCACCGTTTCATAAGGTATAGTGCGCAAATTAGCCAAAAATGCGAAGGGGGCGTAGATGGGAGATTTCACTCAAGGTGCGCTTGAATCTCTTGTCGGCGGAGTGGCAGTCGAGATTATCAAGCAAGCGGGGCGAAGGCTGAGCTTGGCGGCTGAAACACTAAAAACCACTAAAAACAATACTCTTCAAATATCGCAGTTCTTTGACACTTACAGCATAGTAGACTCGCTTGAGCTGCCATCACCTCCTAAGTCTTTTCTGAGCACTCAGATTACCGAATGGTTATCCAACTCCGATGTTCACGCGATTTTGCATGGGTTGCTCGCGGCTCGGCTTTCGAATGCGCCCGAAAGCGCTATTGAAATGTTACAAAGCGGATTCCGGAAGACTCTCTCCGCATATAGCTGTAGCGATAATAAAGATGTTTACGCTGACTCAGTTTTCCAGGTTTTCGATCAGTACATGTTTTCAATGATGGAAAGCATGATCGAATTTGACCCAAGCATCTTGGCTGCCATTCGGTCCGAAGCCCATTTTAGCCGAATTACTTCTACTCTCCAAGCGATAGAACGCCACCTGGAGACCCTCAATAGTCAGCCGGATCCAGTCCAAGAGACCACTTACTGGCGTCGCTATCGCCGTCAAGTAACTAAGTATCACGGAAAGCTTGAGCCCCCAGATTTTCAGCGTCGGCGGCGCGTACCAATTGAAAAGCTATACGTGTCTCCTAATATCACGCCTGAATCAGTACACAGAGCAGCAAATAGAAATTCATATACGCATGGCGGCGTTTCGGAATCGTCGCTCATTGAGAAGAACAGTATTACTATAGATCACTTCTCTTCAAGCTTGGATCGCGCAGTCCTGCTTGGCGATCCAGGAGGCGGAAAAACGACAGCGACCCATTACCTTATGAATCAATACGCTTCTAATGAAGACTGCCCTACTCCTTTCCTGTTAATTCTTCGAGATCTTGCATCTGAGGCTGGTCAAATCGGATCTATATTGAGTCACCTGGAGCTGAGAATCAGTGCATTCTATCAATGTCAAACGCCCACAAAGGGTGCGTTAGATCGCTTATTGCTAAATGGATCTGCACTTGTAATATTTGATGGATTAGATGAGCTTATAGACGGCTCGCTGAGGGCTGACATTGCTAGTATGATAGAGCTCTTTTGCTCGCAATATCCGCTGTGTCGAGTACTTGTTACTTCTCGCCGTGTTGGATATAACCAGGCAAGACTTGATGATTCACAATTCTCCTGTTGGGGGATATCTGGATTTGATTCAAAGCGAGTATCCGATTATGTCTCAAACTGGTTTGCTCAAGAAGAGGGACTTACCAGAAAGCAGGCCTCCGACTATACGAGCAGCTTTATTGCTGAGAGCAGATCAGTATCTGATTTGACTCGGAATCCTTTAATGTTATCCCTCATGTGTATAGTATACCGAGGTGAGGGATACATACCCAGAAATAGGGCAGAAGTTTACGGGCAATGTGCGCGTCTGCTTTTTGTGAAATGGGATACTTCGCGTGGAATTCATGTGGAATTAAGAGCCCGTTCTCTCATCGAGCCAGCCATAAGGTTATTAGCATTCTGGCTTTTTGCGCGAACCCCCAGCGGTGCGGCTGTGACAGAGCGCGAACTCACCATAAAAGTGACAGAGTTTCTCCATGGCCGTGGCTTTGAGACGGAAGAAGACGCTAGAGCAGCAGCGGATGAATTTATAAAATTTTGCCGCGGCCGCGCCTGGGTATTTAGTGATGCTGGTGTAACTCCGCGAGGTGAAGATCTCTATACATTTACCCATCGTACTTTCTTAGAATACTTTGCTGCGTATCATCTTGCTACTTCATGTGATACGCCCGAAGGATTAGCGAAACAGATACTGCCGCACGTGGCTCGACAGGAATGGGAAGTTGTTGCACAGCTGGCAGTTCAGATCAAAGATACGATCAGCGATCGTGGGGCTGACCGGATATGCGAGGCTTTGCTTCGCAACAAAAAATACCGGAGTGCAGTTAGTCAGGCAAACATTCTTAACTTTATTGCAGGTTGTATGGAGATAGCATCCCACTCGCCTGCAACAGCTAGATCGCTAGTCAGGCGTATCACAAAAGAGATGTTCAGCGATAGCAAGGGAGATATTCAACTTTACGAGGCGCTAGGTCGACTTACCTCTATTTGCGGTAATGAACAACTCGCCCTTGCTAGTGAATTCGAGCTCTGGCTAGATGGTGCAGCGGTATCCAACGATAGAGAGAGGATCATTTCGGCTTTACGAGTAGCCTTATGGCTGGGCTATGAAAAGATCCGAAATATCCGCGCACCTAATATCGATGATGACAACTGGATTGGGGTGATTCTGCGAGCACGCAAAACTTTGATCACTTCTAGTCTCGAAGAAGCACCGGACTTTGTTGGCCTTGCAATACCTATGGGTATTTTAAAAGTAAACGAATTAATTTCAGCCACCGATGGCGATCTAACTGGAATCTTCACGTCTCCTTTTAATAACTTTACGCAAACCGGGAGGATTTCTATGGCTTCCGAAATATTGCGAAATAAACCCGAAGGTACTCGTAGTGTGCAGTGGGAACGTGATCTATTCGACTACTTGGAGTCCGCAAACTCGCTTGAGAACAGCGTCCAGGCCTTCCGTAGAAATGAAATATTTGCTCAGCCCTTTATTTTGAATAGAATTCACGCCAAGATAGACCCTCCCATAAAGAGGAGTGATCTTCATAAAATGGGAGAGGCTGCGGGCCCCAGCTGCTACCTTGTTGCTGTGGCCGTGGAAATTGCCGCACACTCTGATTCCGAACTGCTTGGAGATAGGGATTTGGAGTCGCTGAGAGGTTTGGGTATATTCTCGCAACTTGTGAAGTACGTGCAGATGCGCCTTGGTGAAGACGTTCAAAATTTGCCTCAGCTACCCATCAGTGATAAATGGCAAAACACCTTATTGAGATGGGCGCAAGGCGATATTAGTTTTGTCGTCAGTTCGAGTTCATAAAGATAAAAAGCTAGTCAGCGCGACCATGCTTGCTGGTTGTGAACATATTTTAATTGCTTTCAAATGAAGAGCCGCAGGTTCATTTGTATCGTTGAGTCTTTTCCATTCTGTTGTTGTAGGTCAGAGTCGGCGAGGGGGCCGAGACCGCATGGCCTGCAAAGATGCGGGCCATGAGACGCTCAGAGGAGCCTGGAGGAAGAGTGCTTTACCGCTGCTCTGGAGCCTCTGTGAAGCAGGATAGAAAGGTCTATCGAGGCGTCAGTGCTCCGCACCGCCATCCGGCGCGGCACGCCCGTCCACGCCGCGCGGACATCGGGGCCGGGCATGCGGCCTGGAGGCCGGTCCCGTCCCGCGCCCGCCCGGCGCGGACGGCCGGACCCCGCCGCCCGCCGCACCAGCCCGCCCGCCGTACCGAACGCCGTACCGAACGCCGCGCCGACCGTGAACGCACTGCCGCCCGCTCCGACCACCGGCCCAACCGCTACGCGGCCCCTACGGGGTCCTTCGGATTGCGCCGGCCGCTCCGCCCGTGTTCATCAGGAACGCTCGAATGTGGGAGTAACACCTCTGCCGCCCCGCTTCCGATGCGCGGGCCTGGCGGCTCTGTGCTTCGGGTCGGGTTGCCACCGGATGACATGGTCACCATCAGCGAGAGCGACCTACCCCGCCGCCATCAGCTGTCCCTGGCCTGTCGTAGCCGGTCCAACGCGTCATTGACCAGGCGACCGAGGTTTCCCAGTTCGTACGCCATCCGGTGACGTTCGTTGTCCTCCCAAGCCCTGATGGCCGCCCCGAGGTTGCCCGACTTTCCAGCAGTGATGATGATCTCCTGGCCGTTGACGCGCCTCGTGGCCGCATCGCCCAGGATGACCCAGCCGTACACGGTCACATCCCACGAGCGGCCAGGATCAGGTCAACCACCTTTTCCGGCTGTTCCTGTCTGACGGTCTGAAGGTCGGCGCCGTTGCGGATGGACACCAGGTAGCAGCCCGAGCGTGGACCCATGGTCACCGTGGCTACGCGCCAGCCCTGCGGACCCTTCACGGTCAGCTCCGGCGGGTGTCGCTCCATCCACGATCGGAGCGGAGGCTGGTCGGGCCAGGCGGCCTCACTGTTGGCGAACAGCCCCAGGCTGATCGTGTGATGGCGGTGAGCACGGATTCCCCGCTCGGTGAGAAGCCGCTGAACCACGGCCAGTGCCTTGTCTTGGCTCTCCACTGTTGCCTCGTCAACGGCGGGCGGGACGGCTCTACAGTTGTCCATGGGTCGCACCTCTCTGTGCGATCAAGGAACCCGTACGGCGTGACCGCGCCTGCGGGTTCCGCTTTTTCACGGTCCTCCCATGACACCGCCGCGCCAGCACGCGGAGATAGGGCGGGACAGGGGAGACCAGGGGAGAGAAGAGGAGTAACAGGCTCGCCGGAAGGGGAATAGGGGAGATTGGGGGAGAGACGCAGATCCCTATCTCCAGAGGTAACGCGATGCGCGACGTTCCAGCTTGGGCGCGACGGCTACGCGCCGAACGGCGCAACCGGCTGTGGACTCAGCGGGAAATGGCCCGAGCGTTGACCGATCTGGCCGACGAACGTACGCGTAGCCGTATGCCGGGACGGGATTCCGTCACCCGCATGATCAAAGACTGGGAAGCGGGCAGGCATAAGCCGAGGGATCCATACCGGCTGCTTTACTGCCGAGCTTTTGACCTGGAAGAGAATGAACTGTTCAGCGCGGAAAGCACGTCACGCACCGAGCTGGAGGATGATGTGCTACGCAGAGAATTTCTCGGTGCGTCCGTGGCGACTGTGGGAATTGCCGCTGTTCCAGTACCGTTTGAGAGTCTTCCTCAGGGGCGACGCGTCAATGATGAGCTTGTCGTTTCGCTTCGCAAGCGCATTGCGCGGCTACGTCGAATCGACGACTATCTAGGCGGCGCCGAAACCTATCCTCTCTATGCTGCCGAGCTTGAGAGAACGAGTACACTCGTCAACGAGGCCAGTTATACGCAGAAGACGGGAAGAGCGCTTCTAAGCGTGGTCAGCGAGCAAGCACAGCAGGCGGGATGGGCTGCCTTCGACGCGGGATGGGCCAAGAGGGCGAGGCAGCTTTTCAAGAAAAGCCTGTCGGCCGCCACCGACGCCGGAGACACCGCTCTTCTTGCCAACTCGCTGGCGTTCCTGGCTTATCAGAAAGTAAGTTACGGCTCTCCGGGGATTCAGGAAGCGGATGCTTCGTACCGGGTGGCGGAGCGAGGGACTCCCCCTGCGGTCAGGGCACTCCTGCTGGAGCGGGCGGCATGAGCGTACGCGTCTGAAGGGCAGAGATACCAGGTTGAGGTCGAAAGAGGTCTTGAAGAAGCCGGTAGGGCCCTTGAGGAGAGCAGTGGTGAGCCGAACCCAGCTTGGGCACTCTGGGTTGACCGGCTCGAACTTCAGATCATGACGGGGCGGTGCTGGGTCGCGCTGAATCAACCCGTTAAGGCCATCGCCGTTCTTGAAGATGCTCTCTCGAAGTACGAAGACACCCACGCCCGAGACAAGTCCCTCTATACGACTTGGCTTTCGGAAGCGTATCTAGACGCAGGGGAGATCGAACGCGCATCCGCCGCCCTGAGTCAGTCGCTGAGCCTCTCTATGGATGTCGCGTCGATTCGTCCGCGCCAGCGCGTCAGCGCCGTTCTTGAGCGTCTTGAGGATCACAGATCGCTGCCATCCGTTGCCGAACTTTTCGACCGCATGGCTACGCCGTCGTCTTGCTCAGCCATTCCAAGTACGGAGCCGACCCACCGTCAATCGATGTGAAGGTCACTTCAGGGTTGTTCCACGGGTGCTCGGATATCAAATGTGCCTCCAAGTCCGGGTAGCGCTCCACAGTCGTCCTCAGGAAGATCTGCCACTCTTCCCCTTCGCCCATTTTTCCCTCATGCCAGAAAACAGACTGGGCAGGCCCGAAGACTTGGCCTGACGCTGCCAATTTCGCACGAACGGCAGATCTGAGAAGATTCATCGCCGCATCGCGACTGTCCACTGTGGTCGAAACCTGAAGGTAGTCGGTCATGCGGCCAAGCCTAGATCACTTCCCCGGATCCGGTACGGAAGAGTGAAGGCGGCTTCCGGGTGGCCGGAGCGCGTCCTTATGAAGCACGAAGCACTCCATTTCACGATGAGCCCGTTCTCTGACGATCTCGCGGGCAGTGGCGATGCGTTGCCAAGTCAGCTCGGCCCAGAAGAGGTCGTCGTGTCGGTGACTGCTTCCGGTGTGGCGTCCCTCGGACAGGGGGAGCGCGGGTTCTTCGGCAGGGGCGGGTTATGCTCGTTGTGCGGTTGGTTCTCCCGGGGCCGTTGTGGTGTCGGGAGTCGTAAGAGGGAACCCGGTGTGATTCCGGGACTGCCCCGCAGCGGTGAGTGGGAACGAACGCCGTCATCGGCACTGGGTGCGTGTCATCTGGGAAGCGACGGTCAGTAGGAGTTGAGTGTGATGCCCGCGAGTCCGAAGACCTGCCAGCCGCCTGTGCGCCGTCCGGTGCGCGGTGATCCGTGGCCTCGTGGGAGGGCCTGGGATGTGTCTTTCCCGTGTGTTCCTTCCGTGTGGCCGTGGGTCGGCATGGCATGAGCCGAGGGAAGGACGCCATGAGCAAGGTCACCACGACCGTTTTGGGTTACCCCCGTATCGGGGGCCGTCGCGAGGTGAAGAGGGCGACGGAGGATTACTGGGCCGGGCGCATCGACGCCGCCGGCTTGCAGGAGACGGCCGCGGGGTTGCGGCAGGGGGTGTGGCGGGAGCTGTCGGGGGCGGGGCTGGATGTGGTGCCGTCCAACACCTTCTCGCTGTATGACCACGTGCTGGACACCACCGTCATGGTGGGGGCGGTGCCCGAGCGGTTTTCCGGGGCGGCGGATCCGTACTTCGCGATGGCCCGGGGTGCCGAGGGGATGGCGCCGCTGGAGATGACCAAGTGGTTCGACACCAACTACCACTACCTGGTTCCGGAAGTGGGCCCCGAGACCCGGTTCCGGCTCGACTGGAGCAAGCCGCTGGCCGAGCACGCCGAGGCGCGGCGGCTGGGCGTCGAGACCCGGCCGGTGCTGGTCGGGCCGCTGTCGTTCCTGCTGCTGGCCAAGTCCACCGAGCCCGGCTTCGCGCCGCTGCGGCTGCTGGACGGCCTGCTGGAGACCTACGCCGAGCTGCTGGAGCGGATGGCCGCGGCGGGGGTGGCCGAGGTGCAGCTGGACGAGCCGGTGCTGGCCGCCGACCGTACGGACGAGGAGCTGGCCGCGCTGCGCCGGGCCTACGCGCGGCTGGGGGAGCTCAGCAGCCGCCCCCGGCTGCTGGTGGCCACCTACTTCGGCGAGATCGGGCCCGCGCTGGAGATCCTGGCCCGCAGCCGGGTCGAGGCCGTCGGCCTGGACTTCGTCTCGGCGCCCGGCAACCTGGAGGCGCTGGCCGCCGCCGGTGGGCTGCCCGGCAAGACCCTCGTCGCCGGGGTCGTCGACGGCCGCAACGTCTGGCGTACCGACATCGCGAAGGCGCTGGCGACCTGTGCCGCACTGCTCGGCCTGAGCGACCGGCTGGTGGTGAGCACCTCCTGCTCGCTGCTGCACGTCCCGCTCGACCTGGACGCCGAGACCTCGCTGGACCCGCGGCTGCGCGAGCGGCTGGCCTTCGCCCGGCAGAAGGTCGACGAGGTCGTACGGATCGGCCGGGCGCTGAACGGCGAGGAGGTCGTCGCGGGGGAGAGGACCGTCGAGCGGTTCCTCAACCCTCGGGTGCGAGCCAGGCTGGACGCCCTGGGCGAGGGCCGCCCTCGCGCCCCGCACGCCGAGCGGCTCGCCGTGCAGAACGCCGACCTGGGCCTGCCGCCGTTGGCCACCACCACCATCGGCTCCTTCCCGCAGACCGGCGAGGTGCGCCAGGCCCGCGCCGCCATGCGCTCGGGCGACCTCGACAGGGCCGGGTACGAGCGCAGGATGGAGGCCGAGATCGACCGCGTCATCGCGCTGCAGGAGGACATCGGCCTGGACGTGCTGGTGCACGGCGAGCCCGAGCGCAACGACATGGTCCAGTACTTCGCCGAGATGCTGGAGGGCTACGCCGCCACCGAGCACGGCTGGGTGCAGTCGTACGGCAGCCGCTACGTCCGCCCGCCGATCCTGTTCGGCGACGTCTCCCGTCCCGAGCCGATGACGGTGCGCTGGGCCTCCTACGCGCAGTCGCGGACGAAGAAGCCGGTCAAGGGCATGCTCACCGGCCCGGTGACCATGCTGGCCTGGTCGTTCGTCCGCGACGACCAGCCGCTGGGCGAGACCGCCAGGCAGGTGGCGCTGGCGCTGCGCGACGAGACCCGCGATCTCGAGGCGGCGGGCATCAGGATCATCCAGGTCGACGAGCCCGCGCTGCGCGAGCTGCTGCCGCTGCGGCGGGCCGACCGCGAGGCCTACCTGGAGTGGGCGGTCGCCGCGTTCCGGCTGGCCACCAGCGGGGTGGCCGACAGCACGCAGATCCACACCCACATGTGCTATTCGGAGTTCGGGGAGATCATCGGCGCGATCGGCGACCTGGACGCCGACGTGACCAGCGTCGAGGCGGCCCGCTCCCGGATGGAACTCCTGGACGACCTGCGCGCCTTCGGCTACGCGCGCGGCATCGGGCCCGGCGTGTGGGACATCCACTCGCCCAGGGTGCCCTCGGTCGGGGAGATCGAGGCCGCCCTGCGTACGGCCGCGGCCTCGGTGGATCCGGCCCTGCTCTGGGTCAACCCCGACTGCGGCCTGAAGACCCGCGGCTATCCGGAGACGGAGGCCAGCCTCAGGAACATGGTCGAGGCCGCCCTGCGTGTCCGCGCGGAAGCGGTCTAGAGCCTGTTCAGAGGCTCGATCATGTGGTTGGGGTGAGGAGCCTCAGCCACGTGATCGAGCCTCGGAGACAGGGGCCGGTCTCGTGGCCTGCCAGGCCGGCCCGCCGATCGGTCTTCTCCGGGGCGACCGCGGTGATCCGGGCTGACCGCGGTGATCCGGGTCGACCGCGGTGATCCGGGCTGACTTCCGGCGAGCGCGCAGACCTCACTCGGGCGGCCGAGGGTCAATGTCCGGCCCTTGCGTGAAAATCGTCGGCGAAGGAGCTTGATTCACTAACCTTTCGCCCATGGACATAACGGGCGTGGACTTGAGCGTGCCGAGCGCGGCGCGCATATACGACTACTTGCTGGGTGGCAAGGACCACTTCGCCGCGGATCGCGAGGCCGCCGAGGTGGTGCTCCGGTCCGTGCCGAACGCGCGTGAGAACGCCAGGGCCAACCGCGCTTTCCTGGGCCAGGCCGTGCGCGTCCTCGTCGACGCGGGCGTCCGCCAGTTCCTCGACATCGGCGCCGGGTTGCCGACGCAGGAGAACGTTCATCAGGTGGCCCAGCGCGCGGCGCCGAACTCGCGGGTGGTCTACGTCGACAACGATCCCGTGGTGCTCGTCCACGCCCGCGCGCTGCTCGCCGACAACCCCGGCACGAGGGTCGTCCCGGCCGACATCCGCGACCCGGCCGCCCTCCTCCAGCACCCCACGGTCCAGGACTACCTGGACTTCACCCAGCCGGTAGGGGTGTTGCTGCTGGCCGTCCTGCACTTCATCCCCGATGACAAGGAGGCGGCCCGCATCGTCGCCGAGCTCCGTCGCCCCCTGGTGTCCGGCAGCCACGTGGTCATTTCCCACGGCCATCCCGGCGAGCTGACCGGAGACCTGGTGAAGAAGGGCCACGAGCTGTACGGCCACACCCGTCAGGGAGCCGCCGTCGGCCGTACCCGCGCGGACATGGCCGCGTGGCTGGAGGGCTTGGAACTCCTGGCTCCGGGCATCGTCCCCGTCCAGGGCTGGCGTCCTGAGAACGACTTCGAGCCCGTCCCCGACCTCGCGGAACCCGGCGTTTTCGGCATGGTCGCGAGAGTTCCGTAGGGGGCGATCCCCCGAGAGACGTCCGCCGGGTCCCGATGGTGATCGGTTCCAGGTTCACGAAACGGCCGGGCGAGCACACCCACCTGCCGGCCGCCCGCGCGCCCGTCCTGCCGCGGTGGCCGCCGACAAGGCCTGCTCCTCTCGCGGTGACCGCGTCCACCTGCGCCGACGCCACATCAAAGCCGTCATCCCCGAAAAGAGCGACCGGGCGGCCGACCGCAGGAACCGTCCCTCCCGGAGCCCGGCCGAAGCGGCCGTCATTCCTGACATGCTCCAGAATCTTTCATGACTCGAATGTTTACTGTTAGGAAACTTTCTTTTATATTCGAGTCACCCCCCAGCGAAGGAGCAGGACATGCGCAGAACGGTCACCTTCCTCGCGATGGCGATCATCGCCGTCGCCTCGACCGTGTTCATCGCGTCACCGGCCAACGCGCACGGCTACATCTCGTCGCCGCCGAGCCGTCAGGCCATGTGCGCCCAGGGCCGGGTCACCGGCTGCGGCGACATCATCTACGAGCCCCAGAGCGTGGAAGGTCCCAAGGGCCTGAAGAACTGCCACGGCAACGTCGCCCGGTTCTCGCAGCTCAGCAACGAGAGCAAGGGCTGGCCGGCGACGAGCGTGGGCAACTCGGTCACCTTCAACTGGGTGCTGACCGCCCGCCACGCCACCAGCACGTGGGAGTACTTCATCGGCAACACCCGGATCGCGGTGTTCAACGACGGCGGCAGGCAGCCCGGCGCCACCGTCTCGCACAACGTGAACCTGGGTGGCAGGACCGGACGCCTGAAGGTCCTCGCCGTCTGGAACATCGCCGACACCGCCAACGCCTTCTACTCCTGCGTCGACCTGCAGCGCTGATCCGCGACTCGCAGCTCGCAGCTTGCGACCCGCGACCCGCGACCCGCGACCTCGCGATCCGACCTGGCTGGACATGGCCGGATCCGTCAGGTTCAACAACATCCAACCAGGTTCAACCGGGTCTGACAGATTCAGCCGGGTCTGACAGGTTCAACCAGGTCTGACAGGTCCGGCCAGGTCTGATGGCAGAGGTCTGACCCGTCGGACCCGAACCGTTCCCGCGCCCTCCGCGGCCCGGCGGCGTCCGCGCCGTCTCCGGCCCGGTGGGTGCGGGGGCGGTTTCGTCGTTCCGGCACCTTTCCTGGCGGTCCTCTCCTCGGGTGATTCGAAAGAGGTCACCAAGGGCGATCGCGGTGTCACGGAAAAGGATCTCCCTTGAATGGGAGCCGGAATGGTGGGCGCGACGTCGTGGACATAGCAGCTCAAAGTGTGCAACACGGCTTTTCGTATGCGCTTTAATTGCTGAAACCTCGGTGATTCAACTCAACGTCAATGGGGAACAGATATCGTGCGTCCAGGGTTCCCGGCGCCCGTCGGGGCAGGGGTCGGCACTGTAGGGGTGGGCGGTGGCTCGTCGCACAAAAAGAATCACCGATGTCGCCACGGCGATTCTGGTGGTTTTGGGAATCCTGGTCGGACTTCCGGTGCGAATGGTCGAAGAATATCTTCCGGACGCGGTCGTCGAGCACCGGATCGAATGGGTCGCGATTTTCGGATTAACCGCCTCCCTTGTCGTCCTGCTGACATGGCTGACGCCGAAACTGAGGGAGTCACGCACGCGCGGCGAGCTCTTCCTGGTGCCGGACAGGCAGCCGGGCTGGGTCAGGAGGACCGAGCTGGACGACGTGGTCTCCACCCTGACGATGAGGGGCTCGGGCACGGTCGGGCTGACCACCGGTCTCGCCGGGGCGGGCGGGTTCGGCAAGACCTCCCTGGCCGTGGAGGCGTGTCACAGCGACGAGGTGCGGAAACGGTTCGGCGGCGGCGTCATATGGGTCACCGTGGGCCGTGACCGCGCCGGTGCCGACATCGCGGCGCTCGCCAACGACGTCACGGAGGCCGTGCTGGGCGTCCGGCCGGAGTTCTCCAGCCCCGAGCAGGCCGGTCACCGGATGGCCGAGGCCCTGGCGGAGCGGGGCCGCGTGCTGCTGGTGGTCGACGACGTGTGGAGCCTCAGGCAACTGCGCCCCTTCCTTGCCGCGGCCGTGCGGTCCCGGGTGCTGGTGACGACCCGGTTGCCCCGGGCACTGCCCCCGAAGGCGATCGCGATGATCGTCGACGAGATGGCGCCACGGGTGGCCGTCCAGGTGCTGAGCCGGGGGCTGCCGCCGATGAACCCCGGGGTCGTCAGCGACCTGGTCGGCCTGACCGGGAGATGGCCGCTGCTGCTGTCTCTCGTCAACGCGCGGCTGCGCGACGAGCACGGCACGGGGACGAACGCCGACGTCGCCGCGCGCCGGGCGGCCGGGCGGCTCGGCCGGACCGTACCCGCCGTCCTGGACGTCACCGTCGCCTCCCAGCGGGAGACCGCCGTGCTCGCCACCCTCGAGCACAGTCTGGAGGCCCTCGGCGCGTTCGACCGGGCCCGTTTCCTGGAACTGGGCGTCTTCCCCGAGGACGCCGAGATACCGGTCACCGTCGTCGAGCTTCTCTGGCGGGGCACCGCGGGGCTCACCTCCAAGCAGGCCGAACGGCTCTGCGGAAGGCTCCAGGACCTCTCGCTGGTCAGCATGCGTCACGCGAGGGGGGCGACGCCGTCGATCACGATCCACGACGTCGTCCGTTCCGCCGTCCGCTCGGAGGGCGGCCTGGGAAAGGAGCGCGCCGAGGCGGCCAACCGCGACCTCCTCGACGAGGCCAGGAACCTGATACCCGACGACGACCTCACGGCGGACGCCGAATGGTGGAGGCTGCCCCGGACCGTGCCCTACCTCTGGGACCACCTGCTGTTCCACCTCTCCGAGGCGAGGAGATACCGGGAGCTGGAGTCGCTCCTGCACGACGTGCGGTGGTTCGTGGCCCGGGTACGCGCGTTCGGGGTGGCCGCGGCGGAGTCGGACCTGGCGCTGTCGACCTCCCGTTCCGTCGCCGGGGTCCGCCGGTTGATCGACCGCAGCGCCCACCTGCTGACCCCCTTCGAGTCGGACGCCGTCTCCACGGCGAACCTGCTGGCCCGCCTCTACGCGTTCCCGCCGATGCGGGCGTCGGTCGAGCGCTACAGCCAGGAGAACAAGACCACCTTCCTGAGAGCCCGCTGGCCGCTGCCCGACGACGGCGCCACCTGCCTCCTGCGGACCCTGACCTCGGCGACGAGACGGCTCAACGAGGTGTCGATCACACCGGACGGGTCGCGGTTCGTCGTGCACGCCCGCGACGGCGGCGCGCAGATCTGGAAGGTCGACGGCACCACCCGGACAACGCTGGCCACCCACGGCAGGCCGGTGCGCGAGGTCGTCGTCGCGCCGGACGGTTCGTGGCTGGTGACCCGCTCCGGGAGCAGGAGGGTGCAGATATGGGGGATCGGCGGCACCGAGAGGGCCGTCCTGCGCACCGGGACGGGAAAGCTCGTCGCGATGGTGGCGGCGTCCGACGGTTCGTGGCTGGCGACCCTCTCCGCGCGAGGGAAGGGCCGCCTCTGGAATCCCGACGGGAGCAGGCGCGCCGCCCTGCGAAGCGGGACGGGAAAGCTCGCCGGGCTGGTGGCCGCGCCGGACGGTTCGTGGCTGGCGACCCGCTCCGCGGCGGGAAGGGTCGCTCTCTGGAGCCCCGGCGGGAAGAGACGGCTGGTCCTCAGGAGCCGGGTCAGGGTGAGAACCAAGCCGCGACGCCTGAAAGACGTCCTGAGGATGCGCGGCTGGAGCCAGGAGGACGAGAAGGTCTCCGGCCGGAACAGGCCGTTCGGCAAGGTCTCCGAGATGGCCGTCTCACCCGACGGTTCGTGGCTGGCGACCCTCTCCGGAGACGGGAGCGTGCGCCTGTGGGGGGTCGACGGCGCCGAGCGGGCCGTCCTGACGGGACACACCGGGACGGGATCGGGCATGCGGATCTCTCCCGACGGTTCGTGGCTGGCGACCTGGGCGTCCACCGGCCCGGTGCGGCTGTGGGAGGTCGACGGCAGGCAGCGGGCCGTCCTGACGGGTCACG
>NZ_JBEZZK010000011.1:81442-309467 GCF_040639135.1 Streptosporangium sp. NPDC023963
CGCGGGGACGGTTCGTCAGGTGGTGATCGCGCCGGACGGTGGGTGGCTGGCGGTTCTCTCCGGTGATCGGAGTGTGCGGCTGTGGGAGGCCGACGGCAGGCAGCGGGCCGCTCTGACGGGTCACGCGGGGACGGTTCGTCAGGTGGTGATCGCGCCGGACGGTGGGTGGCTGGCGGTTCTCTCCGGTGATCGGAGTGTGCGGCTGTGGGAGGCCGACGGTGCCGAGCGGGCCGCTCTGACGGGTCACGCGGGGACGGTCCGTCAGGTGGTGATCGCGCCCGACAGCAGCTGGCTGGCCGCCTGCTCCGACGAGGGGACGATCCGGATCTGGCAGTCGGAACGCCCCGCGCGGCAGAACCGCAGGGGCCGGACCGGGACGGTGCGCCAGGTGACGATCTCCCCCGAGGGGAGCTGGATCGCCACGCACTCCGGTGACGGGTCGGTGAAACTCTGGAACGAGGACAGGATAGAAGGGGCGACCCTCACCGTTCCCCTCGAGAACAGTCACCACGGCGCGGTCTCGCCGGACAAGACGTGGCTGGCCGTGTGGTCGGCCGATCACGTCGTCCGGATACGCGGCGCCGGCGGCCGCAGGCGGGCCATCCCGACGGGGCACGCGGGACGCCTGCGCGGAGTGGCGATCGCTCCCGACAGCACCTGGCTGGCCACCTGGTCGGCCGACCGGACCGTACGGCTGTGGGGCGCGGGCGGCAGCAGGAGGGCGGTGCTGGCCGGTCACACCGGGCCGGTGCGCGAGGTGGTGATCGCTCCCGACAGCACCTGGCTGGCCACCTGCTCCGAGGACGGCACCGCCCGCGTGTGGTGGGCCGACGGCACCGAACGCGCCGTCCTGGTCGCGAACGTCAGGGCGACGGCCCACCTCCTCATCTCCCCGGACGGCGGCTGGCTCGCGACCCTGTCCATCTACGGGAAGATCCAGCTCTGGAAACCGGACGGCCGCAGGTACGCCACCCTGAGGAACAGGGTGGAGGACATCGGCGAGATCACCGTGGCGCCGAACGGCAGATGGTTCGCCATCTTCTCCGCCAACGGGACGGCCGGTCTGTGGGGAGCCGACGGGAAGTCGCGGGCCTCGCTCAAGGGATGCCCGGGACCGGCCCGGGGAGTGACGATCGCCCCCGACGGCACCTGGCTCGCCGCCTGCTTCGACGACGGCGGCGCCCGTGTCTGGTCGGCGGGCGGCACGGAACGGGCGAGGCTGTCAGGCGGCGAGGGAAGGATCCGCGGCGTGGCCATCTCCCCGGACAGCAACCTGCTCGCCACCTGCTCCGACGACGGCACCATCCGGGTGTGGGACAGGTACGGCGAGTCCTCCGCCGCCGGAGCCCGGGTCGAGGCGGGCCTCAACTGCCTGGCCTGGTTCCCCAGCGGCTTCGCCCTGGCCGCGGGCGGCGACCAGGGCCTGTACGGGTTCGACCTCTACCCTCCGCCCGAATAGCGCCTGAATAGCGCCCGGACAGCGGCCGGCGTGGCCGGCGCGGTCGGTGCTATCCGGGTGTCATCGGTAGTCCTCCGGGGCGACAGCGCCGCTCTGGCGCTGGGTCGCGCCGAAGTAGCCGCCCCAGTCCGGCCGGGAGCCGTCGGCGTCGGTGAAGCCGTACTCCTTGGCCAGCCGCCAGGTCGACAGCGAACGCCCGCTCCAGCGGCTCACCTCCGGGTCGGCGGCGAGCGCGGCCACCGCACGGCCGAGGTAGGCGGGTGTCTCCGACATCGCGAAGTAGGAGTCCTTTGCGATGCCGTCGCGCCAGGTGGCCTCGGTGACGCCGAAGTGGTCGAGCATCGCCTCCGACCGGAGGAAGCCGGGCGTGAGCGCGAGGGCGGTGACGCCGTGCGGCCGCAGGTCGCCCGCCTGCGCCAGGGCCGCCCGGATGACGCCCGCCTTGGCCAGGTCGTAGAAGAAGGTGCCCCGGTAGTCCTGGTCGGCGGTGCCGTCGGTGACCTCCACGACCAGGCCGCGGCGGCGGGCCACCATCAGCGGCAGCGCGTGCCAGCTGGTGATGATGTGCGTGTGCACCGCCTGCCGCTGCAGCAGCAGGCCGTCCTCGAGAGGCTGCTCCCACAGCGGTTTGTCCCACACCGTCATCGGGTCCCCGCCCCAGACGTTGTTGACCAGGATGTCGAGCCTGCCGTCCTGCTCGCGGTCGATCCGCGCCACCAGCTCACGGACCTGGGCGACGTCCAGATGATCGGTGGGGACGGCGATGCCGTGGCCGCCGGCGGCGGTCACCAGGTCGGCGGTCTCCTCGATGGTCTCGGGACGGTTCATCGGCGATCTCGCCGCCGCCGTGCTGCGACCCGTGACGTAGACGGTCGCGCCGGCCGCGCCGAGCTGGACGGCCGTTCCCCGGCCTCCGCCACGGGTGGCTCCGCTCACGAGGGCGACCTGTCCGGTCAGCGGTCTGTTCGTCACCGGTTCTTCTGTCACCGGTCCTCCTTGTCGCGCCGGTAGGGGTCGAGCAGCGTGCTCAGGTCACGGCGGAGCGCCTCGGCCAGCGGCTCCGACCTGGTCATCGCCCAGGTGAGCTGGGTGCCGTTGCGGATGGAGTCGACGGCGGCGGCGAGCGCGTCCACGTCGGTGCCCGCCGCCACGTGCCCGCTCGCCACCGCCGACCGCAGGCAGGCGGCGAGCTCGGCGCGGACCGCCGCGTCGTGCTCGCCCAGCAGCTCGCGGAACTCGGGGTCGGCCAGCTCCAGGTGGAGGAACGCCAGGTGGTTGGCGAACTCCTCCGGTTCGACGTCGGGTCCGGCGCTGCGCACCACCGCGCGGATCAGCCCCTCCACCGGGTCGGCGGCGGACTCGAACGCGGCCCGCATCGGCTGGACGAACGTCTTCTCGGCCAGACCCCACCGGACGAATCCGAGCAGCAGGTCGCGCTTGCTGCCGTACCGCCCGACGAGCACGCCCGTCGACACCCCGGCCTCCCGGGCGACGTCGGCCAGTGTCAGCCGGCCCGGTCCCACCCGTCCGACCGCCGTGGCGAGCGCGACCATGATGCGCTCCTCGCTGATCGTGCGCGGCCGTCCCGCCATGACCCCTCCCATTAAATAATGAACCTTCATTATTTATAACACACGGCGACGACCTCCTCGAGCGAAGCATCCGGAAGCGACCGGTCCGGCCGTTCACCGGGATGAACGGCCGGACCGGGGTCAGCGGAGCCGGTCGCGCAGGCGTGCGCACTCGCGGGCGAAGCGGCTGCCGCGGCCGCTCGCCGCGTGGGCCGACACGATCGGGATCTCGCCGCGGGCCCCCGCCCAGGCCGCCACGTCGGCGGCGAGGGCCACCGCCTCGGAGTGGACCACGGTGGGACGCTCGCCCTCGCCGGGCAGCAGGACCGGCAGCATGTTCCTGAGGATCTCCCAGACCTGCTCGTGTGCCCCCTGGCGGGCGGCGTCGGTGAGGGAGGCCAGCACCGGCCGGATCTCGAACCAGGTGTGACGGATCAGCAGCGCGAGCTGGCGGCCGACCGCCTCGGCGGGCAGGTCGCCCCTGGCCGCCATCCGCAGCAGCGGAGGTATCGCCTCCGGGCGCCGTTCGGCCAGGAAGTAGGAGAGGATGAGCGCGGTCGCGTCACCCGTCGGGCCGTCCGCCTCGGACAGGGCCGCCAGATAGGGCGGATAGACCCCCGGCTGGTTCCACTGGTAGAGCAGGTGGGGCAGGTAGTTGACGGAGACGACCTCGCGGTGCGACGGCAGGACCGCGGGCCACCAGTCCATGACGCCACCGTGTTCCTCCCAGCGCCACTTCGACGGCTCGCCCAGCAGCTCGTCGATGAGGTCGTGCCCGGTCGGCTCCGCCCGGAGCACCGGCACCAGCCGGATCTGGCCGACGTGCCGAGGCTCGCGCTCCTCGAAGAGATACTCACTGGCGTCCTCGACGTAACCCCACTTCAGGCCCGCCTGCGGGTCGGGCATGCCGCCTCCGGCCAGCCAGGCGGCGGCCGACGCGGCTGCCTGCGAGCCCACTCGCGCGGCGCGCTCGGCGGCGTCGGAGTGTGTTCCTCTCGGCAGCCGCAGCAGCGCCTGCTGCAGGTCGGCGGCCGGCGGTTCGGCACCCGCGGCCGCGCACGCCTCCAGCCGGTCCACCAGCACGCCGGGGTCGAGGTGCCCGGTCATCACCGTGGGCGTCGCCAGCAGGACGGGGGGCAGCGTCCCCTCCCGCAGCGCGACGTGGAGCTCGCTGAAGCGGTGCAGCAGGAACATGTGCGGTGGCGACACCCAGCCGGGATTCGGCAACCGCCGCCGGCGGCGGACCTCCGCCACGGGATCGGTTCCAGGAGTGATCACCTCCTTGGCGAGGGCGGCCGCCCAGAAGGTGAGGTCGAACCAGCGCTCCATCTCGGACAGGTGGGAAAAGGCGCCGTCGAAAACGGGGGCCAGCTTCTCGCGCAGGGCCGTCCGGTCGGCTCCCGCCCGCTCGACGAAGCCGGCGAGCCACCGCTCGCACGTCACCCACCCGTGCAGGTCCCACGGGTCCAGGTCCAGGGTGGGGGCGGGGAACCGGCCGGGCTCCGCGAGGACGGGCAGCGCCGCGGGGACGAACGGCTCCGGCGCCTCCTCCGGCGCGGTCTCGCCTCCGAACCTCGCGGCCACCCGCGCCCCCAGGGCCGCGGGCAGCGTGCGAACGGCCTCGACGATCAGGTCCGCGCCCGGGCCGAAGGCGGTCGCGTGCTTGAGGGCGAGCTGGGCCGCGCGCCCCTGAACCTCGTAGGAGGTGTGCGCGAACGCCGTGACGAGCGCGTGCGCCAGCTCGTCGGCGCACGCGGGCGAGCGCCGCACCTCCTCGTCGAGCCAGCTCAGGCCGGCCCGGGCCATCTTGACCTCGGGACGGAAGGTCAGCGCGCCGATCGCCTCGACGACGTCGGCGGCGTCGTGGGGGCCGGTACGGCGTACCTGGGCGAGCGCCAGCTCGGCGACCGTGCCGGGGGCGGCGGGGAGTAGCCGCAGGTAGTCACGCGCCCGCGCGGCCGCCTCCTCCCGCATCGGGTCGATCAGGTCGTGCAGCCGTACGAAGAAGCGCAGGTCGATGGCGTCACCTCCGCGCAGGAAGCGGCTCACGCAGCCGTCCAGGAGCTCCTCGCGCGACACCTTTCCGGCCGCGAGGAGCCGTTCGAGCAGGGAGAGCCACCGGGTGGGCACGGGCGTCAGCCGTTCCTCCCGCAGGACGCGGCCCGCCCCCTCCACCTCGAAGATCCTCGCGAGCAGCGGACCGGTCAGCGGGTCGTCGTCCACCGTCTCGGCGGAGAGCCAGGCGAGCACGAGGGGGTCGTGCTCGGGCGGCTCGCAGCCGGAGGCCCGCAGCAGCGCCAGCGCGAGCGGGACGATGCGATCGCCCGCCGCGCGGATCCTCCTGGAGAGCCTGCCCGCCACGTCGGCCTGCCAGCCGGCGGGGCGGGCGGCCAGCACCCGGACCACCCCGGCCGGATCCGCCCGTGGCGCCCACCGGGGGTTGAGCTCGCGGCGGGCCAGCCAGGTGGCCACCGCGGCGGGACCCGAGATCGTGCCCGCGCCCGCGATCCGCAGCGCCGTCCCGAACTCGGCCAGCACGTCGTCCGCACTCGAGCGGGCGATGGCCTGACGCACCTCCTCCTCCCAGGGGAGCAGGTCGTCTCTCTCCTCGTCGGAGGCGAGGTCGAAGTCGAAGTCGAGGTCGGCCGACCCGCTCTCCCAGGCCATCCGCGTGGTGGTCTCGCGCAGTTCCTTGAGGAACCCCGGCAGCCGCCCCGCCACCTCGGCGCGCTCGGCCTCGGTCAGCGCGACCACGCGGTCGGCCAGCGGTCCGGCCTCGCGCCGGGTGATGAGATCGCGCACCTCCTGCCAGGCGGTCACGAGGTCACCTCCACGGCGGTACGGGAGGTGATCCGGGTGGCCCACTCCTCGCGCGGCGGTCCGTCGTGGCCGGCGCAGGGTGTCTCCCCGCCGGACACCTCGCCGTCCAGGGTCTCGTCACCGGCTGCCGGTGACCCCGGACGCCCGTCTCCTACCAGGGGCCCGTCTTCTACCAGGGGGGAGGGCGCGGCGTAGCCGTACGCCCGCGTCGCACTTGTCATGTGCCGGAGAGTAGAGATCATCACCGACAAAGTGAGCGCGGCGGCGGACCGGTACGGCAGCCGGACGAAGGCGTCCTGCCGATGCCGGCGACCCGCCAGGCGTGGGGAGCCGCCAGGCGTGGGGAGCCGGCCGCGCCGGTTTCCCGCTGTCACGGTCCGCCGCGGAGCGCTGCCCCGTCGAGGCGCCCCGCGGCGGAGGTCCTTGTGAGAGGTCCTTATGAGCCGACGAGCTCCGCGGCGAGGGCGGCGGCCCGTTCGGTGGTGAGCCGCCCGTCGGCGACCACGACGGTGATCGCGCGTTCCAGCCGGTCGGGGACGGTCAGCGGCGCGTCCCAGGCCAGGGCCGGTCCGACGCCCGGGTACTCGGCGACGCGGACGAACCACGGGTCGAGACCGAGGGTCTGCACGAACAGCAGGCTCCAGTCGTCGGAGGTGAGCGCGAGCCAGGGCGAGAGGCCGCCGTGCACGGCCCGCTCGCCGGAGGCGCCGGCGGCGAAGACGTCCAGCCCGGGGGAGTCCTTGGGCGCGCGCCAGAAGAACCCGCCGTAGCCGGCGCCGGCCCGGCCCTTGCAGGCCGAGCTCTGGATCGACAGCGGCTCGCCGGTCCGGTTGTGCAGGGTGAAGGCGACGTCCAGCGCCCAGGCGCCGGGCAGGGCGCGGGCGGTGAGGGTCCGCTCCTCGGCGGCCAGGACGGCGCCGTCCGGTCCTACCCAGTCGAGGTGCTCGGCGAAGCCGCCGTCCACGGGGCGCAGCGAGCGCCGTCGCTGCCGCCCGTGGTTGGGGAGGATCCTCGGGCCGGTGCCGGGCACGTAGGTGGAGCCGCCCCAGAAGTTGACCCCGTTGACATCCGAGATCGCCACGCTCGCCCCGAAGTGGTGCACGTGGTCCGCGGGCTGGGTCTCGGTCACGAGCGTCCCGCCAAGGGTCCGCACCGGATGTAGGTAGGGCCGCGGCGCGTCCGTCGGCTGGAGGTCGCCCCGCCGGGTGTAGGTCGCGACCTCCCGCGAACCGACGCGCAGCGACGATTCGGGCCAGGTGCTCGGCCGGGAGGCGAGGCTGCCGGGAAAACCGACCTCCGACAGGGTCTTCAGCTCCGCCGCCGCGCGTACGGCCAGGACGTCGATGCCCGGCAGCACCAGCCGGGACGGCTCCGGGCGGGAGCCGTCGACGGGCAGCGGGTCGGGCGCGCGCCGGATCTCGTCGAGCAGCCGGGTGAAGCCGCCGGTCCGCTCCAGCGGCACCAGCAGTTCCTCGCCCTCCCTGATGTGCGCCAGGAGATTGCCGAGGAGGTCGACCCGGTCGAAGCCGGTACGGACGCCGTCCACCTCGATCTCGTCGAGGGTGTAGAAGAGCAGGGCGGAGCGTGTCTCGCCGTGCAGATGCAGGTAGGGCTCGGTCCGGCGGTCGCCGCAGAGGCTCACGGTGGCCGCGATGACGGTTCCGTCGGCGAGGCGCAGCCGGGCGCTGGAGGTGTCGTCTGAGGAGATCGCGTTGGCCCGGTACAGCTCCAGCTCGATCCCCTCGACCGAGGAGACCGCGTCGGCCCCGGCGACGGCCAGCGCGGTGGCCACCGCGTGCGCGAACGGATTGGTCAGCGCGCCGTCCATGACGTCCACGCCGTCCAGCCGCCGGTGCCCGGCCCAGGGGGCGCGCGTGTAGTAGGTGAACGGGCGCGTCCAGGCTCCGGCGACGCCGATGGCGTGGATCGGCTCGCCCAGCAGTCCGGCCGCCGCGGGGACGGCGGCCGAGCCGAGCGACTGGAAGCCGACCTGGCAGGCCAGCCCCGTCTCGGCCACGGCGGCGGAGATGCGCTCGAACTCCTCCACCGACGGCGCGGGGGGTTTCTCCAGCAGTACGTGCGCCCCGGCCCGCAGGGCCGCGACCGCCAGTGGCGCGTGGGTGTGGATCGGCGTCGCGATCACCGCCACCTCCGCCCCGGTCTCGGCGATCAGCGACGGCAGGTCCGCCGACCACGGCACGTCGAGGCCGGGCGCCGGGCGGGTGTCGCAGACCCCGGCGAGTTCGGCCCGGCCGGCCGCGGCCAGCCGCCGGACGTTCTCCACATGGTTTTTCCCGTGGCCGTGGATCCCGGCGACCACCACTCGAACCGGCTTCACGGCGCCCACCTCGTCGGTGCCCCGGTCGCCCGCAGCTCCGGCCCGGTGATCTCCACGGGGAAGGGCTCGGCGAGCAACCCGAGATCGGTGAGCGTGGCGTCCTCCACCCGCTCCACCATCGCGGGATGGTGCAGCGCGAGGGCGAGCTGGCCCGACAACTCGGTGAGCAGATGCGGATAGACCGGGACGCTGAAGGCGCGGGCGAGTTCGGCGATCCGCAGGAACGGCGTGATCCCGCCGACCCGTACCAGGTTCGGCTGGACGACGTCGCAGGCGCCCCCGGTCAGCAGGTCGCGGAACCCGTGGACGGTGGCGACGTTCTCGCCGACCGCGATCGGGGTGGCGATGCTGCGCCGCAGCTCCACCTGGGCGGCCAGGTCGTCGGCGGGCAGCGGCTCCTCGATCCAGAACAGGTCGTAGCTCTCCAGGGCCCGCAGGGCGGTCCGGGCCCGGTGCAGGTCCCAGCGCTGGTTGGCGTCGATCATCAGCAGCCGGTCGGGGCCGATCACCTCGCGGACCGCCGCCACCCGCTCGACGTCCTCGGCGAGCGAGGGGCGCCCGACCTTGATCTTGACCGCGGTGTGTCCGGCGGCGACCCACCGTCCGGCCTGCGCCCGGAGCTCCTCCAGCGAATAGTGGAGGTTGACCCCGCTGCCGTAGACGGGGACGCTCTCGCGCCGCGCGCCGAGGACCTCGACCAGCGGTCGCTCGCCGCAGCGCAGATCCCACAGGGCGAGGTCCACCCCGGCCAGGGCGATCGGCACGATCCCGGACCGCCCCGCCTCGCCGAGGCGGGCCGACAGCCGGTCCCACACGAGCTCCGGATGTGGCGGCAGGCCGATCACCGCGTCGCGGACGTCGTGCTCCAGCAGGGCCTTGACCGCCTGGGCCCCGATCTGCGGCGTCCATGCCGGCCCGGTGCCGTGCCGCCCGTCGTCCAGCGTGATCGTGACGAGCAGCACGTGGTTGAAGGGCACGTCCGCGCCCCAGGGCCGGGTCAGGGGCACCGACCGCAGCGTGACCGTCAAATCCTTGATCATGACGCTACCAGGGCGAGTCCCGACTTGATCAGCGCCTCGAGCTCGGCCTCGTGCTCGGGCGCCACCGGGACCAGCGGCGGCCGGACCGCGCCGGCGTCCAGCCCGCGCAGCCGTACCCCCGCCTTGACGAGCGACACGGCGTAGCCCGGGACCTTGGAACGCAGCCGCACCAGTGGCGCGTAGAACTCGGTGATCAGCCGCTCGTCGCCGTGCAGGTAGGCGTTGGCGATCTCGGGCGCGAAGCAGAACACCGCGCTTGAGTACAGGCCGACGCCCAGGGCCCGGTAGGCGGGCTGGGTCAGCTCGGCGGTCGGCAGCCCGTTGAAGAACAGGAAGTCCGGGTGCGTCTCCCTGACGGCCAGCACGATCCGCTGCATCCGGTCGATGTCGCCGAGGCCGTCCTTCAGCCCGATGACACCGGGGATCGCGGCCAGCTCGACCGCCGTCTCCGGCTCGAGCGCGATCGGCCCACGCTGGTAAACGATCACCGGGAGCTCGGCGGCGATCGCCCGTACGTACTCGGGGAAACCGGGGCCCTGGACGAGATAGGGCGGCATGAGCAGCAGCCCGTCGGCACCCGCTTCGCGGGCGGCCCGCGCCTGGGCGAGCGCCGCGCCGATCGGCCCGCCCGCCCCGGCGAACACCGGGACGGCCCCGCCCGCCGTCTCCACCGCCACCCGGACGACCTCGGCGTGCTCGGCCTCCGACAGCGCGGTGAACTCGCCGGTCCCGCAGGCGGCGAACACGCCGCCCGGCCGGTGCTCGAGCCCCCGCCGGACGTGGTCGGCCAGCACGCCGGGCGCGAGCCCGCCGTCCGGGCCGAAGGGGGTCACGGGGAAGAAAAGGACACCTTCGAGGTTCATGATCGGGGTCTCTCTTTCGGGAGAGTTCAGGAGAGTTCGGTGCGCCAGCTGCGCTTGGCGGTCCAGCCGAGCAGCCGTTCCGCCTTGGCGGAGGAGAAGGCGGGGGCGGTGCCGGTCAGGTGGGTGGCGAACGCCTTCGTCTCCGGCATGACGGCCGGCAGCAGCTCGGCCAGCGGCTCGCGCGCCAGGGCGTCGCCGGCGCCCGCGAAGAAGACCTCGCCGTTCGTCTCCAGCAGGGGGAGCCCGGTGAGCAGCGCGTCGACGAAGTCGCCGGCGTCGCGGGCGTCGAGGTAGTTGAACAGGGAGACCCCGCCGATCTCGGGCCGGTCCAGCCGCTCGGTGATCGTGTGCCCGGACTGGGTGGGCGCGCCCTCCCACTCCTCGGGCGCGACGACGAAGCAGGGGCGGAACGCGGCCATCCGGGTGGCCTCGCCGGTCCGGGCGAACGTCCGCATGGTCTGCTCGGCCACGACCTTCGACAGGTTGTAGGCGTTCCAGGGCTCCGTCGGGTGGTCCTCGTCAAGGGGCAGGTAGGCGGGGGTCCAGCCGCCGGGCGCGCCGTATCCGATCACCGTGGGGCTGCTCGCCACGATGAGCTTCTCCACGCCGAGGGCGACCGAGGCCGCGCAGATGTTGAAGGCGAGCTGGGTGTTGACACGGAACGTGGTGGGCTCGGAACGGCTGAACGGCACCGCGATGGCCGCCAGATGGACCACCGCCTCCGGCCGGAACCGCGCGATCACCGCGTGGGCCTCACCCAGGTCGGTGAGATCCGCCGGAAGGGTCGAGGCGGCCTCGCGAGGGGTTCCCGGCGCGCTGTCCACGCCGATCACCTCGTGTCCGGCCGCCGCGAGCGAGGTGACCACGCTGCGGCCGAGCCGGCCTGCGCTGCCGGTGACGAGCACTCTGCTCACCGTGTGGACTCCTTTTGAAGACTGCAATCAGTTGCAGTAAACAATCGCGTCAGGCAGGACAATACGTCAAGTGAGCGGCGTCAATCACCGGCAACCGGTCTCAGGATGGTTGACCTATCTGCAAACGATTGCGTTAAGGTGTGCGGCATGTCAGTGACCATCCGGGACGTCGCCCAGGCGTCAGGCGTCCATGTGTCGACGGTTTCCCGGACCTTCTCGGCACCCCATCTGGTGAACGCCGAGACCCGGACCCGGGTGCTGGCGGCGGCCGAACAGCTCGACTACCGGCCCAACCGGGCGGCCCGCTCGCTCAAGACGGGCCGCACCAACAACATCGGGCTGATCGTGGCCGATCTGGCCAACCCGTTCTTCCCTCCGCTGATCAAGGCCGCGCAGGCCGCGGCCCGCCGCCAGGACTACCACCTGTTCGTGGCCGACACCGGCGAGGACCCCGTCGAGGAGGAGAATCTCGTACTGGCCTTCTCCAAGCAGGTCGACGGCATCGTGCTGTGCAGCCCGCGACTGTCCAACAAGGCCCTCGAGAAGCTCTCGGAGCAGGTCTCGTTCGTGCTGGTCAACCGGCGTATCCGCGGGCTGACCACGGTCGTGATGGACGTCGCGAACGGCGCCCGCGCCGCCATGGAGCACCTCGTGAGTCTCGGTCACCGGCGCGTCGCCCTGGTGGCGGGCCCCGCCGGTTCGTGGACCAGTGGCGAGATCCGCAAGGCCGTCTCGGAGACCCCCGGTCTCGACACGGTGGTCATCGGCCCCAACTCTCCCACCGAGGAGGGCGGGATCGCCGCCGCACCCATGATCGCCGAGGCGGGGGTGACCGGGGTGCTCGCCTACAACGACCTCGTCGCCATCGGCCTCATCGAGGGACTGGAGGTCCTCGGCGTCGACGTGCCGGGCGACGTCAGCGTGATCGGTTTCGACGACAGCATCACCGGACGGCTGCACCGTCCCAAACTCACCACGGTCGCGATGCCCGCGAGCGACGCCGGCCGGATGGCGGTGGACCTGCTCATCCAGTCGATGAGCGCCGCGACCGTCCTGGAGACCCATCTGGTGGTCCGGGAGTCCACCGCGCCTCCCAAGGGCCATCGCGCCGCTTAGGGGCCATCACGCCCCTCGGGATCCGTCGCGCCTCCTGGGGTCCGCCGCGTCCTTTGGAGTTCACCGCGCCTCCTGAGGTCCATCGCGTCCCTTGGAGTTCACCGCGCATTTTGGGGTTCACCGTGCCTGCTGAGGTCCATCGCGTCCCTTGGAGTTCACCGCGCATTTTGGGGTTCACCGTGCCTGCTGAGGTCCATCGCGCCCCTTGGAGTTCACCGCGCCTCTTGGAGCCCTCCGCGCCCGCGGGGGCGACGCGTCCGGAGCAGGTGCCTCGCCCGGAGGGCGGCCACCAGGCACTTCTTGCTCGTCACGCCGGGGGCGGATCACGGTCCGCTACTGCAATCGGTTGTACTAACTCGTGTTCGAGCGAGTTTTTTCCGTTCGGCCTCTGACGAGGGATATCCCTTCTGAGCTGCGATAACAATAAAACCGAAGGTTACGATTCGTGAGCCAGCTCACTGCAAAGGGTTGACGTCTTAGTTTGTGAAGCTATAGGAAAAGCGCATCCCATTCACCAACTCCCCGAAGGGCCAGTGATGACGCTGAGTCCCGCACCGGCGGGGGCCCCCCAGCCAGGGCGTCTCAAGAGCCACCGAAGCCGAACGCAGGCGCGGGCGGCCTATCTGTTCCTGGCCCCTTGGTTCATCGGCCTGTTCGCGATCACGCTCGGCCCGATGATCGCCTCGCTCTACCTGTCGTTCACCGACTACAGCCTGCTGACCGAGGCCAAGTGGGTCGGGTTCGACAACTACGTGAAGATGTTCACCCAGGACGACCGGTTCATGGCGTCGCTGCAGGTGACGACCACCTACGTGCTGGTGTCCGTCCCGCTGCAGCTGGCCTTCGCCCTCGCGCTGGCGCTCGTGCTGGACAAGGGCCTGCGCGGCCTGCCGTTCTACCGCTCGATCTTCTATCTGCCGTCGCTGCTCGGAGGCAGCGTGGCGATCTCGATCCTCTGGCGGAAGATCTTCGGGACCGACGGCATCGTCAACTCGTTCCTGGGCCTGTTCGGCTACGAGGGCCAGGGCTGGGTGACCAGTCCCGACACCGCGCTGTGGACACTGATCGTCCTGCACATCTGGACGTTCGGAGCCCCGATGGTCATCTTCCTGGCCGGGCTCCGCCAGATCCCGCAGAGCCTGTACGAGGCGGCCTCGGTCGACGGCGCCGGCAGGTGGCGCAACTTCCGCTCGATCACCCTGCCGCTGCTCACCCCGATCATCTTCTTCAATTTGGTGCTGGAGGTGATCAAGTCGTTCCAGTCCTTCACCCAGTCGTTCATCGTCAGCGGTGGCAACGGCGGACCGGTCGACTCGACGCTCTTCTACACGCTCTACCTCTACATCAAGGGCTTCAAGAATTACGAAATGGGTTACGCGGCCGGAATGGCCTGGGTGCTGCTGCTCATCATCGCCGCGCTGACCGGTGTCAACTTCCTCATGTCTCGATTCTGGGTTTTCTATGGCGACGACAAGTAAGCGCGTGCCGGTCCTGTTCCGGCCCGCCCCGCGCCTGCTCAGGCACCTGCTGCTCATCGGCGCCGGGCTGTTCATGCTCTACCCGCTGCTCTGGATGGTCTCCAGCTCGTTCAAACCCGAGGAGCTGATCTTCCGGGAGCCGGGGTTGATGCCGACCGCGGTGACGGCGGAGAACTACACCGAGGGCTGGGACGCCCTCAAGCACTCCTTCGGCTACTACCTGTGGAACTCGGCGGTCCTCACCGCGCTGGCGGTGGTCGGCAACCTGATCGCCTGCTCGCTCGCGGCCTACGCCTTCGCCCGGCTGGAGTTCCCGCTGAAGAAGATGTGGTTCGCGATCATGCTCGGCTCGATCATGCTGCCGCACCACGTCACGGTCGTCCCTCAGTACATCGTGTTCGCCAAGATCGACTGGATCAACACGATCTGGCCGATCGTCGCGCCGAAGTTCCTCGCGACCGACGCGTTCTTCATCTTCCTGATGGTGCAGTTCATCCGCACCCTTCCCCGGGAGCTGGACGAGGCGGCGGCGATCGACGGCGCCGGCTACTGGCGCACGTTCGTCCAGGTGATCCTGCCGCTGTGCGTTCCGGCGCTGGCGACCACCGCGATCTTCACCTTCATCTGGACGTGGAACGACTTCTTCACCCAGAACCTCTACCTGACCAACTCCGACAATCTCACCGTCCCCGTCGCGCTGCGGCAGTTCATGGACTCCAGCGGCGAATCCTCCTGGGGACCGCTGTTCGCGATGTCGATCATCTCTCTTGGCCCGATCTTCGGGTTCTTTCTCGCGGGCCAGAAGTATCTTGTTCGCGGCATGGCGACCACCGGTCTCAAATAACCCCTCCCACCCCCATCCCCCCGGAGGTATCTCGATGAAGCGAATCCTGGCGGCCACCGCCATCACCCTGCTCGCCGTCTCGGCCACAGCATGTGGCAGCGACGGCGGCGGTGGCGAGTCGGACGGGAAGACGAAGGTCGTCTTCTCGTACTGGGGCAGCGATGCCCGGCAGAAGCTGACGGAGTCGGCCATCGCCGCGTTCGAGAAGAAGAACCCGACGATCGATATCGAAGGTGACTTCTCCGACTGGGACAGCTACTACGAGAAGCTGGCCACCAAGACCGCGGCCGGCGACGCGCCGGACGTCATGTCCATCGAGATCCGCGGTCTCGCCGAGTACTCCGGCCGCGCCACCCTCGCCGACCTCAACGGCAAGGTCAACACCGCCGACCTCGACCAGGAGGTGCTCAAGGCCGGCCAGGTCGACGGCAAGCAGTACGCCATCCCCACCGGCGTCAACACCTTCCCGATGATCGTCAACAAGGCGGCCGTGGAGAAGGTCGGCGAGAAGGTCCCGGACGACACGACCTGGACCTGGGACGAGTACATCGCGCTCTCCCAGAGGGTGACCGCGAAGAGCGACGGCAAGGTCTGGGGCACCGAGTACAACGAGAATCCCGCCTTCCTGCAGCTGTTCGCCGCCCAGCGCGGGGAGCAGTTCTACAAGGACGGCAGGATCGGCCTGTCGGAGCAGGTCATCAAGGACTGGTGGGCCCTCCTGCAGAAGATCGTCTCCACCAAGGCCGGCCCGGACGCCGCCCTGATGCTGGAGACCGGGACCAAGGTCGACCAGGCCCTGCTCGCCACGAACGCCAGCGCGTTCGGCAGCTGGTGGAGCAACCAGCTCACCGCGCTGAGCAAGGGCTCCGGCCAGGAGCTCGACCTGCTGCGGATGCCGAAGGCCGAGGGCGCGACCACCGCCGGCATGTTCCTGCAGCCGGCGATGTACTACACGATCTCGTCCAAGACCGAGAAGGCCGACGCCGCCCAGAAGTTCGTCGACTTCCTCGTCAACGACCCCGAGGCCGGCGCCATCCTGCTCAGTGACCGCGGCCTGCCGACCAACGCCAAGGTCGTCGCCGCCATCAAGGACAAGCTGACCCCGACCGACCAGAAGGTGCTGGCCTTCATCGACTCGATCAGGAGCGAGCTGAGCCCGATCTCGATCCCGCCGAAGGGCGCCATGGAGATGGAGGACATCCTCAAGCGCGCCACCGACTCGGTGCTGTTCGGCAAGGCCTCCGCGGACGACGCGGCGAGGGCCTTCCTCACCGAGGCCAACGCCGCCATCACCAAGTAGCCGACGGTAGCCGGCGGTAGCCGGGATCCGCTGACGTGCCGTACGGCTCGCGCCGAGCCGTACGGCACTCCCGCTCTCACCACTCTCTTGATGGAGTCCTTGATGCGATACGCCTTCGTCGGGCTCGGCCACCGGGTACAGCTGTACATCGACGCGCTGCTCGGCGAGTGGGGCGACACCGGCGAGATCGTCGCCCTCTGCGACGTCAACCGCACCCGGATCGGCTACTACCTCGACCGGATCGGACGCGACGTCCCGTGCTTCGCGCCGCACGAGTTCGACAAGATGCTCCAGCTCGCGGACGCCGTCGTGGTCGCCACCGTCGACGCCACCCACGCCCGTTACGTCGTCGCCGCGCTGGAGGCGGGTAAGGACGTCATCGTGGAGAAGCCGCTGTGCACCACCGCCGAGGACTGCGCGGCCATCACCGAGGCCGCCGAGCGGAGCACCGGCCGGCTCGTCGTCACCTTCAACTACCGCTACTCGCCGCGCAACAGCGCCGTCCGCCGGCTGCTCGCCGACAGGGCGATCGGCGACGTCACCTCCGTCCACTTCGAGTGGGTGCTGGACACCATCCACGGAGCCGACTACTTCCGCCGCTGGCACCGCGACAAGGCCAACTCCGGCGGCCTGCTGGTGCACAAGTCCACCCACCACTTCGACCTGGTCAACTGGTGGCTGGCCGACACCGCCCGCTCCGTCTACGCCCGGTCGGCGCTGCGGTTCTACGGAGCCGACAACGCCCGCGCCCGCGGCCTGCGCGACCGGCCGGGACGCGCCCACGGCGCGCCGGGACTCGGCACCGACCCCTACCTCCTCGACATCTCCGCCGACCCCCGGCTCAAGCGCCTCTACCTGGACGCCGAGCACGAGGACGGCTACCTCCGCGACCAGGACGTGTTCGACGACGGCGTGACCATCGAGGACAACATGGCCGTCCTCGTCGGATACTCCCGCGGGGCGATGCTCACCTACTCCCTCAACGCCCACGGCCCCTTCGAGGGCTACCGGGTGGCCGTGAACGGCACCGCCGGACGGCTGGAGCTGGAGGTCGTCGAACGCGCCTGGACCCCGCCGCGGGCGGCGATCGACCCGACCGCCGCCGACAAGGCGCACGCTCCCGGCGCCTCCGAGCGGCTCGTCCTGCACCGGCACTGGAGCGAGCCCGAGGAGATCGCCGTCTCCTCCGGCGCGGGCGGCCACGGCGGCGGCGACGCCCTCATGCTGGACGACGTCTTCCGCGGCGCGGGCGAGGACCCCCTGGGCCGCCAGGCGGGGCACCGCGCGGGTGTCGCGAGCGTGATGGTCGGGGTCTCGGCCAACCTGTCCGCCGCGAGCGGCATGCCCGTCCTCCTGGAGGAGGACGGCACCCGGTACGCGGGCTGACCCCGGCGCCCGACGGGGACCCGGCCTTTTCGACGAGGACGTCCCGCCCGATGCGGCGGCCGACCTGCCGCTCTCGGCGCTTCGGCGGTCGCCGTAGAGTGGGCCGGTCCGCAGGACTTTTTTCGAAAACGGGTGGAAATCTATGGATAGAGAACTGACGTTGATGGCCGTTCACGCCCATCCCGACGACGAGGTGATCAGCACCGGCGGGATCCTCGCCAGGTACGCGGACGAGGGCGTCCGGACCGTCCTGGTCACCTGCACGAACGGCGAGCAGGGCGACGGTCCCGGCGGGGTGAAGCCGGGGGAGCCCGGCCACGACGAGGCGGCGGTGAGAGCGCTGCGGCTGGAGGAGCTCCGCGAGTCGGCGACCCACCTGGGGATCTCCCACGTGGAGCTGCTCGGCTACCGCGACTCGGGCATGGTCGGCTGGGCCGCCAACGAGGAGCCCGACTCCTTCGCCAACGTCCCCTTCGAGCAGGCCGTCGGCCGGCTCGTCGCGCTGATGGAGCGCTACCGCCCCCAGGTCGTCGTGACCTACGACGAGAACGGCGGCTACGGCCACCCCGACCACATCCAGGCCCACCGGATCGCGGTGGCCGCGGCCGAGGCGAGCGGCATTCCCGACAAGCTCTACTACACGGCCGTGCCCCGCGAGCGGATGGCCGAGCTGTTCGAGTATCTCCGCTCGACCGGTGACGCCCCGGAGGGCTTCGAGTTCCCCGACGACTTCGGCGTCCCCGAGGAGCAGATCACCGCCGTGGTCGACGTGTCCTCCCAGGTGGAGCGCAAGATCAAGGCGCTGGAGGCGCACGCGAGCCAGGGAGACAGCATCTTCTTCCTGCGCATGCCCGCCGAGGCCCAGCACCGGGTGTTCGAGCAGGAGACCTTCGTCCGCCACGTCAACCGCGTTCCCGCCGCGGCCGACCGCGAGGACGACCTCTTCGACGGTCTCCGCTAGAAAGACGCGCCCGGGGGCCGCCTCCGGCGGGGACGGCTCCCGGGAAGGGCGGTCTCCGCGGGGCGGGGCCCGCCGAGGGCTACGGTGTCATACCGAAGTCGGGAAAAACCTGGTTCAACGCTTCTCGCCGCCTTTACGATCTTTTCTCTGGTATGCAACTCTGCAAACCCGGGGGAGTAAACGGTTATGCGTGATCGAAGGCTCCTCGCGCTGATCTTCTCCGCGACCGCGATCGTCGTCTTCGGCGTGTACGGGGTGGTGGCCGCCCCGGGGGAGGTGGTGGCCTCGCCCTCGCCGCGCCCCACGCCGGCCGGTGACTCCGACGACTCCGGTGTCCCGACGGCCAGGGCGACCGTGACGAGAGCCGGGGAGGCGCCCAGCCCCGTGCCCGTCTCGCCGCCGCCGAACCTGGTCACGCTGACCCCGGTCACGCCGACCCCGCAGGCCGGTCCCGAGGCGACCGCGACGAACTACCTGACCGCCTGGCAGAACGGCGACTTCGCCGGCATGACGGGTATGGTCGTCGACCCCCCGGCCGACTTCGGCGTCCGGCACCGCGGGTTCGACGCCGACCTGCGGGTCTCCTCGCTCTCGCTCACCCCCGGCGCGCTGCGCCACCGCGGGGAGGAGTTGGCCGAGATGCCCTTCAGGGGGGTACGGAAGGTCACCGGGCTGGGCGACTGGCCGTTCGACTCCTTCCTGCGCCTGGAGTTGCGGTTCGGGGTGTGGAAGGTGCGCTGGACCCCCGAGACGATGCACCCCTCGCTCAAGAACGGCGGGAGCCTGCGGCTGAAGGAGACCGAGGTCCGGAGCCCGGCCACGCTGACCCGCGAGGGGACGCCGTTCCCCCGCGACAGCAGGGCGGGCCACTACTTCAGCGGGCTGAGCGACACGGCGGTCGACCTGAAGCTGGAGGAGGAGCCCTCCGGCCGGGTGCTGCTGGCCTCCCCGCCCCGGCAGGCCTCGGGGACGAGGACCACGATCTCCCGGCCCGTGCAGGCCGCCGCGGCCCGCGCCCTGGACGGTGTCGGGCAGCCCGCCGCGATCGTGGCCGTGGACGTCCAGACGGCCCAGGTGCGCGCGGTGGCGGACACGCTGGACGGCAAGGAGGCGTTCAACGGCCTCTACCCGCCCGGCTCGACGTTCAAGGTCGTGACCGCCGCCGCGCTGCTCCGCGGCGGCCTGACCCCGGAGTCGCAGGTCGCCTGCCCGGCCGGCTACACCATCCCGAACGGCAGGAGCTTCAGCGACTCCGACGGCATCGACCACGGCAACGTGTCCTTCACCACGGCCTTCGCGCTCTCCTGCAACACCACCTTCGCCCAGCAGACGTACGAGCGGCTGCGCGACGACCGGCTGCGCGCCGAGGCGGCCGACCGGTTCGGCTTCCGGGAGAAGCCGGGGCTGAGCTCCTGCCGGATCCAGCCGTACGGAAACCCGGACCAGCTGGGGTCGGACGCCATCGGCCAGAACTCGGTGCAGGCCAGCCCGCTCTGCATGGCCGAGGTCGCCGCCGCGGTCGCGAGCGGCGTCTGGAAACCCGCCATCATGACCGAGGAGCCTCCCGCGGACTCGCCCGCCCCGGTGCCGCTGGACGAGGGGGTGGCCGCGAGCCTGCGGACGATGATGGGCGCCGTGGTCACCCAGGGAACGGCCTCCCAGGCCGGGCTCCCGCCGGACACCGCCGGCAAGACCGGCACCGCCGAGGTCGAGGGCGGCGGGGACCACGCCTGGTTCATCGGCTACCGGGGTTCCCTGGCCTTCGCGGTGTTCGTCCGGCACGGCGGCGCCGGGGGCAAGGTCGCGGCGCCGATCGCCGCGAGGTTCCTGAACGCCCTCTGACGCACTCTGCCGCCCTCTGCCGCGCTCCCGGCGTTCCGGGTACGGGGAACGGGCTACCGTACACAGGGTGTACGTGAAGATCTGCGGGCTGCGCGAGCCCGGACATGTGACGGCCGCCGTCGAGGCGGGAGCCGACGCCATCGGGTTCGTCCTCACCAGGAGCTCGCGGAGGGTCACCCCCGCGCGGGCGCGGGAGCTGGCCTTGGCGATCCCCCCGCACGTGCTGACCGTGGGGGTGTTCGCCGGTGAGCCGTCCGAGGAGGTCAGGGCGGCCACGCTGGAGGCGGGGCTGCGTGCCGTCCAGCTGCACGGCGACCATCCGCACGAGGACTTCACCGCGCTGAAGGACCTCGGGGTCACGCTGGTCCGCGCCGGGGCCGCGAGCACCGACCTGCGCTGCGGCGCCCTCGACGAGGACCTGCTCATCGTCGACGCGCCCAGGCCGGGCTCGGGGGAGCCGTGGGACTGGGCGGCCGTGCGCGGGCGCCCGGAGGGCCGCTGGATGCTGGCCGGTGGGCTGGACCCGTCGAACGTGTCCCGGGCGATCGCCGCCGCCCGGCCCTGGGGGGTCGACGTGTCGAGCGGGGTGGAGGTCGCGCCCGGAGTGAAGGACCCCGGTCTCATCAGGGACTTCGTCACCGCAGCCCGCGGCGGCTGAGCGCCGCGGCCGGTCTCGTCACCATGTCCACGGGGGCGGCGGCCCGGACGTCCGCCGGCCGGGTCCCGGAGCCGTCCGGGGGAGCCGGCGCTGTTCAGCGGGTCCCGGTCAGCTTCGGGTAGAGCGCGGTGAGGTCGCCGGAGAGCGCGGCCTTGACGCGCGTGCTGGCCTCGTCGGCGAGGACCTCGTACCGCCCGGCCTCCACGCCGTCGAGGGCGGCGCGGGCGACGAC
The DNA here is from genome assembly GCF_040639135.1 of Streptosporangium sp. NPDC023963. NCBI lineage: Bacteria > Bacillati > Actinomycetota > Actinomycetes > Streptosporangiales > Streptosporangiaceae > Streptosporangium > Streptosporangium sp. NPDC023963. The sequence continues at coordinate 102,265 of NZ_JBEZZK010000011.1, forward strand.
CGAGGGGTCGATCTTGGGCCCGTCGACGTGCGCGGCCATGGCGGTTTCCATGTATCCGACGTGCAGGGCGGTGACCAGGGTCTTCTGCTCGGCGAGCTGCAGGCGCAGCGCGTTGGTCAGGGACCAGGCCGCCGACTTGGCCGCGGAGTAGGCCGCGCTGCTGGGGAGGGCGATCCAGGACAGCACGGACAGGACGTTGAGGATGGCCCCGCCGCCGTTGCGGGCGAGGGCGGGGGCGAAGGCCCGGCTCATGGCGAGCGTGCCGAAGTAGTGGGTCTCCATCTCGAGCCGGAAGGAGTCGAGCTCCCCGTCGAGGAGCCCCGCCTTGGTGGAACTTCCGGCGTTGTTGACGAGCAGGGTGACGTCCGGTGCCAGGTCGGCCGCCGCGCGTACGGCCGCCGGGTCGGTGACGTCCAGCGCGATGGGCACCACGCCGGGCGTGGTGATCGTGGCGGGATTGCGCGCGGCGGCGTAGACCTTCGACGCGCCGCGTTCGAGCAGCGCCTGGACGAACCGCTCGCCGAGTCCGCGATTGCCGCCGGTGACGAGGGCCACAGAGCCGTTGATCTGCATGATGTTCCTTGCCGTGGATGTATTGGGTGAGGACGCCGCGAGACGGTTTCCACGCCACGGGGTCACCGGGAGGATTCTCCGACGTCTGAGTTGGTTTATCCAATCTAGCACCCTGAATTGGAAAACCCAACCTCGCGTAGACTGCAATCATGCCCACGAAGACAGATCGCGTACCCGAACCGCGCTGCTCCGTCGCCCGGAGTTTGCAGGTGCTTGGTGAGCGGTGGACGCTGCTGATCGTCCGGGACGCCCTCGCCGGCCTGACCCGGTTCGCCGACTTCCGCGACTCCCTGGGCATCGCCTCCGACCTGCTCACCAGCCGGCTGAACGCGCTGGTCGAGGCCGGCGTCATGGAGCGCCGCCCCTATCGGGAGCCGGGGGCCAGGGTTCGTCACAGCTACCACCTGACCCCGGCCGGCCAGGAGCTGGTGACGGTGCTCGCCTCGCTCCAGCAGTGGGGCGACGTCAACCGGCCTCATGAGGAGGGCCCCTCGATGTGGAGCCGCAGCCGGTCCACCGGGCGTACCGTGCGCGTCACGTTCGTCGACGACGAGGGCACGCCTGTCCCCCGGGAGGACGTCGACCTGGTCTTCCTCGGCACCTGAGCGGCCCTCCGGGCCCGGCGTTGCCGAAGTCGTCAATCATGTTTACTATATAGACAACCTCGTTGACGATATTGCCTCGACGCGCGATCGCGGAGCCCGCGTTCCGCGGACCCGGAGAACAAGAGAGAAGGCTCCCCATGTCCCATGCCGTCTTCGTCACGCACACCGCCGAGAGCGCTCCGCCCGACGCCCGCCCCACCATCGAGGGTGTGCTGCGGAAGTTCGGCCACGTCCCCACGGCGGTCGGCCGGATGGCCACCTCCCCGCAGTTGCTCAGTGGGTTCCTGGCGGCGAGCGCCGCCTTCGAGCAGAGCAGCCTCGATCCGGTCGACCGCGAGATCGTCGCGATGACGGTCTCCACCCGCAACGGCTGTCATGTCAGCGTGGCGATACACACCGCCGCACTGGCCCGGCTGGAGGCCCCGTCCGAGCTCGTCGAGGCGCTCCGGGCCGGCACGCCCCTCCCGGACGCCCGGTCGGAGGCGCTGCGGTCGTTCACCCTCGCCGTCATGGACCACCGCGGCGCGGTCGGCGACGAGGAGACGCGGGCGTTCCTCGACGCGGGCCACAGCGCGCGCAACGCCCTGGAGGTCGTCCTCGGGATCGGCGCGTACACGATCTCGACCTTCGCCAACCGCCTGATCGACGCCCCCCTCGACCCGCCGTTCCACGCCTTCGCCTGGGACGGTGAGACGGGCGGGGCCTGACCGGTTCGCGCCGTCGTTCCACGCTCCGGGGTCTCCGGCCGGCTGACCGTTCGTCCGGCGCCCCGGCGCCCCGGCATTCCGGCATTCCGGTGTCCCGGCATTCCGGCGTCTCGGCATCCCGGTGTTCCCGTGGCTCGCGAATCCGGAAAAGCCCGCCGGTTGTTTCCGGGCGCCCGGCGGTCATGCTCGCCGGGGGGCGCCGTGCCCGGCGGAGCCGGGCCGGATCCCGTCACGGGTTTTTCCTCCAGGGCCTCCGACCGTTGTCAGATACCCCCTATGGGTATAGATTGAGGCGTCTGCCGGAGATCGACAGGTATCGACAGGTATCGACAGGTGAAGGAGGAGACCATGACGTCCGAACCGGTGCGGCACGCGAGCCGTCCGGATGGCGAGGATCACCACGGATCCGGCCACCACCCCCGGAAGGCGACCTGGCGGGTGGCCGCGTCGGCGACCCTGCACTGCCTCACCGGGTGCGCCATCGGTGAGGTGCTCGGCATGGTGGTCGGCACGGCTCTGGGATGGCCGGACGCGCCCACCATCGTCCTGGCCGTCGCGCTGGCCTTCTTCTTCGGCTACGCGCTCACCCTGGTCGGGTTGCGCAGGGCCGGCGTCGACTGGCGCAAGGCCCTGCGGCTGGCGCTGGCGGCCGACACCCTGTCCATCCTCGTCATGGAGATCGTCGACAACGGGGTGATGATCGCCGTCCCCGGCGCCATGGACGCCGGACTGACGTCCGGCCTGTTCTGGGGCGCCCTCGCCTTCGCCCTCCTGGTGGCCTTCCTGGTCACCACGCCCGTCAACAAGTGGATCATCGGCCGGGGCAGGGGGCACGCCGTCGTCCACGCCTACCATCACTGAAAGGCCGCATCAGGAAAAATCAGTGTTGTTCGTAGCTGTTTCGCGAAAACGATCACCGTCCGCATGTTCCGCCCCGGCGGACACGGGAACGAACACCGGATCGGCTGGACGACATATCGCCAGGTCGTGCAGTGCCCGCCCGCACCGGCGGGCGGCCGCACGCCGGGCTCCAAGGACGTGACGCATGCATATCGATCTCACCGGCAGGACGGCGCTGGTCTCCGGATCCACCCAGGGCATCGGGGCGGCCATCGCCACCGGCCTCGCGCGGGCGGGCGCGACGGTCGCCGTCAACGGCCGCAAACCCGACAAGGTCGAGGCCGCCGCCGACGCGCTGCGCGCGCAGGTCCCCGGCGCGCAGGTCGTCCCGCTCGCCGCCGACCTCGCCACCGAGGAGGGCGCGGATCGCGCCGTGGACCTCCTGCCGGACGTCGACATCCTGGTCAACAACCTCGGGATCTTCGAGTCGAAGGACGCCCTGGAGATCACCGACGACGAGTGGCGCCGCTACTTCGAGGTGAACGTCCTGGCGGCGGTCCGTCTCACCCGCGCCTACCTGCCGGGGATGACGGCGCGCTCCTGGGGCCGCGTCCAGTACATCGCCAGCGACTCCGCGATCGTCACCCCCATCGAGATGATCCAGTACGGCATGTCCAAGACCGCCCTGCTGGCCGTCTCGCGCGGCTTCGCCAAGAAGGCCGCGGGCAGCGGGGTCACCGTCAACTCCGTCATCGCCGGGCCCACCCACACCGGCGGCGTGGAGGACTTCGTCTACGGGCTCGTCAACCGGGATCTGCCCTGGGAGGAGGCCCAGCGCGCCTTCATGCGGGAGCACCGCCCGCAGTCGCTCCTGCAGCGGCTGATCGAGCCGGAGGAGATCGCCAACATGGTCGTCTACCTCAGCTCGCCGCAGGCCTCCGCCACCACGGGCGGCGCCCTGCGCGTCGACGGGGGATACGTCGACGCCATCGTCCCCTGAGCGGCGAGCGATGCCGCCGCTCTTCCGGCGGGCCGCCGACCGGCTGACCGACGCCGCGCCCGGCTGGCTGGTCGAGACGGTCAGGCTCGCGCCCGCGCCGCTCCAGTGGTGGCCGATGCTGCGCATGGCCGTGGCGGTGACCTTTCCGCTCCTGCTGGGGCTCGCCACCGGTGACGTCACGGCCGGTCTGCTGCCGGCCCTGGGCGCGATGAACGCCGGCATGGCCGACCGGGGCGGCCCGTACCGGGCCAGGATCGTCCTGATGGGCGCGGCCGGTGTCGCCGGGGCGCTGGGGTATCTCGTCGGGTCCGCGGTCCACGGCCACGGCTGGTGGATCGTGCCGGTCGTGGTAGCCGTCTCGGTGGTGTCCGCGCTCATCAGCACGAGCGGGGCCACGGGCTCGGCCGCCGGGCTGCAGCTGCTGGTGATGACGGGGATCGCCAGCGGCATCGGGCTGCCGGGGGCGTCGGAGGCGAACGCGCTCGCGTTCCTGCTGGGCGTGCTGTGGGTGATCGTGCTGGTGGCCGCCGACTGGCCGTTCCATCCCCGGGCACCGGAGCGGGCCGCCGTGATCGAGGTCTACCAGGCCCTCGACCGGCTGTTCTCCGATCGCGACGCCTCCGCGCTGGCGGAGTTCAACACCACCATCAAGCGCGGCTACGACGTCGTGCTCGGCGCCCGCTCCCCGGCGGCGGGGCTGGATCCCGGCCGCACCCGCCTGGTCGCCCTGCTGAACCAGGCCTCCCTGATCCGCAACGCGCTGCTCTCGCTGCGCTACGAGGGACGCGAGCCGCTCGCCGAGGCCGTGTCCGCCGTCAGGGCCGTCGCCGGGTCGCTCACCGGTGGGCCCGCGCCCCGGATGCCGCCCTGCGAACCCGGCTCGCCCGCCGCGCGTGCTCTCTACTTCGCCGTGCGGGGGGCCGCCGAGCTGGTGTCCGGCGGCGACGTCGCGGCGGACCAGCTGCCCTACGAACCGGTCGGCTACCGCTCCCGGATCCTGGCCGTCGTGGAGCAGATGTGGCGGGGCCATCTCGTCCGCGTCTACACGGTCCGGCTCGCCCTCTGCATGGGCGTCGCCGCCGCGTTCAGCGCGTCCGGCTGGTTCGAACGGTCCTACTGGATGATGCTGACCGTCGCGCTGGTGCTCAAGCCCGACTTCGGGTCGGTGTTCGCGCGTGCCGTGCAACGCGCGCTCGGCACCTTCGTGGGCGCGCTGATCGGCACGCTCATGCTCGTCCTGGTGCCGTACGGCCCGCTGCTCCTGGTTCCCATCGCCGTGTGCGCGGCGCTCATGCCGTACGGCCTGCAACGCAACTGGGGGCTGATGTCGACCTTCCAGGCGCCGCTGGTCCTGCTCCTGGTGGACCTGCTGACCCGGGGAGGCCCCGACCTGGGCAGGGTCCGGATGCTGGACACGCTGATCGGATGCGTGATCGTCCTGGTGCTGGGATACCTGCCGTGGCCGGCGAGCTGGGAGGCGCCGGTCGGGCCGAGGCTCGCCGACGCGGTGGCGGCCACCGCGAACTACCTGCGGCACGCCTTCGACACGGAACACACCGGCAGGGCGCGGCTGCGCCGCGGGGTGTACGACGCCCTGGGTGACCTGCGGACGGTCTTCCAGCGGGCCATGGCAGAACCCTCCGTGATCAGCCGGCGCGTCACCACCTGGATGCCGGCGATGGCCGCGCTGGAGCAGGTGGCCGACGCGATCGTCGTCATCGTCGCGTGCGCCGAGCGCGGCGTGCCGCCGCCGTCGGAGGCGGCCGTACGGGCGCTGGCGGGCAGCCTGGAGGACATCGCCGGGGACATCCGCGAGGGACGCGACCCCGGCGATCCCGGGATCTGCGTCGAGGAGTCGCTGGAGCCGGCCCACTCCGCCGTCCGAGGACTGCGGGACACGGTGTCGGGTGACCGTCCGGGCTGACCGGCACCGTGTCGCGCGAGGTTCGCGAGAACCGGCCGCGGGATCACGAGGTTCGCGAGAACCGGCCGCGGGATCACAGGAGCGAGGGCCGCGGGATCACAGGAACAGGCTCAGGATCAGGACGAACACCAGGCCGGTCACCGAGATGATCGTCTCCATCACCGACCAGGTCTTGATGTTCTGGCCCACGGTGAGCCCGAAGTACTCCTTGACCAGCCAGAAGCCCGCGTCGTTGACGTGGGAGAAGAACAGCGAGCCCGCGCCGATGGCGAGCACGAGCAGCGAGGTCTCCCCGACGCCGAGGTTGGCGACCAGCGGGGCCAGGATCCCCGAGGCCGTGACGGTCGCGACGGTCGCCGAGCCGGTGGCCAGCCGGATGAGCACGGCGACCAGCCAGGCGAGCAGCAGCACCGACAGGCCGCTGTTCTCCACCCACGTGGCGATGAGGTCGCCGATCCCGGTGTCGATCAGAGTCTGCTTGAAACCGCCGCCGGCGGCCACGATCAGCAGGATGCCCGCGATCGGCGGCAGCGACTGCTCCAGGGACTTCGCGATCCCCTTCCTGTCCATGCCGGCGCCGAGGCCCAGGGTGAACATCGCCACGATGACCGCGATGAGCAGCGCCACCAGCGGCGTACCGAGGAAGTCGAGCACGGTGCGCAGGACGTTGCCCTCGGCGAGAAGGATGTCGGCGAGGGCCTTGCCCATCATCAGCACGACCGGCAGCAGCACGGTGACGAGGGTGACGCCGAACGACGGCCGCCGGGTGTCCTCCGCCGGGGGCCGGGTCTCGTAGAGCTCCGGTGCCGGCACGTCCACCCAGCGGGCCGCGTACTTGGAGAACAGCGGTCCGGCGATGGCGACCGTCGGGATGGCGACGAGCACGCCCAGGCCCAGCGTGATGCCGAGATCGGCCTTGAGCGCGTCGATGGCGACCAGCGGACCCGGGTGGGGAGGGACGAGCCCGTGCATCACGGAAAGCCCCGCGAGCGCGGGGATGCCCACCCGGATCAGGGAGACGCCGGAGCGGCGCGAGACCAGGAAGATGACCGGCATCAGCAGGACGAGGCCGATCTCGAAGAACATCGGCAGGCCGATCAGCGCGCCCACCGCGGCCATCGCCCAGGGCAGGGAGCGGGGGCTGGACCGGCCGACGATCGTGTCCACGATCTCGTCGGCCCCGCCGGAGTCGGCGAGCAGCTTGCCGAACATCGCGCCGAGCGCGATGAGCGTGCCGACACCGGCCGCGGTGCTGCCGAACCCGTCGGTGAAGGCGGCGATGGTGTCGGTCATCGCCAGGCCCGCGACGGCCCCGACCGCCAGCGAGCCGAGGGTCAGGCTCAGGAAGGGGTGCAGCTTGAAGTACGTGATCAGTACGACGATCAGCGCGATGCCGACGAGCGCGGCCGGGACGAGCCTGCCGGGGGAGGTGGCTGCGGGCTCGGCGAGCGCGGTCAGGAGGGGGCTCACCTCGTGCTCCCGGCCTCGCCGGCGTCCTTGCCCGTGTCACGGTTCTCGGGCGCGGCCGGAGCGGCGGAGCCGGCGAGGGACGGGTTCGGCCGTGCCTGGGCCGTCGTGGCGAGGTAGGCGTCCACGAGCTCGTCGACGGGCATGGCGAAGTCGAGGACGATCCCCCGCTCGTCGGGCTCCAGGGGCTCCAGGGTCTTGAACTGCGACTCGACCAGCGAGGCGGGCATGAAGTGCCCCGGGCGGCCGGCCACTCTCCGGCGTACGGCGTCCATGTCGCCGTGGAGATGGACGAAGGTCACCGTCGGCGCGGCCTCGCGCAGGATGTCACGGTAGCCCCGTTTGAGCGCCGAGCAGCCGACCACGCCGCCGGTGGCGGCGTGGCCGGCGAGCCAGGCGCCGACCGCGCGCAGCCAGGGCAGCCGGTCCTCGTCGTCGAGGGGGATCCCGTCCGACATCTTGGCGATGTTGGCCTCGCTGTGGAAGTCGTCGGCGTCGGCGAACGGCACTCGTAACCGCTGGCTGAGGGCGGCCCCCACGGTGGTCTTGCCGGAACCGGTCACTCCCATGACGACGAGCAGCGCGGCGCCGGAGGACGGTGCGACGGGATCCTGAGCGGGGTTCATGGAGACGGCCTCCCATGTCGATCTTCGCGACGGCCTGACTGGATCGGCGATCTGCGACCCAGGATTAACAGTGATAAATCATGTTTTGTGCTGTTATATCCATGTTTTGGGTGTTCAGTCGCCGGGGAACGACGACGGACGACTATGAGACTGCACCGGAGCGCCCTGAATAAACCCCGAACAAACTCGGCACGCCGGTCGCGTCGGGTGACCTCGTCGCCGGTCGGGTGCCGGGATCGGGGAGGACCGATCACCTGGCCGGGGGCGTGCGAGGGCGTCCGGGACGGCGATCCGCGCCCCGCGACCGCCGGACCGGTCGGCGACCGTGGCCGCGCGTGAGGGATCGTGGCCGTACGCGATGGGTGGAAACGCTCCCGGTCCCCGGTCCCCGGGATTATCCGCCGGGCCCGGGACCATCCGCCGGGCCCGGCGGAGCCTTCGGCGGGGGAGCGGAGGGCGGCCCTCGGGAGAGGCGACGTCAGGGTTTGCGGGCGACGCCGCAGAACTGGGACACCTCCGCGGGCTCGCCCCACGGGGAGTGTTCCGGGCGCCACCTCGAGCAGGAGACCACGCCGGGCTCCAGGAGTTCCAGGCCGTCGAAGAACGAGGCGAGGTGGACACGGTCGCGGGCCACGATCGGGGTGCCGCCCCGCTCCATGAACTGCCGCATCGCCTCGTGCATGGCGTCGCCGTGCACCTCGGCGGTGGCGTGCGCGATCACCAGGTAGCTGCCCGGCGCGACGGCGTCGACCAGCTCCCGCACGACCTTCCTGGCCTCGTCGTCGTCGGTGATGTGGTGCAGGATCCCCAGCAGCATCAGCGCGACGGGCCTGGTGAAGTCGAGGGTCTCCGCCGCCACCCGCAGGATGTGGTGGGGGTCGCGCAGGTCGGCGTCGATGTAGGTGGTGGCGCCCTCGGGGCTGCTGACGAGCAGGGCGCGGGCGTGGGTCAAAACCAGCGGGTCGTTGTCGACGTAGACGACCCGGGACTCCGGGGCGATCCGCTGCGTCACCTCGTGCGTGTTGTCGGCGGTGGGCAGGCCCGTGCCGATGTCGAGGAACTGGCGGATCCCGGCGTCGGCGACGAGGTGCTTGATGCAGCGGCCGAGGAACGCCCGGTCGGCGCGGGCCGAGTCGACGATGCCGGGGATGAGCCCCTCGACCATGTCCCCGGCCTCGCGGTCGGCGGGGTAGTTGTCCTTCCCACCCAGCCAGTAGTTCCAGATGCGCGCCGAATGCGGCCGGTCGGTGTCGAGTTCCACCGGCTGCCAGTCAGATTCGCGAGAGGTACTCATGGGGGTGGGATCCGTTCATGAGGTTATTCGCATCGAATGGGATGGGAGGTAGTTGATCACAAACGTGATGTTCGGAGCAAATCAACTGCGCATCCACGGTCATCGCGAAACCCCTGTGCGGCTGCCATTTCACATGGTGAGGAGCGGCGGGTCCCGATACTCTCCGGGGCGCGGGAAAGGCGGCGATCCAGGAGGGGGTCCTGTCGCCGTGGCACGGACACGCTCGCCTCTCATCTCCGCGTTCCGCTCTCCGCGCCCGCCTCTTCCCGGCGTCCGCCCTCCTTCGGGGAACGCTCTGCGCGAGCCCGCTTCGCGACCCGTTCTTCTCGCGGTGAAGGCGGCGGGATATTGGAACGGAACATACGACGTCGCAGGCATCCGGAAATTATTCTCGCAGGGCGAGATTTCGCTGGAACGAATGCGCGCTTTACGGGCCGGGAGCCCTTATCGCCGAGCGCGTGCCGTGCCGGCGGCCATGACGGTGAGGTCACCGGTGACGGTCATGGCCGCCGTCCCGTTCACCGGCCGAGCCGCGAGCCCGTCCCGCCGTCCCGTTCCCGCGGGACGCCGATTCTCCGGGCGAGAACACGGGGCTCGTCGTCAGTCCTCGCGCGGGGACGTCGCCGGCGTCGCGCTCACCGCAGGCGCGGGCCCGGCGGTCCGGGCGACCCTCCGCAGCGGGATCGCCGCGGCGAGGGCGCCGAGGACGCAGAGTACGAGAACCGGCGCCCCGGCCAGGGGCCCGGCCTCGGTGGGGAAGGCCTCGCCGAGGAAGGGGATGGCACGGATCAGGTGGAGGACGAGCACCTGCACGAACGTTCCGGCGATCGCCGCCAAACCGGTGAACAGGATCAGCGTGGCGCCCGTACGGCCCAGCAGCCGGCCGGGTGTGATCACCTGCCGGTGGCTGAGCAGTGCCAGCGCGGTGACCGTCCACCCGGCCCAGGGAACGAACTCGCCGAGCAGATACCAGAGCGGACCTCCCGCCGTGCCGGTCAGGGCGAGCAGGAGCACGAACGGCTGGGTCACCGCAACCGCCAGCCAGGCCAGCCGGAGAGCACCGACGCGCCGGTGCAGCAGCACCGCCACCAGGGCTCCGGCCGCCGGCGCGGCTTTGATCACAAGGGACAGGACCGCGACGAGGTTCTCGTGGACGTCCTCCCCGCGCGGCGGACGCCGGCCCATCTCGTCGACCAGCGGTTCCAGCAGCGCCGACCCCACCAGGTACACGGTCATCGCCCGGAGCACCGGCTGGGTCAGGGTGAAGCGCACCCCCGCGGTGGCCTCGCGCCACCAGCCCGACCGGGGCCCCGGTGACTCCTCAGGCACGTCGAGGCGGCGAAACAGCGGCACCGAGGCGGCGGACGCCACGGCCATGACCGCCAAGACGGCCGGCACGACGGCGCCGGCATGGTCGCCGAGCATCGGCGGAACGGCGAGGGAGCCGATCGACGCCACGCAGAACAGCGCGGCGTTGACCGGGACCAGCCGGTCACGGCCGACGACGGACGGGACGTAGGCGTTCCTGGCGATCTCTCCCGCGGTCCACACGATCGCCAGTACCACGATGGCCGCCGCGAAGTGCGGGATCCCGGCCACCCCCAGCCAGGAGACGACCGCGAGGGAGGCGAGCGATCCCGCGCTCAGCAGGCCCGCCACCACCAGGACCGACCTGCGCCGTACCCGGTCGACCAGCACGCCGAGGGGGAGGGCCAGCAGTAGCGGCATCAGGAGCGCGGCCACCTGCAGCAGGCCGATCTCGCCGTAACCGATGTCCAGCAGGCTCATGACGGAGAAGGCGATCATGCCGGCCTGGACGCACATGCCGAGCTGCTGGCTCAGGCCACCGGGCAGGAACGACGGCGAACGGCGCCGCGGCGGGCCGGGGGAGATCATCCGTGCATCCTTCACAACCTTCAGGAAAGTGGCAAACCGGATCGCGGGAGTCGCCGCCGCCCTCCTCGGACCCGGCTGGGCGCGTACGGCGGATGTCCGCTTCCCGCGATGTGGCGGCGGGTGGATGTCCGGAACGGGGTCGGTGGCTCCGACGTCTCCGCCGAGTGGCACCGCAGGGGTGCCCGGAGAGGAGACAGAGCCGTGAAACACAAGCTGCTGATGTGCGGCGTCGTCGCGGGCCCGCTGTTCGTCGCGGTGGTGCTGATCCAGGCGTTCACCCGCGAGGGGTACGACCTGAGCCGCCACCCGATCAGCCTGCTGAGTCTCGGGGATCTCGGGTGGATCCAGATCGCCAACTTCACCGTGACCGGCGTGCTGTACACGGCCTGCGCCGTCGGCATGTGGCGGGCGCTGCGTCCCGGCCGCGGCGGCACCTGGGGCCCGTTGCTGGTCGGTCTTCTCGGCGCCGGGCTGATCGTGGGCGGGATCTTCGTCACCGACGCGGGCGCCGGGTACCCGCCGGGCGCGCCGGCCGGGGCACCCGAGATCAGCTGGCACGGTGCCCTGCACGGCCTCGGGCCCATGCTGGCGGTCGGCGGGATGACGGTGGGATGCCTGGTGTTCGCGCGCCGGTTCGCCGCGCTCGGGCGGTGGGGCTGGGTCGCGGCATGCGTCGCGACCGCCGTGGCGGCCCTGGTGCTCACCGCGTGGCCCGATCCGGAGGGCCTCAGCGTGCGGCTGCTGCTCGCGTCGGCGGTGCTGTTCGCGTTCGTGGCGGCCCTGGCGGTCCGCGTGATGCGCGGTCTTCCGGACGCGGCTCCCTCGCGTCGCGAGGGAGCCGCGGCTCGCTGAGGCGGTCTGGTGAAGTGCGGCCTAGCGGAGCACGGCCCGCATGTCCGCCGCCACCACGGCGATCCACACCATCGCGGTGATCGCGCCGACGGCCAGGGTCAGGGAACCGGCCCGCCCGCCCGACATCGCCCAGCCGTCGCCGAGGGCGAAGACCAGGCCGCTGAACCGCGAGGCCGCGGCGAAACCGGGACGACCGGCGCGGGAGAAGTGGCGGCCCAGGACGAAGCAGGCGGCGATGAGGGCGGTGAACGCGATGGACCCGGCGACCAGGTGCATGAACGCGTGCCAGCTCAACGTGCCCGTCTGGCCCAGGGGGGTGCCCGCGGGGAACCCGTCGCCCGGGTCCATCACGAAGACACCGGCGGCGGCCGTCATGAGGCCGTTGACCAGGATCAGCCGGGGCGCCCACGTACCGCCGGGCGTGCCGCGCATGACGCGGCGCAGGCCGGCCGCCCCGGCGACCGTCAGGGCGCCGCTGAGCAGGAAGTTGGCGATCTGGATCCAGCCGAGGCCCCCGGTGGCGAGCATGCTCAGGGGGTGGCGCGTCAGGTCGAAACCCTCGCGGGTGAAGGCCTGCGCCAGCGACACGACCGCGAAGAGGGGCGCGGCGGCGACGGAGCAGGCGAGCAGGACGCGCGTCGCGGGGGCGGCGGGGGTGGCGGCGGGGCCGTCGACGGGGACGGTGGCGTTGCCGGGCTGGATGGCGGTCATGTCGTTTCCTCTCGGTGCGACGGTGGCCGTCGCCGTTCTCGGTCCGCCGGTTCGCCCGGCCTCGCTGACGCGTCGAACGGGCGAGGCGGGAATCGACGCCTCCTTCCATCACGCCCCTGAGCTGCGACTGTGTGGATCGAGTGCGCATTCCCTGCCACATCGCATTCCCTGTCACATCGCGCCGCCGCCCAGGTCGGGCGGTGCGTGTCGATTTCCGGCAGGCCCGTTCGACGCGTAGCCGACGACCGGCGAGGATCGGTCACCCGGACACCCGAAGGAGATATGACGATGCGGTTCCTGATGACGACCAAGGGCGGCGACGACATGGCACCCCCGAGCGAGGCGATGTACGCCGAGATGGCCGCCTTCGTCGAGGAGATGACCAAGGCGGGGGTGCTGCTGGCGACCGGCGGCCTGGACCCGGCCGGCACCCACATCTCGTCCTCCGGCGGCGAGATCACCGTCACCGACGGGCCGTTCACCGAGGCGAAGGAGGCGATCGTCAGCTTCGCGCTCATCGAGGCGCGCTCGAAGGAGGAGGCCGTCGAGCTGGCCCGGCGCTTCTGGAGGATCGTCGGCGACGGAGAGGGGGACATCCAGCAGGTCTTCGGCCCGGAGAGCTGACCGTACGCTTGCGTACCCGGTCCGGAGGGTGTTCTGATCGAGCACGTGATGTCGGGGGACGCCCACCGCGCGGTCGACGCGGTCTGGAAGATGGAGTCGGCGAGGATCGTCGCCGGGCTCGTCCGGACGGTGGGCGATGTGGGGCTGGCCGAGGAGCTCGCGCAGGACGCGCTCCTGGCCGCCCTCGAACAGTGGCCGGGGGCAGGCGTCCCGGACAACCCGGGCGCCTGGCTCATGGCCGTCGCCAAGCGCCGCGCCATCGACCACCTGCGCCGCGAGGAGCGGCTCGGCCTCAGGCACGAGCAGCTCGCCCACGACCTCGCCGTCCGGCAGGACACCGCCGGGACCGCGGGAGCCGCCGAGGCCGGCATCGACGCGGCCCTCGACGACGAGGTGGGCGACGACGTCCTGCGCCTGATGTTCGTCTCGTGCCACCCGGCGCTGCCCGCCGAGTCCCGGGTGGCCCTGACGCTGCGGCTGCTCGGCGGCCTGCGCACCGAGGAGATCGCGCGCGCGTTCCTCGTCCCCGAGCCGACCGTCGCGCAGCGCGTCGTCCGGGCCAAGCGCACCATCGCCACCCTCCGGCTCCCCTTCGAGGTCCCGGAGGGCCCGGACCGGGCGGCGCGCCTGTCGTCGGTCCTCGGGGTCGTCTACCTGGTGTTCAACGAGGGGTACGCGGCGAGTGCCGGCGACGACTGGATGCGCCAGGACCTCTGCCAGGAGGCGCTGCGCCTGGGCCGCCTGCTGGCCGGACTCGCGCCCGGCGAGGCCGAGGTGCACGGCCTGGTCGCGCTGATGGAGCTCCAGGCGTCCCGGGCGGCCGCCAGGACGGGGCCGTCGGGGGAGCCCGTCGCGCTGCACGAGCAGAACCGCGGTCGCTGGGACCAGCTGCTCATCCGCCGGGGGTTCGCGGCCCTGCTGCGCGCCAGGCAGTGCGCCGCGCCGTTCGGCCCGTACGTGCTGCAGGCCGCCATCGCCGCGTGCCACGCGCGGGCCCGTACGGCGGAGGAGACCGACTGGACGCAGATCAACGCCCTCTACGAGGCGCTCGCCCGGGTGCTGCCCACTCCCGTCGTGCAGCTCAACCGCGCGGTGGCGCTGGCCATGGCCGGCGGCCCGGAAGTGGGTCTGGCGCTCGTCGACACGCTGGTCGGCGAGCCGGTGTTCAAGGGCTACCACCGCCTGCCCAGCGTGCGCGGTGATCTGCTGGCCAGGCTCGGCCGCCACGAGGAGGCCCGGCGGGAGTTCGAACGGGCCGCCGCCCTCACCCTCAACGGGCCGGAACGCGCCGTCCTCGCGGGACGCGCCGCGGCCTGCGCCGACATGGCCGCGCGGAAAGAGGCCGTACCGGGGGCGGCCGGATCGGTAACGACCGGGCCGGGGACGGCCGGATCCGGTACGGCCGCGCCGGGGGCGGCCACTCCGGAAGGGGCCGTCCCGGGAAGGGCCACGCCGAGGACGGTCCTCACCCTGGCCGAGGCCGCGACCGCCTTCCTCGCCCGTGACGACCTGGACGCCTCGACCGTCCGCTCCTACCGCCAGACCATGAACCGGCTGCGCCGCGACCTCGGCGACGACATCCCTCTGCCGGACGTGAGCGCCGCACGGGTCGCGGAGATCTTCGGCGCCGCGTGGGGAGACGCGGCCCCCGCCACGTGGAACCGCCACCGCGGGGCCGTCCGCTCCTTCTGCGCCTGGGCCGCCGGCCAGAGTCCGCCGGCCGGCGACCGGGGTCCGGCGGACGGCGGTCCGGGCGGTGGAGTGCCCCGCGACCTGGCCGCGGGGCTCGGGCGCAGGCCCGAGCCCCGGGGGCGCACCCGCCCCATGGACTGGCCGCGGGTCGAGGCGCTCTGGGAGCGCCCGGACATCGCCCCGCGCGAGCGCGCCCTGTGGCTGCTGCTCCACGAGAGCGCGGCCGGAGCGGGCCCGGTGCTCTCGCTCAACGTCGAGGATCTCGACCTGGCCGGGAGGCGCGGGAAGGTGGCCACCGGATCCGGCTGGGTCCACTGGCGCTCCGGTACCGCCGAACTCCTTCCGCGGCTCGTCGCGGGCCGTCGCCGGGGCCCTCTTTTCCTGTCCGATCGCAGGCCCGGTCCCGGCCGGCCCCCGGCACCGGCCGACCTGTGCCCGGAGACCGGCCGCCGCAGGCTCTCCTACGAACGGGCCGAGTACCTGTTCAAGCGGGCCACCGGCCACACCCTCGACCAGCTCAGGACCCGGTAGGACTCCGTCCGGCGCTTTTCGCCGGACGGAGTCCACGGCGTTACGACCCCCTCCCCCCGCCGGGCGCCGCGAACTGGACGAGGAAGGGCTGCGCGCCGGAGATCCGGACACGCTGGACGCGCAACGGGACGAACCGTCGCCGGATCCCGGCCGCGATGTCACCGGCGTCGGGAAGCAGGACCACGGCCATGCCGCCGGGCGCCAGGACCCGGCGCAGCTCCGCCCACCAGTGCGAGGAGGAACCGGAGAGCCGGCCCCGCGCGGCGACCTGACCGTTCCAGGGGGGGTTGCACAGGACGCGGTCGATGCCGCCGCCCGGCAGCGGCAGGTGACCGGCATCGGCCTGGTCGATGGAGATCGGCAGCCCCGCCGCGTTCTCCTTCGCCGCCCGCAACGACTCCGAAGCCAGGTCGAAGCCGCGGAAGCGGGCCCGCGGCTGGTGGAGCCCGGCCTCGATCAGCAGGGTTCCGGCGCCGCAGCAGGGGTCGAGGACCGTGTGTCCGGGATGGATGTCGGCCATCCGCGCCATCGCGGCGGCCAGCGGAGGATGCAGCGTCCCCGGGATGGAGCGCTGCTTGTAGGCCCGTCGGTGCAGCGGCCGGTCGGTGATCCTCAGCATGAGGGTGGCCCGCGTGCCGTCGAGGGTGAGCCGCCACCCGCTGTGCGCGGGCGGGGGAGCGAGGCCCGCCCGCCGCGAGTGGTAGCCGATCCCCAGCCGCCGCGCCAGGACCTGACCGACGGCGTCCTCGGCGTCGTACCGGTTGAAGGTGCGCCGGCCCAGGAACGACGCCGACACCTCGACCCCGGTGACCGCGCGGGAACCTCCCCACTCCTCCCGCAGCCGCATCAGCGTGCCGATGTCGGCGGCGCCGGCGAGCTGGGCGAGCACGGTGAGCTCACGCTTGGCCGTGCCGATGTCGGGCCGCTGCGCGGCGAGCAGGAACACGTCGTCCGCCGTGCTCAGCCCGAGCACTCCCGGTCCCGGCCGGGACGCGAGGAAGCGGACCTCGCGATGTCCCAGATGGGTGACCGTTCCGAGTCCGAGCTGGAGGATCTCGGCCGCGACCGTTGACTCCAGCCCGTGAACGCACCGCGCCACCAGGCGCGCCGCCGTCACGAGACGGCGAGGGCGCTGGGACGCGGTGCGGTGAGAAAACTCGCGCGAATGCGCATAGTGATCGTTCTTCTCCCACGTCAGCCCGGGACGGCGCCACGCCGCCCCGCGTCGTCGACGACGGGGATGTGCCTCGCTTCGCCGACGGGGGCTTAACGCAGGTTGAAGAAGAACGAGTACGTCATAACCGGGAATCCTAGCATCGGGGTGGCGTACGCGACCGGAGGCGGAGGCGGGTCCGCCCCGCCGAGCCCCGTCCCGATCCCCGAGCACGCTTCGAGTCCCCGAGCACTCTTCAGGACCGTCCCGTGCGGTACGGAAAGACCCGCCGAGGGCCGGACACCGGTGCCGGATGGAGAATCCGCTATCTCGTTGTTTTATGGCCTTTCCGGTTTCAGTGATTAAGAGGGTGAGCCGCCGGGGTGGATGGTCGCGGCGGTGAGGGTGATGCCGTCCGGGCCGCGGAAGACGCCCGCGCCACTTTCTTCGCAAAGCGCGGCAGGCAGGTTCTTTCCCCAATCCCGGGAACACCGCTCCGAATGGCGCCGTACGGGTGAGGGCACATCCCCCACATGGCAGACACCGCCATCCTCGACATCGACGGCACCCTGGTCGACACCAACTACCAGCACGCGCTCGCCTGGTTCCGGGCGTTCGGGCGCTACGACGTGTGGCTGCCGGTATGGCGGATTCACCGCCACATCGGCATGGGCGGGGATCAGCTGGTGGCCGCCCTCGCCGGTGACGACGTCGAGCGGCGGCACGGCGACGCGCTGCGCGACGCGTGGGTGGAGGAGTTCGACGTGTTCCTCGACGACATCCGGCCTGTGGAGGGGGCCACGGAACTCCTGGACGAGCTCGGCGGGCGCGGGTTCACCGTCGTACTGGCCTCGTCGGGCAAACCGCAGCACGTCGAGCACTTCCTCGACCTCATCGACGGCTGGTCACGCTGCCGGGCGTGGACCACGTCGGAGGACGTCGGGGCGACCAAGCCCGCGCCCGACCTGCTCCAGGTGGCACTCGCCAAGGTCGAGGGCGCGTCGGGCGTCGCGGTGGGAGACTCCACCTGGGACTTCCTCGCCGCCCGCAGGGCGGGTATCCCCGGTATCGGGGTCCGCACCGGAGGCTTCTCACCCGAGGAGCTTCACGAGGCCGGGGCCGACCACGTCTTCGACTCCCTTCCCGAGCTGATCGGCAATCTCGGCCGCACCCCGCTGCGCGCACCTCCCTGAGAAGGGGGATTCCGGGCAGTGGTCCCGGGCTCGGCGCGATTCCGGCCTGGTGAGGTCCCGGCCTGGTGCGATCCGGGCCTGGTGAGGTCCCGGGCTGTGTGGTCCCGGGCTGTGTGGTCCCGGGCTGTGCGGTCCCGGGCTGTGCGGTCCCGGGCTGTGCGGTCCCGGGCTGTGCGGTCCCGGGCACGGCGCGGCCGGTTCCAGGACGGTGTTCGGTGCGGCCCCCGGCCTGGCGCGGTCAGCTCCAGGGCAGCGTGCCGCGCTTCGCCCAGTAGGCTTCGGGGTCTTCCGCCAGCCCGGCGAGCCGCTCGTCGAGCTCCGCGTCCCAACCGGTCCCGGCCGCGGCGAGGTTGTCGCGCAGCTGCCCGGCCGAGACCGCCCCGCTCAGCACCACTCCCGCCCACGGCCTGGCCAGTACGGCCGCGAGGGCGAGCGCGTCCGGCGTGGTGTCCCGCTCGCGCGCGGCGGCCACGAGCGCGGCGGGGGCCGCGCGAACGGTCAACCGGCCGTTCGCCACCCCCTCCTTGACGATCACGCCCATCCCCGCCTCGTGCGCTCGCCCGAGCGCCTCACCTGCCGAGCGCTCCAGCAGGTTCCACGTCGACTGCACCGTGTCGAACAGTCCGGCCTCGATCGCCCGCCCGATGGTGTCCGCCTGGCGCGGCCCGCTCGTCGACAGCCCGATCGCGACCCCCTCGGCCCGCAACGCGCGCAGCCCGTCGAGCACGTCCTCGTCGTCGAGCACGCCGCTCTCGGCCGTCGCCGAGTGGATCTGGTAGAGCGACAGATGCTCGCCGAGCAGCGCGCGTGTCTGTTCCAGCTGGACGCGGAACCGGTCGGCGGTGAGCTCCTTCACCTCGTGCCGCTCGGCGTCCAGCCGCCAGTCACCGACGTAGGCGTATCCCCACTTCGAGCCGACCGTGACGGCCCCCGGGGCGATCCCGCGCTCGCGCAGCCACCCGGCGAGGAACTCCTCCGCCCGCCCGTACGAGCGCGCCGTGTCGAGGTAGCGGACACCCGCCGCCCACGCCGCGTCGAGCACGGCCCAGGTGCGCGACCGCATCGCGGCGACGTCCCGGTCGTCGCCGAGGTCCTCGGCACGGCCGAGCGTGATGTAGGCGGGACGGCCGAGGGCCGCCAGCCCCAGGCCGAGCGGTGTCACGGACAGGGCGGTCTGGCCCAGCGGGCGTCGGACCAGCGCGTTCATGGCGCCAAATATAGCGATCACGGCGTCCGGGAACGTCCGGGACCGTTCCCGGACGGTCGCGGACGGTCCCGGATGTTCCCGTACGTTCCCGGGCTTTCCTGGGCTTTCGACCGAGAGGATTCATGATCTTCGCCTCGCGTGTCGCGCCGCGCCGTGTCACCGATCGGCGCCGCCCTGCCGCACCACGCCGTGCCGCCGGTGGCTACCATCGCCGGGACCTCTCGGGGCTTTGTATATCGAAATGGTTTTATATTTTATTTTTTCTCCAATGGAGGTTTAACCGCTTCCCGAAAAGCCGCTCGCTCCTCGGGGCGGGGGAGTCTTGACTTGTTTTCCTCTCAAATCGCACAATTGCTGGACTTATCAGGATGTGGGGCTAAAAGGTAGAAAACAGCCGGCTCCACGGGGACGCGGGGAGATGCTCCGGCCGGAGCGGTTCTGGAGGGCTCATGGGGAAGTGGCGGGCCGTGGTCGTCGCGGTGCTGGCGCTGTTCGTTCTGGGGGCGGGGACGCCGTTTCACGTGGCGGCCGAGGACTCGTACGAGGTGTGGCTGGTCGACCAGTCCAACACCGACGGGCTCGCCCACGGCGGCACCGTCAGCGTGTACTCCGGACGGGACGTCACCAAACAGCTGTCGTCGGCGCGGCCCGTCCACGTCATGGACCTGGGCGGTGCGACCTCGTCCCTCTGCCTGGCGAGGACCGGCAGCGTGCCCGTACGCCCGCACATGATCGTTTTCAACAAGGCCGAGACCCACGCCGCGCTCGCCTTCGTCGCCAGCGGCCACGTGGTCGTCTTCGACGCCCGCACCCGGCAGCCGCTCACCTGCCTCCTCACCGAGGCCGGAGCGGGAGGCGTGCGGCAGGCTCACGCCCTCTGGCCCACCGAGGACGACAGGTACCTGATCATCGCCAACCAGAACGGCAAGAAACTGGAGCGCGTCAGCACCGACTACGCCTCGAACACCTTCGTCCAGCAGCCGGCCGCGACGATCGACCTGGCCGGTTGCGCCACCCCGAACGGCGCGCCCTGCCAGTCGCCCGCGCTCCGGCCGGACAACGCGCCGATCTGCCCGTTCATCGCCTCGGACAACGGCCCGGTCTTCGTCAGCCTGCGGGGCGGCGGGATGCTCGTGGTCGACTGGCACACGACGCCGATGTCGATCGTGGCGGAGTACGACACGACCAGGATCCCGGCGAACGGGTGCGGGTTCATCGAGGCGAACGGCACCGTCTTCGGCAACGGGGGCGGTGGCACGCACAGCAACCTCGACCAGTTCAGCGTCTTCAGGCTGCCGATGGGCGGCTACTCGCCCGCGAACCCGCCCAACACCCCGGCGGTCCAGCTGCTCTTCAACGACGACTCGCCCGAGCGCGACGCCCACGGCGTCCTCGCGTCCGCCGGGGAACGTTACGTGTGGGCCGGTGACCGTGACGCCAACGTCGCCGAGATCTTCGACGGGGCGAGCGGCGCCCACGTCGACACCGTCGACCTCGTCTCCCCGTTCAGCGCGGACCCGACGGTCGACCTCTTCGCGGTCTCTCCCGACCACAAGTGGGCCTTCGCCTCGACGCGGGGCCCGAACCCGCTCTCCGGCGACCCGCACTCCTCCCACGGGAGCGACCCGGGGATGCTGATCCTCAAGCTGACCGGCAACGGCAAGAAGGGCACGGTCGAGGGCCTGATCCGGATCTCCAACGTGGACGCCGGCGGTGTCCAGCGGGCCGACGCCCACGGCATCCGCGTGCGGCGTACGGACTGACCGGACCGCACGGGTTCCCCGGCCCGGTCCGCCGGACGGCTCGGGAGGACGCTCCCGGAGGGCCGGGGACCCGGGGACGTACGCCCGGCGCGAGCTCCCCCCACGCTGGAGGGGCCGGCCCGGTCCACCGGGCCGGCCCCTCGGGGAGTCGGTGTCAGCTGGGGTTGGCGGCGTGGGTCAGGGTCTCCCAGGCGACGAAGAGGACGTTCGTCCCGGCCGGGCGCTGCTGCTCGGTGAGACGCTGCGTGTTCGTCATCGCGATGCCCATCCGGGTGTTCAGGGCGTTGAAGCCGACCTCGGTGATCGGGCCCAGCCCGAGGTGGAGGCTGCCCCCGCACAGCGAGGACGGCACGGCGGCGCCGAGCTGGTACTTCGCCTGCATGCCCAGCGCGTGGCGCAGCCGCTCGCTGATCTCCGGGTAGAGGTCCTGCCCCTGGATCCGGGTGGTCTCGGCGAAGTGCGAGATGGCCGACAGCCCGTACCCGGTGTGGGTGAAGTCGCGGCAGGTCTCCTGGGTGAGGCCGTCCATGAAGGTGGACTGGCCCTGCCAGTAGTTGATGATCTCGGCGCGGGTGTCGATGCCGCTCCCCGGAGGCGCCTTGGGGAGCGCGCCGTCGGACGAGATGTAGATGAACGCCGGCACCCGCCCGCGGAACTTGGCCACGGCCTTGTCGTAGCTCGCCCGGTCCTCGAGGAAGACGGAGATGCCGAGCGCGGCCTCCATCATGCTCAGTTCCCAGTTGCCGTTGCTGTTGGAACCATTGATGATCTTCGGCAGGTAGACGGTGCGCAGCATGGTGGAGAAGCGGCTGACGGAGGCTGCGGACCAGCCGGTGTAGGTGTAGCGGATGATCTCGGCGGCCCTGGGCCACGAGGACCCGGCCCATCCGGTCTGCAGCGGGGCGTTGCTGTTGGTGTGGTCCCTGATCACCGCGGACCAGGCGTCCATGATCTGAATGGCCTTCTGGGCGTACCTGCTGTCCTGGGTGACGTACCAGGCCAGCGCCATGGTGTACGCGGCGAGCGCGTCCTGGCGCTCGTCGGTGCAGCCGTTGTTGGGGTTGGAGTAGGAGCCGCACTCCACGATCGCGCGCGGCTTGGGAGTCCGCGACAGCGACGCCAGCGAATGCCCCATCATCTGGTCGAAGGCGCCCTTCCACGGATGGGCGCCGGCGTTGACCTTCGCTCGGATGAAGTCGAGTTGCGGCCTGCTGACCAGGACTCCTGGGTGCGTGAAGGTCACCGGCGCGGCCTTCACCTGCGCGGCCTTCACCTGCGCGGCCGGGAGGTTCGGCAGCGGCGCGGCACCTGCGGCGGGGGCGGAGAGAGTGGTGACGGTGAGAGCCGTGGCACCCAGGATCGCGGCTGCCGTCGTTCGGATGCGTCTGAGCATGTGGAGCTCCTCGCTGGCCTGACAGGCCAAGGGGGTGGCGAGAGGTCTCGGCCGGGGGCCTTGATGACCGCCCATCCAACCGACCTCGACAGCGATCCGTCAATATCTTTAGGAAAGTTTCCTAACATTTAAAGCTCTTATCGGTGACCCTTATGGCGTTCCGCTCCGGACGCGCCCGAGCCCCGCGGGACGCCGGTGGCCGCCGGGCCGGTGTCGTGAGGTCCTGGTTCCCGGATCAGGTGCGGCGCCGGATCGCCGGGGTGGCGGTCGTGACGGTCCCGAGGCGGATGGAGGCGCGTTCGTCGTGGCGGGTGGCCACGGCCCGGAAGTTCTTCGGCCGGTTGATCGCCGGCCGGCCGGGCACCGCTAACGGCCACACCGCCGTCGCCCGGCATCCGCTCGCCGGCGAACTCGATCAGGCACCCAATCGTGATCTTGCTTGGATCGAGCCTTTTTTCACCCTGGCGTCGCGGCACATCGCCGGTTGTCTCGTCCGTGTGAACCTTGCGAGTTCCGCACTTACCTTGCGAGTTCCGGCCGTTCGCTGAGCCCGAGCACCGAACACCACCGCGGCGCCGACTTGACCGAGGTCGGCGCCGCGGTGGTTTCAGCGCAGCTTGCTGAAGAACTCCCGGACGTCACCGACGAGCAGGTCGGGGGCCTCCATGGCGGCGAAATGGCCACCGCGGCCGAATTCGGACCAGTGCACGACGGTGTGTTCGAGCTCGACAGTGCGCCGGATCGACACGTCCATGGGGAACACCGCGATCCCGGTCGGCACCGTGGAACGCTCACTCGCGCCCCAGGCTCCGGCATGCGCGGTCTCGTAGTAGCTGTTGGCCGAGGATCCGGCGGTGCCGGTCAGCCAATACAGCATCACGTTGGTGAGCAGCAGATCCCGGTCCACCGCGTCCTCGGGCAGTTCGGCGGCCGGATCGGTCCACTCCTTGAACTTCTCCACGATCCAGGCCAACTGCCCGACCGGGGAGTCGTGCAACCCGTGCGCCAGGGTCTGCGGCCGGGTGATCTGGATCATCGCGTAACCGGACTGCTCGGTCTTCAGGTACTGCAGGTGCTCCAGCCGTGCCCGCTCGGCCTCGGTCAGCTCCCCCACCTCGTCCGGGTTAACCTCGGTGAACGCCGAGAGCCCGTTCGCGTGTACGCCGACGACCTTGTCGGGGTTGAGCCGGCCGAGCCCCGGGGAGATGACCGCGCCGGTGTCGCCGCCCTGCGCGCCGTAGCGGTCGTAGCCGAGCCGGTTCATCAGCTCAGCGAACGCCCTGGTCACCCGGTTGGTGTCCCAGCCGGCCTCACCGGTCGGCCCGGAGAACCCGCTGCCGGGGATCGACGGGATCACCAGGTGGAACGCGTCCGCCGGGTTGCCGCCATGCGCCTTGGGGTCGGTCAGCGGGCCGATGACGTTCAGAAACTCCACGATCGAGCCGGGCCAGCCGTGGGTCAGGATCAGCGGCAGCGCGTCCGGCTCGGGCGAGCGCACGTGCAGGAAGTGGATGTTCTGCCCGTCGATCTCGGTGGTGAACTGCGGGTACTTGTTCAGCTCCCGCTCGTAGACGCGCCAGTCGTAGACATCGCGCCAGTACTCGGCCAGCCCCTTGAGGTAGCTCACCGGCACCCCGCGGCTCCAGCCGACATCGGGCAGGTCCGCGGCCCACCGGGTCCTGACGAGCCGGTCCCGCAGGTCGTCCAGGTCAGCCTGGGAAATGTCGACGGTGAAGGACCGGATCTCGTTGTTGTTCTCCATGCCGATGACTCTAGGAACCGGTTAGGTCAAGTCCGGTCCTAGGTCAATGGCAGACTTCAAACCATGTGGGAAACCTCGGCACGGCTGCTGCGACTGCTCTCGCTCCTGCAGACCCGACGCGACTGGTCCGGCGCCGAACTGGCCGAGCGACTGGAAATCACTCCACGCACCGTGCGCCGCGACATCGACCGGTTGCGCGGCCTCGGCTACCCCGTGCTGGCCACCGCAGGCACCGCCGGCTACCGGATGGGGGCGGGCGCGGACCTGCCACCGCTGCTGCTCGACGACGACGAGGCCGTCGCGGTCGCGATGGGCCTGCGCACGGCCGCCGGCGGTTCGATCACCGGCATCGAGGAGACCTCGGTGCGGGCCCTGGCCAAACTCGAACAGGTACTGCCGTCCCGGCTGCGCCACCGGATCAACGCCCTGCAGTCGGTGACGGTGCCAATGGCCAACACCGGCCCCACCGTCGACCCGAGCACCCTCACCGCCATCGCCGCCGCCTGCCGCGACTCGCTGCGCCTGCGCTTCGACTACCGCACCCACGACGGAACCGGCGCCATCCGCACGACCGAGCCGCACCGGCTGGTGCACACGGGCCGGCGCTGGTACCTCATCGGCTGGGACGTCGACCGCCAGGACTGGCGCACCTACCGCGTGGACCGCCTCGACCCGCGCACGCCCACCGGCCCCCGGTTCACCCCGCGAACCCCGCCAGACCCCGATATCAGCGGCTACACCTCGCGAGCGATCTCCACCTCGGCCTACCGCTACCAGGCCCGGTTCACCCTGCACGTCAGCGCCGAGACCGCGGCGGAGCGGATCGCCCCCACCACCGGAGCGCTGGAGCCGATCGACGAGCACAGCTGCACCCTGCGGGCCGGGTCCAACTCGCTGGACGAGCTGGCCATCTACGTGACAACCAAAGGGTTCGACTTCCAGGTGCACGAACCCCCGGAGCTCGTCGAGCACGTCAAGACGCTGGCAGCCCGGCTCGCCAGCGCGACGGATTAGTCCGCCCATCCCAGAACACCGTGATCCAGCCTCTCGTGATCTCCGGGCTCCTCACGAGGGCGGTCACTGCCGACAAGATCAACCG
Organism: Streptosporangium sp. NPDC023963; assembly: GCF_040639135.1. Taxonomy (NCBI): domain Bacteria; kingdom Bacillati; phylum Actinomycetota; class Actinomycetes; order Streptosporangiales; family Streptosporangiaceae; genus Streptosporangium; species Streptosporangium sp. NPDC023963. Next base: position 127,177 of record NZ_JBEZZK010000011.1, read on the forward strand.
AAAACGCAAAGTAAGTCCGAACAAGATCGGCTACCTTCGTCCGGACCTACCTCGCAAACCGCAGCTCACGACGACGAGGCTTCGCAACCTTCACGCGGAACGGACACTCGTCGTCACCCTCGAACACCTCGATACCGAGGCGGGCCAGTGCCTCATGCGGGGTGAGGCCTCTGACATGTGTCGCGCAGAACGCATCGTCATCGAGCCAGCTGTAGACGCTCACGGCAATCCCGCTCTGTTCAGGGGCAGATCACGGGAATCCTGGCATACAGGCCCGACGGAAACCCGCGTTGGTTGCGAGCGGAGGTGTGCCGGCCCGCGACATCCGTAGTCCAGGGCGGCTACGGAGCCTTACGCGGTGCCGGTGCTGGCAACACGCGGAATGGGGCTTCAGGCTCACGCGCCGGGCGTCGTGAGCGCGCCCGAGTTGGGGGCGGACTGGGCGAGGCTGTTCAACAGCAAACTCGGCGGTGTTCCGTTTCCCGCTCCGGCCGTTTGGCGAACTGCGGCATCAGGATGAAAAGGGTTCACTGATTCACCGCTTCTCGGGCGTCCACGCCTTTTCATGGTGGTGGAACGAACCGGGAACAACGCCTAGTTCCCACTGTCCGACCGCGCTGACCGGAACACGGGAGAAACGGGCCGCAGATCGTACTGGTAGCCGGGGCATACCGTTTTTCCGATCCAGCCAGGCGATATCGTCGTTATGTGATCTTTGAGGGCGTTGACGACATCGCGTGGGGTGAGCTCACCTACGCCTACTGGGGTCACTGCGACGTGCCCGCTCTCCTGCGCTCCCTTCTCGTCGGCGACGAGGCATTCGAGGCAGCTGGTGAGCTCCTCAACGAGCTCCATCACCAGGGAGGCTTCGTCTGCACGGCCGCCCCGGCGATCCTGCCGTTCCTCGTGGAGGCGCCGGGTCGCCGCGCGTCCCGTGTCGTCCGGAGGTTCTGCAGGTCCTCGCGCGTCTGGCGGGGACGGCCGCGGTGGCCGATGCCCGCTTCGTGGCCGCCGACTGGCCCGGGGCGTGGGTGCGGGCGCGCCCCGGCCTGCTCGCCCTGCTCGGTGATCAGGACCCGGCCGTTCGGGCAGGGGCCATCTGGGCTCTCAGCAAAGACACCGAGGACCCCGGCGAGGTCGCCCGGGCGCTCGTCGCCGGGTGGCCCGACCCCGACGTCTCGGTTCGGACCGACATGCTGCTCGCCCTCGGCAGTCTCGCGAAGCGCCTCTCGGCCGCCGTCCTGCCCGAGGTCCTCGTCTTCCTCCGCGACCAGGGGGAGGGCGCTGATGCCCACCACGCGATGTATGCGACGCTCGCGTTGGCCAAGGCGCTCCCCGGCCGCCCGATCCCCACCGCCCCGATCATCGCGGGGCTCACCGCCGAGCCCGTCGCACTGCCGCACAGCAACCTCGCCTCGCGTGACCCCGACCACGCGACCGGAAATGGCCGCCCACCTGGACGGGCCCTCGGCGGACATCGCGCTATGGGGCCTGGCCTGGTCCGGCGACGACCGCGCCGTCCCCGGCCTCCTGGACCTGCTCACCCGGCGAAAGACAGGCTTCACGCTCTACGAACAGCGCACCGGGAAGCTCAGCTTCTGGCCAAATGTGCCCTCGCTCGCGGAGCTGCTGACGCCGTGCGCGCCCTGGGCGCACTCCCTGACCCCTGCGATCTCCCCGCACCTGTGCCCGGACCGCGCCGATGACCTACGGCGGTCTGTGCTGAAGACCCTCGCGCGGTGGGCCGCCACGCAGACCGCCGAGGTCGCGTCCGTCGTCCCGGAGTTGATCGCGCTCCTTGAGCGCGATGAGTGGGGTTGGGTCGCTGAGGTACTGGGCGAGATCGGCCCCCAAGCAGCGCAAGCCGCCCCCGAACTGGAACGGCTGCTCGGCACGGGTGAGCGGCGGACGCTCATCGAGATCGCCTGGGCGCATTTTCGGGTGAGCGGCGACCCCGAACCCGCCCTGCGGATCCTTGGCCCCCGCCTCGGCGAGGATGCCCATGTCTCCCGCCGCCTCGGTGACCTCGGCCCGCACGCCATCGCCCACGTTCCGGCGCTACGGCTGCTGGCCCAAGCCCTCGACCGCTGGACTGCCCACGAGGCCGCCCACGCCGGAGTCGGCTCGACCCGTTCCCAGCCACTGATACCGGTCATCGTGTCGATGGTGTTCCAGCCGATCGACAGCTCATCGAACTTCCAGTGGCAGATCTCCGCTTGGACGCCGTCGAAGTTCAAGACCACGGGGCAGTCAGCGAACCAGTCGCCGTCCTCGAGGAAACGCACGATCGCGAACCCCGTCAGACGTCGACCACCAAGCGCGGCCAGACCTGCCCCGTGTTCCTCACGGACGGCTTCAAGCCCGACAAGAAAGGTCGGCTCGAAACCAGAGATTCCCATCACGATAGGCGATTGTCCAGGTTCATCACGGAACGGGCCAGCCGATATCTACTGCCGAACCGTGGTGCCGGCCCTCCCATGACCACCCGTATCAAAATGACCGGTCACGATAAGGGGCGCCTGCCGGGCTCCTTAACGCCACTGGCTGTTTCGTTGTCACTCACCCTCCGGGATCCTCGCCAAAGGCCAACCGGCGACCGGACTCTGGCTGATCACCGTGTGGAATCGAAACACGGGCGTGATCGGCGTAGACCAAGATCTCGTCACATGAAGAAAACGCTTGCGGTGGCATTCACCACGTTGCTCGCTACCGTCATGACCGCCACCCCCGCCCAGGCCGCCCCCGCGGATCCGGTCAAGGCGCTGGCCAAGCAACTCGCACAGGGCCGGGGCGTCTCTTACACCGAACGATCCGCCGTGCGAGCCGGTAACAAATCGTTCTTCGAACGCAAGGGCCTGCTGCAGTACGGCAAGGGCGGGATCGTTGCCTCCGACATCACGGCGAGGCTCAACGTTGAGGACGAACCTCCCAAAGACTCCTTTGATACCGATGACAAAGCGGACCTTTCCTTCATGGAGGATCCCGAGCAGACCATCAGGATCGGCAGGACCTCCTACGTCCGGGGGTTCATCGTCGAAACCCTCATGCCGAAGGGCAAGGTCTGGTGGAAGCAGTCACCCGGATGGACCTCCGGCCGCTCGGCCATGCTGGGTGAGCTCATCAACGCCGCCGACCCGGGCACCCTGAAGATGATGCTCGTCAAATCCAAGCGCAGCGGCAACACCTACGCTGGAGAGATCACTCTCAAGGAGCTCATCAAGCTCTCGCCCTGGGCGCGCACCACCATATGGTGGGGCGTCAACGACAAGGCGGTCGTGCGCTGGAAGCTGGTCGTGAGCGCCTCAGGCCTGCCCCACCGGCTGACCACCTACAGCTCCTTTGACAAAAAGAAGCGTGCGGAGATCCGCTACACGGGCTGGGGGCGCGATGTCTCCATCAAAGCCCCTGCGGCCGCCACGGTGACCACGAAGCTGAAGGGAGCCGACGGCCCCTTCCTGCCCAAGGCTCCAAATCGCTGAAGGGAGGGCGGCCGCCATACTGGCCCTGCTCCCCTGGTCGCGCACGGGCGTGTTCGTGGCGAGCAGGCGGGTGGCAGCGGTGGCGGTGAAGGCCGGCGCGTGTGACGGGCCGGTCGATTCCACCTCCCAGGTGACCGCCTCGATACGGCCCTGCCGGGTCAGCTCGTTCAACACGCTCATCGGATGACGCTCACCCGACCCCACCCGGTGATCCCGGCGGCCCTGTCGTCACCGGCGCGGCCGCGGCCGGGCTGATCTGGATGCCGGCTTTCCTCAGCCACGCCCTGAGGGTGAAGGTCTCCACCTTCAGGCTCTCCGGCGGCCTGGTGGATCGTCAGCCCGCCGGGGAGCGGCGTTCGGGCGGTGTAGGTGACGCGGGCGGCAGAGCATGCGGACGCGTTCGTCGACCTGGTCGGTGCCGAAGTCGCAGTTACCGTCCCGCGTGTTCCGGCCTGTTCTCCGGTGACGGCGGTGCGACGCACTCGTGGCCGGCGGCTCCCCGGTCGAGGATGTCCTCGTACACCCCGACCTTGTGGTTGATCAGGTCCAGGCAGCGGGTGAGCTCGCCGATCTGGGCGGTCACCCGCTCCCGGTGCAGGCGCATGAGGGCGAGCCGCTCCTCCTCGTTGCCGTCGCCCTGCCTCACCATCTCCGTGTACCGGCGGATCGCGGGCAGCGGCATGCCGGAGGCGCGGAGGATGATGCAGAGGGCCAGCCACTCCACGTCGTCCTCGCCGTAGACGCGGCGTCCGCCCAGGTCACGCCGTACGGGATTGGCCAGGATGCCCTCGCGCTCGTAGAAGCGCAGCGCGTGAACGCTCAACCCCGTGCGCTCGGAGACCTGCCCGATGCTCAAATCCGTTGTGCCCATGCCGTCCAGAGTACGGATTTGATCTAGAGTCGGCTCTAGCTCCTACGATGCGGGGCGTCGCGACACCATGTCCGCAACGACCATCAAGGGAGCACGGTTCATGCGTTACAGAGTCCTCGGCGGCACCGGCATCGAGGTGAGCGTCCACTGCCTCGGGGCCATGATGTTCGGTGCCGTCGGCAACCCCGACCATGACGACTGCGTCCGCATCATCCACGCCGCCCTCGACCGGGGTGTCAACTTCGTCGACACCGCGGACATGTACTCCGCCGGAGAGTCGGAGGAGATCGTGGGGAAGGCGCTCAAGGGGCGCCGTGACGACGTCGTGCTCGCCACCAAGGTGCACTTCCGGATGGGGGAGGGCCCCAACCGCAGCGGCAACTCGCGGCGCTGGATCCTCAAGGAGGTCGAGGAGAGCCTCAGGCGCCTGGGGACCGACTGGATCGACCTCTACCAGATCCACCGCCCCGACCACTCGACCGACATCGAGGAGACGCTCTCCGTGCTGAGCGACCTCGTACGGCAGGGGAAGATCCGCGCCTTCGGCTGCTCGGCCTTCCCGGCCGAGGAGATCGTCGAGGCGCACAACGTCGCCGAGCGCCGCGGTCTCCAGCGCTTCAGGACCGAGCAGCCGCCCTACTCGCTGATCGCCAGGGGGATCGAGGCCGGGGTGCTCCCGGTCTGCGAACGTTACGGGATGGGGGTGCTGACCTGGAGCCCGCTCGCCTCGGGGTTCCTCACCGGCAAGCACAGGAAGGGGCGGCCCATCGACCTCTCCACCGGGCGCGCCTCGCTCACGCCCGCGCGTTTCGACCCCTCGATTCCCGAGAACGCCGCCAAGCTCGACGTCGTCGAGAAGCTCGTCGAGCTCGCGACGGACATCGGCTGCTCGCTCCCCGAACTCGCCGTGGCCTTCGCCGCGGCGCATCCCGGCGTCACCTCGGTGATCACCGGGCCGCGGACCATGGAGCAGCTGGAGGGGTTGCTGAAGGGTGCCTCGCTCACCCTCGACGACGCGACCCTCGACCGGATCGACGAGATCGTGCCGCCGGGGACCGACCTGTATCGCCCCGACGGAGCCTGGCGCCCGCCCTCGCTGACCGACTCCGCGCGGCGGCGGCGCCCGCTCGCGGAACGCGCCGCGGGTTAGCCCCGGACGCGCCGGGGGGCACCGCTATTGACACGGCAATGGCGGGGTAGCAAGCTGATCTCATATGTACAAATCGATTTGCGACACGGACGAGTCCATCCCGCCGCAGGTGGTGACGCATGAGTGAGGTCCCCCGGCGGGTCCTGGTGACCGGGGCCGCGGGCAGGCTGGGGCGGCTCATGCTCGACCTGCTCGCGCACCGGGGCGTGGCCGTCACCGCCCTCGACCTCCACGAACCGGGCGGGCCGGTGGCGGGCCGGGTGGTCGTCGGGGACGTGGGAGACCCGGCGACGGTGCGCGACGCGCTCGACGGCGTGGACGCCGTCGCGCACTTCGCCGCGATCCCGGCCCCGGTCCTCGGCACGCCCGAGGAGGTCTTCTGCGGCAACACCCGGGCGACCTTCGTGGTCCTGGAGGAGGCGGGCCAGGCGGGGGTGCGCCGGGCCGCCATCGCGAGCAGTTACTCCGTGCTCGGCTTCCCCTGGGCCTCGCGCCCGCTGCACCCCGCCTACCTCCCGATCGACGAGTCGCTGCCCCTGCAGGTCGAGGACCCGTACGGGCTGTCGAAGCAGGCCGACGAGGCGACCGCGGCGATGATGGCGCGCCGCTACGGCATGACGGTCGTCGCGCTGCGCTTCCCCCTGCTCGGCGGGCCGGGCGACAAGCTCGACAAGCGCGCGGAGGAGTACGCGGAGGACCCCGGCTCCGGCGCCGCCGAGCTGTGGACCTACCTCGACGGCAGGGACGCCGCCCTCGCCACCTGGCAGGCGCTCACCCGGCCGATCGAGGGCTACCGCGCGATCTTCGTGACGGCCGAGGACACCCTGGCCCCGCAGCCCACCGAGGAACTGCTCGACCGCTTCCACCCCGGAGTCGAGCGCCGGGCCCCGCTGCCGGGCAGGGCCGTCCCGATCGACCTGGGGGAGGCCCGGCGCCTGCTCGGCCTCACCGTCCGATACCCCTTCCCCGCGCCGGACGCGGCGGAGACCGCGTGACCACCCTTCCCGTACCGGACGCCGCGGAGGCCGCGTGACATCCCTTCCCATGCCCGAGACCCAGGCCCCCTGGCCCGCCAGGGACGCCCTCCGCGTCACGGGGGTGCGGCCGATCGTCACCGCCCCCGAGGGCGTGCCCCTCGTGGTGGTCCGGGTCGACACCAGCGACCCCGGCCTGTACGGCCTGGGCTGCGCGACTTTCACCCAGCGCTTCCACGCCGTGGCCGCCGCGGTGGAGCACCACGTCGGTCCCCTCCTGATCGGCCGCCACCCCGCCGACATCGAGGACATCACCCGGATGGTGCACTTCTCCTCCTACTGGAGGGGCGGCCCGGTCCTGAACAGCGCCCTGTCGGGGGTGGACCAGGCGCTCTGGGACATCGCGGGCAAGCGCGCGGGCATGCCCGTGTACGAGCTCCTCGGCGGCCGGGTGCGCGCCGCGGCCGACACCTACCTGCACGCGGGCGCGGCCACCGTGGAGGAGACGATCGAGGAGGCCCAGGCGATCCTGGCGTCCGGGTACCGCCACGTGCGGCTCCAGACGGGCGCTCCCGGGCTCGGCCACTACGGCTCGCCGGGCTCGCCGGGAGGTTACCCCGGCTCCCCGTACCCCGACGGGTGGGACGTGCAGCGCTACCTGCGCGACACCCCGAAGCTGTTCGAGCGCGCCCGCCGGGAACTGGGGGAGGAGCCGGGCCTGATGCACGACGTGCACTCCCGGCTCACTCCCAAGCAGGCGATCGCCCTCGCGCGGGCGCTCGAACCGTACCGGCTCTTCTTCCTGGAGGATCCGATAGCGCCGGAGTTCTACGACCGCCTGCCGGAGGTCCGCGAGGCGGCCCCGATGCCCATCGCGGCGGGCGAGCAGCTCAGCTCCGTCGCCGACGCGGCCAGGATCGTCCGCGAGGGCGGCGTGGACCTGCTGCGGCTGCACGTCTCGTCGGTGGGCGGGCTCACCCCCGCGCGCAAGCTGGTCGCGCTCTGCGAGCTGGCCGGCGTGGGCACCGCCTGGCACTCGCCCGCGGACGTCTCGCCGGTGGGCGCCGCCGCCAACGTGGCGCTCGACGTGACCACCCCCGCCTTCCAGATCCAGGAGGGGCACCTCTATCCCGAGGCCGTCCACGAGGTCTTCCCCGGCACGATCGGCCCCGTCAACGGATACCTCTACCCGAACGACGCGCCCGGCTGGGGGATCGACCTGGACGAGGCGCTGGCGGCGAAGTATCCGCCGCTGGAGCACCTCCACGAGCGCTGGTCGGCCCGGGTGCGCCGGCCTGACGGCGGCATCGAGCCGCCCTGAGAAACTTATAGTGGGTGTAAGGAGTGTGTCGATGTAAGATCTGCCCATGGTCCCGGCACCCTCCGAGGAGCGACCCCCCACGCGGCGTGAGCGGAGGAAAGGGGAGATGCGGCGTGCCATCGCGGGCACGGCACGCCGCCTGTTCGCCGAGCGCGGCTTCGAGACCGTGACGGTGGCCGAGATAGCGGCGGTGGCCGACGTCTCGACCAAGACGGTCTTCAACCACTTCCCGGTCAAGGAGCAGATCTTCTTCGAGGCGGATCCGCTCGGGTGGCCCGCTCCCGAGCTGGCCCTGCGGGAGCGGGCGGCGGGGGAGCGGCCCGTCGACGCGATCCGCCGCGTCATGGCCCGGCCCCCGGCCGACGCGGGAAAGGGCACGGACGACACCGGCGACGCAGCCGACGCAGCCGACGCAGCCGACGCCGGGACGGTCGCCGTCCACGCGCGGATCTACCGGGACAGCCCGGCGCTGCGGTCGTACTCCCGGGAGATGTTCGCGGGACAGGAGCACGCGCTGCGCGAGGCGATCGAGTCCGGCGTGGGGGCGGACGGCCCGGGCGCGGGAGGCCCCGGCGCGCACGGAGGGCTCGGGGCCGGGGTGGTGGCCGCGCTCGTCCTGGCCGCCGTCCGCGAGGTCTGGGAGTCCACTCTGCTCAGGATCGCCGCCGGTGCCGCCTTCGAGGACGCCGCGGACCTCGGGCGCCGCGAGCTGGACGCGGCACTCGACCTCCTCTCCCGTGATCCGTCCGACCGTGATCCGTCCGGTCGTGACCCGTCCGACCGTGATCCGCTCGACCTGGACCCGCCGGACCGGGGCCTGCCGGACCACGGTCCTCGAAACCGGAACCTGCCGGACCGGGACCCGCGGGACCTCGCGCGTGGCGGTTCGCGGAAGGCCCCGCCCGCCGGGGCGGCGCGGCTCCCGGCGGACGAGCCCGCGCGGGGAGCGCGGCAGGCACGGGAGGCGCGGGAAGGTCAGGGGGCGAGGGAGCGCGCTCGGGCCGGAAGCGAGGAGGCCGGGGGCGGGAAGGCCGGAAGCGAGGAGGCCGGGGGCGGGAAGGCCGGAAGCGGGAAGGCCGGGGGCGGGGAGGCCGGCGCCGCGGGCCTGGACGTCCGCGGGCCGGTCCGCGCCGACCGTCCCAGCATCACCAGGGTGGCGCAGCTCGCGGGGGTGAGCGCGACCACGGTGTCGCACGCGCTGAACGGGCGCCGCCCGGTGGCCGACGAGACGCGGCGGCGCGTGCTGGCCGCGATCGACCAGCTGGGATACCGGCCCAACGTCCTCGCCCGCGGGCTGCGCACGAGCAGGAGCCAGACGATCGGGCTGATCATCCCGGACATCACCAACCCCTTCTACCCGGCGCTGGCGCGCGGGCTCCAGGACGTGCTGGGACCGGCGGGCTACGACGAGATCATCAGCAACACCGACGGCGACCGGGAGCTGGAGCGCGCGGCCATCGACCAGATGATCGCCCGGCAGGTGGACGGCCTCGCCTTCGCGGTCTTCCACACGCACGCCGAGGACCTGCTGCCCGTCATCGGGGCGGGCATCCCCGTCGTGCGGCTCGGGGGCCGCCTGGTCCAGGCCGGTGTCGACGTCGTGCACAGCGACGACGAGGGCGGGGCCGCCGAGGCCACCCGCTACCTGCTGGAACGCGGCTACCGCAGGATCGGCTTCGTCTGCGGTCCGCACGCGGAGGGACCCGCGGCCGAGCGCGTCGCGGGCTACCGTTCCGCGCTGCTGGCTGCCGGCGCGGACGCCGACCCCCGGCTCGTGGCGCACACGCACTTCAGCCGGGCGGGCGGGTCCTCGGGCACCGCCCGCCTGCTCGACCTGCCCGAACCTCCGGACGCCGTGCTGTGCGCCAACGACATCATGGCCATCGGCGCGCTCGACACGGCCGAGGAGCGGGGGCTGCGCGTTCCCGCGGACCTGGCCGTCATGGGGTTCGACGACATCGAGGCGGCGAGCCTCGTCTCGCCGGGACTGACCACCATGGCCAACCCGGCCAGGGAGATCGGCCAGGCGTGTGCCCGCCGCCTGCTGGAACGGCTGAGGGGCGGGACGGCGCAATCCTCCGCCGAGACGGTCATCCCGGCCCGGCTGGTCCGCCGCCGGTCGGCGTGACCCTTGACACTCGCTGTGTTGCGTGTAAGTTTCGGAACCAATCTTAACGATTTGCGCGGATGTCGTTCCGTGATCCGGATCCCCCCGGGGCACGGACGAGAGCCCGGACTCATCCTCCGCGACCCCCCGAGGAAGTGACGATGCCGATGCCAACCGGCCCACACCGATCACCTGACCGCGCCCGCCGGGTGCCGGAGCCCGCCAGACGCGGGAGCACCGGACCGTCATGTGCGGACCGTGCCGCACGCACCGCAGTAGTGGGGAAGGAAGCGACATGAAGGCAGGCAAGCGGGTTCTCGCCGCCGGTCTGGCGCTCGCGGTGGGTCTCACCGCGGCCGCCTGCGCGGGCGGGGGGCAGGGCGGTGGCCAGAGCGGTGATCAGGGTGGCGGGCAGGCGGCCGCCGGCCGGACGCTGAAGATGTGGACGTTCAAGCGGACCCACGCCGACGCCCTGACCAAGGCCGCCGAGCAGTTCAAGAGCGAGACGGGCATCGCCGTCACCATCGAGGCGATCACCCCCGACGACGTGTTCGTCAGCAAGGTGCAGAGCTCCGCGCAGACCGGCGACCTGCCGGACGTGCTGGAGATGCACGCGGGCGGAGAGGACCTCGAGATGGGCTCCTCGGGGCTCCTGGCCGACCTGACCGCCGACGTCTCCGACGCCTGGAAGCAGCGGCTGCTGCCGACCACCCGCGAGGCCGGGCTGATGACCCAGAAGAGGATCGACCTCGCGGCCAACGACTCGCCGTTCAAGCAGGTCAAGGCGAACACCCTGTTCAGCGTGCCGTTCACGGCCGGCGCGTTCGGCATCGTCTACGCGAACAAGGAGAAGCTGAAGGCCGCCGGGCTCGACCCCGACACGCCGCCGAAGACGTGGGAGGACTTCCTGGCCGCGCTCAAGGCGACCACGGACGAGGACCCCAAGCAGGGCGGGCTCTCCCTCGGCCTGAAGGTCACCCAGACCGGCTTCAACTGGGCCTACCAGCCGCTGGCCCACTCCTACCTGGGCAAGGAGAGGTTCCACGCGCTGTTCGCCAAGGGCACCACGCAGGGCTTCGGCTCGCCCGACGGGGTCAAGACGCTGGAGCTGTACGGCAAGCTCACCCCGTACTGGATGCCCGGGACGACGTCGCTCGGCATCGACGAGGCGGACATCGCCTTCGCGCAGGGCAAGTCCGCCTTCAACATCGGCGGCACCTTCACCCTGGCGTTCCTCGCGCAGAACGGGATGACCCCCGACAAGGTGCTCGCCTTCCCGATCCCGCCGTCCTCGGAAGGGCTCAACAAGGAGATCGTGATGGCGCCCCTGGCGCTGACCTCCCTCGGCGTCACCGCCACCAGCAAGAACCGGGAGGCGGCGGTCAAGTGGCTGGACTTCGTGACCTCGCCCAAGGGCGCGGGCATCGTCGCCAAGACCTCGCTCGACCTGCCGGCGACCGACCTCGGCACGGAGGCCGAGACCCTGCTCGGTCCCGACCTCGCGTCGCTGCAGAAGTACTTCACCGGCGCCCCGGAGGCCACCTACGAGGCCGGTGACACCACCTTCTTCCCCTCCGACTACGACCAGGTCAAGCCCGGGAACCTGATGGTCAGGCTGACGCCGCTCAAGGAGGTCACCCCGCAGCAGGCCGGGCCGGAGATGGACAAGATCATGGGCTCCATGTGGAAGTCCACGAAGTGAGCACCCTCACCACCGAGGATCGCGCGGGGCGGCTCCCTGAGGAGGCGCCCCGCCGTGACCGCGGCCGGAGCCGGAGCCGGTGGGGGCGGTGGCTGACCGGGTGGGCCTTCGTCCTGCCCGCGGTGGCGCTGTTCCTGCTGATGGGCGTCTACACCATCGGCACCGGCTTCGCGCTGAGCTTCGCCAAGTGGAACGGGTTCACCCCCGAGTGGAAGTGGACCGGCTTCCAGAACTACCTCGACCTGCTGTACGCCGACCCGGCGCTCGCCCCCGAGCTGCGCCGGGCGGCCTGGAACACCTTCCAGGTCATGGTGGCCGTCCCTGCGCTCACGGTGGCCATCTCGCTCCCGCTCGCGGTCGCGCTGAACTCCGTCAAGCGGCTGCGCGGGGTGCTCCGCTCGGTGTACTTCCTGCCCTACGTCACCACCGGCATCGCGGTCTACTACGCCTGGCGCTACGTGCTGGAGCCCGACGGGGCGATCAACGTGCTCCTGCGGTCGGTCGGCCTGGGCAGCCTGTCGCAGCCGCAGGGCTTCCTCGGCAACCCGGACACTGCGCTCCCCACGCTGATCCTGATCCTGGTCTGGTCGAGCGTTCCCGTCGCCACCCTGCTCTACCTCAGCGGCCTGCAGGCCATCGACCCCAACGTGATCGAGGCCGCCCACATCGACGGGGCCGCGCCGCGCCAGGTGATGCGCCGCATCGTCTGGCCGCTGCTGACGCCCCTCACCGCGGCCATCGTGCTGCTCGGCGTGCGGGACGCGCTGCACGGCTTCCAGATCTTCCTGATCATGACGAACGGCGGGCCCGGCGGGCACACCGACGTGCTCGGCCTGCAGGTCTACCGGCTCTCGTTCATGAAGGGCCTCGCCCAGACCCTGGGGATGGCCAGCGCGCTGGGCTGGCTGCTCTTCGCCGGTGCCCTGCTGCTCACCCTGGTCAACGCGCGCCTGCTCAGGAGGATCCGATGATCGGGTCACGCATCGTGAGGACCGTCGCCCGCACCGCCCTGGCGGCGTACGCGCTCATCAGCCTGTACCCGTTCCTGTGGATGCTGTCCGGCGCCTTCAAGACCAGGGAGGAGATCCTGCGGGGCGGCAACCTCATCCCGGCCAATCCCACCCTGGACACCCTGGTGGCCACGTGGAGCCGCCTGCGCTTCTTCGACTACTTCCTCAACAGCCTCCAGGTCACCGCGATGACCGTCGCCGGGGTGCTGGTGGTCTACAGCCTCGCCTCGTACGCCTTCGCGGTGCTGGACTTCCCCGGCAGGAAGGTGCTCTTCTGGTTCTTCGTCTCGCTGCTGTTCGTGCCGGGCATCACGGTGCTGCTCCCCGTGGTGATCCTGGAGAAGAACCTCGGCATCCTGGGCTCGCACCTGGGCCTGGTCCTGCCGTTCGTCAACGGCACCGCCCCGCTGACGGTGCTGCTGCTCACCAACGGTTTCAGCGGGATCCCCCGGGAACTGCGCGAGGCCGCCCGCGCGGACGGGGCGCGGGAGTTCCGGATCTTCTGGTCGGTCTACCTGCCGCTCGCCCGGCCCACCCTCATCACGGTCGCCGTGCTGACCGCGGTGCCGACCTGGAACGAGTACGTCCTCACGCGGGTGTCCCTCAACGACCCCTCCCTCTACACCCTGCCGCTCGGCCTGGAGAGCCTGCTGTCGGGCGACGTGCCGCACTACAACGAGGTCATGGCCGCGTCGCTGATCATCGTCATCCCGGTCATCGCGCTCTTCCTCCTTCTGCAGCGCTACTTCGTCAACGGGCTCGTGGGCGCGGTCAAGGGGTGAGGGAGGGTCTCATCGGGCGACGACGAGGATGACGGGGATCACCACCAGCAGCAGGTCGGCCGCGAGGACCAGCGACAGGCTGCGCCTTCGCATCGACGTCTCGTTGGGGAGGTTCTCGTCGGAGATGCCGCGCAGCAGACCCAGCTTGTCGACGAGGAAGGCGCCGCAGGCGGCGACGCCCAGCAGCGCCCAGGCGGGGCCGTAGAGCCACAGCAGCCCCCAGCCGATCAGCGCCAGCGCCGTCGCCGTGCCCGCGCAGGCCACCAGCAGCGCGACGCGGGCACCGTGCCGCACGGCCGGCGGGCGGTCGCCCGCGAGGGCGTCCCCGGTCTTGTCGGGGATCGACCACCACAGCGAGCGCCCGAAGAGCAGCACCGCCAGCCCGGCGAACACCAGCCAGACCGGCACCGGGATGTCCGGGCGGATCGCCGAGTACGTCGACACGCAGGGCAGCAGGGCGAAGGTCAGGCCGAAGTAGGCCGGGTTGGCGTAGCCCCTGCTCTTCAACCGGACGGGTTCGAGGTTGTAGAGCAGGTGCAGGACGATCGCCAGTGCCACGCCGATCACCACGGCGGGGCGGGCGAGCCACACCGAGACCGCGGCCGACAGCCCCAGCGCGAGGGCCATCTCCGCGGCGGCCCACCGGAAGGCGGCGCGCGGGCCGAGCAGCCGCGTCGCGTCGGCGATGCCGCCCTTGCCCTCCGTGCTGGTGTCCGCGCGGACGTCCAGCGCCGCGTTCAGCGGGTTCTGCGAGATGATGCCGAGCAGGTTGGCCACAAGCGTGACCAGCACCGGAACGGCGAGCAGCTGCCCGGGGGAGGTCATCGCGAAGCAGGCGCCCCACAGCACGTGGCAGGCGTACACGGCGGGGAAGGGATATTCGAGCCGGTGGATGCGGAGCGCCGCCCGCCCCCGGGTCATCGGCCGGGCCTGCGTGGTCGTCCCGGTCATGTCCGCACCTCGCCCTCACCGGACGGTGGTGCGGGGGGCCGTCCCGCCCGCATCGGGCAGCCGCCGACCGCCATCCTGAGCGGTCCCGGCCCCATGGCGGGCCCGCGCAGGTGCGGCACGGCGGCTTCGGGGTTGAGGCAGCGCAGGTCGTGCCGGCGCAGCACCGCCGCGACGACCATCCGCATCTCCAGCATGGCCAGGTTCGCGCCGAGGCAGCGGCGGGTCCCGCCGCCGAAGGGAAGGTACTCCTGGGCGTGCCGGGGAGCGCCCAGGAACCGGCCGGGGTCGAAGCGTCCCGGATCCGGGTAGATCTCGGGGCTGCGGTGAGCGAGGGCGATGCACGGCGTGAGGCGGGTGCCCGCGGGCTCGGGCCGGTCGAGCAGCCGCCAGTCCGAGGTGAGCATCCGGTTGCCGGCGACCGTGGCGGGAGGGGAGATCCGCAGCGCCTCCTGGCACACCGCGTTCAGCAGGGGCACGGCCTCGGTGGTGGAGCCGTCGTCGGTCGTCGCCTCCAGCTCCGCCAGCACGTCGTGGCGGACGCGCTCGTCGCGGTGCAGCCAGAACAGGGTCCAGGCGATCGCGGACGCGGTCGTCTCGTGGCCCGCGAACAGCAGGGAGATCAGCTGGTCGGAGAGTTCCTCGTCGCCCATCGGGCCGAGGGGTTCCTCCCCCGAGGTCAGCAGGCCGGCGATCGTCGGCGGTCCGCCGGCCCTCCCGGCGGCCTTCCCGCCGGGCTCCCGGGGCTTTGGGGACTCCTCGGGCCGCGAGGCCCGCAGGAGGTCGCGGACGATCTCGGCCCTGTCCCGCCGGAAGGTCCGCCACGGCGAGGGCAGGGGGCCGAGGCCGCGCAGGTGCCGGTAGGCCAGGGTGCGGGCCCGTGATCCGAGCGCGTACTCCACCCACTTCGTGAACGGGCCGAGCGTCTCGTCCTCGGCGTGGCCGAGGACGATCCTGCCGATGATCCGGAGGGTCAGCGCGCGGGTCCACTCGGGCAGGGAGAACGTCGTGCCCGGGGTCAGCGAGCCGAGGGCGGCGTCGGTCGCCTCGGTGATGACGCCACGGTAGGCGGCCAGCCGGCGCCCGCGCAGCGCCGGGCCGACCACCTTGCGGTACGCCGCGTGCCGCTGCCCGTTGGCGAACAGCATGGAGTGCTCCCCGACCAGCGGTCCCAGCGTGTCGCTGCCCTCCAGGACCATTCGCTGCTCGGAGCGGAAGATCTCCCCGACCGCCTCCGGGTTCCACACCAGCAGCTGCCGGTCCGGCGCCGGGCTGAGCTCGACCATGCCGGTGCGGTCCGCGGCGTGGGCGTCCAGGAACGATCGGGTGCGCAGGGCGAAACGGTACTTGTTCAGGCTCACGGCGCCACCTCCGAACCGGCCGGCGAGGTGCCGGGACCGCCGATCCCGGCGGGGCCCGCCGCCGTTCCTCGAAGGGCCGCCGCTTTCCGGGAAGCGAAGCTCGCCGTTGTCATCCGGGAAGCGGGCACGGCACTCATCGCCACCCCCCGGGGAAGCGGGTGCGGGCCAGGGCCCGCGCGGCCAGCGCCTCGGCCCGCACGACCGCGACGGGGGCGTAGAGGTCCTTGTCGTGCCACAGGGGCGGGTGCTCCCGGTGGTCGCCTTGCCCGGCCAGGAAGGCGTCGCCGCGCAGCACCGCGCGGCTCACCGCGTCGTCGTGGCGCGAGGACCTCAGCAGGGTCTGCATGGCGTACGCCGTCTCCTCGCACGTCCCGGACCACAGCCCCCACGACCCGTCGGGCCGCTGGGTGTCGAGCACCCATCCCACGGCCGCGCGCAGCGCCGGGGCGCATTCGGCGTCCCCGTGCCGTGCGAGCGCCGAGACGCAGCACACGGTGGCGTAGTAGGGGGAGGCGTGCCACTTGTCGATCCAGCTGCCGTCGGGGCGTTGCTCCCCGCACAGCCAGCGGGAGATCTTGGTGATCGCCTGCCGGAGGCGGGCCTGTCCCGGTGAGGCGGCGCCGTCGCCGTCGCCGGCCTGGTCTCCGAAGGCCGTCAGGATGTGGGCGTTGGTGCTGGTGGAGGGGGTGCGCTCGCCCGCGAAGCAGCGGAAGTAGGTGTCGCTCTCGTAGGTCCACAGGCATTCGGGAGAGCGCGGGCGGTCGATGAGCCGCAGGGCGTGGAGCACCCCGGCGGTGTCGTCGGAGTCGGGGGGCAGACCGGCGCCCGCGGGTGCCCCGAGGTCACCGAGGACGGCCTCCAGGCTGTCGCCCAGCTCGGGCGGCGGCGTCAGGGAGGGGAAGGCCTCGGCCAGCGCCGCGAGCACCCAGGCCCGCTCGAAGACGTCGATCGGCGTCACGCCGGGGACGGGGCCGCCGTGCCTGTCCTGCACGGCGCGCAGGTAGAGGACCGCGGAACGCCGGTCCGAGGCCGGCTCGCCGTCGTCCTTCGGTCCCAGCCAGGCCGCGGTGGCGGCCGGCGAGCACCCCACGGCCCCGCCGACGACCCGCACCTGCGGGGCCAGCACGGCGGCCGGCCCCAGCGCCTCCAGCGAGTGCCAGACCTTCGCGGGCAGTGCCTCGCCCCGCTCGGCGAGATGGCGCAGCAGGTCGAGGGGTGCCGGGCTCCACCCGTCGGGCGTGCCCAGGCGGCCCGATCCCCGCCAGGCGTCCAGCCCGGTGAGGGGACGTTCCGCCAGCGCGTCCAGATGCCGGTTGACCTCGCCGACCAGCCAGGGAATGAGGAACTCCGCGCCGATGGTGTCGGGCAGGGCGCTCTCTTCGGCCCCGGGGCCGAGCCGGGCGAACAGCGCGTCCAGGCCGCGCCGCGTCGCGTTCACGACGCCGCCGTCGAGCCGGGCGGGCGGCCCGCCGGGCGGATCCGCGCCCATCACGGTGAGCAGGGCCTCCACCGCGCTGAGTGTAGGGACCAGCACGTACGCGCCGGGCCCTCCCCAGGTTCCGTCCGGGTTCTGGCCCCGGACGAGGAACTCGACCCGCTGCCGGTGGCCCGCCAGCCACGGCGCCGAGGCCACCAGCCGGGCGGTCTCGTAGACCGACGCGGTGACCTGGCCCATCGAGTCCAGGGCCGTCTCGGCGAGCAGGGCGCGAGGGGCGGCGTCGACGGTGGGTATCGTGCCGGTGGTGCTCATCCGTTCCTCCCGGGGGTGGTGTGCTCGGGGTCGTCGCCCTTCCCGTCCTGCTCGGCCTCCTCGGCCATGCGCATCGCCTCCTCCAGGAGGGCCTCCACGATCTGCGACTCGGGGACGGTGGCGACGACGGCGCCGCGTACGAAGATCTGGCCCTTGCCGTTGCCGCTCGCCACGCCGAGGTCGGCCTCGCGGGCCTCGCCGGGGCCGTTGACCACGCAGCCCATCACGGCCACCCGCAGGGGGAGGGGGAAGCCGTCGAAGGCGGCGTTGACCCGTTCGGTGAGCCGGTACACGTCGACCTGGGCGCGGCCGCAGGACGGGCAGGAGACGATCTCCAGCCGCCGGGGTCGCAGGCCGAGGGACTGCAGGATCTGGAGTCCCGCCTTGACCTCCTCCACCGGAGGGGCCGACAGGGAGACGCGGACGGTGTCCCCGATGCCCTCGGAGAGCAGGACGCCGAAGGCGACGGCGGACTTGACGGTGCCCTGGAGGGCGGGACCCGCCTCGGTGACGCCGAGGTGCAGCGGGTAGTCGCAGGAAGCCGCCAGCAGCCGGTACGCGGCGATCATCGTGAGCGGGTCGTGGTGCTTGACGGAGATCTTGATGTCGCCGAAACCGTGCTCCTCGAACAGCGAGCACTCCCACAGGGCGGACTCCACGAGCGCCTCGGGGGTGGCCCTGCCGTACTTGGCCAGCAGCCGCCCGTCGAGCGAGCCGGCGTTCACCCCGATCCTGATCGGGATGCCCGCGCCGGAGGCGGCGCGGGCGATCTCGCGGACCTTGTCGTCGAACGCCCTGATGTTGCCGGGGTTGACCCGCACGGCGGCGCATCCCGCGTCGATGGCGCTGAAGACGTACTTGGGCTGGAAGTGGATGTCGGCGACCACTGGGATGGTGGACTGCCTGGCGATGGCCGGCAGCGCGTCGGCGTCGTCCTGGGAGGGGACGGCTACGCGGACGATCTGGCAGCCCGCGGCGGTCAGCTCGGCGATCTGCTGGAGCGTCGCGCCGACGTCGGCGGTGACGGTGGTGGTCATCGACTGCACCGACACCGGTGCGTCCCCGCCCACCTCGACGTCGCCCACCCGCAGGCGGCGGGTGGCCCGGCGCGGCGCCAGGACGGCGGGCTCCGCCGGGGCCGGCGGCGGCGGAGTCTCGGCGGGGGCGCCGACGCCGGGCATGCCCACGAGTACGGGAGCGCTCATCGACGGCCTCCGATCGGCTGTGACCTCCGCTGGGACTTCGGCTGGGACTTCGGCTGGGACTTCGGCTGGGACACGGGCTGTGACCTCGACGGTGACCTCGGCTGGGAGGCCGCGCCGGGTGCCGCCGTGCCCGGCCCGGCGGTGGCGGGGCGGGTGGGGGCGTGGACGGCGCGGAGCACCGAGGCGGTGATGGAGCCGTGGTCCAGCCCGGCGGCGGCCAGCAGGTGGGCGCGGTCTCCGTGCCCGATGAACTCCCTCGGCAGGCCGAGGGCGCGGACCGGCGTGTCCAGGTCGGCGTCGGCGCACGCGGTGGCGACCGCCGCGCCGACGCCACCGGTGCGCAGGCCGTCCTCGACGGTGACCACCAGGCCGTGCGAGGCGGCCAGCTCCACCAGCGCCGGATGGACCGGGTCCACCCACCGCGGGTCCACGACCGTGGCGCCGACGCCGTGGTGGCGCAGCTGCGCGGCGGCCGCCACGCACGGGCCCGCCAGCGACCCGACGGCCACGAGCAGCACGCGGTCGCCGTTCTCCGCCAGCACGTCGATCCCGCCCGTTCCGCCGAGCCGCCGCAGCGCCACGATGTCGGGGCCGACGCTGGCCTTCGGATAGCGGATCGCGGTCGGCCCGCCGTCGAAGCCGACGGCCTCGTGGAGCGCCTCGCGCAACCGGGTCGCGTCGCGGGGCGCGGCGATCCGCAGCCCCGGGATCATCCCGAGCAGCACCAGGTCCCACATGCCGTGGTGGCTCGGCCCGTCGGGGCCGGTTATCCCCGCCCGGTCCAGGACCAGCGTGACGGGCAACCGGTGCAGGGCGACGTCCATCAGCGCCTGGTCGAAGGCCCGGTTGCAGAAGGTCGCGTACATCGCCACGACGGGGTGCATGCCTTTCATGGCGAGCCCGGCGGCGCACGTGACCGCGTGCTGCTCGGCGATGCCGACGTCCACGAAGCGGTCGGGGAATTTGGCCGCGAACGCCGCCAGCCCGGTCGGGCCGGGCATCGCCGCCGTGATCGCGACCACGGCCGGTCGCTCGGCGCCTATCGCGGTGATCTCCTTGGCGAACACCGACGTCCACGAGGGCGGCGTCGCGGCGGCCGTGCCGGGCGGGCGGCCGGTGGCCGGGTCCAGCACCCCGATGCCGTGCATCCGGTCGGCCTCGTCGTCCTCCGCGGGACCGTACCCCTTCCCCTTGACCGTGACCGCGTGCACCACCACGGGGCGGCCCAGGGCGCGGGCCCGCAGCAGTGCTTCCTCCAGGGCGTCGATGTCGTGGCCGTCGACGGGGCCGAGGTAGGAGAACCCCAGGGCCTCGAAGACGTTGGTCCCGGCCGGCCGCGGGGCGTCCCGGTCTTCCCCGGTGTCCCGGGTCTCCCCGGGCTTTCCGTGAGTACGGCGGGATTCCTCGTCGCCCACCTCGCCGCCGCGCGACTCCGGGTCCGGGAGGTCCGGGCGGGAGCGGCGCAGGGCGGCGAGGTGGGCGGCGAGCCCGCCGACGGTCCTGGCGTAGGAGCGGCCGTTGTCGTTGATCACGACGATGACCGGCAGGCCCGGCGCGGCGCCCAGGTTGTTGACCGCCTCGAGCGCGAGCCCTCCGGTCATCGCGCCGTCCCCGATCACCGCCACCACGTGCCGGTCGGCGCGGCCGCTGAGCCGGACGGCCTTCGCCAGCCCGTCGGCGTAGGACAGGGCGGTCGAGGCGTGCGAGTTCTCGACGACGTCGTGGACCGACTCGGCCCGGCTCGGATACCCCGACAGGCCCTCCGGCTGGCGCAGCCCGTCGAAGTCGTCCCGGCGGCCGGTGAGGATCTTGTGAACGTAGGCCTGGTGGCCGGTGTCGAACACGATCGTGTCCCGGGGAGAGGCGAAGACCCGGTGCAGCGCGATGCTCAGTTCCACCGCCCCCAGGTTGGAGCCCAGGTGGCCGCCCGTCGCGCTGACCTTGTCCACCAGGAAACGGCGGATCTCACCGGCCAGCGCGGGCAGCCGGGCGGACGGCAGGCGCCGCAGGTCACCGGGATCCTCGATCCTTTCCAGCAGGCTCTCCGCGGCCGCCGCGCCACCGGGGGCGGCATCGGCCGGCGAGGGCCCGCGGGGATCGGGGACGGTGACCGCGGCGGGGTGGAGGCCGGTTGTGACGGTGTCAGCGCTCATGGCGTGCGTACTTCCTTCGGAGCGGCGAAACGGACGGTCTCGATGGTGTGGCGGTGCTCGGTGACCTGGATCGGCCCCAGCTCGCGCAGGAAGGCGACGACCTCCTCCACCAGGTGGTGCGGGGCCGAGGCGCCCGCGCTCACGCCGACGGCGCGGGCGTCGCGGAGCCATTCGGGCCTGATGTCGCCGACGTCGTCGATCAGGTGCGCCGCGACGCCCCGGCGCCGGGCGAGTTCGACCAGCCGTACCGAGTTCGAGGAGTTGGCGGAGCCGATGACGAGGACCAGGTCGGCGTCGGCGGCGACCTCGGAGACCGCCCGCTGCCGGTTGGTCGTGGCGTAGCAGATGTCGTCGCTGCCCGGTCCGGTCAGCGCGGGGAACCGGGCGCGTAACGCCTCGACCACCTCGGCGGTCTCGTCGACGGCCAGGGTGGTCTGGGTCAGGTAGGACACCCGGCCGGGGTCCTCGACCTCCAGCGCGGCGGCCTCGGCGGGAGTCTGGACCAGCACGGTCCGCTCCGGCGCCTCGCCCATGGTGCCCTCCACCTCCTCGTGCCCGGCGTGCCCGATCAGCACGACGGTGTCGCCGCGGGCGGCGAAGCGGCGCGCCTCGACGTGCACCTTGGTGACCAGCGGGCAGGTCGCGTCGATCACCCGCAGCTCCCTGGCGGCGGCCTGCTCCCGCACGGCCGGTGAGACGCCGTGGGCGGAGAACACCACCGTCGCCCCCGGCGGGACCTCGTCGAGTTCCTCGACGAAGACCGCGCCGCGCCGCCGCAGGTCGTCGACCACGTGGACGTTGTGCACGATCTGCTTGCGTACGTAGACAGGGGCGCCGCGGTCGGCCAGCACACGTTCCACGGTCTCGATCGCCCGCTCGACACCCGCGCACAGCGACCGGGGGGAGGCCAGCAGTACCTTTCGCGCCTCCTCGCCGCCGGTTTCGCCCGCCCTCGCGGGCGGGCCCGCGGACGGGTCGCCTGTGGTCCGTGTCGTCATCGAATACCTCCAGCGTGGAGAACCCGGGCCGAGCCCGGGAGGTGAGCGCGTCAGTGGTCCCGCCGAGTGATCATGTGAGCCAGGAGGCGGAGGTCCTCGGCCGGGCCGGGGGCGGGGGCGGCCTCGCGCAGGCGGTCCAGCGCGGCGTCGAGGTTGGCCCCGGCCTCCTGGTGGGCCCAGGCGCGGGCGCCGGCGGCCTCGACCAGGTCGGCGGCGCGGGCCAGGTCCCGCTCGTCCAGTTCGCGGTCGCGGTGGTAGAGCGAGGCCAGCCGCTCGCCCGCGGCGGTGCCGGAGGTGAGGGCGGCGACCACCGGCAGGGATTTCTTGCGGTTGGCCAGGTCGGAGAAGACGGGCTTGCCGGTGACCTTGGGATCTCCCCAGATCCCCAGGAGGTCGTCCGTCAGCTGGAAGGCCAGGCCGAGGTGGCGCCCGAACTGCCCGAACAGCCGGGCGCGGGCGTGACCGGCGCCGCCGGCCAGTGCGCCGAGCTCGCAGGCGCAGCCCAGCAGCGCCCCGGTCTTGCCCATCGCCATCTGAACGCACTGGGAGAGGGTGACGTCGGTCCGCGTCTCGAACGCCAGGTCGGCGCTCTGCCCCGAGCACAACCGCAGCAGCGAGCCGGTCATCACCTTCAGGCCGGGGCTGGTGGCGAGCAGGTCCAGGGAGAGTGCCAGCAGCACGTCCCCGACCAGGATGGCCTCGCCGGTCCCGAAGACGGACCACGCGGCCGGCCGGTGCCTTCGGGTGAGGTCGCCGTCCATGATGTCGTCGTGCAGCAGCGAGAAATCGTGGACCAGCTCCACCGCGACCGCCGCGGGGATCGACATCTCGGAGACCCGCGGGTTCTCGCCGCCGGCCGCCCACGCCGACGCGAGCACCAAGGCGGGCCTGACCGACTTGCCGCCACTGTCGCAGGGGCGGCCGTCGGCGTCCCACCAGCCCGCGTGGTAGCCGGCGACGTGGCGGATCTCCTGCGGCAGCCGGTCCACCGCGGCACGGTGGGCCGGCTCGACCAGTTCCCGTGCGGCGGTCAGGACCCGGTCCGCCGATCGCGTGGTGCCGGCGAGGGAGCCGAGCACCGGTGCTGTCGTCACCACACTTCACCTCTCTTCCGGTTCTCCTTGTTGCCGAGCGGTCGCGAAAGGTCTTACGCCGCCGCCGTGCGTCGGGATGAAAGCAGTCCGCTTCCCCCTACTTCCAGTACGACCGCCGCCGCGATATCCCGGAACCCCCCGGCGCCGGGCGATCGGTTTCATTTGCAGAAGGTGTTTCATGGCGGCGCCCGTGACGCGATCGCCCGTCTTCGTGATAACGGCGAGGCCGCCGATAGGTGAAATTTAAATTTGAAAAAGCGGGGGATGGAGGAATATCGCCGACGAGTCGGGTGAGAGAAAACGGATGGGGACAGGACACCGGCCCAACATCCGATTACGGGCGCTGCTGACAGAGGCCCGGTGGACCGGGCAGCAACTGGCCGACGAGGTCAACGGGCTCGGCGCCGAGGCGGGAGTGGCGCTGCGCTACGGGCGGGCGGCGGTCGCCCACTGGCTGGCGGGCATGCGCCCGCGCCCGCCCGTGCCGCATCTGGTGGCCGAGGCGCTGTCGCGCCGTCTCGGACGCCCGCTGGAGATCGCCGCGGTCGGCCTGGCGGACCCGGGCCGGGCCCCCCGCGACGCTCAGGGGGCCGCGGGCGAGGACTGGCGGGACGAGGATCCCGTGGCCCGGCTGGTGGAGTTGCACACCGGGGTGTGCCTGGGCAGGCGGCGGATGCTGGAGGACTGCGTCTACAGCCTGGCCGCGCTGTCCGTGCCCGGCTGGGCCGACGCCGCCGCGGCTGCGGCCACCGCGGGCTCGGGCCGCAGGCGGGCGCCGGAGGTGGGAACGCCGCAGGTGGAGGCGGCGGAGGCGATGGCCCAGGTGTTCTCGCAGACGGACACGGCCTTCGGCGGCGGCCAGGCGCGGCGGGCGCTGTCGGGGTACCTCGCCGTGGACGTCGTACCGTGGCTGCGGTCCCGGATGAACCCCGGGACGCGCCGCAGGATGCTGTCGATCGCCACGGAGCTGACGTACCTGTGCGGCTTCATGTGCTTCGACGAGCAGCTCCACGGTGTCGCCCAGAGCTACTACCGGGCGGCGCTGAAGCTCGCCGCCGAGAACGGCGACGCGGCCGGGTACGCGGTCACCCTGCGGGCACTGTCGGTGCAGGCCCACACCCTGGGACACCACGGCCAGGCTCTCGACCTGGCCGAGGCGGCCCTGACCAGCGCTCCCGTGGCGATCGAGCCGGGCACCCACGCCTTCCTGCGGGGACAGGCCGCCGTCGCCGCGGCGGCGG
The DNA here is from genome assembly GCF_040639135.1 of Streptosporangium sp. NPDC023963. Taxonomy (NCBI): domain Bacteria; kingdom Bacillati; phylum Actinomycetota; class Actinomycetes; order Streptosporangiales; family Streptosporangiaceae; genus Streptosporangium; species Streptosporangium sp. NPDC023963. Next base: position 151,323 of record NZ_JBEZZK010000011.1, read on the forward strand.
TGAAGGGCGGCCGGCGCACCGCCCTCCGCCACCTCCGGGCGGCCGAGCACCACCTCAACCACGCCGTCGCCACGACGGGCACCCCCGCCGACACGGTGGGCGCCTACCACCAGGCGTCCTTCGCCCACCAGCACGCCGCGGTGCTGACCGCGCTGGACGACAGGCCCGCCGCCGCCGACGCCCTGGCCGCCTCCATACGGCACCGGCCGGCCACCGAGCGCCGTGCCCGCGCGCTCACCTCCGCGACCCTGGCCGCGCTGCACCTCGACCAGGGACATCTGGAACAGGCCGCGCTCACCTGGCACGCCTTCCTCGACGACTATCCCCACCTTCGCAGCGGTCGGACCCGCGCCGCCCTGTCCACGCTCAAGGCGCGGCTGCGCCCCTACCAGCGCAACGCCCTCGCCAGGGCGGTGCTGCAGCGGGCCATGGCCATCTGAGGGAAACATCCGACGGGCCGGGCCCGGTGCGCGGTGACGGAGGGATATCCGCCGGATCGGCGGCCCCAATCACCTATAAAGTATTGTCATAAAAGAGGTGTGAGTGGCAATTCCCTGATATTTTCGCACACCGGGCCGTGTATCCATTTGCGGGCAGGGAAACGAGATCTGGCGGGTCTCGGAAACCCGCTCCGAATCCGCCGCCGTGGGCTCGGTTTCCTTGACGATCGGGGACGAGGATATGAACAGGAGTAAGATCCGGGAGCGTTTCGCCTGCCAGGGCGTCGCCGGTGGGGAAGTGGTCGTCGCTTCCGCCTTCGACCACCCCGACAGGGGATCCGTCGGGTGTCCCGCCGCGCCGGTCCTGGGGGCGGCGCTCACCCGCAGGGGGCTGCGCGTGCGCTACGCGCCGCTGACCGCCCGCCCGGAGACCCGTCCGGCCGTCCGGCAGGACGTCCCTCCGGACATTCGCCCCGAGCCCCGTTCGGACACCCGGCGGGACGACCGGCGGTACGCGCCGGTGACCGGGCGGGCCGACGGCGCCCTTCCCGACGACGGCCACCTGTTCGCCGTCTCCTGGCTCGACCGTCACGGCCGCGCCACCGGGCTCGCGGCCGCCGCCCACCCCGACGACCGCGCCGCGGTGGAGGCGGCCGGTCAGGAGGTGTGGCGATGGAGTGACGTCATGCGCAGCCGCCGCATGCTGCTGGCCGGTACCCGGCCGGTCTGCCCCGGTGCCCTCGGCGCCCTGGAGACCGCTTTGGGCGTCACCCGGGGCGGGGCCGGCGGCGGGCCCGTTTTCGCCTACGGCCCCGTCACCGACGTCCCCCATCACGCGGAGGAACTGGCCCGCGCGGGCATCGGTACGGTCACCGGACTCGACACGCTCCCCGAGCACGCCGCCGTCGTCTTCCCCGCCCACGGTGTGCCGCCGGTCTTGCGGGCCGAGGCCGCGGCCAGGGGCCTGGCCGTCGTCGACGCCACCTGCCCCCTGGTGTCCGCCGCCCACGCCGAGGTGGCGCGGTTCACCGAGCGCGGGGACCTCACCGTCGTGATCGGCAGGCCGGGGGACGCCGTCGTCCCCGGCATCCTCGGACAGGCCCCGGAGACGACCGTTCTGGTGGAGACGGCGGCCGACGTGGCGCGGCTGCGGCCCGCCGACCCCATGGCGGTCTCCTACCTCATCCAGCCCGGCATCCCCGTCGAGCACGCCCTCCCCGTCGTCGCGGCCCTGCGCGCCCGCTTCCCCGGCCTGCGCGGCCCCGACCCCGACGACTTCTGCTACCACGCCTCCGACCGGGCGACCTCCGTCGCCTCCGTCGCCGCCGCCGGGGATCTCCTGCTGGTCGCCGCGGGACCCGGCTGTCCCGACGCCCGTCACGTCATCGGGCTCGCCGGCGACTCCGGCGTCCTTTCGCGGGTCGTCACCGGCGTCGCCGACCTCTGCCCGAGCCTGCTGCGGGAGGCCGGCACCGTCGCCCTCACCGGCGCGAGGTCGGCTCCCCCCGGGCTGGTGGACGAGATCCTCACGGTCCTGTCGGGCCTCGGTCCCCTGAACGTCGTCGACCGCCGGGTCACCAGCGAGGTCGTCACCGGCGAGGTCGTCACCGGAAGGGAACGCGTCGTCACCGGAAGGGAGCGCGAGAGGGTGTGACCCCGGCGCGGGACGGGCCGGAGGGGATGGGGCGGGCGCGGGAGGGAGCCGGGGCGACCCCCGCCCGGGGCCGGGTGACGCGGGCGCGCGGCCGGTCGGCATCTCGGGCGCGCGGGAGGCCGGCGGCGTCCTCAACGCCACAGGTCGATCACCTGCCCCAGCTCGCGCGCCGTCGCCTTCTGGGCGAGGTGGTGGCCGAGCGCGATGTCGGTGGCGGCGAGCCCGCTGTTGTACGCGAAGATCCGCTCGTCGGCGTCGAGCCGTGCCCAGGCCGATCCGGCGAGCACCTCGGGCAGCTCGACGTCCACCGGGCGAAGCCTGCCGCGCGCGTCGGCGAGGTCGGTGCCGGTGACCGCCATCCGGGCGGCGCTGGTGGCGAGCACCCGGTCGGCCCGGTGCAGGGTCGAGGAGGCCAGCCCGTAGCCGACCAGCACGCACAGCGCCCCCGGCCGCAGCCAGCCGGCCTCGATCGCCGCGGGGGTCTTGGGCCCGGCGGCGGCGAGCACCACGTCGGCCTCGCCGGCCGCGGCCCGCAGATCCTCGACGATCTCCACCTCCTCGCCGGGCACGGCCCCCCGCACCGCGCGCAGCCCGTCGGGGTGGGTGCCGTAGACCATGAGCCGTTCCAGGCCGGGCATGGTGGCCATCAGATAGGGCAGGGCCTGCCGCCCCTGGACGCCCGTACCGATCACCAGGGCGTTGCGGCTGCCGGGGGCGGCGCACTCGCGGGCGATGAGCGCGGACGCCGCCGGGGCCCGCATGGTCGCGATCCTGGCGCAGTCCATCAGCGCGACGGGGAGCCCGCTCTCGTCGTCGTACAGCGACAAGGTCGTGTACTGGCGCTCGCGCCGCGGATAGAACCGGTAGGAGGTCTCGAAGGCGACGACCTCGCGGGTGCCGTCGCGTCCCACCAGGGCGTGGCCCACCGAGTGCCCGTCGGGTGGCTTGACCGTCTGCCTGCTCGGATTGACCGACAGCCCGGAGGCCAGGGCCCGGTACGACTCCTCCACGACCGAGATCACCTCGGAGGGGACGAGCTCGACCCGGGCCAGGTCGCTCCGGGTCAGGATTCTCACGTGGTTCGCCGCCTTCGCGTCACGGTGATCATCTGGGCTGTGGGTTCCGGAGTCCGGTTCCGACGGTAGACCAGGAAATCTGATTAGGCAAGGGTACCCTAACTTGCAAAACGTGGCGCGCCGAAATGGCCCCGTGATCTGCGAAGACGCGTATAAACGGACATTTCCGACGTTGAAGATACGGGAAAAGCAAGGTAGGCAGGTAATAGGGGATCCGCGCGATCCGGGCGGCCTGAGCAATTTGCGGGGCGACAGGAAAGCGACAAACGGTCCGGCGGAACGGGTCGTCACGGGGCCGGTAAGAAGCCGGTACGGAGACGGCCAATGGGAGCGGCACCGAAGTGCGAGCACGCCGTCCACCGGCGATCGCGAGTCCCCTGGCCGGCTGCGACCTGGAGGGGATCCGCTCGGCGGCCGGCCGGAGATTCCTCCGGCCAGGACAGCTGTGATCGTTTACAGCGAACTTTCTTGAAATATAAACTTCCTAAAATATAGGTGGATACCGCGTTTTTCAGGGTATTGGAGCCCTCTCCAGGTAGGGGAACTGCGGTTGTCCAACGCGACGGCGGGATGAAAATGAGCACACAACGACTCGAACCTTTAGGCCGGGCCGTTCTGGTCGCCATGGGCAGTGAGGTGCTCCGCTGCGGGCTGTGCACCATGCTGGCGACCGTCAACACGGTGGAGAAAACGTACGAGGCGGGCGACCTCGACCATGCTCTCGAACTGCTGCAGTCACAGAGACCGGACGTCCTGCTGCTCGCCTCGTCCGGCAAGGCGCACGCGGCCGAGAAGCTGGCCACGGTCGCGGCCGAGCACGACGCGCACGTCCTGCTGGTCCTGCGCGGCGTGTGCGACGCCTCGCTCGCGGAGGCCGCGGCCCTGCCGGTCGACGGCCTGCTGCTGGAGACGGACCTGACCCAGACCTCGCTCAGGAGCGCTCTGGCCGACCTCGGCAGCGGCCTCATGCCGATGCCCGGCCCGCTGGCCCGGCGGCTCCTGGACCGCATCCGCGACGAGGAGGACCTCGAGGAGACGCCCGTCCCCGATGACGATCCCTGCCCGGAGAGCGACCCCATCGACTCGCCGCTGAGCTCGCGCGAACAGCAGGCCCTCGCCCTGATGGCGGCGGGGCTCAGCAACAAGCAGATCGCCCGCCGCCTCGGCATCTCCGAGCACGGGGCCAAACGGCACGTCGCCAACATCCTCGCCAAACTCAACTGCTCCAACCGGACGCTCGCCACCGCGGTGGCGCTCAACCGCGGGCTGCTCCCCGAACCCGGCCGTTAGGGGCGAAAGCCCCTGCGGCTGCCAAGGTGGCCACGACGCCGAAGGGAGCAGGCGGTCCCTTCCCGCCCAGGGCTCCGAACCGACGAGGGGGAACGGGTCGCCCGAGAGCGGTTTCGGATCGACCGGATCAGACGAGTACGTTCCCGCCGTCCACGGTGAGGACGGTTCCCGTGGCGAACGGCTCGGTCATCAGGAACACGAACGCCCGGGCGATGTCCTCGACCTCGCCGCCGCAAGGAAGTTTTTCCGGCATCAGGGGCTCTTCGCTTACCGGGCCACGACACGCCGTTGATCGCTTTGAGACGGCCACCGGGCCGGGCCGGGCCGCCGGCTCGGCCCGGTGGCCGGGTTCGATGCCTTCTCAGGTGATTCGGTGCCTTCTCAGGTGAGAGGCCGGGGGGCGGGCGCGCCGGACATCCCGCCGAGGCCCCGCAGCGGGGCGCGGGCCTTGAGCAGCATCTCCTCGTACTCCTCGACCGGGTCGGAGCCGAGTACGATCGCCCCGCCCGCGCCGACCGTCAGCCCGCCCGGCCTGACGACCGCGGTCCGGATCACGATGTTGAGGTCCGCGGTGCCGCTGAGCCCGAAGAATCCGATCGTGCCGGAGTAGACGCCGCGCGCCCGGCCTTCGAGCCTGTCGATGATCTCCATCGTGCGCAGCTTGGGCGCGCCGGTCATCGACCCGCCGGGAAAGCAGCTGCGCGCGGCCCGCACGGCGCTCACGCCGTCCTGCAGGTGCCCGCGGACGGTGGAGACGAGCTGGTGGACGGTGGCGTAGGACTCCACGGCCATGAAACGCGGCACGTCGATCGTGCCGACGTCGCAGATCCGGCCGAGGTCGTTGCGGAGCAGATCGACGATCATGAGGTTCTCCGCGCGGGTCTTGCCGGACGACGCGAGCTCCCTCCTCAGCTCGTCGTCGTGGCGCGGCTCGGGGTCGCGCGGCGCGGTGCCCTTGATCGGTTTGGACTCCGCGGTCCCGTCCCTGCCGACCTTGAGGAAGCGCTCGGGGGAGGAGCACAGGACGTGATCCTCCTCCAGCCGCAGATAGGCCGCGTACGGCGCCGGGTTCAGCCGCCGCTGGCGCAGGTAGAGGTCCTCGGCCGACCCGTGGAAGGGGACCTCGACGGTGTTGGTGAGGCAGATCTCGTAGCTCTCCCCGGCGCGCAGCAGGCGCAGGCACTCCTCGATGTCGGCCAGGTAGCGCTCGCGGGGCCGTACCAGCCAGGGCTCGGGATCGAACTCCTCCCCCTCCACCTCCTCCACCGGGAGGTCACGCCCGGAGACCATCCCCCGGCACGCCGCGGCCGTCTCCTCGACCCAGCGCCTGGCCTGCTTGCGGCTGCCGGAGCCGCCGTCGGTGAGCGCCACCGCCCACGTCTGGTCCGTCTCGTGGTCGATCGCGACGAACCGCGTCGCCGACATCCAGACCGCGTCGGGCATCGGCGACAGGTGTTCGGCCCGTGCCCCGCAGTCGCGCTTGAGCTCGTAGCCGAAGTAGCCGACGTAGCCACCGTCCAGGTCGAAAGGGAGTGCGGGATCCGGTTCCATCGCGCGGGCGCTCACCCGCTCGTCGAGCAGGTCGAAGATCGGGACATGGATCGCCATGCCGGCGCCCGAGGCGTCCTGGATCCGCACGCTGCCCGCGCCGGGACGGCAGGAGAGCACCTCGCCGTGCGGGCCGCCCGCGTCGCCGAGGAAGGAGAAACGCGCCCCGCCCGGCTCGGCGCGGCTGCTGTCCAGCCAGTAGGCGTACCGCTGGGAACGGAAGAGGCCGGTGAACACCGCCTCGGCGTCGGCGGCGCCGTCGATCCGCTCCGTCTCCAGCGACCACGAGGGGGCGTGCGCGACGGGCGGCACCGCACCGGGCACCGGCCCCGCAGCCAGGGCGAGGTCACGGAAGTTGCGCAGCAGCGCGGGGCCGTGCTCGGTGGAGATCGACTCGGGATGGAACTGCACGCCCCACCACGGCATCGTGCGGTGCCGCAGGCCCATCACGACCGAGTCGCCCGTCCACGCCGTGATCTCCAGCTCGTCGGGTGGCGGGGTGGCCACGCAGAGCGAGTGGTAGCGGACCGCCTGGAAACCCTGTGGCAGGCCCCGGAACAGGTCCCGCCCGCAGTGCCGGATCTGCTCGACCTGCCCGTGGATCGGCGCGGGCGCCGGCACCACGTCGGCGCCGGACAGCCAGCCCAGTGCCTGGTGTCCCAGGCACACGCCAAGCACGGGCAGGCCGGAGGCGCGGATGAGGTCGAGGGAGACGCCGACGTCCCGCTCCACCTGGGGCCGGCCGGGGCCGGGGGAGATGATCAGCGCGTCGAACCGGTGCAGGGGCAGGTCGTGCCAGGCCTCGTCGTCATTGCTCATCACGACCGGTTCCACGCCGTAGGTCTCCGCGACCAGCTGGAACAGGTTGTAGGTGTAGGAGTCGTAGTTGTCGACGAGCAGCGTACGCACCAGTGATCACCAGTCTCCGTCGCGGACGGCGAAGCGGCGCAGCTTGCCGGTATGCGTCCGCGGCAGGGCCTGGCACAGTTTCACGCTCCGCGGGACCTTGAAGGGTGCCAGCCTCCCGCGGGCCAGCTCGATCAGCTCCTCCTCGACCCGCGCCGGATCCTGGCCGGGGGCGGCGGGCACCACGAAGGCCCGCAGCTTGCGCGCTCCGCGCTCGTCGGCGATGACGGCGACGGCCACCTCGGCCACGGCCGGGTGCTCCGACAGGACCTTCTCGACCTCGATCGGCGACATCGTGATGCCGCCGACCATCTCCATGTCGTCACAGCGGCCGCGGTGGACGTAGGCGCCGCCGGGCAGGCGCTCGACGCGGTCGCCGGTGCGCAGCCACCCGTCCACCAGGGCGTGCGCCGTCTGGTCGGGCTGGTTGAGGTACTCCAGGAGCAGTGACTCGCCTCGTACCCAGAGCTCTCCCTCGGTGGCCGGTTCCCCATGCTCGTCGCGCACCTGCAGCTCGTATCCGGGCAGGGCGCGGCCGATCGTGCCCGGCTCGTCACGGGCCAGGGTGCTGGAGCAGAAGGCGTGGCCGGCCTCGGTCGAGCCCAGCTGGTCGAGGACGGGGGCCCCGAGCAGTTCCCGGGTGCGGGCGCCCAGGGTCTCGTTGAGCGTCTCGCCCGCCGACACGGCGACCCGTACGGAGGAGAAGGCGGCCGGCTCGCACTCGGCGACGAGGTTGGCGTAGGCGGAGGGCACCGCGTACAGCGCGGTGACGCCGTGGCGGACGACCGCCTCGGCGATCAGCGCCGGGGTCGGCCGGCCCGCGAGCAGGACGGCGGACGAGCCGGAGAACAGCGGGAACACCAGCGTGTTGCCCAGGCCGTAGGCGAAGAACAGCTTCGAGACCGACAGGGTCACGTCGTCCTCGCGGATGCCGACCACGCCCTCGCCGGCCGCGCGATGGTAGAGCGCGAGGTCGCCGTGGCGGTGCAGCGCGCCCTTGGGCCGCCCGGTCGTGCCCGAGGTGTACTGCGCGTAGAGGGGGGCCGAGGGGCCGACCTGGGCGACGGGTCCCGGCGGGACGCGGCCGGCCAGGCAGAGCAACTGCTCGCCCGTGAGGTGCGGCACACCGTCGAAACGGGGTGCGATCTCCCTGGTGGCGACCACGAGCCTGGCGTCGCAGTCGGCGAGGACGAGGGCGTGGTCGGCCTCCGTCAGCTCGGGGTTGACGGGCACCGCCGTGACGCCGAGCCGGGCGGCGCCGAGGAAGGCCGCGACCCACGCGACGCAGTCCTCGAGCGCGATCAGGATGCGCTCGCCCGGCCGCACGCCCAGGTCGACCAGGACCATCGTGACCCTCGCGGCCAGGTCGTGCACCTCCCCGTGGGTCCAGACGCGGTCGCCCTCGTAGAAGGCGGGCGACGCGTTCCAGCCGCGGTCCGAGGCGAGGCGGGCGAGCTCGCCGGCGACGTTCCCCGTCCCCGGGCCCTCCGTGCCTGGCGAGGGGGCGGGGGCCTGGCCCACACCGGTGATCGGGAGCGCTCCGGCGCCGCCGGTCTTGGGAATCCGTGCTCTCTGAGCCGGGACGCCGGGCGCCACCGGCGCGGAAGGCGCCGTAGTGGTTCCTTGGCGCGTGCCGAAAGAGTCATCGGGCATGCGGTTCACCTCCGTCGGCCGCGTAGGGGGAGATCAGGAAGTCGCCGTTCACGGGGCCGATGGGCCACCAGCCGGAGGCCAGCAGCTCGGCGAGCCCGGACAGCGGATCGTCGTGGTCGTGGTCGTGGTCGTGGTCGCGGCCCGGGCCGTCGCCGTTCGCGGCGAGGGCGCCGCCGGGGTCCGCGAGCGCGTCCGCGACGACCGTGCCGATCAGCCACAGCAGGGCGCCTGACACGGCGCGCGCGTCGGGGTCGGTCTGGTCGGCGGGGTCGAGGCGGGGGGTCGCGACGAGCATGGCCACATGCTCGGCCGTGTCCAGCTGCTTCTCGCGCCCGGCCGCCACGAGCCGCTCGCGGGCCTCGCCGCGCCGCCGGTCGAGCGCCTCCAGCCAAGCGGGGTCGACCCGGTCCATCGCCGCGGCGGCGACGGCCGGATCGCGCACGACGGTGAGAGGGGAGTCCGGGGCGGTGAGAGGGGAACCCGGGGCGGTGAGAGGGGAGTCCGGGGCGCGCTCCGGCCGGTCGGCGGCGCAGATGCCGCGCAGGAGACGCTCCACCCTGTCGCCGCCGGGCCCCAGCTCGGCGGCCAGCCCCTCGGGCGGTTCGGTCAGCTCGAAGTGCCGTACCATCGCGCATCCACTTCCGGGTAGTCGAGGCCGAGGTCGGACTCGAAGAGCTCCCGCGTGCGCCGGATGAACTCCGCGCGGCACTCGTCGTTGGTCATCCGTTTGATGCCCAGGCGGCGGAACACCTCGTTGTTCTTGGAGTCGCTGCGGCCGAAGAACGGCATCGTCATCGCGAGCAGCTCGTGCCCGGCCCGCCGCACCTCGTCGCGCTGGGCGGGGTCGGCCACCAGCCGGCGCGCGCTCGTCGCACCGAACCCCACGTGGAAGCGCTCCTCGGGCATCAGCGACCGGCAGAGCTTACGCAGGGGCAGGTAGGAGCAGTCGCAGAGGTCCTCCATCAGCACGACCTCGGCGAGGTCGACGATCGCCTTGGTCATCACGTACTCGGTCCAGTTCCGCACCTCGTACTCGAATATCGAGAGAGGTCCCCTGGCGTTCGCGTCCTCAAGGCCGAGTTCGGCGGCGAGTTTGTTGAACTTTAAATGGTGTCCGTATTCCTCCATCGCCATTCTGCAGGCCAGCCACTTATCGCGTGGAGTGGGCGCGAGCGCGATGGAGGGTTCGTCGAAGACGGCCGCCCCGACGGCCTCGTTGCGGACGTGACTGTTGAGGATTTTGCCTACCGCCGTGACGTACTCGTCCCCGAGCGCGCGGGCCTCCTCCGGCCCCGCTATCACACGGTCCGGCGAAACCTCCAGTGTGCTGGCCACTTGCGGTCTCCTCTCCCATGGACCCTGCCGACGCTAGGTCGGGGCACAGAGGGCGGCAAGTAGCCGATCGGGCACCTCGAAATAGGTGCCTGAATATTTTCCCGAACGTCCGGACGGGCAATTGGTAAACGCCTTCACGGTGTCTTCGCAGGAGCACGGCCGCCCTGATGGGCAGTTAGGTAAGGCATACTTAATCGCTGTCCGGCTACATCGTCGAGCATTTCGCCGGTGGAAGACGATTATGTGAATTGCCGCATTTCGCGGCCCGTGACAACGTGAATCGCTATGTGGGACATGTCGATTCGCGGTCGCATCCGCCGCCCAGAGCCGCTGGAGAGCACCGTGGCCGAGGCCACGGGGCAGGAGTGCCGCGCGTTCCAGGCGCCCTTCGACGGCGGCCTGCTGCTGCTGGCCGAGACCTCCGGGGAGCTCTCGGAGACCGGGCTGGCCGAACTCGTCCGGCGGATGCGTGCCGCCGTGATCCGGGAGCACGGGCTGGTGGCCGACGTCGTCACGCTCCTGGCCCCCGGCGAGCTCCGGCGGCTCGGTGACGACCGGCTCGCGGTCCTCACCGGGTACCGCCGCGGCGAGCTCGACGTGCGCCACAGCCACTCCCTGTCTCCGGGTCCGGCCTCCCCGTCGCCGGACCCGGCCTCCTCGGAATCCTCGGCGTCCTCGGCGGACGCGACGGGCACCGCGGACGCGGCCGGCGGAGCCGCGCGGCCGGCGCGGCCCGCCGAGCAGCTGACGTACGAGGCGGTCCGGCAGGCCACCGCGACCGTGCTCGGCCTGGACGCGTCCCGGCTGAACGGCGAGGACGACCTGATCCGCCACGGCCTCGACTCCATGCGGGTCATGCAGCTGGCCAACGAGTGGCGGCGCGGCGGCGTGGAGGTCAAGTTCGCCGACCTGTTCGAGTCCCCCAGGCTCGACGACTGGTGGGAGCTGCTGTCCGCCGGCCAGGACACGGCCGGAGCGACGGTGGCCGGGCCCCGGGCGCCGGAGGTGGACGAGAGCGCGCCCTTCGCGCTCACCCCCGTCCAGCACGCCTACTGGATCGGCCGGCAGGACCGGCAGGTGCTCGGCGGCGTCGGCTGCCACTTCTACGCCGAGTTCGACGGCGCGGGCGTCGACGCGGAGGCCCTCGAGGGCGCCGTGCGCGCCCTGTTCGAGCGGCACGCGCTGCTGCGCGCCAGGTTCCTCGACGACGGCACCCAGCAGATCCTGGACCGCAGCCCCTGGCCGGGCCTCGTGGTGCACGACCTGCGCCTGGACGACGGCGAACGTCTCGACGAGCTGCGCGAGACCTTCTCGCACCGGCGCCTGGAGGTCGAGCGCGGGGAGGTGTTCGACATCCGGCTCTCGCTGTTGCCCGGCGGTACCCACCGGCTGCACGTCAACTTCGACCTGCTCGTGGCCGACGTGCGCAGCATCCAGATCATCCTGGAGGACCTGGCCGCGCTCTACTCCGGGCGGGGCGAGTCGCTGCCGCCCCTGCGGTACGGCTTCCCCACCTACCTCGCCGAGCACGAGCTGCGCGGCCGCGAGGCGCGAGAGAAGGACCGGGCCTACTGGCGGGAGCGGCTCGCCGACCTGCCCGAGGGACCCCAGCTTCCGCTCGCGGTCGAGCCCGAGCGCGTCGAGCGGCCTCGCGTCGTCCGCCGCGGCCACTGGCTGCCGCCCGAGGGGCGCCACCTGCTCGCCGACCACGCCCGCACGCGCGGGGTGACCCTGCCCATGGTGCTGGCGGCGGCCTTCGCCGAGGTCATCGGCGCCTGGAGCGCCCAGCCGCGCTTCCTGCTCAACCTCCCGCTGTTCGACCGGCAGACGCTCCACCCCGACGTGCCCCTGATGGTCGCCGACTTCACGAACCTGATCCTCCTCGATGTCGACCTGACGCGGGAGGAGACCTTCCAGGACCGGGTCGCGGGCCTGCAGAGCCGCTTCATCGCCGACGTCGCCCACTCGGCCTACTCGGGCGTCGAGGTCCTCCGCGACCTCAACCGGGGCCGCCGCGGCGGGCAGGTCACGGCCCCGGTGGTGCTCACCAGCGCCGCCGGGATGGGCGACCTCGTGGGCCAGGACGTCCAGCGGAGCCTCGGCAAGCTCGGCTGGATGCTCTCCCAGACGCCGCAGGTGTGGCTGGACCACCAGGTGGTCGAGGTGGACGGAGGGCTGCTGTTCAACTGGGACGCGGTCGACGAACTCTTCCCCGCCGGGATGCTGGACGCGATGTCCGGCGCCTTCGCCGGCCTGCTCGACTGGCTCGCCGAGGGCGACTGGGACCGCCCGCTCCCCGCGCTCACCCCCTCCGGCCAGCTGCTGGTACGGGCGGAGGTGAACGCGACGGCGGATGTGGTGCCGGAGGGTCTGCTGCATTCGGGGTTCTTCGGGTGGGCGGCCCGGGAGCCGGGTCGTACGGCGTTGGTGTGGGACGGCGGTGAGCTTTCCTACGGTGAGCTGGCGGGGCGGGCGCTGGGGGTGGCCGGGTGGTTGCGCGGTCACGGCGTCACGCCGGGCGACGCGGTCGCCGTCTCCCTGCCCAAGGGCCCGGAGCAGGCCGTGGCCGTGCTCGGCGTGCTGGCCGCCGGGGGCGTGTACGTCCCGGTGGGGGTGGACCAGCCGGAGACCCGCAAGGAGCGGATCTACCGCCGGGCCGGGGTGCGGCTGGTGCTGACCGGCGACGGTGATTCGTCCGCCGGTTCGGACGCCGGTTCGTCCTTCGGCTCGGAAGGTGGTCCGTCCGCCGGTTCGTCCTTCGGTTCCGACGATGGTTCGGACGGTGGTGTCGAGCGGGTGGGTGTCGAGCGGGTGGGTGTGGCGGTGGCGGTGGGCGCGGTGCCGTTGGAGGCGCCGGTGGTGGTGGACGCGGGGTCGTCGGCGTATGTGATCTTCACGTCGGGGTCGACGGGGGAGCCGAAGGGTGTGGAGGTCTCGCATCGGGCGGCGTTGAACACGGTGGTGGACGTCAACGGCCGGTTCGGGGTGGGGGAGTCGGATCGGGTGCTGGCGTTGTCGGCGCTGGACTTCGACCTGTCGGTCTGGGACCTGTTCGGCCTGCTGGGAGCCGGAGGCTCCGTCGTCCTGCCCGCCGAGGGCGAGCGACGCGACCCGGATCGCTGGGTCGTCCTGATGGAGGCGCACGGGGTGACGGTGTGGAACACCGTCCCGGCGTTGCTGGACATGTTGCTGGTGGCCGAGCCGGAGCGGTTGCCGGGCGGGTTGCGGCTGGCGTTGTTGTCGGGTGACTGGGTGGGGCTGGATCTGCCGGGCCGGTTGGCGGAGGCGGCGCCGGGGTGCCGGTTGGTGGCGTTGGGGGGTGCGACGGAGGCGGCGATCTGGTCGAACTTCTTCGAGGTGCCGGCGTCGGTGCCGGTGTCGTGGCGGTCGGTGCCCTATGGGACGCCGTTGGCGAACCAGTGTTTCCGGGTGGTGGACGGGCGGGGGCGGGATTGCCCCGACTGGGTGCCGGGGGAGTTGTGGATCGGTGGTGCGGGGGTGGCCGAGGGCTATCGGGGCGATGCCGAGACCACGGCGGCGAAGTTCGTCGAGGTGGGTGGGGTGCGCTGGTATCGCACCGGTGACATGGGCCGGTACTGGCCCGACGGCACGTTGGAGTTCCTGGGCCGCCTGGATCATCAGGTCAAGGTCCGCGGGCACCGCATCGAACTCGGCGAGATCGAAACCGCCCTGCGTACCCACCCCGCCGTGGAGAGCGCCGTCGCCGTCACGGTCGGGGAGCCGACCCGGCGCCTGGCCGCGCTGGCCGTCACCCGCGACGGGACCGGCGAGACGGCTCTGCACGACTGGCTGGCCGGACGCCTGCCCGCCTACATGGTTCCCGAGCAGCTCACCGTCGCGGAGAGCCTGCCGCTGAGCGCCAACGGCAAGGTCGACAGGAGCGCGGTGCGGACCCTTCTCGCCGACCGGCTCGCCGGTCGCGTCGAGCGGCTCGACCCGCCCGAGGAGGGCATGGAGACGGCCGTGGCGGAGATCTGGTCCGAGCTGCTCGGGCTGCCCGCCGTCGGCCGCGACCAGAGCTTCTTCACGCTCGGCGGCGACAGCCTCCTCGCGACCCGCCTGGTGACCCGGCTGCGCGCCGCCGGGATCGCCGGGGCCGAGCTCGGCACGCTCTTCGAGACGCCGGTCCTCGCCGAGTTCGCGGCGACCCTCGAACCCGGCGACCCCGAGCGTCCCCTGCCCACCCTGGTCCCCGACCTCGAACACCGCCACGACCCCTTCCCGCCGACCGACGTGCAGCGCGCCTACTGGGTCGGGCGGACCGACGACTTCGCGCTCGGCGGCGTGGGCTGCCACTTCTACACCGAGTACGACACGGTCGGCACCGACATCCCCCGGCTGGAGGAGGCGTGGAACGCGCTCATCCACCGGCACGAGATGCTGCGCGCGGAGTTCCTGCCCGACGGCAGGCAGCGCATCCTGCCCGAGGTGCCGCGCTTCACGATCCCCGTCGTCGACGCCGGCGCCGACGACGCGGACGCCGCGCTGGCCCGGCTGCGCGAGGACATGTCGCACCAGCTCATCGACGCGACCCGCTGGCCGCTGTTCGACGTGCGCGCCGTGCGCTACGGCGCCGGACGCACGCGCGTCGGCGTCAGCTTCGACAACATCGTCCTGGACGCGCTCAGCTCGATGATCGTCCTGCGGGAACTGGAGACCCTCTACGCCGACCCCGGCGCGGAGCTGCCCCCGGTGGAGCTGTCCTTCCGCGACTACGTCCTCGGCGTCCACCCGGAACCCGCCGCGCTGGAGCGCTCGCAGCGGTACTGGTCGGAGCGGGTCGCCGAGCTGCCCCCGGGACCGCAGCTGCCGCTCGCCGCCGACCCCGCCCAGATCGGCCGTCCCCGCTTCACGCGCAGGGAGGGCCGCCTGTCCCCCGAGCAGTGGCGGGCCGTCAAGGCCACGGCCAAGGAGCACGGGCTCACCCCCTCCACGGTGCTGGCCACCGCCTTCGCCGAGGTCCTCGGTGCCTGGAGCGCCCGGCAGGACCTCACGATCAACCTCACCCTCTTCGACCGCAGGGAGGTCCACCCCGACATCAACCGCGTCCTGGGCGACTTCACCTCGCTGCTGCTCGTCGCCTACGAGCCCGCCGCCGGGGAGACCTGGCTCGACGGCGCCCGGCGCCTGCAACGGCAGGTGGTACGAGACCTGGAACACAGCGACGTCTCCGCCATCTGGGTGATGCGCGAGCTGGCCAGGCGCACCGGCTCCGCCGAGGTCTCCATGCCGGTGGTGTTCACCAGCACCCTCGGCGTGACCGGCGACGGCGACCTCTGGGACGCGGACTCCCAGATCTTCGCCGAACCCGTCTGGGGCGTGTCCCAGACGCCGCAGGTGTGGCTGGACCACCAGGTGATGGAGATCGGCGGCGGCCTGTTCTTCAACTGGGACGCGGTCGAGGAGCTCTTCCCGCCCGGCGTGCTCGACGCCATGTTCGGCGCCTTCGCCGGGATGCTCGAATGGCTGTCGGCCGGAAGCTGGGACTCCACGGCGCCGTGCCCGGTGCCCGCCGACCAGTTGCTGGTGCGGGCGGGGGTGAACGCGACGGCGGGTGCGGTGCCGGAGGGTCTGCTGCATTCGGGGTTCTTCGGGTGGGCGGCCCGGGAGCCGGGTCGTACGGCGTTGGTGTGGGACGGCGGTGAGCTTTCCTACGGTGAGCTGGCGGGGCGGGCGCTGGGGGTGGCCGGGTGGTTGCGCGGTCACGGCGTCACGCCGGGCGACGCGGTCGCGGTGACGGTGCCGCGGGGCCCCGACCAGCTGGCCGCGGTCCTGGGCACGCTGGCGGCCGGTGCGACGTACGTCCCGGTGGGGGTCGAGCAGCCCGCGAAGCGCCGGGAGCGGATCTACCGCCGGGCCGGGGTGCGGCTGGTGCTGACCGGCGACGGTGATTCGTCCGCCGGTTCGGACGCCGGTTCGTCCTTCGGCTCGGAAGGTGGTCCGTCCGCCGGTTCGTCCTTCGGTTCCGACGATGGTTCGGACGGTGGTGTCGAGCGGGTGGGTGTCGAGCGGGTGGGTGTGGC
Organism: Streptosporangium sp. NPDC023963; assembly: GCF_040639135.1. NCBI lineage: Bacteria > Bacillati > Actinomycetota > Actinomycetes > Streptosporangiales > Streptosporangiaceae > Streptosporangium > Streptosporangium sp. NPDC023963. Next base: position 167,269 of record NZ_JBEZZK010000011.1, read on the forward strand.
GGTGGCGGTGGGTGCGGTGCCGTTGGAGGCGCCGGTGGTGGTGGACGCGGGGTCGTCGGCGTATGTGATCTTCACGTCGGGGTCGACGGGGGAGCCGAAGGGTGTGGAGGTCTCGCATCGGGCGGCGTTGAACACGGTGGTGGACGTCAACGGCCGGTTCGGGGTGGGGGAGTCGGATCGGGTGCTGGCGTTGTCGGCGCTGGACTTCGACCTGTCGGTCTGGGACCTGTTCGGCCTGCTCGGCGTGGGCGGCGCGCTGGTCCTCGTCGAGGAGGACTCCCGGCGCGAGGCCCACCACTGGCTGAAGCTCATGGAGGCGCACGGGGTGACGGTGTGGAACACCGTCCCGGCGTTGCTGGACATGTTGCTGGTGGCCGAGCCGGAGCGGTTGCCGGGCGGGTTGCGGCTGGCGTTGTTGTCGGGTGACTGGGTGGGGCTGGATCTGCCGGGCCGGTTGGCGGAGGCGGCGCCGGGGTGCCGGTTGGTGGCGTTGGGGGGTGCGACGGAGGCGGCGATCTGGTCGAACTTCTTCGAGGTGCCGGCGTCGGTGCCGGTGTCGTGGCGGTCGGTGCCCTATGGGACGCCGTTGGCGAACCAGTGTTTCCGGGTGGTGGACGGGCGGGGGCGGGATTGCCCCGACTGGGTGCCGGGAGAGTTGTGGATCGGTGGCGCGGGGGTGGCCGAGGGCTATCGGGGCGATGCCGAGACCACGGCGGCGAAGTTCGTCGAGGTGGGTGGGGTGCGCTGGTATCGCACCGGTGACATGGGCCGGTACTGGCCCGACGGCACCCTGGAGTTCCTGGGCCGCCTGGATCATCAGGTCAAGGTCCGCGGGCACCGCATCGAACTCGGCGAGATCGAAACCGCCCTGCACGCCCACCCGGCCGTACGCCACGCCGTGGTCACCACCGTCGGCCGGCCCGCCCGCCGCCTGGCCGCCCTCGTCGTCGCCGACGCCGATCCCCGGGCGCTCACCGAATGGCTGGCCGAGCGCGTGCCCGCCTACGCCGTACCGGCCACCGTCACCTTGCTGGAGCGGTTCCCGCTCAGCGCCAACGGCAAGGTCGACCGCGCCGCGCTGGCCAGGCTCGCCGAGCGGGACGTCCCCGCGGCGGCCGAGGACGAGCCGCCGTCCGGCCCCGTCGAGGAGAGGCTCGGCCGCATCTGGTGCGAGCTGCTCGGCATGGAGCGGGTCGGCCGCCACCAGAACTTCGTGACCCTGGGCGGCGACAGCATCCTGGCCGCCCGCCTCGCCGAGGAGATCCGCCGCGCCTTCGGCGTGGAGCTCGCTCTGAGGCGGATATTCGCCGGTCCGACCGTCGCCGAGCACGCGGTCCTGATCGAACAGCAGGAGACAGGAGTCTTCGAGGAGGGCGTCGTATGACAGCCGGTCAGCTCATCGCGGAACTAGAGAACCTGGGCGTACGCCTGTGGGAGGAATCAGGGCGGCTGCGCTTCCGGGCGCCGCAGGGCGTGATGACCGAGGAGCGGAGGGCACAGCTCTCCGCGTACCGGGACGACCTCCTGGAGTGCCTGCGCGAGCCCGCCGCGGCACTGACCCCGGAACCGGCGGACCGGCACGAGCCGTTCCCGCTGACCGACGTCCAGGCCGCCTACATGCTGGGACGCAGGGAGGCCTTCGACTTCGGCGGCACCGCCTGCCAGGTCTACGCCGAGCTGGCCTTCGCCGAGCTCGACCCGCCCCGCCTCGAGGCCGCCTGGCAGCGGCTGATCGACCACCACGACATGCTCCGCGCGGTCGTCCACGTCGACGGCTACCAGCGGATCCAGGCCGACGTCCCCGGCTACCGGGTGCGCGTGACCGACCTGCGCGGGCGCCCGGACCGGGAGGTGGAGGCCCACCTGGAGGCCGTCAGGGCCGAGATGGACCACCGGGTCTACGACACCGGCACGTGGCCGCTGTTCGAGCTGCGCGTCACCCAGGCGGGCGACCGGGCCGTGCTGCACGTGTCCATCGACTTCCTGATCGCCGACTACCTCAGCATCCAGCTGCTGCTGACCCAGCTCAAGCGGCTCTACCTCGATCCGGGCCACGACCTGCCCGCCCTGGAGATCGGCTTCCGCGACTACCTGCTCGCCGCCCGGCGGCAGCGCGACGGAGCCGCCTACGAGCGCGACCGCGACTACTGGGAGGGGCGCGCCGACGACCTGCCGGGCCCGCCCGAGCTGCCCGTACGGGAGAACGCCGCCACCGAGGCCGGCCGTCGCTTCACCCGCCACCAGGTCACCTTCGACCCGCAGCGGTGGGCGCGCCTTCGCACCCGGGCGGGCGCGCACGGCGTGACCCCCTCCACGGCGGTGCTGGCCGCCTTCGCCGAGGTCGTCGGACGCTGGAGCCGCCGTCCCCGCTTCTCGCTGAACTTGACGCTGCTCAACCGGCAGCCGCTGCACCCGCAGGTGGGAGAGCTGGTCGGTGACTTCACCACCGTCAGCCTGCTCGCCGTCGAGGGCGGGCGGGGCACCGCGTTCCGCGACCGGGCCCGCGCGATCCAGGACCGGCTCTGGGAGGACCTCGACCACCGCCTCTACTCCGGGGTGGAGCTCATGCGGGAGATCGCCCGCCGCCGGGGCCGGGGCGCCGCGCTGATGCCCGTGGTGTTCACCAGCACGATCGGGCTCAGCGACGAGGCCGCCGGGCACGAGGGGATGAGCGGCCTCGCCGAGGTCGTGTACGGCGCGAGCCAGACGCCGCAGGTGTGGATCGACTGCCAGGCGGTGGTCGAGGGCGGCGCGCTGGAGGTCAGGTGGGACGTCCGTGACGGCGTGTTCCCCGAGGGGGTCGTGGAGGGCGCCTTCGAGGCCCTGTCCGGCCTGCTCGGCGAGCTGGCCGACACGGACGAGGCCTGGGACGCCACCTGCCCGGTCGAGCTGCCCGCCGCGCAGGCGCGCGAGCGCGAGAAGGTCAACGACACCGCCGCGCCGATGCCCTCGGGGCTGCTGCACGAGCCGGTGGTCGCCCAGGCGCGCCGCACGCCCGAGCGGCCGGCCGTCGTCTCCGGCGGCCGGACCCTCACCTACGGAGAGTTGCTCGGCAGGGCGGAGGACGTGGCGCGGGTTCTGGCCTCGCGCGGCTTCGGCCGGGGCGACCTGGCCGCGGTCATGATGGAGAAGGGGTGGGAACAGGTCGTCGCGGTACTCGGCACGCTGCTGGCCGGTGGCGCGTACCTGCCGGTGGACACCGGGCAGCCACCCGCCAGACGGGACAGGATCCTCACCGACGCGGGCGTCCGCCACGTGCTCGCCCAGTCGCGGATCGGCGACCGTCCGGAGGGCGCGATCGACGTCGACCTCCTGCCCGGCGCGTCCGGCCCGAACGGTGCCGCGTCCGCCGTGGACCCGGGTGCCGCGTCCGCCGTGGACCCGGGTGCCGCGTCCGCCGTGGACCCGGGGGACCTCGCGTACGTGATCTACACCTCGGGCTCCACCGGCGCCCCCAAGGGTGTGATGATCTCCCACCGGGCCGCGCTCAACACCGTCGCCGACATCAACCGGCGCTTCGCGGTGACGGCCGAGGACCGGGTCCTGGGCCTGGCCGGCCTGGGTTTCGACCTGTCGGTCTACGACATCTTCGGCCCGCTCGCCCTCGGCGGGACCCTCGTGCTTCCCGACGCGGGCAGCCGCGGGGACCCCGCGCACTGGGCCCGGCTGATCGCCGAGCACGGCGTCACGCTCTGGAACTCCGTCCCCGCGCAGCTCCAGATGCTCGACCACTACCTCAGCTCCCAGCCGGAGCCCGGCCTGACGTCGCTGCGGCTGGCGCTGCTCAGCGGCGACTGGATCCCGGTCAACCTCCCCGGCCGGGTGCGGGGCCGCCTGCCGGGGCTGGAGCTGGTCAGCCTCGGCGGGGCCACCGAGGCCGCCATCTGGTCGATCCACCACCCCATCGGCGAGGTCCCCGAGGGCTGGCGGAGCATCCCGTACGGCACGCCCCTGGCCAACCAGACCTTCCACGTCCTCGACGAGGACATGCGCCCGTGCCCCGACCACGTCCCCGGCGAGCTGTACATCGGCGGGGCGGGGCTGGCCCTGGGCTACCTCGGCGACGAGGAGAAGACCGCCCACAGGTTCGTCACGCACCCGGTCACCGGTGAGCGTCTCTACCGCACCGGCGACCTGGGCCGCTACCACCCCGGCGGCACCATCGAGTTCCTCGGCCGCGAGGACCGGCAGGTCAAGATCCGCGGGCACCGGATCGAGCTCGCCGAGGTCGAGGCGGCCGTCCAGGCCCATCCGGCGGTCGCCGCGGCGGACGTGCTCGTCGAGGGCGCCGGCCTGGACCGGCGGCTGGCCGCGTTCGTGGAACCGGTCCGCCTCGAACGGACGCCGGACGCCGGCGACCCGGTGCCGGAGATGGCCGCCGCGGGATCGGCGGCGGGCGACGCGCACACCCGCCACATCGACCGCACGGAGCTCCTGGAGTTCTTCGGCCGCCTGGACCGGGCCGCGGTGCTCGGCATGATGTGGGCGCTGCGCCGCCGGGGGCTGTTCGAGACGGCCGGGCAGGAGGCGACCCTGGAGGAGATCCTGGCCGCCACCGGGGCCGCGCCCCGCCACCACCGCCTGGTCCGCAGGTGGCTGCGGGTCCTGGTCGACGAGGGGCTGCTGGAGCGCGAGTCCGGCCGCTTCCGCGCGCTGCGCACGGTCGGTGCCGACGACCTGGAACAGGCCTGGCGGCAGGTCGGCGAGCTGCAGCGCGAGGACAGCTACAAGGCCGAGCTCATCGACTACTTCAGGACCAGCACCGAGCACCTGCCCGAGCTCGTCCGCGACGAGATGGACCCGCTGCCGCTGCTGTTCCCCGAGGGCCGCCTGGAGATATCCGAGGCCGCCTACCGCGAGAACATCATCAGCCGCTACGTCAACCACGCCGCCATCGCGATCCTCACCGACATCGCCGGGCGCCACGAGGGACGCCTGAACGTCCTGGAGGTCGGGGCGGGTGTGGGCGGCACCAGCGCGCAGATGATCCCCGCACTCGCCGGTTTCGACGTCGACTACCTGTTCAGCGACGTCTCGCCCTTCTTCCTCAACGAGGCCAGGGAGCGCTTCGGCGACCGTCCCTGGGTGCGCTACGGCCTGTTCGACATCAACCAGGACTACCGCGAGCAGGGCTACACCGCCTGCTCCTTCGACGTCATCCTCTGCGCCAACGTGCTGCACAACGCCCGCCACGCGGGCCGGGTGCTGGCCAGGCTCAGGGAGATGCTGGCGCCCGGCGGCTGGCTGGTCTTCATCGACACCACCAAGGACAGCTACCAGATCATGACCTCGATGGAGTTCATGATGCCGGAGAAGGACCCGCGCAAGTGGGACTACGAGGACCTCCGCAAGGGCCGCGACCAGACGTTCCTGGAGCGCGAGCAGTGGCTGGAACTCCTCACCGAGGCCGGCGCCGACGCCACCCTCTGCCTGCCGGGACCCGGCGACGCCACCGTCACCCTCGGCCAGAGCGTCTTCGCGGCCCGTTTCAAGAACGACCGCGCGCGGCTGGACGCGCCCGGCCTCACCCGGCACCTGGCCGAGCGGCTCCCCGAGTACATGATCCCCGGACACGTCCAGATCGTGGACGCCCTCCCGCTCACCGGCAACGGGAAGATCGACCACGACACGCTGCGCTCCTGGCTGCCCCGCGCCGTCGCCGGGCGGGCCGCGGCCGGAGGCCCTCCCGCCGACGACCTCGAACGCGCGCTCGCCACGGTGTGGGCCGAGGTCCTCGGCCTGCCCGAGGTCACCAGGGACGGCGACTTCTTCGAGCTGGGCGGCGACTCCCTCGTCATCGCCAAGCTCGCCGCGCGCCTGCGCGAGGAGGTCCCCGCCACCCGCGACGTGTTCTGGGACGACCTCGTCCGGCAGATCCTGCACCGGCCCACCGTGGCCGCGCTGGCCGAGCACCTGCGCCGCTCGCAGGACGAGGGGGAGCAGGGCACCCGGCAGGCCGCCTCCCCGCTCGTGCGCCTCGGCGACGGCGGCGAGAGCGGCGAGAACGGCGAGGCCCTGCGCGTGCTGGTCCACGAGGGCGGCGGCACGCTGGCCCCGTACCGCGCGCTCGCCCGGCGCCTGGCGGACAAGGGAGGCCCGCTGGCGGGCCTGGCCGTCACGGAGGTGGAGCCCTATCTCGCCGAGGAGCCGGAGGGGCTCATCGAGCGCCGCGCCGCCCGCTACGCCAGGACGCTGCTCGACAGCGGCTCCACCCGCTTCCACGTCGTCGGCTACTGCATGGGCGGGCTGCTGGCCACCGAGGTCGCCAGGCACCTCACCGAGGCGGGCGCCGACGTGGAGACCCTCACCGTGATCAGCAGCTACACCCTGCCTCGCGTCATCGAGGACGAGCTGGTCGCGGAGTACGTCTTCGCCCGCGTCATGGGCGTCGACCCCGCCGACGCCGGCTACCCCGGCGACGAGGACGTCATGTCCAGGGTGTTCGAGCTCCTGCTCGACGAGAACCCCGAGCGGGTGCCCAGGGGCCGGGTGGCGGAACTCACCGGCGACCCGGCCGTGGAGGCCGCCGCCGCCGACTTCCGGCGACTCGCCGCCGTCGCCCCCGAGGAGAGGCTGGCCGCCATCGGCCGCGCCGCCACCGCCGCCCACTCCGACCGGGAGGTCGAGCGGCACGTGAACTCCCTGTTCCGGGTGGTCAAGCACAGCCTGGACGCCGTCGGCAAACACACTCCCCAGCCGTACGCGGGGGACATCACCTTCCTGCGGCAGCTCGGCGACACCAGGTTCCTGCCGTGGCTGCGCGACGACATGACCGGCTTCTGGCGCGACCTGTGCCTGGGGGACCTGGACGTGGTCGACATCCCCGGCGACCACTTCTCCTGTCTGCAGCCGCCCAACGTCGACCAGGTGGCGGACGTGCTGGACCGGATACAGGGGGAGCGATGAGAGCCGTCGGGATCCTCGGCTGCTACGGGGCGGTCGGCCGCTCCGCCGTGCGCAGGCTCCGCGAGGCGGGCATCGGCCCGCTCCGGCTGGGCGGCAGGGATCTCGGCAGGGTCAGGGAGCTGGCCGAGCGCGACGGCCCCGCCTCCGTCTCCGGCCCCGCCTCCGGCCTCGGCCCCGGCGACGGGGCCGGGCGGTTCGCCTCCGCCCGCGGCCCCGCCGACGAGGCCGTGGCCGTGGACATCGCCGACGCCGCCTCGCTCGCCGCGTTCTGCGACGGCTGCCGCCTGGTGCTCAACTGCGCCGGGCCGTCATGCGTGATTCTCGACACGGCCGCCCGCGCGGCCCTGGCCGCGGGCGCCCACTACGTCGACGTCGCCGGGGACGCCGCCGCGTTCGACGGTGTCTCCCGCGCGGCCCGCGACAGCCCGGGATCGGTCGCGCTCCTGTCGGCGGGCATGATGCCCGGACTGTCGGCGCTGCTGCCCCGCCACCTCGCCGCCGGATTCGACCGGCCCGAGCGGCTGCGGGCGTACACCGGCGGCCTGGACCTGTTCACGCCGGCGGCCGCGCTCGACTACGTGGCCTCGCTGTCGGGCGGGTACGCCACGCCGCTGGCCGCCTGGCGCGGCCACCAGGTGATCCCGCGCGCGCTGCGCCCCGGCATGGGCGTGCGGGTGCCGCACTTCCCCGGCAGGGTCGACACCTACCCCTACCTCGCCGCCGAGACCGAGCGGCTCGCCAGGGAACTCGGCCTCGCCGAGGTCGAGTGGGCGAGCGTGTTCGACGGCGACCTCACGGCCGCCGCGCTCGGCAGGCTCCAGGACATGGACGCAGAGGAGGCCGCCGCGGAACTGGTGCGGGTCTCCCGGCTGGAGGCGTTCGGGCGCTCCCCGTACTTCCAGCTGGTCTTCGAGATGTCCGGGGAGTCCGGTGGCGCGGCCGTGACCCGCACGCTCCTCGCGCGCGCGGCCGACGGCTACGAGCTGACCGCGGCGGTCGCCGCCGCGGCGGTGGAGGCGGTGGAGGCCGGGCGGGTCCCGCCGGGGCCGGGTGAGGCGGCGGACGTGCTCGACCCGGGCCGGGTCTTCGCCGCGCTTCTCGACGACCCGCGGGTCACCCGCCTGGAGATCGTCGAAGGGGCGGCGCACGCCGCGCCGGTGGAGGAGGGGGTCCTGTGAGCGACCGGCCACGCGTCATCGTCTGCGGCACCGGTTTCGGGCGGGTGCACCTGGCGGCGCTGGAACGGCCGGGCACGCCGTTCGAGCTCGCCGGAGTGCTGGCCAGGGGAGGCGAGCGTTCGCGCCTGTGCGCCGAGCGCGCGGGGGTGCCGCTGTTCACCGACGTGGACGAGACACCCGACGACGTCGACCTGGCCTGCGTGGTGCTCCTCGCCGACGTCAACGGCGGCCCCGGCAGCCAGGTGGCGGCCAGGCTGATGGAACGCGGCGTCCACGTGCTGCAGGAGGCGCCGCTGCTGCACGACGAGCTCGCCGCCTCGCTGCGCGCCGCCCGCCGCAACCGGGTCGTCTTCCGGGTCAACACGCACTACGTCCACCTCGATCCGGTACGGCGGTTCGTGGCCGCAGCCAGGACGCTGCTCGCCCGCGGGCCCGCGCTGTTCGTCGACGCCGCCTGCGGCGTCCAGGTCTCCTACACCATGTTCGACATCCTGGGTCAGGCCCTCGGCGGGCTGCGGCCGTGGGGCTTCGCCGAGCCGGGCGGCCTGCCCGAGGCGGTGCGGCGGCTGTCGGAGAGCGCGCCGCCCTTCCGTACCGTCGAGGGCGTGCTGGCGGGCGTCCCGCTCACCCTGCGGGTGCAGAACCAGCTGCACCCCGCCGACCCCGACAACCACGCCCACCTCCTGCACCGGATCACCCTCGGCACCGAGGGCGGCACGCTCACGCTGGTCAACACCCACGGCCCCGTGCTGTGGTCGCCCCGGCCGCACCTGCCGGCCCGCGCCAGGGAGCTCACCGCGCTCGACGGCGCCGAGGACGAGCACCTCGACTTCCCCAGCTGCGTGCCCATCGGCCCGGCGCGCGCCCCCAGCTACCGGGAGATCCTCGGCGAGATGTGGCCGGCCGGGGCCGGGCGGGCGATCGACGCCGCGTGGGAGGCCGTCCGGAATAACCGTGACCCCTTGAAGGAGGGGCAATATCATCTCTCCGTGAGCAAGGCGTGGCAGGATGTGGCGGCGGTCCTCGGCTATCCGGAACGGCTCGCCGGGCCGCCTCCCAGCCCGCTGTCGGCCGGTGATCTGATGTCCGCGATGAGCGCAGAACACCAGGAGGTGCCCCTATGACGATCACCGGTGACGACCTGCTGGCGCGATGGCTGCGCCGCTACCGGGACGTGTCCGTGCCCGGCCTGAGGCTGGTCTGCTTCCCGCACGCGGGGGGCGCGGCCGGCTTCTTCAGGACGTGGGCCGCGCGGCTGCCGTACGGTGTGGAGCTCTACTCCGTCCAGTATCCCGGCCGTCAGGACCGCATCCAGGACGACTTCGCCCCCGACATGGACGCGCTCGCCGGTCCCGTCGCCGCGGCGCTTCGCCCCCTGTGCGACCGCCCGCTCGCGCTGTTCGGCCACAGCATGGGCGCGGCCGTCGCCCACGAGGTGGCGATGCGGCTCGAGGAGGGCGGAAGCGGGCCGCTCGCCGGGCTGTGCGTCTCCGGGCGCCCGGCGCCCGACCGCGCCCGGCGCACGCAGGTGCACCTCGGCGGTGACGAGGCGCTCCTGGCCGACCTGCGCAAGCTCGGCGGCACCGACGAGGAGGTCCTCACCGACCCCGACCTGCGCGAGCTCGTGCTCCCCGCGCTGCGCGCCGACTACCACCTGATCGAGACGTACGAGACGCGGCCCGCGCCGCCGGTGGAGACTCCCGTCCACGTCTTCGTCGGGGACGCCGACCCGGAGGTCGACGGGGACGAGGCCGCCGCGTGGTCGCGTCACACCTCCGGCGCGTTCACCCTGCGGACCTTCCCCGGCGACCACTTCTATCTGCTCCCCGGCGAGGCCGACGTGGTCGAGGAGGTGGTGCGCGCCTGCGGCCCGGTCGATCCGTGGCCTTCGACCCCCTAACACTCCTGAAATTCCACGACATCGCCAAAGAGAGGAACCATCATGGGTAACGGTGCCATCGAGAAGGAACTGCTCCTCCTGGAGGAACAGGGCTGGAGCGCGATCTCGAAGGGCGACGGGGAGTTCTACCGGCGGCTGGTCACGGAGGAGACGCTGTGCGTCGAGCCCGACGGCCTGCAGACCGGCGCCGAGCTCGCCGACGACATCGACGCCAACCCCTCACCGTTCGACGACTACAAACTGGAGGACGTCAAGGTCCTGCCGCTCACCGGCGACAGCGCGATCATCACCTACCGCGCGGTCGTGCGGCTCAGCCAGACCGATTTCACCTTCCAGCTCTACATGACCAGCGCCTACGTGCGGCACGACGGCGGCTGGAAGCTGATCTTTCACCAGCAGACGCCCGTAAAGGAGGAAAACCAGGAGGCCCAGGCGAGCTGATCCGGGTTCCCGCTCTCCCCCCGGGCATATGGATGGGATCACTTCTCACACTAGGGAGGCACCACCATGAACGGAGGCGGCATCGACGTCGACCACCTCCGCAAGACCTTCGGCAAGAAGGTGGCCCTGGACGACGTGTCGTTCTCGGTCGAGCCCGGCAGCATGGTCGGCCTGCTCGGCAGGAACGGCGCCGGCAAGACCACGGTGATCAACTGTCTCAGCACGCTGCTCCCGCCGGACGGCGGGCGCGCCACGGTCGCCGGCCACGACGTGGTGAGCGACCCGGTCGGCGTGCGGGCGTCCATCGCCCTCACCGGGCAGTTCGCCGCGGTCGACGAGGTCCTCACCGGGCGCCAGAACCTGGTGCTCTTCGGCCGCCTGCTGAAGCTGAGCAAGAAGGCGGCCCACGCGCGCGCCGAGGAACTCCTGTCGGGATTCGGGCTGACCGAGGCGGCCGACGACCCGGTGGGCTCCTACTCGGGAGGGATGCGCCGCAGGCTGGACCTGGCGGCCAGCCTCGTGGTGGAACGGCCGGTGATCTTCCTGGACGAGCCCACGACGGGGCTCGACCCCGCCGGGCGGCGCGAGGTGTGGGACGTCGTCTCCGGCCTGCGCAGCGGCGGCACCACCATCCTGCTGACCACCCAGTACCTGGAGGAGGCCGACCGCCTCGCCGATCGCATCGTCGTCGTCGAGGGTGGCGTGGTCATCGCCGAGGGCACCCCGCGGGAGCTGAAGGACCAGGTCGGCGGCACCGTCTGCGCCGTCCACATCGAGTCCGCGACCGAACGCGAGAAGGCGCTCGGCGCCCTGCGCGGCGCCATGGACGGCTCCATGGACGGCATCGCCGAGCACGACGGCGTCATCACCGTGCCCGGAGCCACCGTCCGCACGGTCGCGGAGGTGGCGCGGATCCTCGATGACGCGGGCGTCGAGCCCGACGACGTGGCACTGCGCCGCCCGACGCTCGACGACGTCTTCTTCGCGCTGACCGGGACGGCGCCCGGCGGCACCGGAGACGGCGGCGCGGCGGACGGTGGCACGGTGAACGACGGCGCGGCGGACGACGGCGCGGCGGACGGTGACGCGGGAAGCGGGCCGGGCGGCTCCGACGGTTCCGGGAACCGGGACGCCGGATCGCGCTCCGGTGACGGCGGTCCGGCGAGGGTCGGGGAGAGCGGGCCCGCGCGGCAGGGAGCCAGGCCGTGACCGCGGTGCCGGTGCGGACCGAGCGCGGGCTCGGCAACCTCGCGCGGCAGGGGATGCTGCTCGCGGGCCGCAACATCCGGCTCACCTCGGTGTCCGACACGATCAGCACCATGATCGTCTTCCCGGTGATCTTCGTGTTCGGCTTCCTCGCCCTGTTCGGCAACCTGTTGCAGGTCAAGGGCATCGAGTACGCGCAGTTCCTGCCACCGGCACTCGTCGTGCAGTGGATGTTCTCGGTCGCCATCTCCACCGCGTTCTTCTTCGCCTCGGACCGGCGCTCGGGCATCCTCGCGCGATACCGCGCGCTCGCGATCAACCGCGGCGCCGTGGTGGTCGGCCGGATGGCCGCCGACGTGCTGCGCGCGCTGCTGGCGATCGCGGTGATCGTGGCCGCCGGATACGTCGCGGGCTTCCGCTTCGAGGCCGGGCCGCTCGCGGCGCTCGGGTTCGTGGCGCTGGCGGTCGGGTTCGCGCTCACGCTCTCCGCCGGGACGAGCGCGCTCGGGCTGGCCTCCAGGGAGCCGGAGACGGTCTCCTCCACCCTGCACCTCATCTACATGCCGCTGCTGATGATCTCCTCGGCGTTCGTGCCCGCGGACGCGTTCCCGGCCTGGCTGGAGCCGGTGGTGAGCCTCCAGCCGGTCACCGCGGTGATCGAAGCGTTGCGGGCGCTGGCCGAGGGCGGCCCCACCGCGGGCCCGGTGACGCGGGCGCTCCTGTGGATGGCGGGGCTGCTGGTCCTGTTCTCCCTGGCGGCCGTACGGGCGTTCAGGAGGGCGACATGAACACTCTCACCGAGACCGGCCTGCTGGCCGGCCGCAACCTGCGAAGGTTCTTCAAGACGCCGCAGCTGGTCGCCGACACGGTCATGTTCCCGGTCATCCTGCTGTTCCTGATGCTGCTGGTCTTCGGCGAGCTGGTCGGCGCGGCCACCCGTGGCGCCTACATCGACCGCCTGGCACCGGTGATCATCCTGTTCAGCGCCGCCTACGGCGCGGTCGGGACCGGCATCGGCTTCCACACCGACCTGAGGACCGGCCTCGTCGACCGGTTCCGCGCGATGGACATCGGCAGGCTCTCCGTCCTGACGGGCAGGCTGGCCGGAGACCTGGTGCGGGTTCTGATCGTCGCGGTGGTCACCACCGCGGTGGCCTATCTCGCCGGCTTCCGCTTCACCCAGGGGCCGCTCGCCGCCCTGGCCTTCTTCGGGGTCGTCCTGCTGTTCGCCTCGATGTTCCTGTGGCTGGCGATGGTGGTGGCGCTGACCGCGTCCAGCGAGCAGGCGGTCAGCGGCGCGCTCAACACCCCGGTGACCCTTCTGCTGTTCCTGTCGTCGGGCTTCGTGCCGCTCGAGCAGTTCCCCGGTTTCCTGCAGCCGATCGTGCGGGCCAACCCGCTCTCCCTGGGCGGCGACGCCCTCGTGGGGTTGTCGCAGGGCGGCCCGGTGGCGGCGCCGGTGCTCTTCACGCTGGCGTGGACGGTGGTGGTGACCGCGATATCGGCACCACTTTCCGTTCGGCTCTACCGGCGCCGGTAATTCGCCGCGGCGATCGTCGGGAGCCGGTGACCATTCCGACGGGAACCGATGGGAATTGTCGGGGAACGGTGCCGGATAAATGTGGAGGAAGAATTCCTCCGAGCCTTTTCAGGCTCGGAGGAATTCGATCAGCCGGTAGTTTATGCGGCCCTGCGGCGCGAGGCACTCCGCGGCTCGCAGGGTGACCTGGCGCCAGCCGTGCCTGGTGGCGATCTCGTCGATCAGCGACGCGTTCCCGAGGTCGGTGAACCCGAGCAGCAGCCTGCCGCCCGGGTGCAGGCGGGCCGCCGCGCCGGCGAGGTAGGCCTCGTGCGCGGCGTATCCGGGGTCGAAGAACGCCCGGTCGAGGTCGTCGGCCGAGGCCTCTCCCGCCGGCGCCTCGACGAAGTTGGAGTTCCAGTAGATCATGTCGAAGCGCTCGTCCTCGCCCAGCGGCTCGAACATGTCTCCGCAGCTCACGCGGACACGATCGGCCACGCCGTGCCGCTCGGCGTTGCGCCGCGTGTTGTCGGCCGCCGCCCGGCTCATGTCGATCGCGGCCACCTCGGCGCAGCCGCGCAGGGCGGCGGTCACGGCGATGTAGCCCGTGCCGCTGCCCACCTCGCAGAAGCTCCCGAACAGGGGATAGGGGATCCACTCGGCGTACAGCGCCGACGACTGGGCCAGGTGGGGCGCGTAGACGCCGGGCAACAGGTCCCATTCGAGGCCGAGCAGGCGGAACGTCCGCGGCCCGGTTATTTCCCTGTGCCGGGCCAGCAGATTTCCCGCGGCCTCCTGCGCGCGAGTATTCATGGGCTCTCTCCGATCTCCGGTTGACATTGCGTCTCTCAATTATAGGCATTAGCGTTTAAAGCATGCCAGCCGTGGCATGGTGCCGAAAGACATTCAACAGAGGGAATAAAGATGTCGATGACAGCAGAACTCTCGCGGCTGGGCGCCTCCTACCGGAGGGAGGGGGTGGAGCCCTCGGAACTGGAGAGCGACCCGCTGGCGCAGTTCCGCCGCTGGCACGACGAGTGGCTCGCCGCCGCCCGTCCGGCGAGCTCGTCCGCCGTCCTCGCGACCGCGGACGACGCGGGCCGTCCGTCGGCCCGCTGGGTGGACGTGGCGTACGTGGACCACGGGTTCGTGTTCTTCACCGACCACGGCAGCCGCAAGGGCGCCGACCTCGCCGTCAACCCGCGGGCGGCCCTCTGCTTCGGCTGGCTGGAGGTGGGCCGCCAGGTCCGCGTCGAGGGCGAGGCGGCCAGGATCCCCGACGTGGAGTCGGACGCCTTCTTCGCCGCTCTGCCCAGGGGGATCCAGTCGCTCGCGTGGGCGACCGACCAGCGCCGGATCGTGAACGGCGGGCAGGAGGTCCGGGAGAGCCTGGCCGAGGTCGGCGAGCGTTTCTCCGGTCAGGAGGTGCCGCGCCCCGTCCACTGGGGCGGCTACCGCCTGATGCCGGGGGAGGTGGAGTTCTGGCAGCGCCGCGCCGACGAGGTCCAGGACCGGTTCCGCTACAGCCGCGAGGGCGGCGGCTGGCGGATCGACCAGGTGGCCCCCTGAGGGCGGACGCCGAGGAACGGGTGGCCCCGCGGGGGCCGCCGGGCAACCGGTGGCTCCCCGGAAGCGGGGGCCGCCGGGAGAGGTGGCTCTCCGGGAGCGGGCGCCGCCGGGAAAGGAGACCCATGCTTGCCGGATGTGTGGAATGGCCATCGGAGGTCGCGGCCTCCTACCGGAGGGAGGGCTACTGGCGCGGCGAGACGCTCGGCGACCTGCTGCGCCGCCTCGCCGCCGCCCACGGCTCCCGGACCGCGCTGGTGGCGGGGGAGGACCGCTGGACCTACCGCGAGCTCGACGAGCGGGCCGACCGGCTGGCGGCGGGCCTGAGCCGCCTCGGCATCGGTCGCGGTGACCGCGTGCTGGTGCAGCTGCCGAACGTTCCGGAGCTGGTGGTCTTGTGCTTCGCGCTGTTCCGTCTCGGCGCGCCGCCGGTGCTGGCGCTGCCGCCCCACCGCGGCAGCGAGATCGGGCACCTCGCCGAGGCCACCGGCGCCGTCGCGTACGTGATCCCCGACGTCTTCCAGCGGTTCGACCACCGTGAGCTCGCCCGCCAGGTGCGGGCGGAGGCGCCGTCGCTCGCGCATGTGCTCGTCGTCGGCGACCCGCAGGAGTTAACCGCTCTCGCCGACCTCGAAGCAGGCCCCGAGGCCGTCCCCGAAACCACTCCCGGGGCGGGCACGGGAGCCGGTCTCGGGACGGGCACGGGAACCGGTCCCGGAGCGGACCTCGAAACCGTCCCCCGGGCGGGCACCGGAGCAGACCCCGAACCCGGCGACTCCCCGCCGCGAGGGCCCGAGCCGGGTGACGTCGCGCTGTTCCTGCTGTCGGGCGGCACCACCGGCCGTTCCAAGCTCATCCCGCGCACGCACGACGACTACGCGTACAACATCAGGGTCAGTGCGGAGAACGCCGGTCTCGACGAGACCTCGGTCTACCTCGCGGCCCTGCCGGTGGCGCACAACTACGCGCTCGGCTGCCCCGGCGTGCTGGGCACGTTGCAGGCGGGCGGCACGGTCGTGCTCTCCCCGGCACCCAGCCCCGACGAGGCGTTCCCCCTGATCGAGCGGGAGCGGGTGACCGTCACCGGCCTCGTGCCCTCCCTCGCGCTGCTGTGGGTGGAGGCGGCCGGCTGGTCGCCCCAGGACCTGTCCAGCCTCCGCCTGGTCCAGGTCGGCGGAGCGGCGGTCTCCCCGGACCTCGCCCGCCGGGTGGGCAAGGAACTGGGCCGGGTCCAGCAGTCCTTCGGCATGGCGGAGGGACTGCTCAGCCAGAGCCGCGGCGACGACCCGGACGAGCTGCTGGAGACCACGCAGGGCAAGCCGATCTCCCCGGCAGACGAGGTGCGTATCGTCGGTGAGGACGGCGAGGAGGTGGCCCCCGGCGAGGTCGGCGAGCTCCTCGCCCGCGGTCCCTACACCATCCGCGGCTACTACCGGGCCGCCGACCACAACGCCGCGGCCTTCACCCCGGACGGCTTCTTCCGCAGCGGCGACCTGGCCCGCCTCACCCCGTCGGGCCATCTCGTCATCTCCGGCCGGGTCAAGGACGTGATCAACCGGGGTGGCGACAAGGTGCCCGCCGACGAGGTGGAGGACCACCTGCTGGCCCACCCGGGCGTCCGCGCCGCGGCGGTGGTCGCCATGCCGGACGAGTTCATGGGGGAGCGCTCGTGCGCCTACCTCGTCGCCACCGCCACGAACGCCGGCTCCGGCTCCGGCACGAACGCCGGCTCCGGCTCCGGCACGAACGCCGGCTCCGGCTCCGGCACGAACGCCGGCTCCGGCTCCGCCACGAACGCCGGCACAGACCCCGCCACGAACGCCGGCACCGGCGCCGCCCTCGACCTGCCGTCCATCGCGGCCTTCCTGCACGAACGCGGGGTCGCCGCCTACAAGGTGCCCGACAGGATCGAGGTGGTCGCGGCCCTGCCGCTGACCCCGGTGGGGAAGGTCGACAAGGCCGAGCTCCGCGCCCGGCTCAAGGACGGTGACGGATCGTGAAGACGACGACCACGACGACCACGACGACCACCAGGGCCACCGGAGCCGCCGCCCAGCAGCCGGAGTGGAGCGACCCGGAGGCCCTTGAGGAGGTCAGGCGAGAGCTGCGCTCCCGGCCGCCGCTGGTCACCGAGGAAGAGTGCGCGACGCTGGCGGAGTCGCTGGAGCGGGTCGCGCGGGGTGAGGCGTTCGTGCTCCAGGGCGGCGACTGCGCCGAGCGTTTCCGCGAGGCCAACGCCGAGGAGACGGGCAGGAAGGTCGACCAGCTCCACTCCCTCTCCGGCCGCCTGCGCGCCGGCTCGGGCGCCGGCGTCGTGGCGATAGGCCGGATGGCCGGGCAGTACGGCAAGCCGCGCTCCGAGTCGTGGGAGAGCGCCCCCGGCGGCGGGGTCATCCCCACCTACCGGGGCGACGCGGTCAACGGCCCGGCGGCCGAGCCCGGCGCCCGGTTCGCCGACCCCACCCGCCTGCTGCGGGCCTACGACTGCGCCGGGCGCGTGCTGGCCGCCGTACGGGCCTCCTGGGAGGGGCGCGAGGCCGCCGAACGGGTACACGTCTCGCACGAGGCGCTGCTCCTGGACTACGAGTACCCCCTGGCCAGGGACGGCGCCACGGGCCGCTACGCCTCCTCGGCGCACTCGGTCTGGATCGGCGACAGGACCCGCTCCGTCGACGGCCCGCACGTCGCCTTCGCCTCCTCGGTCGCCAACCCCGTCGGCGTCAAGATCGGCCCGTCGATCGGCCCGGCCGAGGCGGTCCACCTCAGCACCCTGCTCAACCCCGGCGCGATCCCCGGCCACCTCACCTTCATCGTGCGCATGGGCAGCGCGCGGATCCGGCGCCTGCTTCCCGAGCTGGTGGGCGAGGTCGCCAGGCGGGGCACGCCCGTGGTGTGGGTGTGCGACCCCATGCACGGCAACACGATGCGGATGGGCACGGGGGTCAAGACCCGGCCGATGGAGGCGATCCTGGAGGAGACCACCGCGTTCGTCCGGATCCTGCGCTCCCTGCGCGAGCATCCCGGAGGGTTGCACCTGGAGATGACGCCGCAGGACGTGACGGAGTGCGTGTCCGCCCCGCGCCCGTTCTCGGCGCCGCCGCCCCTGTCGCGCTACCGGACGGCCTGCGACCCGAGGTTGAACGCCGAGCAGGCCTGCGAGGTCGTCGAGCGATTCGCGGGCATGCTGTGAGCGTACGAGCGTGAGCGCAGGAGAGGAGAGACGACATCACCGGCTTCCAGGGGATCGGCAGGAAGGCGTTCGCCTTCTACGAGGAACTCGCCGCCGACAACACCCGCGAACACTGGCACAGGAACAAGGAGACCTACGAGAGCGAGGTCCGCGAGCCGCTGCTCGCCCTGCTCGAGGAGCTGGAGGACGAGTTCGGGCAGGCCAAGCTGTTCCGGCCGCAGCGCGACACCAGGTTCACCGATGACAAGTCGCCGTACAAGACCTACCAGGGGGTGACGGTCGGCGTGGGCGGCACCGTCGGCTACTACCTCCAGCTCCAGGCCGACGGGCTGCTCCTGGGGGCGGGCTTCCACTCCTTCGACTCCGCCGACACCGCCCGCTACCGGTCCGCGGTGGACGCCGACGGGCCGGGCAAGGAACTCGTCAAGATCACCGACCGTCTGGTGCGGGACGGGTTCGAGCTCGTCGGCGAGCGCGTCAAGACCCAGCCGCGCGGCTACTCCGCGGACCACCCGCGCATCGAGCTGATCCGTCACAAGTCGCTGGGGGCCGAGCGGGCCGTCGCGAAGTCCAGGGTCCAGGGCCGCAAGGCGCTCACCGAGGTACGCGACGGCTGGCGCAAGGTCCGCCCCCTCGCCGACTGGCTGCTGGAACACGTGGCGACCGGCTGACCGGTCACCCCCGGCCGCGGGGTGTCCCGGGGCCGGGGGACCGGAGCACGCCTCTCTCGCGGGGGAGGACTTCCGCACCGATACCCGCGGCCACGGCCGCCGCGAGATCCGCCGCATGAAGCTCTGCACCGTCCGGCCTGGCCTGCCCTTCCCCCACGCCGCCCAGGCCATCCACGTCAAACGCCGCCGTACCGACCACCGCACCGGTAAGACCACCATCGTCACGATCTACGCGATCACCAGCCTGCCGCCCGGCCGTATCACCCACGCTCACCTCGCCGCGCTGATCCGCGGCCACTGGAGTATCGAGGCCCTGCACCACATCCGCGACGTCACCTGTCGCGAAGACGCCCTACGCGTCCGGACCGGCACCGCCCCACGGGTCATGGCGAGCCTGCGCAACCTGGCCATCGGCCTGGCCCGCCTGATCGGCTGGACCAACATCGCCGCCGCCATCGACCACTACCGCAGCCATCCCGCAGACGGCCTTCAGCTGCTCGGTCTCCACGCTTTCAGGGGATTGCCACTTCGGCCCTGGGTACGGAATTGGCCGAGCGAGGTGCTGAAGATGTCGCCAGATGCTTACGAATGGCAGCGCTGAACGGTTCTCTTCGAAGTCTGCAGGCTTTAGATAGAGGCCGAGAAATGTAGAGAAATGCTTGAGATCTAATAGCAGTGAATGGCACCACCGGAAACACCGTCAAAGCCGCACTCGTTCTCACCTGTTTCGAAAACGGCTACCTGGCGTGAAAGTAATTGGATCACTTTGACGGACATCGAAAGGTCGCGTAGGGCGACTGAGGTTTTGACGCCCTACGCGACCTATGGGAAGTACTGCTTAAAGAAAGAGTGGCCGATTCAGCATTGAGTACACTTTGGGGCGGCGTACCCAGTGAATGATGAATTTTCTATACGGTGCACTTCTTTCCAAAGGAATTCGAGGAAATCATTCGCAAGTATCTCTGGCTCATTGTCGCCTTCCGTATGCAGGAAAACTGTCCCTGATTCGGAATCAAAGAAGTATAACTGGTACCCCTGATGATGGGCGAAGAAGAATCGGCCTTCGGTGCTCAGTCCGGGGTCGTCCTCTTCCGCGAATTTGCGAGCATAATCATTGACTTCTAGGGGTTCGGGGTAGTAGATGGATGTTCCGCGAAATAGGGAACCTGCTCCTCGGCCCATCCGCCTCAGGAAGCCGATGTAAGGAGCGGGGAGTTTCAATTCCCCTGCATGGTGCACGACTCCTTCGACCTCTTCGTCTGTGCAGCCCTGAATTTGATGCCGACAGGACACCCCTAATTCCGTTAGCCTATCGGCAAATCTCTCGATTTCCCGATAGGAAGCGGATTCGTCAACCGTATGTGACATTAATCTTAACTCCGGGGAACATGGATTTGAATTGATCGATGACATGGCTACAGGACGGACATACCTCCAACTCGCTGTAGAGGTTAATAGTTCCCCGTGAGGAAGGTGTAAGCTTCTCGGCGAGATGCTCAAGGATCTTGTACTCGGAGTCGGCTGGCCTATGATGGCAATCAACGCCACCAGTGCAATTTGGCTTGAAACGCGAGTTGGCCGGAAGGCCGACTGTCCCAGGAGGCGAGTTCTTCCCACTCACTGCGGCGAGGTTGCCCATTTCTCCGTCAATATCGTATCCAGCAACGGCGATGTTTCTCTTTGTCTTGATCGTGTTTCCACTTGCCGCGAGCGCCGTTCTCACAGCCGCCACTTCCTCGGCGCCCACCACTACCCTACCGGCAAGTCTTGCCAGTTGGCCAAAAGGCAAAAATCCAGCTGCCGCCCAGCCAGCTGGGGCATAGTCGCCCTCGGAGGAACTCACCGCGGCATCCGCTACCACGAAAGGCGCCCCGATTACCGGCACGAGCGACATCGGGCCAAACAGATTATGCGTAACCTCCTGCCAGGTCATTTTGCAAGACCCAGGACTGAGCTTGCACATGAGTCCGTGCCCGGCTGGATCCACGCCCGGAGTCGGCTTGGGGGTCGAAGCGGCAACCGGACGTGACTTGGCAGGAGTTTCTGATGAAGGTGACGGTGATGGTCCAGGAGAGGGGGACGGTGACGTGGGGGCAGCGGGCAGGCCACCGCCGTCTGAACTGGCGACGTTGTAATGACCGTCGATTTCGATGTTGGTGATGGGGTTGCCGCCGGTGAAGGCGTAGCGGTTGGAGGTCCAGGGGTCGGTGCCGAGGGACAGGTCGGCCAGGGCGCCGTTGTAGGAGTCGAGGCTGAGGAAGCGGTTGAGGCCGGGGTTGTAGTCGCGGAACCCCATGTCGTACATGCCGGTGGAGTTGTCCCACCGTTTGGCGTTGAAGCGGTAGGGGTTGTACTCCTCCTTGGCGGTGGGATCGACCGGATCGGGCTTGTCGACGCCGGTGAAGAGTTTGTCGTCGTTGGAGCCGTAGGCGGTGTAGCCGTAGGTGGCGCGAGTGTCGCCGGTTTCGGAGGTGAGGGTCTCGACGTCGGTGTGGGCGTTGTAGCCGTAGTAAGAGCTTTCCTCCCCGCCGTCGGCCTTGACCTTCACCTGCGACAGCCGCTCGCCCCACGGGCTGTATTGGAAGGAGCGGGTGAGTTTGCCGGCGACCTCTTCGTCCAGGACTTCGGCCGACAGGCCGAGGTAGGAGTAGGCGGTGGTCTTCGCGTTCGCGGTGCCGGTCTTTTCGGTTTTGGCGGTGGTGCGGTCCAGCGGGTCGTAGGTGTAGGTGGTGACGGTGCTGCCGGCGTCACCGAGCTTTTCGTGTTTGACGACGTGGTCGAAGCCGTCGTAGGTGTACTTCTCCTGGGTTTTGCCGCCGCCGGTGATGGTGCGCAGCCGGCCGTAGGGGTCGTAGTTGAAGGTCGAGGTCTGTCCGGCGGTGGCGGAGGTCATCAGCCGGTTACGGTCGAAGGTGAAGGTGGTCTGCTTGCCCTGGACCGTCTGGTCGTAGACGTTGCTGTTGGCGTCGTGACTGTAGGTGTCGCTGGTCGCGGCGCCGCCGCCGATGGGGGTCTTGACGGACTTGGCGATTCGGTCGCGCGGATCGTAGGTGTGGGTGAACTCGTTTTCCAGGTAGGCGCCGGGGTTGTCGGCGTTCTGGATTTTCGCCAGGTCACGGTTGCGGTGCAGGTTGCCCTGATAACCGATGGTGTGCTCGGAGACCACCGTGGCGTTCGGCTTCTTCTCGATGCTGTGCCGCAGCAGGCTGTCGAGGAAGTAGTCGTAGGTGACGGTGTTGCCGTTGGCCTTGGCCTCGGTGAGGCGTTCGGCCTTGGGCGTATAGGTGTAGGTGGTGGTCTTCGGACCGGTGTCGGTGGCCGACTTCTTGTTGACGATCTGGTCGACCAGGTCGCGGACGTCGTAGCGGTAGGTGGCCAGCGTCTTGTCGTGGGTGCGTTCGGTGACGGCGCTGTTTTCGTTGTAGGCGTAGGTGGTGGTGTTCTTGACCGTGCCACCTGCGCCGCCGACCTTTTCGAGGATCCGATCGATCTGGTTGAGGCCGGTGTAGGCGATGTCCCAGGTGTCGATTTTCGCGGTGGGGGAGTTGTCGGCGATCCTCGTCAGGTTGGTGTTGGGGTCGTAGGTGTAGGCGAAGTCCTTCTTTTCGGTGTCGGTGGTGCCGGTGGTGTCACGCACCAGCTTGACCGCGTCCGCGGCGACGATGCCGTTGGCCTCATCGGTCAGCGTGACCGAGTGGGCGTTGCCTTCGGTGAAGGTGAACTCGCCCAGGCTGACCCACTCACCCGCGCGAGCGGTCTGGTCGATGGTGGCGGTCGCCTGACCGCCGTCGTGCTTGATCGTGTACTTGGCGTTCGTCGCGGTCGCCCCGGTGGGGTACTTGACGTGGACCTTGTACTTTCCGGCCGAGGGGGTGGTGAGGTTCCAGGTGAAGGAACCGGTGCCGGTGCCGGCCGGGGCGAGGGCGTAGTCATACCCGGTGAAGCCGGTGCCCGGCTCAACCGTGGCCGCCGGCCCGGTGCCCACGCTGTTGGTGCCGATGGTGGTCCAGGAGCCGGTGACGGTGACTTGACCGGTGTCGGAGTTGTCGTCGAGCACCACGTCCAGGCCGAGCGGGGCGCCGTCGTCGGAGTGGGTCTTGAGCTTGCCGTCGGGGTAGTAGGACCAGTCCAGCGCCCGCTGGGAGGAGCCGCCCGCGCTGGTGACGGTGCGGTTGGTCTGCGCTCCGAGGGTGTTGTAGTCGTAGGTGGTCTTGATGTCCCACGGGTCGGTGGTGGTCTTGGACCAGCCGTTGTCCCAGTAGGTCATCGTGGTGATGTTACGGATGGTCTGCCCGTGCGAGGGCGGCGCGGAGATCTCCTTCAGCCGGGACACCTGGTCGTAGGCGTACTTCACCGAGTCGGGGGTGTTGTACTTCGGGTCGTCCTTGTCGAACGGGAAGATCTCCTCGGCCGGGCGGTTGAGCTTGTCGTATGTGGTCTCGGCGATGAAGTCGGCCGCATCGTCGGTGGTCTCCACCCCGCGCGGGGTGATGACCTTGGTGCGGTTGCCGACCTGGTCGTAGACGAACTGCGTGGTCGTGTACTTGATCGTCCCGTCCGTGACCGAGTGCGGGACCTTGGTCTCGACCATGTCGCCGCGCTTGTCCAGCGTGATGAGGGTGATGTTGCCCTCGGCGTCGGTGGCGGTCTTGACCAGGCCGTCCAGGTCGACTTCATTACTGGTCTCGTGCCCGGCGGCGTCCTTCACGTGGGTGAGGCGGTGGTTGCGGTCGTAGGTGGAGATGGTGGTGTAGTCGTTCGTGTCGGCGGTGGCGTTCTTGCGCGGGTCGATGACCTTGACCGTGTTGCCGACGTTGTCGTAAACGTAGGTGATCTTGTGCTGGGCGGCGTTGAGCACGTCGGTCAGCTGGTAGATCGGGTCGTAGGCATACGTGGTGGTGAAGTCGCCCGCCTCGGCGGTGAGGTTGCCCTTGGGCTCGGTCTGCGTCTTCAGGTTGCCGGCCAGGTCGTAGCTGAAGGACGCCTTGCGTTCCGGCCCGTCGGCGGCGTCCTTCGGCAGTAACGACTCCAGCAGCTGGTCGGCCTTGTCGTAGAGCGCCGTTGAGATCGCCCCGTTGGGCGCGGTCGCCTTGGTGATGTTGTCGTTGCGGTCGTAGACCGGGGCCGGAGTAGTGATGAACTTCCCGGCGTCCTGGTCCTTGGGAGTCTTGCTCTCCAGTGGCCGGGTGAAGATGTCGTAGGTCTGGGTGGTCTTCTTGCCCAGCGCGTCGGTCACCGAGGTCACGTTGCCGCGTACGTCATATGACGTCACCGTGGCGTTGTCGTACGCGTCAGTGATCTTCTCCGGGTAGCCGGAGGGGTGGTAGTCGCCGTAAGTGGTGGGGTTGCCGTTGGCGTCGGTGCTCTTGGTCAGCTGGCCGAGCGGGTCGTAGTCGTAGGAGGTGGTGTAGTCCCCGGCTGTCGGGGAGGCGACGCCGAGCGGGTCGGTGACCGTCTTGAGGTTGCCCTTGGCGTCGTAGCCGAAGCTCCACTTACGGCCCTCCGGGCTGGTTTTGTCGGTCAGGTCGGCGACGTAACCGTTCAGGAAGCTCTGATAGCCCAGCACCGTGGGGGCGGTGTTGTTGTGGTTGGCCTCGGCGTCCTTGAGCTCCAGCGGGTAGCCGGTCTTCTGATCGAACTTCCAGGTGGCGAACGCGCCGTTGGCCTCGGTCAGCTTGACCACGTTGTGATCAGGGTCCCAGGCCAGCGCGGTGGTCTCGTTCTTGGCGTTGACGATCGATTCCGGCCGGCCGTAGGCGTCCAGCACGTACTTCGTGGCGTGCTGCAGCGGGTCGGTGACCGTGGCGTGGATCACGCCGCCCTGCGGGCCGTCGGGGTCGACGTAGTCGAACGTCGTCACCCCGCCGAGCCGGTCGGTGAGGGTCTCGACCTTCCATTTGTCCTTGGGGTCGACCGGCGCCTCGTAGTACTTCAACGCGGTGGTGTTGCCCCGCGGGTCCTCGACCTTCACCAGCTTGACGTTCTTGTTGCCCTGGGTGGCGTCGTAGGTGAAGCGGAACGTCTTGGCCTCGGGGTCGCCGGCGCCGTCGACCATCTTGGCCATCAGGCCCTTGTCGCTGTAGGTGAAGGCGACCTTCCGCCCGGCGATGTCGGTCATCGACTCCACGGTGTCGATGATGTGCGGGTTGGTCAGCTTGGTGGCCTCCACCTCGGCGCCGGCGTCGTTGATGTAGGTGTAGTCCTGGCCCTTGGCGTAGTAGGTCAGGCTCAGGGTACGCCGCCCGGCGGCGTCGGTGATGTGCTGCAGGAACTTGGTCGGCTTGTTGTTGGACTTGCGGCGCTCGTAGGTGAACGCCATGGTGTTGCCGTTCTTGTCGACGATCGCCGACTGAAAACCCTCCTCGTCGTAGAAGAACTGGGTGCGATCAGGCTTGGTGAACACCCAGGTGCGCTGCGCCGCCAGCTCGCGATCCTCGAACGAGGAGGGGTCGGTCTTCTGCAGATACAGGTGGATGCCGCGCGGGTGGGTGTAGTCGCAGGTGTCGACCTCGCAGTCGCCCACATCCTGGCCGTGGGTGTCCAGCGTCCACACATGCGTGGTGCCGTCGCCGTCGGTCAGGCGCACCTGGGAGGGCCAGTCCTGACCCGGCGGGTGGAAGTAGACCTGCGAGCCGAGCCGCTGCAACGTCGAGGCCTGCAACGACCAGCCGTAACCCATCGACGAGGCACTGGTGTCGAGGCTGTTGTAGGTCATCCGGGCGAAGGTGGAGATGCCGCGGGAGGGGTTGGAAAACGCGTTGTAGCCCCACACCACGTTGCCGGCGTAAGGGTTGACCAGCGCGGTGGTGCCGGCGCCGGTGTTCTTACCGGTGTAGGCGTAGAACTTCTCCGCCCCCAGCAGGTCGGAGGTGGGCGAGTCGAGGCGGATCTGCTGCGGCAGTTGCGGCAGCTGGTGGGAGGCGGACTTCCAGTTGTTGGTGAGGGTGTCTTGGACGTCCCATACCAGGGATACGGCCTCGGCCTTGTTGCCCTCGGCCGACAGGGTGGGCGCCTTGACGTCGGCGTAGACCACGGCGCTCTGCCCCGGGGCCAGGGTGGCCGGCAGTGCGGTCTTCAGCTGGTTGGCGGTGGTGGAGATGTCGGTGCCGTCGGGCAGCTTCCAGAAATAACCCACCTTCGTGGAGGCCGCCGGCCAGGTCTGGGTGGTGGTGTTGGTGATGACCACCGGAATCTGGGTGGTGGCGCCGACGTCCATCCGCTCCGGGGTGCCCGGCACGTAGAACGCCGACGAGCCGGAGGTCTTCTCCACATACGTGACCCGCAGCCGGGGGCGCAGCACCGGCTCGTCGGCCTCAGAGGCCAGGAACTGTACCGACTGCTTGGCCGATCCGGCCTCGGCTGCGACCTTGACGAGCAGGCCGTGGTTGGCGGCCGGGGTCGCACTCCACGCCTGGGCAGCATTGGTGACGGCCCATTTGCGCCAGCCCGGCTGTGCGCTGACCCCGGACACGGTGGCGAGCGCGGCCGCCTCGAAGTCGCCGCCCGCCGCGCTCCAGGAGGTGGCGGTAGTGGCCTTGGCCCAGGTGGCGGCCTCGTCGAAGCCGCGGGTGAGTTTGTGGGCGGTGAACGCCGCACCGGTGCCGGTGCTGTTGGTCTCCCACAGCGACAACGTCGCCTCGGTGACCTGGGCATCAGCCGGAATCTCGGTGGCGTAGTCGGCGAACTGCACCACCGCGCGAGTGGTGGCCAGGGTGGTGGCGGTGTTGGCCACCTGCAGCCACTTTTGCCCGCTCACCTGATCGTGGGCGGCGGCCGGCTCGCCGGAGGCCAGGGTGGCGTCGGCGCCGGCGTAGAGGATCTTGGAGACCTGACCCGGGCGGGGCAGGATCACCGTCTGCTCCGGTGAGGCGACGGCCTGGCCGTTCTTCAGCACCGCCTCGATCCAGTAGGTGGCCTCATGGGTGTAGGACGGGTCGGCGACCGCCTCCGGATCGCCGCCGCTGCTGGTGTCGACATAGGAGGTGGCGGTGGGGTTGATCGCCGCCACCAGCTCATCGCCGCCGCTGCTGTGACCGCCGCTGAGCTGACAACCCGACGGGCAGTACCGATACAGCCGGTACTCGGCCAGGTCATCGGAGGCGTCATCAGGGGTGGGGTCGGCATACGGCGCCCACGACAGCGACGCGCCCACCGAGGTCGCGGTGGTGACCGGCTTCAGCACCACCCCCGGGTTGCCGTAGGTGACGACCAGCTTGGGGAAGGTGGCCGTCTCCCCGGTCATACCGTCGCCGCCGTAGAGATCCTCGCCGGCCGCATACACCGGGCCGGCGATCTTCCCGGTGGAGGTCTCGTCGGCGGCCTTGAGCATGATGCCGTTCATCGGCGCCTCATACGAGGAGTACCAGCCGTTGACCATCGCGGTGACGTCGAAGGAATGCCGGCGCGACAGCTCCCCGGTGTTACGCACCACACTCGCGGCCGCCGTCGCGGCGATGGTGGGCTGGGTGTTCCAGGTGACATCCCCACCGGACCACTCGCTGGTGATCTCGTGCGCGGCCACCGTCACCGGACCCGGCTCGCCGAGCGCCTGGTCGAAATAGGTCTCCAGGTGGGCGTCATCGACCCGGGTACCGAGTTCGATCTCCGAGGGCATGTTGAAGTACAGCAGCGCCCGGTTGATCCCGGTAGAGGAGATCTTGCCGACCGGCAGCTTCCACGAGCCGTCGTAGTTGGTGGTCTTGGCCGCGGAGTTGACGTAGGTGTCACTGCCGTCGAACCCGTTGGCCTGAACCGTGATCGTGGGGTCGATCACCACCGGCCAGGTGCGCTCGGGGGCGGCCAGCCAGGCCGCGTCCGGCGTCAGCGTGATGGTCGCCTCGGCGCCCTGCTGGGTCAGCGTCTGCGTCACCGCCGTGCTGTGGCGTTTGCCGTACGGCGAGGCCGGATCGTCCGTCGAGTCGATCATGAACGGGGCGGGGATGGTGAAGGTCGGCGCGTCCGCGCCGTCGGCGGTGAACGCGATCGACCCGTCGGGGTTCTGCGCGGCTTGCACCCCGCCGGTTGTGACGGTGAAGGCGAACGACGCACCGGCGGCCGGCGGCTTGGACAGCACCAGGTATTCCTTCACCCCCTCGGGGGTGACCTTGTAGACCAGGTCGGTGCCGTCCCACACGCCGCCGTAGCGGACCGTGGAACCTTCCACCTTCGGGGTGAGCTTCTTGGCGGGCCCGGCCACGCCGAGCATCAGCTGCCGCTTGCCCAGCTGAATCTTGGCCAGCTTGTCGGTGGCCTCGCCGAACCGGGAGGAAAACCCGCTGGTGTCGTTGCCGTGGGTGAAGCCGTCGTCGGTGGCGGCACCGATCCGAGTGTCGATCTTCTGCCATTTGCCGTCGGTGTCACGGTAGTGCTGGGGAACCGTGGACACCTCGGCCTGCAGCCGGCCGTCCTCCAGTTCGAAGACCGTGCCACGCGCCGAGCGCTGGGCGATCAACTCCTTGACGCGCTTACCCGGCGGCTGCGGCTTTGGCCTGCCCGACGCCGAAGTGCCGGAACGGCCGGGCAACGGGGCCGCACCGGTGCCGGCGTGCATTTGTCCGTGCGGGGTTTCGGCGAACAGATCGCTGAGGCCGGCGCTGACCCAGGAGGTCAACCGCGACAGCATTCCCGGCTCGGTCGAGACCGCGGAGGTCTGGGCCAGTGCCGGGCCGGCCGGGGCGGTGGAGGCCAGCAGGGTGGCGGCGACCGCGGTAGCGATCAAACGTCGTCGGCGTAACCGTTTGCGCCGTCGGTAGGGCTCGGGCCCGGAGGTTTCGGGTGGGGTGAGGCGGTGGGGGGAAAACAGGCGCACGAGGCTCCACTCACGAGGTCAGGGAAATAAGGAAAAACCAAAAACCTCTGAATCAAGACATAAGTGCAGGAAAGCGGTCAATACGCCAAAGCGTGATCATCCGATGATGGGAGCGCGGGTTCGTGTGACCGGGTAGCGGGTTTCACCTGCGCCGGTCCCGCACAGTGAATGGACTTTCTGACAACCCGTAAATGTGACGGTTGGTAATGAGTGCAGGTCAAACTCGGCTTTCTGTGACGCAAGCGTGATCAAATTAGGGCATATAGGCCAGTCCGGGCGACAGCCTGGAGCGTTCCAACCTGGCGAGAAGCCTGCGGTCACCTCTCGGACTTCTCTACGGACGGCCGCCATCCCCGGCACAACCCGTCGCTATCGCGGGCCTGCTCGCCATGATCCGGGGCGCGGTGCCGGTCCGGACGCGGGCGGCGTCTTCGCCGAAGGCGTCCGACGACTGCCCACTCCAGCACCCCGGCGAACTGGAACGCCTTGCTCGGTGCGCGTGCCGCGTCCCGGGTGGAGGTCGTCAGAGCCGGGTGAGGCGGACGGCGTCGGCGATGACGAGGCCCGTGCCGGAGGTCCAGCGGCTGACGCCGACGGCGTTGTACGTCCCGGCCTTCAGGGAGAACGTCCCGATACTTCGCCAGGCGCCGCCGCCGGCGCGCTGGTCGACGTAGACCGTCCTGCTCCCGGCGGAGGTGGCGACGATGTACGGGGCCGAGCTGTTGTGGCCGGGGGCGGCCGGGTACCAGACCTCGACCTGGTAGGTGGCCGCGGCGGGGACGGCGAGCCGGTACCAGGCGACATCGCTCGCGGTCACCGGCTTCGCCTGGCGGTGGTCGGGGCCGTGGCGCCCGGCGGCGGCGGTGGAGGCGGTCCAGTTCGCGCTCGCGGTGAACGCGCCGGAGGTGGCGTTGTCGGCGGTCGCCGACCAGGGGGCGGTGTTCCCGGTGACGTAGCGCATGTACTTGGCCCAGTCCCAGTGGGAGCCCGGGTCGGTGTGCGTGGCGCCGGGGACCTGGTTGTGCCCGATGATGTGCGAGCGGTTCTTGGGGATGCCGTACTTGTCGCAGAGGGCGCGGGTCAGGGCCGCCGAGGCTCGGTACATCGCGTCGGTGAACCAGGAGGCCTTGTTGACGAACCCCTCGTGCTCGATCCCGATCGACCTGGTGTTGTAGGACCGGTTCCCCGCGTGCCAGGCGACGTCCTTGTCGCGGACCATCTGGGTGACGTCGCCGTCGGAGGAACGGACGACGTAGTGCGCGGAGACCTTCGCGGCGGGGTTCTGGAACCAGGAGAGCGTGCCCGCGTACGCCCCCTGGGTGACGTGGACGACGATCCGGTCGATCTTGGAGCTTCTCGGCCTGCTCGCGGCGGTCCGGTTGCCGGCGTGGGCGGCCACCCAGCTCGCGGCCGGGTAGTCCGGGCTCGGGGCCTTGGCGGCCAGTTCCCGCACGCCCTCGTAGACGCCGCGGTCGGTCTGCAGTTCCACGGGCGTGACGGTGACGACCTCGCCGTCCGCGGTGGTGGCCCGGACGCCCTTGCCGAGGAGGTCGTAGACGGTGTCGGCGTACAGCCTGGCCGTCTCGGAGCTGGAGGCGTTGCCGTACCTGGCCACGGCCGGGTACCACCGCCCGGCGTCCTTCCTGGCGGTGGCGTCGAGGCCGAGCGCGTCTGCGTGGGAGCGCAGCACCGCGGCGCCGCCGAGGATGTTGGCCGCGTCGTCCTGCTTCAGCGTCGCCGCCGGCCGGCCGGTCAGCTGGGCCGCGCTTTCCAGCGCGCGCACGACGGGGTTGCTGACCAGGTGCATGATCCCGTACCCGCCGCTCGCGCTCGGCTCGCCGTCGTGCCCGTCGAGGTGCGTCTCCGCGTACGCGAGTGCCACGAGCAGGTCGCGCGGCACGTCGTACGCGGCGGAGGCGCGAGCGAAGGCGTCCGCCAGGGGGCCCGCCGACCGGGCGCCCGCCGCCTGGGCGGGCACGAGGAGCAGGGCGGCGAGAACGGCGGACAGGATCGCGGCTGACCGGCGGTGCGAGCGCGGCCGTGCGTTCTGCACGGAGCCTCCTCGGGAATCGGGGTCCGGGTCCCATCCGGACACCGGCTGATTCGGCACCGTAAAGCAGAAACGCGACAAGTGTAAATAATTAACACTTCTTTGTTTGTTTCAGACACATTCCCCCTTTAATCTGATAGTCCGTTATGTGCGCAGGTGGGCGGGGGTCTCAGTGGACCGCCAGCCGGGTCGCCTCGTCCTTGGAGATCGTGTACGAGGCCGCGCAGAAGGTGCACTGCATTCCGTATCTCGTCCGTACCGGGAACAGCGGGATGAAGAACAGGCTGAACTTGGTGACCCGTCGCGACAGCACCTGCGCCGCCGTGTTGCCGCAGTTGCGGCAGATCAGGGTCACGACCCCGAGCTGACGGGCCACGGTACGCAAACCGAAGATGAGCATTCCCCAGACCTACCCGGTACGGACGCGCTACTCATCGCGCTTCGTCAACCCTTGTCCGCGCCCTCGTTGGCGCCGCGGATGAAGTAGCGCTGGAAGATCACGAAGATGATCGCGACCGGGATGGTCGCGAGCACCGCCGCGCCGAGCTTCAGCGGATACTGGCTGCCGAGCCCGAGGGAGCCGCTGACCAGGTCGGCCAGGCCGCGCGGCAGGGTGAAGAGGCTGGGGTCCTGGACGGCCACCAGGGTGTGCGGGAACTCGTTCCAGCTGCTCTGGAAGGAGATGATCGTCAGGGTGATGACGGCGGGGCGTCCCATCGGCAGCACCACCGACCAGAAGGTGCGGAACCGGCCCGCCCCGTCGATCCGCGCCGCCTCCTCCACGCTCACCGGGATCGACTCGAAGAACTGCTTCATGATGAACACCCCGGCCGCGTCCGCGATGATCGGCAGGATCAGCGCGGTGTAGCTGTCATAGATGCCGAGCTGGTTCAGCACCAGGAACTTCGGGATGAACAACACCACCCCCGGGACCGCCATGATCGCGACGATCCCGGTGAAGAGCGCCCTGCGTCCCCGGAAGCGCAGCCGGGCGAGCGCGTACCCGGCCAGGGAGTCGAGGAACACCCGGCCGACGGTGATGACGACGGTCACCAGCAGCGAGTTGCCCAGCCACAGCGGCATGCCGGTGTCGGCGAACACGCGCTCGAAACCGGCCATCGTCACCGGGTCGGGGATCGGCGAGAGCGGGTTGGCCGCGGCGTCGGGCTCGGTCTTGAACGCGTTGGCGACCTGGATGACGAACGGGTAGAGGAAGACCAGCGAGAAGAAGACCAGGACGGCGTACCCGCCGAAGGTGGAGACCAGCGAGCGGATCCCCCCGCCCGCCCCCTCCGGGCGGGCGGGGGCGGAACGGGTCTTGACCGCGGACATCATGCCCTCCTCTGGCGTGACGCGGGGCGTGACGCGGGGCGCGGGGCGCGGCGCCTCGCGGTGCCGCCGCCCTTGGCGTCCCTGTCGCGCATGACCCACCGCTGGAACGCCGCCAGTACCACGATGAGCACGAACAGGACGAACGAGATGGCGGCGCCGGAGCCGTAGTCCAGCTCCTTGAAGGCCGTCTGGTACGACAGGAAGGCCGGGGTCAGCGTGGTCTTCGCGGGTTTGCCCTGGCTCATCACGTACACCTGGTCGAAGACCTGCCAGGTGGCGATCAGGCCGAGCGTGAGGACGAGGAACAGGGTCGGTTTGAGCATCGGCAGCGTCACGTAGCGCAGGCGCTGGCGGGAGCCGGCGCCGTCCAGCATGCTCGCCTCCTCCAGGGTCACCGGGATGTCCTGGAGCGCGGCGAGGAACATGAGCATGAACGTGCCCGAGGTGGTCCAGACGACCAGGATGATGATCGTGCACATGGCCACGCTGGGGCCCGACAGCCAGTCCCACCACGACAGCCCGAACGGGCCGCCGGCGGTCAGCGCCGCGGGGGGCGCCTCCGGGTCGACCAGGCCGACGGAGCCCAGCAGCACGTGCAGCACGCCCCGCGCGTCGGAGAACCACGGTGGCCCGTCGACGCCGACGAACGCGAGCAGCTGGTTGACCGCGCCGGAGTTGCTGAAGATGAACAGGAACAGGACGCTGATCGCCACCGAGCTGGTCACCGAGGGGAAGAAGAAGGCGGTGCGGAAGAAGGTCTTGCCCTTCAGCATCCGGCGGTTGACGATCAGCGCCAGGCCGAGTGCCAGGATCGTCTGGGCGGGCACCACGACCAGCACGTAGTAGAAGTTGTTGCGCAGGCTCGTCATGAAGTTCAGGCGGGCCAGGTTGTCCTTGGTGAACAGCTCGGTGTAGTTGTCCACGCCGACGAACGGCACCTGCGCCCGGAACGGGCTGCCCTGGCCGTTCCAGTCGGTGAGGCTCACCCACAGCGCCATCCCGATCGGCAGCAGCAGGAACAGGGTGAGGATCACCACCACCGGCGCCACGAAGAGCCAGCCCGCGATGTTCTCCCTGGCCCTGTCGCCAAGGCGGCGCGCGGGACGCCGCGGTGCGGTCGTTGTCTCGGCCACGTCAAGTCTCCCTCACGTCCGGTGCGCGGCCCCCGGAACGTTCCGGGGGCCGCGCACCGGGCTGACTCAGTTGCCGAGCGCGGCCTGGGTGTTCTTCTGCAGGTTCGCCAGGATCTTCTTGGGGTCACCGGCGGGCAGCTGCTGGATCGCGGTGTCGAAGTCGGCGAGCACGCTGTCCATCTTGGCGGCGTTGACCGGCCCCTGGGCGTACTCGGCGCTGTCGACGAACGGCGCGTCCTCGGGGAAGGCCTGGGTGAAGGCGTCCTTGGCCGACTGGCGCGAGGGCATCACGCCGAAGGCCTTGGCGAAGGCCATCTGCTGGTCGGCCTTGGTCATCGCCTCGACGAAGGCGATCGCCTGCTCCTTGTACTTGCTCTTGGCGGCGATGCCCCAGCAGGTGGTGAAGGACAGGGTGCCCTTGCCCTTGGGACCGGCCGGCAGCTCGTGGGCGCTGTACTCGACGTCCGGGTAGTCGGCCTTCATCGCGCCCTTGATCCAGTTGCCCTCGATGGTCATCACGGCCTTGGCCTTGCCGAACGCCTCTCCGCCCCAGCCCGCGTCCACCTGCTTGGGGAACTGGGCGAGCTTGTCCTTCAGCAGGCCCTGCACGTAGCTCAGGCCCGCGACGTTCTCGGGGGTGTCCGCGGTGGCCTTCTTGCCGTCGGGGCTCACGATCCAGCCGCCGGCTTCCACCATGAACGCGCCGACCCGGTCGCGGGTGTCGCCGATGACCAGCGGGGTGACGTCCGGCACCTTCTCCTTGAGCGTCCTGGAGACCGAGGTGAGCTGCTCCCAGGTGGTCGGCACGTCGGCGTCGGTGAGCCCGGCCTTCTTCCACAGGTCGTCGTTGACGATCAGCGCCAGGGTGGAGAAGTCCTTGGGCGCGCAGTAGAAGGTGCCGTTGTGGGTGAACGTCTCGCGCAGGCCGGGGTAGAAGTCGGCGGAGTCGGAGATCTTGTCCGCGTACGGCTCCAGCGCCCCGACGCTCGCGTAGTCGGCGAAGCGCGCTGCGTCGACGTAGAACACGTCCGGCGGGTTGCTTCCGGCGAACGCCTGGCCGAGCTGCTGGGTCAGGTCCTGGGCGGGGGTGATCGTCGCGGTGCTGCCCGAGGACGCCGACCACGTCTGGGCGGCGGCGCGCAGCGCGTTCGTCTCCGCGTCGCCCGAGGAGCCGATGAGAACCTGCAGCTTGGCGGGCCCGCTGCTCTGCGGGGCGGCGCTCTGGCCGGCGGAGTCGTCGAAACCGCTGCCGCAGGCGGCCGAGGTCGCCAGGGTGCCCGCGGCGAGCGCGGCGAGCGCCGCGGTACGGAGGCTGTGCTGCTTGGTCGGCTGTTTCATCGTGGTCTTCCAATCTTCTGGGGGGTGGTCTGAAGGAGAGTCAGGTGATCATGCGGTCATGACGACTGCCGCAGGACCAGGGACGGCTGGAGCAGGACGTGCGTGCGAGGCCCACCGGCCTCGGGGTCGTACGGGTCGCCGGGTCCACCGGACCCACCGGACCCACCGGACCCGTCGGATCCACCGGACCCGTCGGATCCACCGGAGTCACCGCGGTCACCGGGGGAGGGCGGGTCGAACAGCCGGGTGAGCAGGCCGACACAGCCGGCCGCGGCCGCGGCCAGCGGCTGGCTGACGCTGCTGAGCCCCACCGCCTTCGCCACCGGCGTGTCGTCGAAACCGATCACGCGGACCGGGAGCCCCTCCTCGCCACCGGCCCGCCCCCCGACCGTGAGACGTCCCTCGGCCGTCAGGCGCCCGGAGGCGGTCAGCTGTCCCGAGGCCGTCAGGGAACGGACGGCGTGCAGCGCGCCGAGGGCGAGCGAGTCGCTGGCGCAGACCAGCGCGGTGATCGGCTGCTCGGCGCGCAGCAGGTCGCGGGCCGCCTTCTCGCCGTCGGCCACCCCGTCGTCCGTGGCCTGGTCCAGGCCCGCCGGGTCGACCCCGGCGGCGGCGAGGGTCCTGGCCCAGCCGGACCTGCGGTCGTCGCCCACGCCGGAGCCCGGCGGCCAGCCGAGGAACCCGATCCGCCGGTGACCCGCGTCGAGCAGGTGGCGGGTGGCCGCCGCGGTGCCCGCCGCGCCGTCCACGTCGACCCAGGGGTACCCCGGATCGCCGGAGGCGTCACCCGGGTCCCCGGCGTTTCCGGTGTTCCCCCAGGGCCGCCCGAACGTGACGAACGGCAGCCGCCGCTCGCGCAGCCACGCGGGGCGGCCGTCGCCGTGGTAGGTGCTGGTGAGCACGAAGGCGTCCGGCTCGTGGCTGCCGACCAGGTCGTCGAAGGTGTCGATCTCCGAACGCTCGTCGCCCGCCGCGTACAGCAGGATCCGGTATCCGGCGCGGGCCGCCGAGGCGGTGAGCCCGTGCAGGAACCGGTCCAGCACCGAGCCGTTGATCCCGTCCCGGTCGGGCTCGATGCGCGTGGCGATCAGTCGCGAGCGGCCGGTACGCATCTGCCGCGCGGCCTGGCTGGCCCGGTAGCCGAGCGTCTCGATGGCCTCCCGCACCCGGTCGCGAGTCTCCTCGCGGACCAGTTCGGGGCTGTTGAGCACGTTCGACACCGTCTGACGCGACACCCCGGCACGGCGCGCGACGTCAGTGATCGTCACCTTTGTAGCCATATATACCTTTCTGGGGTTTGAACGTTCAAAGGGGTATGAGGCATGATTGGATCGTTCAAGTAAACGGAGCGTAATGGTTGGATCGTTCAAGTAAAGAGAGTGTTCCGCAATGTGCACCCCCCGGCCGTCGTCTGTCAAGGCGTCACCGGCTCGACACGATCTCAGGGAGCAAGTCGTGCTCGACGACGCCTCATCCCCCACCCTTCAGGCGGTCACGGCGGCCGGTCCCGCCGCTGCCCACCGCCTCCAGCCCTTGCTGCACGACCTCGTCAGCACCGTGCTGGCGCCGACCGTCGCGCTGAGCGGCGAGGACGGGCAGATCCGCCCGGCCGGTGTCCAGGGCGTGTTCCACGCGGACTCCCGCGCCCTGTCGCAGGCCACCCTGACGATCGACGGCCGCGAGCCCGAGGCCGTCGGCCACGCGCCGCAGGGGCCGGGCGCCACCAGGTTCGTCACGCTGGCCCGATGGCTGGGTGATCCCGTCCCCGATCCCACTGTACGGATCGAGCGGTTCCGGCAGGTCGTACCGGGCGGCATGGAAGAGCGTGTCGAGATCGTCTCCAGCGCGACCGTTCCCGTCACCGCCGTCGTGAGCCTGGAGCTGGGCTGCGACTTCGCCCCCATCGAGGTGGTCAAGTCGGGCGGCGACACCGCGGAGGCCGCGCCGGAGCGCACCGCGCCCGGTGAGATCTCCTGGCACTCCGGCGGAGTGCGGGTCACGGCGACCGGTACGGGCGCGCGGGCCGAGTTCACCGGGTCCACCGGGTCCGCTGGGTCCGCTGGGTCCGCTGTGTCCGCTGTGTCCACCGGGTACGCGCGCACGGGTTTCCTGCGCTGGCCGGTCGAGCTGGCGCCCCGCGGCCGGGTCACCCTGTCCTGGAGGGTCGAGGTGCACGACCCGCAGGCCGTGGTGACCGCGCCCGGCCGCCCCGCCGAGTGGGCGGTGGGGGAGGGGGAACCCCGGGTCGTCGCCGGCGACCACCGGCTGAGCAGGCTCTTCGAGCAGTCCATGGACGACCTGCGCTCGCTGCGGCTGGCCGAGACCGCCGCCCCCGGTGACACCTTCCTCGGCGCGGGAGTGCCCTGGTTCCTCACCCTCTTCGGCCGCGACAGCATCTGGGCCGCCCGCATGCTGCTGCCGCTCGGCACGGAACTGGCGATGGGCACCCTGCGGGTGCTGGCCCGCAGGCAGGGAACCAAGATCGACCCCGGCTCCGGCGAGGCCCCCGGGAAGATCATGCACGAGCTGCGCCGGCACGATTTCGCGGTCGAGGGCAACGGCCTGTACCTGCCCGCCGCCTACTACGGCACGATCGACGCCACGCCGCTGTGGATCGGCCTGCTGCACGACGCCTGGCGCTGGGGCGCCCCCGCCGAGGAGATCGCCGCGCTGCTGCCCCACCTGCAGGCCGCCCTCGGCTGGCTCGGCGGGCCCGCCGACCCCGACGGGGACGGTTTCATCGAGTACGTCGACACCAGCGGCCGGGGCCTGGCCAATCAGGGCTGGAAGGACTCCGGCGACGCGCTGCGCTTCCACGACGGCCGCCAGGCCCAGCCGCCGATCGCCCTGGTCGAGGTGCAGGGCTACGCCCACCAGGCGGCCCGGCAGGGCGCCGACCTGCTGGAGGCGTTCGGCCGTCCCGGCGCGGCCCGCTGGCGCGAGCACGCCGCGGCGCTGGCCGAGCGCTTCCGGGCCCGCTTCTGGGTGGACGGGCCGAGCGGGAGGTTCCCCGCCCTGGCCCTGGACCGGGACAAGCGCCCGGTCGACGCGCTGACCAGCAACATCGGGCACCTCCTCGGCACCGGCCTGCTCACCGGGCCCGAGGAGGCTCAGATCGCCGACCTCCTCGTCTCCCCGGAGATGGCCGGTGGCTTCGGCCTGCGGACGATGTCGGCGAACGCGGGCGGCTTCAGCCCGCTGTCCTACCACTGCGGGTCGATCTGGGCGCACGACACGGCGATCGTGGTCGCCGGGCTGGCCCGCGCCGGATTCGCCACGCACGCGGCGACCCTGGCCGAGGGGCTGCTCGCGGCGGGCGAGACGTTCGGCTACCGGCTGCCGGAGCTGTTCGGCGGCGACGACCGCTCGGCGCTCGGACGCCCCGTGCCCTACCCCGCCGCCTGCCGCCCGCAGGCCTGGTCCGCCGCCGCCGCGGTGACCATCGTGCACGCGGCACTCGGCCTCTACCCCGACGTGCCCGGGGGCCGGTTGCTGCTTCGCCCGCTCGCCGGCGCCCCCCTGGGCGCGGTCTCCGCCCGCGGCCTGCGGGTCGCCGGAGCGGAGGTGAGCGCGGCCGTCGACCGGGAGGGAGAGGTCGTGGTGACCGGCCTGCCCGGGGGAATCTCCACCGAGCGGGCCTCGACGTGAGCTGAGCCCCGCCGTCCCGTCCCCGCCTCGCCCGCCGTCCTGTCCCTCCCCGGCGCCTGGCCCGTCGTGCCGTCCGCCGGCCGAGGGGGACGGGGCCGGGGTACGGGCGGGGCCGGGGTACGGGGACGCGGGGGTACGCGGGCGCGTGAGCCACGGGGGCGCTCAGGCCAGTGAGCCACGGGGGCGCTCAGGCCAGGTGACGGCCGAACCAGTCCAGGACGCGCCGGTACGCCTCGGCGGCGGCACCGGCGTCGTACCGCGGGCCGGTGTCGTTGAAGAAGGCGTGGTCGACGCCGGGAAACGTCACGAGCTCGTGTTCCAGGCCCGCCCTCTCCAGGGCGGTCTTGGCCTCGTCGCGGGTGGCGTTGACCCGGTCGTCCCGCTCGGCGTAGATCGCGAGGACGGCGGCCCTGGACCCGGAGAGGTCGGCGTCGTCGGGAAGCGGGCCGTAGAACGGGACGGCCGCCGACAGGCGCGGCTCGTCCGAGGCGAGCAGCAGCCAGGTCATGGCGCCGCCGAAGCAGAAACCGGTGACGCCGAGCCTCTTGCCGGGGGCGCCCCGCTCCAGCTCGCCCAGGGCGGCCTTCATGTCCGAGGCGAGGCGCTCGGGGGAGATGGCGCCCAGCGCCGCGGTGGCCTGCGCCGGGTCCTCGAAGGAGGCGGTCCCGCCCTCGCGGGAGAGCAGGTCGACGGCGAGCGCGCAGTAGCCGTCGGCCGCCAGGCGCCCGGCGACCGACCGGATGTGATCGGTGAGCCCGCGGTTCTCGTGGATGACCAGCACCGCGCCCCGCGGCTGCGCGGGCGCCGCCCAGGTACCCCTGAGGGTGACGCCGGTCTCGGCGCCGGAAAAGATGATCTCCTCGGTCGGCAGGGGCGAGGGCCCCGCAGGCGGGGCGCCGTCCGGTGGCACGGTGGTCGCCGTCGCCGTCACCGCTGTCACCGTCGCCGTGCCGGATCCCGTAGCGGCCGACGCGGTCGCGTTCTCCCCGCCGGTTTCCCAGGCCGCGAGCAGCGCGCCGGCGGCGGGTGCCGCCAGCCCGAGAAGGGTCAGGCGGTGCAGCGCCTCGCGCCGGGGGACGAGCCCCGCCGCGTGGTCGACCGCGACCTCCTCCGCGAGGTACCGGTGAAAAGACGTCACCAGCACACGGTAGGACCGGCGGATGAAAGCCACGGCAAAGCCGGGCCACATGTCGTCGCCCGACGGAGGGCCCTCCACTCGGGTTCGTGCGACCGGCCCCGGTGCACCACGAAGCGCTGATCTGTCCGTGACGTTCCGGAGCCCGAGCGTCGACGCCGTCCGGGGCTCGCGCCGGGGTCGTTCATCACCACGCGGTGGTGACAAAAATCGCTATTCGGTCCGCACTGTCAACAAAAGGCTCCTAATATCGCGGAGTTTTGCGAAAGTAGGGTGATTGACCGCCCGCTGAGGAGCTCCCTGATGGCCCTGCGTGCCCGGCTTATGGCCGTTATCGCTTTATGTCTTCCTTTGTTGATCGTGCCCCGCGCGGCCCACGCCGTCGACCCGTCCGAGATCTGCTCGGTGGAGTTCACCATCGGCACTGGAAAGGACGGTCTCCGGGACGACTCCACGGAGATCATCAGCCTGGCCGGACAGGATTTCGTCATCGACGGGCCAGGCGAAACGGGGGACACCCCGTACGCCGAGCACACGTGGACGGGCCGGTTGCCCTCCTGCCTGCCGCGTTCGGCGCTGGCGGGCGGCTTCACGATCCGGCACGTCACCGAGGCCGAAGGGGCCGACAACTGGGACCTGCGGACGTTCGCCGTCGCGGACGCCGACACCGGTCACGTGTTCTTCCGGGCGGGCCACCCGGGAAGGCGGCTGCACCGTTTCTACAAAAACCAGTTCCAGACCTGGAATTCCAATTCGGCGAATCCCGTCGAGGAAAAGGCCACGGCCGCGATCTGCCGGTTGACGTTCGCCGTCAGCACCGGTTTCGAGGATGGAATTCGCGACGACTCCACCGAGATCATCCGCCTGGCCGGGCGTCCCGTCGTCTTCGATGACTCCGACGGCGACGGCGAACCCGACCTCAACCCGTTCCACCGGGGCGGCACCGGCGACCACGGAAACGCCACCTTCGAGTGGACCGGCACCCTCACGCCCTGCGTGCCCCGGCGCGACCTGGCGCAGGGCTTCGAGCTGGAGCACATCTCACGGGACAACAACTACGAGATCGACGCCGACAACTGGGACCTGGCCGGGCTGGTCATCCTCGACGCGGACTCCGGGCGGACCTACTTCGCGTCACCGCCCACCGGCGACCAGGTCCTCAACCGCTTCGACATCAACGCCAACCGCGTCTGGAACACCAACCAGGCCCGCAGCACGTCGGATGCCGACGCCGACGGAGACGGGCTGAAGGACCACTGGGAGATCCACGGGTACGACGGCGACGACCCGGACCACCGGGTCGACGTCAACCTCCCCGAGATGGGCGCCGACCCCCGGCACAAGGACATCTTCCTCGAACTCGACTGGCAGGAGGGCCAGGCACCGACCCATGCCGGGATCAGCGCCGTGAGAGGGGCCTTCGACGCGGCTCCCGCGGACGCGGGCGGTCTGGCCGATGAGCTCCCCAACCGCCGGGGCATCCCCGGTATCGCCGCCCCGCCGAACCCCGACGGCCGGCCCGGCATCACCCTGCACGTCGACGCGGGCGGCCGGGTCGATCCGACGGCGAGTGAGGGCGTGCCCGACTACACCTGCGCCGACGGCGGGGACAACGGCGGAGACGGCTTCGCCGACGGGGCCGATCCCGACTGCGTCAGTCTCGACGCCCACGTGGAAGACCCGCCGATACCGGCCACGTGCGGCAACGGCGCGGACGACGACGGAGACGGGCGCGCCGACGCGAACGACGAGGACTGCCTGGTCGGCGATCCGCTCCACCCGGACGACCGGCGCGGCGGCCAGGTGTTCCCCTCGGTCGGCGCCTGCGGCCTCGACGACGACTTCGCGGACGTCCGGAACACCGGTTTCCACCTCACCCGTCGCCAGGTGTTCCACTACGGGATCCAGTCGGCGGCACCCGCCGGCTGCGCCTCCGGAGGCAAAGGCCAGCACGGCGGCAACGAAATGATCATTCACGACGGCGAACCGGCCACGATCATGCACGAACTGGGCCACAACCTGAACCTCGACCACGGCGGCAACGTGCCGGTGAACTGCAAGCCCAACTACGTCAGCGTCATGAACTATGACCACAGCGCGGGCATCTCCCGGGTGACCGGCCGCTCCATCATCGACTTCTCGCCGCCACGCCTCAGCCTGAACGGCCCGGCCCGGGGCCAGGCCAGGCTGCCGACCCTGAACGAGGCCATGCTCAGCGAGACGGCCGTCCTGGATCCCACCGACCACGACAACCGGTTCGAGTTCGTCGACTCCACCGGCCGCAAGGGCGGGAACCGGCTCGACCGGCCCACCGACTGGGATCCGTTCAACACGCCGCTGATGCCGTTCGTCAACATCAATACGGCCGACAGCGTCAACGGCCTGCCGCGCGACTGCGCCTCCAACACATCCGACCAGGACCTGCTGCACGGTCACGACGACTGGGCCCACATCTCGTTGCCGTTCCGGCACTTCATCGGCGAAGCCGGGTCGTCCGAACCGGAACTCTCACCGACCCGTGAGGAGATCGCGACCGTGCGGCAGGCGGAGACCACCACCGATCTCGGGGTGACGCTCGCCGCCGACCACGATCCGGTCATCTCGGGCACCCGCCTGGTCTACACGGCCACCGTCACCAACCACGGCCGTAACCCGGCGATGTCGGTAGTGCTCACCGGCACGCTGCCCGCGACGGTCACCCCGGCCGGCACGAACCCGGCGTGCCCAGTCTCGGGCCGCACCGTCACCTGCCGGATCGGCACGGTGCTCCCGGGAGCCTCCCGGGAGGTCGGCGTCACGATCCGGGTGAACCCGGGAACCACCGCCGCGCTCACCACCCGGGTCTCGGTGGACGACATCTCCGGACCCGACCCGGTGAGCGGCAACAACGAGGCCGTGCGCACCACCCCGGTCGTGGCGCCGACGGTGACCCATCCGATCACGATCGACCCGACCGGGTTGTCGTATACCGACTTCGGCGTCTCCGGACACGGCTGGCACGGGGGCCGGGCCGCCAAGACCCTGTCGCTGCTGCCGGGCGAGTACACGTACCTGGCTCCGGTCGGGGGAGCGGGGGCGGGCTTCCGGGTGACGGCCGCGGGCACGGTCGACTACGACGATCCGGGACTGCTGGGCGGCCGGGGCACCGCGACGCTGACGGCGCGCGGACACGCGGTGGGTTTCGACGGCACCGGCCTGTCCTACGCCAACCTCGGCGTGTCGGGGACGGGCTGGTGGGACGCCCGCCAGGTGCGGACGCTGCGGCTCTTCCCCGGTCGGCACAGCTACGTCGCCGCCGGCGTCACCAGCGTGCCGTTCCAGGTCACCGGCGGCGGGCTGATCGACTACGACCCCGCCTACGAGGGCATGGTCACCGGAGACGGTACCGACCGGCTGACCGCGCACGGCCACGCGATCACCGTTGACGGCACCGGCCTGTCCTACGCCAGTTTCGGCATCACCGCGGCGGGCCACCACGACGCCCGGCAACCCCGGACCCTGCGCCTGTTCCCCGGCTCCTACGCCTACATCGCCGCCGGGGTGACCACACCCAGCCCGCGGTTCCGGGTCACCGGCGACGGCCTGATCGAGGTGGACGCCGAATGGTCGGAGCGGCTCACGGGAACGGGCACGGCGACGGTGGCCGCGACCGGCCTGGCGGTCACGGTCGACGCGACGGCGGTGACCTACACCCACTTCGGCGTCGCCGGGGCGGGCTGGCGGGAGACCCGGGTGGCCCAGCCGCTGCGCCTCTTTCCCGGAGGACATACGTACCTGGCCTTCGCGAGTTCGGCGGCGGCCCCGTTCACGGTGGACGCCGCAGGGCTCGTCGGCTACGAATCGCAGTACGACGACATGCTCGGCGGCCGGGGCACCGGCACGCTGCGGGCACTTGGACCGGCTTGGACCGACGGCGAGGGATGAACCGTGACCGTGATCGTGGAAATGCCCGGGTCGGACTCCGACCAGCTGCGGAACCTGCGTGCCTGGCTGGTCGAGGAGGCCGGGTTGCGGGGAAACGTGCACCTGGCGGCCAGGCCCCCGGCCGAGCACGAGCTGGGCGGGTCCGTCGACCTGCTGCAACTCGTGCTCGGTTCCGGCGGTGCGGCGGCGACCGCGGCCGGGGTGGTCATCGCCTGGTTGAACACCCGCAAGGTCGAGGTCACCGTCCGGATCCGCAACGGGGAGCAGGAGATCGAGGTGACCGCCAAGGGGGTGCGGTCCCTGCGGGTGGACGAGCTGCGGGAGGTGACGGCGCGGATGGCGGAGCTGCTGGAACCCGCCGAGGGTGACTGAGGACGCGACCCTGCTGTCGGGGAGCGGGGTCCGGGTGCTGGTGGCCGGGTCGGGCACGTACGAGCCCGGCTCGAAACTGCCGGAGGTCGGCGCGGTCGCGAGCACCGTCGCCGATCTCGGGCGCTGCCTGACCGAACAGGCGGGGTTGCCGCCGGAGAACCTGCGATCACTGGTCGATCCGGCCGGGCCGCGCGAGTTCGCCGACGCGCTGCGGGTGCTCGCCGGGGAGGCCACCGACGTGGCGGTGCTGCACTACGTCGGGCACGGGCTGGTGGACGCGGACAACCGGCTGCACCTGGCCACCCACGCCACCGCTGACCTGGTGCCGCAGGTGGCGAGCTTCCAGACGCTGCCCT
This sequence comes from Streptosporangium sp. NPDC023963, assembly GCF_040639135.1. Taxonomy (NCBI): domain Bacteria; kingdom Bacillati; phylum Actinomycetota; class Actinomycetes; order Streptosporangiales; family Streptosporangiaceae; genus Streptosporangium; species Streptosporangium sp. NPDC023963. The sequence goes on from NZ_JBEZZK010000011.1 coordinate 210,942, forward strand.
ATGACGCGGTGCGCGACATCCTCGCCCAGTGCCGCGCCACTCTGGTGCTGGTCGTGCTCGACTGCTGCTACGCGGGCCGCGCCGACGTACGGGCCGGGCAGGTCGTGGACGTCCTGGCGGGGCGACAGGGGCACTTCGTGATGGCGGCGGTGGGCCACGACGTGGCGGCCTGGGCGCCACCCGGTAACCGGCACACCACGTTCACCGGCGAGCTGATCCGGCTGCTCACCGAGGGCGAGGAGCGCGCACCCCGGCGGCTCGGCGTGGACGACGTGTTCGGCTGGCTGGCCAGGCGGATGCGGGAACGTAACCCGCCGGTGCCGGTGCCGGAACGGAAGGTCGCCGGGCACCTCGACACCCGCCCGGTGGTGATCAACCCCGCCTACCCGGCCGTGCCGCCCGGCCCCCCGCTCCCGCCTCCGGCCGAGGACGGGCACGCCAGCCCCTATCCGGGCCTGGCTCCGTTCTCGGCCGCCGACGCCGACCTCTTCTTCGGTCGCTCGAAACTGAGGGCGATCCTGCTCGGCCGGGTCGAGAACCTCGGCACCGGCGAGATGATCATGGTCACAGGTCCGTCGGGGTCGGGCAAGTCCTCGCTGCTCAACGCCGGTCTGGCGGCGGCGCTGCAGGGCGGATCGCGAACCATCACGCCGGGCGCCGACCCGCTCGCGCGGCTCGACGCCGTCAGGCAGGTGCTGCGACCGGATCACGTCCTGATCGTCGACCAGTTCGAGGAACTGTTCACCGTCTGCGAGTCGGAGCGCGACCGGACCGCATTCGTATCGGCGCTGGCCGGGCTGCGGGTCGTGGTCGCGCTGCGCGGCGACTACTTCGACCGGTGCGCGCCCTACCCGGGGCTGGTGCCCGCGATGGGACACCCGGTGATCGTCGCCCCGATGGCCGGCGAAGACCTGCGCGAGGCCATCACCGCGCCTGCCGCCCGGGTCGGGCTGGCCGTGGCCGAAGGGCTGGCGGACCGGATCGTCCGGGAGATCGGCCAGGTCACCTCGGGTACCGGTCTGCCGCTGCTGGCCACCGCGCTGCTGTCGACCTGGACCCACCGGGAGAACCGCACCCTGACCCTGGCCGGGTACGAGGCCGGCGGTGGAATCGCCGGCGCCCTCACCAAAACCGCCGGCGAGACCATCGACGGCCTGGGCTCCGAGGGGGCGGAGATCGCCCGCAGCCTGATCGTCAGCCTGGTGCGGGTGGAGGAGTTCCGCGCCCACCGGCGGCCGGTTCCGCTGGCGGGGCTGCTGCCCGCCGGTCCGGGGCCACGGCAGCGGGTGCTGGAACATCTGGTCGCGGCCCGGCTCGTCGTGATCAACGAGGGCATGGCGGAACTCATCCACGACGCCCTCATCAACGATTGGGATCTGCTGAAGAAGTGGATCTCCGAGAGTCGGGAGGAGCTCGTCCTGCGGCAGAGCCTGGAGGGCGCCGCGAGTGACTGGGAGAAGGCTCACCGTCCGCCCGACCACCTCTACGAGGGGGCCAGGCTGCACGAGGCCGTCGACTGGGGCCGCCGGAACCGTGACCAGCTCAGCGCGACGGCCTCGGCCTTCCTCACGGCGAGCACCCGGCGGTCGCGGCGGCGGCTGGTGCGGCTGGCCTCGGCCGGTGCGGTCGTGCTGGCCATGCTCCTGGTCGCGGTGCTCTCGTGGCGGGGTGAGGTCGTGCAGCGCGAGGCCGCCGGTCAGCGCGCCTTGCTGTTCTCCGCCGAGGAGCAACGCCAGGTCCGGGCCGGGTTGTCACTGCGGCTGGGCGCGGCGGCCTACGCGCTCGACGCCGGGCAACCGGAAGCCAGAGCCGGTCTGGTCCGTTCCCTCGCCGAGAACCGGTACGCCGGATCGATCACCCACCCCGAGTTCCCCGTGTTCACCACCTACCACCCGCGGTCGCCCGGCGTCATCGCCACGGCGGCGGGTGCCACGGTCACCTTCTGGGACGTCTCCGACCCGGCCGCACCCGCCCGCCTGGGTTCCGTGCCCGACCCGTCGCCTGACGCCGGGTCGCATATGGGCGGCGTCTCGGCGGTCGCCATGAGCGCCGACGGGCGGCTGCTCGCGCTCGGCCACTGGTTCGGCTGGCTGACGTTGTGGGACATCCGCGACCTGCATGCCCCCCGCCGGATCCATCTGTCCCAGCCGCACGGCTCACACCCGCCGCGTTACGCCAACGTGCGCGGCGCCGTCTTCGGCCCCGGCGGGCGCTGGCTGGCCACCGGCTCGTGGGACCACCGGGTGATCATCTGGGATCTGTCCGGCGAACCCCGGCAGATCGCCTCTTACGAGGCGGCAGGCCCCGTACACGCCCTGGCCCTCTCCCCGGACGGGGCCCTGCTCGCCGTGGCCACCAACCAGGCGACGCGGCTCCTGGACGTGCGCGACCCCGCGGACATCGTGCCGCGTGCTCCGCTCGGCACCGCCACGGGCGACACGTGGACGGCCGCCTTCGCACCCCGGGGCCGGTTGCTCGCGGTCGGCCGGGAGGACGCCGGCGCGGTCCTGTGGGACGTCACCGATCCGGACCGGCCGGTCGAAGTCAGGACGTTGAAGGGGCACACCTCGGCTGTCCGGGGCGTCACGTTCACCCCCGACGGGCGGACCATGCTCAGCGCCGCGGACGACGGGACCGCCGTGATGTGGGACGTCTCCGAACCGGCCGAACCGGTGTGGCTCGACCGGCTGACCGGACACGCACGAGGCCTGACCGGCGTCGCGGTCGACGCGGCGGGCACCCGGATCGCCACCGGCAGCCTCGACCGCACCACCGTCATCTGGGACCTGCGTCCCGCCGCCCGCCCGATCGCGCACGGCCCGTTCGGACCCTCGCCCACCGCTAACACCGGGATCAACGCCTTCAGCGGTGACGGCCGCATCGGGCTCGGCGGACGGCAGGACGCCAACGGCGTGACCGTGTGGGACACCTCCGACCCCCTCACGCCGGTCCGGCTCGGCAGCTTCGTATTGCCCAGTGGCGTGCTCGGAGCACCGGCGGTCAGCCATGACGGCCGTCGCGCGCTCATCGGCGTGAACTCGGGCAACGCCCCGACGACGGCCGCCTACGTGTGGAACCTGGACGATCCGCGTGACCCCGTGCTGCTGGGGACGCTGTTCACCGAGCAGCCGGTGTACTCGCTCGCACTCAGCCCCGACGGCCGGGTGGCCGTCACCACCAACAAGGACGGCCACGACACCATCCTCTGGCAGGTGGGGGAGAACCCGCGCCGGCTCGCCCGCATCCCGCGCGAGTACAACCGGGAGGCCGCCTTCAGCCCCGACGGAACCCTGCTCGCCCTGGCCGGATTCGCCGGTCAGGTGGAGGTGTGGGACGTCAGCGACCCCGCCGCGCCCCGACGGCGGGCCGTCCTGCCGCGGCGGCACACCGGAGAGGTCTACGACGTGGTCTTCAGCCCGGACGGCGCCCTTCTGGTCACGGCCTCCGACGACGGGACAGCCGGGTTGTGGCGGATCACCGTCCCCTCCGACCCGGTCTGGCTGGCCTCGATGGAACAGCACACGTCGTCGGTGTACACGGCCGCGTTCTCCCGGACGGCCCCCCTGGTGGCCACGGCCGGCTTCGACGAGACGACGATCCTGTGGGACATCACCACCCCGGAATCACCCCGTCAGATCACCGTGCTCACCGGGCACGGGCTGCCGGTCTCGCCCGTCGAGTTCCACCCGGGCGGCGATGCGCTGCTCACTCAGGACAACACCAGCCGTACCGTCATGTGGGACATCGCGGAACTGGTCCGGGCGATCCGCGACCCGCTCGCGGCGGCGTGCGCGATCAGCGGCGGCCCGACGCCCGCCGAATGGCGGCGATACGGCGGCGACACGACCCCCCTCGACCCGTGCGCCTGATTCCGCATCGGACCACGCATGACGGGAGGGAACCCCGTGAGGCGGTGAACGGGGCCCTTCCCGTGGTGATCCGCGATGGCTCACGCGGACCCGTCGCGCCAGGGAGCCCGCCGTCGCGCCTCGCCCGCGAGGGCTGTCCACTATCGGACACCGTCTCCCGAAGTCTTTGCGTATTTCTCCATAGTCGACCGGGTCCGGCCGGTAGACCATGTGGGAACCGGCTGTGCGCGACCTCGCGTCGCCGTACGCATGCGACGGCACGTGCGGACACGTACGGGCACAGAGGGTTGGAGTGTCGATGGGCGAGACGCGAGGGCCGCTCCCGTTAGGTAACAGGCCGGTCTTCGACACTGCGGACCTCGACGAGACCCGCGAGCTGGTGGGCCGGGTGTTCTGCCCCCACCGGCTGGAGCTCACCGGTGACGTCTCCGGGCTGGCCGCGCGGCTCAACTCGGTCCAGCTGGGCACCGTGCGGGTGAACTACCTGGACTACGGGACGGACGTCCGCATCGAGCCCGGGGAGCTCGAGTCCTTCTTCCTGGTGCAGATCCCGCTGGCCGGGCGCAGCCTGATCCGGTGCGGCGGCCAGGAGATCGTGTCGACGCCCGGCCTGGCGTCCCTGCCGTCGCCGTCGGAGTATCTCGACATGCGCTGGGGAGCCGGCTGCCCCCAGCTGATCGTCAAATTCGACCGGCCGGTCGTCGAGGACGCCCTGGAGCGGATGCTCGGGGAGCGGCTCGACCGCCCGATCGTCTTCGACCTGGGCATGGACATGACCGCCGGCTGGGCGCGGGCCTGGAAGTCGATGGCCGACCTGATCGTCATGGAGGCCGAGCACGGCGACGGGCTCGCCGCGCAGCCGCTGGCGATCGCCCACCTGGAGAACGCCATGCTCTCCTCCCTGCTCACCGGGCAGCCGTCCAACTACCTGGAACGGCTGACCGCCCCCCGGCCGCCCGCCCTGCCCAAGGTGGTGCGCCGGGCGATGCGGTACATCGACGACCACGCCCACCTGTCGCTCACGACCGACGACGTCGCGCGCGCCGTGGCGGTCAGCGGCCGCTCGCTCCAGGAGGGTTTCCGCCGCCATCTCGGCCTGACCCCGATGACCTATCTCAGGGACGTGCGCCTGGGCAGGGTGCACGACGAGCTGGCGGCCGGAGATCCGGCCAGGTGCACCGTGACGAACGTGGCGGCCCAGTGGGGCTTCCCGCACCAGGGGCGCTTCGCCGCCCTCTACCGCGCGCGGTACGGCCAGGCGCCGTCGCAGACGCTGCGCGGCAACTGACCGCACCCGGCCGACCGCCCGCACCGCCCGCACCCGCCTCCGCTGGGGAGCGGACTCCAGGTGGCCATCCGGTGCGTCACGCGTCCGGGGACACCTGCCCTGACCGGTACGCGTAGATCGCGGCCTGGACACGTGAGCACCTTCCGCGGAGCCGGGGTGTTCAGACGATGGCGTAGTGGCCGAGGGAGGGTTCGAGCAGTTCGAAGGCGAGGGATGCCTCCGCATCGACGATCTCGGCGATCTCGTCGTCGGGGCGGCCGGCCAGGGTGAGGTCCTGGATGCGCTGGAACAGGATGCGGTGGACGGTGCCGAGCAGTCCGGCGGCGGTGCGGACGGTGATGTCGTCTTGTGGTGCGCCGACCGCTGCGGCGAGAGCCTGGGTCAGGGCGTGTTCGCGCCGGTCGTGCAGGCCGCGCAGGCAGGCCGAGAGGGTGGGGCTGTCGGCGATCATGCGGGCGAAGGCGTGGCCGGAGAACCCGGCGACCGGATCTGCGGCCGCCGTGGCGTCGGCGAAAGCGCGGCGTAGTGCCGCCAGGGCGGACTCGCTGGGCCGACGGTTGGTCACGGTGTGGGCCAGGGAGGCGATGAAGGCGTCCTGGTGGTCCAGAGCCAGGTCTTCCTTGCGGGGGAAGTAGTTGGTGACGGTCTTCTTGGCGACCCGGGCAGCGGTGGCGATCTCGGCGATGGTGGTCTGTTCGAAGCCCTGGGCGATGAACAGGCGGGTGGCGTGGTCGGAGATGAGCTGCCTCGTCTCCTGCTTCTTGGAGTCGCGCAAGCCAGTGAGCTGGGCAGACGATGCGGTATCGGTGGCCATGACGCAATCTTACCCTCGTGGCATTTTTATGTTGACATCCAGAGTGCTACTGAAGTAAGTTTACGTCCATCGTAAGTTTGCGTCGATGAGCGAAAGAGAGCGCCCATACCCGAACCCATAGCACCTCAGCCGACATCCTCGCCATCAACCTCGGATCGCAAAGGTCCTGATCGGAGGGGGCCGCCGCCCCGAACTCCTCCTCGCGCCGCGGTGACAGCGATCGCCCGCCCGTAACCCGCCGCGCCGCGGCGGCCACCGACCCGCTCTCGCCGCCGCGCCGACGACCACGTCCGATCGCCTCGCCGACCGGCCGACGACAAACCCCGACCAACAAGGAGCACCCCCTTGCAGATCACCGCGTCAACCGTCTCGCTCACCGTCGACGACCTTGCCGCGTCCCAGCGGTTCTTCACCACCCACCTCGGCTACGTCGAGCAGGCTGCCGCCGACGGATTCGCCTCTATGTCGCGTGACGACGCGGCAGTGGACGTCGTCCTGCTCGCACGCGGCACCGAGGTGCTGCCGGCCGACCAGCGCGACCAGCGCGCCACCGGCCTTATCCTCGCCTTCACCATCGCCGACGTCGCCGACGAGGAGAAGCGGCTGCGCGCCGCAGGCGTCGAGATCACCATGCCGCTGCGCGAGGAGCCCTGGGGAGAGCGCCTCTTCCAGGTCACCGACCCCAACGGTGTGATCGTGCAGTTCGTCGAATGGGCGGTCCCCGCCGGAACCGAGCACGCCTGATCCCCGCCCCGCCGGTCCTCACCATCAGCCTCAGGAAGCGAGCGCATCCATCAAACTTCTGCAAGCCGTCGTGCTCCTGGCCTCCACCGTGACCACCGGCCTGATGGCCGGACTGTTCGCCGGCTTCGCCTACTCGGTCATGCCCGGTCTGGGCCGGTCCTCCGACCGCACCCTGGTCGAGGCGATGCAGAACATCAACAAGGCCATCGTCAACCCCACGTTCATACTCCCTTTCATGGGCTCGATCCCCCTGCTGGCCCTGGCCGCCGTCCTGGCCTGGCGCGACCACAGCCGGTCCGCCCTTCCCTGGATCGTCGCCGCGCTGCTGCTGTACCTGGTGGCCTTCGGCATCACCGGCGCAGTCAACGTCCCGCTCAACGACCAACTGGCCAAGGTCACCTCACTGCGCGACGGCGACGCCCTGGCCATGGCCCGCGAGCACTTCGAGAACCGGTGGGTCACCTGGAACCTCGTCCGCGCGCTACTGCACACCGCCGCGTTCGGATGTCTGGCCTGGGTCCTGATCGCCCACGGCGCCGCCCAGATCCACCCCGACCCCGGCCGGGGACAACCGGCCGTCCCCGGGCACCACCTGTCGACCGACACGCGGTAACCGTGACCGAGGTAGCGCACGCGGCTCGACCAGCGAGGCGCGAGGAAAGCGGCGCGCCGAGCCGCCAAGATGGCGGCATGGGGGAACATGGCAGGCGATGGCTCTTCGCCGATCAGCTCGGGGACCACTTCCTCGACTCCGACGACCAGCCGGTGCTGCTGGTCGAGGCCAGGTCGGCGCTGCGGCGGCGGCGCTACCACCGGCAGAAGGCGCACCTGGTGCTCTCGGCGCTGCGGCACCGGGCGGCCGAGCTGGGCGACCGCGCGCTGTTCCTGCGGACCGAGACCTTTTCCGAGGCGCTCGGCCGCGCCGGCGGCCGGGTCACCGTCTGCGGGCCCACCAGCCACGCGGCCGACGCGTTCGTCCGGGGCCGCGCCGAGGTGACCGTCCTGCCCTCGCGCGGGTTCACCAGCACCGCGGAGGAGTTCGCCACCTGGGCCAAGAGCAGGGACGGCCATCGGCTGCTCATGGAGGACTTCTACCGCGACGCCCGGCGCCGCCTGGACGTGCTCATGGACGGCGACGAACCCGCCGGCGGCCGGTGGAACCTCGACGCGGACAACCGCGAGCCGCCGCCCGCCGGAGGGCTGGACGTGCCCGGCCCGTGGACGGCCGAGGAGGACGAGATCGACGAGCGGGTGCGCCACGACCTCGACCGGTGGGAACGCGACGGCGAGGTGTCCTTCGTCGGGCGCGACGGCCCGCGCATGTTCCCCGCCACCGCCGCGGAGGCCCGCAGCGCGCTGCGGCGCTTCGTCGGTCACCGGCTGCCCGCCTTCGGACCGCACCAGGACGCGATGCTCGCCGGCGACCCGTTCATGGCACACAGCATGCTCTCGCCCGCCATCAACCTCGGGCTGCTCGACCCCATGACGTGCGTGCGGGCCGCCGAGGCCGCCTACCGGGCGGGCCACGCCCCGCTCGCGAGCGTCGAGGGGTACGTGCGGCAGCTCATCGGCTGGCGCGACTACATCTGGCACCTGTACTGGTACTTCGGCGAGGACTACCGCGACCTCAACCGGCTGTCGGCCCGCGTGGCGCCGCCCGCCTGGTTCGAGGAGCTGGACGCCGGCGCCGTCGAGGCGCGCTGCCTGTCGTGGGCGCTTGCCCAGGTGCACGACACCGGGTTCACCCACCACATCGTCCGGCTGATGGTGCTCGGGAACTTCGCGCTCCAGCGGGGGTACGACCCCGCGCGGCTGACCGACTGGTTCCACCGCTGCTTCGTCGACGGGTACGAGTGGGTGATGGTGCCCAACGTGGTCGGCATGTCGCAGCACGCCGACGGCGGCATGCTGGCGACCAAACCGTACGCGGCCGGGGGCGCGTACATCAACCGCATGAGCGACTTCTGCGGGCACTGCCGCTACCGGCCCTCGCGGCGGACCGGCGAGGAGGCCTGCCCGTTCACCGCGGGCTACTGGTGGTTCTTCGCCCGCAACCAGGAGTGGCTGGCCGCCAACCCGCGCACGGCCCGCGGCGTGCACGGCATGCGGCGGCTCGACGACCTGGACGAGGTGTGCGCCCAGGAGGCCGCACGCGGCGACGCGCCCCCCTGACCACGGCCCGCCAGGCGAAGCCGGCGACACGGCGACGGCGGTCACCGGCATGGCCGGCCACGGTGTCACCGTGGCCGGCTCGTCCCATGGCGACGGCGCCGCCGTCAGGCCGCTGTCAAAGCCCGTCCTTGTCCTCGAGCTTGGTCGTCACCTTGTTCGCGGGCGGCGCCTTGATGGAGACCCTGCCGCCCCAGCCGGTGAAGCGGGTCTCGACGCTGATCGTCTTGCCCTCCCACCCGGCGCTGTCGAAGATGCCGGTGACGGGAAAGGACGTGGTCAGGCGCTGCGGCAGGCGGTTCCTGTCCACGGTGAGCCTGAACGTCACCACGGTCTTGTCGCTCGACCGGAGCGGCAGGGTGGCGCGGAACCAGGGCGAGACCTTGGCGAGCCTGCCGAAGGTGGTGGTACCGCTGTAGGTGGTACGGGTCTTCTTGGCGCCCTTGAGCAGGCTGGTGAGGGTCGCCGGCTCGGCGACGTTCACCAGCTGGCTGAACCAGCCGTCCACGTCGCCCGTCATGCCGTCCGGGTCCTTGTACCAGCTCTTGCCCCGGGGCATCTTGTCGCGGTAGGTGCCGCCCTGGGAGTAACTCGTGGTGCCGATCCGGATCGTCCGTGCGGGGACGGGCGGGTTGACGCGATCGTCGGCCGGGCCGGCGTCCTTCGAAGTGATGTCGGAGGCGACGATCCCGCCTCGGCCGAACTGGAAGGAACCGGTGCGCTGCAGGTAGGGCTTACCCTCGCCATCTTCGATCATGGTGGTCCGGTCGGTGAACCTCACCCCCTTGCCCGGGACGAACTGGCTCTTCAACGCCTTGACCGGGTCGGCGGGGGCGGCCTGGGCCTGGGCCGGTGCCCCGGTCATGAGCGCGACGGCGGTGGCCGCGGAGACGCTCGCGATCATTCGCTTCATAGGGGTTCCTCGATAGTCCGGGACGGAAGGGGAATCCTTCCCGATCTTGATCACGGATGTGTCTCACCCCTCTTCGGGCGGCTGGATGACGGTGCCGGGACTGAGCCCGGGCCCGGCCGTGTAAATAAACTTTGACATGGTGTCTGGGGCGCTTTACATTGATTGATGTCAGCTTTGTTTTACATGAGGGGCGGGCATGGCCTTCGAGGAAAAGCGCGCCTGGGTGATGATCGTGGTCTCCGTCGGTGCGTACGCGATCTACGTGGCGATCGTCCTGGGCCGGGCCGGCGACGGTCCGCTCGCCGACGTCGCCTACGCGGGAACCCTGCTGTGGACCATCGGTGGCGCCATCGTCGCCGCGATGGTGGCCCACATCGCGATGGCCGTCGCGGGCGGCCACGGCGCCGACCGCACCGACGAGCGCGACCGTGAGATCAACCAGGTCAGTGAGCGCATCGGGCAGTCGATCGTCATCATCGGCGCGCTCGCCGCACTGGTCATGGCCATCGCCGAGCTGCGCCACTTCTGGATCGCCAACGCCGTCTACCTGGCGTTCGTGCTGTCCTCGGTGCTCAGCTCGTTCGCCAAGATCATGGCGTACCGCAAGGGCGGCTTCCAGACGTGGTGAAGCCGACGCGGGTCACCAACGCGATCCGGGCACTGCGGTTCGCGCACGACGAGATGACCCAGGCCGAGCTGGCCGACCGGGTCGGCGTCACCCGCCAGACCATCATCGCGATCGAACAGGGTCGCTATTCCCCCTCACTGGAGATGGCGTTCCGCATCGCCCGGGTGTTCCGGGTCGGACTCGACGACGTCTTCCAGTACCCCGACACCGAAGGAGACCCCTCATGAGGGCGATCGTCCAGGACGAGTACGGCCCGCCGCGCACGCTGAGCCTCGGCGAGGTCCCGGTCCCGGCGCCCGGCGCCGGCGACGTGCTGATCCGGGTGCACGCGGCCGGCGTCGACTACGGCGTGTGGCACGTCATGACCGGGCTGCCGCTCGTCGGCCGCCTCGGCTTCGGCCTGCGCCGGCCCCGCAACCGCGTGCCGGGCATGGACGTGGCCGGCGTCGTGGAGTCCGTCGGCGCCGACGTGACCGCGTTTCGCCCCGGCGACGAGGTGTACGGCCAGGCGACCGGCGCGTACGCGCAGTTCGCGCTCGCCCGCCCGGGCAAGCTCGCCCGCAAGCCCGCCAACCTGAGCTTCACCGAAGCGGCGGCCGTACCCGTGTCAGGGGTGACCGCGTTACGGGCCGTCGGCCAGGTCACCGCCGGGGAGAAGGTGCTGGTCATCGGCGCCGGCGGCGGAGTGGGCAGCTTCGCGACGCAACTCGCGGTCGCCGGCGGCGCCCACGTCACCGCCGTGTGCAGCACGGCCAAGGCCGGCCTCGTCCGGTCGCTGGGCGCCCAGGCCGTCATCGACTACACGCGCGAGCCGCTCACCGGGACCTACGATCTGATCATCGACATCGCGGGCATCCGGCCGCTGCCCCTGCTGCGCGGGCTGCTCACCGAGCGCGGCCGGCTCGCCATCGTCGGCGGCGAGGGCGGCGGCCGGTGGTTCGGCGGGATCAGCCGGCTGCTCGCCGCCCGGCTGACCACCCCGTTCACGCGCCAGCGCCTGGACGCGCAGATCGCGCTGACCCGCACCGCCGACCTGGACGCGCTGCGCGACCTCATCGAGGCCGGGACCATACGACCGGCCGTCGGGCGCACGTACCCCCTGGCGGAGGCCTCCACCGCGGTGGGGGACCTGGCGGCGGGCAACGCGCCGGGAAAGCTCGTCATCACGATTGACTGACCCCGGGGCGCCGGGATCGATGTGCCACAGGATCGACGCCTTTCGGGCCCATGACATGTTTCTCGCCGGTACCCCGACGTCGTCCGGGAGCCGTACGCCGCCGCGGACCAGGCCCGGGCCGACGTCGGCGAGGACGAGCTCGGCTCAACGCGGGCGCCGGCACCCGGCGGCGTGAAGACGACGGCCGCGTGCGCACCATCCGTCCTTGAAGACGGTGGAACCTTCATCCGAGGGCGCGGGCCAGGGACTCGGCTCTGCGGTGGTCGTACGGTGCGGCCAGGCGTTCGGCGGTCGCCATCGCCTGCTCGGCCGCCCGCCTGGCCTGCCTTCGCCCGCCCAGGGAGGTCAGGATCAACGCGAGGGCCCAGCCGATCCGGGCGGCGGCGCCGGGGTTGCGGGCGGCGTACCGGGAGAGGTGCCCGAGCAGGAGGGGGGCCACGGCCCGGTCCTGCCCCGCGTCCCCGAGCAGCTCGGCGAGGCCGGTCCAGCACTCCAGCATGCCGGGTTGCACCGTCGGCAGCCGCTCGGCCAGCGTCAGCGCCTCGGCCAGCGCCGCGGGCGCCCGCGCCGGGTCCAGGCGGGCCGCGATGGTGAGCAGGCGCAGCTCCTGGATCGTGCGGCTCGCCGGGCTGTCGCGCAGACCGATCTCCTTCGCGTGCGTGCGCCGCCGCTCGTGCGAGGCGCGGGCGGCCGCCAGCAGCTCCCGGATCCGCTCCGCCGGCACCCCGTCCAGGCGCAACAGCGCTTCGGCCCGGCCGGTCAGGCACCAGTGGCGGCCGATGTCGTCCCCGCCCACCCGCGCGACCGCCAGCTCCTCCGTCTCCGCGTACCCGGTGGCCGCCGCGGCGAACTCGCCCTGCCACAGCGCGGTCTCGGCGAGCATGCCGGCGCAGTTCTCGGCCACCCGCGGGTCGATGGTCCGCGACCGTCCCTCCGTGAACGACCGCCTGGCGTCCTCGAAACGGCCCGCGTGGAGCAGGTCGATCCCGCGGGCCAGCCGGGCCCGGTGCACGGCCTCGTCCGGGTGCCCGACGCCGGAGAGTTCCCGGTCGGCGAGGCCGCCGTAGCGGGTGGCGATCCGGTGGAGACCGGCCAGGCGGGCGATGGTGGCGAAGTTCGCGTAGGACTCGGCGCGCAGGCCTGGCTCGGTGCCGCGGTCGGCGGCGTTGAGCTGGCGCAGCGAGGTCACCAGCATCACGGGGAGGTCCTGCCGGTGGTAGGCGAGCCGGGCGAGCAAGGTCAGCGCCTGCGCGGCCTCGGCCTCGTCCGTACGGGGTGCGGGGAGGAGGCGGCGGGCGGCCGTGACCGGCAGGAGGCGGTGGGCGGCCTGGCGGGTGGCGGCGGTCAGGAGAGCGGTCGCGAGGCCGGCGGGGGTGGTGGGGAGCGGCGCGCCGAGCGTGTCGAGGGCGGCGCGGGCCAGGCGGGTGGCGGCGCGTTCCCTGGCGAGCTGGTGGGAGCTCACCGCGGCCATCCGGAGCAGGCGGGCCCGCAGGAGCGGGTCCTCCGGAGGGCGGTCGAGGCGTTCGCGGACGATCGCCACCGACTCCTCGTACAGGCGCAGTCGCAGGCACAACGTCCAGTAGTGGTCCAGGAAGCGCGGCTGCCCGGACACCCGCCAGGCCAGGCGGATGTTGTCCATCTCGGCGCCGAGCACGCGGACGACCTCGGCGTCCGAGCCGTCCTGGAGCGCGGTGGCGTGCCGGTCGAGGAGACGGGCGTAATGGCGGGCGTGCCGTTCGCGTACCCCCGGGTCCTCCGAACGGGCGGCGGCGAGCTGCTGGATGACAGGGTGGAGGGTGTAGCGGCCGGACGAGGTGAGCCGCAGCATGCTGTGGTCGACCAGGTGGACCAGCACCTCGGGGCCGGTTCCGGCGACCTCCAGGGCCGCGCGCAGGGTGGCGCCGCCGCCGAACACCGACAACGCCGCCAGCGCCTCCCGCCTCGCCGGGTCGAGCAGCCGCCAGGACGTCTCGAAGACCGTACGCATGCTCGCGTGCCTGGACCGTGCGGCGGGCCCGGCCGTGGAGAGCAGCTCCGTGTCCACGCCGAGGCGTTCGGCCAGGTCGGCGCACGGCACGGCACGCAGCAGGCCGGCCGCCAGCTCGATCGCCAACGGCAGCCCGCCGGTCGCGGCGCAGATCGCGGCCACCAGCGGGGCCTCGCGCTCGGGGTCGAACCCCGGCCGGGCCCTGAGCGCCCGCGCGACGAACAACGCCTCGGCGGCCGGCCCGGCGAGCCCCTCCACCGGGACGAGCACCTGCCCGGGCACGTCCAGCCGCCGCCGGCTGGTCGCCAGCACCCGCAGGCCCGGCGCCAGCCGCAGGATCTCCGCGATCACCCCGTCGAAGGACGGCAGATGTTCGAGATTGTCGAGCACCAGCAGCGCCGAGCGACCGGCGAGGGCGGCGAGCAGCAGCTCGGCGGCGGGCCGCGGCGGCGAGAGGTCCACGCCGAGCCGGCGCGCGAGCGTCGTCACGGCCGCCTCCGCCCGTACCCCGGCGAAAGACACGAACGCGGCGTCCCGGTCCCCGGCCTCCGCCGCGGCGATGGCCAGGCGGGTCTTGCCGATGCCGCCCGGGCCCGACAGGGTGATCAGGCGTTCCCGGGACAGCAGGGCACGCAGGCGGCGAATGTCGGACTCGCGGCCGACCAGCTCCGACCCGGGGACCGGCGGGGCGGCCCGGCGGGCGGTCGCGGGCCGGGGCGTGAGGTCCCGGCGGAGCGCGCGGGTCTCGGGTGCGGGATCGACGCCCAGCTCGCGCGCCAGCCGCAGGCGCAGCTCCTCGTAGCAGGCCAGGGCCGCGGCCCGGTTCCCGGTCCTGGCCAGAGAGGCGATCAGCACCCGGTGGGCCTCCTCGTCGTACGGGTCCAGCTCCGTCACGATCCTGGCCAGCCGTACGACGTGTTCGGAGGCGGCGGGCCCGGCGCGTACGAGCAGCTCGCGCAGCACCAGCCGGGCCCGCCGCCGCTCGCACTCCAGCCACCCGGCGAACGCGGGCGCGTCCCCGAAGGAGAGACCGTCGAGGAACTCCCCGCGCCACAACCGGAGCGCCCCCGCCACCGTCGGGTCCCGGGTGAGCTGCCGGTAATCCACGAAACAACCGTCGTCGGCGCGGAAGGCGACGTGGTCGCGGGTGATGTCGAGCCAGCCGCCCACGTCCCTGCGCAGCTCCGACAGCGCCAGCCGCAGGCTGCCCCTGGCGTTGGCGTCGGGGCGCTCGCCCCACAAAAGCCCCGCGAGCTCGGCCCGCGAGCGCGCCCCCGGCGCGGTGGCGAGGTAGCACAGGAGCGCCCGGCTCTTGGCGGAACGGATCCGCACCGGCCTTCCCCCGACAGCCAGTTCGGGCGTGCCGAGCAGCAGCAGGCTGAAGGACTCTCCCATACGAGGACAGTAGGCGCGGGCCTTTCGCCCGGCTGTGTCAGAAGGCGCGGAGACCGCGTGCCCTATGCCGTTGACCTGTGGTCTAACGATGTGCTCACGCTGCGTCCGCGACTCTGATGCCACGTTTCGCGACGGTCGCGAAACGTCAGCGTCTCCAGGAGGAGCAGCATGCATTCTCGTAAGGTGATCGCCGCACTCGCCCTGGCCGGAGGTCTGGTGGCGCCGGTGGCGCTGGCCGCGACCCCGGCGGCCGCCATGGCCGGCTCGTGCCGCGTGGAACTGTACGACATCGACGCCGGCAACGTGGCCGACCGGGACGGCCGGGACGAGGTCCGGTTCCTGGTCGGCGGGAACCTGTTCCCCAGGCTCAACGCCAACTACTTCGGCATGAACGCCGGTGGCGACGGGGATCCCGGCGACTTCGAGGACCCGACCTCGATCATCCTGAACACCCAGGACGTGGTCTTCGACCTGCGCGAGACCGACGGCCCGGTCTGGGGACGGGGCGACTCGCTCGGCACGGTGACCGCTTCCGGCAGCACGTGCGCCGGGCTCGCCACGGGCGCCAGCACGATCATCGCGGACACCCTCACCGGGACCGAGCAGACGGCGTACTCGTACGTGGTCCGCCTTGAGATGACCGCTCTGTAACCGCCCTCGGAGCTGGAGCCGCGCTGCCGCCGCGGGGCAGCGCGGCAGGAGCGTCGGCGGTGAGGATCGGTCAGCCGAACCGCAGGACGAACCGCCCGCGAACGCCGCGCCGCTCGAGCGAGCGATGCGCGTCGGCGGCTCGGGAGGCGGGCAGTTCGCCGGCCACGCGGACGGTGAGCCGTCCTTCACCGGCGAGTTCGGCGAGCCGGTCGAGCTCGGCCGCGGCCTCGACGTAGTCGCGGACGAAGATCGGGGCGACGCGGACCCGGCCGGTCCCGTCGCCCCGGTAACCGCGGACGGTGACGACGGTGCCGCCGTCCTTGACGGCAGGGAGCACGGCGGCCTCCAGCACGGCGGCGTCGACGAGCCCGTCGACGCCGCCCGGGTGGTGGCGGCGGACCGTTGTGGCGAAGTCGTCCCCCCGCGGCACGATCTCGTCGGCTCCGCACTCGCGGACGAAGGTCTCGTCCTGCCGGGCGGCGTCGGCGACGACGACCAGCCCGGCCTGCTTGGCGAGCTGGACGAAATACCCGCCGACGGCGCCGGCGGCGCCGGTGACGGCGACCGTCGCGCCGGCCGGGAGCGCCAGCGTGTCGAGTGCGAGCCGGGCGGTGAGCCCGTTCATCGGGATGGTGGCGGCCTGAACGTCCGAGAGCCCGGCCGGGATCTTCGCGACCGAGCGTGCCGGGATGACGAGGTCCGCCCGGTAGCCGCCGTGCGCACCTGAGGGCACCACGATGGCCATGACGGCGTCCCCGATCGCGAACGGGCGGTCGACGGCGGGGCCGATCTCGGTGATCACGCCGGCGACCTCCATGCCCGGCACCCGCACCGCGTCCGCCTCATCCTGCCGCGGACGAGAAAGGATCATCGTGTCGGCCGGGTTCACCGTGGCGCCGCTCACCCGGATCCTGACCTGACCGGGACCGATCGGTTCGGCCGCCAGGTCGAACTCGCCGAGAGCGTCCGGTCCGCCTGGCCGCGTCACTCCGATTGCTTGAACCATGGCCGTGCGTCACTCCTTGTTCGTTGCCTTCGTTGCCTTCGTTGCCGCCTGGGTGGCGATGGGCAGGGCCGGCCGCGCCGCTGACGAGTCGCGGCGTGTGCTCGACCGGTTCGGCTACGGCGATGCGGGGGCGTGAAGACCTTCGAGCAGCAGGCTGCACACCTCGTCGAGTTCGGCGCCGATGCCGGGGTTCTGCCATTCGGCCGCGTGGGCGAGGTGGTTGAACTTGGCGGTGGCGTTGAAGACCACGCGGGCGGTGGCCTCCGCGTCGTCGGTGCGGAGGCTGCCGTCGGCGGCGCCGTCGGCGACGATGGCCGCCAGCTGGCCCAGGAGGTCGGCGACGTGGCCGGTGGCGACACCGCTGTGCGCGGCCGCGAGGATTCCGTAGGCGGCGAACAGCTCCGGGTCCTCGCGAATCTTGGCCTGCTTCACGGCCAGGACGGCGTGCAGCCAGGTACGCAGTCGCTGCACCGGCGGGACCGCGCTGTCGGCGGCGATGACGGCGAGGGCGTCGCGGTTGCGGTCGAGCCAGCGCCGGGTCACGGCCTCGCGCAGCGCCTGCTTGGAGGGGAAGTGCCTGTAGACGGCGGCGTGGCTGACCCCGAGTGCCCGGGCGACGTCGACGACGGTTGCCTTGTCCGGTCCGTGGCGGCGCAGGATCTCCTCGGTGGCCGCCAGGATGGCGTTCGCGTCCAGCGGGGTCCGGGCGGGCATCAGCGCCTGCCGCCCGTTCGCTCGCTGTCCGGCGGCGCGAGCGGGGCGGGGGCCTCGGCGCCGACCCCGGACGGCCCGATGCCGCGCACGTGGCCCTTCCGCACCATCTCGGCGCCGGACATGCCTGCACAACCGAGCCCGACCGCCCCCGCGCGGACGCCTGCGCCGAGTGTTCTCTGCTCCATACGGGAAACGCTAAGCGAGTTGGTAACAGATGTCAAAATTTGTAACTTGATACCTCGGCCGTCACGGGTCCAGAGTGTGGCGGCCTCTTCGAGTTCGTTGCCCGCGAGCCCTGCGTTCTCAGCGGTCACCTGCCGCCCGGCGGAAACGACCTCACCGGCGGTGAGGTCGTCCCGGTGAAGGCGTCCGAATCCGTTGGCCTGGAGAAGGTTGGCCTGGAGAAGCCCGCCGACATCCTGCACGCCGAGGTCGGCCGAGCGGACCCTCGGCACTGAAAACGGTCGTGAGCTCCAGTCAACGGGAGGCCGGCAGCGGCGCGAGGGGCTTGGTGGCCGGGTGTTCAGCGGACGGTACGGAAGAAGGCGCGCACCTCGTCCACGAACAAGTCGGGAACCTCAAGCGCGGCGAAGTGCCCGCCGCGGTCGTATTCGGTCCAGCGGGTGATGTTGTTGAACGGTTCGGCGAAGGGACGGATCGCGATGTCCTCGGCGAAGCCGGCCACACCGGTGGGCACCTGGGAAGGCGTGGGCCAGTTGCCGGTGTGCATGGACTCGTAGTACATCTGAGCCGAGGACGTGCCGGTGTTGGTCAGCCAGTAGATCATCGCGTGGGTGATGACGTGGTCGGCTCCGATCGAGCCCGCGGGGTGGGCCCAGTCGTGGAACTTCTCGCCGATCCAGGCGAGCTGGCCGACCGGGGAGTCGGCCAGGCCGAAGCCGAGCGTGTGCGGGCGGGTGGCCTGGATCTGGAAGTAGCCGTTGCCGTCGGAGAGGAACCGGTTCATCCGGTCGAGCCTGGCCTGCTCGGCGTCGGTGAGCACCGTGTCCGCGGGCACGTCGCCGAGCGGGATGAACCCGACGGTGGCCGCGTTGACGTGCACGCCGGCGACGTGTTCGGGGTCCACCCGTCCGAGGTCCGGCGCGATGATCGCGCCGAAGTCGCCGCCTTGTGCCCCGTACCTGTCGTAGCCGAGCCGGGCCATCAGCTCGGCGTAGGCGGTGGCGATGCGACGCGAGTCCCAGCCCGCCTCGGCCGGCCCGGTGAACCCGAAGTTCGGGTGCGAGGGGATCACGAGGTGGAAGGCGTCGGCCGGGTCGTCGGGGTCGGTCAGCGGCTCGATCACGTCCAGGAATTCCGCGATCGACCCGGGCCAGCCGTGCGAGACGATCAGCGGGAACGCCTGCGGGTGGGGTGAGCGGACGTGCAGGAAGTGCAGGTCCAGCCCGTCGATCCGGGTGGTGAACTGCGGGTGCCGGTTGAGCCGCTTCTCCGTCGCGCGCCAGTCGTATGTCGTGCTCCAGTACTCGGTCAGCTCCTTCAGGTGATCCAGCGGCACGCCGCGGCTCCAGCCGACGTCCGGAATCTGGCCGGGCCAGCGGACGGAGGACAGGCGCCGCCGCAGGTCGTCCAGCTCGGATTGCGGGATGTGGATCTGGAACGGCTTGACGTCGCTGTTCAACACACGACTCCTCTACGTCGGCACGAAGCGCTCGGCCGCGTGCGTGGGGTGGTGCCCTGGCTGGGCGTGTTCACGTCGCAGGGCCCGGTCACGGGACCGCCCGAGGATCCACGAGCCGGTGTTGCGGGCGAAGGATCCGCCTGCACCGCGCCGGCCGGCCTCTGCTCCGGTCAGCGGCGGTCACTGAGACGAGTCCGGTCGGCGGTCACTGAGACGAGTCCGGTCAGCGACGGTCACTGAGGCAAGCATGTCAGCCAAGGAGGTCAGTTACCGTCCTCGTTGCGATACACAATGGGGCATGCTCGAAACGTCCGCCCGGTTGCTCCGGTTGTTGTCGTTGTTGCAGCAGCGCCGGGACTGGACCGGTCCGCAGCTGGCCGAGCGGCTGGGGGTGACGGTGCGCACCGTGCGCCGTGACGTCGATCGGCTGCGCGAGCTCGGCTATCCGGTGCACGCCACGATCGGGAACGTCGGCGGATACCGGCTGGGAGCCGGGGCCGCCATGCCGCCGCTGCTGCTCGACGACGAGGAGGCCGTCGCGGTCGCGGTGGGGTTGCGCACCGCGGTCAACGCCGCGGTGGCCGGGATCGAGGAGACGTCGGTACGGGTTCTGGCGAAACTGGAACAGATCCTGCCTCCCCGGCTGCGATATCGGGTCTCGACGCTGGACGCGGCCATCGTGGCCCAGCACCGGCCGGGCGCGGTCGTCTCGCCCGAGGCACTGAGCACGATCGCCGCGGCCTGCCGCGACCACCGGCGGCTGCGCATGGACTACCGCGGCCATGACGGCACCGAGAGCGCCCGCACGGTCGAGCCGCACAAGCTCGTCCACGCCGGGCGCCGCTGGTACCTGGTGGCCTACGACCTCGACCGGGCGGACTGGCGGACCTTCCGGGTCGACCGGCTGCGGCCCCGGACCCCGGCCGGCCCCCGGTTCAGCCCCCGCGAGCCGCCCGCCGACGACATCGGCGAGTACGCGTCCTGGGCCGTGGGCGTCGGCCGATATCGCCACCGGGCGCGGTTCACCATGTACGCCCCGGCGGCACGGGTGGCCGAACGGGTATCGGCCGAAACAGGGGTGATCGAAGCGGTCGACGAGCGCAGCTGCACTCTGTGGGTCGGCTCGAACTCCCTCGACGGGCTCGCCCTGCACGTGACCCTGCTCGGCTTCGACTTCACCGTCCACGAACCGGCCGAGCTCGTCGAGCGCTTCGGAACGCTGCACGCGCGCATCGGCCACGCGCTCGGCCCACCTGCCGGATGAGCGACCCCCACGCCCGGTGATCGTCCCGCACGGCCCTCCGTCACCGGGACGGCGCCCGGAACACTCTCAAGATCGGGTGTTCCGGTGGCCCCCCTTCTACGAGCGGCCGGCGACGGCCAGGTTGACGCCGAGGGCGATCAACGCGGTTCCGGTGAGCCCGTCCACACTCTTGCGTACGACCGGCCTGGCGAACAGCCGGCGCAGCGCCCCCACGATGTTGGCCACCAGGAGGAACCACAGTACGGTCCCCGCCACCGCGATCAGCGACAGCACCAGCGCGTCGCCCAGCCCGGCGTCGCCGGAGACGAACTGGGGCACCAGCGCGATGAGGAACAGCGCCGCCTTGGGGTTGAGCATGTTCGTCAGCAGCCCCTCGGTGAACGCCGCCAGCGGGCCGCGCCTTCCTGGAGCGGGCAGATCCAGCCGCAGGTCGCCGCCCTTGCGCAGAGCCGCGTGCCAGGCCTTGACCCCGAGATACAGCAGGTAGCCGGCCCCGACGACCTTGACCACGGTGAACGCCACGGCCGAGGCCGCCAGCAGAGCCGCGATGCCGCTCGCCGCGGCCAGCACCCAGACGAACACCCCGACCGAGACCCCGGCCGCGGCCGCCATGCCGTACGCGCGGCCGGACACGGCGGAACGCCGGACGACCACGGCGAAGTCGGGTCCGGGAGACATCGCCCCGAGTGTCATCACACCAGCGAAAGCCACCATCTGTGCCGAATTCGTCACGGCGGCCACTGTAGGTCCTCCGCTCGGGGCCGTGCGACCAGTCCCGAAGGGGGAATGTCGTCTTTCTGCACCGATCCTCCCGAAGGCCAGGACAAGTGATCGCGAAGGAGGCCTGATGCGGAGCATCATGGCTTCATGGAGGCGATGGGGGCCCGTGCCGCGGCGGGCAGACGCCGCGACCGTCTTCGCACGCGCACGCTCCGAACTGGGCGGCTTCCCGATCGGATGCTCAACAGCTTCGGCATCGGGGTCTTCGACCGGCGCCGCAAGACGATCGGGCAGCGCCAGGCCGAGCTCGCCGCCGCCCTCATCGCCGGATACACCTTCAAGTACGTCCAGCCGAACGTGCTGTTCGGCATGAGCGCTCGGGACGCGCGACGGCTGAGCCAGGGCGTGCTTCAGAAGTCGGTGATACGCCTGGTCGGCCGTCCGGGGAAGTGGCGGGCGGCCATCCAGACGGTGAGGTCGTGGGCGATGTCGTTGATGCTGGTCGAGGTCGTGACCTCGTGCTCGTTTCGGGTGCTGTCGCGGCGGACGACCTCGTATCCGCCTTCGTCCAGCACAGCCACGGAGGCGAACCAAACGGGGGCGTCCTCATCGGGCTGGATCACGACGAAGGTGTTGCCGGGGTGGTTCAGGTCGCTGATCATCATGAACAGCGCGTCCTCGGACGGATCGTCGATGCGGTCGCCGTTCTCACTGTCGGCGCCGTAGTACTGAGCCCCCACCTACGCTCTCCCTCTTCGCCTCGCTCAACCTGGTCGCGGTCAGCATGGCATGCGAGAGCGGCAGCTCTGCCGGTGAGGCTGGACGCGAAGAGGCCGGGCGTCCCATCGGACGCCCGGCCCGCCACCGGTCCCTCCCCATGAGGCCGGTCGCTCAGATTCAGAGCTCGCAGTTCTCCTCGGTCTCGCCGGTGCAGGTGTCGATGTTGGCACCGCCGTCGGTCGTGTCGTTGCCGCCACGGCCGTGCAGGAAGTCGTCGCCGGTGCCGCCGACGAGGACGTCGCGGCCGCTGCCGCCCCAGAGGGTGTCGTTGCCGAGCCCGCCGAAGATCTCGGTGAACCGGTTGACGGTGTCGTTGTTGACGATGTCGTCGCCCTGGCGCATGTTGACCATGATCGTGCTGGCGTTCTTGCAGCTGACCCCGCCGGAGATCGGCTGGCAGTCGTTGTCGCTG
Source organism: Streptosporangium sp. NPDC023963 (assembly GCF_040639135.1). Taxonomy (NCBI): domain Bacteria; kingdom Bacillati; phylum Actinomycetota; class Actinomycetes; order Streptosporangiales; family Streptosporangiaceae; genus Streptosporangium; species Streptosporangium sp. NPDC023963. The sequence continues at coordinate 233,115 of NZ_JBEZZK010000011.1, forward strand.
GAGGTGACGCCCGCCCCGGTCACCTTGATGGCGCCGGTGCCCTCGGCCAGGGTGATCAGGTCGGATCCGGTCGTGCCGGTGACCGACAGGCCACCGAGGCTCACGGTCACGTTGATCGGCGCGGCGGCCTGGGCGGGAGCGGACAGGGACACCATGCCGGCCAAACCGGCGAGGGTGAGGGCGAGGGCGGCGATGTGACGACGCATTTTCATTCAGTCCTTCGATTCGGTGATCCCGGCCCCCGTCGGGCCGATGACCCAAGGAAAGCGCATCACCCTCCTCCGGTCTGTGCTGAAATGCGCGCCCGCTACCGGCCCAAGTACCTACGGGACGAAGACGGCACAATGAGGTGATCTCAGCGAGAACAGGCCGAGCATCTGCGGTGTTAAGTCGCCAAGCGCCATTGACGCGCACGAACCGGGATAGGTCGCGATGTCCCTGAAATGAGCGTGGAGCCCCCGGTAGAAGAGGTCTCACCACAAGATCCTCGACCGGAAAGCTCCACGTGATCACCTATCGTGCCACGCTCGACGTCTCCCGGGACCTGGTTCGCCATGTCGCGACCCTCCTGGCCGCAGAACGTCGCCGGCGCGGCACCCGCGCCGACACCCGGGCACTGACCTGCTTCGGCCAAGCCGTCCTGGTCCTGCGCTGGTTTCGCGACCGCACCGACCCCACCGCCCTGGCCCGCGACCACCACATCTCCCGCGCCACCGCCTACCGCTACCTGGACGAGGCCATCGAGATCCTGGCCGACCAAGCACCCGACCTGCACCAGTGCCTGCGCCACGCCCAGGCCCAGGAACTGCCCCACCTGATTTTGGACGGCACCGTCATCGCCACCGACCGCTGCCGCGAGAAGACCACCAGCGTCAAAGGCGAGCCCATCGACCTGTGGTATTCGGGAAAGGCCCACCACCACGGCGGCAACCTTCAAGCGCTGTTCGCCCTCGACGGCATGCCGTTGTGGGTCTCCGACGTCGAACCCGGATCGGTCCACGACCTGGTCGCCGCCCGCACCCGCAACATGCTGCTACGCGCACTGCGCTGCCTGGGCGAACGCGGCTTCGCTCTCCTCACGCAACGCTGGCGCACCCTGCAGCACATCACCGCCAGCCCCAGCAAGATCGGCGACATCGCCCGCGCCGCACTCGTCCTCACCCATTTCGAGCACGGCAGACTCATTTGAAAGTCGTTGAGATCACCTCAATGCCACCGCCACCCACACGCTGTCGTTAAAGCACGTCGCCCGCTGGTCGGCCTGGCGACGCCGCCACCAAGCCCGAGCCCGCTGGTTCCACCACCGAGCCCGCCCGGCCACCGCATATACCCAGCTCGGCCAATGAATGGCGGCTGCCGTACCAGGCCCTGATCATCGGGCGGGTGCAGTTTCTGCTGGTGATAATCGAGTGGTTCGAGCCGCTGTGATCCATGGAGTTGTTCAGCTCAACTGGAAGACATGTGCTGACTGCTGGCGCGCTGCTTACAGGTCATGATTTCGCGAGTCGAGGGCAGTTCTTTTGGCCACCAGGGTCATCCATCTTTTATTCACTTCATCGACGTTGTCCCAGGAATCGACTACCGCAAAGCCGTGACCTCGCAATAGGCTGAAAAATGCTTCTCTCGTCCATGACTTTCGATAACGCCAATGAATTCCTTCGTAATCCTCCTTCTTCCGCCAGCCTTCGGACTCTGTTGCGGATACCGTTGTAGAAATACACAAGAATCCTTGCGGCTTCAGGAGTTCGTGAAAGCGGGCAAATATCGCATCAGCATCCCCGGACGGGAACAGGTGAACAAACGATTGCACGTAGAGACAGTCGTACCTGTCGCCGAGGCCGGCGGTGAACACGTCTCCGCAGAGCACCTGGTGTGACGGATTTCTACGTCTTGCGTAATCCACCATGCGGGGTGATACGTCGATACCCACTCCCGAATAGCCGGAAGCGTTGATGACGGACAGGCTGGCCCCTACTCCGCACCCCACATCCAGCACTCGAGCCAGAGGATCGAGCCACCTCGCCAAGTGCGCCAGGTGGGATTTGGCGTTTTGCTCGCTCTTGGCAGCCTTTTTTTCGTACTGATCGGCAAGAGCGTCGTAAGTCTGCGAATATCTCCTGGACAAGCCTGCGAGCTCGGCTCTCATGTATCGCACACCTCCTGGACAAGGGCAAGGAGAGGCTCGGGTTCGGGATGCTGATGATAAGGCGCCTGCCGGGCGCGAATTCTAGTCGAATATCTCGCCCTGCTTGGACCAGTACGACTGAGCGAAGTATGCGGCCGATGACGCTATCACGCTGAGCAGGGCGAGCAGGACCAATGAAACTCCTTGCCAGTACGAAATAGGCCCATCAGAAAGAATGTTCCCGCACACGCCGAAGCCGAGTGCGCTCAACGTCCATAGGATCGCAACGACCACCCGGCGAAATATCTTCTTTCTCGCGCTGGCGAGGGCAGGGCTCTGCGTGCCGGAAGGGGGTTCGTCGACATCGGTATTCTGTGCAGCACTGTCTCGGTTTATGATGTGAAATGTTCTGTTGACTGAATCGGGATTTAAGTCGCTCAACGTCCGCCGCTCCCGGTCGCTGATCCTGGGAGGCGTAGGGCTGTATGTATCCTGAAACTTGCCTCGATATCCTACTGTCACTCCGGTGACGTCGGATATTAGGAGTTGCGCTACAGGTGCGTATGGGTATATGCGCACAGGGACACGGGACAGGTTGACCAACTGCAGCGGAAACGCCCATCTGATTCCAATGGCGAACTTCGGTGCCATGCAGTTGACGATGATTCCCATACGGGCGAAAGTGCTACGCGTAACCACCAAGCCGATGAGATCATCGGGAAAGCAGATCGCCTCTAGAGTCTGCGTGATCAGCGGTTGGAGAGGCTGTAGATCGAAACCCTCGGCAGGGATCTCCATCTCCTCGTACGCGAGATTAAAGTCGTGATTAAGGTAATCGAGGCTCTTCACCTGGGGCCGAAGTCTGAGAGCGGCCGGGGCAAGGCGGAGATCGACACAGTCTTCCGTGACCTGTGAGTCCATACTGAACTGCTCGTTGGAGTCCAGAGACCGGATCTCGATGTCTCCTGCCTCGATTCTCCGTCTAATCTCCACGCCGGTGAGGAAACCCATGAGAGACGCTCCTCGGGAGCTATCAAAGAAACAATGAGTCCGCTATTTTCATAAACTCGGCGATCATGGCCCTGTTGAGCGGGAAGACGGGCTCGTTGGCCAAGATAAAGGGTAGCTCTTTGATGGAGTGCCATTCATGGCCGACTGCTTCCGATGTGGCCGACGCCTCGCCCCGTACAGTGACGACGACGGCGATCCCCAAATGGTTCTGCTCGCGATCGAACACACAGATGAGCGGGTTGAAGCTGAACAAATCAGAGGCGGCTTCGTCTGTGACGACCGAATGTTCTGCGCCTACGATGAAGCGTTCGATGCGGAGTCCGGATTCCTCTTGTAGTTCCCGCTGTGCGGCGTCCGTCAGATTCTCGCCTGCTTTGACCTTTCCTTGCGGGAGTTCCAAATAGCCGTCATAGGGCGTGTCGTCGGATTCCTTCGACCTTCTCTGCAGCAAAATCTGAATATCGGTCCCGATGTTTCGAACTGGGATTATGGAAACTACCGGCCGCTGGTTCTTGGCCAAATGGATACCTCGCGAATTCGGATACTGTATTGACTACCCGGCGGCGATGTCACGCCCCGCTTGGTTATCGCCATCATACGCATGCATGTTCTACGCCTGCGAGGAACTCGCAAATATGTCAGGTCCGTAAGGTTTGATTTGGCATGGTTTCGACGGTGACTTCGGGCGATCGGGAAGAGCAAGATGACCATAGTGTGGGTGTCGCAACGTAGGCCGACGCTGACACTTTCGCCGATATGTACCTCTTATTCCCATATGAGTACTAGCGCTTTCGTGATCGTCGACCGTGTGGCTCGATCAAGCGGGCGGAACATGCATGCCCTCTCCAGCGGGCGTTGCCCGGCCGGGGCGAAGCCGCCGTCAGCTGCTTCTCGGTGGAGCCGGACGAGCGCAGGAAGGGACAGCTGAGTTCGCCTTCATCACACCTGCCGGAGAAGAGGGCTCGTAGACGTTATGGCAGAGAGATTCCGTCTTCGGTCTCTGGCAATCCCGTCGGGCCGTCGATTTGTCGCGTTCAACGTTGAACGACGTCGCCGGCCTGATCCGCCGGCACCGCAAGGCGATCAGACCGGCCCGGCGACGGCTCGACCCCGGATCCGGGGCATCCTGCGCGCGCTGGAGCAGGCCGGAATCATCACCCCGGCCGACAAGACGTATCAGGGAGCCGTGGGCCCGGTCGCCACGCCGTATACCGGTCGCCACGCCGTATAAGGGCAAGTGCAAGCCCGCGTCGCAGAAACGGGCCAACCGCTCTCGCGCCATGTTCCGCGGACCCGGCGAACGCGCCAACGCCCGACTGGAGAGCTGGAAGATCCTCCGGAAGCCACGCCGCAGCCCCGGAAAGGCCGGCCACCTGCGCAAGGCCATCGCCGTCCTTCAAAACCACCGCGTACACGGGGGCCGCCAGAGGATGAAAAAGGTTCGGTGCCACCTCACCGGTGTCATGCGTCAACGGAGCATTGACGTACGCCTTCGCCACCCCCTTGGTATCCACCTGGATAAGTGGGGTTATTCAGGTGGAAACAGATGCGATCTCCCCGGATTGCGACCTTCGGAGCTTGATGGCCGGTGGTTCGCAGGACTATCCGGCAGGCTCGGATCTGGTGGGATGCTCGCCGGGTGCGAGGACGATCCGGCGTCGGGCGACGTCGACTTCGATGATTTTCACGGCGAGGATGCCGCCTGTTTCTACGGGGCCGCCGGTCAGTTCGGAGGTGGGCAGGAGGCCCTCGAAGCCGTGGGCTGCGTCTTCGACGCGGACGAAGGCGCCGATGGGAGCGACCTTGGTGATGGGGCCGGTGACGGTGCGGCCGATCTGTTGTCGAAGATCGAGCAGTGGGTCTTCCTGGAGCGCTTTGAGGGAAAGGGACACGCGCCCGCGCTCGATATCGACGTCGAGGATTTCAGCGGTGACCTCTTGGCCGACGGCAACGACGTCGCAGGGGTGGTGGATGGGCCGCCAGGACAGTTCGGGGATGTTGATCATCGCGGTGAAGCCGCCGATGTCGACGAAGGTGACTCCGAAGCCGGCGATCTCGGTGACCGTTCCGGTGATGGTCTGGCCTTGGTGCAACGTTCGGAGGAAGGCCGACTCGCGCTCGTTCAGGACTTGGTCCGGCATGTCATCACTCTCGGGCCTTGGCGGGGGCTTCGGCGAGGTGGCGGTGCAGGGAAATTTTGGGGATGCCGGTCTTGGCCGCGACCTGGCCCAAGGTGTGACCTTGGGCCTTGAGCAGGCGGGCGTGGTCGATTTTGTCGGCGGGGCGGGCGACGGGGCGGCCGATGTGGCGGCCGGCGGTTTCGGCGACGGCGCGGGCGGGTCTCGTGGCGCCCCCGTGACGGCCTCGCGGGCGGGGCTTGTGGCGACTCCGGGGCGACTCCGGGGCGACTCCGTGGCGCATCCGTGGCGACTCCGGAGAAAGGTCCCGGGGAGATCCGCGCCAGATGGATGGAACCCGCGCTGAGCGGATGGCGCGGGCGGCGGCGGCCGTCGTACCTTTTCACCAGGCGCCGCTCGACCGTTTCCCCGCTTCCTCGAAGCCTCCTCAAGGCTTCCCCGAAGCTCTCCGACCCTCTTCGAAAGGACACGTCACCATGCGCAGAATCCTCGTCGTCGGCGCCGGTCAGGCGGGCCTGCACCTCGCCCTCGGCCTGCTGCGGAACGGCTACGACGTCACCGTCGTCTCCAACCGGACCCCGGAGGACATCCGTGGCGGCCGGGTCATGTCCAGCCAGGCCATGTTCGGCACCGCCCTCGGCCACGAGCGTGACCTCGGCCTGGACCTGTGGGCGGACGGCTGCCCGCCGATCGACGGGATCCAGTTCGCGGTGGCCGGGCCCGACGGCGACCCGGCGATCCGCTGGGCCGCCCGGCTCGACGCCCCCGCCCGCTCGGTCGACCAGCGGTTGAAGATGCCCGCCTGGATGGCCGAGGTGGAGCGGCTCGGCGGGAAGATCGTCATCCACGACGCCACCGTGGAGGACCTGGAGGACTACGCCGCCCAGTACGACCTGGTCCTGGTCGCGGCGGGCAAGGGGTCGATCGCCTCGCTCTTCGAGCGGGACGCGCCGCGCTCGCCGTACCGCGCCCCGCAGCGGGCCCTCGCCCTCACCTACGTCAACGGCCTCGCGCCGCGGCCCGACTACTCCGCGGTGTGCTTCAACGTGATCCCCGGGGTCGGCGAGTACTTCGTGTTCCCCGCGCTCACCGTCACCGGCCCCTGCGAGATCATGGTGTTCGAGGGCGTCCCCGGCGGGCCGATGGACTGCTGGGCGGATGCCCGCACCCCCGCCGAGCACCTGGCCATGAGCAGGCGGATCCTGGAGACCTTCCTGCCGTGGGAGGCCGAGCGAGCCGCGGGCGTCGAGCTCACCGACGAGGGCGGCGTGCTGTCCGGCCGCTTCACCCCGGTCGTGCGCAGGCCGGTGGCGACGCTCCCGTCGGGCGCACAGGTCCTGGGCGTGGCGGACGTGGTCGTGCTCAACGACCCGATCACCGGGCAGGGCTCCAACAACGCCGCCAAGTGCGCGGCCTCCTACCTGTCCGACATCCTCGAGCGCGGCGAGCGGCCGTACGACGCGGCGTGGATGGAGCGGGTCTTCGAGCGCTACTGGCTGGACGCCCGGCACGTCACCACCTGGACGAACGCGCTCCTCGCGCCCCCGCCGCCGCACGTGCTGGAGATCCTCGGCGCCGCGGGCGGGCTGCCCGAGGTGGCCTCCCGCTTCGTCAACGGCTTCGACGACCCGTCCGACTACGCCGGCTGGTTCCTGGACCCGGCCGGCGCGGCCGAGTACCTGGCCCGGGCCGGGAAGTGAGGGGCCGTCATGAGATCCCTGCGCGACGCCCTCGGGCAGTTCGCCACCGGGGTGGCGGTGGTCACCGCCGCCACCCCGCGGGGTGACCGGCTGGGCGTGACCGTCAACTCCTTCACCTCCGTCTCGCTCGACCCGCCGCTGGTCCTGTGGTGCCTGTCCCGGCGGGCCCCCAGCGCGCCGGCCTTCGCCGAGGCCGGGCGGTTCGCGGTCAACGTCCTGGCCGCGGGCCAGGAGCACCTGTCGCGGCGGTTCGCCACGCCGCTGCCCGACAAGTTCGCCGGGGTGGAGACCCGTCTCGCCCCGGGCGGGGTGCCGGTGCTCGCCGGGACCGTCGCCCACTTCGCCTGCCGCGCGGTGGCCACGTACGACGGGGGCGACCATCTGATCTTCGTCGGGGAGGTCGAGCACTTCCGGCGGGAGGAGGGCGAGCCGCTGGTCTTCCACTCGGGGAACTACCGGGCCTTCTCCGCGCCGGACCGCGAGATGGCGCTCTGCGAACCCGCCAGGTGATTAGAGCAGGTGGGAAGGGGTAAGGCCCCGAAAGTGACACGGGGGAGAGGACTCTTCCGCTGGCCGGTCATCCGCCAGCTCATGGGAGAGGACGCCAGGGGCGGCGCCGCGCGCTCGGCGCGCACCGACGCGCTGCGGCCCCGCACCGAGGAGGCCGACAGCGTCGCGCGGTCGATCTGCCCGTACTGCGCGGTCGGCTGCGGCCAGCTGGTCTACGTCAAGGACGGCCGGGTCACCCAGATCGAGGGCGACCCGGACTCGCCCATCTCGCGCGGGCGCCTGTGCCCCAAGGGGTCGGCGAGCAAGCAGCTGGTCACCCATCCCGGCCGGCAGACGCGCGTCCTCTACCGGCGGCCGCACGGCACCGACTGGGAGCCGCTCGACCTCGAGACGGCGATGGACATGATCGCCGACCGGGTGGTGCGGACCCGCAGGGAGACCTGGCAGCAGGAGTTCGAGGGCAGGACGGTCCGGCGCACCATGGGCATCGCGAGCCTGGGCGGGGCGACGCTGGACAACGAAGAGAACTACCTGATGAAGAAGCTCTACACCGCCCTCGGCGCGATCCAGGTGGAGAACCAGGCCCGTATTTGACACTCCTCCACCGTCCCCGGTCTGGGGGCCAGCTTCGGGCGTGGCGGTGCCACGGGCTTCCAGCAGGATCTGGCCGAGTCCGACTGCATCGTCATCCAGGGCTCCAACATGGCCGAATGCCATCCGGTGGGGTTCCAGTGGGTGGTCGAGGCGAGGGCGCGCGGGGCGAAGGTGTTCCACATCGACCCGCGCTTCACCCGCACCAGCGCGATCGCCGACCGCCACCTGCCGATCCGCGCGGGAAGCGACATCGTGCTGCTCGGCGCGCTGATCAACCACGTGCTCGCCAACGAGCTGGACTTCCGCGAGTACGTGCTGGCCTACACCAACGCCTCGGCGATCATCTCCGAGGACTTCGGGGACACCGAGGACCTGGACGGGCTGTTCTCCGGCTTCGACCCCGAGAGGCGCGCGTACGACCCGTCGAGCTGGGCGTACGCGGGCGGCGAGGGCAGGGAGGAGGCGGCCGGCGCCGGCGGCGAGCACGGTGAGCACCTGGAGGGCGGAGCGCGGCACGCCGAGGTGGCGGGCGCCGAGCAGTACGGCTCCGGCGGCGCCGCCGCGCCGTCGAGGCCGCCCACGGACCCGACGCTGCGCCACCCGCGCTGCGTCTACCAGATCCTGCGGCGGCACTTCGCCCGCTACACCCCGGAGACGGTGGCGGAGCTGTGCGGCATCTCCCGGGAGGGCTTCGCCGAGCTGGCCGAGGCGATCACCGCGAACTCGGGCAGGGAGCGCACCACCGCCTGGGCGTACGCGGTCGGCTGGACCCAGCACACCGTGGGCGCGCAGTACATCCGCACGGCCTCGATCCTGCAGCTGCTGCTGGGCAACATCGGCCGCCCCGGCGGCGGCATCATGGCGCTGCGCGGCCACGCCAGTATCCAGGGCTCCACCGACATCCCCACCCTGTTCAACCTGCTGCCGGGATACCTGCCGATGCCGCACGCCCACCGGCACGAGGGGCTCGACGACTACCTGGCCAAGGCCGGCGCCGACACCGGCTTCTGGGGCAGGAAGCGCTGCTACATGGTGAGCCTGCTCAAGGCGTGGTGGGGCGACGCCGCCACCGAGGAGAACGACTTCCGCTTCGACCACCTGCCGCGCCTGACCGGCGACCACGGCCACTTCACCACGGTGATGGGACAGATCGACGGCACCGTGAAGGGCTACTTCGTGGTGGGGGAGAACCCGGCGGTCGGCTCCTCGGGCGGCCGGGCCCAGCGCCTGGGCCTGGCCAACCTCGACTGGCTGGTGGTGCGGGACCTGACCCTGGTGGAGACGGCCACGTTCTGGAAGGACGGCCCCGAACTGGAGACCGGCGAGACGCGCACCGAGGACATCGCCACCGAGGTGTTCTTCCTGCCCGCCGCGAGCCACGTGGAGAAGGACGGCACCTTCACCAACACCCAGCGGCTGCTGCAGTGGCGGGAGAAGGCGCTGGAGCCGCCGGGCGACTGCCGCAGCGACCTGTCGTTCTACTACCACCTGGGCAAGCGGATCAGGCGGCGGATGACCGACGACGAGATCGACCGGCCGGTACGCGAGCTGACCTGGGACTACCCCGAGGAGGGCGAGCACGCGGAACCGTCGGCGCGGGCCGTGCTGCGCGAGATCAACGGCACCGGCCCCGACGGGCGGGCCCTGTCGGCCTACACCGAGCTCAGGCCCGACGGCTCCACCCGGTGCGGCTGCTGGATCTACTGCGGGGTGCACGCCGACGAGGTCAACCAGGCGGCCCGGCGCAGGCCGGGGGGCGAGCAGAGCAGGGTCGCGCCCGAATGGGGCTGGGCCTGGCCCGCGAACCGGCGCCTCCTGTACAACCGGGCCTCCGCCGACCCCGAGGGCCGCCCGTGGAGCGAGCGCAAGGCCTACGTGTGGTGGGACCCCGACAAGGGGGAGAAGGGGGAGTGGACCGGTCTCGACGTGCCGGACTTCGAGAGGGACAAGCCGCCCGGCTACCTGCCGCCCGAGGGCGCCCTGGCCGAGGCCGCGCTGGCCGGGACCGACCCGTTCATCATGCAGCCCGACGGCAAGGGCTGGCTGTTCGCCCCGGCGGGCCTGGCGGACGGGCCGCTGCCCGCCCACTACGAGCCGCACGAGTCGCCGGTGCGCAACACGCTGTACGGGCAGCGGGCCAACCCGGCGCGCCGGACCTACCGGCGTCCCGAGAGTCCCTACAACCCGCCGGGCTCGCCGCGCTTCCCGTACGTGCTCACGACCTACCGGCTCACCGAGCACCACACCGCCGGGAGCATGAGCCGGCCGCTGGCCTATCTCGCCGAGCTGCAGCCGGCGCTGTTCTGCGAGGTGTCGACGGAGCTCGCCGCCGAGCTGGGGCTCGTCAACGGGGGCTGGGCGACGATCGTGACGTCCCGTTCCGCGATCGAGGCCCGTGTCCTGGTGACCGGGCGCGTCCGCCCGCTGCGCCTGCAGGGCAGGACGATCCACCAGATCGGCCTCCCCTACCACTGGGGCTGGGGCAGCGGCGGCCTGGTGACCGGCGACGCCGTCAACGACCTGATGCCCCTCGTGCTCGACCCGAACGTCTACATCCAGGAGAGCAAGGCCATGACCTGCGACCTGCGGCCCGGCAGGCGCCCCACGGGCAGGGCGCTGCTCGACCTGATCGAGGAGTACCGCGATGGCTGAGCGGATGGGGTTCTTCACCGACACGAGCATCTGCATCGGGTGCAAGGCCTGCGAGGTCGCCTGCAAGGAGTGGAACGACGTCCCCGACGACGGGTTCGTCTTCCGCGCCACCTCCTACGACAACACGGGCGGCCTCGGGGCCGACACCTGGCGTCACGTGGCCTTCATCGAGCAGCCGGGCGGCGGGGACGGCCGGGAGGGCGTCGAGGGGTGGCTGATGTCGTCGGACGTGTGCAAGCACTGCACGCACGCCGCCTGCCTGGACGTCTGCCCGACCGGGGCGCTGTTCCGCACCGAGTTCGGCACGGTGGTGGTGCAGGCCGACGTCTGCAACGGCTGCGGCTACTGCGTGCCCGCCTGCCCGTACGGCGTGATCGACCGCAGGGAGCGCGACGGCCGGGCGTTCAAGTGCACGATGTGCTACGACCGCCAGCTCGGCGGGCTGGAACCGGCCTGCGCCAAGGCCTGTCCCACCGACTCCATCCAGTTCGGGCCGCTGGACGAGCTGCGGGCCCGCGCCGGGGAACGGGTGGAACGGCTGCACGGCGAGGGCAGGCCGCAGGCCCGCTTGTACGGGGCGAGCCCCGACGACGGCGTGGGCGGGGACGGGGCCTTCTTCCTGCTGCTCGACGAGCCCGAGGTGTACGGCCTGCCGCCCGACCCGGTGGTCACCACCAGGGATCTGCCGGCCATGTGGCGCTGGGCGGCGGGGGCGGCGCTCTCCATGGCCGGAGTGGTGGCGGTGTCCTTCCTGGGCGCGGGAAAGGGCCGGTGATGCGCGGGTACGGGATCCCTCCCGGCCGGGTTCTTCTCGCTGGGGGCGGGGAGATACCGGTGACGCGTCCGTTCGACGGCCGCGCGGGGGGACGGGAACAGGGGCGGGGGTGGTCGCGGTGAGGCGCGGCGAGGAGGCGATGGTGCCCGAGGCCGAGTTCCGCTCCTACTACGGGCAGCCGATCATCAAGGCCCCGATCTGGCACGAACCCCACATGCCGCTCTACCTCTACCTGGGCGGGACGTCCGGTGCCGCGTCGGTGATCTCCGCCGTGGCGACGGTCACCGGGCATGACCGGCTCGCGCTCACCGCCAGGGTCACCGCGGCCGCCGGTGCCGCGGCCGGTGCCGGTTTCCTGGTCGCCGAGCTCGGCAGGCCGGAGCGGTTCCTCAACATGCTGCGCGTGTTCAAGCCCACCTCGCCGATGAGCGTCGGCTCCTGGCTCCTGGCCGCCCACAGCGGCCTGACGGCCCTCGCGGCCGCCTCCGCGCTCGCCGCCGCCCGGCCCGGCCCGCAGATCCCCGCCGGGTCCTTCCCGCGGCTCCCCGACCGCTCCGGCCCGCGGATTCCCCTCCGGTCCTTCCCGCGGCTCCCCGCCGGGTCCGGCCCGCGGCTCCTCGCCCGGTCCTCGCCACGGATCCCCGACCGCTCCGGCCCGCGGATCCCCGTCCTTCCGGTGAGGGGTGCCCGCGCTCTGGCCGCCCTCGGTGACGCGGCGGCCCTGGCGGCGGTGGTGACCGGGCCGCTGATGTCGACGTACACCGCCGTGCTCGTCGCCGACACCGCGGTGCCCGCCTGGCACGAGGCCCACCGCGAGCTGCCGTTCCTGTTCGCCGGGAGCGCGCTGGCCGGGGCGGGCGCCGTGGGCATGCTGGCCACCCCGCGCCGCGAGGCGGGCCCGGCCCGCGTCGCCGCGATACTGGGCGCCGCCGTCGAGACGGTCGCGGGCGCGGTGATGGAGCACCGGCTCGGCCTGGTCGGCGAGCCGTACCGTCTGGGCAGATCGGGCCGCCTGATGCGGGCGGCCCGCGCCCTCACGGTGGGCGGCGCCCTGCTCGCCACGGTCGCCGGGCGCGGCAGCGCCCTCGGCGCCCTCACCGCGCTGTCCGGCCTCGCCCTCACCGCCGGTGCCGTCTGCACCCGCTTCGGCGTCCTGGCCGCGGGCAAGGCCTCGGCCGCCGACCCGAAGTACACGGTGGTGCCCCAGCGGGAACGCCTGGAGGCGGGCAGGGCCGCCCGGGTCCCGGCGGGCGAGAAATCCTGAGCGACGGCGTCCTTTCCCGGTGTTCCCGTTCGTCGGGTCGGTGAAGAGGCACCATGGGGGCGGCCCCGCGAGGGGCCCGAGAAGGAGGACGCGTGAAGTACATGCTGTTGATCTGCGGTGACGAGTCCGCGGCGGCCCACGCCATGGACGGTTGCGGCGGATGGTCGGAGGAGATGGAACGCCGCGGGGTGTTGCGGGGCGGCGCCGGGCTGCGGCCACCGGCCGACGCCACGACCGTGCGGGTGCGCGACGACGCGGTCCTGCTCTCCGACGGCCCGTTCGCCGAGACCAGGGAGCAGATGGGCGGATTCTGCATGATCGAGTGCGCCGATCTCGACGAGGCCATCGAGATCGCCTCGAAGCACCCGGCCTCCGGCTACGGCTCGATCGAGATCCGGCCGCTCCTGCCGTCGTGACCGGGCGCGGAGTGACGGGGGCCGGAGCGACGGGGGCCGGCGTGACGGCGGAGGTCGAGGCGGCGGTCGCCCAGGCGTTCCGGGACGAGTGGGGTCAGGTCGTGGCGACCCTGATCCGGGTCACCGGCGACTGGGACCTCGCCGAGGAGTGCGCGCAGGACGCCTTCGCGCTGGCCCTGCGGCGCTGGCCCGAGGACGGGGTTCCGCGCAGGCCCGGCGCGTGGCTCACCACGGTCGCGCGCAACCGGGCCGTCGACAGGTTGCGCCGCGAGGCGGTCGGCGCCGCCAAACTGCGAGAGGTGGCCGCCATGTCGTACGAACCCGAACCGGCGTGGGAGGACGACGGCGTGCCGGACGACCGGCTGCGGCTGATCTTCACCTGCTGCCATCCGGCGCTGGCCCTGGAGGCCCGGGTCGCGCTCACCCTGCGCACCCTGGCCGGGCTGAGCACCGCGGAGATCGCCAGGGCGTTCCTGGTCGGTGAGCAGACGATGTCCAAGCGGCTGCTGCGGGCCAAGCAGAAGATCCGGCACGCCGGGATCCCGTACCGGGTGCCGCCCGCGCACCTGCTGCCGGAGCGCGTGCCCGCCGTGCTGGGGGTGCTGTACCTGCTGTTCAGCGAGGGGTACTCGGCCACGGCGGGCGCCGACCTGCTGCGGCGCGACCTCAGCGCCGAGGCGATCCGGCTGGCCCGCGTCCTGACGGGGCTGATGCCCGACGAACCCGAGGCGGTGGGGCTGCTGGCGCTGATGCTGCTGCACGACGCCCGCAGCGCCACCCGGCTCGACGCGGCCGGTGACCTGGTCACCCTGGAGGAGCAGGACCGCGCCCTGTGGGACACCGCCGCGATCGGCGAGGGGGAGGAACTGCTCGGCCGCGCCCTGCGGCGCGGCCACCCGGGCCCGTACCAGGTGCAGGCCGCCATCGCCGCCTGCCACGCCACCGCGATCGACGCGGCCGGCACCGACTGGGCCCAGATCGCCGCGCTGTACGGGCAGCTCGCGCGGTTCACGCCGTCCGCGGTGGTGGAGCTGAACCGGGCGGTGGCGGTGGGGATGGCCGCGGGGCCGGCCGCGGGACTGGAACTGGTGGAGGCGCTGCGGGAGTCGGGGGCGCTGGCCGGGTACCACCTGCTGCCGGCGACCCGGGCCGATCTGCTGCGCCGCCTGGGCCGTGCCGCCGAGGCCGCGGCCGCCTACCGCGAGGCGCTGGAGCTGGCCGCGACCGACACCGAACGCCGCTACCTCGGCCGCCGGCTCGCCGAGGTCGCCGATTCGTAGCGCCGGGGTGTCCGTCGGCGCCGGGCCCGTTCGTCGGTAGGGCGAGCACCTTCCCGGAACTCCCGGGAATCTGGAGAAGAGGACACCGATGGACATACCAATGGATGCGGCGAGGTCGTGCGACGCGGCCGGGAGCACGCGACCGGGGGAGCGGCGATGACGGGGGCCACGGAGGGCGAGGTCAGGAAGGCGATCGCCGCCGAACGCCGCGACCTGGCGGACGTGCTCGCCGGCCTGCCGGAGCGCAGGTGGGACGAGCCGACCCTGTGCGCCGGGTGGCGGGTACGGGAGGTCGTGGCCCACATGACGATGCCGTTCCACTACTCGACCGCGCGCTTCGTGATCGAGATGCTCAGGTCCCGGGGCAACTTCGCCAGGATGGCCGACCGGTGCGCCCGGCGCGACGCGGCCGCCCTGTCGTCCGGCGAGCTCACCGCGCTGATCAGGGACAACGCGGACTTCGCGTGGAAGCCGCCGGGGGGCGGATTCGAGGGCGCGCTGACCCACGAGGTGATCCACGGCCTGGACTTCACCCTGCCCCTGGGCCTGGACCGGCACGTCCCCGAGGATCGGCTGCGCATCGTCCTGGGAGGCTTCGAGGCGGAGAAGAGCCTGAAGTTCTTCGGGGTCGACATCCGGGGGATCGAGCTGCGCGCCGACGACGTCGACTGGTCCATCGGGGAGGGGACGCCGATGTACGGGGCCGCGCAGGATCTCATCCTGGTCCTGTGCGGGCGGAAGCTGCCGGAGGGGCGGCTGCGCGGCGAGCCGAGTCACCGGTTCGTGGCGTAGGGGCGGATCGCCACCGGGTCCGGCCGGCCCGGGTCCGGTTCGGCCTGGACCGAGCCGGCCCGGGGCAGGCCGGAGCGCACCCGCCGCCCGCGCCACCTCCAGGCCGCCGCGCGGCACCTCCCCGGCCGGTTCCATCGGCGACACGTCCCGGGGCCGGCCGAGCAGGTTGACCGCCACCGGCGGCTCGCCGCCCACCGCGTACACGTCCGACAGGGCGTCGGCCGCCGCGACCCGTCCCCGGTCGCAGGCGTCGTCCACCACGGGGGTGAGCCCGCGTCCGCCGGCCACTGCTCCTTTTCCGCTTCGACGCGGATGCGCTCCTGGAAGAGCGAAAATTTCGAGAGCGAACAGAAACTTGCCATAGATTTTTTAACTGTCAATAATTGACGGTGTAAGTAAGCGTCCGAAGTACAAGTACCAAGGAGGCAGCCGTGAAAACGATCCACCGTGCCGCCAGACTGGCACTCGGCGCGACGGCCTGGCTGGCGCTCGCGCCGGCCGGCACCACACCGGCCTCGGCCGCGACATGGGAACTGCGCGACTTCCGGCAGCAGATCTGCGTGACGTCGAGCGGCGGCCACCCCGGTACGTACTTCATAGCCGCGGTCGTCGGAACCTGGTCGACGACCGTCCAGATCGCACTGCAGAACCTGCCCCCCGGTGCGACCAGCATGGGCGGCACACCGATCGCCCCCGGATCCAACTATCCCGACCCCGACGACGGCTCGACGACGGTGAACGGCTTCGTCCATATATCGATCCCGCCGCTTCCGGTCGGGGTGTACACCCCGCTGGTGACGGCCTCGGACGGTACGGAGACCCAGTCCTACCCCGTCACCATCAACGTGAAGCAGAGCTGCTACTAGCGGTCGGCGAGCGGCGGGCCGGCGAGACGCCACCGCACCGACCGGCGTCGCGCGGCGTTTCGGCGGACGGGGTGCCCGTCGTGGCGGTGGCGCGTTCGGAGCCGTTGAAGCCCAGGTCCTCGGCCCGGCGGGTTCGATTCCCGTCCGCATCGGCTTATGTTCGGAGAGTGGATCCACGCAGGCTGGTGCCGCGCACCGACGCCGTCCTCGCCGACCCGCGGCTGGTCGCGGCGGCCGGGCGGCTCGGGCGGGCGGTCGTCAAGGACGCCGTGGTGCGGGCGGGCGGCTGATGCACGTCGTGGCCACGGCGGGCCATGTCGACCACGGCAAGTCCACCCTGGTGCGGGCGCTCACCGGGATGGAGCCCGACCGGCTGGCCGAGGAGCGGCGCCGGGGGCTGACGATCGAGCTCGGCTACGCCTGGACGCGGCTGCCGTCGGGGGAGCGGCTGGCCTTCGTCGACGTACCCGGTCACGAGCGCTTTCTCGCCACCATGCTGGCCGGGGTCGGTCCCGCGCCCGCCGTCATGTTCGTGGTGGCGGCCGACGGGGGGTGGATGCCGCAGTCGGAGGAGCACCTGGTGGCGCTGGAGGCCCTCGGGGTGCGGCACGGCCTGCTCGTGGTGACCCGCGCCGATCTCGCCGACCCCGCCCCGGCCGCCGAGCGGGCCCGGGCCCGCCTGGCGGCGGGCGGCCTGGGCGGGGCCGAGGCGCTGGCGGTGAGCGGGCGCACCGGGCAGGGCCTCGGCGAGCTGCGGCGGGCGCTGGACCGGCTGGTGGCCGCGCTGCCCGTACCCGATCCCGGGGCGCCGGTGCGGCTGTGGATCGACCGGGCGTTCACCGTACGCGGCAGCGGGACGGTGGTGACCGGGACCCTGCCCGCGGGCACGGTCACCGCCGGGGACGAGCTGGACCTCGACGGCGTGCCCGCGCGGGTGCGGGCGCTGGAGCGCCTGAAGGAGCCGGTGACCTCGGTGACCGGCGTGGCCAGGGTCGCGCTCAACCTGCGCGGCCAGGGCGCCGCCGGGCGTGGCCTGGCCCTGGTCACCCCGGGCGGGTGGACGTACACCGACCTGGTCGACGTGCGCCTGAGCCCGGCCGGATCCGGCGGCGGGGGTCCGTGGCGGCCCAGCGGCGCCGGGGTGGACGATTCCGGGGGCGGTGGCCCGTGGCGGCCGGGCGGGCGTGCCAGGGCGGGGGGATCGCGGGAGCGGGGCCTTCCACCGCCCGCCGGGGGCTGGGACGCCGCTGACCTGCCGGGACGGCTGACCGCTCACATCGGCTCCGCGGCGGTGGTGTGCGCCGTGCGGCCGCTCGGCGGGCGGATCGCCCGGCTGCGCCTGGCCGGACGGCTTCCCCTGCACGCGGGCGACGTGCTGCTGCTGCGCGATCCCGGGCGAGGCCGGGGCGAGGTGCGGGTCCTCGCGCGGGCGAGCGTGCTCGACCCGCGCCCGCCGGGGCTGCGCCGCCGGGGCGCGGCACGGGAGCGGGCGGCCGAGCTGGCGGAGGCCACGCCGGACGCGGCCTCCCTGCTGCGGGCCCACCTCCTGCTGCGCACCGGCGACCTGGCGGCCATGGGGTGTGTCCCGGGAAGGCCGGTGTGCGGCGACTGGCACGCCGATCCGGCGCACTGGTCGAGGCTGGCGGAGCGTCTACCCGAGGTGGTGCGGCGCCACGCCTCGGCGCGTCCGCTGGAGCCCGGCATGCCGGTGGAGGCGGCCCGTCACGAGCTCGCCCTGCCCGAGCGGCGGCTGGTCGAGGCGCTCGTACGCCCGCCGCTCGCCCTCGACGCGGGGCGGATCGTGAGCGGCCCCGCCGGCCCTGCCGGCCCTGCCGGCCCCGCCGGCCCCGCGGCGCTGCCCGCGCCGGTCGTCCGGGCCGTCGAGCGGCTCGGCGCCGAGCTGTCCGCGCGCCCTTTCCTGGCGCCGGAGGCGGGCCGGCTGGCCGAGCTGGGGCTGGGGCCCCGCGAGCTGGCGGCGGCCGTACGGGCGGGGGCGCTGCTGCGGGTGGCCGACGGGGTCGTGCTGCTGCCCGGTACGGACGTCCTGGCGGGACGGCTGCTCGCCCGGTTGCCGCAGCCGTTCACGGTCAGCCAGGCCAGGCAGGCCCTCGGCACCAGCCGCAGGGTCGCGGTGCCGCTCCTGGAACACCTCGACCGCAGGGGGCTCACCGAGCGGGCCGACGAGGTCCACCGCTACTGCCCGGCCCGTGCCGGACGGTGATCCCCGGCGCCACGCCGATCACCCGGTTCGCCGGGGCGTCCCGGAGAGGTATGGCACCCCGATACCGCTGTAACCAGCAGGTATATGGTTAAAAGGGTGAGAAATCGCCTTTGATTTGGACTCGGTGGTCACACTCCCCCCTCACGTCCCCTCGCGAACGATGACCGCCCGCTCCGCCGGCGTCGCGCGGAAGGGCACCACGAGGAGACAGGAGGACGTCATGCCGAGCAACAAGGTCGTCACGTACCAGGGGCCGGGCAGGGTGGAGGTCCAGGAGACCGACTATCCCGGGTTCGAGCTCAGGGAGGGGCCGGGGGTGCCCCCGGCCAACGTGGGCCGCAAGGTGGCGCACGGCGCGATCGTCAAGACCGTCGCGACGAACATCTGCGGCAGCGACCAGCACATGGTCCGTGGCCGCACCACCGCGCCCCTCGGGCTCGTCCTCGGCCACGAGATCACCGGCGAGGTCGTCGAGACCGGCCCGGACGTGGAGTTCACGAAGGTGGGCGACCTCGTCTCGGTGCCCTTCAACATCGCCTGCGGCCGCTGCCGCAACTGCAAGGAGGGCAAGACCGGCATCTGCGAGAACGTCAACCCCGAGCGGCCGGGCGGGGCGTACGGCTACGTCGACATGGGCGGCTGGGTCGGCGGGCAGGCGCAGTACGTCCTGGTGCCCTACGCCGACTGGAACCTGCTGAAGTTCCCCGACAGGGACCAGGCGATGGAGAAGATCCTCGACCTGGCCATGCTCACCGACATCTTCCCGACCGGCTTCCACGGCTGCGTCACCGCCGGGGTGAGGCCCGGATCGACCGTCTACATCGCCGGCGCGGGACCGGTCGGGCTCGCCGCGGGCGTCTCGGCGTTCCTCCTCGGGGCGGCCGTGGTCATCGTCGGCGACCTGAACAAGGAGCGCCTGGAGCAGGCCCGCAGCTTCGGCTGCGAGACCGTCGACGTGTCGCGGGGCGAGCCGAGGGACCAGATCGAGCAGATCCTCGGAGAGCCCGAGGTCGACTGCGGCGTCGACGCCGTGGGCTTCGAGGCCCGCGGCCACGGTGGCGACTCCGGCAGGGAACAGCCCGCCACCGTGCTCAACTCGCTCATGGAGGTCACCCGCGCGGGCGGCGCGCTCGGCATCCCCGGCCTGTACGTGACCGGCGACCCCGGCGCCCACGACGAGGCGGCGCAGCGGGGGGCGCTGTCCATCCGGCTCGGCCTCGGCTGGGCCAAGTCGCTGGCCTTCGGCACGGGCCAGTGCCCCGTGATGCGCTACAACCGCTACCTGATGCAGGCGATCCTGAACGACAGGGTGCAGATCGCCAAGGCGGTCAACGCCGTGACGATCCCGCTGGAGCAGGCGCCCCAGGGGTACGCGGACTTCGACCAGGGCGCCGCGTCCAAGTTCGTGCTCGACCCGAACGGCGTGCTCGGCACGGCAGGCTGACCCGGAGCCCGTACCCGAGGGCCCGTGGACTGACCCGGAGCCCGTGCCGGAGGGCGCGTGGAGGGGCGGAGGGGGAGCCGTGCCGCAGAGCGCTACCAGAGCAGGCGCGGGTCGTCGGCGGCGCCCGCGGTGACGGGCGCCTCCTCGACGAACTCCATCTCAGGCGGCGGCCGCCGGAACATGCGGGTGAGGTAGGCGAGATAGATCACGCCCAGGCCGAGCCAGATCAGGCCGAGGGTGACGGCGTGCGCGTCGAGGCGGCTGAGCAGCCACAGGTTGACCCCCGCCCCGATCGCCGGGACCAGGACGTAGGGCACCACCCCCGGCGCCCGGCCCGCGCGGCGTTCCCTGACGTAGTGGGCGATGACGCTGAAGTTGACGAAGGTGAAGGTGGTGAAGGCGCCGAAGTTGATGAACGACGTGGAGGTGGCCATGTCCAGCCACAGCGCGATCAGGCCCGCGGCACCGGTGATCACCAGGCCGAACACGGGCGTGCGGGATCTGGGGTGGAGGTAGGCGAACACCCTGCGGGGCAGCACCCCGTCGCGCCCCATCGCGTACAGCAGCCGCGAGGTGCCGGCCTGCGCGGCGAGGCCGGAGGCGAACTGGGCGACGACCAGACCGGTCAGGAAGACCGCGCCGAACAGGCTGCTGCCGATCAGTCCGGCGATCTCGAAGGCCGCCGAGGAGGAGTCCTCGAAGAGGCCGCCGGGGTGCACGAGCTGTGCGAAGTACGCGACCACGATGAAGATCACGCCACCGGCGAGCGCGGTGAGCATGATCGCCCGGGGGATCGTCCGCTCCGGCTCGACGGTCTCCTCCGCGAGGGTGGTGACGGCGTCGAAGCCGAGGAGGGCGTAGGCGGCGATGGCGGCCCCCGCCGCGACGCCGGAGACCGTGGTGGCCCGGTTGTCGAACGGCGCCAGGTCGAACAGCGCGGCGGGCCCCGACGAGCCGGCCACGTAGCCGATCGACAACAGCACGAAGAAGAACAGGACCGCGATCTGGACGGTCATCAGCAGGAGATTCACCCGGGCCGCGATCTTGATGCCCATCGCGTTGAGCACGGTCGTCACGATGATGAACAGGCCGATCCACACCCACGAGGCGACCTCGGGGAACTGCGCCGACAGGTAGGCGGCGCCGATCAGCCAGATGACCATGGGCAGGAAGAAGTAGTCGAGCAGCACCGCCCAGCCCACCAGGAAACCCGCCCGCGCGTCGATGGTCCGCCGCACGTAGGTGTAGGCGGACCCGGCGATCGGGTGGACCGCGGCCATCTTGCCGTAGCCGAAGGCCGTGAACAGCATGGCCACCAGCGCGAGCGCGTACGCGGCGGCGGTCGCGCCGCCGGTGGTCTCGGACACGATGCCGAAGATGCCCAGGACGATCAGCGGCGTCATGTAGGCCAGGCCGAACAGCACGACCTCGCCGAGTGTCAGAGCACGCCACAGAACCGGTCCTTTGGATGGCATCGCGAGGTCTTCCCGATGAGTCGGCCTCCCGCCGGAGTCCGGCGGGAGGGATCGATCCGTCCCCGGTAGATGGGGGGGTCATCGGCCGGCCCGCCCCGGGACGTCGAACACCACGAAGCCGTTCCCGGCCCGCCGGGAAGCCGACTGGGCGAGCGTTGTGGAGAGGAGGTGCGACACGGCACACCTGCTTCCCGACTAGAAATAAAAAATATCTCATTATGAGCATTTAAAGCAATTTCGATCACTATGATCTATTTTTTGATAAGTACGGTGGTGATATGTCGTCCGGCGGCCCCCACATCGTGCTCAAAGCCCCCGCCCTGGTCGGCATCCGGCGGCTCAACGCGCTCGACACGGTTCGGGCCCGCATCGCGATGGCCGTCGAACTGGGGCTGCTGAAACCCGGGGAGCGGCTGCCGCCCGCCGACGAGATCGCCCGCGCCCTCGGAGTAGGGGAGATCACCGTGCGGAGGGCGCTCGTCTCACTCTGCGACGAGGGCGTGCTGGAGCGGCGGCGGGGGCGCGGCGGCGGAACCCTGGTGGCCGAGCGGCCGCCGCCCGGCGGGGTGCGCGAGATCGAGGCCTACCGGTCGGCCGCCGCCGACGTCCACCGGCTGATCGACCAGCGGCTGCTCCTGGAGTGCGGCATCGCGCACCTGGCCGCGACGCGCCCGGACCCGCGGCGGCTGGAGGAGCTGGAACGGCTGGTGGCGTGCATGGACCGCGCCTCCAGCTGGGCCGAGTTCCGCCCCTGCGACGAGCGCTTCCACATGGGGGTGGCCGCGGCCACCGGCCTGCCGTCCGCGGTGGAGCAGTACGGCTCGGTCGCCCGGGAGCTCTACCGCTACTACTTGCCCTTTCCCCTGGACCACCTGCGCGAGTCCAACCGCGGGCACGCCGAGCTCGTCGCCGCCCTGGCCGCGGGCGACCCGCTGAGGGCGGTGGAGATCACCCGCCGCCACGTCGAGGTGCTGCACCGGACCATGTTCGTCGGGGTCGAGGACCGGCCGGCCGGACCGGACTGAGCGCTCCACGGTCCCGGGGAGAGCGCAGGAGGGGCCGGAGCCGCAGGAGGGCCAGAGCGCAGGGGGGGCGGGGAGCTCGGGAGAGGACGCTCGGGAGGGGGCGGAGGGCTCGGGAGGGCTCACTCGGGAGGGCTCGGGGGCGTCGACTCGGGAGGGCTCAGAGGGTGTCGACGAACAGCTCGGCCTCGTGCTCGCCCATGCCGGTCTCGCCGCGCACCAGGTAGACCGCCTGCTCGGCGCGGCCGGCGGCCTTGAGCTCGCGTACGCGAGTGGCCAGGTCGGGGCCGGTGACAGCGGCGGCACCCGCGGCACCGGCGCCCGGCGGGACGATGGGACGGGCGGGGCGGAAACCGCTCATGAGGGGGTGGCTCCACATGTCGTGCCCCGCGGCCACGGCGTCGACGATCGCCTTGGACTCCTTCAGGCCGAGCCCGGTGTACTGGCGCAGCTCCTTGATCGCCTGAATCTTGCGGCCCTGGCGCGTCAGCCCGGTGACGGTCTCGTACAGCCTCTGGGACGTCGGCGGCGTGAGCGGCGCGACGGGCGCCCGGCCGCCGGAGACCGCCCGGCCGCCACTCCTGGCGGCCATGACGGCACCGACGACGATCGCCAGGACCACCGCGAGCAGGGCGGCGATGATCAGCAGCTCAACGGGCCCGAGGTTCGGCATGCCCGCATCGTACGCCGGACCCGCGCGGGCCGCGCGGGTCGGTGAACGGTTCGGTGAAGAAGTGGAGCGGGAGGCTTTCCGGCCGGGGCCCGCGACCGGGGGGTTCTCCGGCCACCGGTGGGCGGTGGACACGACGGACGGCGGCGGCTGTTAAATGGCAGCGTCCACACGGCAGCGTCCCGACCTGCCCGCAGCAAGCCCGTACCCCCATTCCCGCGACCAGGGTTCGTTCCCCACCCGCGCCCCGTGGGCGGCGCGTGCGCATCAGATCGAGAGGATCGTCATGGCCGCATTCCATCGAACGGGCCGGGTCACGGCCGCGCTGACCGCCTGCCTCGCCTCGGTGGCCCTGGCCGGGTGCGCGAGCGGCGACGCCACGGCACCCCGGGCCACGAGCCCCGCCCCGGCCGGCGCCGGAGCGAAGACGGACGGCGGCACCGTGCTCGCGGGCCAGCCGGACGTCAACGGCGACGGCAGGGTCGTCATCGGGGTGCTGAGCCCCGGCGACATCAACGACAAGGGCTACTACCAGAGCTTCGTCGACACCGCGGAGCGGTTCGCCACCTCGAAGGGCTGGACGATCATCAAGCGCGGCGGCGTCAACACCAGCGAGGCGCTCAACGCCGCGCGGGCGCTGTGCCGGCAGAAGGTCGACATGGTGGCCCTGGGCGCCGCGGACCTCAGGGACGCGATCCCCGCCTCCGAGGAGCCGGTGTGCGCCGGCACCGCCTGGTACGTCCCCTCGTCCGACAACATCCCGCAGACCCCGAGGATCATGCTCTCCACCGACGAGGCGGACCAGAGCCTGCTGGCCGCCGGGTACGCGGCGGGCCTGCTGATGAAGGAGAAGGGCGCGACCAAGGCCGGGTTCGTGACCGGCCCCGAGGTCGACTTCACCACCGCGGCGGCCAGGGCCTTTCGGGCGGGCATCCGGCTGGTGGTCCCCGAGGCCACGCTGGCGGTCACCTACAGCGGCGACCTCAACGACTCGGCCAAGGCCAAGGAGGCCACCCAGGCCCAGATCAGCCAGGGCGTCAAGGTCGTCTACCCCTACCTGGGCGGTGCCACCGACGCGTCGGCGGAGCTGGCCGACGCCAACGGCGTGCTCACCCTCACCCCGGGCACCGACCGGTGCGCCTCCACCGCGCCCACGTTCGACATCTCGGTGCTCTTCAGCCCCGGAGACTACTTCGGGGCCGCGCTGGAGGACTTCGCCGAGGCGAAGCTGCGGATGGGCGTGGAGAAGGTCTGGAAGCTCGGCGTCGACCCGTTCCCCACCGTGAGGATCTGCGAGCCCACCCCCGAGCAGGAGGAGAGGCTGAAGACGTTCATCGCCGACGTCGGCAGCGGGAGGATCGACCCCAAGGCGGAAGTGAAGAGGCTCGGTTCCTGACGTGACGGAAGACGAACGGGCGAGGGGCCTCACCCCGCCACCGGTGCCCGCCCTCCGGCTGCGGGGAGTCAGCAAGAGCTACGGTCCGGTCGTCGCCTGCGACGCCGTGGACCTCACCGTGTACGAGGGCGAGATCCACGGCCTGCTCGGCGAGAACGGGGCCGGCAAGTCGACGCTCATGAAGATTTTGACGGGGCTCGTCCGAAAGGACTCCGGGACCGTCCTGCGCCATGACGAGCCCGTCGAGATCGGCGATCCGAGGGAGGCCGCGGCGCTCGGCATCGGCATGGTGCACCAGCACTTCAGCCTGATCGACCCGCTGACGGTCTGGGAGAACGTCATCCTGGGCGACACCGGGAAGATCGACAAGGCCGTGGCCCGCGACCGGGTGCGGGAGATCTCCCGGCGCTACGGCCTGCCGGTCGATCCGCTGGCCAGGGTGGCGCGGCTCTCCGCGGGCGAGCGGCAGCGGGTCGAGCTGATCAAGTGCCTGCACCGGGACCCGGCGGTGCTCATCCTCGACGAGCCGACGTCCGTGCTGACCCGGGCGGAGTCGGCGGAACTGTTCGGCGTGCTGCGCCGCGTGGTCCGCTCGGAGAACCGCGCGGTCATCCTGATCAGCCACAGGCTGGACGAGATCACCACGGCCACCGATCGGGTGACCGTGCTGCGCGGGGGGAAGGTCGTCTTCCGGAGCGCCACCGCGGAGACGGACCCGCGGGAGCTGGCCCGGCGGATGGTCGGCAGGGAGGTCTCCCCGGGCACCGAGGCCGCCGCCCCCGGCCTGCTGCCGGTCGGCCCCCTCGGGACGCGCGGGTCCGCGAACGGGAACGGGAAGAGCACGGCGAACGAGTCGGCGAACGAGTCGGCGAACGAGGAGCACGGAACCGGTGAGGCGGACGCGAGGAGGGCGGGTGTCCCGGCGCCCACGCCCGCGCTGCGGCTGCGCGGCCTGACCCTCACCCTCGACGGCGTGCCCGTCCTGTCCGATCTCAGCCTGGACGTCGCCCCCGGCGAGATCGTCGGCCTGTACGGGGTCGAGGGCAACGGCCAGTCGGCCCTGGGGGACCTGCTGTCCGGGCTCGTCGTACCGGACTCCGGGTCGGTCGAGATCTCCGGGCGGCCGGTCGATCCGCACCGCCCGGGCGCGCTGCACGCCGCAGGGCTCGGCGTCGTGCCCGAGGACCGGCACGGCGCCGGGCTGGTGCTGGACATGAGCGTCGCCGAGAACCTGGTCATGAAGTCGCTGGACGCCGTGAGCGGCCGGGTGTTTCTCGACCGGGGAAAGGCGCGTGCCGTGGCCCGCCGCCTGGTGGCCGAGTTCGGCATCGTCACCCCGTCGACGGACACCCCGGTGCGCGACCTGTCGGGAGGCAACCGGCAGCGGGTCGTGCTCGCCCGCGAGCTCTCGGCCCGCCCGGCCGTCCTGGTCGCGGCACGGCCCTCGCACGGGCTGGACGTGGGCGCCACCGAGGACGTGTACCGGCGGCTGCGCGACGTCGCGGCGGGAGGAACGGCCGTGTTGCTGATCTCCACCGAGCTGGAGGAGGTCATGACGCTGGCCTCCAGGATCGCGGTGATCTCCTCGGGAAGGATCACCGGCGTCCTGCCGGCGGGGGAGGCCACGGCCGAGCGGCTCGGAATGCTGGTGGGCGGGGTGGCCGCGTGAACGGGACCCTTCGAGATCCCGGCGGGAACCTCGCACAGGACCCGTCCGGCCGCCGCCTGCTCGCCCTTCTCGTCCCCGGTCCCGGCGCGCCGGTCTGGAAGACCGGCCTGGCGACCGTCGCGGGCGTGGCCGTGGCGCTCGCCCTGTCGTCGCTGCTGATCGCCGTGACCGGCGGCTCCCCCCTCGCGTCGGTGCGGGCCCTCCTCCAGGGCAGCGTGGCCGACCCGGCGGCCTGGACCTCCACCCTGCTGTACGCGGCGCCGCTGCTGCTCGTCGCCGCGGGCGCGTGCGTCAGCGCCAGGTCCGGCGTGTTCAACATCGGCCAGGAGGGTCAGGTGCTCGTCGGCGCCCTCCTCGCCGCCTGGGTGGGCCTGCGCCTGGCGGTCACCGGCCCGGCGCTGCTGGTGGCGGTGCTGGCGGCCGCCGCGCTGGCCGGTGGAGCGTGGGCCGGTCTCAGCTCGCTGATGTACCGGCTGCGCGGCGTCGACGTCGTGGTCAGCACGCTGCTGATGACCTTCGTCGCCCAGCAGCTCGTCGCGTTCGCGGTGAACACGCCGTGGCTGCTGCGGGAGTCGCGGGTCGGCGACGCCGTCGTCGCGCCGCAGTCCAACCCGCTGCCGGAGAGCGCCCTGCTCGGCTCGATGGGGGAGTACCCGGACCTGCAGGTCAACGGGGGCCTGCTGATCGCGGTGGCCGCGGCCGTGATCGTCGCGACGGTGCTCGCCCGCACCCGGTGGGGGTTCCGGCTCACCATGCTCGGCCTCAACCCGCTCGCCGCCAGGCACGCCGGGGTACGCGCCGGCGCGCTGGGCGGCGCGGCGCTGGCCGTCTCCGGCGCCCTCGCCGGGCTGGCCGGGGCCGTGCTGCTGACCAGCCCGGTGGGCGTGCACCGGCTGCAGCCCGGCATGGCGATGAGCATCGGCTGGGACGGCCTGCTGGTCGCCCTGATCGCCCGCAACCGGCCGTTGCCGGCCGTACCCGTCGCCCTGCTGTTCGGCGTGCTGCGCTCCGGCGGCGGCTTCCTCGCCGCGACCGGGGTGCCCCCGTTCGTCGTGGACGTGGTCAAGGCCCTGCTGGTGCTGGCCTTCGTCGCCCCGCCCGCCGTCATCGCCGTGCTCCGGCACCGCGGGACCGGCGTCCGCGCCGCGCGCGCCGGGCACCGCTCCGCGCCCGCCGCCGAAGGGGCCGCCCGATGATCACCGCGGACGACGTCTCCACCATCCTGTCCAGCGGGGTACGGCTCACCGTGCCCCTGGCCTTCGCGGCGTGCGGGGAGTACCTCGCCGAGCGGGCCGGGACCATGAACATCTCCGTCGAGGCGATGATGCTGGGCGCCGCGTTCGGCTCGGTCGCCACGGCCGGTGCCACCGGCAGCGCCACCGCCGGGCTGGTCGCGGGCGTGCTGATCGGGCTCCTGGTCGGTTTCGTCCACGGCAACCTCTCCCACCGCCTGGAGATCAACACCTTCGTGGCCGGCCTGGTGCTCAACGCCCTCGTCCTCGGGCTGACCGGCTACCTGATCACGATCGTTGACTTCGGCTCCCACCAGGTGTCGCAGGTCAGCGTCCCCTGGCTGCGCGACATCCCGCTGATCGGCGCCCCGCTGTTCGTCGAGCGCTGGCCGGTCTACCTGCTCCTCGTCGCCGTCCCGCTGACCTGGTGGCTGGTCGAGCGCAGCAGGTGGGGCCTGGAGCTGCGGGCGGTCGGCGAGCGGCCGCGGGCCGCCGACGCCGGCGGCATCCGGGTCAACGCGCGCCGCCGCCAGGCACTGCTGTGGTGCGGCGCGCTGGCCGGGCTGGGCGGCGCGTACCTCGCGGTCGGCGAAGTCGGCTCGTTCAACCAGAACATGACGGCCGGTCGTGGGTACATCGTCATCGCGGCGGTGATTTTCGGCGGCTGGCGACTGGGACGCACCCTGCTCGGTTGCGCGCTCTTCGGCCTGGCCGACGCCATGCGCCTGGCGCTGCCCGCGCTGGGCCTGACGCTGAACTCACAACTGCTGATAGCGGCGCCGTACCTGGTCGCGCTGCTCGCGATGCTGCTCTTCACGAACCGGCGCCGCGAGCCGGGAGCGCTGGGGCGGCCCTTCGAACGGGGCTCCACCTGAGGGTCCCGGACACCGGCGGCCGGCCGGGTCGGCGCAGACCACCCGGATCGGCCCGGAGGAAGTGGGGGATCTTCATGGGTGATCTGACCCGGGCACGGTGGACGCACGTCGCCCTGCCCACGGGCGATCTCGACGAGGCGATCGCGTTCTACACGTC
Source organism: Streptosporangium sp. NPDC023963 (assembly GCF_040639135.1). Taxonomy (NCBI): domain Bacteria; kingdom Bacillati; phylum Actinomycetota; class Actinomycetes; order Streptosporangiales; family Streptosporangiaceae; genus Streptosporangium; species Streptosporangium sp. NPDC023963. Next base: position 261,399 of record NZ_JBEZZK010000011.1, read on the forward strand.
GCTGACGCCGCTGGTGGTCGTCGAGCGTTTCCAGGACGCCGAGGGGGAGAGCGCCTGGCTCTCCAACGAGGGGCAGGCCGAGACCCCGATGGTCCTGGTGCTCGTCTCGTTCGACAAGGACAGGGGCGGGCGGCTGGGGCTGCTGACGCCGTTCGCGCACCTCGGCATCGAGGTGCCCGAGCGCGCCGACGTCGAGGAGATCGCCGAGCGGGCGCGCGAGCTGGGCCGCCTGCACTGGGAGCCCCGCGACATGCCCGGCCCGGTCGGCTACATCTGCGCCCTGAAGGACCCCGACGGCAACGTCGTCGAGATCTCCCACAACCAGCGGGTCTTCGCCACGGTACGCAGGCTGTGGGCGGGCCCCTCCTGAGAGGGGAGATCCGGATCCCGCTTCCTGGGAGAGGGCTCGCGGGGCTCGCGGGGGAGCCGGACGGGGGGCATCGGGGGCATGGGACGTCGGCGGGCAGCGGGAGGCCGAGGGGGAGTCGGAGGAGCAGCGGGGGGCCAGGAGGGAGTCGGGCGGGCAGCAGGAGGCCGAGGGGGAGTCGGAGGAGCAGCGGGGGGCCAGGAGGGAGTCGGGCGGGCAGCGGGAGGCCGAGGGGGAGTCGGGCGGGGGTCAGGTGCCGTTCCCGGCCGTGCCCGGGGGCGCCGGGTTCTCCGCCTCCCTGAGGCGACGCTCCCGCCTTCCCCGCGCGATCTCGGTGCCCAGGGCGTCGAGGTGCTGGTTCCAGAAGTGCCGGTAGCGGTCGAGCCACCGGTCCACCTCTCGCAGCGGGGCCGGATCGACGGCGTACAGCCGCCGGGTCCCCTGGGCGCGTACCGTCGCGAACCCGTTGTCGCGCAGCACGCGCAGGTGCTGGGAGACGCCGGGCTGCGAGATCCCGAACTCCTCCTGCACCACGGCGCTGATCTCACCGGCCGCCAGCTCGCCGTCGGCGAGCAGCTCCAGGATCCGGCGCCGGACCGGATCGCCGAGAACGTCGAGCGCGTGCATGACCTCACTGTCTCAGGACCGGCTTATATAAGTAAAGTCTGAAGCCCGCGAGGCCCTCCAGTCGACCTTGCCGCGCTCCTGACCTGGACGAATGTGCCGCAGAGTGATGCCATGGAAGGGGAGGACGGCCGGAGAACCGGCACCCTGCTGATCCAGCTGATCCAGGAGGCCACAGTGAAGGCGACCGTAGGCGACAGGTTGATCGTGGAGAGTGCCCACGACGGCGCTCCCCGCAAGATCGGATTCATCATCGAGCTACGCCACGAGGACGGAAGCCCGCCCTACGTGGTCCGCTGGGAGGGCGACGAGCACGAAAGCCTCGTCTTCCCCGGCCCCGACGCGCACGTGATGCCGGGCGTGCCGGGGTAGACCCGGGGCCCGTACCGCACGTCCCGCCTGCCTGCCGTGCCCGGGTGCCGGTGATTCCCGCCGCGTCGTGCGGGCTACGATCGCTGATGTGGAACAGCGCGAATTGGGAAGAACAGGCAGGCGGATCGGTGTCGTCGGGCTCGGCGCGTGGCAGCTGGGGGCCGACTGGGGTGAGGTCGGCGAGGACGAGGCCCTGGCCACCCTCGACGCCGCCGTGGACGCCGGGGTCACCTTCGTCGACACCGCCGACGTGTACGGCGACGGGCGCAGCGAGCAGATCGTCTCGCAGCTGATCAAGGCCAGGCCGGGGCTCACCGTGGCCACCAAGATGGGCCGCCGCGTCGCACAGGAGCCGTCGGCCTACACCCTGGACAACTTCCGGGCGTGGACCGACCGCTCCCGGGCCAATCTCGGCGTCGACACCCTCGACCTGGTGCAGCTGCACTGCCCGCCCACCCCGGTCTACGCGACCGACAGGGTCTTCGACGACCTCGACACCCTCGTCCAGGAGGGCCGCGTGGCCGCCTACGGCGTGAGCGTGGAGACCTGCGACGAGGCGCTGACCGCGATCGCCCGGCCGGGCGTGGCCACCGTGCAGATCATCCTCAACGCCTTCCGGCTCAAGCCGCTGGAGAGGGTGCTCCCGGCGGCGGCCGAGGCCGGGGTCGGCATCATCGCCCGCGTCCCGCTGGCCAGCGGCCTGCTGTCCGGCAAGTACGACGAGTCCACCGTCTTCGGCGCCGACGACCACCGCACCTACAACCGGCACGGCGAGTCCTTCGACGTCGGCGAGACCTTCTCCGGGGTCGACTTCTCCACCGGCCTGGAGGCGGTCCGCCGCCTGGCTCCGCTGGTGCCGCCGCAGACCACCATGGCGCAGTTCGCGCTGCGCTGGATCATCGACCAGCCCAGCGTCTCCGTGGTCATCCCCGGTGCCCGCAACCCCGCGCAGGCCCGCGCCAACGCGGCCGCCGCCGCCGTGGACCCGCTGCCCGAGGCCACCCTCGCGAGCGTGCGGGAGATCTACGACGAGCTGATCCGCCCGCAGGTCCACCAGCGCTGGTGACCCGCCGGCCGCTCCGGCGGGCCCGGGCGGCCCGGCACAGGCCGGAGCCGCTGAGGGCACAGGCCGGAGCGGCTGCGGGAGCGGGCCGGAGCGGCTGCGGGAGCGGGCCGGAGCGGCCGGGAGAACGGGCCGGAACATCCGGGAGACGGCAGGCCGGATCAGCTCAGACGGGCCAGCAGCCGCAGGCTCCGCTCCTCCAGGTAGGCGAGGCCGAGCCGCCGGTGCGTCTCGGCCGCCTCGCGGGCGTGCTCCCGGGCCCGGCCGGCGCGGCCCAGCCGCGCCGCCAGCTCGGCGAGGACCAGGTGGGTGGAGCCCCACGCCGCGCTGCCCGTCCCGGAGACGATCAGCCGGCCGGCGTACGGGGCGAGCCGGTCGTACAGCTCCTCCGGGTCGGGGACACCGAGCCGGGCGGCGACCAGGCCCCAGACGGGGACGAGGAAGTCGGCGATCCAGTCGTCCGCGACCTCGGTGCCCCAGCGGGCGACCAGCTCGCGGGCGAGGTCCGGACGGCCGGAGTCGAGGGCGGCCAGCACCGCGATCGGGCGCAGCGGCGCCATCGACGGATCCTCCGCCGAGGCGAGCAGCCCGTCGAGGGTCTCCGCGACCCGGCCGCGCCCCCGGTCGCAGGTGAACGTCGTCAGCCGCAGCCGGAACTCCTGCCCCCAGAGGCTGGAGCCGTACCGCATCTCCCCGAAACGGGTGACGAGCGACTCCGCGTCCGCCCAGCGGCCCTCCAGGGTGCACCTGGCGGTCTGGGCGATGCGGACCATGGCCTCCAGCTCGGGGCGGCGCACCTCCTCGATCAGCCGCTCGCAGCGGGCCAGGTCGAGATCCCAGCCGGTCAGGTCACCGGCGCGCAGCAGGCAGGCCATCCGGAAGACCCGGGCCACCAGCTCGGTGGCGCGCGGCAGGCGGGGCAGGGCCAGCATCTCCTCCGCGGCCCGCAGCCGCTCCGGGTTGCGGCCGGGCACCCAGCAGGCGAGCAGGTAGTTGTTCAGGGTGCGAGCCAGCAGCGCGGGATCGTCAAGGCCGCGGGCGATCTCCACCGCCCGCGCCGCGTGCCGCTCGCCCTCGGCGCGGCGCGGCCCGTAGTGCAGCTCCACGGCCAGGGTGCCCAGCAGCGCGGCCCGGTCGCGGTCGTCGAGCGGCCCGGCCAGCAGGTCCTCCAGCACGGCGACCATCGCGGCGTCGACCACTCCGTACGGGCGCCACAACCACAGGGCGAGCCCGCCGGAGACGGTGATCGCGGAGATCAGGGCGTCCCTGTCGCCCAGCCGCAGGGCCAGCTCGATCGCCTCGTCCAGGTCCCGGCGGGCCGCCGCGGCGTCCCCCACCGTGCGGCGGGCCTGTCCCAGCTCGGTCAGCAGCGCACACCTGGCCCTGTCGCCGCCGTCGCCGCCGCCGCCGGCCGGCAGCGAGCTCAGGGCCAGCTCCCACAGCTCGACGGCCTCGGTGTACGCGAGCTGGGCCGCGGCCCGCCCGGCCGCGCGAGAGGCGTGTTCCACCGCCTTGGCCGCGCCGCCGACCCTGGCGGCCGCGGCGAAGTGGTGGGCCAGCGTGGCGGGCTCGGTGCCCGGCCTGGTCTCCAGGCACTCGCCCGTACGCAGGTGCAGCCGGGCCCGTGCCAGGCGGCCGAGCCCGGACAGCAGCGCGTCGCGCACCAGGGCGTGGGAGAAGCGGTAGTCGGGGCCGCCGGGCGGTTCGGCCAGCAGCCCGCTCGCCACCGCCGGTTCCAGCAGGGACATCACCCGCTCGGCGGGGACGCCGGTGACGGCTTCGAGCACGTCGACCTCCACCTCGCGCCCGGTGACCGCCGCCGCCCGCAGCAGCTCCCGCGTCTCCTCGGGAAGCCTGGCCGCCCGGCGTTCGATGACGTCGCGCGCCCCGGAGGGCAGCCCGGCCGCCAGGCACCGCTCGCTCTCGCGCAGGCGCAGCAGCTCGCCCAGGTAGAAGGGGTTGCCGCCGCTCCGCTCCAGCAGCACGTCGACCAGCCCGGGATCCTCGGGGATCCGCCGCAGCCGCAGGTACGACGACACGTCACCCGCGCCGAACGGGGCCGGTTCCACGCGTACGGTCCCCGGCTCCCTCGACAGCGCGCCGAGGGTGTCGCGCAGCTGCGCGGGATGGTCGCCGGGCTCGGGACGCAGCGTCGCCACCACGAGCACCGGGTGGCGGGCCAGCTCGCCCGCGACGAAGGCCAGCAGCCGCAGCGAGGAGGCGTCGGCCCAGTGCAGGTCTTCCAGGACCACCAGGAGCGGGCCGCCGGTGGAGGTCAGGGTCGCCGCCACCCGCTCGTACAGCTCGAACAGCGCGGCGTCGGGGTCGGGGGCCGATGACGCCGCCTCGCCGTGGAAGGGGTTCGCCCCGCCGCACTCGCGCAACACCTGGATCCAGGGGCGGAACGCGGGTGCCGCGCCGTCCACGCAGCGGCCCCAGGCGACCCGGAAACCCCGCCCGGCGGCCTCGTCGGCCGCGGCCCGCGCGAGCCGGGTCTTGCCGATCCCGGCCTCCCCGGTCACCAGCAGCACCCCGCCTTCCCCGCGCCGCGCCGAGGCCAGCCGCTCGGCCACCAGGCGTAGCTGCGCCTCCCTGGCGACCAGCGTCTCACCGGCCACGAGGTCCCCTGTCCCGGCCCCGTCTCCCGTCACGGCCGGGGCCGGGGCGAGCGGGACGGGCGCGGCGGGCACCGGGAACGGGCCCGCATCGGGAAGCGGGCCAGGAGTGACGCCGTGGATCTCCAGTTCGGCGGCCTGCTCGAACACCGCCCGCTCCAGGCGCCGCAGCTGCGGCCCCGGCTCGATGCCGAGGTCGTCGGCGAGCAGGGTACGGACCCGGCGCAGCGCGGCGAGCGCGTCGGCCTGCCGGTCGGCCCGGTACAGAGCCAGCACCAGCAGCCCCCAGAGCCGTTCCCGGTAGGGGTGGGCCTCGGCCAGGACTTCCAGGTCCGGTACACAGGCGCCGCCCTCGCCCAGCGCCAGCCGCGCCTCGAACCCGTCCTCCACGGCGGTGGCCCGCAGCTCGCGCAACCGCGCGACGGCGGGCCGGGCGAACCCCTGACCGGCGAACTCGCCCAGCGGCTCACCCCGCCACAGGCCCAGCGTCTCCTCCAGCACCCGCAGCGCCTCCCCGTGGTCGCCGCGCGCCAGCGCCCTGCGGCCCTCCTGCGCGCCCGCCGCGAAGCGCGCCAGGTCGACCTGGCCGGGAGCGACGGCCAGCAGGTAACCCGGCTCGCGGGTGAGCAGCACCCCCGGCGGCGTGCGCGGTGTGCGGCCGGGCTCCAGCACTTTGCGCAGGTGCGCGATGTAGGCCTGCAGGGTCCTCGTCGCGCCGGAGGGCGGCTCGCCCGCCCACAGCTCGTCGATCAGGCGGTCCAGCGAGACGACCCTGCCCGGCTCCAGCGCCAGCATCGCCACCAGGGCACGCTGCTTCCTGGTGCCGAGGTCGAGCGGGGCACCGGTCTCGTCGGCGACCTCCAGCGGGCCGAACAGCCGGAAGGTCAGGCTCGTCGGCATGCGTCCTCTTTCTTCATGGCAGCCGGAAGCCTACGTTCCCCCACCGTCATTTCCGCTGTGGTCCCCGAAGCGCGCAAGCGAAGCGGGAGCCCGCACGTCAAGGACCGGACAGGCGGGGCTCACGGACCCACACTCCGCCTCAGCAACCTGGCGGTCGGTGAGATCCGCCGCGGAGTCGAGTGCCGCCGGCACAGCGCCCCCGCGCGGGCGACGGTTCTGGAGCGCCGGCTCCACGGACCTCACCGGCAGTTCAGCGACCGCGTCGTTCCCGCCATCTCCGAGGTCGCAAAGGAGCGGGTTCGGCTGAACGCCGTCCGCCCGCTCCTCACGGCGGACGGTTCGATCGCCGCGACGGCCATGGTGAACGGACGGACCCTGGTCAGCGGGAACGTCAAGGATTTCGAGGGACGGGCGTGTGGAGTTGTCCGCCGCGTCCGCCGACTGATTTTTTTCTTGATCGTTATACGTTTTCGTGTTTGCCGTTCATTCGACAACTCGTGATCATTTAGCTTGATCATTTCCCTTTCTATAAGTAAATTTTCCTGATAGTTTCCTGCAAGTCGAATCCTTGTTCGTATGACCCGCACCGCCGTGCGGGCCATACTCATGCGCGCAGGAGTATCAGTGTCATTGAATGCAGGGGTAAGGAAGGCTTCGCCCCCCTTACCTCATTACAGACGCAGCGAACGCCGATTCGTGAACGTCCTCGCGGCAGGACTGTCAGCGATGATGATCGTCAGTTTGGCCGCAGTCCCATCATGGGCAGAGCAGGAGCCGACCCCGGCGCAAGCGCAGCTCGCACCCGCACCCGCACCTGCGCCTGCGCCAAAGGGTGGTACACCGGTTGTGGACAAGGTGGTGGAAGCCGCCAAGGAGGAAGCCGCCAAGACCGGCAAGCGGATAGAAATCCCCTCTCAGCAGACCGAGACCACGACGGTTTTCGCCAATCCCGACGGCAAGACCCTGCGGATGGAGCTGCACGCGCAGCCCATCCGGGTCAAAAAGGGCAAGGGTAAGGGCTTCACGCCGATCGACACCAACCTCGTCGAGGAGGACGGGGGCATCAAGCCTAAAGCCGTCAGGGGCGAGCTGACCTTGTCGGTGGGCGATGACACCGCCTTGGTGAAGAGCAAGAGCGCGCAGGGCACTGCGGAGATCGCCGCTTCCCGCAAGTTGCCCAAGCCGAAGCTCACCGGAAACACCGCCACCTACCAGTCCGTCTACGGAGAAGACATAGACCTGGTGGTTACCGCGACCGCGACCGGCTTCCGGCAGCGGATCGTCATCGGCAAGCGGCCCACAGGCCCGCTGACCTTCCGGCTTCCGGTGGACCTGCCCGGGGGCATGTCCTACGGCACGAATGCTGCCGGGCAGCCCACTCTGCTGGCTGAAGACAACAAGAAGATCGCCGACATTCGGCCGGCGCCGCTGCTCGACGCGGTGGCCGCCGATGGCAACGGGCCGATCGATGCAGGCAAGGTCGGCAAGGCCGCCGTGAGGGTCGAGCAGGACAGCTCCACCCTGGTGTTCACCCCCGACGTGACGTTCCTCGCCGATCCGGCGGTTTCCTACCCGGTGACCTTGATGGCCGTCGACTCCGACTGGTGGGAACCCGCCCTGGGAAACGACACCTTCGTCAACAGCCTGGATTACCAGGACGGCTACTACAACAGCAGCCTGGACCGGATCCTGGTGGGTAAGTCCAACAGCGGGGCGGTGCGCTGGCGCAGCTACATCCGCTTCGATGAGATCCCCCAAGACTCTCCGCTGCGGGGCGGGAGGGTCCAGAACGCTGATCTGGTTTTGTGGAACCACTTGTCCAATGACTGCGGGGAGAGTGTCGGGTCCGGTATCACCGCCCGCCGCGTCACCCAGCGCTGGGATGTCTCTACCCTGACATGGAGCAACCAGCCGCTGGCCACCAGCGCAGGCGCGGACACCGAGTACGGCGCCTATCTCCCTGGCTGCACCCGCGGCTACATGAACTACGAGCATGACCTGATTCACTCCGTCAACGGGATTGTCCAGGCATGGGCCGACGGTGAGCCGAACTACGGCTTCCAACTCGCCGCCGGCAACGAGTCCGACATCACCAACTGGCGCCGCTACCGCACGAATGAGTACTACTGCTGCAGCGCAGGTGCCCACCCGCCCAAGCTCGAAGTCGACTTCGAGCCGGCGGAGCGAATCAGGGTCGTCTTCAGCACGCGTGAGGAACTGACCTCGTTCCCCACCTATGACCAGGCGGTGGCCTGGGAGGAGCACACGCCGGAGGACACCGGCCTCGTCCCGATGGTGGAGACGCAGGCCAAGGCGCTGGCATCACACCGCTACGCGGACGCGGATGTGGACCTGACCCAGTTGCTCCCCCTGGAAGGGGAGAGCTACGAAGACGTGCCGCAGGGCAACGGGGAGGACGGTACTCCGCCCCGGGTCACGTCTACGTCGCCCGCCGACCAGGCGACTGGTGTGGCCCTGGGCACGAAGGTGTCCGCCACCTTCGACGAGGAAACCGTCGGCGGGAAGCTCGAGGTCAGGGACGGTTCCGGAGCCGTGCTCACCGGCTCCCTCGCCGAGTCGTACGACGAGCCGACCGACGCGACCACAATGGTGTTCACCCCGGCGCAGCCTCTCACACCCGGCATGACGTACACCGCCAAGGTATGGGACGGCTTCGACATCTGGGACAACATGATGAAGCCGTACACCTGGTCCTTCAGCACGGAGGGCCCCGACATCACGCCGCCGGGGGTCGCCGAGACGGTCCCGGCTCGTGATGCTGCCAACGTGGCGGTCGACACGCCGGTACGGGCGACCTTCGGTGAGCCGGTGTCGCAGGCGCGGATCATCGTCAAGGACCCCGCCGGAGCGGAAGTGGCCGGCGTCCTCGCGATGAGCGAGGAGGACAAGGTCGTCACCTTCACTCCGGAACAGCGCCTCATCCCGGAGACCGTGTACACCGCCACGGTGAGCGGGGCGAAGGACGCCGCGGGCAACACCATGACCGACCACTCGTGGTCTTTCACCACCGCACCGCCCGACATCACGCCGCCGGGGGTCGTCGAGACGGTCCCGGCTCGTGATGCTGCCAACGTGGCGGTCGACACGCCGGTACGGGCGACCTTCGGTGAGCCGGTGTCGCAGGCGCGGATCATCGTCAAGGACCCCGCCGGAGCGGAAGTGGCCGGCGCCCTCGCGATGAGCGAGGAGAACAAGGTCCTGACTTTCACGCCGTCCGCTCCGCTCAGCAGAGGCGTCACGTACACCGCGACGGCGAGCGAGGCGAAGGACGCCGCCGGGAACACGATGACCCCACACCCGTGGTCTTTCACCACGCTGGCTCCGCCCGCCGGGGTTCCCGGGCTGGTCGCGGCGTATGGCATGGAGGAGGCTTCCGGAACGACGGTGTCCGACTCCTCGGGCCGGAACAACACCGGTGCAGCCCTGGACACCACTCGGGTCACCAGCGGTAAGCACGGGAAGGCGCTGTCGTTCAACGGCGTCTCGAGCTGGGTGACCGTCGCCGACTCCCCGTCGCTGCGATTGTCGAACCGCCTGACCCTGTCGGCGTGGGTGCGGCCGACCACCGTGAACAACTGGCGCACCGCGCTGATGAAGGAACTCACCCAGGAGGGTGGTGCCTCCTACGGACTGTACGCTTCCAACAGCGTTGTCCCCTCCGGATGGCTGCAGACCGAAGAGGAGAGCGCCTCACAGGTCGGCGGCACGTCACCACTTCCCGTCAACACGTGGAGTCACCTGGCTCTCACCTACGACGGCACCACCAGCCGGTTCTATCTCAACGGCACGCACGTTGCGCAGGTGCCGTTGACCGGTCCCCTGTACGCCGATGACGGTCCCCTGCGCATCGGGGGCAATGGAGTGTGGGGCGAGTACTTCAGCGGCCTCATCGACGAGGTTCGCGTCTACGACATCGCCCAGACCACAGCCCAGATCCAGGCCGACATGAACACGCCGGTCGCCGGCACCCCCCCGGCCCCCACACCCACCCCCACGCCTACACCCACGCCCACACCGACGCCGCCCACTCCCGTTACCGGGCTGGTCGCGGCGTATGGCATGGAGGAGGCTTCCGGAACGACGGTGTCCGACTCCTCGGGCCGGAACAACACCGGTACAGCCCTGGACACCACTCGGGTCACCAGCGGTAAGCACGGGAAAGCGCTGTCGTTCAACGGCGTCTCGAGCTGGGTGACCGTCGCCGACTCCCCGTCGCTGCGATTGTCGAACCGCCTGACCCTGTCGGCGTGGGTGCGGCCGACCACCGTGAACAACTGGCGCACCGTTTTGATGAAGGAAGACGAGGACGGCATCGCCCCCGCCTACGGGCTGTACGCCTCGAATGGCGCGGTCCCCTCAGGCTGGCTCATGCCCGCCGAGGACGCGTCGGAGGTGGTGGCCCCCGAGGGCACCGCACCGCTGTCCCCGAATACCTGGAACCACGTCGCCCTCACCCGCGACGGCACCACAGCCCGGCTGTACGTCAACGGCGTCCAGGTCAGCCAGTTGCCGTTCACCGGTGATCTGTACGCGGACGCCGGCCCGCTGCGGCTGGGCGGCAACAGCGTGTGGGGCGAGTACTTCAGCGGCCTCATCGACGAGGTCCGCGTCTACGACATCGCCCAGACCACGGCCCAGATCCAGGCCGACATGAACACCGCCGTCGGGACCGCTGCTCCCGCGGCCGTCGCGGCGCCGGCCGCGCGATCCGGTGATATCACTACCGCGGAGGCCACCCCCACCCTCGCGAAGCTGACCGTGAAGGACTCCACGAAAGCGAAGGGCAGCACCTGGGTCAAGACTCTCCGGCCCCGGTTCGAGGCGTGGGTGACCGATGGGCGCGGCCGTCCGGTGACGGCGGAGGTCGAGGTCATCCGTGAACCGGTGAAGTCGTCGGCACGCAAGCAGCTTGTCTGGACCGGCAGGGCGGGCGATAAGGCCACCGGCTCCCGCAGGACGCTACAGGTTCCGGCCGGCCTTCTGGAGAAGGGCGCACAGGTGCGCTGGCGAGCCCGCGCCAGCGTGGACGGCGAAGCTGGGGCATGGTCCGGCTGGCAGGATCTGCGAGTGGGTGTCTCCGCGCCCGCGGTATCCGCCACGCCCGCCGTACCGGCCGTCACAGCGCCGGCGGGCACGGGCTTCGATTACCACCACGCGTCGCTCGAAACCTGCATGGCGGCCCGCAGGTCCTCGAATTGGCCCTACGCCAGCTTCGGCTGGTGGGAGAATCAGAACATTCAGACCCCGTACAGCGCATGCTGGAGTAAGTACGTCGGCGTGGGTGAGTACACCAAGAACTGGCTGAACCCTGAAGGGGTCAAGCCGACCGTCGTAGACGGCTTCGCGGTGGAGGTCGCGACCGTGTATCACACCTATCTCGGCAACGCCGCCGGAACGGATGTGGTGAATAGCGGTGCGAGCGGTCTGAAGCCCCGGAACATCGCCCTGTGGACCAGGCTGCAGAACATCCAGGTATACGAGGACGGGGACCGCGTTCCGCAGAGCGGGCTGGGCAAATACCACATCGGGCTCAAGGTCGATGCCGGCGGTGAGGCCGGATCATCCTGCGTACTTCCTTCGGGCGCCAAACAGCGCTACGTGAGCGTTCCCGAGTGGCAGTCCGACCCGGACGACTACTTCCGCTTCGAGTCACGCGACACGAACCTCACCGACGGTGACGAGACGCACATGTGCTCCATCGCGCCGCAGCTCATGAACCGCCTCGGGGACTGGGACAGTGACGGGGAGGGAGACGAACGAGACCAGACGTACGGCCGGTTCCCGATCCCGCTCTGGCCGACGGGTACGTTCGACAATCTCGGCATCGACGGCGGAAAGCTCGTGGGCACGGCGCCGGTCGGTGGCGGCAAGTACATGTGGAGGCCGAACTTCCGCTGCGACTCCATCCGCGAGGGAGCCGAGAATCCAGAAGGCGATGAGGCTTTCACCACGACCAGGGCCGCGGCCGTGAGCAACACCGCGGGGGTGCACGATGGAGGCTGCATCGACCCCCTCACGATCCCGGTCTTCACCATGTCGAAGCAGGAGGCGATCGATCGCGGGCTGCCGATGGACGAGGTGATCGACCACATCGCCATGGCGCTGGACCCGCAGCGGAACCGCGCCACCGTCCCGCCGTTGCCCGAGACGAATCCCCAGCCGAAGAACATCCCAGGAAACGCCGACGCCGCCCGGAACACTCCGGCTGGGAAGAACTTGACCCGGGGCAGCAAGACCACCAAGGATGCCAATCGCAAGAAGTTCTCGCAATCGACTGTTATAGATGGGCAGAGATACCCGGACGGGCTTTGTCAATACTATTTCCAGTATCCCGGATACACGTCCTACAAGCAGACGGGAAGACAATGTGACGAGTATCCCTTCGCCAGCACCAACCAGGGCGCCTCTAAGGCAAACGGTCACTATTCCATCAGAGCGCTGAACGGTGACCATAACGGGAACCATGGCCTGCGATGGCTCAATTGGTTCTACTCGCGCAACCGTGTTGTGAACGACGGGGACCCATTCCTGGTCCGCACCAAACCATAAGGCGCCTTGTCGCACAGGAGTCACTGGCTCGACGGTCGAGCCAGTGACTCCGCCCGTTCCAATGAACCCCGCTTTTCAAGGAAAAACATATGACCGATGACCGAGAAGTGCACGACACCGATGCCCGGCTATGGGAGATCGTGCGCTCGAGAGGGCTCGGCGACTACTTCTTGAGCACCTGGGTCGAGTGCTCGGATGAGGACGAAGTGGTCCGTAGGGTGACAGCGGCGTCCGCGGTTCGCTGTGACCTGCAAACCGCTATGCGTTGGTATCCCTTCGGTGTTGGCGACAGCATGGAGGACACACTGTGGATCGGGCGCCACCACCGTGGATGGACGCACGTCCTGCAGATCAGCGGGACCTATTCGCTGCATGATTCGATGCGCGCGAGCCTGACCAGAGAGGGCGAGCGCCTGCTTTCCATGGTCACCACGGATGTCGAGGGGACCGAGGATCTCGTGTTGGTGGAAAATGGCCGGCTCGTGGATTATCTCCGCTGGGCCGACAATACTCCCGAGCAACCTGACGGGTTGTTCGCGAGAAACATGACCGGTGTGCGGTTTGATGGGCCCGACGGAACTCAGGAGAACGCGTTCCTCGAGGTGATCGGCCGTATCACCGGCGAGCCGCTGGACGAGACATGGTTCGATGGTGAACATACCTTTTGTCGTATCGTCCCAGGCGCATGGTAACTGTGACGCCATGAGCTCGCGTGGGGAGATGTGGAGGTTATCCGGTTTGGTGGACGCCTGATCTCTGGAGAGCCCCGGTTCCCGGAAGGAGTCCACTGAACCTTTTTTCATCCTCTGGCGGCTTGGGCGACGCGGTGGTTTCGAAGGACGGCGATGGCCGTCCACCGGCGCCGCCCCGGCCCCTCGGTGTCAGGTGTCCTGGTCTCCGTTGAGGACGCGGGTCACCCACTCCGGCCAGGCCTTCTCTTTCGGATCGCCCTCACGGGCGTGCGGTAGGTTGCCCGCCATGGCTGAACTCGGTCCCGTCGCCTGGCCACCCGCCCCGATAAGGACTGAACGGCTCGTGCTCCGTGAGCCCGAGGCCCGGGACCGTGCGGCGCTCATCGAGCTGTTCACCTCGTCCGAGGTGGGCGCCTACATCGGTGGCCCTCGGCCGCGTGACGAGCTCGAACGTGCGTTGCCTGCCGTGCCCGGGCGGCGCCCTGGCCTTTTCGTGGCCGATCTCGACGGGGCGATGATCGGCATCGTCGAGATCGACCGGCGCGACGCCGAGCGTCCGGGTCACGTCCGTCCGGATGGCGGTGAGGCCGAGCTCGGCTACATGTTCCTGCCGGAGGCGTGGGGATACGGGTACGCCGCCGAGGCGTGCGCGGCGGCACTCGGCTGGGTCACCGGCGCGCTTCCCGGCGAGCCGGTGGTGCTCAGCACCCAGACCGCCAACGACCGATCGATGCGCCTCGCGGCGAAGCTGGGGTTCACCGAGGTGGAGCGGTTCGAGGAGTACGGCGCCGAGCAGTGGTTCGGTGTGTGGTCCCCGGTCACGCCGTCCGGTTGAGCGCTACCCGGTTGAGCTCGGCGGGGTCGGCCGCCCGCCTGCTCCGGGAAAGCCGGGGCGCCCGCCCGCCCCAACTGGTATCCGCGCGACGGCGCCGCCGGCAGCGAGAACGGGTTCGTCCGCACCGGCGGCAGCCCGGAGCTCTACGGGGCGGAGGTGTCGCCGATTCGTCGAGCGAGCCTCGCGACGCCAGCTCGAACTCTTCGGGTTCCCGCCGCCCGGTCACGCCTTCTGGACACCTGACACGCTCGCCGCATGGCGCTTCGGTATCCGGGCCTCGATCTGTCGCCCTGGCGCGAGACGATCTCGTCCCCGCCGGGGTCCGGCACCGCGGGCCTCGGCTCTCCCGAGGGAACCGGTGCCGCGGGTGCGGGCTCTTCGGCGGGGGCCGGTACGGCGGGCACCGGCTTGACATAGGTGCCGTCGCGGCGGGCCAGCAGCTCCTCCAGAAGGGCGTCCCACCTGGCGCCGACGGACTCCACGTCGTAGGTGGCGGCGGTCGCCAGAGCGCCCCGGGCCAGCCGGTGACGCAGTTTCTCGTCCTCGATGACGCGGATGAGGGCGGCGGCGAGGTTGGCGTCGGTACGCGGCTTGACCAGCAGCCCGTCGACCTCGTCGGTGATCATCTCCTTGGGGCCGTGCGGGCTGTTGAAGCTGACGATCGCCAGCCCCTTGGCCATCGCCTCCAGGATCGTCATGGGGAAGCCCTCGTGGCGGGAGCTGAGCACGAAGACCGAGGCCCTCTCCAGCTCGGCGCCGACGTCGGCGGTGGGGCCCGGCAGCTCGACCCTGCCCTGCAGCCCCGCCTCGGCGACCTGGGCGCGCAGGTTGTCCTCCTGCGGTCCCGCGCCGAAGACGCGCAGGGTCCAGTCGGGATGGGCGGCGGCCACGGTCTCCCACGCGGTGATCAGCCGGTGGAAGCCCTTGAGCCTGGTCATGCGGCCGACGGCGACCACGACCTTGTTCTCCAGCCTGGAGATCTCGCCGTTCATGGGCGGCACGGCGTTGGGGATCCTGGCCAGCTTCCCGGGCTTGCGCCGCAGCGTCGCGCGGTAGTCGCGCATGTCGGCCCTGGTGAGGGTGACCAGCGCGTCGAGTTCGCGGTAGCGGCGCTTGATGAGCTCCTGCACCTCCTGTGGCTGTCCCCGCAGGGCCACGTGCTCCTGGCCGACGGTGATGACGCCCGGCGCGGCCAGCTGGGCCAGGGCCAGGTTGAGCCCGGGCCTGGTGGCGATGACGACGCCGGTGTCGACAGAGCCGCATTCCCGCTTTGACCCTATAGACGCTGAAACGCAGTAGAAGGTGGTAAAAGACGGTCAAGTGCGAGCAGGTCCCAGGTCAGGGGCACGTCCGCAAAGGCGCGGGATCGCGACGTGACCTCGCGGCGGAGGGGCCGTGCCCGGATCCCAGCTCGACCTCAGCTCGATCCCAGCCCGGTCGTCCGAGAGTGGGTACGGCGAAAGGGAGAGATCATGACGATCGGGAATGATTTGCGGCGCGCGGTCAGGGGACCGGTGCTGGCGGCGGGCGACGAGGGGTTCGAGCGGGCCGGGCGGGCGTGGAACCTGGCGGTCGACCAGCCGGTGCTGGCGGTGGTCGAGGCGGAGGACGCCGACGACGTGGCCGCGCTGGTCACCTGGGCCCGCCTGGCCGGGCTGAGCGTGACCGCCCAGCCGCTGGGACACGGCGCGAGCGGCGACGTGGAAGGGGCGATCCTGCTGCGTACCGGGCGGCTGGGCGGGGTGGACGTACGGCCGGAACGGCGCACCGCGAGGGTCGGCGCGGGGGTGAGGTGGAACGAGGTGCTCGCCGCCGCCGGGCCGCACGGCCTGACCGGGCTGGCCGGCAGTTCCCCGGGGCCCAGCGTGGTGGGCTACACCCTGGGCGGGGGCCTGAGCTGGTTCGGCCGCCGCCACGGTTTCGCCGCCGACAGCGTGCGCGCCTTCGACGTGGTCGGCGCCGACGGCGTGCGGACCACGGTCGACGCCGCGTCCGACGCCGAGCTGTTCTGGGCGCTGCGCGGGGGAGGAGGTGACTTCGCCCTGGTGACCGCCGTCGAGTTCGACCTGCATCCGGCGCCGCACCTGTACGGGGGGCGCGTCCTGTGGCCCGCCGAGAGAGCCCCGCGCGTGCTCCAGGCGTTCCGGGAGATCACCGCCGAGGCCCCCGAGGAACTGAGCGTCTGGTTCGACCTGCTGCACTTCCCCGGAGCGGCGCCCACGGTCGCCGTGGACGTGACGTTCCTGGGCGAGACGGGGGAGGCTCAGGACCTGCTGCGCCGCCTGGACAAGATCGACGGCGTGATCTCCGACAGCCGGGGCCCGCTGCCGGTGGCCGAGCTGGGCTCCGTCTGCGCCGAGCCCCTCGCCCCCGGGGCCGGGCGGAACCGGGGGGAACTGCTGACCGGCCTGGACGACGCGGTCGCGGCGACGCTGCTGGCCGAGCCGATCGAACCGCTGCTGAGCGTGCAGATCCGCCATCTCGGCGGCGCCCTGTCCCGCCCGGCCGAGGGCGGCGGAGCCTGCGGGCACCTGGCCGAGCCGTACCTGCTGGCCATGTTCGGCCTCACGCCCTCGCCCGAGGCCGCCGGCGCCGTACGGGCCCGCCAGGACGGGATCGCCGGCGCGCTGGTCCCGCGGACCAGCGGACGCAAGCCCTACACCTCGCTGAGCCCCGGCGAGCGGGCCGCGGCCGCGTTCCCCGGCGACGTGCTGGCCCGGCTGCGCGACGTCAAGCGCTCCCGCGACCCGCACGGCCTCATCCGCGCCAACTACCCGGTGCTGCGCTGACGGGCCGTCCGATCCGCTGCCTGGTACGCCGTTTCGGGCGTGTCATGTCCGGTATGAGCCGTTTGATGTGCGCTGTTCTGGCCGGGAGCGCGGGCGGCGACCTGGTGTGGAGCCGTGCAGGGACTACTGCTGCGACTGTCGACGCTCGACTCCGACGCGGAGAGCGCCGTCCGCGTCATCGCCTACTTCGACGTGCTGGTGCGGAGCCACGCCGGCGTCCCGGTGCTGCTCCAGGCCACCGCGCGCCTGGCGCAGTGCCCGGTCGGGCTCGTCGACGCGGTCACCGGCAGGCGGACGCGGGTCGTGCCCGGCGGGGTCCCCGAGCCGTGCGAGGAGCCTTCCGGCCCGGTGCTCCACCGCCGGCTCGGCTCGGAGCTCGGCGCCGTCTGGATGGAACGCGAGGGGACGGCGCACGGCCTCGACGAGATCGTCCTGGAGCGCTTCGCGGGCGCGGCGGAGGTCACCCTGGAGCGGGCCGCCGCCCAGGCCCGGCGATCGACGGGCCCGGCGAGCCGCCCGGGATACCGGACACCTGGCGCGTCGGCGTCGGGCCGCAGACGCCCGGAGCCGGAGCCGCCGAATCCTGGGCGGCGGCCCGCACCGCCCTGCGTTTCACCGGTCCGCACCCGGCGGACCGGGTGGTCGACTGGGCCGGTCTCGGCGCGCCGGCCCTGTTCGCCACCCACGTGCCGGACGAGGAGATCGCCGCCCTGCCCGACGTGCGAGCCGTCGAGAAGCTCGCACGGCGGCCGTACGGCGCCGAGGCGCTGGAGGCGGTGCGCGCATTGTGCGCCGAGGGCGCCGAGGGCACGGTCCGCCGGGCCGCCGTCGCCGTGCACCTGCACCACAGCTCGCTGGCCGCGCGCATCGCGCGGGCGGAGGAGGCCCTCGGCTTCTCCCTCGCCGACTCCGCGGGCAGGCTCCGGGCCCACCTGGCCATGCGGCTGGTACGCCTGCGTCCCTCCGCCGGCGAAGCAGGGCCCGGCGCGGCGCCACCACCCATCCGGCGGCGGCCCGGCGACTGATCTCCACCTCGGGGATCGTCGCGTCGAGGCCGTGGAAGGCCCCGGGCGGAGGCGGAGCCCGGTGGGGACGCCCGACCGCACCGGTCGATGACTCCGGGGCCGGAAAAGCGGGACGGGCGGAGTAAGCGGGATGGGCTGAGCGAGCGGGACGGGCTGAGCGAGCGAGACGGGCTGAGTAAGCGGGACGGGCGGAGTAAGCGGGACGGGTAAAAGGGGTGCCGGAATTTTCGGTCCTGGAAAAACTCCCTTTACCGGTTCTCCCGAGCCTTCCGGCATTTCGGCTTCCCCTGGAGCGGCCCGCCGAGGCTCGGCCCGTTAAGGGAAATACGGAAAGACCTTTTAAGGGCCTTTTTGTTTTTTGGCGCGCTTTTATCGAGTCCGGGAATCGGTCACCGGGCCGGGACCGACCGGGTGCGGGCGCGCGCCCTGCGGAGCCGCCTCTCGGCCGCCGTGCGCTGAGCCGCGGACTCCTCCCGTTCCAGCCGCTCCCGCGCGTACAGGCGCAGCCAGTCGGCGATCAGGTAGACCGGAGAGGGCCGGGACTCCGCGGTGACGACGTGGGCCTCGACCAGCTTGTCGGCGACGCCCGCGGCGAGCCGGGCGTCGGAGCCGATCAGCGCCGCCAGGTCGTCGACGGTGAACTCGCCGGTCGGCAGCGCGCCCAGGCGCCGCAGCGAGGCCCACAGGTCGGGCCCGAGGTCGCGCTCGTAGGTGGCCGCGCACGCGCGCATCGACAGGTCGTCCACCGACAGCTCGTCCAGCAGCGAGTGCTCGTCGGCGAGGCGGTCGGCGAACAGGGGGAGCAGGACGTGCCGGGAGGCGGCCAGCCGCGCTCCGGCGATGCGGACGGCGAGGGGCAGGTTGCCGCAGGTGCCGACCACGCTCAGGGCCGCCGTAGGGTCGGCGTCGACGCGCTCCGCGCCGGCGGTCCGTCGCAGCAGCTCCACGCCCTCCTCGGGGGTGAAGCCCTCCAGCGCCACGTGGTGCGCCGACTCCAGGGCGCTCAGCCGCCTCCTGCCGGTGATCAGCACCCCGTTGTCACCGGTGCCGGGCAGCAGGGGCCGTATCTGCGCGGCGGTCGACGCCTCGTCGAGGATGAGCAGGATGCTGCGCTCCGCGAGCCAGGCCCGGCAGGCGGCGACCCGCTCGCCGGCCCGGCGCGGCGGGTCGCCGTCGAAGCCGCAGGTGCGCAGGATCTCGGCCAGCACGTCGGGAATCGAGCGCTCCCGGCCGCCCGCCGTACGCAGCCGCACGAAGAGCTGTCCGTCGGGGAAGCGCTCGCGAAGCAGGTGGGCGGCGTGCACCGCCAGCGCCGTCTTGCCCGTTCCGGCCGGACCGGAGATCACCACCGGCGGGCTGTGCCGGCGGGCGCGGAAGACGTCGAGGATGTCCTGGACGGTCTCGCGGCGGCCGGTGAAGTCGGCCAGGTCGCGGGGGAGCTGGCTGAGGTGGGCGATGACGTCATGGCCGTTGCCGGTCGAGGAGCGCGCCCTGAGCACGGCCGCGCCGTCGCGCCGCGGGCCGCCGAACAGCGGGGTGCCGAGGTGCTGCGGGCCGTCGGAGGACGGGCTGTCCAGGGACGGGGCGCCCGCGAGGATCGCCCGGTAGAGCCGTTCGAGGACCGGGCTGGGCTGCAACCCGAGGTCCCTGGCCAGCGTCTGGCGCATGTCCTCATACTGCGCCAGGGCCTCCGACTGCCGCCCGCAGCGGAACAGCGCGACCATCTGCGTGCTGCGCAGCCGCTCCCTGAGCGGATGGCTCCGGACGTTCTCCTCCAGGGAGTCGATGATGTGGGCGTGGTGTCCGAGGATGAGCTGCGCCTCCGCCCAGTCCTCGTAGACCGACATGCGCTCGCTGTGCAGCCGCGAGAGCTCGTCGCTGATCAGCGGCACCTGCGCCATGTCGGGCAGGGGGTCGCCCCGCCAGAGTTTCAGCGCCTCGTGCAGCAGGTCCACCGCCTTGGTGATCTCGCGGTCGCGCAGGTGCTGACGGCCCCTGCGTGCCAGGGTCTCGTAGTCCAGGATGTCGAGGTGCTGCGGACCGAGCCGCAGCTGGTAGCCGGGGGGGCGGTAGGTCAACCGGTCGCGGTTGGCCGTCCCGAGCACGTTCTTGCGCAGCGCGGACACGTAGACCTGGACGTTCTTCAGAGCGGTCCGGGGCGGCTCCTCGCTCCACGCCGCCGTGCTGAGCTGGTCCACCGGCACGATCCTGTTGGCGTGACAGAGCAGCAGGGACAGGAGCACGCGTTGCTTGAAGGGCCCGAGCGGAACCAGACTGCCGTTGCGGCGGGCCTCGAGAGGGCCGAGCACGGCGAAAGTGGTTTCTCCCGCCTCTGCCTCCTCGCGCACTGCGGTTGCACCCACGGCGGAATTCTCCATTGACTGGTCAGGCGACTTAGGAAGGATAATCAGGTTTCGTGAGGCGGCCTCATGGAATTGTCATGATATATGCGCTTTAGTATTAGTAAATGGGTGAATCCTGCCTGAATTGGTCAGCTCTGGTTGTCAACCAGGAGCTCGTGAAGCGAGCCGATCAGGCGCAGTCCGGCCCGCCGTCTTTCCGCGGTCCCGCCCGCCAGCGCGGAGACGATGGACACGAGGTCGCCGAACTCGGCCCCGGTGCCGTCCAGGACCCGCCGGGCGTAGCGGTTGCGCTGCACGATCCGCAGCGCCGCCGAGGCCTGCGAGGCGAAGAGCGTCAGCAGCGCCAGCTCGTCGATGCTCGCCCGCGCCTGCGGGTGGGGGTCCAGGACCTCCAGGACCCCCAGCGCCTCGTCGTCGTGGACGAGCGGCACCGCCATGAGCCCGCCCGGCACGTACGCGGTCGACTCGGCGATGTCGCGGGCGAACACGGTGCTCGCCGAGAGGTCGTCGACGATCAGCGCGTCCCTGGCGTTCAGCACCCACCCGGCGATGCCCCGCGTGGCGGGGAAGCGCCGCCCGACGAGCACCTGCTCGCCCTCGCCGGAGACCGCCTCGAAGACGAGGTCCCCGTGCTCCTCGCTCACCAGGAAGATCGAGCTGGCCTTGGCGCCGAAGATCACGCGCGCCGTGTCGACGATCGACTGGAGCAGGAGCCGGTGTTCCCTCTCCGAGCCGGCGACCGCGGCGGAGATGGCCGCGACCATCTCACCGTTCCCTGTCATCGGGCCTCCTCACGTTCTGAGCGGTCAGGTACATGACGGTCTTCACCTGGAAGGGCGTCAGCCCGGGGTGCTTGCTCAGGATCAGCGCGCACCGGGCCGCGACGTGGGGGGTCGCGAAGCTGTTCCCGGTGCACCGGGTGCTCCCGCCACCGGGCCAGGCCACCTCCACGTCGGATCCGTGGGCGAAGAACTCCACGGGCGGGCGGGGGTTGTAGAGGATCAGGCCGGGATCGTCCTCGGCGTGGCTGCCCACGGAGATCACCGACGAGAACCGCCAGGGGAAGCTCTCCACCGGCAGGTTGTGCGCGGACGCCACGAGCACCGTCCGCCGGAAGTAGGCGAGATCGCCGAGCTCGCGCAGCGGCTCGGCCAGGTGTCTCCTGTTGGTCGACAGGCTCAGGCTCACCACGTCGAACTCCTGCTCGATGGCCCAGCGGAGCCCGGTGACCAGGGCGTCGCCCGTTCCCGAGAACCCCGCTCCCAGCACCTGGACGCTGTGCAGCTCGCACCCGGGCGCGATCGAGCGGATGATCCCGGCGCACGCCGTCCCGTGCCCGCAGCTGTCGGCGCCGTCGCTCTCCCGCACGACGGCCTTGCCGTCCGGGCCCGTCACCACGGCGTGGGTCGCGTGCACCGGGGCGAGCATCGGATGGTCACGGTCGACCCCGCTGTCCACGACGCAAACCCGCACGCCGCGCCCGGTGGCGCCCTGCCACGCCCACTCCGGGGTGACGGCGGCGTTGCCCGCGGCGGACACGGCGATGTCGTCCTCGGCGCCGAGCCGCCACGTGAGGTCCGGAGGGGCGGTCATCGCCGCACCGCCGACGCCCACCCCTTGCCGACCAGATGCCCCTTGGCCGCGAACTCGGCCGCCGCGCCGCGCGCCGCCGCCCCGCTCTCCTCGTACGCCCCCAGGAGGGCGAGGCCGCGGGCGTTGCCGAGCAGGACGGTGGCGCGGCAGGTGGGGGAATCGGTGCCGCGGGCCTCGCGCAGGGCCAGGTCCATGAGCTCGCGGGAGGGGTCCCCGGCCCCCCGGGCGGCGAGCACCTCGGCCCGGATCGCGTGCAGCTCGGCCGTGTTCATCGGCGCGTCCCCCGGCGAGCCCTCCAGGGCCGTGCCCGCCCACCGCTCGGCGCCGTCCAGATCCCCCCGGCGCAGCAGCGTGCCGGCCAGATCACGCGAGGCGGTGACCAGGAGCTGGGCGTCGCCGAGCGCCTCCGCCCTGGCGCACGCCCGGAGCAGCAGGTCCCCGGCGACGTCCCAGCGCCCGGCCAGCGACTCGACGGCCGCGGAGAAGATCGGCATGAACGCGTCGGCGTACGCGTGCCGCAGGTCGGCGAAGGATCGCTCGGCCGCCGCGAGGGTGGCCCTGGCCTCGTCGAACTTCCCCCGCGTGGCCAGCAGGACCGCCAGCGGGCAGCGGACGACGGCACGCACGGTCCCGCGGTCCCTGCCGTGCGCGGCCAGCAGGTCGCGGCACCGGGAGATGGCGACGGGGGCCGGCTCGGGGCCGAGCCAGAGGGAGGCGGCCATGTTGCCCAGGATCGTCGCGCGTTCCAGCTCGGCGCCGGACCGCACGGCGTACCCCAGGGCACGCTGCAGCATCCCCCTCGTCTCGGCGAATCTGCCACGCCCCTGAGCCTCCTGGGCGACCATGGTCCAGGCCCTGGCCAGCCCCAGGTCGTCGCCGGCCGTCTCGAAGACCGGGATGGCCCGGCGCGCGACCTCGAAGGACCCCGCGGGGTCGAAGTGGCTCAGGTAGAGCGAGGCGTGCGCGGCCACCAGCGCGTCCGCGTCGCCCGTCGCGCGTTCCAGCACCTCGGTGAGCAGCAGCCGCCCCCGCTCGACGTCGCCCAGGGTGATCGCGGTCTCCGCGACCCGCCCGCTGATCTGCGGCCAGCCGGGATGGGCGGGCCCCAGCAGCTCCGCACCCCTGCTGAGCAGCTTCTCCGCCCTGGACAGGTCACTCCTGCGCAGCGCGAGGGTGCCCGCCCCCGACAGCCGGGCCGCGGCCGCGCCGCTCAGCCGCACGGTGTGGTCGTCGGGAGGACCCAGATCGGCGCGGTGCCGGTAGGCCCGCTCCAGGTGCGTGCCGACGGCCTCGTCCCCGGCCTCTCCCACGGCCAGCCAATCGGCGAACCTCTCGTGCAGCTCGGCCCGCCGGCGCTTGGCCATGCCGCCGTACACGACCTCCTGGATGAGGCCGCTGGCGAACCGGAACGTCGCCTCCGTGCGGTGCTCGACGAAGGACTTGCGCCCGAGCTCCTCCAGCAGCTCGTCCGGCTCGTCGGCTCCCGAGACGGCCCGCAGCTCCTCGACGCTGAACTCCCTGCCGACCACGGTGGCGCACTCCAGCATCGCCCTGGCGTCGGGCCCGAGCCTGTCGACGCGGGCCGCGATGAGCGCGTGCACGGTCAGCGGCAGGCCGTGCGGCTCCCCGCCGTCGCCGAGCATGGCCACGAGCTGCTCCAGGTACAGGGGATTGCCCTCGGCGCGCTCGGCGATCCGCTCCAGCAGGGCGCCGTCGTGCGCCGTCACCTCGGCCAGCTCGGAGACCAGGAACCGGGAGTCGGCCGGCCCGAGCCGGGGCAGGGCCAGCCGGGAGGCGGGCTGCCAGTCCGGCATGCGGTCGAACAGGTCGGAGCGGGCCACGCACAGCACCATCATCGCGGTGTCGCGCAGCTCCTCGGCGAGGTCGCCGAGCATGTCGAAGACCGGGCCGTCCGCCCACTGCACGTCGTCCAGCACGATCAGCACGTACGTGGAGCGCCCCAGGCTCTCCAGGACGCTGCGCAGAGCCCAGGAGGTCTCCTGCTGGGAGGGATTGGGAGTGCCGTCCTTCAGGAGGCCGTCGCGGAGCACGGCCAGGGCCTCGGGGTCGGGCGTGCCCACCGTCACCAGCTCGCGCACCGCGTCGGCCACCCCGAGCAGCGTGCCTCCCGCGCCGTACGGGCGGCAGCGGCCGGAACCGACGAGGACGCCCCGCTGCCCCGCGCGCTCGGCCCACAGCCGCGCCAGCCGGGTCTTTCCCACCCCGGCCTCGCCGTGCAGGGTCACGATGCGGCAGTGGCGCCGGCTGATGATCCCGTCGAGGATGCCGTCCAGCTCGTGCAGCGGCTCCCGCCTGTCGACGAACGGGACGTCGAACCGCCGGATCACCGCCGGGTCGTCGGAGCGCATCGAGTCCAGCCGCCAGGCGGTGACCGGATGCCGCTTGCCGCGCAGCACCAGGGGCCCGACCGCGACGCCCACCGCGGAGGGGCCGACCAGGCGCCACGTCTCGGGGCCCAGCAGGATCTCCCCCGGCCCGGCGAGCTGCTGGAGCCGGGCGGTGGCGTTCACCGTCTCGCCCGCGACGAGCGCCTGCTCGCCGTGGCCGGGACCCGAGGTGACGACCTCGCCGGTGTTGACGCCGATGCGGGCCCTGAGCCGGATCCCCAGGTCGCGTTCGAGGTCGTCGTTGAGACGTTCGAGCGCCGCCTGCATGTCCACCGCCGCCCGGGCGGCGCGCAGCGCGTCGTCCTCGTGCAGCTCCGGGACGCCGAAGACGGCCATGACGGCGTCGCCGATGAACTTCTCCACGGTGCCGCCGTGCCAGGCGAGCTGGTCGCGCATGAGCGTGAAGTAGCGGATCAGGACCGCGCGGAGCGACTCGGGGTCCAGGCGCTCGCTCAGCGCGGTGGACTCGGCCAGGTCGCAGAAGACCACCGTGACGATCTTGCGCGCCTCCGCCGCCGGCGCGATGAGGCGCGTGCCGCACGACGGGCAGAACCGGGGCCGCCCCGGTGTCTCGGCCAGGCAGGAAGGGCATCGCATGATCGTCCCCGATCAGAACAGGAGTCCGCCGACGATGTGGGCCTCGACCTCGGGGGCGCTGTCCCTCAGCCGTTCGTGGATGGAGGCCAGGAGGGCGACCTCGGCCTCGCTCAGCGCGAGGACGACCTCGCGCTGCTCAGGGCTGACGAGGGTGAGGTCGATCCCCGCGCGGGCCAGTTCTCGAACAGGGTCAAAAGTCATGGTCCCTCTCAGGGTGGCCGAGCGACACGAGGTCGTCGTAGGGAGGACATCCGTACCGCCTGGCGAACCCCGTGCCGCCGCCGGCCAGCTGCAGGTCACGGACCTGCCGCTCCACGAAGGCGGCGGCGGGCGTCGGCGCGGGGGGTGGCACGTTCAGCTTCCGGCAGGTCTCGCAGTACCCCCGCTCCGGCGGGGCGCCGGCCAGCCAGAGCGGGCCGTACGTTCTCAGGGCGCGCAGCACACCGGACTCCAGGCAGCGCCGCCTGACCGTGCCCCAGTCGTCGGTGCCCGCGTGTCCCAGGCGCAGGTGACCGGGAACGGGACGGTGGTCGACGACGTCCTGGTTGCAGCACGCGGTGATCGTCCCGTCGAACCCGACGGTCGGCCAGGCGGCCATCGCGCACGGCAGCGCGCTCCCGGCGGTCCCGGCTCCGGCGGGCGGGCCGGCTTCTGTCGGGCCGGCTTCTGAGGCCGTCACCGCTCCGTCGGCCCCGGCGGGCGCTGCGCGCGAGGCGGTCCCGGCCGGCGCGCCGGGCACGGGCTGGCTCCCCGTCGCGGCGGGGAGCGAGGGCGGCGAGGGTACGGCGAGCGCGGCGGTACGGGCCCGGCCGACGGGTCCCACCCGGCCCACCAGCATCGGCACCCGGTCGCCGAACTCCCGCCGGATCGCCGCGGTGACGTCGCGCAGGTAGGGGTCGCCCGGCCCGGTCCCCGTGACGTGGAAGCTGAGGTCCTTGCCCCGCGCCAGCAGCGCCCGCATGACCGCGAAGACGCTCTCCCGGGGCACCTCCTCCTCGTGGAAGGCGTCCAGGCTGGCGGAGAAGTGGTCGGCCGCGCCGATCGCCGCGTCGATCGCGGGAGGGATCCGGACCGCCTCGCCGGCGGCGGGGGGCACCCGGGGGGCGAAGAACATGCCCGACAGGATCATCGTGCGGGCGCCGCCGCGGGCGGCGGTCTCGGCCAGCGAACGGGCCAGGCGGGGCCGGAGCAGCGGCTCGCCCCCGGTGAGCATGACCAGCCGGGGCCCGTCCCCCGGCGCGAACGTCCCGGCGAAGCGCTGGAAGATCTCCCCGGGGTGTTCCTCGGAGGCGGGCAGCGAGCCGGTCGAGCAGTGGCGGCAGCGCAGCGGGCACCGCCGCGTGATCGCCATGAGCACCGCGGCGGCGGGTACGGGGCGCAGCGCCAGGATGTCCATCAGGTGCACGAGAGCACCTCGGCGGGCTCGCCGGCCAGCTCGCGCAGCAGCTCGGCCGCCGCGCGCACGGTGTGCAGGGCGCTGGTCCCGACGGCGTCCTGCCGCTCCCGCACCGCCGGCAGGCCGTCGAGCATCCGGTCGAGGTCCTCACGGTGCCCGGGGTCCAGCGCGGCGTGCCGCCACAGCGTGCGGAACGCCGCCCGCGGGTGTCCCGTGCTCCGCTCGAGGTGTTCCAGCAGCGCGGGGGAGGGGGCCTCGCCCTCGAGCACCGCGATGTACCCGAGCAGGGCGACGGGGTGGTGGTGCAGTACCCAGTAGTACTGGGCCCCGACGAGCCCGGCCACCGACGGGGGCGGCGTGCCGCGCAGCGCGTCCTCCGCGGAGGGGTCGATCAGCGCCAGGTCCTCCAGCAGCCAGTCGTCGTGGCCGGCCTCCTCCTCCGCGTGCCGGTCCAGGTATCCGGCCAGCTCCGTCTCGCCCAGCTCCGCGGACCTGGCCGCCGCGACCCGCAGCAGCGGAACCGACGCCCTGATGACCATGTGCATCGCGCACAGGTAGTCGCGGTAGCGCCGTCGCGGGTCGGGAGCCCGCCACAGCGAGCTCCCCGCGCTGCGGAGCGCGTGGCCGGTCAGGTCGATCTTCGCCCGCAAGGTGATGCTGGGGGGTGTCATCGGGCTCCCGTCGTCTGAACGAAGTGTCGGCTCGGCCGGTTGGATAACGGTTGGAACCCGGTATGGAACTGCCTGATATCCATCCCGGACAGGGGTGGCGCGACGTCTCAAACCGGATTCCAACCATCGTCAAGGCGCGCCTTAACCGGGCGCTCCCACACTGGGCGCCACGTGCCGAAGAGGGAGCCGGACATGGCGGACGTCGCGGTCGAGACCAGCGAACTGCGCAAGACCTACGTGAGCTCGTCCAGGGTGACCGAGGCGGTGGCCGGACTCACCCTGCGGGTGCGAAGGGGCGAGCTGTTCGGCCTCCTCGGGCCCAACGGGGCGGGAAAGACGACGACGATCGGGATGCTCACCACCAGGATCGCCCCGACGGGCGGTACGGCCAGGGTGGCGGGCGCGGACGTGGTGCGCGACCCCATCGCGGTCAAGCGCTGCATCGGTGTCGTGGCCCAGTACAACAACCTCGACCGGCAGCTCACCGCGGGCGAGAACCTGGAGTTCCGCGGCCGCTACGCCGGGCTGCCCGCGCGGGAGGCCAGGCGGCGGGCGGCCGAACTGCTGGAGCGGTTCGGCCTGGGCTCCCGCGCCGGGTCCAAGGTCACCGAGATGTCGGGCGGCCAGGCGCAGCGCATCATGATCGCGCGGGCGCTGATGCACCGGCCGGACATCCTCTTCCTCGACGAGCCCACCTCGGGCCTGGACCCCCAGACCCGGGTGAACCTCTGGGACATCCTGCGGGAGATCCGCGACGGGGGACAGACGGTCGTCCTGTCGACCCACTACATGGAGGAGGCCGAGGAACTCTGCGACAGGGTCGCGATCGTCGACCACGGGGCGGTCCTGGCCTGCGGGACGCTCTCCGAGCTCAAGGCGTCCACCAGCCTGCGGACCGTGCTGACCCTGACCTACGACGGCGACCCGGAGAAGATCGTCGCGCAGGCCGGGCGGCTGGCGGGCGTCACGGGTGCCGAGGTCGCCGACAACCGGCTGCGCGTCTTCACCCCGGCCCCGGAGGGCGTCCTGGCCCTCCTGGTGAGCATGGGCCAGGACGCCGGGCTGGCGCTGGCCGACGTCCGGGTCGTCCGGCCCAGCCTCGAAACCGTGTTCCTCGCCCTGACCGGGCGGGAGTACCGGGATTGACCGCCGCCTCGCGGAAGACCTTCCGGACCGCGCGGGCACCGCTCAGAGGCGGCGGCATCGTCGCCTCCCGGGTGCGACCCTTCCGAACCACTCCGAACCACGCGGCCACCGCGCCGCGGTTCCGCCCCGGGGCCAAGGCCCGGGGTCTCCACGCTCAAGGAGATTCGATGACGGCATCGACCATCGCGCCCCCGGCCGCGCCTCCGGCCGCGTCGCGCCACTACGCGCGCACCTTCGGCGCGCTGCTCGCCCGCGACCTGCGGGTGCTGCGGCGGGACCTGCGCTCCTTCATGGCCCGAACCGTGGTGCAGCCCGTCCTGTTCATCTTCGTCTTCGCCGTGGTCCTGCCGCGGATCGGGTACGGGGCGGGCCAGGGGCTCTCCGCGGACGGGCGCGCGGAGACGTTCGCCACGATCCTGGTCCCCGGCCTGGTCGCCTCGGGCATCGTGCTGCAGGGCATCTTCGCCGTGACGACCCCGCTGGTCATGGAGCTCTCGTACACCAAGGAGATCGACGACAGGGCGCTGGCCCCGATCCCCGTCTGGGTCGTCGGCGTCGAGAAGATCGTCGCGGGCGCGATCCAGGGGGTGGTCGCGGCGGTGGTCGTCTTCCTCGCGGTGCTTTTCGTGCACGCGCCGGGCGAGGCCCCGAACATCGACTTCGGGCGCTGGCCGCTGCTGGTCGCGGTCCTGGTGCTGTCGTCCCTCCTCACGGCCTGCATCGGCCTGCTCATCGGCACGCTGCTCCCGCCCCAGCAGCTCAGCACCCTGTTCGCGATCTTCATCGTCCCGCTCATGATGCTCGGCTGCGTGTACTACCCCTGGGCGGCCCTGGAGGCGATCCCGTGGCTGCAGACGGCCGTCCTGGCGAACCCGCTCGTCTACGTGAGCGAGGCGCTGCGCGGCGCGCTGAGTCCCGCCGTCCCGCACATGCCCGAGGCGGTCGCGCTGACCGTCCTCACCGTGGGAACGCTCGTGACGGGCGCGCTGTCGCTGCGGTCGTTCTCCCGGCGTCTGGTGGCCTAGCGGTGGGCGGCGACCTGCCCCGGGACTGGTCCGGCGACCTCGTCGGCCGCGACGCCGAACTCGCCGGCCTGCGCGACCTGTTCGGTTCGGCGCGGCTGGTCACGCTCACCGGCGCTCCGGGGGTCGGCAAGACCCGGATGGCACACGCGTACACCCGCGCCTGGGCCGACGCCTATCCGGGCGGCGTCTGGTTCCGCGACCTGGCCGCCGGTTTCGACGGCCCCGCCGCCACCGCCCCCGTTCCCCCCGGCCCCGCGGGCGGTCCCGGAAGGGGCGGTCCCGGAGGGTCCGGCCTCGCGGATCTCGGCGTCGTCCCCGGCGAGGGACCCTCGCTGCTCGTGCTCGACACCTGCGAGCGCGTCGCCGACCGGTGCGCCGTGATCGTCCCGGAGCTGCTCGGCACCCACCCGGGGCTCGGCGTGCTGGCCACGAGCAGGGAGCCGCTGGGCGTCCCCGGCGAGGTGACCTGCCGCCTCGCCCCGCTGGACGCGGTGCCGTCCGCCCGCCTGTTCGCCGAGCGCGCCGCCGCGCAGGGGCGGCCCGCCACCCCGGAGACCGCGGACGCGGTGCGGGAGATCTGCCGCCGCCTCGACGGCCTGCCGCTGGCCGTCGAGCTGGCCGCGGCCCGCTCCGTCATGCTGTCGCCGGCGCAGATCGCCGAGCGGCTCGACGACCCGCTCCGGCTGCTGGCCGGAGGGAACCGCACCGCCCATCCCAGGCACAGGTCGCTGGAGGCGGCGATCGGCTGGAGCCACGAGATGCTGCCCGGCGGCGAGCGGCTGCTGCTGCGCAGGCTCGCGGTGTTCGAGGACGGGTTCGTCATCGACGATGTGGAGGGGGTCTGCGCGGGCGCGGGCATCGGGCCGGACGCCGTCGTCGACCTGCTGGCCATGCTCGTGTCCAGGTCCCTCGTCGAGTGCGACACCGGCGGCGCCGTGACCCGCTACCGGCTGCTGCGGGTCGTGCGCGCCTACGCCCGGCAGGAACTGCGTGCCGGAGACGAGACCGAGACCGTGCGGGCGCGCCACGCCGAGTACTACGCGGCACTGGCCGAGCGGGCGGCGGAGGCGCTCGCCACGGGCGCCGCCGCGCCGCACCTGGAACGCGTCGAGGCCGCCTACGCCAACATGCGGGCGGTGCTGCGCTGGTGCGTGTCCGGAGGACCGACGACGGTCGGGGCGCGGCTGGCGAGCGCGCTGGAGACGTACTGGATCCTGCGGGGCCGCCCGCGCGAGGGGCGCGGCTGGATCGCCTCGCTGGTCTCCGCGGGCGGCGTGGTCCGCGCGGAGGTGCTGGCCGCCGCGGAGCTGAGCGGCGCGGTGCTCTCCTGCGCCCTGGGCGAGTACGCCGACGCCACGGACGCCTGCCGCCGGGCGCTGGCCATGTTCCGCGAGCTGGGGGACGAGGCCGGGCAGACGCGGGCGCTGGCGGTGCTGGCGGGCCTGCGGACGATGGGCGAGCCCGCGTCGGCGGGCCGCACCCTCACCGAGCTCGCCGCCCGGGGCACGGCCCCGATGGGCCACGCGTGGAGCGGCGTGCCCCTCTTCCTGCTCGGCCGCGCCCTTCTCGCCTCCGGCGACCTCGCCGGGGCCCGCGCGGCCCTGGAGCGGTGCGTCGCCGTCGGCCGCAGGCGCGGCTCGGAACTGAACCTGGAGATGGGCCTGCTCGCCCTGGCGCAGGTGGCCGTCTACCAGGGCGCGTACGCGGAGGCGGAGAGCGCGCTCGGCCAGAGTCTGGCCGCCGCCGACCGGATGGGCGACGTCTGGGGGAGGGCCGCGGTGCTCAGGGGGCTGGGGGAGGTGGCCGCCTGTCGCGGCCACTACGGACCGGCCAGGGAGCGGCTCGCCGAGGCGGTCCGCATCGCCCGCTCCGCGGACTCCCCGCCGCTGCTCGGGGACTGCCTCGACACGCTCGGCAGGATGCTGCTCGACGTCGGCGAGTACGAGGCGGCGCGGGAGGTGTTCTCGGAGGTCGTCGAGGTGGGCGAGCGGACCGCCGCCCGGCTGGCGGCCATGGGGCTGGCCGGGCTGGGCACCGCGATCCTGGGCTCCGGCGGTGCCTCCGCGGCCTCCGCGGCCCTCACCTTCGCCGAGGAGGCCATGGCGCGCGCCCGGGAGACCGACGACCGTCCGCTCGCCTGGCGATGCCTGTTCACCCTCGGCAGCGTCACCCGGCGCGACGATCCGTCCCGTGCCGCCTCCGCGCACCACGCGGCGCTGCGGACCGGAGCCGCCATGGGGCTGCGGGCCCAGACGGCCGACTCGCTGGAGGCCATGGCCGGGCTCGCGGCCGGGCACCGCCGCCACGAGCACGCCGCCAGGCTGTTCGGCGCGGCCCAGTCGCTGCGCGACCGGCTGGGGCTGTCGCGGCCCCCGGCGGTGGCGCCGCAGCACGAGGCGGACCTGGCAGGGGTGCGGGCCGCGCTGGGCGCCGGCGGGTTCGCCGCCCTGTGGGAGGAAGGCGCCGGGCTGGACGTCGGCCAGGCCGTCACCTACGCGGGGCGGGGCCGGGGGCCGCGGAGGGAGGGGGTCGGCTGGGCGGCTCTGACCAGGGCCGAGCGCCAGGTGGCCCTGCTGGCGTCCGGCGGGATGACCAACCGCGAGATCGGCGCGAAGCTGTTCGTGTCGCCCCGCACGGTGCAGGCCCAGCTGTCCAGCGTGTTCGCCAAGCTGGGCCTGTCCTCGCGCAGGGATCTGGCCCGCGAGTACGACTCGCGGGCCAGATCCCTGCGCGGCCGGGACCCCGGCCGGGACCCCGGCTGGAACCCCGGCTGGAACCCCGGCCGGGACACCGACTGGGACCCCGGCCAAGACTCAATCCTCCCCGCGCAGCGTGACGACCCCGGTGGCGTGCAGGATCCTGAAGGCGGAGTCACACACCTCACGGGTCAGCTCGGTGGCTGAGCCCGCCCGCGTCTTGTCCCGCCACTCGCCGACCGTGATCCCCGGGGCCGCCGCCTCGAAGGCCGCCAGCAGCGGCCCGCCCAGCGGGTAGCCCACGGTGCCGCCCCGGGGGAACAGGTAGCCCTGCCGCTCGCGGGCCAGCGCGTCGAAGGTCAGCGTGAAGTCGCGCAGCAGCAGGTGGACGGGGTGGTCGGCCCAGTGGACGGCGTCCGGCGTGACGCCCTTGACGAGCGCGTCGTCGGTGAGCCCCGGCGGGTCCTGCGCGGTCGTCGCCCGCTGGGCGCGGACCGCGGCGTCCCAGGCGAGCCCGTCGAGCAGCAGGCTCCTCACCTCGGGCGGCAGGTCCGCCTCCTCGACACGCGGCACCGGGTCGGCCCCCGAGCCCAGGTCGAGGCGCTCGGCCCAGGCCGCGACGTCGCAGTCCGGGACCGCGATGAGGCAGCGCAGCAGCGTGGGCGCGGCGTCCTGCAGCGCCTCGACCCGCCCGGCGAAGACCATCGCCCGCTGGTAGTCCTCGGCGCTGAAACCACGCGACCGGACGACGAGCGGCGGCTGGAAGTCGAGGAACTCGATCCCGTACTGCTCCGCGTACTCGAAGAAGTCGGTCCCCGGGAAGGCCATCAACGGTGCGAAGTGCACCTTCTCCACGCCGCTCTCGTAGGCGAACCGTATGCTGTCGCGAACCTTGTCCGCGTTGTCGCCCGGCATGCCGATGATGATGTCCGCGGCCAGGGCGTGGTTGTGGTGGCGGCGGATGAGGGAGGCGGCCTGGGCGAACCGCCCCCGGTCGAACCTGCGGGCCGCCAGTTGCAGGGTGTCGGCGTCCGACGACTGGATGCCCAGGGTGATCACGCGGCACCCGGCGCGGTTCATCGCCCGCACGTAGTCGAGGTCGACGTGCTTGACGTCCGGGTAGACGTCCACCACCGTCCCCCGGTTGTGCTCGGCGACGATCTCGAAGATCTCCATGGCCCGGTGCCGCGAGATGCCCAGGTGCGCGTCGCACATCCGCAGGTAGGGGATGCCCCCGTCCAGCAGGTAGGCCAGCTCGCGCTCGATCCGCTCCATGGGGAACGCGCGGAGCTTGGGAGCGCTGTAGAGACAGAACTTGCACTTCTGCCGGCACCCCCGGCCCGTCTCGTACGCCAGGACCGCGTCGGGCCTGCGCCGCAGGATCGGTTCCAGGGGGAGCCTGTCGGCGGTGAAGACCAGCGGCAGCGCGCCCAGGTCGACGTCGGGCGGGTCGTCGTTGTGCACGGGCTCGCCGCCGTCCCGCCGGGTGACGCCCGCCACCGCGCCCAGGTCGCCGTCCCGCGCCAGGGTCTCCAGCAGCTGCGGGTACGCCTCCTCGGCCTCGCCGCGCAGCACCAGGTCCAGCCACGGGTACTCGCGCAGCAGGTGGGCGGCCATCCGCCGGGAGTTGGCCTGGGCGCCGCCCCACACGACGCGGCAGTCCGGCAGGTGCCGCTTGACGATGCGCCCCATCCGGGTGAACTCGTCGTGGTTCCACACGAACGCGGAGAAGGCGATCACATCCGGCCGGTAGTCGAACAGCCGCGCCATGAACGCGTTGTAGTGCCCCAGATAGTCCTCGGCCAGGCTGCCCACGTCCTCGTGGAACCAGACCCGGTGCTCGACCTCCGACGCGGGGACCCGCTCGGCCACGGCCGCCCGGATCAGCTCCACCCCCAGCGAGAACCCGTCGTCGTTGGAGTAGACGAGTACGGCCTTCAGGGTCATGACGATCTCCCCAGTGTCACTCTCGGCCGAGCGGAGCGCAGCCCCTCGGCGAGCCGGTCGAAGGCCGCCGTCGCCCGCGCGTGCGTGTCCCGGTAGGCGTCCGCCTCGATCGGGTCGTCGTCCAGCGCGCGCTCCACGATCCCGAGGAGGTCCTCGGCGGGATGCGTGCCGCGGTGCGTCCAGTAGCGGTGCGCCATGCCCAGCCCGGCGGTGAGCTCGTGCAGCTTGCTCGTGCCGTTGCGGCGGCTCCAGAAGGGATCGACCGCCACGAACGGGGTCGCGCCGCGCAGCGCGAGGATCGCGCTGTGGTAGCGGGAGACGAGGACGAGGTCGCAGCGGGCGAAGGCCTCGGTGAGCTCGCCGGCCCCGGTGGACGCGCCGGACACGCCGCCGCCGGAGACGCCGGGGAGGCGGAGCTCCCGGACGCGGGCCCGCGGCACCGCCCGGGCGAACCTGGCGCCGGCCTCCTCGTCGCCGTAGATGTTGGGCACCGTGATGAACTCGATGTCGGCGAAGGCGGCCAGCTCGATCAGGGTGAGGCCCAGCTCCGTCACGAATCCCAGCGACGCGGCGCGCTCCCCGGGTTCCGACGCCTCGGCCATGACCTGCTCCGGCGGCACGCACAACGCCGGGTCGGCCGCGCCGCGCGCGGCGAGATCGCGGCCGACGAGGTGGGTGACCAGCTGCGAGGTCACCCCCGGGGCGCCGACGGCGACGCCGATCAGCGGACGGCGGCGCCGCCCGGTTCCGGCGGACCGGGCGGACCGGGCGGCCCGGGCCGCCCGGGGCTCCAGCGGCTCCAGGGCGAAGGCCGGGTCGGGGACGACCGCCGTGCCCGGCACGCCGGTCGCGTCGTCCATCCGCCGGGCGGCGGCCTCGCCGCGCACGGTCAGGTGGTCGATCCGCTCCCGGACCGCCCCCAGGTAGCCGCGCCAGTCGTCACGCGCGGGCGCCGGGGTGCCGTCCTGCAGGCCCACGCCGTGCCAGGCGACCCACACGCCGGGATCGAACGCCCCCGGGTCGGGTCCCAGGCAGAACACCTGCATGATCGGGTGCCGGAACGGCGGGCCGCTCCACAGGCCGCCCGCCATCACGACGGCGTCGAACGAGCCCGCGCCGGGCCAGCGCCCGTCCCGGTCCACCCGGAGCGGCGCGGGGCCGGCCCCGGTGCTCCACGGGCAGAAGTGCCGGAAGGTGGCGTCCGGCAGGCGGCGTGACAGCTGGGCCTCGGTCACCGCCGCCAGCAGCCGGTCGCCGACGTTGGGCAGGCTGCCGCCCGCCCAGATCGCGATTCGCCGGGACACCCCGGTCACCCGCCGATGGGGGACGGCCGGCGCAGGCCGAACTCTTCCCAGCCGCGGCGCTCGGCGTACTCGTTGTAGACGCCGCCGCACTGCGCCCGCAGCGGGCAGCCGTCGCAGGGCGGCCCGTACGAGCGCATCTCATCGTCCATGAACGCGTCGTAGTCGTCCACGACGCTGCCCTGGTACATCATCCGGATCGAGCGCGTCCCGTCCTCGATGGCCAGCTCCTCGTGCGGCGCGACCACGCACAGCGGGAAGCCCTCCAGCGTCAGCCGCGCCGGCGACGCGAGCATCATCTCGATCACCGGCAGCAGGTGCGTCCGGGTCTCGGCGACCGTGGGCGCCTGCATGTCCAGGGCGAAGAAGCCGCTGCCCACCGGGTGCAGGTTGGAGATGTTGACGTGGTCGACCCCCAGGTCGACGCAGAGCTTGCAGATGTCCATCAGCCGGCCCATGTTGAGCCGGGTGATGACGGTGTTGGTCCGCACCGCGACGCCCGACCGCTTGGCGTTGCGGATGCCCTCGATCGTCTCGTCGAACCCGCCCGGCGTCTGCGTCAGGCAGTCCTGGACGACCGCGGTGGAGCCGTGCAGCGAGACCACGAACAGCTCGACCCCGTTGTCGGCGAGGCGCTGGGTGAACTCCGGGTCCCTCAGCCGCCGCGCGTTGGTCTGGATCTCCACGCGCGGGTACTCCAGCAGCCTGATCGTGCGCAGCAGGTCGAACAGGCGGGGGTGGATCGTCGGCTCCCCGCCGTGCAGGTTCACCGACGCGTAGCCCTGGCCGGAGTTCTCGACGAGGAAGCGGATCAGGTCCTCGTACACCACGCTGTCGGACTTCGCCAGCGGCGACCCCACGACGCAGAAGCCGCACTTCTCGTTGCACAGGTCGGTCACGTGCATGCTCAGCTGTTTCATGTCCACCTCACACCAGGCCCAGGCGGCTCGCCGCCGAGGCGAAGACCTCGGGGGTGCCGGGATGATCGGTCAGCTTCTCCAGGTACGCGGCCCGCTCACGCGCCAGATCGTCCTGGACCCCGCGGTCGTACAGCACCCCGTGCAGCGCCGACAGCACGGCGGGCTCGTCGAGCAGCTCGGCGTGGGCGAACGTCGACGTGTAGGGGTTGTTCGCCAGGATGGGGTCGAGGAAGCCGTGGAACCCCAGCGGCCACATCCGGAACGGATACATGGGCAGGGTCCGCGACAGCCACGACCGCACGTCCTCCGACAGGCCGCCCAGCTCCGCCTCCACCCGGTCGATGTCCGGCTTGTCCGGTACGTCGAACCTGTTGGTCAGCACGAGCCCGGGGATGTCGGACAGCACCGCCCTGGCCAGGGTGGTGGCGGGCAGGTTGAGCGTGAGGACCAGGTCGACCGAGCCCAGCAGCACGTTGAACCGGTGCGGCGAGCACGCCGGGATGACGTGCGCGCGGTCGGCCAGCCCCGCCAGCACCTGCGGCACGCTGCCCACGAACACGAAGCGGGCACTGGGCGGCAGCTGCCGCAGGTAGTGCACCATCAGCTCGGGGACCTGCGCGGCCATCTGGTCGCCGTTCTCGTCGGAGTACTTGTCCTGCTGCCACCCGGCCACCGCGAGCAGCACCATCCGGTCCTCCTGTGCCATGCCGAACGTCTCGCGCAGGTGGTGGCGGGTGCGGCGGCTGACCCGCTCGTTGCCCTCCCACAGCCGGAACGGGTACGCGCCGGGCTCCGGTTCGAGGTGGCAGATCGGGGCCGGGCGCAGGTGGGCGGGCATGTCCATGATCTTCCGGCTGACGTTCATCGACTTGCCGTGGAAGACGTCCACCGCGAAGTCGGTGCCGGCCCACTCCCAGATGTCGATCGGCATGATCGGCAGGCCGTACCGCTCGATGAACCACGGGTCGACGCCGTAGCGCTTGGGGAACACGCCGCAGTAGGTGAAGTAGTCGGACAGGATGATCGCGTCCGGCCGGAACTCGCGGACCGTCTCGTCCACCAGCAGCGTCGCGAACGCGCGCATCGAGTTGTCGAGCACCAGGTACGGGAACCCGCTGCCGCGCAGCAGCCTCTCCGACATGGGCTCGACGATGAAGAAGCACTCGATCCCGGCCGGCTTGAGCTGGCGGGCCAGCGACATGCCGATGAGCGTCTCGCCGTACCCGGCGCTGCTCATCGCGAAGAACAGGAGTCTCACGGGCTCACCGCCAGAAGCGAGGGACCCTCCAGGGACCGGCGGACGCCGAACGGCGTGCCGACGTCCTGGAACGTGCCGCCGGGGAACTCGGCCGCCCGGACCCGCAGGCCGCCCCGGACCGCCAGGTCGAAGTAGTGGCCGAGCACCGGCTCACCCGCGGGACCGCCCGCGATACCGCTCACCGGGCCGTCGGCGGCGCCGATCACCGGGCCGTTCGCCGGGCCGTTCGCCGGGCCGTTCGCGGTGCCGTTCGCGGTGCCGATCACCGGGCCGTTCGCCGGGCCCCGGCCGAGGTCCCGGAGCAGCTCCTCGTGCAGGAGCCTCGCGAAGGCGTCCCCCCAGACCGCCGCGCCCCAGGTGTTCATGACAGGCGGGTCGGCGGGCTTGTCGAAGACCCGGTGCACGCGGTCCCCGCGCACGACCACCGGGCCCAGCCGGTGCGCGTCGGGCGTGGGGAAGACCGCGAGCGCGAGGTCCGCGCCCGTCCGCTCGTAGACGCCGACCAGCCGCGACAGCGCGTCGGACGGGGTGAAGATCGTGTCGGGCATGACGAACACGACGTCGCGTCCCCTGGTCCACCCGTGGGCCAGGTCGAGCGCGCAGGCCAGGCCGCGCGCCTCCTCCTGGAAGAGGTAGGCGACGTCGACGCCGAGGTGGCGCCCGTCCCCGATGTAGGAGACGACCTCCAGCTTCCAGGGGGCCACCACCAGGATCGCGCTGGCGACCCCCGCCCCCGCCAGCGACTCCAGCGCGTACTCCGCGACGGGACGCAGCCGGGCGCCGCCCTCGGCGGGCTCGTACACGATGGGCAGCAGTTCCTTGGGGTAGCGGAGCGGGGCCATCCGGGTGCCCCGGCCGGCGGCGGGTACGAGTCCGACGAGGTTCGTGCTCGTCACATGCCACTCCTTACTGGTTGGGGAGCGTCGATCAGCGGCAGCGGGACACCGACCACGGACCCGGTGGCACCGGGCGCGGGCAGGACGGGACCGGGCAGATCTGGACCGGTCAGGGGGAGGCCGGGCAGTCCGGGGCCCGCCGGGCCGCCGGGCGCGGGCCGCCGCGGGTCCGGCGCCCGCTCGCCAAACCGGACCAGCCGGACGGCGTCGATCAGCTCGCGCTGGAACGGGTCGGCGGCGATCTCGCGCAGCCTGGCCCGCCCGTCGAGCGAGCGGAGCAGCTTGTAACAGAGGTCGCAGCCGTTGGTGAAGTTCGTCCCCTTGAACAGCTTGCGCACCGCGGGGGAGGACGCGACCATCCGTGCCACGCCCTGCGGCCCGTACACGCGCAGGAACTGGTACTCGTAGTTGTGGTCGGCGTCGTCGAGGATCTCCCGGAACGACTTCTCATGCAGGTTGCCCATGAAGTAGGCCAGGTCCGACAGCGTGACGTAGGCCCCGGCCTTGCCGATGTGGCAGGCCGACAGGTCGCCGTTCGGATTGATCAGCGGGGTCTCCAGATAGCAGGAGGCCGAGAAGTTCTCCGGGTCGGGGGGGACGCCCACCTGGTGGGCCGTCTTGATGAACGGCGTGGGGATCACCCGGTCCACGTGCACTCGCACCCGGTCCTCGAAGCGCCGGTACAGGCTCCGGATCTGCTCCTCCTCGTGGTCCTCCGCGATGGTGATGCACAGGCTGATCTCCGGGATCTCCCGGGCGATGGCCCCTTCGATCACGTTGACCACGTGCTGGGTGGGCACGCGTTCCTGGTGGTAGACGTCGGTGCTGAGGAACAGCCGGGTCAGGCCGGGCAACTGCCCGAGGATCTTGTCCACCGCGGCGGGCGAGCGTCCCCAGAAGCTGCTGGTGAACACCGAGATCCGCGGTGCGCCGGGATGGCCGGCGGCGGCCCCGACCCCGGACTTGAGCATCCGGAACCGTTGGAAGGGCTCGCCGCCGGTGAAGATGATCTCCGGGATGCCGCTGTCGCACGCCTGTGCCACCCAGCGCCCGATGTCGTCCGCGGTCGGCTGGCGGTCCCGCGTGGAGCCGGTGAAACCGCAGTGCCGGCAGCCTACGGTGCAGATCTCGGTGACGCTGACCAGTATCGAGTTGAAGTGCACGACACCCCCTGGAGAGCTAGTAGTGGCCGCGCGGTTTAGTAGTAGCCACCACCACCGGGCTCCTTGACGGGAACCGTGTGCGCCTGGACGGCGGGCTGGAGCAGGCCGGCACCGGCCAGTTCCTTGATCTGGTCGATCTGGTCGGCGCCGAGGCTGTACTCGGTGGCGACCGACTCGGGGTTGCTGAGCAGCTGCTCGGCGAACGCCGGGTCGGATGCGGCGCGCTGCACGAGATCGCGGACGCGTGGAGACTCGCTCATTGGTCCCTCCCATGGGACGGGGTTCCGTGGGCCGGTCGGGCTTCCCACGTGATCAAGCTACGAATCCGGCGCTTCCCGAACCACCGCCTGGCAGGCGTATTCCGGACCGGACGGGAGACGGAGGGACCGGTGCCGGACGGCCGATCGCCGCGCCCCCGCGGACAGGACGGCGCGGGCCTCGGCCTACGCGTACGGCCGACCGGCCTAGATTTCCGCGGGAACGGCGTAAGCGGCCGCGCGGGGTGGCCCGTCCGTCCCGCCGGGCGACCGCCGCGCGGCGCGGGCGGCGTACCGTCGGGGCATGCTCAGGCTCGGCGAGCTCGACGCCCTGCGGCGGCGACGCGGCAGGTCGGCGCTGCTCCTCATCACCGACCGCTGCCCCGTCGGCTGCGCCCACTGCTCGGTCGACTCCCGCACCGACGGCCCTCGCATCACCGACCACGCCCTCTTCGAGGAGATGGTCGAGGGGCTCTGCGCGGACGAGGACCTGCGGGTCGTCGGCGTCTCCGGCGGGGAGCCGTTCACGGAGCGGCGCGGGCTCACCTACGCCGCCCGGAGGATCCACGAGTCGGGCAAGGCGCTCGTCCCCTACACCAGCGGTCACTGGGGGTCCGGGGGAGATCCCCCCGGATGGATCCGGTCCGTCCTGGGCATGTCGGCCTGCGTCGTCCTGGGCGTCGACGCCCACCACACGAGCCCGCGCGCCGCCGTGGCCGCCGCGGCCCGGGCCGTCGCGGACGCGGGCGCGTGGCTCGTCGCCCAGGTGCTGGACGACCCCGCCCAGATCGAGGACGCGCGCGATCTCCTCGAAGGCGCGCTGGGGGCCGGATGGCCCGACCGGGCCGAGATCCACCCGGTCGCGCCCCTGCCGTACGGCCGCGCCCGGGGCCTGTTCCCCGCTCCCCGCCGCGTGACCGGCGAGCGGCTGGGCCGATGCGCGATCGCGCACACCCCGACGGTCCGCTACGACGGGCGGATCTCGGCCTGCTGCGACGAGAACGTCATCATGGGGGCCGGGCCCCCGGACCTGCATCGCCTGGCCGGCGACCGCGAGGGCGTGCGCCGTGCGCTCGCCGACCTCGCCGCCGACCCGTTCCTCGCGGTGCTGGGCTCACTGGGCACCGGAGCGCTGACCGCGCTGCCTCGCTACCGTGACCTCGCCCGCCGGGAGTTCTCCGGCATCTGCGGGATCTGCCGGCACATGCTGAGGCGCGCCGGCGGCGAGCGCGACCCGCTCCTGCGCGCGCTGGCGCTGATCCCGCCGCCCGGCTCCCCGGCGGCCTCGCCGTCAGGCCCTCCGGAGGTCGCGCCGGCGGGGTGGTCCCCGGCTGCCGCGGAGACGCGGGCCTCGCCGCCGCGGGCGGGCGGGCCGTCAGCCGAACAGGGCCCTGCGTAGCGCGACCACCCGCTCGGCGGCGGCGCGGCGGCTGATCTCCGCCTCGGGGATCATCGCGTCGAAGCCGTGGAAGGCCCCCGGGTGGAGGTGGAACTCGGTGGAGACGCCCGCCCGCACCAGTCGCAGGGCGTAGTCGAAGCACTCGTCCCTGAAGACCTCAAGCTCGCCGACGTCGATGTACGCCGGGGCAGGCCCGACAGGTCGGCCGCCCTGGCCGGGGCCGCGTACGGGGAGACGTCGTCGCCGCCCGCCCGCCCGGCAGCGCCTTCCAGCCCAGCCGGTTCGCCGCCCGGTTCCACACGATCGCCTCGACGAACTCGTGGCTGGAGGGTGAGGTGTTGCGGTCGTCCAGCATCGGGCAGATCAGGAGCTGGAACGCCAGGGCCGGGCCGCCGCGGTCGCGCGCGAGCAACGCGGTTCCCGCGGCGAGGCCGCCTCCCGCGCTGATCCCGCTCACCGCGAGGCGCTCGGGGTCGATGCCCAGCTCGGCCGCCCCGGACCCGTGGCGCGAAGGCCGCCGAGACGGGCCGAGCCCATCCGAATCCATCCGAGCCGATCCGGCATGACCACGACCGGTGAATTCCGCATCGGTCCCGAGAAACGCCGTCGACGGAAAGGGAGGATAAAACCATTGGCGTAGGAGGCCGCCTTTGCCCTTCAATGGAGAAAGGCAGGAGCACCCGCTCCGCACTTCGGAGAGGAACGACGGTGAATTACGGCGCATCACCGGTGTGGCAGGGAGGGCTTGAGGCGTTCCCGCTGCTCGACGGCAGTGCTCTGGCCCCCGGACGGCCAGGTGGATGACCCTCGCGAGGGAAACCGCCGAGCCGCCCGAGACACCGGTCCAGGCGGCTTCTTCATTTCCGGAACCAGACGACACCGCTTTGACCACCGCGGGCGGGAGCCTGTCTCCCGCTTTCGACAAATCCACAGTGCAGCACGTTGAACGCGAATTCTTTCACGCACTCTCCCCGGAGGGCACGAAAGGATTCACCCCGGGAGATTCCCGGAGACACGCCGCAGAGGCCGAATCGGTAAGGCAGCCGGCTTCCACCCGGCAGGACGGGGTTCGAACCCCCGCTGCGGCTCTGCCCTCGCGGGAGCGGGGCATGGGACTGGGACTCGGCGACGGGAGTGGCGACCCCCGCCCGGTCGGCAGGACCGCGGCGCGTCCGGTACGGCCCACGCCAGCCGGGCCGGACGCGTGACGGGGCGTAGCTCAGCAGGAAGAGCATCCGGCCAGGGACCGGAAGGCCGCAGGTTCGAGCCCTGCCGTTCCGACGACACGAGCAGTACGGGGAAACGAGCGACACGAGCACGAGCAACAGCGAGACGAGCATGACGAGCGAGAGGAGAGCGGCACGGCGGCAGGAGCAGTACGACGACACCGTGACACCGGCGTGCCGTGAGGCACGCCCGGCCGCTCTGGCCCAACGGCAGAGGCGCCAGGTTCAGGACCTGGATGATCAGGGTTCGAATCCCTGGGGCGGCACGCGAGACGGTGACGGGCGGGTGCCCGATTACTCGGGCACCCGCCCGTCACCGCCGGCCCGGCGCTACTCGTGGTGGGGCCAGGGGAGCAGGATGGGCTCGGCGGGGAGGTCTCCGGCCAGGAAACCGGCCAGCAGGGTCCCCAGGCCGAGGGGAAAGACCGCCTCGCGGGTGGTCAGGAGGTCGTGCCGGGTCCACCAGCGGTGCGCCGAGATCACCGAGCGCTCCAGCTCCTCCTGTCCCGAGACGTCGACGGTGTGTTCGCCGACGCGCAGGAAGAAGAACGAGTCGACCGCGGCGACCCGGATGTCGCCGAACCAGGTGAGGCCGGAGGAACGGGCCACGACGGACCCCATGTGTTTTTCCGTGACCTCCAGTCCCGTCTCCTCGCGCAGTTCGCGGACCGCCGCGGTGACCAGCGTCTCACCGTCGTCCACTCCTCCGCCCGGCGTGATCCAGTAGTGCTCGACGGGCCACCGGGCGGGTGCGGGATAGCGGAACAGCAGGAGGCGCTCGTCGGCGTCGACCAGCAGGATCCGGGCGGTGGAACGTGAGATGGGGGCGGTCACGTCCCCGATCGTAGAAGGGATCGCTCAGCCCTGCCCTGCCCTGTCCCGGCCTCGCCTTCTCCTGCCCCCGACTCGCGGTGCGGCTTCTCGCGCACTCGTCCTCGGCGGGAGTTCGGCCCTTCGCGCGTGCCCGGCTTCAAGGAGAGCGTGCCGGTCCTCGGGGAGAGCGTGC
This sequence comes from Streptosporangium sp. NPDC023963, assembly GCF_040639135.1. Classification (NCBI taxonomy): domain Bacteria; kingdom Bacillati; phylum Actinomycetota; class Actinomycetes; order Streptosporangiales; family Streptosporangiaceae; genus Streptosporangium; species Streptosporangium sp. NPDC023963. The sequence goes on from NZ_JBEZZK010000011.1 coordinate 304,519, forward strand.
CCGTCCTCAGGGAGAAAGGCGACGCGAGGTGTCCGCGACCAGCTGGAGCACGACCGGTGCGAGGTCAGGCCGTGCGCGCAGCATGTCCTCCAGGCGTACTCGCCAGGCCGCGGTCTCGGCCGGCCAGGCCTCCTCGCGTTGCAGGCGTAGCCGCGTCTCGGAAAGTCTCGTCTGGTGCGTGGTGCCGAGGGAACGCCCGAGCATGTCGCTGAGCCACCAGTAGACGTTGCCGTCGGCGGCGTTGACGAAGGTACGCGCGCCCTCCCAGGCCACGCGCGGATGGTGAACGACGTCCATGGCCGGACCGTACGCCCGGTCCCGCCGTTCCACAAGGGCCGGTGCGAGCGAGTGCCCGGCCGGGCGGACGCCGGTTCGGTCCGGGCCGGTCGGACCTGTCGGACTGGCAGGCCGAGCGGTACGCGACCCTGGACGACCCCGCCAGCTCCGACCTCGATCCCGCCACCGCTGGCGACGCCGCCTCAGACGCCGCAGCCTCGTGGCGACGGGTCGATGGGTGATGATGGGCAGGTGGAGCGGCTACCGGTGATCGATGTCAGCGCCCTGGTACGGGGCGGGTCCCACGCGGAACGCGAGCGGGTCGCCCGCGAGATGGAGCGGGCCTGCCGCGACACCGGGTTCTTCTACGTCTCCGGCCACGGGGTGCCGCCCTCGCTGCTCGAGCGCCTCGATACCGCCGCCCGCCGCTTCTTCTCGCTGCCTCCCGAGGTGAAGGCGGAGATCTCCATGGAGCGGGGAGGCCGTGCCTGGCGGGGGTTCTTCCCGGTGGGCGGCGAGCTCACCTCCGGCCGTCCCGACCTGAAGGAGGGCGTCTACTTCGGGTCCGAGCTGCCCGAGGACGACCCCCGCGCCCGGCTGCCGCTGCACGGCCGCAACCTGTTTCCCGCCCGGGTGCCCGAGCTGGGCGAGGCGGTCCTCGAATACCTCGACCGGCTCACCGATCTCGGGCAGTCGGTCATGCGTGGTGTCGCGCTCAGCCTGGGGCTCGCGGAGGACTACTTCGCCACCGGCTACACCGCCGACCCCACCGTCCTGTTCCGGATCTTCCACTACCCTCCGGCCCCGCCCGCCTCCGACGGGTGGGGGGTGGGTGAGCACACCGACTACGGCCTGCTCACCCTGCTGGCCCAGGACCGCAACGGGGGACTCCAGGTGCACGCCGGCCGCGGCTGGATCGAGGCCCCGCCGATCCCCGGCACCTTCGTGTGCAACATCGGCGACATGCTCGACAGGCTCACCGGCGGCTTCTACCGCTCGACCCCGCACCGGGTGCGCAACGTCAGCGGGAACGAGCGGCTGTCGTTCCCGTTCTTTTTCGACCCCGCCTGGGACGCGGAGGTGCCCCCGCTGCCCTCGCGGGAGGCCGCCGGCGGCGGCCGTGCCCGCTGGGACGGCCAGGACCTGCGCGCCTTCACCGGAACCTACGGTGAGTATCTGCTGGCCAAGGTCTCCAAGGTCTTCCCGCGGCTGCGGGAGGACGTGCTCTGAACCTTCCCCCGAAGAGGACCTGATCCGAAGAGGGTCGCTTTGAAGGGGACCGCTCCGAAGAGGATCGCTCTGAAGAGGGCCGTTCCGAAGGAGACCGCTCCGAGAGGGGGGCCGCTCCGAGAGGGGACCGCTCCGAGAGGGGACCGCTCCGAGAGGGCCGCGAGCCTCAGGCGCCCGAGGGCTGCGGCGCCGGCTTCATGATCGCGGTGGGGTCGTTGACGATCTGGTTGATCACCACGTTCGCGGCGCCCCGGGAGGCCGCGCCGAAGCCGTGGTCGGAGGCGACGAAACGACAGCGGGCCGCGGGGCCCGCGACGACCAGGCGCTCCAGCTCGGCCTGCGCGAAGGGGAGCATCCAGCCGGCCAGGGTGGCGAAGTAACCGCCCACGACGATCACGCGCGGGTTGAAGAGGTTGACCAGTATCGAGCCGCCGAGCCCGAGCCAGCGGCCGACCTCGGCGACCGCGACCAGCGTCTGCTTGTCGCCGGCGGCGAGGTCGCGGGCGATCTCGGCCACCCGCTCCTCGGGATCGGGCACCGGGCCGGAGCCGAGGCCGTACGCCCGCTCGGGGGTCGCCATGCGCACCAGCGCGGCCAGGCCGACCTTCGTCTCCCAGCAGCCGAAGCGTCCGCAGCCGCAGCGCCCGCCACTCGGGTCGACCGGCAGGTGCCCGACCTCGCCGGAGAAGCCGTCCGCCCCGCGCAGGAGCCTGCCGTCCACGATGATGCCGCCGCCCACGCCGACCTCGCCGGTGAGGTAGACCATGTCGGCCGTACCGGCCGCCACCCCGGAGGTGTATTCGGCGAGGGCGGCCAGGTTCGCGTCGTTGTCGACCGTCACCGGCACGCGCAGCGGGCCGAGGGTGGAGGACAGCCGGGCGGACAGCGGCACGTCGTGCCAGTCGAGGTTGGGGGCGAAGGCCACCACCCCGTGGTCGACGTCGACCAGGCCGGGGACCGCCACCCCGATGCCCGCCGGGGCGGCCCCGGCACGCGTCATCTCCTCGATGGCGTCGCGGGCCGTGAGGCCGAGTTCGCGGAGCGAGCGGCTGGGGCCGCTGCCGGCCGCGTCGAAGCCCAGGCGGCGGTCGACCAGGACGTTGCCTCCGAGGTCGACGCCGTGCACGGCGATGTAGTCGACGTTGAGCTCCAGCCCGAGGGCGCCGATGTGCGCGCCGTGCAGCGCCACCGCCCGCCGGGGGCGGCCGACCGCGCCCGCGTGGTCGACGCCCACCTCCTGGACCAGCCGCCGATCGAGGAGCTCGACCATCAGGTTGGAGACGGTGGCCCGGTGCAGGCCGGTGGCCTCCGCGATGTCGGAGCGGGAGGTGGACCCGTGCTCGCGCAGGTGGCGAAGGACCAGGGAGAGGTTCGTCCGGCGGAGCGAGGCGTGACCCGCGGCCTGGGGCGTGCCGCCCACCGTGCGGGCCTGGTGCTGCTCCTGGATCACGCGGTCACCTGGCTTTTATTTGTCTCGGATAGAAATTAATTGGATTTGTAACACAGAGATGTCCCGTCGCGCACCACGGACCCGATAACAACTCGATATCTGTCGTTCGTGTGACGTAATCGAGCAAACGGGCAGCCATGTTACGAAAACGTTACGTAGATCGAAACGTTTCGGACCTTGCGCCCCTGTCCGAACTGAGCCTTTAATTCGGCCAGTCATGCAAATTAATTGAGGGGAGTGGCGTGCACCGTAGCTGGACCGGCAGTCGCAACGGCGGTTCGACGAGCTCGAACAGGTCGGCCGGCACCCCCGCCGACCAGGCCACGGTGCGCCGGTCCAACCTGTCCCTGGTGCTGCGTCACGTCAGCGAGTACGGCCCGCGCTCCAGGTCGGTCGTCGCCATGGAGACCGGCCTGAACAAGACCACGGTCACCAGTCTCGTCAGCGAGCTGCAGGCCCGCGGCCTCCTCAAGGAGATCGGGCCGCAGCACGCGGGTGCCGTCGGCCGTCCCGGGCTGGCCCTCGCCCTGGACGGGGCCGGCGTCGGCGCCCTCGGCCTCGAGGTCAACGTCGACTACATCGCCGCCTTCGCCACCGACCTGGGCGGCCGGGTGCTGATCGACCGGCGGGTGAGCTTCGACGCCATGGGCTGCGACTCCGAGCGCTCCCTGACGGAGCTGGCCCGGGTGATAGGGGAGGCGATGGCCGAGCTCGACCTCCTGGAGGTCAGGATCGCCGGGATCACCGTGGCCGTCCCCGGTCTCGTCGACACCGCCACCGGCACCGTGGACGTCGCCCCCAACCTCGGCTGGTACGGCGTCCCCGTGGCGGAGTGGCTGGTCCGCGCCGGAGTGCCCCCGAACGTGCCGATCAGCGTGGACAACGACGCCAACCTGGCGGCCCTCGCCGAGTACACCTCCGGGGTGGCGGCCGGTACGGCCGATCTCGTCTACCTCACCGGCGAGGTGGGCATCGGCGGCGGCGTGATCTCGGGCGGGCGCCTGCTGAGCGGCGCCGACGGCTTCGCCGGCGAGGTGGGCCACGTCATGGTCGACCCCTCCGGCGAGCGCTGCGGCTGCGGCCGGATCGGCTGCTGGGAGACGAAGGTCGGCCTGGCGGCGCTGGTCAGGATGGCCACCCCCGACCACGCCTACGGCATGCACGACGGGGTGATGCGCGACCCGGAGGAGCGGCTGGCCGAGATCGAGCTGCGCTGGGCCGCGGGCGATCCCCGGGTCGACCTGGCCATCGGAGAGGTGGGCCGCTGGCTCGGGCGGGGCTCGGCCACGCTGGTCAACCTCTTCAACCCGCGCGTCATCGTCATCGGCGGCTACTTCGCCAAGCTCGCCGACCGGCTCATCCCGGTCGCGCAGGCGGAGCTGAAGCGGCTGGGCGTGGAGGGATCCGTCGCCCGCTGCGAGTTCGTCGCCTCCGATCTCGGTTTCGGCGCTGCCTCGCGCGGCGCCGCCGGGATCGTCACGGAGAGGGTGCTCTCCAACCCCACCGCCATCGATGTCCGCCTGGCGGCACCGGCACCCGAGAAGGAGCGCGAATGAGACGCCGTACCTCGTGAGAGCCCGGTACCGCCCCCCAAGCATCCCGTCCGTCCGACCGGAAAACCGGATTCGTGACGCCGTCGTTCACGCCGACCTCGGCGGCGCCACGCTGGTGCTGTCCGGCCCGGCCGGACGGGCGGGATCCCTTTTGGGAACTAAGTCCCTTTTGTCATAGAAGTTCGCAGCGAAATCCCATCGAGATTCTGTCGTGAAGATCCACGGAGGCCCCCCATGCCGGAGCCGTCAACCGACTCGGCACCCCTCCTCGTGATGCGAGGGATCGTCAAGCAGTTCCCCGGAGTGCGCGCCCTCGACGGCGTCGACCTGGAGGTCCGCGCCGGCGAGGTGCACTGCCTGCTCGGCCAGAACGGTGCCGGGAAGTCCACCCTGATCAAGACCCTGGCGGGCGCTCACCAGCCCGACGAGGGGACGATCAC
>NZ_JBEZZK010000012.1:0-271426 GCF_040639135.1 Streptosporangium sp. NPDC023963
AGCACGACGTTACGGCCCTTGGGGCCGAGGGTCACCTTGACGGCGTCCGCGAGCTGGTTCATGCCGCGCTCGAGACCGCGCCGGGCGTCCTCGTTGAACGCGATCATTTTTGATGTCATTTCCGCTCCTGCTCTCGATGGGGCTCTCCGGGACGGCGCCCGCGACGGACGGTCCCCCGGCGGGCGGCCAACCCGCCGGCGGACCTCGCCGTCCCGGAACACGCTGCGTGGTTGGCACTCTCCAGGCGTGAGTGCCAGGCGCTCCACCGCACTCTATCCACAACTTGCGTGTCACGCACATAGTGCGTGACACGCAATCTCGATAGGGTTGCCCCATGAACGACGACGAGACGGACCTCCGGGCACGCAACAGTCGGGCCACCCGGGAGGCGATCGGCCATGCCGCGCTGCGCCTGGCCATCGAGCGAGGCCCCAACGGGCTGGCCCTCGTCCGCGTCCATGACATCGCCACGGCCGCGGGAGTCTCACCCCGCACCTACAACAACTACTTCTCCAGCAGGGCCGAGGCGATCTGCGCCTTCCAGGCCGACCAGTCCAGGCGCGTGGGGCAGGCGCTGCGCTCGCGGCCCGCCGACGAGCCGCTCGACCAGGCCGTCACCGCGGCCGTGATCGAGCTCTACACCGATCCCGAGCCCGACAAGGCCGGCCTGCGCATGATCATGTCGACGCCCGAGCTGGAGGGCGAGGCGCTGAAGGCGTTCACCATGGCGGAGGGCCCGCTCGCCGAGGCGATCGCGGCGCGCACCGGCACCGACCCCGGACGCGACCTTTTCCCCGCCGTCACGGCCGCCGCGGTCGCCGGGGCCATCCGCGTGGCCGGGCGGCACTGGCTCGAGCCGGGCAACACCGAGTCCTTCGCCGCGACCCTGCGCCGCGCCCTGTTCTGCGTCCTTCCCGTCGCGCCGCCCGACGCCCCGCCCCGGCCTCCCGGCGGCATCGGGTGACTCCGTCCTGGCGTCTCGGTGGCGTCGGGTGACTTCGCCCCGGCGTCCTGGTGGCGTCGGGTGACTCCGTCCTGGCGTCTCGGCGGCACCGGGTGAACGACCTCGTACCTGAACCGAGGTTCACATCAGGCTAGGGTTGGCCCATGCCGGAACCCGCGATGATCGCCGAGGAGCTGACCATCGGCGAGCTGTCCGAGCGCAGCGGCGTGCCCGCCTCGGCGCTGCGCTTCTACGAGCGGCGCGGGCTCATCACCAGCCGCCGGACCACCGGCAACCAGCGCCGTTATCACCGCAGCACGCTGCGCCGGGTGGCGTTCATCCGCGCCTCGCAGAGCGTCGGCATGCCGCTGTCGGTGATCGGGGGAGTGCTGGGCTTCCTGCCCGAGGGTGTCCCGCCCACCCGGGAGTTCTGGCTCAAGGCGTCGGCGTGCTGGAGCGAGGAGATCAACGCCCGCATCGAGAAGATGGAGCGGATGCGCGACCGGTTCACCGACTGCATCGGCTGCGGCTGCCTGTCGTTCGAGCAGTGCGCGCTGATCAACCCCGGGGACACGCTCGCGGAACACGGCCCGGGTCCCCGCCGCCTGCTGGATCCCTGACGGCGGCCGGACGGCGACGGAACGGGCGAGGCCGGGCCCGCGCCAGGTCAGTTCGGACAGGCGTCGCGGCAGGCGCCGAAGCGACCGGCGTCCGGCGGGGTGAAGGCGGTCTCGGGCGTTCCCCGCACCGCCTCGGTCATCGCCTCCTTCCAGACCAGGCCGGGAACCGACGTGCCCTCCACCCGCGGGTAGTGGCGGCCGCCGATGGTGACGTCGGTCAGCGGGTGCCGGAACGCGCCGCGCGGGTCGCCGAGACTGACGGCCGAGGCCAGGCCGGGGGTGTATCCGGCGTACCAGGCGGCGGTGAAGTCGGCGGTCGTGCCGGGCATGCCCGCCGCCTCGCGGCCGACGCCCCCGAGCGCGCTTTCGGCCAGGACGTCCGACAGCACCGCGGTGACCGCGTCGGCGACCGCCGGATCCAGGACCTGGCCGCAGCGCGGCGGGAAGGAGCGCGGGGCACCCGAGCCGTCGCGGATCTCCGTGATCACCGTCGGCTCGCAGAAGCGGCCACGGGCGGCGAGGCTGGCGTAGGAATTGGCCACCGAGACGGGGTCGGCCTCGTTGACGCCCAGCGTGAACGTCTCGAACTCCCGAAGCGGCGTCCCGTCGGCGCGCCTGAGCCCGAGCCGCTCGGCCATCCTGACGGTCTCGCACAGGCCGACCTTCTCCGTCAGGCGCATGTAGAAGGTGTTCACCGCCTCCCGGGTGCCCGAGCGCAGGGTGACGAACCGCTCCCCGCGCTTCTCCAGGTTCACGATGGTGTGGGCCGGGTCGGCGACGGCCTGGTTCGCGCAGTTCCTGAACGCGGTGTAGTTCGGGGCGCGGTACTCGTCCGAGATCTGGAAGCCGTCGTCGTGGCGCAGGCCGGCGGCGAGCGCGGCGGCCAGGGTGTAGGGCATCGCCGTCTTGCCCTGCTGGAAGGCGGCCCCGCCGGCGGCGTCGCGGCTGGTGGCCATGGCCCTGATGGCGCCCTCACCTGGGACGATCATGATCTGGGTGGCGACCTGCGGGTCGTCGCGGTGGACGTGGGCGTCGATGGCCCGCTGCGCCGCCCGCTGGAGCCGCTGGTCGATCGTCGTCCGGATCGTCAGGCCGTCGCGGCCGGGCAGCCGCGGGTCCTCGGCGAGAAGCCGCTCCCTGACATACCGGCATATATAGGGATAACCGCTGTTCGCGCAGTCGCCGGAGAACTCCTCGATGACGGCGCCTTCGACGTCCAGCAGCACGCTCTTTCCGGCCGCGGAGGGCGCGGGGGCCGTGGAAGCCGTGGAGGCCGCGGCGGTGGACCCCGAGACCAGGTGCTCCTCATCCGGATCGCCGCCCGCCGGGTTCCGCAGCAACAGGAGGACCGCGACCAGCGCCCCCACCGCGGCGACGCCAAGGAAAATCAGCAATGCCTTCATCGTCGCCTCCGGTGCGCCCCACTCCGTTCCCCGATCATCCGGGAACGGCGTGACGCGGGCAACCGCAGGGACGGCGACGGCGGCCTTCCGGGCGCAGGCGGGCCGCCGGGCCTCGGGAGAAGGGCGAGCATGGCGTGAAGGGGCGGCGGGTCAGGGCCGCTCGCCCACGGATGGCGGCGCCGTGCCGGTGGCGCCGCCGGCCACGACGACTCTCCTGTGCTTCAGCCCGCGCATGAGGGATCCGTTCTCCGCGTTCGGGGGTGGGGGGTGACAGGGGCCCGCCAGAGGCCGGCCAGCGCGTCGATGAGCCCGACGGCGACGGCCTCCCAGCTCGCGTGGGCCGTTGACCCACCCTCGTGCAGGGCGCGCTCGCGCTCGGCCAGCGCGTGCGCGAGGAGCAGGCGGGTCATGTCGCCGCGCTCGCGGTGCACCTCTTCCGGCAGGTCGGGCAGCAGTCGCAGCATGCCGTCCAGGGTGCGCCGCATCGACGGTGTCGCCACGGACTCCTCGGTGACGATCTGGCGCAGGGCGGGCACGGTGGTGACCTGGGCCAGGCAGCGGGCCCGCCAGCTCGGCACGCCCAGCGCGTCGAGGTGGTCGGTGGCGGGACGTACCAGGCAGGAGATCCACGCCCGCGGGTCGGCGGAGTCGCCGATCGCCTCCAGCATGCGCAGCCGCCGCTCCTCGGTCTCGGTGGTGTAGCGGCGGATGATCGCCCGTACCAGGTCGGCCTTGGTGCCGAAGTGGTAGCCGACGGCGAAGTTGTTCGCCTGCCCGGCGGCCTGGCCGATCTGCCGGTTGGAGACCTCGCCGACCCCGTGCTCGGCGAACAGCCGCTCGGCGACGTCCAGGATGGTTCCGCGCGTCTCCCGCGCCCGCTCCGTCCTGCCGGGCACGGTCTTGCCGTGCTTCGTCATGCCGGACGCGGTCCTGGTGGGGACGGTCTTTCCACGCTCCCTCTTGTCGTGATCCGTCCGGCCGGGCGCGGTCACCATCGGACCGGGACCTTCTCCAGCCCGCCGACCACGAGACCCTCGCGGCGCCTGAGCTCGGCGGCCGGGACGGCCAGCTCCAGCGTGGGCAGCCGCTCCAGCAGCACGCCGAGCACGGTCTGCAGCTCGGTGCGGGCCAGCGCCTGCCCCAGGCAGGAGTGCGGGCCGGCGCCGAAGGTCACGTGCGGGTTGGGCGAGCGGTCCAGCCGCATCTCGTCGGCGTTCTCGAACTGCCGCTCGTCCCGGTTGGCCGAGGCCATGCTGCACACGACCGTCGTGCCCGCGGGCAGCTCCTCCTCCGCCACCGTGACCCCCTCGCTGAGGTAGCGCGGCATGCCGAAGCCGGGATTGGCGTCAAAACGCAGCACCTCCTCCACCGCCGAGCGGATCAGCGTGCGGTCGGCCAGCAGCGCCTCCCAGCGGGAACGGTCGGCCAGTAGCATCGACACCATCTTGCCGATCATGTTGGCGGTGGTCTCGTGCCCGGCCACCAGCAGGCCCTTGGCCGTCATCACCAGCAACTGCTCGGTCAGCCGCCCGTCCAGCCCCTCCACCATCGAGGCCAGCTCGCTCAGCAGGTCCTCGCCCGGCTCGGCCCGCTTGGTGTCGACGTGCGCCATCAGGTAGGCGTCGAACTCGCCCTGGGCGGCGTCGATCTCCTCCTGGCCGAACCTGGTCATGCTGAGCATGGTGTCCGACCAGTACGCGAACCTGTCCCGGTCGGAGTCGGGCACCCCGAGCAGGTCGCAGATCGCCCACACCGGCAGCGGGAAGCCGACCGCGCTCACCAGGTCGGCGGGCTCGCCCCGGGCGACCATCCGCTCGACCAGCCGCTCGGCCATCGCCTGGATCCTGGGCCGCATCGCGATGACCCGCTTGGCGGTGAACGCCCTGCCCACCAGCTGCCGCCACGCCCGGTGGGTGTCGCCTGTCATGTCGCCGCCGCCGTCACCGCCGCGGCCGAACACGCCGCCCGACTCGTTGGCCGTCACCCGCGCCGCCCCCTCGGCGTCGAGCCGGCGGGAGAAACGCGGGTCCGACAGGACCTCCTTGACGTCCTGGTAGCGCGTCAGCAGCAGCGCGGTGTCCCCGCTGGCCAGCCGGATCGGCGCGACCGGGCAGCCCTCCCGCAGCTCGGCCCACTCCCGCGGAGGCTCCAGCGCGCTGGGGTTGCGGAAGGGGTATTCGGGCGCCTCGGCGCCGGGCTCGCTCAAGATCACTCTCCCTCGAGGATCGCGGTTGGCGTCATTCAAATCGCCCGCCTTGTTTAAGTCAAGTGACTCAAATTCGCTCCTCACCGGAACCTCCGGAGCGCCGCGACCGGCGAGCCGGGCCGCCCGCGCGATGACGTGTCCTCACGTTTGGAAACTACTTGCCAATATTGCAAGTAGTTATCTAAATTGAAGGTACTGGTCGAAGAGGAAGGAAGTCCCATGGCGCAGCACGAGCACATGAGCCCCACGGAGGCGCTGGCACGCGCCCGGGAACTCGACGCCCTCGTGAGAAACCGCTCCAGGTGGTACAGCCGGTATCTGCTCCTCTTCGGTGTCGCGACGCTCGTGATGGTGCCCGCGCTCGGATTCGCCTCGGGCGTGCTCGCGGTGGCGGTCTCCACGACCATATGGATGGCGTTCGTGGCGGCGTTGATCGTCTACGCCGCACGCCAGCCGGTCAATCCTCGCGGGTACGGTGTCCGGCACATTGTGATCATGGCGACGTGGGGAGTGCTGTACCTCGGTGTCCTGCTGTGCGGGGTCGTCTGGTTCTTCGGCGAGCCCGCCTGGTGGCTGCCGGGCGCGGTCCTGGTCTCCCTGCCCCCCTTCGTCGGCGCCTACCTGGAGGCGCGCCGATGAGCCACCCGCGCCACCTGCTCGACGACGTCATCCACTCGCCGGTCCGGTTCGCGATCGTGGCCCTGCTCGCCGCCGCCGACAGGGCCGAGTTCGGCTACGTCCGCGACACCGTCGAGGTGACCGACTCGGCCCTGTCCAAACAGGTCGCCACGCTGGAGGGCGCCGGGTACGTCAAGGTCATCAAGGGGTACGTCGGCAAGCGTCCGCGCACCTGGCTCGCCCTCAGCAAGGAGGGCAGGGCGGCGTTCGCCGCGCACTGCGCCGCGCTCCGGGCGATCGCCGACGGCGCGTCCACCCTGTGACGGGACCCCTGGAGCTCGTCGTTCGTGCCTCGTACGGGCCCGCCGCGGCCGTTCGCCGTGACCGAGCCGTTCAGCGGTCTCCGGAAGGGCGCGGCGGAGGTGGCGCGGCGACTCCGGCCGGCCGCCGGCCATGACCGGACGGTACTTCGCGGTGCGATAATCGTGGGCCGTGACTGACAACCGCATTTCTCCTCCCTTCATCGGTGACGAGCGCGCCATGCTGAACAACTGGCTCGACTGGCACCGCGAGACCCTGGCCGTCAAGTGCGCGGGGCTCTCGGAGAAGCAACTCCGAGAGCGCTCGGTGCCGCCGTCGACCATGTCGCTCCTCGGCCTGGTCCGCCACATGGCGCACGTGGAGCGCGCCTGGTTCCGCCGCGTGCTGGACGACGAGGACGTCCCCCTCCTTTACAAGACCGACGACCCCGACGCGGAGTTCAACGACGTGGACACCGCCTCCGCCCAGGAGGCCTTCGCCACCTGGCGGGCCGAGATCGAGATCGCCCGCAAGCTCTCGGCCGAGGTGCCGCTGGACGCCATCGCGAAGCGGCAGCGCCACGGGCAGGACTGCTCCCACCGCTGGATCCTCGTCCACATGATCGAGGAGTACGCCCGGCACAACGGCCACGCCGACCTGCTGCGCGAGCGGATCGACGGTTTCACCGGCGAATAGACGTCCTTCCCGGCGAGGCCGGCAGGAGTGCCGTCACCCGGGTGCTCCGTGACCGCCACCACCGGCGTGGTGATCGCGACCTGCGAGCCGGCCGGGTTTTTCCGCGTCGCCCCTCGGGCGATCACGGCCCAGGGAGAACCGTCGTTTCCGGAGATCGGGAGGCGCGACGCGGCGGCCGCGCCACCCGTCGCTCCCGCGGCCACGCCGCGCGGACGGCACGGGCGCGAGCTGCCGTCTTTGTCGCCGCCCGGCAAACGGACTACCCTCGCCCGTGACCAGTCCGAACGGACCTTCGAGTCCACGAGCCGCCGCGCGACCAGGATCACACCAGACACACGTCACACCCGCCACATGTCACACCATCCCGACGGGCGCGTTTGTGCGAGCCGCACAACTCCGGCCGCGAAACACGCTTAGTCCCCGCCATTCCGGTATCCGGAGGCAGTCGAGAGGATGTACCCCGGTTACGGCGGGGACGACCGCCGTGTTCACCGTCTTCGAAAGGCCCGCTCAGTGTTCAGTCGTGTCGCCATCGTCAACCGCGGTGAAGCCGCCATGCGGCTCATCCACGCCGTTCAGGACCTAGCCGCGGAGACGGGCACACGGATCGAGACCGTCGCCCTGTACACGGACTCCGACCGGACGGCCACGTTCGTCCGGGAGGCGGACCTCGCCTACGACCTGGGACTCGCCGCGGACCGGCCCTATCTGGACCACGCGGTCCTGCGGAAGGCCCTGGTCGAGACCGGCGCGGACGCGGCCTGGGTCGGCTGGGGCTTCGTGGCGGAGGACCCGGCGTTCGCCGACCTGTGCGCCGAGATCGGCGTGACGTTCGTCGGCCCGGGCGCCGAGGCGATGCGCAGACTGGGCGACAAGATCGGCTCGAAGCTGATCGCCGAAGAGGTCGGGGTGCCCGTCGCGCCGTGGAGCCGCGGCCCGGTGGAGACACTGGAGGAGGCGAAGGCGGCGGCGGAGCGGATCGGCTACCCGCTGATGCTGAAGGCGACCGCGGGCGGCGGCGGCCGCGGCATCCGGATGGCCGCCGACGCCGACGAGCTGTCCCAGGCCTACGAGCTGACGCGCCAGGAGGCCGCGCGCGCGTTCGGCAGCGGCGTCGTGTTCCTGGAACGCCTGGTGACGGGCGCCCGGCACGTCGAGGTACAGGTCATCGCCGACGGGCAGGGCACCGCGTGGGCGCTGGGCGTGCGCGACTGCTCCGTGCAGCGGCGCAACCAGAAGATCATCGAGGAGTCCGCCTCCCCGGTCCTCGACGCCGTGCAGGTCGCCGAGCTGAAGGCGGCGGCCGAGCGGCTCGTGCTCGCGGTCGACTACAAGGGCGCGGGCACCGTCGAGTTCCTCTACCACCCCGGTGAGCGGCTGTTCGCGTTCCTGGAGGTCAACACGCGCCTGCAGGTGGAGCACCCGATCACCGAGATCACCACCGGCGTCGACCTGGTGAAGGCCCAGCTGCACGTCGCGGCGGGCGGCAGGCTCGAGGGGGACGCGCCGCAGGAGTGGGGTCACGCCGTCGAGGCGCGCCTCAACGCCGAGGACCCCGACCGCGACTTCGCGCCCTCACCCGGCCGGATCGCGCGGCTCGCGCTGCCCAGCGGCCCCGGCATCCGGGTGGACACCGGGTTCAGCGAGGGCGACACGATCCCCGCCGACTTCGACTCGATGATCGCCAAGATCATCGCGCATGGCCGTGACCGTACGGAGGCGCTGGCCCGCCTGCGCCGCGCGATGTCGCAGACGACCGTCATCATCGAGGGCGGCGTGACGAACAAGGGCTTCGTCCGCACGCTGCTCGACGAGCCCGCGGTGATCGACGGGTCCGCCGACACCGGCTGGATCGACCGCGTGCGCGCCCAGGGCGCCCTCGTCGCGCACCGGCACTCCGCGATCGCGCTGATCGCCGCCGCCGTCGAGGCCTACGAGGACGAGGAGGCCGTGACGCGGCAGCGCTTCCTGGCCGCCGCGCACGGCGGCCGCCCGCAGTCGCAGCACGAGAGCGGACGCGCGCTGGAGCTCAAGCTCCGCGACGTCGGCTACCGCGTCCAGGTCGCCCGCACCGGCGGCCACCGGTTCCGCGTCGGCATCTCGGCGGGCGGCCCCCAGTACGCGGCCGACGTCGACATCGAGCGCTTCGACGAGCACAGCGGCCAGATCACCGTGAACGGCGTCCGCTTCAAGGTCGTCACGAGCACTCACGGCCCGATCCACCTGGTCGAGGTCGACGGCGTCACGCACCGGATCAGCCGCGACGAGGGCGGCATCGTGCGCTCGCCGGTGCCCGCGCTCGTGGTGGCCACACCGCTGCAGGCGGGCGACGAGGTCGAGGCCGGCGCGCCGCTGCTCGTGGTCGAGAGCATGAAGATGGAGACCGTGCTGCGCGCGCCGTTCCGCGGCCGCGTGCGGGAGCTCGCGGTGTCGGTCGGCAGCCAGGTGGAGGCGGGCGCCCGCCTGCTGCGCCTGGAGCCGCTGGGTGACGGCGACGAGGCGGCCGGTCCCGTGGCCGAGGCGCGGGAGGTCGAGCTGGATCTGCCGGCCGAGCCGGCGGACGTGCCCGCGGCCGAGCGGGCCGCGCGCGGGCTGCAGGACCTGCGCAGCCTCCTGCTGGGCTTCGACATCGACTCGCGGGACGAGAAGCGCCTGCTCGCCGGCTATCTGGCCGCGCGCGCCGAGCTCGCCGAGAAGGGCGAGCACGAGCCGGCCGGTGAGGTCGAGCTGCTGCGCCTGTTCGCCGACCTGAGCGAGCTGAGCCGCAACCGGCCCGCCGGAGAGGAGTCGAAGCCCGACTCCTCGGTGCACAGCCCCCGCGAGTACTTCCACACCTACCTGCAGTACCTGGACCCGGACCGGGCCGGGCTGTCGGAGAGCTTCCGGCAGCGGCTCACGCACGTGCTGTCCCGCTACGGCGTCGAGGGCCTGGAGCGCACGCCGGAGCTGGAGGACGCGGTCTTCCGGATCTTCCTGGCCCAGCGGCGCGCGTCCACCGACGTCGCCGTGGTGACGACCCTGCTGCGCCAGTGGGTCAACGAGTCCCCGCCCGCCGAGGCCGACCGCGTCACCGTCGGCCTGGCGCTGGAGCACCTGGTCGCCGCCACCCAGGTCCGGTTCCCGGCCGTCGCGGACCTGGCGCGTGGCGTGGTGTTCGCCTGGTTCGCCCAGCCGCTGCTGCGCCGCACCCGCGCCAAGGTCTACACGGCCGTACGCAAGCACCTGCGCCACCTCGACCGGCACCCGGACGCGCCCGACCGCGCCGAGCGGATCTCCGCCATGGTCGCCAGCGCCGAGCCGCTCGTCCGGCTGGTCGGCCAGCGGATCGGCCGCGAGGGCGCGGACCCCGTGCCGCTGCTGGAGGTGCTGAGCCGCCGCTACTACGGCAACCGCGCGCTCGGCGACATCCGGGTGAGCAAGGTGGCGGGCTGCACGTTCGTCGTCGCCGACCACCGCACCGCGGCCGGCAACGGCCGCGTCGTGGCCACCGCGGTCGACTTCCTGGCGCTGGCCGAGGCGGTCAAGGCGGTCGACGAGTTCGCCGGCGACGGCGAGCTGGTGGCGGACATCTACCTGACCTGGTTGGACGGCCCGAGCGACCCCGACGAGATGGCCGCGCGCCTGCGCGAGGTCATCGGCGCGCAGCAGCCGTCGAACCGGGTCGGCCGCATCGTCACGACCGTCGCGGGCAACAGCGGCGCCGTGATGCACCACCACTTCACCTTCCGGCCGTCCGCGGACGGCTTCGCGGAGGAGCGGCTGCTGCGCGGCCTGCACCCGCGCATCGCCGAGCGCATGCAGCTGGAACGGCTGCGCGACTTCGACCTCACCCGGCTGCCCGCGCCCGACGAGGAGGTCTACCTCTTCCGGGCCACGGCGCGGCAGAACCCGTCCGACGAGCGTCTCGTCGCCCTGGGCCAGGTCCGCGACCTGACCCCGCTGCGCGACGACGAGGGCAGGCTCGTCGCGCTGCCCGCCGCCGAGAACATCCTGGCCACGTGCCTCGACGCGATCCGCCGGGCCAAGAAGCCCGGCGCGAAGACGTCCGCCACCAACCGGATCGTCATCTACGTGTGGCCGCCGAACGACCTGTCGCCGGAGGATCTGAACACCGTGGCGAAGCGCGTGCTGCCGACGACGGCGGGCGCGGGCCTGGAGGAGGTGCTGTTCCTCGGCAGGCGCCGCGACGGCGCCACCGGCGAGCTCGTCGACATCGCCGTCCGGATCGGCTACGACGTGGGCTCCGGCGTGCAACTGTCCGTCGTGCCGCCGCCGACCGAGCCCATCGAGCCGCTGGACGACTACCGCCAGGAGGTGCTGCGCGCGCACAGCCGCGGCACGCACCACCCGTACGAGCTGACCGCCATGCTCGCCGGGCCGTTCGGCTCGTTCACCGAGTACGACCTGGACGAGCGGTCGGAGCTGGTGCCGGTGAACCGGCCCAAGGGGCGCAACACCGCCGCGCTCGTCGCGGGTGTCGTCAGCACGCCCACGCCGCGCCACCCGGAGGGCATGACCCGCGTCGTGCTGCTGGGCGACCCGACGAAGGCGCTCGGCGCGCTGTCCGAGCCCGAGTGCGCGCGGGTGATCGCCGCGCTCGACCTGGCCGAGCGGATGCGGGTGCCGCTGGAGTGGTTCGCGCTCTCCGCGGGCGCCCGGATCTCGATGTCGTCCGGCACCGAGAACATGGACTGGGTGGCGGCCGCGCTGAAGCGGATCGTGAACTTCACCCAGGACGGCGGCGAGATCAACATCGTGGTCGCGGGCATCAACGTCGGCGCCCAGCCGTACTGGAACGCCGAGGCCACGATGCTCATGCACACCAAGGGCATCCTGGTGATGACGCCGGACTCCGCGATGGTGCTCACGGGCAAGCAGTCGCTCGACTTCTCCGGCGGCGTGTCGGCCGAGGACAACCACGGCATCGGCGGGTACGACCGGATCATGGGCCCGAACGGCCAGGCACAGTACTGGGCGCCGGACATCCGCGGCGCTCGGGAGATCCTGATGTCGCACTACGACCACAGCTACATCGCGCCGGGGGAGAGCCGGCCGCGCAGGACGGTCACCGGTGACCCGGTGGACCGCGACGTGTCGACGTTCCCGCACAGCGTGCCGGACAGCGACTTCACGACGGTGGGCCAGATCTTCTCCGTCGAGTCCAACCCGGACCGCAAGAAGCCGTTCGACATCCGCACCGTCATGCGCGCGCTGTCCGACCAGGACCACCCGGTGCTGGAGCGGTGGGCGGGCATGGCCGACGCGGACACCGCCGCGGTCCAGGACGTCCACCTCGGCGGCCGGCCGGTGTGCCTGCTGGGCATCGAGTCCCGGTCCGTGCCGCGTCGCGGGTTCCCGCCCACCGACGGCCCGGACACCTACACCGCGGGCACCCTGTTCCCGCGCTCGTCCAAGAAGGCCGCCCGGGCCATCAACGCCGCCAGCGGGAACCGCCCGCTGGTCGTGCTGGCCAACCTGTCGGGGTTCGACGGGTCGCCGGAGTCGATGCGCAAGCTGCAGCTGGAGTACGGCGCGGAGATCGGCCGCGCGGTGGTGAACTTCAAGGGCCCCATCGTGTTCTGCGTGATCTCGCGGTACCACGGCGGCGCGTTCGTGGTGTTCTCCAAGGCGCTCAACCCGAACATGACCGTGCTCGCGGTCGAGGGCTCGTTCGCCTCGGTGCTCGGCGGTGCCCCGGCCGCCGCGGTGGTCTTCGCGCGCGACGTCGACAAGCGGACCGGCAACGACCCCCGCGTGCTCGCGCTCGCCGCCCGCGTCGCGGAGGCACCGGCCGCCACGCGGGCCGCGCTCGCCACCGAGCTGGCCGAGCTGCGGTCGTCGGTGCGGGCCGAGAAGCTCACCGAGGTGGCCACCGAGTTCGACCGCGTGCACAGCATCCAGCGGGCGGTCGACGTCGGTTCGGTGGACATGATCATCAGCTGCGCCGAGCTGCGGCCGAGGATCATCGAGGCGGTCGAAAGGGGCCTCGCCCGTCAGGTCTGATCCGGTCCCCGGTCCCCGGTCCCCGGTCCCCGGTCCCCGGTCCCCGGTCCCCGGTTCCCGGTCCCCGGTCCCCGGTCCCCGGTTCCCGGTCCCTGGTCTCGGGGCCCGCGCCTTCGCCGCAGCCGTCCTCCGGCAGGCGGTGGTCGTGCCCTCCGGCTCCGGCCGGCGGAGACCGTGCCCTCCGGTTCCGGCCGGCGGAGGCCGTGCCTTCCGGTCGCCGGATCGAGCGGGAGGCGGTGGGGCGGCACGCGTCGTGCCGCCCCACCGCCGGGATCGCCCGCGAAAAGACGGCTCGCGAGCGACGATTCCGCCTCGGGGCGAGAGTCTCATCTTCCGACCCTCCCCACCGGCCGCCGCGAGGACTTCCATGACCCATGACAGGACGCCGCCCGACATGACCGACCCAGACCAGAAGACGAACCTCCGCCGCGCGTCCGGCATCTGGCCGCTGATCCACGCCGAACGAGCGGCCCTCGCGGCGGACCTGGCGAACCTGACCGGCGAGCAGTGGGCGACGCCGTCGCTGTGCGCCGGGTTGACCGTGCGTGAGGTGCTGGCACACCTCACCTCGGCGGCGGGCCTCGGCCCGGTGCGGTGGCTGGCGGGTGTGATCCGCTGCCGGTTCGACTTCGACAGGCAGGTCGCCATGCGGCTGGCCGAGCAGCTGGGGGCGACCGGGGCCGAGACGCATGACAGGTTCCGCCGCGTCGTCACGAGCACCACCAAACCACCCCTGCCGGTCGTGGCGATGCTGGGCGAGACGATCGTCCACGCGGAGGACATCCGGCGCCCCCTGGGCATCCGCCGCGACTACCCGATCACGACCCTCACCCGGTTGGCCGAGTACTACCGGGGTTCCGACCTCGTGGTCCTCGCCAAAGGACGGATCGGCGGCCTGCGACTCGCCGCCGACGACGGCCCCTTCAGGGCCGGCTCCGGTGCGCTCGTGTCCGGCGGCACCCTGGCGCTCACGATGGCCATGACCGGGCGCGCGGCCTACTGCGACGACCTCGACGGCGACGGCGTCGCGATCCTGCGTGACCGCATGGGATGACATGACCGTCCGGTTTGGACGGTCCCGCTTCCGGCGGTCGCCGGCGCCGGGAAGCGATGATCACCAAGGCGCGCGGGAGATCTTGGGCGGGTAGCATCCGGACATGGAACCGGTGATCGTGGCCTCCGTTCGCGGCCGAGGTCAACGGCCGTCATGACGCCCCGCCCGCCGCCTGACCCGCGATGAGCCGTGGGAGCCGTGGGAGCCGTTCCATCCTCGAGGCGGTGGACATGAACGCGCCGGTGGCCGCCACCGGTCTTCGGACGATTTCCGGCGCCGTACGGCAGAGAGGTCTTCCCTCATGACAGGTGCGTGGGCGGCGGAGGCGATCGAACGGCTGGAGGAGGAGAGGACGCGCACCGGGCCCACCCTGCTGCGGCCGTTCCCGCTGCCCGGCGGCTGGGGGGTGCGGCTCTGGTTGAAGGACGAGTCGGTCCAGCCGACAGGTGGTCTGAAGCACCGGCTGGCCCGTGCCCTGTTCACGACCGCGATCGCCGCCGGCCGGATCACGCGGGGCACTCCCGTGGTGGAGGCCACGGGGGGCGCCATGGCGGTCGCCCAGGCGTACTTCGCCCGGCTGCTCGACCTGCCGTACACCGCGGTCATGCCGCGGGGCTCCCGAGGGCAGGACGTGGAGAGATGGGGTGGGACCTGCCGATACGTCCATCCGCCGCCGGCCATCTACGAGGAGGCCGCGAAGCTGGCCGAGCGGCTGGGCGGCTGCTACCTGGACCACTACGCCTCGGCCGCGACCGTCGACTGGCGCGGCGGGAGCCTGGCGGAGGAGCTTTTCGAGCAGGTGCCCCGCTGCCCGGAGTGGACCGTGGTCGGCGCGGGCACCGGTGCCACCTCCGCAGCCGTCGGCCGCCACCTGCGCGACCACCGGCTGCCCGGCAGGCTGGCCGTGGTCGATCCGGAGAACTCGGCGTACTTTCCCGGTTGGGTGACCGGTGCCGACGACTACGGCACCGGCATGCCGTCCAGGATCGAGGGGATCGGCCGGCCGCGCATCGAGCCGGGCTTCGTCGCCTCCCTCGTCGACCTGGTCGTTCCCGTGCCGGACGCCGCCAGCGTGGCCGCCGCCCGCCGGGTGCGCGAGGTGACCGGACTGACGGTCGGCGCCGCCACCGGGACGAACCTGTGGGGCGCGCTGGAGATGGCCGTCCGCATGCGCGACCGGCAGGTCCGCGGCGACGTGGTCACCGTGATCGGTGACGCCGGCGAGCGTCACCTGCGGACCTGCCACGACGACGCCTGGGCGCTGGACAAGGGCCTTGATTGGCGACCGTACGCGACGCGGCTGGCACGCCTGCTCAGCGGGTAGGAGGCACGCACGCCTGCTCAGCGGGTAGGAGGCACGCACGCCTGCTCAGCGGGTGGGACCGGCCGGGCGCCCCGCGTCGGCAGGACCGGCGGGGCGCCCCGCGCGGGTCAGCCGACGCTGGCGATGACGGCGAAGCGCGCGCCGTGGGGGTCGGAGACCACGGCGAAACGGCCGACGCCCTCGATGTCCGCGGCGGGCGCGACGAGGTCGCCGCCGAGCTCCCGCACCCGGACGACGGAGGCGTCACAGTCGGCCACCTCGAAGTACGGCAACCAGTGCGGCCTGTCGCCCGCCTGGAGCGGCCTGACGCCTCCCAGGGCCGCGTTCTCACCCTCGGTGGTCGACAGCAGGAGGTAGGGCATGTCGCCGAACGTGATGTCCTGGATATCCCAGTCGAAGACCGCCTGGTAGAAGGGGCGGGCGGTCTCCGCGTCGGTGACGTACAGCTCGAGCCAGGCCAGGGAGCCGTTCTCGGTGACGAGGTCCAGGCCCTTGATCGTGCCCGGCTGCCAGACGGCGAACTCGGCGCCGCCGGGGTCGGTGAACCCGGCCATCCGGCCCTTGGCGAAGACGTCGTCCGGCGCGACGCGCACGGTCCCGCCCGCCTGCTCGACCGCCTTCGCCGTGGCGTCGGCGTCGGCGGTGTGGAAGTAGGGCGTCCACGCGGAAACCGCTCCCTCCTGGGTGAGCGGCCCGGCGGCGGCGACGACCTTGCCGTCGAGCTCGAAGAATCCGTAGCCGCCCGCCTGGGGACCGGCCTCCTGGAGGCTCCAGCCGAGCAGGGGTCCGTAGAAGGCGGCGGCGGCTTCGACGTCGGGCGTGCCCAGGTCGATCCAGTTGGGGGCACCGGGGACATATCGGGTGGTGAGCATGGCCTCTTCCTTCGATGCGTTCACGTGCCGGTGACCCGGCTCCAGGCTTCTGCGCGCAGGGACGAAACCATTGGGCCGGTCGCCCTCAGCCTGCCAGAGTCCACCGACATTTCCCTCTCCTCCCTACCCGATGCGCGGGCGGCCCGCGAACCGCCGGCCCCGTCACCGCGAACACCGGCGAGCGGGCCTGCCGGTCAGCGTCGTGCGAGTCCCGTACGGACGTTCAGACGAAACGCCGGTAGGTGATGGGAGAAGCGCCGGCCACCGACTGGATCTTGACGTGGTCGCCCGGTTTCGGGGCGGCGATCATCTGGCCGTCGCCCATGTAGACGGCGCAGTGGGTCGCCGGGTCGCCGAAGAAGACGATGTCGCCCGGCTGCGGCGGGCCGGTGACCGGCCGGCCGCTGTCCTGGTACCCGGCGGCGGTGTTGTCCCCGATCTTGATGCCCGCCTCGTTCAGCGAGACGTGCACCAGGCCGCTGCAGTCGAACGCGTTGGGCCCGTCGGCGCCCCAGACGTAGGGCTTGCCGATGTGACTCCTCGCGGCGGCCACGATGTCGGCTCCGGTGCCGTCGCCGGTGACCGTGTACGGGATCGCCTGGCCCCCGCCTCCACCGCCGCCGCCCGAGCCGCCCGAGCCGCTGCCCTGGTTCCCGGACGACGGTCCGCCGCCCCCGCCGCCGTTACCGCCGCCGCCCTGCGAGCCCGGTTCCGTACCGGCGAGCGTGGTGGTGCGGAACTCCTCCTCGGGCACCGGCACCCACCGGGTGGTGTGCCCGGGGCCGGGGACGAAGTCCTGGTCGCCCGCGGCCGGGATGGCGGAGAACACCGTGGTGTCACCGAGATGCTTGTCGAGCTCGCGCCGCGCGGTGGACAGCGCGGTCTCGGCCGAGTCGACGTGCCCCTGCACCTGGGACACCGCCATCTCGACCTGCCGGCCGATGCCCGGCTTGAGCTGCTCCTCGGTGGCGTGCGGGTTGCGGCGCCGGTATTCCGCCACCCAGGTCAGCAGGTCACCGCAGACGCGCTCGGCGTCCGCCTTCGCCGTCTCGACGGCGCCGGCGGCGGTGTCCAGGGAGTTCGCGCAGTCGCCCAGCGCGTCTCGCAGGGAACCGCCGGCCTTGTCGTACCGCCGCATGTACGCCACGAAGGCGTCGGCGGAGGCGCCCCTCCAGGCGGTGTCCACCTGGTTGACCGCGTTCCTCAGGAGCCTGAACGGCTCGGCGGACGAGCTGACCGCCTTGCGCCACCGGGTGGCGATCGCCCGGATCGCGGCGGGGTCCCCGTCCGTCTTCTTCGCCAGCGCGGCCAGGGCCTGCCCTCCGGGCAGCGCCGCCACGGCGTCCATGTCGGTCATATGGCCGGAAGGTGGCTCGTGGTGCCCCGCTCGGCCGTGGTCACGTTGTCCTCGATCGTGTCGAGGGCACGTTCGACGCCGTCAAGACGGCTCTTCACCGTGCCCAGCTCGCCGTCCGCGTGCCCTTCGACCCGGCCGATCGCGTCGGCCAGCTCCCGGGCGCCGGTCAGGGTCCCGAAGAGCGACGGGCTCGCGCCGCCCCTGGCGGGGAAGTCGTCGCCGACGGTGGCGAGCCTTCCCCCCTGGGTGTTCACCGTGACGCGCAGCTTGGCCAGCGCCTCGCGATTCAGATCGAGGTTTCCCACCGGAGCCGACTCCCTCCGCCGTCGCCGAGACACCACCCGCTCGGACGCCGGTCTGGCGCGTTGGCCGGTTGCCTGCCCACCGTCCGGCCGTATCTACCAAGAAGCGATCATATCCAGCGAACCGTGATCATCGCAGTACAAAACCTATCCTCCTCGCGGTCCCGCCGGTGGCGTGACGGTGGCCGACGAGGCGACCGCGACGGGCCCCGCGGGGGGACGCCGGACGGCGAGGGCGGCGGTCACCCGTCGTTCAGTCGATGACCGCGGTGGCTTCCACCTCGACCAGGAGATCGGGCTCGCCCAGCGCGGCGACGCCCAGCAGCGTGATCGGCTTGACCGGGTCGACCCCCAGCTTCGCGGCCGCCCGGCCGACCCCCTCGCCGAGCAGCGGCATCTTGTCGGGGCTCCAGTCGACGACGTAGACGGTCAGCTTGGCCACGTCGTCGAAGGAGGCGCCGATCCCGGCCAGCGCGGTGCCGATGTTGAGGTAGGCCTGCTCGACCTGGGCGGCGAGGTCGCCCTCGCCCACCTTGCCGCCGTCGGCGTCGCGGGCGACCTGGCCGGCGAGGAACACCAGCTTCGACCCGGTGGCGATCGACAGCTGCCGGTAGACCTCGGGCTTCGGCAATCCGTCCGGGTTGACCAGGGTGACGGCCATCGCTGCTCCTTCGTCCTCGGCGAGCTCGGGCTCGCGTTCCATGAAACCATAGCATTGCTATGTATTGTGGCGACATGGTGAGGGCGAGAAATCCGCGCGGCCCGCCCGCTGCCCGTCGATCGCGCCGATCGCGCCGCGGGGTGCTCCGGGGGCGCGATCAGCCCAGGCGGTGCTCGTACAGCTTCCGCAGTTCCTCGACGCGGCCCTCGGGCAGGCGCCGGGGCTCGCCCTGCACGGCCGCGAAGAGCGCCTCCAGGTGCGCCTGCCAGGCGGCGAGCGCCGTCGCGCGGAGCCCGGCCAGCCGCGCGGGGACCGTCTGCGTCAGCACCACCCGGGTGCCCTGCGCGGGATCGTGCGCGAACTCCCAGCGCACCCGCCCCGCGGGCTCGCCGTCATGGCGCCACTCGTACTCCAGGACGCGCGGCGCCCCGGCCTCCGTCACCGGGCCCGCGGGCACGTACGGGGTCGTGAACCACGCCGGCGGCTCCGCGCCCGGCCGGGGATCGTCCCGCTCGACGAGGATGTTCCACACCTCCTCGACGGGCTTCCACATCAGGTCGCGCGCGAACCGCACGAGGTGGCCGTCGCCGCTCTCCCGCGTCTCGCCCTCGGCCAGCCCGAAGACCTCGACGTAGGCCCCGATGCGGTCGGCCCAGCCCGAGGGCTGCTCGGCGGCCTCGCCGTCCAGCCTGGCCAGCAGCGCGGTCAGGCAGGTGTCCCAGCCCGCCGCGTTGCGGCCCGCGGTCAGCCGGCCGGCCCACCCGCCTCCCAGCGTGTGGGTGAAGACGAGACGGCACCCCGGCCCGTCGGGGAGAACCTCGAAGCGCAGCACGTCCTGGTTCCAGCGGAAGGCGTACACCTTCGGGGGGTCGAACTCGAGGATCCGGCCGTGGGTGAGGTCGTCCCCGCCCTCGAAGGTGAAGCGCATCGCGGCGCCGACGACCTGCTCGGTCTCCACCGTCGCCGGGAACCAGTGGACCGTCTCGGCCGGGTCGGTGACGGCCTTCCAGACCTTCTCCGGGGAATGGGCCAGCCGCCGTTCGAAGCGCAGCACCGGCCGGTCGTCGACGGTCCGCAGGGTCGCCTGTTGCTCTTCCACTATGTCGTCCTTTCTAGGGTTTTGTCGGATTTCTTGATGTCTCGTCAGGCCTCTTCCGGCATGGTGTCGAGGTGGCGTTCGAGCGCGTCCAGGCTGGTCTCCCACATGCTCCGGTAGGGCTCGAGCCAGGCGGCCATCTCGGCGAGCGGCTCCGGTCGCAGCCGGTACCACCGGCGCTGCGCGTCGTGCCTGACCTCGACCAGGCCCGCCTCGCGCAGGATCCTCAGGTGCTTCGACACCGTCGGCTGGGTCAGCGCGAGCCGCTCCACCAGGTCGCCCACGGGACGCTCGCCGGTGCGGAGCAGGTCGAGGATCTCCCGGCGCCGGGGCTCGGCCAGTACTTCGAATGTGGTTGCCACTTCGGCAATATAGCTGAGTCGGCATATATGCTGTCAAGGAGCATGGAAGGCGGTCCAGGTGTCGCGTCCGGCGTGCGGGACGGGAGCGCGCGGTCCGGCCGGTTTCCCCGCGGACGACAGGGTGCCGGCGCCCGGAGGCGGGTCACCGGGAGCGGGCCGCCCCGGCGCGGTGCGGCCTCAGGTCCCAGGTCTCAGGTCTCAGGTCTCAGGTCCCAGGTCCCAGGTTCCAGGTTCCAGGTCTCAGGTCTCAGGTCTCAGCGGGAGACGGTCTCGATCCTTCGCCTCCCGGCCATGACCACCACCACGATCGCGTAGAGGCCGAGCTGCACGACCGTTCCCGCCAGGGTCTGCCAGGGCACCGACCCCTGCTTCAGCGCCTCCGACAGGCTCCCGTCGGCTCCGCTGACCCCGAACGCCAGCACGTTGTTGACCACGTGCAGGGCGATGGCGGCCTCCAGGCCGCCGGTCCGCACCGCCAGCCAGCCCATCAGCGCCCCGAAGGCGAAAACGTCGACGATGCCCCAGTCGACGTAGGCGTGCACCGCGGTGAAGCCGGCGGCGCTCAGCAGGATGCCGGGCCACGGGTTGGAGAGGAAGGCGCCGAACGCCTGGACCAGCCACCCCCGGAAGACGTACTCCTCGGCGGCGGCCTGGAAGGGCACCAGGAGCACGGTGACGGCCAGGGCGGGCAGGAAGCGTTCCCAGCCCACCCAGCCGAACATGTCGCCGAGGTCTTTCCCGGTGGCGACGTAGGTGACGGCGACCGCGGCCTGGCCCAGCACCACGGCGCCGATCGCCACCGCCGCGCACCGCGCCAGCCACCGCCACCGCAGGCGGCCCACGACCGAGGAGAGGGTGCCGGGCGGGCGCCGCTGGATCCACGCCGCCACGCCGTACACGATCGGCAGGACGGCCGCGATCGCGAGCAGGTTGATCCCCAGGTCGAACACCGGATCGGCGAAGAGCTGCCCGCCGGATCCGCCTGTCTCGACGCCCGCGAACACCCCGGCCGTCGCACCGCCGAGGATGACGGCGAGCCCGGCCAGCATGAGGCCCGCGAGGCCCACGGCCGTGCCCAGCACCGGCCGCCACCAGGCGTGCAGGCGGGTGCGCGCCAACCGGTCGTAGCGGCTGCCGGGCGGTGCCGGCACCAGCCAGGGGTCGTGCCGGGACGGGGGCGGGAAGTGCTCCATGGGTACGCCGGACGCGGCGGGAGCACCGGGAACGCCGAACCGGTGGGGCGGCGGGCCGGGGGGCTGGGCGGAGGGCCGGAGGGGCTCCGCCGCGGGCCGAGGATCCTGGGGGACGTGCATGGCTTCGTTCCGTTCCGATGGATTCACGGAGTTCATGAGGGTTCGTGAGGGTTCGTGAGGGTTCATGAGGTCGGAGGGCGGGACGCGCCTCATCGAGCTCGACGCCCCACCCGGGATCCCGGTCCCCTTCCGGCACAACGACATCCGGTGCCGTTCGGTTCCGCGCCGTTCCCTCCGGGGACGCCGCGGGGCCCCGGCGGGCCGTCCCGGTGGAGGACCCGGCCCTGAGCTCTCGAAATCCGGTTTGAGCTGGTGTTTCGTGGATGGATCTCGCCGGGCGGGGTAGGTCGTCGATCAACGTCCACGACCGGTCGGCGACCTCCTCGGGGCCGAGGCCGGGGTCTCCACACCGGAGGGATCGAGATGAGTGAATACGAGCGTTCCCGTACGATCGCCGCACCGCCGGAGGTGGTGTTCGACCGGGCGGGCGATTTGGACAACCTCGACGAGTGGCTCCCGCACGACCTGCACGTACACCCGGGAGATCTGCCCGCGGTGACGGTGCACGACGACACCGGCGGGCAGGACTCCAACGGGCAGGACTTCCGCGCGCTGCTGCGCACCGAGCGAGACCAGCTCCGGATGGAGTGGGGCACCCGCGACGACGGCAGCTACGCGGGGTGGCTCCAGGTGGCCGGCATCGGCGACGCCGAGAGCGAGGTGACGATCCACCTGTCCTTCTTCGACGAGGCGCACGCCCCTCCGGGCGACGCGGTCGACCGGGCGCTCGGCGACAGCCTGGAGCGGCTGGCCGGTCAGGTCGACCGGCGAGGCGGCTGATCCCCCTCCGGTGGACGCGGCCGTACGCCGGGCCGGTCCGGCCCCGGCGGGCCGGCGGGCACCCGACACCGCCCCGGCCGGGCTTCCCGGCGCACCGGCCGTGTCCCCGAGCCGGCCTCCGTCCCGTCCCGGAAGATCATGCTCCGCGGACGTTGGTCATGATCGCGTAGACCGAGCTGGAGGCCGTCATGAACAGCCAGTTGCGCTTGAGGCCGCCGAAGACCAGGTTGGAGGTCTTCTCGGGAAGCCTGAGCTTGCCGATCAGGGTGCCGTCCGGGGCGAAGCAGTGCAGCCCCTCGTGCGTCGCCGCCCAGATCCGGCCGGCGGTGTCGAGCCTGATCCCGTCGAGGCCGCCCGCCGAGCATTCCGCGAGCACCCTGCCGTTCTCCAGCGCGGCGCCGCGCACGTCGAAGACCCGCAGATGCCCGTGGCGGGTGTCGGCGACGTAGAGCAGGGACTCGTCCGGCGAGAAGGCCAGGCCGTTGGGGCGGGCGAAGTCGTCGGCCACCGCCGTGACCTCTCCGGTGGCGGGGTCGAGACGGTAGACCTGGTCGTTGCCGATCTCACTTTCCGCGCGGTGGCCCTCGTAGTCGCTGGTGATGCCGTAACTGGGGTCGGTGAACCAGACGGAGTCGTCCGACCTGACCACCACGTCGTTGGGGCTGTTGAGACGCTTGCCCTGCCAGCTGTCGGCGATGACGGTGATGGAGCCGTCGTGCTCGGTACGGGTCACCCGCCGGTTGCCCTGCTCGCAGGAGACCAGCCGGCCCTGCCTGTCGACGGTGTGACCGTTGCTGTAGCCGGCCGGGGCGCGGAAGGGGCCGACGTTCCCGGTCATCTCATCCCATCGGAGCATCCTGTCGTTGGGGATGTCGCTCCACAGCAGATAGCGACCCGCCGCGACGTAGGTGGGACCTTCGGCCCATCGGCAACCGTGGTGGATCCGCTCGATCCGCTCGTCGCCCCCGACGCCGACGAACCGTTCGTCAAGCGTCTCGAATTCCGCCGCGATAGATTCCATCATGCAATCCTCCTTGATCACAGAATATGATACGGCTATGGACAACATTGACAAGACGTTGGTCAGCCTCCTTCAGGTCGATGCCGGTCAGTCTTACGCCGCGCTCGGCGCGGCGGTGGGGCTGTCGAGCGGCGCCGCGCACGAGCGGGTGCGCAAACTGCGCGAACGTGGGCTGATCCGGCGGACGACCATCGAGGTCGATCCCGTCGCCGCGGGCAGGGGCGTGTTGTCGTTCGTGCTCGTGGAGGGAGGGGCGTGGATGGGCGCGTCGGGCGAGGCACTGCTGGCGATTCCCGAGATCGAGGAGGCGCACGTCATCGCGGGCCCGGCGTCACTGCTGGTCAAGGCGCGCACGGCGAGCACCCGGGAACTGCAGGAGGTGCTGCGCAGGATCTTCGAGATCGAGGGGGTGACCGGCACGCAGACCGTCATGGTGCTGGAGAGCTTCTTCGAGCGTGGCCTGCACGTCCCTCACCAAGAACTCCGAACAGAATGATCAGGAGATGGTGCAGCGGATCCCCCTGAGATGTTCGGTGGCCTGGGGAGTACAGAAGCGATCACAAGCATCGGGCATGGACACCTTCGCCGCCGACCTCAACGCCCTCATGGACGAACCCGACCGGCAGGACGCGGTGCCGGCCGGGTCCTCGATGGGCAGCGGCGAGGTGACCCGCTGCCTGGGTGCGACGTCGGCCGTTGATCGCGTACGAGTCCTACGGGGTGCCGCCCCGGGCGGCGCGGCGGCGCTCGGTGAGCCGCCGGGCCTTGGCCGTGTTGCCGCAGTCGGCCATGCGGCACCAGCGGCGGGAGCCGTTGCGGCTCTGGTCGAGGAACAGCCATCCGCAGCCGCCGTCGCGTATGGGGCAGCGGCGTACCCGGGGCAGGTCGGCCGTCCGCAGGACGTCGAGTGCGGCCTCGGCGACCCGGTCGGGTATCAGCATGGCGGGTATCGTGCCGTAGGTGAGCCGCACCTGCGGCGGGTCGCCTCTGTCGAGCACCAGCGCGGCTCTGGCGGATGCCCCGGCCCATCGCTCGTGC
This sequence comes from Streptosporangium sp. NPDC023963, assembly GCF_040639135.1. Lineage (NCBI taxonomy): Bacteria > Bacillati > Actinomycetota > Actinomycetes > Streptosporangiales > Streptosporangiaceae > Streptosporangium > Streptosporangium sp. NPDC023963. Next base: position 23,970 of record NZ_JBEZZK010000012.1, read on the forward strand.
AGCACGACCAGCGCGGCCCCGGCCGCGATCGGATCCCCCTCGCCCGCGTCGTCCGCCGGCCCGCCGTCGACGGGCCGGATCGTTGCGAGCACCACGAGGTGCAGCCCTTCCCGGATGTCCCGTACGGTGGCCAGCCCCGCCTGCGCCGACGCGGGATCGTCGTGCCACGCCTGGTCGGCCCGATCGCGCTCCGCGTCGCTGATCAGGCCTGCCCTGGCCGCCCAGCGCAGCAATGCGGGGGCGTCGGACAGATAGTCGTGGGGCGGCCCGCCGTCGAGCGGTACCCCTCGTTCGAGCGTGTTGACCAGATCGAGCGCGGGGTGCCCGCCGACCAGGGGAAGGTGTCCCACGTCGAGTGACATGCCCTTGAGGCTACCACTCAAGGCAGGCAAGGGGGTTGCACGGTTCAGTGCGTTGAGCATCGGATCACATGACTCGGGCGCCCTCGGGCAGGGGGTCGGCGGCCGTGGCCGGTGCGCCCTTCCGCCGGCTGGACAGGACCGGCTCGGCCAGCACGATGGCGAACGCCGCCAGGCTGAGCAGCGCCCCGGCCAGTGCCGTGCTGCGCACGCCCGGGCCGGGAAGGAGCACGCTGCCGAGGAACGCGCCCGCGGTGATGCCCACATTGAACGCCATGGAGGTAGCGGCGCTCGCCATGACCGACTCGCCCGGCGCGTACACGAGCACCCGCGATCCCAGTACGGCGGTCAGGCCTGCGAGGGTGAAGCCGGACAGGGAGATCGCGATGACGGTCCCGACCGGGGAGGCGCCGAACGCGTACTGCCCGGCGAGCGCCAACGCCTGCAGGCCTATGAGCCCCGTCATGGTGCTCCAGCCGTGGCGGTCGACGAGGTAGCCCACCACGACCACGCCGATCAGGCCCGCGATCCCGCGTGCCAGCAGAAGCGGGCCGATCGATGACTCGGTGAAGCCGCTGACGTCGCTCAGGAACGGGCTGATGTAGGTGAACGCCGTGAACGCGCCGGTGACCGCGACCGCCGTGGTGGCCACGATCGACAGGTACCGGCCGCGGTCGGGCGCGCTGCCCCGGTCCGCCGCGCCCTGCCCGGCGGGCGTGTCGGGCAGGACGGCCGCGATCGTGGCGAGGACGAGCAGAGCCAGGCCGCTGAGCGCGAGGAACGCCACCCGCCAGTTGGTCTGCTGGCCGAGCCACGTGCCGGCCGGGATGCCGGTCAGCGCGGCGCTGGAGGCGCCGGCGTACAGGATGGACAGGGCCCGGCCGCGCACCTCGGCCCGGAAGAGGCCGGCGGCGGCCGGCGTCACGATGGCCCAGAACAGCGCCTGGCTCAGCGCGGTCACCATCCGGGCGCCCATGAGCAGCCAGTAGTTCCCCGCCATGGCCGACAGGCAGGTCGCCACGACGAAGATGCCCAACAGGACGCACAGCAGCCGCCGCCGGGGCAGCCGGCGAGTCAGTCGCGTGAGCGGCAGGGACACCAGCACGATGATCAGGCCGTATCCGGTGACCAGGAGCCCGACCGCCGACGGGCTGGTGCCGAGATCCTGGGCGATCAGGGGGAGCAGGCCGATGGGCAGCGACTCGGTGGTCACGTAGATGAACACGGCCAGGGTCAGGGCGGTCAGTGCGACGATCGCCGACTTGCTTCCGAAGCGTTCTTGCACGCGGTCTCCTCGACTGGTTCACCATCGTTCGGAATTATGAAGGTAGCTTTTTTGTGTCGCCTCACGGGGACGTCCTGTTAGACATGAATGTAGACGTGTGAGTGCTACCGGTCAATGCAACTTAGACGGTACGCTGGTGGCTGTGCAGGAGCCCGAGCGCGGGGCGGCTTCCGGCCATGTCATGCGCCTGGCAACTCAACAGGGTGGTCTCACCGGTAAACCCTCCGGGGGTTCACGCGGGTGTCGGCAGCCGGGTCGGCCGCCAGCTGGGGCTTCGGCCTCCACCTCGCCGGTAGCGGCAAGCACGAGAACCGGATCCCGCCGACCGGGCTACCCGTCGGCACCGCCCAAGAAGCCCTCGACCGCGCCTGCGATCTCTACCTCGACTACCGACCCCCGACGAACTTCCGGGCGGGACGGCTACGGTGCGCGAAGGCCCCCGCCGGTCACCACCGGCGGAGGTCCTCTCCGGTCACCACCGGCGGAGGTCCTCGCCGGTACCGAGCCCGGAACGGTGAGCGATGACGGCCAGCGCCGTGCGGTCCCGCGCGTCGAGCTTGGTCAGGATCCGGCTGACGTAGGTGCGTACGGTGGCCGGGCTGATGAAGAGCGCGGCGGCGATCCTGTCGTTGGTCTCGGCATGGCCGATGCGGGCCAGGACGGCGAGTTCCCGTGCGGTCAGAGTGGCCAGCCGCGGGTCCGGCTCGGGAGGTCGCGGAGCCCTGGCGAGACGTTCCATGACGCGCCGGGCGATCGCGGGGGAGAGCACGTTGCCGCCTCCCGCGGCCGTGCGCACCGCCTTGCGGAGGTCCTCCGACGGTGTGTCCTTGAGAAGGTAACCGGCGGCTCCCACGGTGACGGCCTCGACGATGTCCTCCTCGTCGTCGAACGTGGTCAGGATCAGCACCCGCGAGCCCCTCAGGGACTCGTCGGCGCTGATGGCCGCGGTCGCCTCGAGCCCGTCCATGCCGGGCATGCGGATGTCCATGAGCACGACGTCCGGATGGAACTCCCGTACGCGGGAGAGCGCGGCACGTCCCTCCGAGGCCTCGCCGACGACGGTGATGCCCGGATCGTTCTCGAGGAGTGTCCGCAGTCCCGCGCGCACGAGCTCCTGATCGTCGACGATGACCACGCCTATCATGGCGTCCGCTCCAGGGGGAGGACGGCCCGGACCGCGAATCCCGCGGACTCGCGCCCGGCCGTCAGGGTGCCGCCGAGGGTCTCGGCCCGCTCACGCATCCCGGCGATGCCGTGTCCCGGGCCGACACCGTGACTGTCGCCGTCGCCGTCGCCGTCGCCGTGACCGTCGCCTGAGCCGATGCCGTGGTCCGGGCCGCTGTCGCGGACCCGCCCGGGACCGTCGTCGACGACGGACAGACGCAGGACCGCGCCGTCGTCGAGCGCGGTGATGCGGGCACGGGTGCCGCGGGAGTGCTTGACGATGTTGGTGACCGCCTCCTGGACGATTCTGAACGCCGAGGCGTCCACCGTCGCGGGAAGCTCGGCGGTGACGCGCATCTCGATGTCGATCTCGATTCCCGCGGCCGCGGCGTTCTCGCGGAGCGTGTCGACGCTCGACAACGAGACGACCGACCTCGCGTCCTCGTCCGGGGTGCGCAGCAGGGCGACGGTTCTGCGCAGCTCGCCCATCGTGCGGGTGGTGGTGGACTTGATCAGGTCGAGGGCCGCCCGGGTCTGCGACTCGTCGCGGCCGAGCGACTCGCGGGCGACATCGGCGTGCAGGGAGATCACGGAGGTCGTGTGGCCGATCGAGTCGTGCAGATCACGCGCGATGGCCAGGCGTTCGGCGTGCAGCCGGGCGCCCGCTTCCTGCCGGTACCGCTGGGCGGTGAGCTCGGCGATCCGTCTCGCTCCCGCCTGCGCGTTCCGCCGCGATCTCAGGCTGTCTCCCAGGGCGATCGCCGCGGCCATGAGCAGGATGTGCCCGGCCAGTTCGTACCCGACGACGAACGAGAAGTCATCTCCCTCGGCCAGGCGGAAGGACAGCGAGACCGCGATCACGACGGTGGCGGTGACGACGGCGTGGACGAGACGGCCGAACTCGGCCGCCGAGAACAGCGCCGCGGCGACGGGGACCGCGAGCCCGACGGCCGGATGGCCGGCGGCGTAGTAGGCGAACAGTCCCAGGGCGGTCACGGCGAGCACGGCCACCGGGTGGCGTCGCCGGACGAGCATCAGCGCTCCAAGCCCCACGGCCCACAGATGGGCGATCGCGTCAGGGCCCTGCCGTCCTCCCTGGCCCGCGGAGATGACGACCGACACGATGAGGGTGACGCCCGCACCGATCAGGGCGTCGGCCGCCCAGGGCGGAAGCCTCCTCCGCGCCTGCCCGTACCGCTCTTCGATCATGAATTCACCCTACGGCGCCGTCTCGTCGCTCCGCGTCCCGCGTGAGGCGACGCCGACGGTCGCCTCTCGACGTACCGGCATCGAGACCGGAGACGGATGTGCCGCGTCCCGGACGCTTCCTAACGTGAGGCCATGACCTCTCGAAACACCCGGCCGCGTCAACCGCTCGCCCCGGGACGCCCGGTTCTCGGACTTCCCGTGCTCGCCGTGATCGGACTCGCTCTTCTCGCGGCGCCCCGGGTCGTGCTTCACGACCTGGACGTCATCCACGAGGGTACCTTCGTGAACGCCCTGTTCGTCTTCGTACCTCCGGTCGTCTGGATCGCCGTCGCCCTCTGGAAACGGGTGCCCAACCCCTTCCTCACCCTCCTCGTCGTGGGCCTGTTCTACGGCGTCATCCTGGCCGCGGGACATCAGCTGCTCTGGAACTCCGCGTTCGGCGACGACCCGCCCGCGCTCGGCGGAAACCTGAGCGACCTCGACCCGGCCACGCAGTCCGCCGTCCTGCGCCTCTTCGCCGCGATCAGCAGTGTCTTCACCGGCGTGATCGTCGGAGCGATCACCGGCCTCGTCGCCTGGGGACTCGGCAGGGTCGTTCCCTCCGGCTCCCGGACGCCCTGAACGGGACGCGGCCCTCCCGGTGTCCCGGACCGGGCGTGACCCTTCCTGCGCGCCGAACGGGACGCGTGTCTCCGGCAGCGTGACGAACGGCGTCCTCCGCTGTTCAGGGGCCCCCTAACGGCCCGGTCGAGGCTCTCCGGTTCCCGGAAGGGCGTGTCTAAACTGGTTCTCATGATCTCTCGGAGCGAACTGTTCGCGGGTGCCGCCACCTACTACGCGCGTTACCGGCACGGCTACGAAACAGAGATCATCGACTACATCGCGGACATGCTGGACCTCGACGACCGGGTACGGGTGCTGGACCTCGGGTGCGGTCCGGGCACGCTGGCGATCCCCCTCGCGTCCCGGGCCGGGGAGATCCTGGCCGTGGACCCCAGCGAGGAGATGCTCGCCGAGGGGGCCCGGCGGGGCACGCCCGGCATCCGCTGGCTGCGGGGCGACTCCTCGACGCTCGGGGAGCTGCCCCTCGGCCCGGTCGACCACGTCGTCATGGGCCGGTCCTTCCACTGGATGGAGCGCGAGCGGGTGCTCCGGTACTTCGACGGGCTGCTCCCCGCGCACGGCGCGGTCGTCCTCGCCGGACCCACCACCGACCCGGTCGATCCGCCCTGGGAGCCGGTGGTGCGGGCCGTACGGCAGACGTTCGGCCTGGAGTGGCGGGCGAACAGCGAGGAGTACGCCCAGAGCGGGCGGCACCACCAGGAGATGCTGCGCGAGTCGGCGTTCCACCGGCTGAAGTCCCGGTGTTTCACCCGTACGGCCCGGCAGTCCGTCGACGACATCGTGGGGTTGCAGCTGTCGTTCTCCTACTCCTCGCCCGCGCGTCTCGGCGAGCGCCTGCCCGCGTTCACCGAGGCGGTGCGCGAGGCACTGGCCGCGGCGAACCCGTCGGGGGAGTGGCAGGAGGAGGTCGTCACCGAGATAGTCGTCGCGCGCAGGTCGCGGCACGGGTCGTGACGGCACCCGCCGAGCGGCCCGGACGGCGATCGGCCCGGGCGCCCGGCGGGGGCCGGGAGACCGATCAGGTCAGATAGTCGCGCAGGGCCCGCGAGCGCGAGGGGTGGCGCAGTTTCGTCATGGTCTTGGACTCGATCTGCCGGATGCGCTCGCGGGTCACCCCGTAGGCGCGCCCGATCTCCTCCAGCGTCTTGGGCCGGCCGTCGCCGAGCCCGAACCGCATCGCCACCACCCCGGCCTCACGCTCGGACAGCGCCTCCAGGATCGTGTGCAGCTGCTCCTGCAGCAGCGCGGAGGCCACCGCGTCCTCGGGGGTGATCGCCTCGGAGTCCTCGATGAGGTCGCCGAACTCGCTGTCGCCCTCGGTGCCCAGCGGGCTGTGCAGGGAGATCGGCTCTCGCCCGTACCCCTGGACCTCGACGACCCGCTCCGGGGTCATCTCCAGCTCCACGGCCAGCTCCTCGGGGGTGGGCTCGCGGCCCAGGTCGGTCGTCATCTGCCGGTGCACGCGCGCCAGCTTGTTGATCACTTCGACCATGTGCACGGGGATGCGGATGGTGCGGGCCTGGTCGGCGAGCGCCCGGGTGATCGCCTGCTTGATCCACCAGGTGGCGTACGTGGAGAACTTGAATCCCTTGGTGTAGTCGAACTTCTCCACGGCGCGGATCAGCCCCAGGTTGCCCTCCTGGATCAGGTCCAGGAACAGCATGCCCCGGCCGGTGTGGCGCTTGGCCAGCGACACCACCAGGCGCAGGTTGGCCTCCAGCAGATGGTTCTTGGCCCGGTGGCCGTCCTCGGCGAGCCACTCGAGCTCCGCGCGCACGTCGGGCTGGAGCCGGTCGCCGTCGTTGAGCCGTTCGGTGGCGAACAGCCCGGCCTCGATGCGCCTGGCGAGCTCGACCTCCTGCTCGGCGTTGAGGAGGGGGATCCTGCCGATCTGCTTGAGATAGTCCTTGACCGGGTCGGTGCTCGCCCCGACGGTCGCCTCCAGGGCTGCGGGCGCCTCGTCGTCGTCGGTCAGGATCAGGTCCTCTTCCTCAACCTCGACAACCTCAACGGTGCCTTCCACGGTGGCGGCTTCCATGGCGTTCACACCTTCCCCAGGTCTGGTCAGATACAACAACCCGTGCAGTTCAAGGTACGTCCCGCGACGGTGTGCTGCGGCGCCTGGCTCGCCGTCGCGTCCTTCGCTGGGAGCGGAGAGCTCCGGCGCCGGGAGCTCTCGCGAGGGGCGCGGCCGTCCCGTTCGGCGCCGGGCGGCCGCCGGGCCGCCTTTCCGGTGGGGGGAGGCGGCCCGGCGGATCTTCCGGCGACGCTGCGGGCGTTGCCGTGACGACGGGCGTACGGGGGAGGGGAGGCCGGATCAGGTGGGGAAGTCGTTCGGGTTGACGCCGGTCGTCCGGGCGTTTCCGCCCCTGACCGGGTTGAGGGTCAGGGTCCAGATGGTCGAGCTGGACGAGGTCGTGGTGAACCTCAGCTTGCTGGTGAAGCGCTGGTAGGAGGGGGAGCCGGTGAACCTGCCCCGGGAGGTGCTGTACCGGTAACCGGAGGTGAAGAAGATCGTGTAGGTGCCGTCCCTGACGTCGCGGACGTAGGCCGTCGACCGGGCGCGGACGTAGACGCTGATCGCCTTGGACCTGCCGCGGACCAGCGTGACGACGGCGTCCCTGCCGGCGCCGTTCTTGATCTTCAGCGTGCCCCGCCCACCGCTGATGCGGTCATAGAGGATCTTTCCGTTGCCCGGTCGCGCGGCGGCCTCGGTCGAGGAGACGGCGACGGTTTCCCGGGCCGAGGCCGCCGCGGGGGCGGCGACGGAACCGGCCAGCAGAACGGACGCGAGGGCGGCTCCCGCGAGATGGCGTAAATGAATCATTGCGTAAATATGACCAATTCCTGGTTGCCGGTCAAAGCAATTCGCGAATGCAGTGACTCTTTGGGTGCTTTGTATAGGTATTTGGATCCTTAGGCGAGCGCTCGGGCGGTGTATCGGGCTCCGGGGTCCTCCGGTCCGGGGCCCCGCCGGTTCCGGAGCCGGTTCCGAGCCGCGGCATCGCCCGGTTTCGGCGGTCGACGTCGCCTCCCGGTGGTCTTCGAGGGGCGGGGCCCGTGGTCTTCGGGGGGCGGGGGAAGGTCAATACAATTCGTCTGATGTCGATGACCCCGATGACCCCGAGGATGAAAGTCATGCCGTGGCCGGTGCCCCGATCCGCGCGGGCCGGGACGCCGGTCGGGCGGGCCGCCCGGCGCGTCGCGGGTCTGGTCGCCGGGGGCGTGACGGGTGTCGCCGAGCTCGGCTTCCTGTGCGTCGCGGGCGGGCTGCTCGCGGTCCTGGCGGCGTGGCCCGCGGGCCGGCGCGCCGCGCGGCGCTTCGCGGCGGCGGGAACGGCACGGCTGGTCGCGCTGGAACGCGCCCGGTTGGCGGCGTGCTTCGACCACGGCGCCGGAGCGTGGTCCGGCCACGGCGCCGGAGCGTGGTCCGGCCACGGCGCCGGAGCGTGGTCCGGCCACGGCACCGGAGCGTGGTCCGGTCACGGCACCGGCGGGGAACCGGCGAGGAGCGCGTACGGCTACCTCGCCCTGCGGGCGGCGTTCGGCACGTTCGCGAGCCTTCTGACCTTCACCGCTCTCTTCGTCGGCCTGCTGTTCCTGGCCGGCGGTGTCGGGGAACTGCTCTCCGGCGCGTCGTCCCCGGTCCCGCTGCGGTATCCCGGCGTACGCCTGACGGTCGACAGCGGGCCGCTGGGCACCGCCTACGGGGTGGTCCTGCTGGGGCTGGCCGCGCTGTGCGGCGCGGCGACGGTGGCCGCGGAGCGGCGGCTGGTGGCGTACTTCGCCGGTCCCGGGGAGCGGGAGGCGATGCGCCGCCGCATCGCGGAGCTGACCGCCACCCGCAGCGGCGTCGTGCGGGCCGTCGACGACGAGCGGCGGCGCATCGAGCGTGACCTGCACGACGGCGTCCAGCAGAGGGGCGTGGCCCTGGGAATGCTGCTGGGCCGGGCTCGGCACGGCGCCGACCCGGCCGCGGTCGCCGCCCTCGTGGACCAGGCGTACGCGGAGTCGCGCCGCCTCCTCGACGAGCTGCGCAGTGTGGCCTGGCGGATCTACCCGGCCGCGCTGGACGAGCTGGGCCTGCGCGAGGCCCTGGCCGGGGTGGCGGAACGGGCGGGCGTGCCGGTGACCGTCCGCTACGGTCTCGCGGAACGCCCGGTGTCCGAGATCGAGACGGCCGTCTACTTCGTGGCCCGCGAGGCCATCGCCAACGCCGCGAAACACGCGGGTGCCGGCGGCGTCCTGGTGGTCCTGAGCGAGGACGAGCACGCGATGACCGTGGAGATCTCCGACGACGGCCGGGGCGGGGCGGATCCCGCCGGTGGCGGGCTGTCCGGGCTGGAGCGGCGGGTTCTGGCGCTGGACGGCGCCTTCGAGGTGGACAGTCCCCCCGGTGGCCCGACCAGGGTCACGGCGACGCTGCCCCGCGGCGGGTCCGAACGCCCGGAGCCGTCATGCGGCTGATCCTCGCCGATGACTCCGTACTGTTCCGCGAGGGCCTGGTCCGTCTCCTGGAGGAGGCGGGTCATGAGGTGGTGGCGGCGGTGGGTGACGCGGCGGGGCTGCTCGAGGCCGTGGACGGGCACCGGCCCGACGTGGCGATCGTGGACGTGCGCATGCCGCCGGGCCAGGCGGGCGAGGGGCTGCGGGCCTCGCTGACGATCCGGGAGCGCCGGCCGGACGTGGGCGTGCTCGTGCTGTCGCAGTACGTCGAGACGGCCTACGCCGCGCGGCTGCTCGCCGGAACCCCCGAAGGGCTGGGGTACCTGCTCAAGGACCGCGTGACCGAGGTGGGTGAGTTCCTGGAGTCGCTGGAGCGGGTCCGCGCGGGCGGGACGGTCTTCGATCCGGAGGTGGTCCGGCGGCTGCTCGCCCGCACCACCCGCACCGACCCGCTGAGCAGGCTCACCCGGCGGGAGTCCCAGGTGCTGGAGCAACTGGCCCAGGGTCTCGTCAACGCCGCGATCGCCGAGCGTCTGCACGTGTCGCAGAGCACGGTGGAGAAGCACATCAACGCGATCTTCGACAAGTTCGGGCTGTCGCGCACCCCCGGCTACAGCCGGCGCGTCCTGGCCATCCTGCGCTATCTGGACGGCTGAGCGGCGGGGACGCGGGTTCCGCGGCTCGGTGGGCGGCTCCGCGCCACCGGAACGGCATCGGTCGTGCGGTGTCCAACCTCGATCATTCGAGGCGCCGGTCGTCGTCGCCCGCGACCGGTTCGCGCGGTGGCCACGAGCGAACCTCGTCGGGGCGGCGCCCACCGAGATCAGGGCCGCCGCGCCGGATTCGCCCCGCCGCCGCACGGGCCCGTCCGGAGCCGTGATCACGTGGCTGGAAAAGGGTTGGACGGGGTGATGCCCGGGCTTGTAACTTGCGGTTGGCCGCGACACCGCCCGAGGAGGTGAGATCCATGAACGCTGTAGCGATGTGGGTGCTCCCCCTTGCCGTCACGGTCGGGCGATTGACGTAGGTGTCGCCGGGAGCGCCTCGACAACAAGGCACTCCCGAAAGGCAACACCTATGCACTCTCCGCAGGTCACCGCCGAGCCGCCGTCGAACGACAGGGGCGAGCACGACTCCACGGCGGGCGACGCCCCCGGAGTTCTCCGGTCGCCGGCCTCCGGCGCCGACCGCGCGCCCCTCACCTTCGATGTGATCATCGCCGGGTGCGGGCCGACCGGTGCGGTGCTGGCCGCCGAACTGCGGCTGCACGATGTGCGGGTACTCGTCCTGGAGAAGGAAACCGAGCCCGCGTCGTTCGTCCGCATAGTCGGCCTGCACATCCGCAGTCTCGAGCTGATGGCGATGCGCGGGCTGCTGGATCGCGTTCTTCCGCACGGAAGACGGCGTCCGGCCGGCGGTTTCTTCGCCGCCATCCCCAAACCCGCGCCCGAGGGCCTGGACTCCGCGTACGCCTATCTGCTGGGCATCCCGCAGCCGGTCGTCGAACGTCTGCTCGAAGAACATGCGAAGGAACTGGGCGCGCGGGTCCGGCGCGGTTGCGCGGTGGCCGGTTTCGAGCAGGACGACGAGGGTGTGACCGTCGAGCTGGCCGGCGGGGAACGGCTGCGTTCGCGCTACCTCGTCGGCTGTGACGGCGCGCGCAGTACGGTGCGCAAGCTGCTCGGCGTCGGCTTCCCCGGCGAGCCCTCGCGGAACGACACGCTGATGGGCGAGATGAAGGTGGGTGTGCCGCAGGAGGAGGTCGCCGCCAAGGTGGCCGAGATCGGCGAGACCCACCGGCCGTTCTGGCTCAGGCCCTTCGGCGAAGGGGTATACAGCGTCGTCGTCCCCGCCGCGGGAGTCGGCGACCGCACGGAACCGCCCACCCTCGAAGATTTCCGGCAACGGTTGCGCGCCGTCGCCGGAACCGATTTCGGCGTGCACTCCCCGCGCTGGCTGTCCCGCTTCGGGGATGCCACCCGGCTGGCCGAACGTTACCGGGTCGGGCGGGTGCTGCTGGCCGGCGACGCGGCGCACATCCATCCGCCCATCGGCGGTCAGGGCCTCAACCTGGGCGTTCAGGACGCGTTCAACCTCGGCTGGAAACTGGCCGCGCAGATCCGCGGCTGGGCGCCGGAAACACTGCTGGACACCTACCAGGCCGAACGTCATCCGGTCGCCGAGGACGTGCTGGACAACACCCGCGCCCAGACGGAACTGCTGTCCGCCGAACCGGGCCCGCGGGCCGTGCGCAGGCTGCTCACCGAACTGATGGACTTCGACGAGGTGAACCGCCATCTGATCGAGAAGATCACCGCGATCGGCGTCCGCTACGACTTCGGCGAAGGCCCCGACCTGCTCGGCCGCCGCCTGCGCGACATCGACGTGAAACAGGGTCACCTCTACGGTCTGCTGCGTCGCGGCCGCGGCCTGCTGCTGGACCGCACCGAACGCCTGACCGCCGGCGGCTGGTCGGACCGGGTCGACCACCTCGCGGATCCCACCGCGGTACTGGATGTTCCGTGCGTCCTGCTACGCCCCGACGGCCACGTCGCCTGGATCGGCGACGATCAGCAGGACCTGGACGACCACCTCTCCCGCTGGTTCGGCAAGCCCGCCGGCTGATCTCGCCCGAGCAGCGGTCGTCCCCGCCGCACCACCGCCGGAACCCGGTCCGGTCCCTCTCGCGGGCCTGTCGGGATCGCCGGGCGCATCGGGCGCACCGGGCGCGCCTGATGCGCTCACCCGGCGCCGGGCGCGGGCGTCCGGCGCGCCCGGACCAGGTGACCGATCCGTGCGACGACCAGGACCACGCAGGCCCCGGTGGTGAGGACGAGCCAGACCATGAAGGACGGGTAGATGTAGGCCACATGCGTCCAGGTGGTGTCCTTTCCCCTGGCCAGCATCCCGAAGACGTCGGTGATCGTCAGGCACAGCACCCCCGGCAGCGCGTACGGCAGCAGCCGCGCCGCCGCGCGCCACGCCGGGTGCCCGGCCCGCCGCGCCGCCCACCGGCGGGAACGGGCCAGCCCGCGGCCCGCCAGCAGGAGCGTCACGGCGGCGGCCGCCGCGATGGCGAGATCGACGATCAGGTACGGGGGGATCGAGGGGGGCGCCTCGGGCTCCTGTCCCTCGGCCATGGCGACCAGCGCGTCCGCGACGGCGTCGCTGTCGGCGTACGCGGTGCCGGTGTTGGCCATCACCACGATGCCGTACCCCGACCGGGGCAGGAGCGTCTGCTGAGCCGTCGCGGTGAGCAGGTCGCCGCCGTGCGCGACGACCGGCGAGCCGTTTCTCGTCGTGCCGATCGCCCAGCCCAGGGCGTAGGAGTCGTTGATCCTGGACGGGGTGCGCATCTCGGCGACGCTCGCCGCGGAGACGACGCGGACACCGCCCGGTCCGACCCCCTCGCCGCTCTGCGTGATCATCCACCGGGCCATGTCCCTCGCGCTGCTGATCACCCCGCCGGAGCCGTTGCCGAAGCCCGGGGGCTCGGGAAGGGCGAGCGTGGCGCCGAGCAGGTGGAGGTGGCCCCGCGCGCTCGCGGGGAGGTCGCGCTCGGTGTCGATCGTGGTGCTGTTCCGCATGCCGAGCGGGCCGAACACGTGCGTCCGGAGGTAACCGGCGAAGGGCATGCCGCTCGCCACCTCGACCAGTCGCGCGGCGACCTGGAAGTTGGTGTTGTGGTAGCTCCACCGCGTGCCGGGGTCGGCGGCCAGCCTCGCCCCCCTCAGCCGCGCCACGGCCTCGCGGAGTGATCGGGGCTGGGGCAGGCTCCTCTCGGGAAAGGCCTCGTCGGCCATGCCCGAGGTCTGGTCCAGCAACTGGCGGACGGTGATGCGGGCCGCCCGCGGATCGGCCATCACGAACTCGGGGAGCCGGACGCGCACCGGTTCGTCGAGCCTGACCGCTCCCTTCTCCACCAGTTGCATGACGGCCAGGGAGGTGAAGGACTTGCTGAGCGACGCGGTCGCCATGGGGGTGTCCGCCGTGACGGGATCGCCGGAGGAGGTACGGCCGTAGCCGGCGACGTGGACGACCTCGTCCCCCTTGGTGACGGCGACGGCGACCCCGGGCAGTCCGGTCGCCTCCCGGTAGGCGTTCACGAAACGGTCGACGGACGCGGGGCCGATCTCCCGGGGGGCGGTGTCCGTCCCCGCCGATGACACCGAGGACGCCGTCGCGAACGGGGCCGGCGCCGAGGACGCCGTCGTGAACGAGGCCGGCGCCGAGGACGCCGCCGCCGAGGAGGCCGGCGCGAACGGGGCCGGCGCGAACGAGGCCGCCGTCAGGAGGGCCGTCGCGAGCATGACGGCGCGGGCCACCGGGCGGCGCCCGGCGAGGCGCCGGGGGAGCGGGCCGTTTGCGATCTTGAATTCGGGCACCAGTCGACGTTACGAACACCGTCCCGCCCGGACCATTGTGAGATCCCTCCGCGTTCCCCTGCGAAAAACCACAGGTTCCCCGGCACCGGGGTGCCCTGCCGCCCCGCACCTCCGGGCCGCGGGAGACCCGCGACGCCGGGAAACCCTTCGACGCTGGACAAGAAACATCGGACCGTTCCAGGAAGGTGCGCCCGCTCGCGGTCCCGGCCGACTCGCCTGTCGACCCCTGTCGGTCGATATATCGCGTAAAGCCATACTGTAGGCATATTTTTGCGAAAAGAAGTAGAAACATTGCGGACATCTGTCCGCCATCTTATGGTGTGCACAGCGCCGTTCGCCGATCCTCCCGGCGACGGCGGTATCCTCTCCGCCCCCCACCCGGCTGGATCGCGGTGACCGTACGCTCCGCCGGCCGCGGCGATCCGGCCCCGCGTGACGAAGGGTCAGCCGATGAAGACATCCGACCAATCTGTCAGCCGCTTACGCCATACCGGGCGACGCGCCCAGATCGTCCTCGCGCTCCTGCTGGCCGCCCTGTGCTGGGCCGGAGCCCAGGCACCGCTCCCGGCACGTGGCGCGGCCGTCCCCGAGCAGTCTTCCAACGTCCACCTGTTCTACTACTCCTGGTACGGCAACCCCCAGACGAGTGGTGAGTGGCGGCACTGGCAGCAGGGCGGCCACACCCCGCCCGGCGACGTGGGCGCCGACCTGTACCCCAGCCTGGGCGCCTACGACTCGGGCGACCACGCGGGCGCCGTCACCAGGCACATGGAGTGGATCAAGCAGGCCGGGGTCGGCGTCATCGTCTACAGCTGGTGGGGCCGCGACAGCTTCGAGGACAGGCTCACCCAGGGCGTGATGGACGCCGCCGCGCGGTACGGCGTCAAGGTCGCCTGGCACCTGGAGCCCTACGGCGGGCGCACGGCGGCCTCCACCGTCGAGGACATCCGCTACATCAACACCCGTTACGGCTCCCACCCGGCCTTCTACCGTGACGCCGAGCACGGCGACCGGGCGGCGTTCTACGTGTTCGAGAGCCTGAGGATCACCGACTGGGCCGCGCTCGACCAGGTCACCGCGGGCAACATCGTGCTCGCCCAGACCACCGACACGTCGAAGATCGCGCACTTCTCCGGCATGTACACCTACGACGGGATCGCCGGCGCCACCGCGCCCGGCTGGGCCAACGCGAGCGCCTACGCCAAGCAGCACAACCTGATCTGGGCGCCCTCGGTGGCCCCCGGCTACATCGACGACCGCGCGGTGCCCGGAAACACCACCCCGACCCTCGGCCGCGCCGACGGCGCCACCTACGACCTGGAGTGGTCCAACGCCCTCGACCCGGCCAAGGGCGGCCTGCCCACCTGGGTCTCCATCACCTCGTTCAACGAATGGCACGAGGGCAGCTCCATCGAGCCCGCCGACTCCACCCCGCCCGCCGGGTTCGGCTACCAGACGTTCGACGGCGCGTATGGCAGGACGGGGGCCGCGGCCGAGACCGCGTACCTGGACCGGACGAAGTACTGGGCGACGGAGTTCGAGACCCGCAGGGCCGGCGGCACGCGCGACACCCAGCCCCCGACCGCGCCGGGCGCCGCGCGCGCCGTCCCGGCGTCGAGCACGAGCATCACGGTGGGCTGGAACGCGGCCACCGACAACGTCGGGGTGACCGGCTACGACGTCTACCGCGAGGCGGGCGCCACCGACGTCAAGGTGGGCAGCACCGCGGGAACGTCGTTCACCGTCACCGGCCTCACGCCGTCGACCTCCTACGGCTTCTACGTGGTCGCCAGGGACGCCGCGCAGAACACCTCGCCGCCCTCCGGCACGGTGACCGCGACGACCGGGCCCCCGCCCGGGTGCTCCCCGGGCACCGGCGACCTGGCCCGCGGCAAGTCGATCACCGCGAGCAGCACCACGCAGAACTACGTGGCGGCCAACGCCGTCGACGGCGACGCGAACACCTACTGGGAGAGCGCCAACCACGCCTTCCCCCAGTCGATCACCGTCGACCTCTGCGCGCAGACCTCCGTCGGGCGCCTGGTGCTGAAGCTGCCGCCGTCCGCCGCCTGGGGCACGCGCACCCAGACGCTGTCGGTGCAGGTCTCGCCCGACAACCACTTCGAGACCGTCGTGCCGTCGCGGGGTCACGTCTTCAACCCGGCCACCGGCAACACGGTGACCATCACCTTCCCGGCGACGACGAAGAGGTACGTGCGGCTGAACATCACCGGCAACACCGGCTGGCCCGCCGGGCAGCTCTCCTCGTTCGAGGTCTACTCCTCCTAGACGCCTCTCGTACGCGGACGGCCGGGCCGGCACCGGAGCGGTGCCGGCCCGGCCGGAGCGCGCTTCCTCAGGCCGCGTCTCTTCAGGCCGCGTCGAGGCCGGGCCGCTTCAAGGTGCCGAGGCCGGGCCGCTTCGAGGTCAGGCCGCGTCGAGGCGGGACAGCTCCTCGGCCGACAGCTTCACGTCGACCGCGCCGACCGAGTCACGGATGGTCTCCGGACGCGAGGAGCCCGGGATCGGGATCACCACCGGCGCCTTGGCGAGCATCCACGCCAGGCACACCCGCTGCGGGCTCACCCCGTGGGCCCGCGCGACGTCCTCGAACACGGCGAACCGCGAACCCAGCTCGCCGGCCCGCGGGATCCCGCCCAGCGGGCTCCACGGCAGGAACGCGATCCCCAGCTCCGCGCACAGCTCCAGCTCGGGCTCGCTGGAGCGGAACGACGGCGAGAACTGGTTCTGCACGCTCACCAGCCGCCCGCCGAGGATCTCGTTGGCCTGCCGGATCTGGTCGGGGTCGGCGTTCGAGACGCCCGCGAAACGGATCTTGCCCGCGTCCAGCAGGTCGCGGATCGCCCCGACCGACTCCGCGTACGGGACCCTCGGGTCGGGGCGGTGGAACTGGTAGAGCCCGATGGCCTCGACGCCGAGGCGGGCGAGTGACGCGTCGCAGGCCTTCTTCAGGTGGTCCGGCGAGCCGTCCAAGGTCCACGAGCCGTCGCCGGGACGCACGTGGCCGCCCTTCGTGGCGATCAGCACGTCGGACGTGTCGCCGCCGTAGCCGGCCACCGCGCGGGCGATCAGGGACTCGTTGTGACCGACCTCGTCCGCGCCCACGTGATAGGCGTCCGCGGTGTCGATCAGCGTCACGCCCGCCTCCAGCGCGGCGTGGATCGCCGCGACCGAACGCTGCTCGTCGGGGCGCCCCTCGATCGACATCGGCATGCCGCCGAGACCGATCGCGCTGACCTGGACGTCGCCGATGCGGCGTGTCTGCATGGAAGTTCCTCCTCGGAGATCGGTTGGTACAGAGTTCACCCTCTCCTGCCCCGATTAAGCTGTCCAATAGAAGAAACTGATGCCTTTCAGCGATCCTGGTGATGAATCATGGAACTACGGCAGCTGGAGTACTTCGTCGCCGTCGCCGAGGAGTGCCACTTCACCCGGGCGGCCAACCGGCTGCGCGTCGCCCAGTCCGGCCTGTCGGCCTCGATCCGCTCGCTGGAGCGCGAGCTGGGCGCCTCGCTGTTCCTGCGCAGCACCCGGCAGGTCGAGCTCACGCCCGCCGGAAGGGCGCTGCTGGTCGAGGCCCGGCGGGCGCTGTCGGCGACCGACGCGGCCAGGGACGCCGTCGCGGCGGTGCAGGGCCTGCTTCGCGGAAGCCTGGCCATCGGCTCGCTGCAGTGCCTGCACGCGGTGCACCTGCCGGCAGTGCTCGCCCGCTTCCTCGCCGCCTACCCCGGCCTGGAGATCCGGCTGCGCCAGGGGGGATCCGGCGAGCTGATCGAGCAGGTGCGCGCCGGACGGCTGGACCTGGCGTTCGTCTCCCGCCCGGCCCGCTGTCCCGACGACATCGTGGTCGGGCCGCTCGCGGACGAGCCGCTCGTGCTCGCCTGCGCGCCCGGCCACCCGTTCGCGGCCAGGGAGAAGGTCGAGCTGCCGGAGCTGCGGGCGGAGCGGTTCGTGGACTTCCAGCCGGACTGGGGCACCCGGGACCTGGTCGACGACGTGTTCGCCGCCGCGGGCGTCGAACGCCGCGTCTCGCTGGAGGTGAACGACGTGCACTCGCTGCTCGACCTGGTGACCTTCGGGCTCGGCGTCGCGCTCGTGCCGCAGTCCTTCGCGGTCAAGACCGACCGGGTGCGCTTCGTCGGGCTCGCCGGGGCCGTGCCGGCCTGGGAGACCGTCACCGTGACGGGCGACCCGACGAGCGCGGCGGCGGCCGCGCTGCTGCGCGAGGTCCACGAGGCGAGGAGCGGCCGGACCGCGGCGGAGCCCGTCATTTGAGCGTGTAGTAGAGGCCGATCTTGCTCAGTTCCGTGGCGGGGCCGTCCGCGAGGACCCGCACGACCTTCCCGTGCAGGTCCAGCAGGACGACCTTCACGGTCTTCCCCTCGGTCACGGTGGCGAGGAAGTGGCGGTCGCCCAGCCAGCCGCTGAAGGTCGTCCCTTTCCTGATCGGGACGACGGCCCTGCGCTCCGCCGTGGCGGCGTCCCACACGCAGACGTCCTGGGGCCTGTCGTGGCAGCGGGTCGTGAAGACCGTCCCGAGTGAGGTGGCCCGGACGTCGTCCGTGACCAGCCGGCCCACCTTCGGGACCGTCCGCAGCGGCGTGCCGTCCAGGCGGTAGAAGCGGACCGACCCGTCCGGTCCGGTGTGCAGGACCGAGGCCGCGCCGGCGCCCCAGACGTAGTCGGAGCGGTGGTCGTCGTCCCGCACCCGGAAGACGCGGGCCGTGCGCGAGGCCACGTCCACGATCACGAAGCCCCGGGAGCGCTGCTCCTCCTCGATTCCCTCGTAGATCGTCAGCAGGATCCTCGTCCCGTTCCGGTCCCAGTGCGGGTTGAAGGTCGTCAGCGGGGAGTCGACGGTCCTGATCTGGGTCTCCGGTTCTCCCTCCGGACCCACCAGCCGGATCAGGTCGAACCCCTCCAGCGTGAACTTGTTGTCCGGGTTGACGGCGACGCGCGCTCCTCCCGGCGCGGACACGGCGGTCATGAACGTCCCCAGGAACGTGAACTCCGCGGTGTCGTCCCGCCGAAGGAAGACGGGGGAGCCGCCGGCCCCCTTGCGTGAGTCCCGGTAGGTGGTGACCCGCTCCGTGTCCGCGGGGTTCTCCCTCAGGGTGATCTTCGTTCCGGGGATCCGCAGGTCGGTGGTGGAGGTGGTGGGCATCGTCCCGATCGGCGGTCTCGCGGGCGGGGAGGGGGTGCCCTCCGGGCCGCTCGCGACCACCTTCGCGGGCTCCTCCGTCCCCGCCGCCCGGACCGCGAGGACCGCGACGCCGGAGGCCGCCGCGAGCGCCAGCGCGGCGAGGGCGGCGACCACCGGACGCGAGGAGCGCCGCCGTGCCGGCGGGGGAGCGGCCTGCTTGCGGCCCTCGCCGAGCGCCTCCTGACCCGTCCCGTACGACGGCCGCTCGGCCGGATGGCCCAGCAGCCGCAGCAGCGCCGGCATGGCCGCCGGGCGCGCCCGCGGATCCTTGGCCAGGCACTCGCCCACCAGCTCGCGCAGCTCGTCGTCCAGGGAACCGAGTACGGGCTCCGCGTTCAGGATCCGGTGGATCACCACGGGCACCGGGCCGGTCCCGAAGGGCGGTTCCCCCGTCGCCGCGCACACCACCGTCGACGCCCACGCGAACAGGTCGGCCGCCGATCCCGCCTCGCGCCCGTCGAACTGCTCGGGCGCCATGTACGGAGGGGTGCCGACCAGGTGGTCGGAGGCCGTCACCGTGGCGTCCAGCGCGCGGGAGATGCCGAAGTCGATCACCCGGGGGCCGTCGCGGGCGAGCAGCACGTTCGCGGGCTTGAAGTCGCGGTGCACGACGCCCGCCCGGTGGATGGCGGCCAGCGCGGTGACGGTCCCGACCGCGAGCCTGCGCAGCTCGGCCCCGCGCAGCGGTCCCCGCTCGTCGATCACCTGGGCGAGGCTGGGGCCGTCGACGTACTCGCTGACGATGTACGGCATGCCGCCGGCCTCGCCGTGTTCCAGCACCTGCGCGGTGCAGAAGGCCTCCACCCGGCGGGCCAGCTCGATCTCGCGGTGGAAGCGCGCCAGGGTCTGCTCGCCGCCGCCCCTGCCGAGCACCTTCACCGCGACCCGTGCCCCGGTGGGGGACTCCGCCAGGTACACCGTCCCCTGCCCGCCGCGGCCGAGCCTGCCGGTGATCCGGTGCGGCCCGATGCGGTCGGGATCGCCGGGAGCCGGCGGCAGGACCCGGGTCATCCGGCCGCCGCGGTGAAGCTCAGGAGGGCGGTGTCGCCCTTCTTGAGGTCGGCGAGGACCCGGACGGACTTGCCGTACAGGTCGACCACCTCGATCTTGGAACCCTTCTTGACGGGGTTCTGGAGGAGCAGGTGGTTGTTGTTGAACCAGCCCACGAACCGGGTGTTCTCCCTGATGTCCATCGTGTAGCGCCGGTGGCCGCTCAGCGTGTCCCACACGCATACGGTGTTCCCTTTGGGGCATATCGTGGCGAAGAGCGCGCCCGAGGGGGAGAACCAGGTGGTGTTGCGCGGCTGGCCGACCCAGTGCATCGTCCGGGTGGCCTGCCCGTTCGGGCCGTAGAAGTCGACCCCGTGGCCCTTGCCGTCGTAGTATCCCCGCGCGACCGAGCCGTCCGGCGCGAACGTGACGGGAAACGTGTCGGCTCCGACGGACTCGGTGCGCACGTGGGTGGCCCTGCGCGCCGCCACGTCCACCACCACGAACCCGTCGGACTTCTCCTCGTCCGTGTCCCGTACCGACAGCAGGACCTTGGAGCCGTCCTTCGACCACACGGGGTTGTGCCCCTCCCTGGGCCGCTCGACGGTCGGGACGTCGAACTGGGCGCCGTTCCTCAGGTCGCGGATCCTCAGGTAGTCGAAGGACGAGTCGGCGAACTTCCCGATCGGGTTCAGCGCCACCAGGTCGCCCTGCGGCGACAACACCGGCTGCATGGCGCTGGCCACCTGTATGAACGTCTCCTTCCCCCTCTCCCTGGCGAACGAGGCGAAGGGCACCTTGATGTTCACGTAGCCGCCCAGCTTGACCGGGTCCTTCGGGCTCTCGTGCAGGGTGATGCCCGTCCCCGGCAGCTCGACGTCCTCGGTGGTCTTCTCCACCGACTCCCAGGGCGCCGTGGTGACGTTCGGGCTGAGCTGGGGCTGGGGGGTGAAGGCCGGGGCGAGCGCGCCCTGCGCGGTGCTCCGGGCCGGGCGCGGAGCGGCCGCGGGCGCGGGCGCCGGGTCTCCCGACACCGCCAGGTAGACCGCGCCACCGGAGACGAGGGCGACGGCCAGCGCGCCCGCGACCAGCAGCGCGGGCCGGGCGCGGCGCAGCGGCCGGGTGGCGGGAGCGCCGGGCGCTGAGGACGCTGAGGGATCGAGGGGCGCCTGGTCGGAGGTGAGGAACCCGCCGACCAGGCGGAGCAGGGCGTCGCTCGCGGTCGGCCGCCGCGCCGGGTCCTTGGCGAGGCAGGCCGTGACCAGCCCGCGCAGGTCGTCGGGGAGCGCGCCGAGGTCGGGCTCGTCGTTGACGATGCGGTTGACCGTGCCCGACATCGTCCCGGCGTCGAAGGGGGAACGGCCAGAGGCGGCGAAGACCACGGTCGCCCCCCACGAGAACAGGTCCCCCTCGGGCCCGGGGGAGGTGCCCATGAGCCTCTCCGGCGCGCTGTAGGCGGGGACGTCGACCTTGCGGGTCGTGCTGGACGCGGTCGCCTCCAGCGCCCGCGCCATGCCGAGGTCGATCACCCGTGGCCCGTCGGGGCCGAACACCACGGCACCGGGACGCAGGTCGCCGTGCACCGTACCCGCCTGGTGCAGGGCGACCAGGGCGGTCATCGTCCCGACGGCCAGCCGGTGCAGCGCGGCCGCGCCCAGGACGCCCTCGGAGGTCACCGCCTCCCGCAGCGTGGGACCGTCGACGTACTCGCTCACGATGTACGGCCTGTCGCCGTCCACCCCGCCGTCGGGCCCGCTGTCCAGAACCTGCGCCGTGCAGAAGGCGGGTATCTCCCGCAGCGGCTCCATCGCCTCCCGGAACCGCTCCGGGCTCACGTCCGCGGGGAGCAGGCGCACGACCACCCGGTCTCCCGAGGGGGCCGTGGCGAGATAGACGTCCTCCCCGAGCCGTCCGACGACCTGGTACTCGCCCACGCGTTCGGGATCCCCCGCCCGTACGGGGTCGATATCGGGCATGGTCTGGCTTCCTCTCCGAGGAGTCCATTCGAGATCACCAATTATGAGGATTCGGCATCATAAAGTGGAGAATTCGGGAGAAGAGACGCGGACTTCTCCGGGCGCCACGCTCACGGGTACGGCCGGGTGGATGTCGTCCGCCCGAGGCGTGGCCCGGGTTCCGGTGAACCTGCTGTTCCGTATGGGAATGGCCTAAATTCGGGCCGCGGTGTCCTCGTCTCACTGCGGGGAACGGCCCCGACGTGAAAAGCTCGACCATTCACTGGGCGACCGGTCGCGGTCGAAGGGGGCGAACTTGCGCGTTGTTCGGGCGATGAGCGAACAAGCCGATGGCCAGAACCCGGATCACCGGCAGGCCGGGCCCACCGTGGTCCGCATGCTGGTGGGCGCGCAGCTCCGGCGGCTGCGCGAGAACGCCCGCATCACGCGCGAGGAGGCCGGGGAGGCGATCCGCGCGTCGCACTCCAAGATCAGCCGCCTGGAGCTGGGGCGGACCGGCTTCAAACAGCGTGACGTGGCCGACCTCCTCACCCTCTACGGGGTCGTCGCCGACGACGAGCGCGTCCCGCTGCTCGCCCTGGCGGCGGAGGCCAACAGGCCCGGCTGGTGGCATGCCTACGGCGACGTGGTTCCCCCCTGGTTCGACGCCTTCCTCGGGCTGGAGCAGGCCGCCTCCCTCATCCGCGGCTACGAGGTCCAGTTCGTCCCCGAGCTGCTGCAGACCGAGGAGTACGCCCGCGCCCTCATCCGGCCCGCCTGCGCCGGCGCCCCCGAGTCGGAGGTCGAGCGCCGCGTCGCCCTGCGGATGGCGCGCCGGCGGCTCCTCACCCGGCCCGAGCCCGCCACGCTCTGGATCGTCGTCGACGAGGCGGTGCTGCACCGTCCCGTCGGAGGCCCCAAGGTGCTGCGCGACCAGCTCCGGCACCTCACGGAGATCGTCGAGCTCGGCCACGTCACCCTCCAGGTCATGCCGTTCAGCGCCGGCGCGGCCGCCGCGGCGACGGGCCCCGCCACCATCCTGCGCTTCCCCGAGGGGGAGCTGCCCGACCTGGTCTACCTCGAACAGCTCACCGGAGCCCTCTACCTGGACAAGCTCGCCGACGTCGAGCGCTACTGGCACGTCATGAACCGGCTGGGGATCGAAGCCGAGCAACCGGCCGCGACGACGGATCTCCTGCACCGCGTCATCAAGGAGATCTGAGGCCACCCGAGCCCTTCGGAGCCCTTCGGAGCCCTTCGAGGAGACCCGGGCCTCCCGGCCCGGGAAGGAAACCGGGACGCGGACCGGCCGCAGGGGGCGCGAGGAGACGCGAGGAGACGCGAGGAGATCGGCCCGGGGCGGCGACGCTTTGAGCGTCCGTCTCCGCGGGAGTCACGGGTCGCGCCGGATGCGCCGGCCGGTGACCTCGGTGGCGGCGATCCTCACGTACAGCTCTCGCTCACCACCCGCCCACGGCCGGACGCCCAGCGCCGCCAGGGCGGCGCGGTCCTCTTCCGAGGAGATGTGGTGGACCCCGCCGCGCACCAGCACGCTCCAGCCCTCACGGCCGGCGTCGTCGATCCGGTCGACCTCGAAGGCCACCTTGGACTCGACCCCCTGGACCCCGGTGCGCAGAGCGTCGTCGAGCGGGCCGCCGAAAGCGGTGCGGAAGATCACTGAGCTGCCGTGCAGGGCGTAGTTGACCGGCAGGATCACCGGCCCGTCGATCTCCTCGAAGGCGATCCGTCCCACCCCGCCGGGGGTGATGAGCCGCAGGCACTCGTCCCGGTCCAGCTTCTCCAGCTCAGGCCGGGAGTCCGGTCGGCCCCGGCCGGGCGGCAGGTCGACGTTCCCGCCGAGCAGCTCCTCGGGCCTGGTGTCCAGGGCGGTGGCCACGCGGTTGACGGTGCCGGTGTTCGGCGAGGCCACGGCGTCCTCCAGGTAGGCGAGATAGCCCGGGTCGATCCCGGCGCGCCTCGCCAGCTCGTCCCGGGTGAGGCCGAGGTCCTCGCGTCGCCTGGCGATCCGGCGGCCGAGGTCGCCCGGGGCCGATACGCGTCCAGTCATGGGATTCTCCAGCTGAGAAGATCGATGTCGCTGCGAGTCCGGGGCTCCTCCGGCTCCGCGCCCCCCGATCGGCATCACCTGAGGCCTCCCCCCGGTCGCGCGCCCCTAATCCGGTGCGGCGGACGACCCGCCCCGCGGCATCGCCCGCCGGAGCCCCGCCGGAGCCCCGCCGGAGCCCCGCCGCCCCGGCGCGGCGAGATGGCGCGGCGTCTACGATGGACTCGCTCGGGAAGCGCTTTCCGGGCAACGGTGGCGAGGGAGCCTCGATGAAGTTGGCGTTCAGCACGCTCGGCATGCCGGGGCAGGGCCTGCGCGAGGCCGTCGCGACGGCCGTGGAGTACGGGTGCGCCGGCCTCGAACTCCGCCTCCACCCCGACACCGGGGTCCACGCCGGGCTCTCCCCGGCAGGGCGTGCGAAGGTCCGCGCGCTCCTCGCCGGGCCATCGGAGGGGCACCCGGCACTCGCGGGGGCGCCGGGTGCCCACCGGCGGGACGCCGGGTCGCCGGGCGGCCGCCCGGAGGAGGCCGGCTCGCCGGGTGACGGCGGGAACGGCGCGCCGGGCGCCGCGCGCCCCGCCGCCGGCGGCTCGTCCGGGACCGCCCGGCCGGAGGTCTCCGCCCTCGCCGGATACGTCAGGATCGCCGCGGCGGGTCCGGACGAACCCGTCGTGCGGGCGCTGCGGGACGATCTGGCTCTCGCCGCCGACCTGGGCGCGCCCGCCGTGCGGGTGTTCCCCGGAGGGGACGACGTCGAGACGGGTGCGCGGCGGCTGCGCGCGGTCGCGGACCTGTGCGTGGAGTCAGGGGTACGGGTGCTGGTGGAGACCCATGACGCGATGCCGACCGGCGCCGCGGTCGGGCGGCTGCTGGACGCGGCGGGCGTTCCCGGGGCGGCGGGCGCGCTGTGGGACGTGCTGCACCCGTGGCGGCACGGCGAGGAGCCCGCGGAGACCCTGGCGGCGCTGGCCGGGCATCTGGCGTATGTGCAGATCAAGGACGCGGTCTCGGCCGCCGACACGACCCCGGTGCCGATGTGGGCGGGCGGTGTCCCTCTCGACGAGTGCGGCGAGCTGCTGCGCGGTTTCGGGGGCTGGGTCTCCCTGGAGTGGGAGCGCACCTGGTATCCGCACGTGGCGCCGGTGGAGGAGATTCTCCCCGGAGCCCGCGAGTGGGTCGCCCGCTTCTCGGCGTGACCGTGCGGCTCGGGGGCCGGCGCGGCGGGCCCGACGCCGGCGTACCGGCCGGCCCGCTACGGGTTCCGGCCGTCATCGAAACAGGCGGGACCCCGTCCCGCCTCACTGTTATCCGGTGGAGAAGTTGGTGTGACCACAGCAATCGCGTTTTGTTCCGGATGAAACAGGTCGGCAACGTCCGCCGGTTGAACTGGCGTCAGCGGTAAAGGCCCGCCAATTCGGATAAGGCCGCTTTCCCCTGTGGAGATTCGCATGCCTGAGATGTACTTCCAGGTCAGATGGCCCGATGGCTCGCGACAACGCTGTTATTCTCCCTCGCTCGTCATCGAGGACTTCCTTCATCCCGAACAATCGTACCCAATCGCCGAATTCGTCTCGCTGAGCAGCAAGGCTCTGGAGGCGGCCGGTAGGCGCGTACGCGAGAAGTACGGGTTCGGGTGCACGGCCGCGGCCGGCCAGCTCGCCGAGATCGAGAGGAAGGCGGCCGGTTTCGCCGGTGCCGGCATGGTGACGGTCGAGAGGTTCGAGCGGTGAACGGCCGTCACCACGAGGTGGTCGTCGTGGGCGCGGGCCAGGCCGGCCTGTCGATGAGCCACTGCCTGCGCCGGGACGGCGTCGACCACCTGGTGCTCGAGCGTCATCGCGTGGGCAACGAGTGGCGCGCGCGGCGCTGGGACTCCTTCTGCCTCGTCACGCCCAACTGGCAGTGCCGCCTGCCGGGGTTCCCCTACGCGGGCGACGACCATGACGGTTTCATGCTCCGAGACCAGATCGTCGCCTACCTGGAGGACTACGCCGCCTCCTTCTCCCCGCCGGTGCTGGAGGGGGTGAACGTCACCCGCCTCCTCCCCGACGGGCGGGGGTTTCGCGTGGAGACCGACCGGGGCACGGTCACCGCGGGCCAGGTCGTGGTCGCCACCGGCCCCTACCAGGTCCCGGTGATCCCGCGGGTGGCCGAGCGGTTCCCGTCGCACATGACGCAGATCCACTCCGGCGACTACCGCAATCCCGAGCAGTTGCCTCCGGGCGAGGTGCTGGTCGTCGGCACCGGCCAGTCGGGGTGCCAGATCGCCGAGGACCTGCATCTGTCCGGGCGGCGCGTGCACCTGTCGGTCGGCGGCGCGCCCCGGGTGGCCCGCTTCTACCGGGGCAGGGACGTGGTGGCCTGGCTGGACCTGATGGGCCACTACGACCGGCCCATCGACTCCTTCGACGACCATGACGCCGTCCGCGCCCGCGCCAACCACTACGTGACCGGCCGCGACGGCGGACGCGACATCGACCTGCGAGTCTTCGCCCTGGAGGGGATGAGCCTGTACGGCAGGCTGGTCACGGCCGAGAACGGCGCCGGAAGCGGCACAGCGCGGTTCGCCCCCGACCTGCGACGCAACCTCGACCACGCCGACGCGGTCTGCGAGAGCGTCAAGGACTCCATCGACGCCTTCATCGACCTCCACCGCATCTCCGCCCCCGCCGAGAAGCGCTACACACCGCCCTGGCAGCCCGCCTTCGAGCCCGACACCCTGGACCTGGGACGGATCACCTCGGTCGTCTGGTGTACCGGCTTCCGCCGCGACCACGGCTGGATCAGGGTGCCGGTCTTCGACGGCACCGGCTACCCCACCCACGAGCGCGGCGTCACCCGGGTCCCCGGCCTGTACTTCCTCGGGCTGCCCTGGCAGCACACCTGGGGCTCGGGCCGCTTCTCCGGGGTGGCGGCCGACGCCGAGCACCTGGCCCGGCACATCGCCGCCGCGGGCGGTCCCGTACCCGCCCCGCGCGCCGCGGGACCGGCGCAGCTCGGCTACTTCGTCCACCCCGAGCTGCTGGGAACATGACATGGTCTTCGACGCCCACCGCCACCTCGGGGTCCTGCCCGCCCACCCGTTCTACGGGGGCCCTCCGGTCAACCCCGACACGACCGCTCGCGCGAGCGTCGCACGGCTCCTGGCCGACCTGGACGCCGAGGGCACCGAGCGCGCCCTGGTGATGCCCAACTACGGAGTGCCCGATCCCGGGGTCGCGTTCGCCTTCAACGAGCTCTGCCTGGAGGCGGCGGCCCGCGACGACCGGATCCGCTGCGGCCTGTGGGTCTCACCGCGTCCCGAGGACGAGCGGCGCACGGCCGAGGCATTGGCGCTGGCCGCCGAGAGCGGCGTGCGCGCGCTGAAGCTCAGCTTCCTGCTGGGCGGGCGCCCCACCGACCCGGCCTGCCGGCCCGCGCTCGACCGCATCTTCACCGCGGCCCGCCTGCACGGCCTGGTGGTGCACGTGCACACCTCGCCGGGTGCCGCCTCCGACATCGACGAGGTGGGCCACCTGGTCGAGTGGTACGGCGACGAGGTCGCCGTCCACCTGGTGCACTTCGGCGGCGGCATGAGCGGCCACATCAAGCTCGCCGGGGCGCGGTTCTTCGACTGGATCACCGCCGGCAAGCGCGTCTACACCGACCTGTCCTGGGCGATCGGATTCACGCCGCGCTGGCTGGCCCAGGAGATCGACCGGCGCGGCATCGGCCACGACCGGGTGCTGTTCGCCAGCGACGAGCCGTGGGGCGACTACGCGGGCGAGCGCGCCCGCCTCGCCGCCGCGGCCGGCGACGGGGAGCTGGCCCGCCTGGCCTTCCGCGACACCTTCGAGAAACTGTACGGCTGACAAGGAGAGACCCATGACCGACCTGACCGACCTCGAGAAGCAGAGCCTCACCGAGATCCCGCACCCCTCCCTCCCGGAGGGCTCCAGCCTGTACGGCGGCACCAAGGTCTTCCCCGACTACCAGGCGGAGAACGGCGAGTCGTACTTCACGCTCGTACACGGCATCGCCCACGAGTCGTCGGTGAGCTTCGTGGCGATCCTGCAGGCGACCCGGGCGCTGCGCAAGGGCTTCGAGTCCGCGATCTACTTCTACGGTCCCGGCTCGCTGAACTGCCTGGCCACCCGGGGCTTCCCGACCACCGGCAACTCCGCCTTCCCCGGCGAGCACAACATCAACAACTCGCTCAAGACGTTCATCGAGGAGGGCGGCAAGGTCTATTGCTGCCGGTTCGGCCTGTCGCTGCACGGCGCCCGCGAGGAGGATCTCATCGAGGGCGTCATCCCCACGCACCCGCTGGACGTGCAGGACGCGCTGATCCACTACGGCCGCAAGGGCGCGATCATCAACTCGACCTACATGTTCTGAGGGGGCACCGGTGAGTGTCGGCACGAGAGTCGACGTGGCCATCATGGGCGTCCGCGTGGACGCCCCGGTGCGCCGCGCGGGCGGTGCGGGACCCAGCGACGACGGGCACCTGGTCCTCGACGGCGCCAACGCCGCGATCCCGCTCAACCCGGCCAGCCCGTATGCCGTCAGGGACGGCAGGTTGTGGCTGGGCGAGACCGATCTGGGTGCCTCCGTCCACGCGGTCGGCCGTCCTCGCTTCTACGACCTGGCGACCGCCGACGGCGTCCCGTACGAGAGGATCGCCCGGCTGCACGGCGCCGACGTGCTGGCCACCACGGTGGTGCAGACCTGTGTCCGCTACGGCGAGGCGGAGCGGTGCCGGTTCTGCTCGATCGAGGAGTCCCTGAGCTCGGGCGCCACCGTCGCCGCGAAGACCCCGGCGCAGCTCGCCGAGGTCGCCGAGGCGGCGGTGCGCCTGGACGGGGTGCGGCAGATGGTGATGACCACCGGCACCACCGGCGGCCCCGACCGGGGAGCGCGCGTCCTGGCCCGTTCGGTGCGGGCCGTGCTGGAGGCCGTACCCGGCCTGCCGATCCAGGTGCAGTGCGAGCCGCCGGCCGACCTGGCCTGGATCGGCGAGCTCGGGCGGGCGGGCGCGTCCGCGATCGGCATCCACGTGGAGTCCCTCGACGAGGAGGTGCGCCGCCGCTGGATGCCGGGTAAGTCCGAGGTGCCGATGTCCGCCTACGAGGCGGCCTGGGACGAGGCGGTGCGCGTCTTCGGCCGCAACCGCGTCTCCACCTACCTGCTGGTCGGTCTCGGCGAGGATCCCGACGAGCTGGTGGCCGGGGCCGCGGGGCTCGTCGAGCGCGGCGTGTACCCGTTCGTCGTGCCGTTCCGCCCCATGCGCGGCACCCTCGCGGGCCGCGACGGCGTGCCGGGCCCCGACCCGGCCGTGGTCCGGCGGGTGACAGAGAGCGTCGCCGCGCTGCTGCGGGACGCGGGCATGGCGGGCGCCGACCAGCGCGCGGGCTGCGCCGCGTGCGGCGCGTGCAGCGCGCTCCAGGCCGCGGGCGGGTGAGGCGCCCGTGAGCCTCACCTCCGATCTCCCGGTCGCCTCCGCCCTGAGCGGCGGCTCGGGGCGGGGCGGCCGCACCGTTCCCGGCCGCGGGCCGCGGCTCCCCGAGCCGGTCTGCGACGTGCTGCTCGGCACCCGCGCACCCTCCTTCATCGTGGAGGAGGCGGACACGTCCGGGCTGGCCGCCTACCGGACGCTGCGGCACCGGGTGTTCGTGACCGAGCAGCGCGTGTTCAGCGGCCACGACCTGGACGATCGCGACGACGACCCGCGCACAGTCGTCCTGGTCGCCAGGGACCGGGGCGGCGCCGTGGTCGGCGGCGTCCGGCTCGGGCCGGCCGGTGACGGCCCCGACATCGGGTGGTGGAGCGGCGGGCGGCTCGCCGTCGACCCGGCCGAACGCAACGGCGCGGGCATCGGCCCTGCGCTGGTGCGCGCCGCGTGCGCGCGGGCCGAGGCGGCCGGGGCGCTGCGCTTCGAGGCCACCGTACGGGCCGGTGCCGAGCGCATGTTCACCCGCCTCGGCTGGCGGTCCGTACGCCCCCTGGCCGTGGCCGGCGTACCGCATGTGCTGATGCGCTGGCCCGTCGGCAGGATCGCCGCGCTGGTCGCTGCCACCAAGAGCGATCTCGGGGCGCTGCTGGCCGGGCTCGCGCCCGGCGGTCCCGGTTTCGTCGGCGACGACGGCGCCCCGGTGCCGGGCAGCGACCTGGTCGCGGCCTGCGACGCGATCCTGCCGTCCATGGTGGAACGCGACCCGGAGTGGGCGGGCTGGTGCTCGGTACTGGTCAACCTCAACGACCTGGCGGCCATGGGCGCGGAGCCGGTCGGGCTGCTGGACGCGGTGGGCGCCCGCGACGCCTCGGCGGTGGCCAGGGTCCTGGCGGGCCTGCGCCGCGCCGCCGACGCGTACGGGGTGCCGGTGCTCGGCGGTCACACCCAGCTCGGCGTACCGGCGGCGCTGTCGGTCACCGCGCTGGGCCGCGCCCGGAAGCCGGTTCCCGGCGGCGGGGCGCGTCCCGGGCACCGGGTGCGGCTCACCGCGGACCTGGGCGGCGGGTGGAGGCCCGGCTACACGGGCCGCCAGTGGGATTCCACCACGCACCGCCGCACCCCGCAGTTGCGGGCCATGCTGGGAGCCGTCGCCGCCGCCCGCCCGGCCGCCGCCAAGGACGTGTCCATGGCGGGCGTCGCGGGCACCCTCGGCATGCTCGCCGAGGCCTCCGGCTGCGGCGCCGTACTGGACGTCGCGTCCCTGCCCAGGCCCGGCGCGGCCAGCATGGGCGACTGGCTGACCTGCTTTCCCGGCTTCGCGATGCTCACCGCCGAGCGTCCCGGCAGTCCCGGCCTCGACGCCGGGCCCGCCTCCGGTGCCGCGTGCGGCGAGTTCGTTCCCGGCGGGGGAGTGCGGCTGCGCTGGCCGGACGGGGAGCTGACCGAGGTGATCACCGGCCCGGTGACCGGGCTGGGCAGGGCCGCAGAACCCGCAGAACCCGGGGAAGGAGAAACGTGAAATTACGCATGGGCGCCGTCGCGGCGCCGTTCGACCGCGACGTGGAGGGCGGCTTCGCCCGCATCGAGCAGCTGATCACCGCGGCGCGGGCCGAAGGGGTCGGGCTGCTCGCCCTGCCGGAGGCATGCCTGGGCGGCTATCTGCTCAGCATGGACGGCGACCCGCAGGACGCCCCGCCCGCCCTGGACCCCGCCGGGCCCGAGATCCGCAGGCTGGCCGCCCTGGCGGGCGACATGGTCGTCTGCGCGGGCTACTGCGAGGCCGACGGCCCCCGCAGGTACAACAGCGTGGTCTGCCTCAGCGGCGACGGCGTGCTCGGTCACCACCGCAAGGTCCACCAGCCGCTCAGCGAGAACGCGCTGTTCGCGGCCGGTGACTCCTTCTCCGCCTTCGACACCCCGGTCGGCCGTCTCGGCATGATGATCTGCTACGACAAGGCGTTCCCCGAGTCGGCGCGGGCGCTGGCGCTGGACGGTGCCGAGATCGTGGTGTGCGTGTCGGCCTGGCCCGCCAGCAGGACCGATCCCGCGCCCGACCTCGCCGACGACCGCTGGACCCGCAGGTTCGACCTCTTCGACCAGGCCAGGGCGCTGGAGAACCAGGTGGTATGGCTGTCGGCCAACCAGTCGGGGGTCTTCGGCGCCCTCAGGTTCGTCGGCAGCGCCAAGGTCGTCGGCCCCGGAGGGGAGATCCTGGCCCGTACCGGTGTGCCGGGCGGCGTCGCGGTCGCCGAACTGGACGTGCGGGCGGCGCTGGAGGCCGCCCGCCGCTCCATGGGCCACCTGCGCGACCGCCGCCCGGACGCCTACCGTCCCGCGCTCGCCGTGGGAGGATCCTGAACCGTGATCCGCATAGCCGCGGCCTCCGCGCACTTCGGCCGGGACCTGGAGTTCGACCTGCGGCGCATCGCGAAACTGATCGACGACGCCCGCAGGGCGGGGGCGGGGCTGCTGGTGCTGCCCGACGCCGCGCTGGGCGGCTACCTCGCCGACCTGCGCCATCCCGACCCCGACGCGCTGCCCCCGGCACTCGGCCCCGACGACCCGCTGATCAAGCGGGTCGGCGAGCTGGCCGCCGAGATGGTGGTGTGCGTCGGCTACTGCGAGGCCGACGGCACCCGCAGATACAACAGCGCCGCGTGTGTCAGCGGCGACGGCGTGCTGGGACGCCACCGCAAGGTGCACCTGCCCGCCGGGGAGATCGCGGCGTACGCGCCCGGCGAGCGTTTCGACGCCTTCGACACCCCGGTGGGCCGCGTGGGCATGCTCATCGACTACGACAAGACCTTCCCCGAGTCGGCGCGGAGCCTCGCCCTGGACGGGGCGCAGATCGTCGCCTGCCTGTCGGCCTGGCCGACCAGCATCACCAACCGGGCGCCCCGGATGGCCCAGGACCGCCAGTCGCGTCTGTTCGACCTCTACGACTGCGCCCGTGCCGCCGAGAACCAGGTCATCCTGGCCTCGTCGAACCAGACCGGCGCGATGGGCGGCATGCGCTTCCTGGGTCAGGCCAAGGTGGTCGGTCCCGGGGGTGACATCCTCGCCCGTACCTGGTCCAAGGCGGGCCTGGCGGTCGCCGAGGTGGACGTCGCCGCCGAGATCGCCACCGCGCGGCGGGTGCTGAGCCATCTCGACGAGCGCAGGCCCGGCAGCTACCGGGGAGCCTCATGAGCGACGCGCGCACGCCGGGCGCGGTGAGCACCGGACGCACTGCGCACCCTGCGCGTGCGGCGGGCGCGATGAGCACCGGGGGCACCGAGGGCACTACGGGCCCGGTCGGCAGGGTAGGCGCGAGAGACGCCCCAGGGGCGTTCCCGGTGATGAGGATCGCGCTGCTGACGTACTCCACCAAGCCGCGCGGCGGGGTCGTGCACACCCTCAACCTCGCCGAGGCGCTGGCCGAGGCGGGCCAGGACGTGACGGTCTGGACGCTCGGCCGCGGCGGTGACGCGGGGTTCTTCCGGCCCGTGGCGCCCGCGGTGCGGCAGGTGGTGGTGCCCTTCGGCGAGGTGGCGGGTGAGACGGTGGGGGAGCGGGTGCTGCGCTCGATCTCCGCGCTGCGCGAGGCGTTCACCCCCGGCGGCTACGACATCGTGCACGCCCAGGACTGCATCAGCGCCAACGCGGTCGAGCGGTGCGTGCGGACCGTCCACCACCTGGACCACTTCACCACCCCCGAGCTGGCCGCCTGTCACGAGCGCGCCATCGTCGAACCCCGCGCGCACGTCTGCGTCTCGCGTGCCGTCGCCGCCGAGCTCGCCGGCGGATGGGGCATCACCGCGACGGTCATCCCCAACGGCGTCGAGGCGGACCGGTTCGCGGCGGCCGCCGCGCGCGGCGACGGCCGCTGGAGGGACCGGCTGGGACGCTACGTCCTCACGGTCGGCGGTATCGAGCCCCGCAAGGGCTCGCTGGACCTGCTGGAGGCGTACGCGTCGCTGGCCGCCGGAGACCCCGGCCTGAAGCTGGTGATCGCCGGGGGCGAGACCCTGTTCGACTATCGCGACTACCGGGCCCGGTGGGCCGAGCGTGCCGCGGTCCTCGGCGTGGAACCGGTCGTCCTGGGTCCCGTCGGCCACGAGGAGTTGCCGTCGCTGGTCGCCTCCGCGGCCGTCTTCGCCTTTCCCTCGCTCAAGGAGGGCTTCGGCCTGGCCGCCATGGAGGCGCTGGCGGCGGGCGTGCCGCTGGTCACCCGGGACCTGCCGGTCCTGCGCGAGGTGTTCGGGACCGCCGCGCGCTTCGCCGGCGACCCGGCGGGCTTCGCCGCCCAGATCGGCGCGGCACTGGCCGGAACCGACCTCGCGCGCCTGGCCGCGGGCCGCCTGCTCGCCGCCCGCCACACCTGGCGGTCGGCCGCCGAGCGGCACATCGCCCTGTACGCGGCCTTACGCGAACCCGTCAGCCCGAGCGAGGGAAAGACGGCCACTCCGGGTAGAGGAGGGCGTTGATGCCGAGCGCCGCCGCGGCGCGGACGTTGGCGGCCCGGTCGTCGAGGAAGGTGACGTCGCCGGGGGCGGCGTCGAGGCGGCGCAGGACCTCCTCGAAGATGGCGGGGTCCGGCTTGGTCAGGGCCATGCGGCAGCTGTAGAAGCGATGGGTGAACGCCGCCGCCCAGGGGGCGTCGTCGATGGCCGCCGCCAGCGGTTCGGGGGCGTTCGACAGCAGGGCGAGCCTGTGGCGTCCCTTGAGGTCCTCGATGCCGCGCAGGGTCTCCGGGTTCAGGTGGGACCAGCTCTCGACGTCGGCCGCGTCGAGCTTGGCGACGAGCGGATCGTCGCCGGCGAGCGTCCTGCCGAGAACCGCGCTCCAGTACAGGTGGGAGGCCTGGCCGCGGTCGTAGGCCTCGCGGTGACGCCAGTAGCGGTCGTGGAAGGTCGCCTTGTCCTGGCCGATCAGCTTCGCCATGGAGGCCGTCGCGTCGGAGGGCTGTGGCATGGAGATGACCTCGCCGTAGTCCAGCAGCATCCACGTGGTCACGGGCTCTCCTCAGGGTGGTCCTGCGCCTGTGGTTCCGGTGTCACTCCCGATGCGGCGGGTGGGGCCTCGCACGCCCGGCCCCGGCGCGTCTCGCGCTCGGCGGGACGGAGGTGATCAACGATCGTTCGACGCCGTTCCGGAACCCTTTCATGTTCATTCGATCGTACTTCGTGTTCGATTGCAAGACGCAGATCTCGATCGTCACGGCGGGAACGGGATCCCGGCGTCCCTCCACCACGCGCCTGCCCGGTGTCGTACGCCTGTCCGGTCCCGTCGCCGGTCAGTCGTCGCCGCCCCGGTTCGTCGCGCGCCGGTGGTGCCGCCGGGCCTTGAGGCGGTTGCCGCAGGCGGCCATCGAACACCAGCGGCGGGTGTTGGCCCGGCTGTGGTCCACGAGGAACAGGCGGCAGTCGTCGTTGGCGCACGGGCGCAGCCGGCCGGGCAGGGTCTCCTGGAGATGTGCCCAGGCCAGCACGCACCTGAGGCCGAACGGGTCGGCGGAGCCGGTGCTCAGCTCCCAGCGCACGCCGTCGTCGCCGACCGACGGGGTCTGTGACACCCCTTCGAGGAAGGGCTCCAGCGTCCGGGCGGGTTCCTCGTCCCTGACCACGCGGGCGATCGCGTCCCTGACGCGGCGGGCCGAGGCGACGGCGGCCGGTGAGCTGGGCAGGTCGCGTTCGCCCAGCCACCGGGTGGCCTTGTGCCGGTCCCGCAGCACGTCCGTGGGGACGCCGTCGACCACGGGGGTGGTGTTGAGCAGGTCCACGAGGAGGTCGACGTCCCTTATAACCACCTTGAGCATGTTGACAGGTTAGCAGTGATGGTGCTTCGCTGGCCATGAGTAACTCCCTCAACGACTCGAAGAGGTTAGGCATGGATGAGATGGTTCACTACCGCACCACCGTCGTAGGCGGGCAGGAGATCTTCTACCGGGAGGCCGGGAGCCCCGACGCGCCGGTCCTGCTCCTGCTGCACGGCTACCCGACGAGCTCCCACATGTTCCGTGACCTCATCCCGAGACTGGCCTCGCGGTACCGGCTCGTCGCTCCCGACCACCTCGGCTTCGGCTACTCGGCGGCGCCGTCCGTGGACGACTTCGACTACACCTTCGCGAACCTGGCCGAGCTCACCGCCGCCTTCACCGAGCGGCTCGGCCTGTCGCGCTTCGCCATGTACGTGCAGGACTACGGCGCGCCCATCGGCTGGCGGCTCGCCACCGCCCACCCCGAGCGCGTCACCGCGATCGTCACCCAGAACGGCAACGCCTACCTCGACGGGCTGGACGAGGAGTTCTGGGCCCCGATCCGGGCCTACGGCGCCGATCCGTCCCCGGTCACCGAGGCTCCCGTCCGCCGGTTCCAGAGCCTTGAGGCGACCCGCTGGCAGTACACCCACGGCGTGCCCGACGAGAGCCTCGTCAGTCCCGACGCCTGGCGTCACGACTTCGCGCTGCTGCAGCGTCCGGGCAACGCCGACATCCAGCTCCGGCTCGCCCGTGACTACATCACCAACATCGAGCTCTACCCGGTCTTCCAGGAGTACTTCCGCGCGAGTCAGGTCCCGCTGCTCGCCGCCTGGGGAGCCCACGACGAGATCTTCGGGCCGGGCGGCGCCACGGCCTTCCGGCGCGACCTGCCCGACGCGGAGGTCCACCTGCTTCCCGCCGGTCACTTCGCGCTGGAGAGCCACGGGGCCCAGATCGCCCGGCTCGTCGACGACTTCCTCGGCCGCGTGCTTCCCCGCTGACCACCGGCCACCCGCGGCGCGGCCGGAGAGCGGGGGAGGAAGGACGGGGCGCGTCACGTGACGCACGACGCCGTACGACGAGGAGAACCGATGATCCGTCGCTGGAATCCCCCCCCGGCCCGTTCTCACCCGGCCCGTTCTCACCCGGCCCGTTCTCACCCGGCCCGGGCCGTTCCTCCGCCCGCTCCGCCTGCTCCGCCGCCCCGCCCGGGCCTCAGCCGGTGGCGATCGTCAGGTCCGCGCGGGCACGGACGTCGTCGCGGGCGTGGAAACGCTCCTCCTGAGCCGCCCACCGGTTCCAGTGCGGGGCGTAGAGATCGCCGTCGCGCTCCAGCGCGCGGGCCTTGCGTACCCCGTCGGCCGCCTCCAGCCACAGCAGGCCGCTCAGGTACGGCGCGGCGGCGAGGGCGCCGGAGCCGGTACCGTCGAGGACCAGGATCCCGGTGCCCGGGACCTCGTGCCACTCCGCGTAGGCGCCCTCCGCCCAGTCGTAGCGTCGCCACCGCGCGGGCCGGTCCAGGCTCAGCGGTCGCAGGACCCACTCGACCAGCACGTCGACCCCTCCCAGCAGGCCGTCCCACCCCGGGTAGAGATCGTCCATCCGTACGACGGGCGCGGCCAGTTCCGTGGCCAGGGCGGTGGCGAGGGTGGACTTGCCCGACCCCGAGCGTCCCTCGACCGCCAGGACGCGGGTACGGCCCGCCCGGGCGGGGCGGGCGCGCAGCCAGCGCGAGACGCGCGGCACGTGGCCGTTCACGCCGGCGTCACAGGATGCTCCGGAGGGCCGGAGAGCGCGGTCACGCGCTCCGGCGGGTGCGCCAGCGGGTCAGGATCTCGCGGTCGGAGTCGCGCTCCTCGACGTCGCGGCGGCGCTGCTCGTCCTCGTCCTGTGCCAGGGCGAGCCATTCGGGGTATTCGGGGTCGTCGCGGCCTATGTCGCGGGTGCCGTCGATCTTGGTGCCGTTGTCCAGCGTGGTCGTCGCGGGGACGCGGAGGGTGCCTCCCGGCAGCATGGTCACGTTCATGGCGTGGCCTTTCCGTCGTCTCTGACCGCTGTCGGCCCAGCATAGCTCCGGGGGTCGCGGCACGCCCACGGTCAGCCGATGCCGTACTGCCCGGACAGCTGGTGATACACCCGTTCGGCCTCCGCCTCCGTGCCGATCAGGTGGAGCAGCCGGGTCGCCCTCCGGGTGAGCACGCAGGCGAAGGCCTCGGCGAACAGCTCGGTGACGTCGTCGCGGTAGGGCGGCCGGAGACGGCCGCGGGTGCGAGCGTGCAAATCTGTCCAGAACGGGGAGTGCGAGGGCAAACGATCCATGTGATCGGTGGCGTGGCCGATCTCGTGCCCGCACACCGACACCGAGGGCGAGGGGGCGCTCCCCACCCCGATCCGCCGCCGCCGGGGGTCGTAGACGCCCGCGCTGCGTTCCCAGAGGCCCGCCTGCAGGGGCAGCGCGACGCCGCGCAGCCATTCGAAGCCGGGAAGGTCGGGCACCGATCCGGGCCCCACCACGATGCCGCCGCTCAGGTGGGTGGCCAGGCGGGTGGCGAGGGCCTGCGGCACGGCCGCCAGCGTAAGTATCGCGAGGAGCGTTTCCGCCGGTGGGAACGTGCCAGGTTCCCAGGTGCGCGTCAACCGCGCCTCCAGCGGGCCGACGTGCAGCCAGCCGGGACGTCCTCTGCTGTGGTCGGCCAACGCAGCCGCTTCTCCTGGATCGGGGGGTGATCCGCCACGGCTTGCGGGCCGGGCCGGGCGATCCGGTCCGCGGGCCGCGACGGTGATCACGCGAGACTACCTCTCCCGCGCCCCGGCCCGTGCGGGTACGCGTCTGCGGACGGCGTCCGGCGAGGCGGTCTCGCGACCTTCGACCTTCCGGCGCGGCCGGCCCTACCGGTGTCCGGCCCGTCCTACCGGTGTCCGGCCCGTCCTACCGGTGTCCGGCCCGTTCTACCGGTGTCCGGCCAGGACGGCGTGGTGGTCGGCGCCTTCCAGGCCGTCGGGATCGGCGTGCACGGTGGCGGCGCTCAGGCGGGGCAGGTGGTGGATCAGCCGGTGCTCGGCCTCCACCGCCACGGCGTGCGCCTGGAGCAGCGACAGGTCCTCGCCGACCACGATGTCCACCTCGGCGCGCAGCGTGTGGCCCACCCAGCGCAACCGCACCGATCCCACCCGTCGCACGCCGCCGGTGGCGGCCAGGATCCGCTCCGCGCGGTCGACGAGTGCCGGATCGACCGCGTCCATCAGCCGGTGGTAGATCTCGCGGGCCGCGTCCCTGAGGACGAGACAGATGGCCACCGTGATCAGCAGGCCGACGATCGGGTCGGCGATCGGGTGGCCCAGGGCCGCGCCGCCCGCGCCGAGCAGCACGGCCAGCGAGGTGAGGGCGTCGGCGCGGGCGTGCAACCCGTCGGCGACCAGCGCGGCCGATCCGATCTGGCGCCCGACCCGGATCCGGTAGCGGGCCACCCACTCGTTGCCCGCGAAGCCGATCACGGCCGCCGCGGCGACCCAGCCGAGCGCCCGCACCTCCTGGGGGTCGGCCAGGCGCCGCGCGGCCTCGTACCCGGCGAGCGCGGCGGAAGCGGCGATGACCAGGACGATGGCGATCCCGGCCAGGTCCTCGGCCCTGCCGTAGCCATAGGTGAACCTGCGGGTGGCCGCCCGGCGCCCGAGGGAGAAGGCGATCGCCAGCGGAAGCGCGGTCAGCGCGTCGGCCACGTTGTGCAGCGTGTCACCGAGAAGGGCGACCGAGCCGGAGAAGACAACGATCACCGCCTGGACCGCGGCGGTCACCATGAGGACGGCGAAGGAGACGGCCAGTACGCGCATCCCGCGACTGCTGGACTCCAGGGCGGAGTCCGTCCTGCTCGCGCTGTCGTGGCTGTGCGGGGTGAGGGCGTGGCCGGCTCGTGAGAGCAGTCCTCCGAACCGCCGGCCCGCCGTCCGCCGTCCCCCGTGGCCGTGCTCGTGATGACGGCCGTGGCCGTGCCCCCGAGGCTCGCGGCCGTCGTCTCGCCCGCTCTCATGCCCGTGCCCGTGGGCAGAACCGTGCCCGTGCCCGTGTCCCTGTTCATGCGTGGGCCCGTGCTCGTGCTCGTGCCCATGCCCGTGCCCGTGCTCGTGCTCGTGCCCATGCCCGTGCCCATGCTCGTGGGCGGGCCCGTGCCCTTGTTCATGCGTGGGCCCGTGTCCGGGCGGCGGATCGTGCGCGGCCTCGTGGTCCTGACCGCGGGGAGAACGGGGGCCGGTGGGTTCGCCGGGGGATGGAGAACCCACGCCCTTCTGGTCGGACATGGCTACCTCGTTTGCTACCGGTGCCCTTTTCCCGGAGTATATGTAGTCATGTATGCACGCGACAACGAATCAGGTGCCAACTCGTCGCAGGAGCAACCCACCGGCGCCCAGGTGGAGGCCGCCATCGAGGCCTTCAGGATGCTCAGTGACGCCACCAGGCTGCGCCTGATGTGGCTGCTGTCGTCGGGGGAGTACGACGTCGGCTCGCTCGCCGAGGCCATCGGGGTCGCGCGTCCCTCGGTCTCCCAGCACCTGGCGAAACTCCGCCTGGCCGGGCTGGTGCGCACCCGCAGGGACGGCCGCCGCGTGCTCTACCGGGCCCGCGACGCCCATGTCCGCGCGCTCATCGGCGAGGCTCTGTTCCACGCCGACCACGAGGTCTCCGGCATCCCGCGCCACGACTGACCGGAGCGCTCGACCGGCGTGCGCCGGATGACGGCGGCCCGGCCATCGGTTTCCCGCGGTCGCTTCCGGTCGCGCCCTCAATTGACAGATTAATTTGTCCAATGGTTTCATGAGGCATGGCCGCGACCGAGATGACGCTCATGGACGAGCCCGACCGTCTGCGCGTGGCGCTTACCCCGATCCGCCGCCGGCTTCTCGCCCGCCTGCGCGAGCCCGCCTCCGCGGTCCAGCTCGCGGCCGAGTTCGACCTGCCGCGCCAGCGGGTCGGATACCACCTCAGGGTGCTGGAGGAGGCGGGGCTGATCGAGCTGGTGGAGGAGCGCCCGCGACGCGGTTTCGTCGAGCGCGTCATGGGTGTCACCGCGAACGCCTTCCTCGTCGATCCCGGCGTGCTCACTTCACCCGACGAAGTCGGCGAAGCCGGCGAGGCGGCTGGAGGCGACGAGATCGACGAAGCCGGTGGCGATGGCGACGGTGACGGTGACAGGGCCGCCGCGACCGCCGAGGTGGCCGGGGTTTTCCGCCGTGTCGCCGACCAGTACGCCGCCGAGCATCTCGTCGAGGTGGCCGCCGGCACCGTGCGCGACGTCACCCGCATGGCCGCCGCCGCCGACCGGCGGGGCGTCCGGCTGCTGACGTTCACCCTGGAGGCGCGGGTGCGCTTCGCCGAGCCCGGCGACGTGCACGACTTCACCGACGCGCTCGCCGACGCCTTCTCACAGGTCGCGGCCCGCTTCGACACCCCTGGAGGGCGGCCCTACCGCCTCGTCGCCGGTGGGCATCCGGCCCCCGGCACGCGAGAGGCCGGAGGACGTCCGGTCCAGGGCACGCCGGAAACCAGCGGACGTCCGGCCCAAGGCACGCCGGAAACCGGCAGGCAGCCCGCCCCCGGCACGCCGGAAACCCGCAGTTGACATCCGTCCCGGGACCGAGGTCCGGGGCCCCACGTTGAAAGGCATCCGATGACAGACGAGCCGTTCTCCTTCGAGGTCACCATCGCCGCACCCGTCGACGAGGTGTGGGGCGCGCTGCGCGATCCCGAGCTGATCCGACGCTGGCACGGCTGGCACTTCGACGGCCTCGACAAGGAGATCGAGGTCATCTACCACCAGAACGTCGTGGAGTCGGCCGCCGAGCACCGGTTGGAGGTCCAGGGCGGCGACCTGTTCGAGCTGACCGGCCTCGGCGACCGTACGCGCCTGCGGCTGACCCGTGGCCCGCGCGGCGGCGACCCCGAGTGGGACGCCTACTACGACGACATCACCGAGGGCTGGATCACCTTCGTCCACCAGCTCGCGTTCGCCCTGGAACGGCACCCGGGCGCCGACCGGCGCACGGTCTTCCTCTCCGGCGCGGCGGTCACGCCGGTGCTGGAGGCCGCCGGTCTCGCGGCGGTGGCCGGACTGCCCCCGGCGAGCCCGTACGAGCTGGAGGGGCCAACCGGGGAGACGCTGCGCGGCCAGGTCTGGTTCCGCTCGGCCAACCAGGTCGGTCTCACCGTCGACGGCTGGGGCGACGGCCTGCTGGTCACGGCCCAGAACCCGCCCTCGCCCGCCAATCCGGGCGGCACCGTCATGATGGTGCTCACCACGTACGGCCTCGACGACGCCGCGCACGCCGATCTCGAATCCCGCTGGACCGCCTGGTGGGGGCGGAACTTCCCTGAGGTTCCCCAGGGCGAGCAGGACGCCCCCGCCGGCTGAACGAGGGCTCCCGGCATCCTCCTCCGCCTGGAATCCCCCGCCTGAAGGGCGGGGGATTCCAGGCGGAGCCCATCCCCTACCTCACCACGCGGAACCGAAGATGCGTGACGCGTGCGGACCCGGCCATGCCGGTCCTTTCCAGTTCGACGCGGTCGCCGCCCAGGCGGTCGAAGAGGCGGGTACCCGCCCCGAGCAGCACCGGTGCCAGCTGGAGCTGGAGCTCGTCCACGAGCCCGGCTCTCATGAGCTGCCCGGCGATGTCCGCCCCGCCCATCACGAGGACGTCCTTCTCCTTCGCCGCCTTCCGCGCCTGCCGGATCGCGCTCTCGAGGCCGTCGGAGACGAAGGTGAAGGTCCCGCTTTTCATGGGTAGCTCCTCCCGGTCCTCATGGGTGAGCACGAAGCACGGCACGGGGAACGGGGTGTCCTTCCACAGGCCCACCCCCACGTCGAAGGTCCGCCTGCCCACCACCACCGCCCCCGTCGAGGCGGACAGCTCCCGATGCACCCCGGCGTCCACATCCCGGTCGGCGTCGTCGTTGAACAGCCATTCGTGGAGCCGCTCACCGCCCTCGCCCATGGGGCGCTCGATGCCCACGCCAGGGCCGGCGACGAAGCCGTCAAGCGACACCGTGATGTTCAGAAGAACCGTTCCCATGAGATTTTCCCTCGTTGCCAGGGACCTCGTCGCCGAAGCCCTCGTTGTCAAAACCGTCAAAACCGTGGTGGTCGAAGTCCTGGTCGCCGGAACCCCGCCGCTCGGCGTGCGTCTCCGTGTGTCTCCGTGTGTCTCGGTGTGTCTCGGTGTGTCTCGGTGTGTCTCCGTGTTCGGCGGGAGGCTCACCGCCCCCTTGCGTCGCCGGTCATGTCGCGGCGTCCGCTGCCCTGCCCGCTGCCCTGCTCGCCGGGCTGCCCGCCGTCCGGTCGTACAGGGCGGGAGCGAGTGCGGTGAACAGCACGGCGGCGGTGACGGCGAACCCCGCCGGGTAGCCCACCGACCCGGCCAGGAGCCCGAACCCGACCGCGCCGACGCCGAGCCCGGCGTCGTAGGCGAGGTTCCATGCCGCGCTCACCTGGCCGAAGGCGGAGTCGGGGGCGCGCTCGAACATCAGCGCCAGGGTCGCGTTCTGGGCCATGCCGAAGCCCACCCCGAACAGCCCCATACCGACAATCATCGCGAGAGGGACGTCCACCCAGAAGAGCCCGGCCGTGCCGAGAGCGGCGGTCAGGACGGCGGGGGCCAGCAGGCGAGCGGAGCCG
The DNA here is from genome assembly GCF_040639135.1 of Streptosporangium sp. NPDC023963. Lineage (NCBI taxonomy): Bacteria > Bacillati > Actinomycetota > Actinomycetes > Streptosporangiales > Streptosporangiaceae > Streptosporangium > Streptosporangium sp. NPDC023963. The sequence continues at coordinate 66,511 of NZ_JBEZZK010000012.1, forward strand.
TGGCGGTCGCCGTACCGGCCCGCCGCCCAGCGCGCCAGCGGCGTGACACAGGACTGCGTGAGCAGGGCCAGCGCGACCAGATCGCGTGACCGCTCCGGCGCGGCCAGCGGGAGGAAGGTCAGCAGGACACCGGCCGCCGGTGTCACCATGGCGAAGACGATCGCGGGCCTGGCGACGCCGCCGTCGCGGAGGACGTCGAGGATCCCGCTCCGACTTCCGCTCCGGCTTCCGCTCCGGGTCCCGCTCCGGGGCCCGCCGTGCCGTTCGGTCCGCGCGCGCAGGGAGGGCAGGCCGAGCACGGCGGCCAGCCCGAGCAGCGCCGACGCCGCCCCGGCGACGAAGACGGGCCCGTAGCCGACGTGCTCGCTCAGCCAGAGCCCCAGCGGCAGGCACGCGATGGAGGGAATCCCGACGGCCACCCCGTACAGTCCCAGCCCCTCGCCGCGACGGCCGGCCGGCACCAGTTCGGCCATCAGGGCCGCACCGGCCACCACCACGAGTCCGAGCCCGGCACCCCGCGCCAGGCAGATCCCCAGCACCGGGGGCATCGACGCCGACGCCGGCAGCAGGAGGGCGGGGGTTCCGAGCAGGAGCAGGCCCAGTCCCATGACCGCCCGGTAGCCGTACGAGCGCAGCAGGCCGGGCGCCGCGAACTCCGTCAGCACGGTTCCCAGCATCATGGTGCCGGTCGCCAGGCCCGCGCCCACACCGCCCGAACCGGACGTGGCCGCGTACAGGGGGACGACGGGCGCCAGCAGGTAGAAGCCGCCGAGGGCGCCGAGCGAGGCGGCCAGCAGCAGGACCACCGGGCGGTTCAGAATACGAAGATCCGGAACGCGGGCGCCGTCCCGCTGTGCCTCCCCGTCCTCTCCTCGGGTTTCCGCGGTGTCCCCCTGACGTTCTCCGCGGTCCTCCCGGGGCTCCCCGGCGTCCTTCCCGGCTTCGTCGGCGGTGCTCTTCCGGTGAGTCATGGGCCGACCCTAGAGCGGGAACCGGCTCGGCGATAAGGTCCGGTTTCATGTCGATCGAGTGGACCGGTTCGGGGCCGGAGCTCCTGTTGCGAGTCGACAGGAACCGGCCGGAACCCTTGCGCGAGCAGCTGGAGGGCGCGCTGCGCGAGAGCATCCGCGCCGGCCGGCTGGCCGCCGGTGAGCGGCTCCCGTCCTCGCGCGCCCTGGCCCGTGACCTCGGCGTCTCGCGCGGCCTGGTGACCGAGTGCTACGCGCAGCTGCAGGCCGAGGGCTACCTCGTCACGCGCGGCGGTTCGGCCACCCGGGTGGCCGCCGCCGCCCGCCCGTCGGTGGACGCGCCGTCACCGCTCACCGCGCTTGCCGTGCCCACCGCGCCCGTCGGGATCGACTTCCGGCCCGGTGTGCCCGACCTGTCGAGTTTCCCCCGCGAGCGATGGAGCCGCGCCCTTCGGCGCGCCTGCCGTGACGTGCCCAGCGACCTGTTCGGCTACGGCGACCCGTACGGCGACCCGATGTTGCGCGACGTGCTCGCCGCCTACCTGCGACGGGTTCGCGGGGCCGCCGCCGACCCGGCCCACACCGTCGTGTGCGCGGGGTACGCGCAAGGGCTGCAGCTCGTCCTGCGCGCGCTGGCGGGGGAGGGCGCGCGCGTCCTGGCCGTGGAGGATCCCGGCGACCCCGACCACCGCGCCGCCGCCGCGACGGCGGGCCTTGACATCGTCGCGGTACCCGTCGACGAGCACGGTGTCGACACCGCCGCGCTCGCGGCCACCGGCGCGCGTGCCGTGCTGCTCACCCCCGCCCATCAGTCGCCCACCGGGGTCGTACTGGCTCCCGGCCGGAGGCAGGCACTGATCGCCTGGGCCGTCGCCCGCGACGCGACGATCATCGAGGACGACTACGACGCCGAGTTCCGCTACGACCGCGAACCGGTCGGGGCGCTGCAGGGTCTCGCTCCGGACCGGGTGGTGCTCCTCGGCTCGGTCAGCAAGTCGCTCGCCCCGGCTCTGCGTCTCGGATGGATCCTCTGCCCGCCCCGGCTGTCCGCCGGCGTCGCGCGTCAGAAGCGGCTCGCCGACCGAGGCTCACCGGTCCTCGACCAGTTCGCGCTCGCCGACCTGTTGCGGTCGGGTCATTACGACCGCCACCTGCGCCACATGCGGACGCGCTACGCCGCCCGGCGGGCGGCCCTCGTGGACGCGCTGGGGCGGTACGCACCCGAGGTCGAGGTACGCGGGCTGGCCGCCGGTTTCCACGCCGTCGCCCGGCTACCGCCGGGCACGGATGAGCGTGCCGTGGTCGAGGCCGCCCGTCGCCGGTCCGTCGCGCTGTACGGGATCAGCGGCTATTTCCTCGATCCGCCGGAACGACGGGCGTCTCCGGCACGGCTCGTTCTCGGGTTCGGCAACCTGACTCCGGACGCCGTCTCCGACGGCATCGCCGCCGTCGCGGACCTGTTGCGGGGCGGCTGAGCCGCCGTTGAGCCGCCGTTGAGCCGCCGTGGGGACCCGGCCGGCCGGTGCCGTTCCGCCAAGGGAGTCCAGGCCCGCTTCGGAGCGGCGGCTTCGTCATGACGGTGCACGCCCGCTTCCCGACGGCGGCTTCGTCGCCGGAGCTCACGCCTCCTTGAGGATGGCGGTCACCGACTCGCGCAGCGGCGTGGTGGGACGGCCGATCAGAGCGCTGAGCTCGCCCGGCGTGTGGGAGAGGACACCCTGGGCGATGCCGAGGTCGATGCCGGCGTACATGGCCGCCACCGGCTCCGGCAGGCCCGCGTCGATCAGGGTCCGGAGGTAGTCGGCGTGCGGAAGGTCCCGGTAGACGACCGGCCTGCCGGAGACCGCAGCCGTCTCGGCGGCCAGCTCCGGCAGGCTCCACGCGGTGTCGCCGGAGAGCTCGTAGATCCTGTCGCCGTCCTCCTCGCCGGTGAGCACGGCGACGGCCGCGGCCGCGTAGTCGGCGCGGGACGCGCTGGCGACCCGGCCGTCACCGGCGGCGCCGAGGATCGCGCCGTGCTCGACGCCCTGGAGGACGGACGTCGCGTAGACCTCGGTGTACCAGCTGTTGCGCAGGAAGGTGAACGGGATCCCGGAGGCGCGGATGTGCTCCTCGGTGCCCCGGTGGTCGACGGCCAGCGTCAGGGGTGTGGTGTCGGCGTGCAGCACGCTCGTGTAGACGATGCGGGCGACCCCGGCCGCCCTGGCCGCGTCCACCACGGCCTGGTGCTGGCCGAGACGCCGCCCGACGGCGTCGCTCGAGATGAGCAGGACCGTGTCGCCAGGGCCGAAGGCCCGCTCGAGCGTCTCCGGCCGCTCGTAGTCGGCCTCCCTGATCTCGACGCCGCGCGCGGCCAGGCCGGCGGCCTTGCCGGGATTCCGCACGGCCGCCACGACCTGGCCGGCGGGCACGCTCTCCAGCAGGCCGTCCACCACCAGGCGGCCGAGCTGGCCGGTGGCACCGGTGACAACGATCATTTCGCTTCTCCTCGCTCGAAGGGATCGCCGTCAGGTTAGTACTAACTAATCCACAGTGCCAACTGAAAGTTAGTGCTTTCTGTTGTGCGGTGCGGCGAGAAAGTAAGGTGGACGGATGGACGACCAGGCCGCGATCCCGCTGGACGGGTTCAGCCAGCTCACCTTCGACGTCTTCATGCGCGGATGCGTCTCGCGCGAGACGATGGAGCACATCACCGGCCGCTGGGGCATCCTGGTCATGGTCGCGCTCCACGAGGGGACCTACCGCTTCAACGCCCTGCGCCGCCGGGTCGACGGGGTGAGCGAGAAGATGCTCGCCCAGACCCTGCAGGCCCTGGAGCGCGACGGCCTGGTCCACCGCGAGGCCGAGCCGACCATCCCCCCGAAGGTCGAGTACAGCCTCACGCCGCTCGGCGACCAGGCCGCCCGGCGCCTGCTCGACCTCATCGAATGGCTGGAGGGCGAGATGCCCGCGGTCATGGAGGCCCGCGCACGCCACGACCAGGCCAGGGGCGACCACCGCACGACGTAGGCCCGTCCGGACGCAGGAGCCCGTCCGGACGCGGACGCGGACGGGGATGCGGCCGGATGAGGAGAGAAGGCCGGATCGCCGCGCGGACGGAAGAACCGGATCAAGAAATGTCGCCGGAGACCTATAGCGTGAGCCGCATGAGCGACGAGATCATCGATTCCCCCACCGCCTGGGTCTCCAAGCACCTTCGCAAGTACGTCGAGTCGAACGGCGCGGAGGGTCACCTCTACCACGGCAGGCCCACCCTGCTGCTGACCACCGTCGGCCGCAGGTCCGGTCTGAAGCGGCGGACCCCGCTGATCTACGGTCGTGACGGCGACGCCTACGTGGTGGTCGCCTCCAACGGCGGGGCCGACGACCACCCGCTGTGGTACCACAACCTGCTGGCCCTGCCGCGGGTCGAGGTGCAGGTGCGGGACGAGGTGTTCACCGCCGTCGCGCGGACCGCGACGGCGGAGGAGAAGCCCGCCCTGTGGGAGCAGATGGTGGGGATCCACGGCGAGTACGCCGACTACCGGCGCAAGACCGCGCGCGACATCCCGGTGGTGATCCTCACCCGTGCCTGAGGTCCTGACCCGGCGCGCGCTCAACCGGGCGACCCTGGAGCGGCAGTCGCTGCTGGAGCGGTCGGCGCTGTCCGTGCCGGAGATGGTCGAGCGGGTCGCCGGGCTCCAGGCGCAGACACCGCACACGTGGTACGTCGGCCTGTGGTCCAGGATCAGGGACTTCGACCCCGTGGGGGCGGCCGGCCTGCTGGAGGACCGGACGCTGGTGAGGATCGCCCTGATGCGCTCGACCATCCACCTGGTCACCGCGCGCGACTGCCTGCGGTGGCGGCCGCTGGTCGAGCCGGTCATCGAGCGCGTCACCCAGGGCGCGTTCGGCAGGCACCTGCGGGGCCTCGACCTCGACGCGGTCGCCGCGGCGGGCCGCGAGATCCTGGACGAGCGGCCGCTGACCTTCGGCGCGCTCGGCAAGGAGCTCACCTCGCTGTTCCCCGGCCGCGACGCCGCCGCCCTCGCCCAGGTCGTACGGGCCAGGGTCGCGCTGGTCCAGATCCCGCCCCGCGGCATGTGGGGCCGGAGCGGCCCGATCGCCCACACCAGCGCCGAGCACTGGCTCGGCGCGCCACAGGCGGCGGACCCCTCCTTCGAGGACTTCGTGATCCGCTACCTCGCCGCGTTCGGGCCCGCCACCGTCATGGACGTGCAGGCCCACTGCGGGCTCACCCGGCTGCGCGAGGTGATCGAGCCGATGGGCCTGCGGATCTTCCGCAACGAGGAGGGCAGGGAGCTGTACGACCTGCCGGACGCGCCGCGACCCGCCGAGGACACCCCGGCCCCGGTCAGGTTCCTGTACGACTACGACAACGCGCTGCTCTCCTTCGCCGACCGCGGCCGCATGGGCGTTCTCGACCCCGAGCAGGTCAGGCGTGCCTGGCCCGAGCACGGGCCGGTTCCCGGTCCCGTGCTCGTCGACGGGACCGTCGCGGCCACCTGGGCGACCGCCCGCGAACGCGGCACCACCGTCCTCACCGTCACCCCGTTCGCCGCGCTCGCCGCCCGTCACCGCGACGAGACCGAGGCGGAGGGCGAGCGGCTCCTGCGCCTTCTCGCTCCCGCCGACACCCACGACGTCCGCGTCGCCGCCCCCTGGTGAGCGGCTCCTCCCGCCCCCGTCCGGTCTCGCCCTCGCCGGGGAACGCGCGCGGGAGGCGTGCGGGGAGGGGCTTTTCCGGATCGGCTCGCGAGACCGGTGAGACCCGTGGGGCCTGCGGGGAAACCCGCGCGGGCCGGGGACCGAGGAGCGCGCCATGATCCAGGCCGACGGTCCTCCCGTCGTGGTGCCGCGGGTGGGCAGGCGCCGACACGCCGGGAAAAGCCTGGTCGTAGCATGAGATGGCCGCCGGTGGTCGTCGTACGACATCGGCCGGACGGGGCGGCGGCGAAGGACGGACGGTGCCGGAGCGGCGATTCGTCAGGCCCGGGGGCCGGATCTCAGCGCGGGGAGGGCAGGAGTGGATCGGCGCTGGTTTCCATCCCGGTGGTCGCGTCGGGGAGCCGCCTCGCGTGGGATTGGAGACGCTGATGGTGCCGTTCGACACGGACGTGCTGGTTGTTGGTGCCGGTCCGGCGGGTCTGCTGATCGCGGGTGACCTCGCCGCGAGAGGTGTCTCCTGCACGATCGTGGAGCGGGACCCCCGGCGTTCGACGCTCAACCAGGCCTTCCCCCTGCACGCTCGCACGCTGGAGCAGCTCGACGCCCGGGACGTCGCCGACGAGCTGATCGACACCGGCACGATCGTCGAGGAGATCCGGCTGTTCGACGGCCTGGACCTCGATCTGTCCCGCCTGCCGTCGCGGTTCCCGTTCCTGCTGTGCACCCCGCGGCACAACGCCGAGCGCGTGCTGGAGGAGCGCGCCACCCGGCTCGGAGCGGAGATCGTGCGCGGCGCCGAGACGGTCGGGCTGTCCCAGGACGCGGCCGGGGTGGACGTCGACGTGTGCGTAGACGGCACGGTGCGCACCTGGCGCGCGCGGTTCGTCGTGGGTGCCGACGACCTGCGCAGCGTCGTGAGGGACGCGCTGGGCGTTCCGTTTCCGGGGCGCTCGACCGTGCAGTCGGTCATGCAGGCCGACGTCCGCCTGGAGGCGCCGCCGGAGCGGGAACTGATCCTCGTCGCCAACGACGAGGGTTTCTCCTTCGTCTCCTCCCATGGCGACGGCTGGTACCAGGTCATCACCTGGGACCGGCGGCGCCAGCTTCCCGACAGCGCCCGGCTCAGCATCCACGAGGTGAGCGAGGCCACCCGGCGCGTCACGGGCAGTGACTTCGGCATGCACGACGCCCGCCATCTGTCGAGGTCCCACAGCGACGAGCGGCAGGTGCTCCGCTACCGCGTCGGCCGGGTGTTCCTGGCCGCCGAGACCGCCTACGTGCACTCGCTGGCGTGCGGGCAGGGCATGAACACCGGCCTGCAGGACGCGGCCAACCTCGGCTGGAAGCTCGGCGCCGGGGTCCAGGGCTGGGCTCCGGACGGCCTGCTCGACACCTACCACACCGAGCGTTATCCGGTCGGCAGGAGGGCCCTGCGGCTCAACGGCATCCTGCTCGCCGTCGCCATGGGCTCGACCCGGAGGTCGCGGGCCGCCCGCTCCATGCTCCCGGCCGTCGTCGGCCGGGTCCGTCCCCTCGGCCGCCGGCTGGCCGGGGCCCTGTCGGGCCTGGGCATCTCCTACCCCGCCCTCCCGGGAGCGCACCGGCTGGCCGGCCAGAGGGCGCCGGACATCCACCTGACCGGGGAGCCGATCCGGCTGTACGAGGCGCTGCGGGCCGGGCACTTCGTGCTCCTTGCCCCCACGGGCGATCCGGCGGAGGCGGCGGGCGCGCCGTACGGGGAGCGGGTGGTCCATGCCGTTCCCGCGAGCGCGGACCTCCCCGTCCTGCTGATCCGTCCGGACGGGTACATCGCCTGCGCCATCGACGAGAGGAACCCCGTCTCCCTCGAAGTCGCCCTGCGCGCGGCCCTGGCCGCCTGGTGCACCGCCCACCCTTCGGTGGCATCCACCACGAAACCCGGGTGAAACGGTATGTCGCCACCGCCCCGCTGGCCACGAAGAGCAGTACGATCTACTGTAATTGACAGTAAACCGTGCGTAAGGAGTGGGACGTGGATCTCATCGTGCCGCCGACGGAACGGCTCCGGTGATGGCAGGCCAGACGACCATCGGCGACCGCATCCGTGGATTGCGGTTGAGCAGGCACATGTCCCAGGCGCAGTTGGCCGGGCCAGACCTGTCTGACAGTTACGTTTCGCTCATCGAGTCCGGGAAGCGGACTCCCACCCCGGTCGTCATGCGCCTGCTCGCCGAGCGGCTCGGCTGCGGCGTGGAGTTCCTGCTCCACGGGATCGAGCCGCACCAGCGCGTCGACACCGCGCTCGCCCTGCGACAGGCCGAGCTCGAACTGTGCCACGGGGACCCGGCCGTCGCGGCAGGGCTCTTCGCGGACACGGCCAGGGCCGCGGGTGACGACAACGCCGCCCTCGCCGCGCGGGCGCGCTTCGGCCAGGCCCGCGCGCTGGAGGCCCAGGGGGAGACGGGGCGGGCGGTCGAGGCCTACGAGCTGCTTCGCCGCGAGGCCGCGGCGCATCCCGAGCGCCTCGCCGACCTTCCGCTCACCGTGGCGCTCTGCCGCTGCTACTACCGCGCGGGTGACACGCTGCGCGCCCGGGATCTCGGGATGGAGGCTCTGGCCCAGGCCGACCGGCTCGGGCTCGACCAGGGCGACCTCGCCCTCGAGCTCGCCGCCGTGCTCGCCGAGATGGAGATCGCGCTCGCGTACGTCGAGCGTGTGCTGACCGCCTCCCGCCTGCCCGACGCCGTTGACCGCGACTCGGAGGTCCTCGGCCTGTGGCGGGCCGGCAAGGCCGCGGCGGCGGAGGAGGACTCCGCGCTCGCCGCCCGGCTCGCGGCGGACGCCGTCGCCGCCGGCAGGCCCGCGCGGATGGCCGTCCGATACGTCCGGAGCGCGATGCGCTGGGCGTGGATCGCCACCGTGCGTCCCGAGGACGCCGGCCTCGACCGGGCGGGGGAGTTCGCCGCCTCCGCGGTCGAGATCCTCTCGCGCCTGTCGCCCGGGACGATCGAGCACGCCCGGGCCCTGGTCGTGCTCTCCCGCGTGCGGCTGCGTTCCGGCGACGCGGACACCGCGGCGGAGCCGGCCGAACAGGCCCTCGGCCTGCTCGCCGGCGTGCGCGGGACGGTGCCGGCGATGGCGTACGTGGTTCTGGCCGAACTCGCTCTGGCACGCTCCAAAGACGGCGGCCCGGCGCTGGAGAGGGCGCAGGAACTGCTCGCCGACCCGGTCGCCTCGGTGGCCTCCTTCGTCGACCGGGACTCGGCCAGGCTCTGGCGCGAGATCGGCGACCTCTGGGGCCGGGCCGGGGCGCCGGAGAGGCAGACGGACGCCTACCGCAGCGCGCTCGAAACCGTCGGGGTCGGCTCGAGGTGGCGTGAGGTCGTCGTCCCGGCGATTCCGGCGCACCTCGGTGTCTCGCACGAGTCGAGGGCCGGCTGACGTCCTCTCCCCGATGCCCCCTGTCCTCCGTCCCGATGGACACCGGCCCGTTCGTCGACGACCGGCTCGTCCACGCCGTCGTCCTGGCCGGGCCGGCCCTGGCCGGCGCCGGTGACCCCCTCGGCGCCGGCGCCCGGTGGGCCCGTACCCCGCCGGTGCGGCGTCCGCCGATCCTGAGGTGAGCGACGGGCGAGCGCGCGAGAACCCATCCGGATCCGGGTGGGTTCTCGCGTACCCGGGCACGGCATCGGCGATCACGCGCCGATCACCCTCGGCAGGCGGGGGTACGTCCGAGGGTGCAGACTCGGGGGTATGGCAAAGGGTGAGTCAGGGCCGTTGATCCCGCACATGAGGCTGGACGAGCTGCTGGAGGAGCTGCGAGAACGTCTGGAGGCGGTGCTGGCCACCCGCGACCGGGTGCACGCGCTGCTGGACGCCGTGATCGCGGTGGGCAGCGACCTGGACCTGGAGACCATGCTGCGCCGGATCGTGGAGACCGCCACCACCCTCGTCGACGCCACCTACGGCGCGCTGGGCGTGGCCGGGGACCACAGCACGCTGCTGCAGTTCGTCCCGGTGGGTTTGAGCGAGGAGGAGATCGCCAGGATCGAGCACTGGCCGCACGGGCTGGGCCTGCTGGGGTTGCTGATCAAGGAGCCGCAGACGCTGCGGCTGGCCCACATCTCCGACCATCCGGCCTCCTACGGTTTCCCGCCGGGTCATCCGCCGATGGGGTCGTTCCTGGGGGTGCCGGTGCGGGTGCGCGAGGAGGTGTTCGGCAACCTCTACCTGACCGAGAAGCGCGGCGGAGGGGAGTTCGACGCCGAGGACGAGGCGATCGTGACCGCGCTGGCCACCGCGGCCGGCGTCGCCATCGAGAACGCCCGCCTGTACGAGGAGAGCCGCCGCAGGGAGATGTGGCTGCAGGCCTCGGCGGAGGTCACCACCAGCCTGCTGTCGGGCGCCGAACCGAACCAGGTGCTGACGCTGATCGCGAGGCGGGCGCGGCAGATGGCCGGGGCCGACATCGCGGCGGTCCTGCTGCCGGACGAGACCGGGCGGGTCCTGCGGGCGGTCGTCGCCGACGGCGAGAACCACGAGCGGGTGGTGGACGCGGAGGCCCCGATCGCCAGGTCCCTGGCGGGCCAGGCCTTTACCGGCGGTGAGCCGGTCACGGTCACGGACCCGGCCGAGACCGAGGTCCCGATCGTGATCGCCGAGTACGTCTCGCTCGGCCCGGTGGCCGCGGTGCCGTTCGGCGCGGCGGGAGGTGTGCGGGGCGTGCTGTCGCTGGGCAAGCGTCAGGGCCGCATCCCGTTCAACCAGGCGGAGGTACGCACCCTGCACTCCTTCGCCGGGCAGGCCGCGATCGCCCTGGAGCTGGCGGAGAGGCGGATGGACGCCGAGCGGCTGGGACTGCTGGAGGACCGCGACCGGATCGCCAAGGACCTGCACGACGTCGTCATCCAGCGGCTGTTCGCGGTGGCCATGACGCTGATGAGCACGGTACGGCTCGTCGAGCGGCCCGAGGCCTCCGAGCGGCTGCGCAACGCGATCGACGAGCTGGACGGCACCATCCGGCAGATCCGCTCGACCATCTTCGCCCTGCAGGCTCCCGGCGACGACGACGCCGGCCTGCGCGCCCAGATCGTCGCCCTGGTGGTGGGAGCGCGCGGCCACCTCGGCTTCATGCCGGGCCTGACCATGGAGGGGCGGCTGGACACCGGGGTTCCCCCGGAGATCGCCGAGCACCTGCCGGCGGTGCTGCGCGAGGCGCTGTCCAACGTGGTGCGGCACGCCAGGGCGTCCAAGGCGGAGGTGTCGGTGGAGCTCGGCGGGGGGCGGCTCGTCCTCACCGTGACGGACGACGGCGCAGGCCTTCCCGCCGGGGGAAGGCGCAGCGGGCTGCGCAACCTCCAGAAGCGGGCCGAAAACCTCGGCGGGTTCCTCGGCGCCGAGACACCGCAGGGAGGCGGCACCCGGCTGGTGTGGAGCGTCCCGCTCGAGCGCAAGGACGACGGCCCGCGGGACACCGGGTGACCCCCGGGGCATCGGCTCCGCCCCGCCGGTCGGGTACGGAGTCCCCGTCGGTCGGGAAGGAGCCTCGCCGGTCGGGAAGGAGTCCCCGTCGGTCGGGAAGGAGCCTCGCAGGTCGGGGACGGCGGCGCCGTCAGTTCCGCCGATGGGCCTTCAACCGGGCCGACAGGGCGGCCGCCTGGGTGCGGCGATCCATGCTGAGCTTGGCCAGCAGGTTGGAGACGTAGTTCTTGACGGTCTTCTCGGCGAGATGCATCCGCTCGCCGATCTGCCGGTTGGTCAGGCCCTCGCCGATCAGCTCCAGGATCTGCCGCTCCTGATCCGTCAGCGCCTCCAGGGGATCCTTGCGGGTGGCCTGCTCGCGCAACCGCGCCAGCATGGCCGAGGTCGTGTGCGGGTCGAGCAGCGACTGGCCGCCCGCCACGGTACGCACGGCGCCGACCAGGTCCGAGCCGTGGATCTGCTTGAGCACGTAGCCGGACGCGCCGGCCATCACCGCGTTGAACAGGGCGTCGTCGTCGGCGAACGAGGTCAGCATCAGGCAGGCCAGCCCCGGCACCCTGGAGCGGACCTCACGGCACACGTCCACCCCGCTGCCGTCGGGCAGGCGCACGTCCAGGACGGCGACGTCCGGCCGCAACGCCGGGATGCGGGCCACCGCGGACTCGGCGGTCCCCGCCTCGCCGACCACCTCGATGTCGCCCTCGGACTCCAGCAGCGCGGCCACGCCCCGCCGTACCACTTCGTGATCGTCGACCAGGAACACGCGAATCATGACCTGAACGCTAGTCCCCCCGTCACCTCACAGGTAGGGACCAAGGTCCCCGGTGTCGCCTCCGGACGGCCGTACGCGCTCAGGGGGCGTGCCGGATGCGGCGGCCGGTGATCTCGACGGGGACGATCGTGACGTACAGCTCGCGGTCGCCGCCCGCCCAGGACCGGACACCGGAGGCCTCCGCGGCGGCATACTCCTCGGCGGAGGAGACGTGGTGGGCTCCGCCCCTGACGAGCACGCTCCAGCCCGCGCGCCCGGCCTCGTCGATCCGGTCGACCTCGAAACCGATCTTGAGTTCCACGCCCTGGACACCCGTGCGCAGGGTGTCGTCGAGCGGCCCGCCGAAGGCGGTACGGAAGACGATCGAGCCCTCGCGCAGCACGTAGTTGACCGGCAGGATCGCCGGCCCTCCCGGATCGTTGAAGGCCACCCGGCCCACCCCGCCGGGGGCGAGCAGCCGCAGGCACTCCTGCTCCGTCAGCTTCTCCAGCAGGGACCCGGCGGCGGGGCGGCCGCGGCCGGGCGGCAGGTCCGCCGTGGCGCCCAGCAACTCCTCGACGCCGACCTCCAGGGCGGACGCCAGCCGGCTCACGGTCTCCGCCGCCGGCGAGGCCGCGCTCTCCTCCAGATAGCCCACGTACCCGATGTCGATCCCGGCCCTGTCGGCCAGCTGCTCGCGGCTCAGGCCCAGGGAGTCGCGCAGCCGGGCCACCCGCCTGCCCAGGTCACCGGGTGTCGCTATGCGTTCGGTCATGACATCTCCCAAAGAGGATGAGGACGGTGGCGAGTGGTCCCATTCCATCGCGGCGGCGGGTCCGGGGGCAGGGGCCGAGGTCCCTGGAAAGCGGGTCTTTCGTCCACGGCGGGGAGCGCGGGAACACGCCGGAGCGCGATCCCGCCCGTGACCCCGCGAGCGTTCCCTAGAAACCCAGGTCACCGAGTCCTGGATGGTCGTCCGGGCGGCGTCCCAGGGGCCAGTGGTACCTGCGGTCCGCCTCGGTGATCGGAAGATCGTTGATGGACGCGTGCCTCGTGCGCATCAGCCCCTCCTCGTCGAACTCCCAGTTCTCGTTGCCGTAGGAGCGGAACCAGTTGCCGGAGTCGTCGTGGCACTCGTAGGCGAAACGCACGGCGATGCGGTTCCCGTCGAAGGCCCACAGTTCCTTGATGAGCCGGTACTCCAGCTCCCTGGCCCATTTGCGCCGGAGAAACGCGATGATCGCGTCCCGCCCGTCGACGAACTCCGCGCGGTTCCTCCAGCGGGAGTCCGGGGTGTAGGCCAGGGCCACCTTCTCCGGGTCGCGGGTGTTCCACCCGTCCTCCGCCATCCGGACCTTCCGGAGGGCGGTTTCGAGAGTGAAGGGCGGGACCGGCGGACGTGTCATGTCACCATCTCCATGGTCGTGCTTCACGCGACGGGGGCACGGGGAAAAGCGTGCCACCCTTCCGGAAGACCGCATCACACCGGTTTGTTCCGGACGTGGGTGCCGCCGCCGCCCGATCCGGCGCGGCCGCCTTCGTACACGGTACGGAACCCGCGGGCCGCGTGCGGATTCCGGTGCGCGTGTCTGGTGGCTTCTTGGTGCCGCGATGCCCTTTCCATGGCCCGTCGCGGGCCGGAGCGACCGTGCTTCCCGTCGCGGGCCGGAGCGACCGCCTCCCGGAGCGGGCGCGACCGTGCCCCTGGGCCCCGGAGGCCGGAAAGCCGGGGAAGCCGGGGAAGCCGGGGAAGCCGGGGAAGCCGGGAATTCGTGCGTGTCGCCTGGCTCGTTCGTCGACACCTCAGTTAGGTTAGGCTAACTTGAAGCGTGTGCCTCCTCCCGTAAAGAGCGCGTATCTCCCCAAACGGCTGGCCGGTCTGTGCCTGCTCGGCGGCCTGCTGCTGCTCACCGTGCTGGGCAGCATCGTGATCGGCGCCAAGCAGATCCCGCTCGACCAGGCCCTGTCCGGAGTGTTCTCCCCGGACGGTTCGGAGGGCGCCCTGATCATCCAGGAGCTGCGGCTGCCGCGCACGCTGCTGGGGGTGGCCGTCGGGGCGGCGCTCGGACTGGCGGGCGCGCTCATGCAGGCACTGACCCGCAACCCCCTGGCCGAACCCGGCCTGCTCGGCGTCAACGGCGGCGCCGCGGTGGCGGTGGTGACGGTGATCGGCCTGTTCCGGGTGGACGACGTCCTCGTCTACGTGTGGGCGGCGTTCCTCGGGGCCGCCGGAGCCGCGCTGCTGGTCTACCTGGTCGGGTCGCGCGGCCGTTCCGGCGCCACCCCCGCGCGGCTGGTCCTGGCGGGCGCCGGGATCAACGCGGTGTTCAGCTCGCTGACGGCGGGGATGATGCTGCTCAACCCGCGCAGTTTCAACAGCTTCCGTTTCTGGCAGGTGGGCTCGCTGTCCGGGCGCGACCTCGCGGTCTTCGCCCAGATCGGCCCGTTCCTGCTGGCGGGGACGGTGCTGGCGCTCTGCCTGGCGCGCCCGCTCAACGCCCTGGCCCTGGGGGAGGACACGGGGCGGGCGCTGGGTGCCCGGCCGGGCCGGACCCGCGCGCTGGGGGCGCTGGCGGTCGTGGTGCTGTGCGGCGCCGCCACGGCGGCCGTGGGGCCGATCGCGTTCGTCGGGCTGGCGGTGCCCTTCGTGGTCCGGGCGCTGGTCGGTCCCGACCAGCGCTGGGTGCTGCCGTACTCGCTGCTGCTGGCGCCGGTGCTGATGCTCGCCGCCGACATCGCGGGACGCGTGGTCGCGGCGCCCGGCGAGCTGGAGACGGGCATCGTCACCGCGTTCCTGGGCGCCCCCCTCCTGGCACTGATGGTCCGTCGCGGAAGGGTTCCCCAACTGTGAGCATGAGTCGTGTCCTGCGGGTCGGACCGGTGTCCCTGCGGTGGGAGCCGCGCGTCGTCGCGGTGTGCGTCGTGCTGGTGGCCGCCACCCTGGGGGCGGCCGTGTCCGTGGTCGGCAGCGGTGAGTTCCCCATCTCCTTCACCGAGGTGGTGGCGGTGCTGACCGGGCAGGGGGACCGGGCCACGGAGTTCATCGTGCTCACGCTGCGGCTGCCCAGGGCGATCACCGGCCTGCTCGCCGGTGCGGCGCTCGGCCTGAGCGGGGCAGTCTTCCAGAGCATCACGCGCAACCCGCTGGGCAGCCCCGACATCATCGGGTTCACCACGGGGTCGGCCACCGGCGCGCTGCTGCAGATCCTGGTCATCGGCGGCGGCGCCGCCGCCATCGCGGCCAGTTCCGTCCTCGGCGCGGTGCTGACCGCGCTCGCCGTCTACCTGGTCGCCTACCGGGGCGGGGTGCACGGCTACCGGCTGGTCCTGGTGGGGGTCGCCGCGGCCGCGATGCTCGAGGCGCTCAACGCCTACCTCGTCACCCGCGCCGAGTTGCGCGAGGCGTACGAGGCGGCGTTCTGGCTCACCGGCAGCCTGAACGGCAGGGGCTGGCAGCACGCGTGGCCGCTGGCCGTGGCCGTGGCGGTGCTCGTGCCGGTCGTGCTGGCCCTCGGGGGGCGGCTGCGGATGGGCGAGCTCGGGGACGACGCGGCGCAGGCGCTCGGCGTGCCGGTCCAGGGGACGCGTGCCGTGCTCGTGGTGGTCGGGGTGGGGCTGGTGGCGGTGGCGACCGCGGCGGTGGGGCCGGTCCCGTTCGTCGCGCTGGCCGCGCCGCAGCTGGCGCGCGGGCTCACCGGCAGGCCCGGTACGCAGCTCGTACCGGCCGCGCTGATGGGCGCGGCGCTGCTCGTGTTCAGCGACCTGGTGACGCTGCACCTGCCGGTCGCGGTGCCGGTCGGCGTGGTCACCGGGGTGCTCGGCGGCGTCTACCTGGTCTGGCTGCTGTCGACCGAGGGGATGAGAGGGCGGGCGTGAGGGACTCGCGTCTCGCGGTGACCGCGTACCGGACGGTCCTGGCCGGCCGGGGGCGAGAGACCGCGCTTCCGAGATCGCAGGGTTTGTCATGAGACGCGCGTTGACGCGCGAACCCTCCTAAATTAGGTTAGCCTTACCTGACTTAAGGGGAGTTCCGTGCTGACCAGGGAAGAACTGCACCGTTCGCTGACAGAGCTGCTCGGAGAGCAGGTAGAGGCGCACGACAACCTCATCGAGCTGGGCATGGACTCGATCCAGCTGATGGGACTGACCGGCCGCCTGCGCCGCCTCGGCGTCGAGGTCGGCTTCGCCGAACTCGCGCGGCGTCCCACGCTGGCCGAGTGGTGGGAACTGCTCGACGAGCGCGGTGCCATCGCACCGCATCCGCTTCCGGCCTCCGCCTCCGCCTCCGGCCCTGACGCCGCCCCCGGCGCCGGCGCCGACCCCGACGGCGCTCCCGGCGCCGGCCCCGGCACGCGGCGGGGAGCCGCGGAGCCGGACGACGGGCCGTTCCCCCTCGCGCTCATGCAGCACGCCTACTGGATCGGCCGCGACTCCGGCCAGTCGCTCGGCTCCGTCGCCGCGCACCTCTACGTGGAACTCGACGGACGCGAGATCGACCCCGCCCGGCTGGAGGCTGCCGTCGTGGCGCTCGTCGAGCGGCATCCGATGCTGCGGGCCGCGATCTCCGACGACGGGACCCAGCGCATCCTGCCGGAGCGGCCCGGACCCGCCGTCACGGTGCACGACCTGCGCGCCGCGCCGGATCCCGGCGAGGAGCTGGAACGGCTGCGCGCCGAGATGTCCACCCAGCGGCTCCCCATCGAGACGGGCCGCGTCTTCGACGCGCGGCTGAGCCTGCTGCCGTCCGGCACGGCGCGGCTGCACCTGGACGTCGACATGGTCGCCGCCGACGCGATGAGCTACCGCACCCTGCTGGCCGACCTCGCGGCGCTGTACGAGGGCGAGAGCCTGCCGCCGATCGGCTACAGCTACGCGCGCTACCTCGCCGCCGACCCGCGCGCCGAGGCCCGCGCCCGCGACCGGCGCTGGTGGGGCGAGCGGCTCGGCGAGCTGTCCGGGCCACCGGAGTTGCCGGTCGTGCCGCAGCCGGGCGACCGGGTCGTCCGCAAACACCACTGGCTCGCCCCCGAGGACAGGCAGCGGCTGATCGCCCGTGCCCACCGGGAGGGCGTCACCCCCGCGATGGCGCTCGCCGCCGTCTTCGCCGAGGTGATGGGCGCCTGGTCGGCGACCCCCCGCTTCCTGCTGAACCTGCCGCTGTTCCACCGAGAGCCGATCCACCCCGACGTGGACGCCCTGGTCGGCGACTTCACCGGCTCCATCCTGCTGGAGGCAGACCTGTCGCGGGAGCTGCCGTTCACCGAGCGCGCCCGCGAGCTGCAGGCACTGCTGCACACGGCCGGCGAGCACAGCGACTACTCCGGCCTGGAGGTGCTGCGCGACCTGTCGCGGGCACGGGGCGAGCAGGTGCTCGCGCCGATCGTCTACACCAGCGCGCTCAATCTCGGCGAGCTGTTCGGCGACCGGGCGCGGCGCAGCTTCGGAGAGCCGGAGTGGATCATCTCCCAGGGGCCGCAGGTGCTCCTCGACGCCCAGGTCACCGAGGTCTCCGGCGGGCTGCTGCTGAACTGGGACGTGCGCGACCCCGCTTTCCCCGACGGCGTCGCCGACGCGATGTTCGCCGCCTACACGGGCGCGATCACCCTCTTGGGCGCGCCGGACGCCGACTGGGGCGAGCCGCTGCGGATCGGCGCCTCACCGCACCGGCTGCGCCTGCGGCACGAGCTCAACGCCCAGCCGGCGCTGCCCGCGCGGACGCTGCACGAGGAGTTCTTCGCACGGGCGCGGCGCACCCCCGGCCTCGCGGCGCTGCACTGGGGCACCGGTGACGACGGCACTGACGGCACCGGGGGCACGCTCACGTACGGCGAGCTGGCCGACCGCGCCCTGCGCGTCGCCGCCCATCTCGTGGAGCGGGGGGTACGGCCGGGAGACCGGGTCTCCGTCGAGCTGCCCAAGGGGCCCGACCAGGCCGTGGCGGTGCTCGGCACGCTGGCGGCCGGGGCCGCTTACGTGCCCGTCGGGGCGGGGCAGCCCGCCGCCCGGCGGGAGAGGATCCTCAAGACGGCCGGGGTCGCGGTCTCGCTCACCTCGGCCGTGACGCACCCCGCGCCGCTGGACGGGCCGGTGCCCGTCGCCCCCGACCAGGTCGGCTACGTGCTGTTCACCTCGGGCTCGACCGGGGAGCCCAAGGGCGTCGAGGTCTCGCACCGGGCCGCGATGAACACGATCGGCGACCTGGTCGAGCGGTTCTCGATCGGTGAGTCGGACGTGTCGCTCGCCGTGTCGGCCCTCGACTTCGACCTGTCGGTGTTCGACCTGTTCGCCCTCTGGTCCCGCGGGGGTTCCGTGGCGATCCCCCTGGAGGACGACCGCCGCGACGCCACCCGCTGGGCCGAGCTGGCCGGGCGGTGGTCGGTGACCGTGCTCAACTGCGTGCCGTCGGTGCTGGAGATGCTGCTGCGGACCGGCCCCGTGCCCAGCCTGCGGCTGGTCCTGCTCGGCGGCGACTGGGTCGGCACGCACCTGCCCGCGCTGCTGCGGGAACGCTCGCCGGGGGCCAGGTTCGTCGCGCTCGGCGGCACGACGGAGACCGCCATCCACTCGACCGTGATCGAGGTCGACGGCGAGGTGCCCGCCGACTGGACGGCGATCCCGTACGGCGTGCCGCTGCGCGGGGTGGCCTGCCGGGTCGTGGACGAGGCCGGGCGCGACCGCCCCGACTGGGCGCAGGGCGAGCTGTGGATCGGCGGCGCGGGTGTCGCGGACGGCTACAGCGGCGACGCCGAGCGCACCGCCGACCGTTTCGTCGTCCACGAGGGCACCCGCTGGTACCGGACCGGGGACATGGCCCGCTACCGGCCCGACGGCACGCTGGAGTTCCTCGGGCGGCGCGACCACCAGGTGAAGGTGCGCGGGTTCCGGATCGAGCTCGGCGAGGTCGAGACCGCGCTGGAGAACCATCCCCGGGTGCGCCGCGCCGTCGGCCTGCTCGCCGACTCGCGGCTGGCCGCCGCGGTCGTGCTCGCCGGTGAGACGGAAGCGGCGGAGACGGGAGCGGGAGAGACCCGCGCGGGGAAGACCGGTGCGCGGGAGACCGGGACCGAGGAGCTGCTCGCCCACGTACGGGAGCTGCTGCCCCCGCACATGGTCCCGGACCTGCTGGTGACCCTGGACGAGCTGCCGCTCACCGCGAACAACAAGGTGGACCGCAGGGCGCTCGCCGCCCTCGTCACCGCGGCGGCGGGGGAGACGGGCGTGCCCTACGTCGCGCCGGACAGCGCGCTGGAGCGGGTGCTGGCCCGGGTCGTCGGCCAGGTGCTCGGCGTGCCGAGGGTCGGCGCGCACGACGACCTCTTCGCGCTCGGCGGCGACTCGGTGCTGGCCACCACCATCATCGCGCGGCTGCGCGAGGCGCTCGACGCCTCCTCGCTCCCGCTGCGCGCGCTGTTCACCGAGCGGACCGTGTCACGCGTCGCCCAGCGGTTCACCGAGGTCGAGGAGACCCCGGGCAGGCTGGAGGCGGTCGCCGGGATCTGGCTCATGGTCGAGGGCATGTCCGAGGACGAGCTCACCGAGCGCCTGGGCGCCGGAGAGCCCGGCCGGTAGTGCTTCGTCTGCAAACTTTTCCGCTGGAAGGCGCGTCTCATCCGTATGGGAACGCTGTTTCGCGGCACCGCTGCGGCCATCGCCTTTCTCGCCGCCACCGGGCCGGCCGCCGCCCACGCCGTGGCACCGGCCGGTCGGTGGAGCATCGTCCATGACCACCTCCGTGACTCCTACGACGCGGTGACGGTGACGCCGGGCGGGGCGGTCTGGGTCGCCGGGACGAGACGCCCGGATCGCGGATCGAGCCGCACCGAGTCGCTCCTGCTCAAGGGCGGCCGGTCCACCTTCAAGCGGGTCACCGGGCCGGGCTTCCGGGTGAAGCGGCTGACGTCGGCGTCCGACACCAGGGTCTGGGCGTTCGGCGCGTCGCGGTACGCCCGGTGGGACGGCAAGCGCTGGCAGGCCAAGCGATGGCGCCATGGCCGGGTGGATCGGGCGTACGCCATCGGCAAGAACCTGTGGGTCATCGAGAACTCGAACACGTTCCCCGCGGCCGGTGACGCCGGGTGGAAGGCGCGGTCCACGCTGCGGCGCCTGGCCGGGTCGGCGTGGCGCAAGGTCGGCACGCCGATCGTGGTCAAAGGACTCGACGGCAAGTGGGCGGCGGGCTCGGTGCGGGGCACGGCGGCCCTGGCCCGCTGGACCGGTACGGCCTGGCGCACGGTCGCGCTTCCCGCGATTCCGTCCGCGCGCTCGAACCAGATCTCGGAGTTGACGGATGTCGCGGTCGACGGTGAGACCGGCCGGGTGATGGCCGTCGGCTGGGTCGCCTGGCCGTGCGGCGGTGCGAAGCGCTCCTTCTGCGGCGAGACTTTGCTGCTGTCGGGCTATCTGGGCGGCTTCAGCTTCGAGGTCCGTGGTGAACCGGGCATCCAGCCGCGCGCCCAGGCGGAGCCCGACGGCAGAGGCGGGGCCTGGGTCGTCTACGACGCCAAGGGCGGCGGCAGCGGGTTTCTGCACATCGGCGCCGACGGTGTCGAGCCGGGCGCCTTTCCGGCTCCGCCGAACCAGGACGCGTTCGTCCGTGACCTCGCCATCCGGCCGGAGAGCGGTTCCGTCTGGGCGGTCGGCGCGGCATCTTCCGGCCGCGGCGGTTTGATCTGGGCTCACGGCCGCTGAGCCGGCTGCGGCGATGCGTGCGCCCGGTCCCGGGTGGACAGCACCGCCTCCGGACGCACCTGCAACTCCGACCGTGGAGCAGGCAGGGCCTCGAGATCACGGATCAGGCGATGACGCCCGATGGTCAACACGATGTAGACTATTCACATCATGGCAAGTACATCGGGTGGAGGTCGCGACGTCGAGCACCTGGCGTCCCGGCTGCGGATGCTGGCCCTGCAGCGTTCGGACGCGTGGCTGGACCTCGACCTCACGCTGCCGCAGCTGCGCGTGTTGTTCGCCGTCCGCCGCCGAAGCGGCTGCACGGTCTCAGAGCTGGCCGAGACCCTCGGACGGCGGCTCGCGGCCACGTCCGCCCTGGTGAACCGGATGGTCCGCGCCGGGCTTCTGTACCGGGTGAGCGATCTCGACGATCACCGGCGGATCCGGCTGAAGCTCACCGACGAGGCGGAACGGATGCTGACGACGACGGACCAGCGGTCGGCGGAGAGGTTCGCGGCCATCTTGGGACGCATGAGCGCGCAGGGCCGGGCGGCGCTGGCCGGCGCCCTGAGCGAGCTCATCGAGCTCGTGTCGTCGGACCTCTCCGAAGACCGCGCACCGGGCCCCGACCCCTACCGCACGGAAGAAGGACCCTCATGAGCACGTATCCGTACCGCAACCCCTATGAGGGCCTATCCGAAACGATCGACATCAAGGCCGTCCGCGACGCCGGGTTCCGGCAACACCGGTTCGACACCGGGGCCGTGCGGCTCAATTACGTGGTGGGTCCGGACAACGGACCTCCGCTGGTCCTGCTGCCGGCGCAGATGGGGACCTGGGAGAGCTACCAGCGGGTGCTGGTGCCGCTGTCACGCCGGCTGCGGGTCTACGCGCTCGACGTGCGCGGGCACGGCACGTCGAGCTGGACCCCGGGCGAGTACTCCTGGAAACACCTCGGCGCGGACATGACGGCCTTCCTCTCCGAGGTCGTGCGATCCCCCGCCGTCATCGCCGGGAATTCCTCCGGCGGGCTCCTCGCCCTGTGGTGCGCGGCCAACCTTCCCGATCAGGTCGCCGCGGCGATCCTGGAGGACGCCCCGGTGTTCTCCGCGGAGATGCCCCGCTTCCGTGACCAGGACCGTTTCGTGTACGGCGGGCTGAAACACCTCGTCGACACCCTGGGCGACCCCCACCACCGCGATCTCGCCGACTACTTCCGCGGCCTGACGCTCCCGGTCTCCGAAACCCGGGAGAAGCGCGTCCCGGACTGGTTCGTCTCCTTCCTGTCCCGCCGCGTCCAGGCGTTCCGGACTCGCCATCCCGGCCGGCCGGTGGACATCCCTTACTTCCCTCTCAAGCTCCGCCTGCTGCTCAAGTGCCTGTCCATGTACGACGTGGACTTCGCGCGGGCCTTCGTCGACGGCCGGTTCTACGAGGGACTCGACCACGCCGACGCGCTCACTCACGTGTCGTGCCCGCTGCTGGTGCTGCACGGTGACTGGCGGCGCGTGCCGGGCCGCGGTCTTGTCGGCGCGATGGACGACGAGGACGCGGCCCGGATCAGGCGCCTCGTACCGCACAGTCGGTACAGGAAGATCAAAGCCAATCACGTGATCCATATGTCGAGACCCCGCCGGTACGTGGAAGCGGTGAACACCTTCCTCCGGGAGGACGTCTCGGGCGAGTTCGCCGGTCCGGCGAGACCGGCATGATGCTACTCGTGACTCCTCTCCACCCGAACGGGGATCGCACCGGCCGCCCGTTCGGAGGGCGGTCGCCGTCTCAACCGGCAAGGGACAGGGCCCACTCGGCAACGCGCAGCCCCCGGGTCGTCCAGCTGCGCGGGGCGTAGCCGAAGTTTCCCCGTACCTCCCAGGCGAGATCGGCGAACCAGACGCCACGGCTCGCAACCACTCGCCCCCCCGTTATCGGCCTGTAGAGGAGTGCGGCCGGCCGCTTGAGGCGCATGTTGGACACGACCTGGACGCCCGACCAGCCGCCGCGCAGGAAAGGCGTGACGGTTACCTTCCCGCGCGTGGCGGCGCCCATCTCCTCATCCGGCGGGCCCGCGCAGCCCTGAGCGACACGCGTGGCGGCATCGCTCAGTTCACGCGCGGCCGCCGGGTCGGAGGCCCGGATGAAGCGGACCTCCAGCGGCGGGTCGGTGGCGAGCCGGACGACGTGCACCGGAAAATTCCGGCGCACCGACACACTCCCAAGCTCGGTGCACAGCCAGAAGAAGTTGTGAGCCCCGTGAGATCGCGACGTGTCATCCGGCTCGTGGGCGCGCAGGCGCTCGGTGAGCTCCGCTATGGAGTGTGCGGGTGCGACATGGACGGGTTGGATCGCGGTGGTGGCATTGACACTCCCGGCGGCCACGCCGAGAAGAACGGTCGCTGAAGCCGCTGAAACAGCCCTGACGAGTCTGCCCATGCCCGGTTCAACGGCCGAGCGCCACCCAGGTTCCGGGACCGGGACGGCGGGACCGCATACCTGCCGCCTCGCTCGCGCCACCTTCCCGAGTCAGCGTCTGGGGGAGAGCTTCAGCACCGCCTTGCCGCGGGAGAGCGACACCACCCGTATTCCGATGCCGTTGACCGACCCCGTCGAGCGGAGGCCGAGCACCGCCTGCGAGGTCACCCCGGGCCCGGTGGCCCGCACCCGCACGGAGGTCCGGTTGAAGGAGATGGACAGCCGGGTGACGCCGAATCGGGGACTGACCCGGAAGCGCACCGCCTTCGAAAGGGTGAGGTTGCACTTCCCGTCGTAGCACGCGCGGAGATTCGGAGCGGCGGTCCTCCCCCGCGCGGCGGTGTCCGTCGCCGGGGCGGCGGCCGCGACCGGAGCGAGGACGGCCGCCTGTGTCTCCACCCGTGTCTCCGCCGGTGTCAAGCCGGACTGCGCCGGTGCCGTGCCACCGGTCAGGGCGGCGAACAGCAGGAGGGCGACGGTCGTCTGGGCCGTCTGGGCCATGGGCTTCCTCTCGTCGTTCCTCCGGACTCCTCCCGGGACCGGCGATGCCTCGCCGGCCGGACGTCGCCGGTGGTCGTACGTCGGCAGGGATGGTCGTACGTCGGCAGGGATATGACGGGTTCGTTGTCACTCCTCACCATCTGACAGAGGCGGCCGTTTTTCCAGCCGTTCCGTCGCACCGGTTCCGCCGGTTCCGCCGGGGTGCCCGCGCCCGGGCCGGTGCGCCTCCGCGTCCGGGGGCCGGGTGTCCCGGGACTACGTCTCCTGCGGTTCTGCGTCCCGCGGATCGGCCTGCAGGGTCGCGCCGCGCAGGCCGGTGAGCGTGAGGGCGAGAGCGAGGGCCAGGGCGGCGCTGGCGGCGCCGTACACGACGATCGCGGTGCCGGGCGCCAGGTAGCGGCCGAGCGCGCCCGCGCCGAGCGCGCCGACGGCCTCGCCGCCGGTCTCCTGGGCGGCCCACAGCGCGTTCACCCGGCCGAGGTAGCCGTCGGGGGTGTGCGCCTGGATGAGGCCGTAGCGGAGGATCTCCTCGATGGACGCGACCAGGCCGTACCCGAAGAGGATCGCGACGGCGAGCGCGGGATGGGTCGCCAGCCCGAGGCAGGCGAGGAGCGCGAAGCCGCAGACCGACGCGACGAGCAGCGCCCTGCCCGGCGCGCGCGACCGCCCGGCCCAGCCGCTGGTGACCGAGCCGAGCACCGCGCCGCAGGCGGGCGCGGCGTAGAGCAGGCCGATCGTGGCCGGGCCGCCGCCCAGCTGCAGGGTCGCGAACGCGGGCATGAGCACCGGGATGCCGCCCGCCACCATGAACAGCAGGCCGAGCAGCATGAGCGAGCCGACCACGCGGTGCGAGGCCACGAACCGCAGCCCCGAGGCGATCGCCCTCAGCGGGTTCTCCGTGACGGCGGCGGCCGGTCGCAGGGCGGGCAACCTCGTCAGCAGGCCGAGGGTGGCGAGCGTTCCCACGGCCGCGGCCGCGTAGTTCCAGCCGACGCCGAACGCCGACACGGTCAGGCCGCCGAGCGCGGGGGAGAGCATCGAGCCGAGCCGTACGGTCAGCGCGTTGAGCGCGCCCGCCGCGACCAGCTTGTCGGTGGGGACCAGGGCGGGGGTCGCGGCCAGCAGCGCGGTGACGCTCACGCCGGTCGCCAGCCCGTCCCAGGCGGCGAGCACGTAGATGGCCGCCAGCGAGGGGGAGGGCAGGAAGGCGTTCAGCGTCAGCAGCGCGAAGCCGATGCCGGCCGCGGTGCGCGCGACCAGCATCAACCGGCGCCGGTCGTGCCGGTCGGCCAGCACGCCGCCCCACAGGAAGCCCGCGAGCAGGGCGAAGCCCTCGGCGGAGGAGACCGCGCCGACGTGCACGGTCGACCCGGTCATCGCGTAGACCTGCACGGGCACCGCGACCATCAGCATGCCGATGCCGAAAACCGACACGGTGCGCGCCACGAAAACGTCGCGGAAGGCTCTGCTGGTCCGGAGCGGGCTGATGTCCATGGCCAGACGGCGCAGCATCTTCGGGGTTCTCCTCGACGGGCAGAGTGGATAAGGTGAGGCTTACCTTAGTTGACCTTAAGGAAAGAGGACAGGCCAGTGCAACGGGTCCTTATGAACGGAAAAATCCACCGTGCCACCGTGACCCAGGCGGATTTGCACTACGTGGGTTCCCTGACCATCGACGCCGAGCTGATGGCCGCCGCCGACATCGTCGAGGGCGAGCAGGTCCATGTCGTCGACATCGACAACGGCGCCCGCCTGGTCACCTACGCGATCACCGGCGAGGCGGGCAGCGGGGTCGTCGGCGTCAACGGCGCGGCGGCCCACCTGATCCATCCCGGGCACCTGGTCATCATCATCTCGTACGGGAACTTCGACGACGCGGAGGCGCGGGCACACCGGCCCAGCGTCGTCCACGTGGACGGCGCCAACCGGGTGGTCGCGCTCGGCACCGACCCGGCCGAGCCGGTCGCGGGCGCGATGGCCCAGATCGCGGGGCGGTGACCCGTGGAAGGATTCACCCCCTGGCCCGAGGAGTTCGCGGCGCGCTACCTGGCCGAGGGCTACTGGAACGACCGGTTGCTCGGCGACGTGCTGCGCGGTGGCGACCCCGGGCGGACCGCGCTCGTGGCCGGGAAGGAGCGGCTGACCTACGCCGAGCTGGACCGCCGCGCCGAACGCGCCGCGGCCGGTTTCGCGCGGCTGGGCATCCGGCGCGGTGACCGTGTCGTGGTGCAGCTGCCCAACACCGCCTCCTTCGTCGTCGTCTTCCTCGCCCTGGTCAGGATCGGCGCCGCCCCGGTGCTCGCCCTGCCCGCGCACCGCAGCAGCGAGATCGGCTACCTGTGCGAGCTGAGCGAGGCCAGGGCGTACGTCATCCCCGACGTGCACGGCGGGTTCGACTACCGCGAGCTGGCCCGCTCGCTGGCCGTGGAGCACGTCGTGGTGGACGGGGACGCCCAGGAGTTCACCGCCCTGGCGGACCTCGATCCAGGCCTCGATCCCGCCCTCGACACCGGCTCCGGTCCCGCGCTCGACTCCGGTCAGGGCGCCGGCTCCGGTCCCGTGTCGTACGAGCGGCCCGATCCGGCCGAGGTGGGGGTGTTCCTGCTCTCCGGCGGCACCACCGGGCTGCCGAAGCTGATCCCGCGCACCCACCGCGACTACGTCTACAACCTGGAGGCCAGTGCCGAGGTCTGCGGCTTCACCCGCGAGACGGTCTACCTCGTGGTCCTCCCGGTCGCGCACAACTTCGCGCTCGCCTGCCCGGGTGTGCTGGGGGTGTTCGCCAAGGGGGGCACCGTCGTCCTGGCACCCTCCGGGTCACCCGACGAGGCGTTCCCCCTCATCGAGCGGGAGCGGGTGACGGTGTGCGCGGTGGTGCCCCCCATCGCGCTGCTCTGGCTGGAGGAGGCGGCCTGGTCGAACGAGGACCTGTCCTCGCTCCGGCTGCTGCAGGTGGGCGGGGCCAAGTTCGCCGCAGAGCGGGCCGCGCAGGTTCCCGGCGTGCTGGGCTGCGCGGTGCAGCAGGTGCTGGGCATGGCCGAGGGGCTGCTCAACTACACCCGGCTGGACGACCCCCGCGAGCTGGTCGACACCACGCAGGGCAGGCCGCTGTCCCCGGCCGACGAGATCCTCGTGGTCGACTCCGACGGCGCCGAGGTCGCCCCCGGCGAGGTCGGCGAGCTGCTCACCCGCGGCCCGTACACCCTGCGCGGTTACTACCGCGCGCCGGAGCACAACGCGCGGTCCTTCACCCCCGACGGCTTCTACCGGACCGGGGACCTGGTCCGGGTGCTGCCCTCCGGCCACCTCGTCGTGGAGGGCCGCGACAAGGACCAGATCAACCGGGGCGGCGACAAGATCTCCGCCGAGGAGCTGGAGAACCACCTGCTGGCCCACCCCGCGGTGCACGACGCCGCCGTGGTCGGCACCCCGGACCCGGTGATGGGGGAGCGGACCTGCGCCTTCCTGATCGTCCGGGACCAGGCGCCGACCCTCCGGGAGATCAAGCGGTTCCTCAAGGAGCGCGGCGTGGCGGGATACAAGTGGCCCGACCGCGTCGAGCTGGTCGAGACCTTCCCCCGCACCCCGGTCGGCAAGATCAGCAAGAAGGAGCTCGCCGCGAGCCTGGGTTGAGCGCCTTCACGCGGAGGTCCGCCCTCACGTGCGGGGAAGGCGCGTGAGGGCGGACTACGGACGATTGGACGGTGTGCGGGAAACGACGGGGTGGCGTTTCCTCAGGCGCGCGGGACCACGTACGGGGCGATGCTGGAGAGCTTCTCGCAGGTCTCCTCGTACTCCCGCTCGGGCGTCGAACCGGACACGATGCCGGCGCCGGCCCGCAGCCAGGCCCGGCCGTTCTCGCTGTAGACGGCGCGCAGCACCAGGGCGGCGTCCATCGCGCCGTCCTGGGAGACGGTCAGGACGGCTCCGGCGTACAGGCCCCTGGGCTCCTCCAGCCGGGCTATCGCGTCGATCGCCCCCGGCTTGGGGACGCCGGAGGCGGTCACGCCGGGGAACAGCGCGTCGAGCGCGTCCCAGCCGGTGCGGCCGGGGGACAGCTCGCCGCTGACACTCGACCCCAGGTGCTGCACGCTGCCGCGCTCCTTCACCGTCATGAAACCGGTGACCCGGACCGTGCCGGGCGCGCACACCCGGTACAGCTCGTCCTGCGAGGCGCGTACGGACACCGCGTGCTCGAAGATCTCCTTGGGGTCGTTCTCCAGCTCGCGGCGGGTCTTCGAGTCCACGTCCTCGCCCCGGCCGAAGGCCCGCGTGCCGGCCAGCGGCTGCGTCGTCACCGTGCCGTGCCCGTCGACGCTCACCAGCACCTCGGGGCTGAACCCGGCGGACTGGAAGCCGTCCAGGTCGAGGAGGAAGGAGCGGGCCGGGGTGTTGGCGGCCCGGCCGCACGCGTACGTCGCGACGACGTCGACGGGGAACGGGATCGGCAGCCGCCGGGAGACGATGACCTTCTCGTAGAGCCCGGCGTCGATCTCGGAGATCGCCTGGGCGACCCGCGACCGGTACACGTCGCCGCCGGGGCGCACGTCGACCGGTGACGGCGCCGGTGCCGGCGGCCTGGGCACACCGCCCCGGCCGGACAGCAGCTCGGCGACCCGCTCCGCCTCGTCGGGGTCCACGCTCACCACCAGCGCGCGTCCCGCCTCGATGCGCACCTCGGTGCGCGGCACGACCAGGTGGGCGAGCCTGCCCGCCGGGGTGAGCGCGGCGAACTCGAACGCGATCCAGCCGTAGGCGTTCCAGACCGGCCACGGGGCGGCCCGCAACGCCGCCTCCAGCGCCGCGGCCGGACGGCCGGACCACGGCTCGTCCACCGAGTCGAGCGAGTGCACCGAGCGCATCGAGTCGAACGAGACGAGCGACTCCAGCGGGTCCATCGAGGTCGCGGAGGCCAGGGAGGGCCCGTCCAGCCAGCGGCTGCGCACGACTCCGGGTTCGAGGATCACCTCGCCCGCGACTCCGCCCGCGAAGGTCCACAGACCCGGTCGCTCGTACACGGTGTAGTCGTCGAACAGCCCGGACCCGGCCAGGCGGGTGACCAGACGCAACGGGTCGGCTGCGCTCTCGACCACTACCTCTGCGCGCATCTCATCCGTGCGGACACCAAAGGACAACGAACCCACCCCTCTGCAAAACCGGGTAACACCGATCAATTTAGGTAAGGCTAACCTTGTGTGGATTTAAGAGGCAAGGCTAACCTAAGTGTCAATGCGTGACAGCGTGCCCTACCCGGCCCCGAAGGAAGAGTTGAGCGTGCGGGAACAGCAGCAGGACGTCGCACGGCGGCGCGAACTGATGCGGCGGATGATGGCCGAGGCGGGGCTCGGCCCCGGCAGGGACCGCATCACTCCACGCCGCTCCGGTGGCCCGGCCCCGCTGTCCTACGCGCAGCAGAGCATGTGGCTGCACCACCGGACGTTCCCCGCCAGCCCCGCCTACAACGTGTGCCTGCTGGTACGCATGTCGGGCGCGCTCGACACCGGCGCGCTGCGCGAGGCGCTGCGCGCCCTCCTGCGCAGGCACGCGGTGCTGCGCACCGTCTACGGCGAGAACGACGAGGGGACGCCGTTCCAGCACGTCGTCGCCGACGACTCCCTCGACCTGCCGGTGCGCGACTGCGCCGAGGCCGACGCCGAGGCGTACGCCGCGCGGCTCGCGGCGCTCCCCTTCGACCTGCGCGCCGACCGGCCGATCCGGCTGGAGCTGCTCCGGTTCGGCGACGACGCGTACGGCCTGGTCCTGGTCGTGCACCACATCGCCTGGGACGGCATGACCTGGGGATCGCTGTCACGCGACCTGTCGGCCCTGTACCGCGCCGCCGTCTCCGGCGAGCCGCACGGCCTGCCCACGCTGACCGTGCACTATCCCGACTTCGCCGCCTGGGAGCAGAACCGCCCGCACCCGGCGGAGGAGATGGACTACTGGCGGCGGCGCCTCGACCCGCCGCCCGCGCCCCTCGACCTGCCCGCCGACCGCCCGCGCGGCGCGACCGCGTCCGAGCGGGGCGGGCGCAGGGCACGCCGCTTCGACGACGCCGTCGTCGCCGGGATGCGGGAGCTGGCCGCCGGGGAGAACCTCACCCCGTACATGGTGATGCTCGCCGCGCACGCGGTGCTGCTGCACCGCTACACCGGCGCGACCGACATCGCGATCGGCTCGGCCGTGATGAACCGCGAGCACACCGAGATCGAGCGGCTGGCCGGGAACTTCGGCAACACCCTCGTGCTGCGCACCGACCTGTCCGGCGCGCCCACCTTCCGCGAGGTCCTGCACCGGGTCCGCGACACCTGCACCGAGGGGTTCGCGAACCGGACGCTGCCCTACGACGCGATCGTGCGGGAGCTGCGGCCCGCCCGCAGGCGCGGCGGCTCGCCGTTCTTCGACACCATGCTGCTGTTCCTCGCCCAGGAGATCGGCGAGCTGGACCTGCCCGGCGTCGCCACGAGCTGGACGCACATCCACAACGGCACCACCCACTTCGACCTGTCGCTGGAGGCCTTCGTCCGGCCCGGCGGGATGACCGTCGAGGCCACCTTCCGGCGCGAGCTGTTCGACGACGAGCGCGTCGACGCCCTCCTCGCCCACCTGGAGACGCTGCTCGGCGACGCGGTGAGCCGCCCGGACCTGCGGATCGCCGACCTGGAGCTGCTCGGCGCGGCCGAGTCGGCCCTGCTCGCGGAGTGGAACGACACCTCGCGCCCCGTCCCGGACACGACGGTGACCTCCCTGTTCGAGGAGCAGGCCGCCCGCACCCCCGGCGCCGTCGCCGTCGGCGGCGACGGCGGGGCCACGCTCACCTACGCCGAGCTGGACCTGCGGGCCTCGGCCCTCGCCCGGACGCTGCGCGAGCGCGGCGCGGGACCGGGCGGGGTCGTCGCGCTGGCCCTGCCCCGCACCCCCGACCTGGTGGTCGCGCTGCTGGCCGTGCTGAAGTCGGGCGCCGCCTACCTGCCGCTGGACCTGGACCACCCGGCCGACCGGCTCGCCTACATGCTCCGGGACGCGGCCCCGCTCTGCGTGATCGCGACCCCGGAGACCGCCGCCCTCCTCCCGCAGGGAACCGCGACGCTGACCCCGGACGAGGCGTCCCCCGGCACGCTTCCCGAGCCGATCGCCGAAGAAGAGCCGTCGTGCCCGGTCCGGGGCGGCGACCTGGCGTACGTCATCTACACCTCGGGCTCGACCGGCCGGCCCAAGGGCGTGGCCGTCCCGCACTCCGCGCTCACCGCCTTCCTCCTCACCATGAGGGATCGCCTGGCCCTGGGCGCCGGCGACCGGCTGGTCGCGGTGACCACGATCGCGTTCGACATCGCCGCGCTGGAGCTGTACGTGCCGCTGGTCAGCGGCGCGACCGTCGTGCTCGCCGGGCGCGAGACCGTGCGCGAACCGGCGGCGCTGGGCGCGCTGCTCGCCGGGGCGACCGTCGTCCAGGGCACCCCGTCGCTGCTGGGCTCGCTGGACCCGTCCGCGCTGCGCGGGCTGCGGGTCCTCGTCGGCGGCGAGGCCCTCCCGGCCGCGCTCGCCGGGACCCTGCACGCGGTGGCGGCGTCGGCCGTCAACGTGTACGGGCCGACCGAGGCGACGATCTGGGCGACCTCCGCCGAGCTGCCGTCGTCCGGGATCGGCAGGCCGTTCCCCAACACCCGCGCGTACGTCCTGGACGCCGCGCTGCGCCCGGCCCCGGTCGGCGTCCCCGGCGAGCTCTACCTCGCGGGGACGCAGCTGGCCCGCGGCTACGCGGGCAGGCCGGGCCTGACCGCCGAACGCTTCGTCGCCGACCCCTTCGGCCCGCCCGGCGAGCGCATGTACCGCACCGGCGACCTGGCCAGATGGGGCCGCGACGGGACGCTGGAGTACCTGGGGCGCACCGACGACCAGGTGAAGATCCGCGGTTTCCGCATCGAGCCCGCCGAGGTGCAGGCCGTGCTCGCCGCCCACCCCGGCGTCGCCCAGGCCGCCGTCGTGGTCCGCGAGGACACGCCGGGCGAGAAGCGTCTGGTCGCGTACGTCGTGCCGGACGGCGACCTCGACGAGGCGGGCCTGCGGGCGGCGGCGGCCGGGGCACTGCCCGAGTACATGCTTCCCGCGGCGACGGTCCTGCTCGAGGCGCTGCCGCGCACCGTCAACGGCAAGCTCGACCGGGCCGCGCTGCCCGCGCCCGAGGTCCAGGCGTCGAGCCGGGGACCGCGTGACGACCGCGAGGCGGCGCTGTGCGCGGTCTTCGCCGAGACCCTCGGCCTGGAGTCCGTGGGCGTCGACGACGACTTCTTCGCCCTGGGCGGCCACTCCCTGCTCGCCACCCGCCTCGCCGGGCGGGTGCGCGCCGCGCTCGACGCCGAGCTCACCATCGCCGACGTCTTCGAGGCGCCCACGGTCGCCACGCTGGCGACCAGGCTGGTACGGGGCACCCGGCCGAGGGTCCGCGACGTGACCAGGCCCGCGATCGTGCCCGCCTCGCCCGCCCAGCGCGGCTTCTGGTTCGAGGAGCGCCTGCGCGGCCCCTCGGCCGCCGACGCGCTGCCGCTCGGCCTGCGGCTGTACGGGCCGGTCGACGTCGACGCGCTGCGCGCCGCGTTCGGCGACGTCGTCGCCCGGCACGAGGCGCTGCGCACCCTGCTGGAGGAGGGCCCCGACGGGCTGCCGGTCCAGCGCGTCCTCGACACCGGCGAGGCCGCCTTCGACGTGGTGGACGCGCGCGGCTGGCCGGAGGAACGGCTGCGCGCGGCCGAGACGAGGGCCGCCTCGCACGCCTTCGACCTCGGGGCCGACCTGCCCGTCCGGGCCACCCTGCTGCGGGTCTCCGCCGAGGAGGCTGAGGAGCCTGAGGAGTCTGTGCTCGTCGTGCTCCAGCACCACGCCGCCGCCGACGAGTGGTCGTTCACCCCGCTGCTCGCCGACCTGTCGCGCGCCTACACCGCCCGCACCGCGGGCACCGCGCCGGACTGGGCGCCGCTGCCCGTGCAGTACGCCGACTACGCCGTCTGGCGGAGCGAGTCCCCGGCCCCCGCCGGCCAGCTCGACTTCTGGGAGCGGACGCTGCGCGGGCTGCCCGAGGAGAGCGCGCCGCCGGCCGACCGGCCCCGTCCCGCCGAGGCGAGCCACCGGGGCGGGCTGGCGCCGTTCCGGCTGCCGCTGGCCGGGGCGCGACGGCTCGCCCTGGAGACCGGCACCAGCGTCTTCATGGTCCTGCACGCCGCCGTGGCCGCGCTCCTGCACCGGGCCGGCGCGGGCGACGACGTGGCGCTCGGCTCGCCCATCGCGGGCCGCCCCGACGAGGACCTCGCGGACCTGGTCGGCGTGTTCGTCAACCTCGTCGTGCTGCGCACCGACCTGACCGGCGACCCCACCTTCACCGAGCTCCTGGAACGGGTCCGCCACACCGACCTGGCCGCGTTCTCCAACGCGGACGTACCGTTCGAGCAGGTCGTGGAGCGCCTCGCCCCCGAACGCTCGCTCGCCCGCAGCCCGCTGTTCCAGGTGATGATCGTCCACCAGCGGCTGGAGGACGTGCGGCTGCGGCTGCCCGGCGTGCGCGCCGAGCCGTTCCTGCCCGAGACCGGCGGCGTCAAGTTCGACCTGGACATCTACTTCGCCGAGGGCGAGGAGCTGATCGAGGGGTTCGTCGCCTACGCCACGGACCTCTTCGACGCCGAGACCGTCACCGGCATGCTCACCGAGCTCGGCGCGCTGCTCGACCAGGTCACCGAGGACCCGGCGCGACGCCTGTCGTCGCTCGGCACCCCGCCCCAGGGACTCGCGCGGCCCGACACCGCCCGCGCGTTCGCCCCGCTCACCGTCGCCCAGCGGATCGAGGCGCAGGTGGCGCGCACCCCGCACGCCACGGCCGTCGTCGCCGGCGGTGTCACCGACGGCGACACCGACGGTGTCTCCGGCGGTGTCTCCGGCGGCGCGACGACCCTCACCTACGCCGAGCTGGACGAGCGCGCCGAGGCCCTCGCCGACCGGCTCGCCGCGGCGGGGGCGGGCCCCGAGGAGATCGTCGCGATCGCGCTGCCCCGCTCGGCCGAGCTCGTCGTGGCCCTGCTCGCCGTGCTCAAGACCGGCGCGGCCTACCTGCCGATCGACACGACCTACCCGCGCTCCAGGATCGACCTGATGCTCGGCACCGCCAGGCCGCTGCTGGTCCTCGGCGCCGACGAGCCGCCGCGGGACGCCCCGCCCCGCGCCCGGGCCGAGGTCCGCCCCGACCATCCCGCATACGTGATCTTCACCTCGGGATCCACCGGGACCCCCAAGGCCGTCGTCGGCACCCAGCGGGCGCTGGCCAACCGGCTCGCCTGGGGCGCGGGCCTCGCCCCCACCGGCGTGCGGGTCGCCAAGAGCTCACCGGCCTTCATCGACGGCAGCACCGAGCTGCTCGGCGGCCTCGTCGCCGGTGACACCGTCGTCGTCGCGGACGACGACACCGCCACCGACGCGCTCGCCCTGGCCGAGCTGATCCGCCGCCACGACGTGAACCTGGTGACGGTCGTGCCGAGCCTGCTGGCCGCGCTCGTGGAGACGGAAGAGGCGGGGGAGCGCGAGAACCTCGGTTCGGTCACCACGTGGGTGAGCAGCGGCGAGGCCCTGCCCGCCGCGCTGGCCGCGAGGGTCCCCGCCCGCCTGGTCAACCTGTACGGCTGCTCGGAGGCGGCCGGCGACAGCCTGGTCGCCGAGGGCGCCGGCGGGCTCGTCCCGATCGCCAACACCGTGGCGTACGTCCTGGACGCCGGGCTCCGCGAGGTCCCGGTCGGCGAGCTCTACCTGGCCGGGGACGGCCTGGCGCGCGGGTATCTCGGCGACCCGGCCCGCACCGCGGAGCGGTTCGTGGCCGACCCCTTCGGCCCGCCGGGATCGCGGCTCTACCGCACCGGCGACCGGGTGCGCCGCCGCCGCGACGGATCGCTGGAGTTCCTGGGCCGGGCCGACGACCAGGTCAAGATCCGCGGCTTCCGCATCGAGCCGGGAGAGGTCGAGGCGGTGCTCGCCGCGCGGCCCGGCGTGCGCCAGGCGGCCGTGGCGGCCCGCTCGGGGCCGCGCCTCGTCGGCTACGTCGTGGGCGAGCCGGACCTCGACCTCGACGCGCTGCGGGCCGGGCTCGGCGAGATCCTGCCCGACCATCTCGTCCCCTCCGTGCTCGTCGGCCTCGACGAGCTGCCGCGCACCCCCAACGGCAAGCTCGACCGGCGCGCGCTGCCCGAGCCCGCCGTCCGCGAGGGCCGGGCGCCGCGAACCGGCGCCGAGCGCGCCATCGCCGGGCTCGTCGCCGAGGCCCTCGGGCGGGACGGCGTCAACGCCGACGACGACTTCTTCCGCACCGGCGGCGACAGCATCAGCGCGGCCCTGCTCGTGGGACGCGCCCGCCGCGCGGGCCTCCCCTTCACCGTCCGCGACGTCTTCCGGCTGCGTACCGTCGAGGCCCTGGCCGGGGTCGCGGACCTCTCCGCCTCCGCCGGCACCGTGAACGGCACCGTGAAGGCCCCCTCCGGCGGCGCGCCCGCGGACGACGTGACGGTCCCGTCCGGCGAGACCCCGCCCGGCGAGGGCGAGGTCCTGTCCGGCGAGGTCGTGGCGGGCGGGCCGGTGGAGGGACGGGCCGAGCTGCCGCTGTCGCCGCTGCAGGAGGGCCTGCTGTTCCACCTGATGCTCGCCGGTGAGGACCGCGACATCTACGTCCAGCAGGCCGTGGTGACCCTGGCCGGGCCCGTCGACCCCGACCGGCTGGCCGGGGCCGCGCGCGAGGTGCTGCTGAAGTTCCCCAACCTGCGGGCCGGGTTCCGCACCGACGGCGGCCGTACCGTGCAGTTCGTCCCCGAGCACTTCGAGGTCGACTGGACCTACGCCGAGACCGGTGACCCGCAGGCGCTGGAGGCGTTCGTCGAGGCCCAGCGCGCCCGGCCGTTCGTCCCCGACGCGCCGCCGCTGATCCGCTTCGCGCTGGCGAGGGTGGGCGAGGACGACTTCCGGCTGGTGCTCACCTCCGAGCTGATCCTGCTGGACGGCTGGTCGGGCGGCCTGCTGGTCACCTCGCTGCTGGAGTTCTACACCGACTCCGGCACCGAGTGGGCCCGGCCCGCCGTCCCCTTCCACGCCTACCTCGACTGGGTGAACGCCCAGGACCGGCAGGCCACGATCAAGACGTGGGGCCGCAGCCTGGAAGGGCTCGACGAGCCGACCCTGCTGCGGCCCGAGCTGGCCGACCGCCCGGCCGACCTCGCCACCGCGGGGGAGATCCACCGCGCGCTGCCCGAGGACCTCGCCGCCCGGCTCGGCACCCTCGCCCGCGAGTCCGGCCTCACCCTCGGCACCCTGTACGAGAGCGCCTGGGGACTGCTCCTGGCCGGTCTCACCGGCCGCGACGACGTGGTCTTCGGCGTCTCGGTGTCCGGCCGCCACCCCGACGTCGACGGCGTCGAGTCCGTCGTCGGCCTGCTGTTCAACACCGTCCCCGTCCGGGTGCGCGCCTCGGCGGCCGACCCGCTGCGCACCGTCCTGGAGCGGGTGCAGACGTTCCAGTCGGAGCTGTTCGACCACTCCTACGTCGCGCTCGCCGACGTGCAGCGGGTGACGGGCCTCGGCACCCTCTTCGACACCCTCTTCGTGTTCCAGAACTTCCCCGGCATGCCCACCGGGCGCGGGTTCGGCCCCGGCGGCGACGTGCGGGTGACCGGCCGCCAGGTCCGCGACGCGACCCACTACCCGGTCACCATGGTCGTCGAGCCCGGCGCGGGCCTGCGCGTCATGTACCGGGGCGACGCCTTCACCGAGGCCGAGGCCGAACGGCTCACCGACCGGTACGTGCGCGTCCTGGAGACCCTCGCCGCCGCGCCCGACACCCCCTGCCACCGGCTCGACCTGCTCCTGCCCGACGAGCACGAGGGCCTGCGCCGCGACTGGGCCGAGGCCGAGCGGTCCGTCCCCGACCTGACCATCGCCGAGCTGCTCGCCGAGCAGGCCGCGCGCACCCCGGACGAGCTCGCCCTGGTCTCCCAGCCCGACACGCGGCTCACCTACGCCGAGCTGGACGCGGCGGCCAACCGCCTGGCCCGGCTGCTGAAGGCGCACGGCGCCGGTCCGGAACGGGTCGTCGCCCTCGCGCTGCCCCGCTCCGCCGAGATGGTCGTCGCGCTGTTCGCGGTGCTCAAGACGGGCGCCGCCTACCTTCCCCTGGAGCTGGACTACCCGGCCGACCGGCTCGACTTCATGCTGGCCGACGCCGCCCCCGCCTGCCTGGTCTCGCACCGCGACATCGCCGCCGGGCTGGCGAACCCCGGTTCCTCGATCCTGCTCGACGACCCCGCCGTGCGGGAGACGCTGGCGGGCCTGCCCGGCACCGGGCTGACGGCGGAGGAGCTGCCCGGCTTCGGCAGGGACGTGCCGGGACGGCTGGAGCACCCGGCGTACGTGATCTACACCTCCGGGTCCACCGGGCGTCCCAAGGGCGTGGTCACCCCCTACCGGGGCCTGACCAACATGCAGTTCAACCACCGGGCCAACATCTTCGACCCGGTGGTGGCCTCCGCCGGGCGGCGGCTGCGGATCGCGCACACCGTGTCGTTCTCCTTCGACATGTCGTGGGAGGAGCTGCTCTGGCTCATCGAGGGCCACGAGGTGCACGTGTGCGACGAGGAGCTGCGGCGCGACGCCGAGGCGCTCACCGAGTACCTGCGGCGCCACCGGATCGACGTCATCAACGTGACGCCGACCTACGCGCAGCAGCTGCTGGAGGAGGGACTGCTCGACGGCGAGCACCGCCCGCCGCTCGTGCTGCTGGGCGGCGAGGCCGTCCCGGCGGCCGTGTGGGACCGGCTCGCGGAGGCCGAGGGGGTGCTGGGCTACAACCTCTACGGCCCGACCGAGTACACCATCAACACGCTGGGCGGCGGCACCGAGGACAGCGCCACGCCCACGGTCGGCAAGCCGATCTGGAACACCCGGGGCTACGTGCTCGACGGCTGGCTGCGCCCGGTCCCGCCCGGCGCACCGGGAGAGCTCTACATCGCCGGGGCCGGCCTGGCCCGGGGCTACCTCG
This sequence comes from Streptosporangium sp. NPDC023963, assembly GCF_040639135.1. Lineage (NCBI taxonomy): Bacteria > Bacillati > Actinomycetota > Actinomycetes > Streptosporangiales > Streptosporangiaceae > Streptosporangium > Streptosporangium sp. NPDC023963. The sequence goes on from NZ_JBEZZK010000012.1 coordinate 104,054, forward strand.
ACCGGCCGGGCCTGACCGCGGAACGCTTCGTCGCCGACCCGTTCGGCGGCGGCCGGATGTACCGCACCGGCGACCTCGTACGGGTGCGCCCGGACGGCAACATCGACTTCCTGGGCCGTACCGACGAGCAGGTGAAGATCCGCGGTTACCGGGTCGAGCTGGAGGAGGTCGAGACCGCGCTGGCCGCCGAGCCCGGGGTCGGGCAGGCCGCCGTCATCGCCGCCGGCACCGAGGTGCCCGGGGTGAAGCGCCTCATCGGCTACGTGGTGCCCGACGGCGCCGCGCGCCCCGACGCCGAGCGCGAGCACCTGGCCGAGTGGCGGCAGATCTACGACGCCGAGTACACCGAGATCGGCACCGCCGTCCACGCCGAGGACTTCGCGGGCTGGGACAGCAGCTACGACGGCTCGCCCATCCCGCTGGAGCACATGCGCGAGTGGCGCGAGACCACCGTGGCCCGCATCGAGGACCTCGGGCCCAGGCGGGTGCTGGAGATCGGCGTCGGCACCGGCCTGCTGCTGTCGCGCCTGGCCCCCGGCCGCGAGGAGTACTGGGGCACCGACTTCGCGGCCCCCGTCATCGCCAAGCTGCGGGCCGACCTCGGCCCCGGCTCGCCGGTGCGCCTGAGCTGCCAGGCCGCGCACGACACCACCGGCCTGCCCGCCGGCCACTTCGACACGATCGTCGTCAACTCGGTGGTCCAGTACTTCCCGAGCGCCGGATACCTCGCCGACGTGATCGCCGCCGCGATGGACCTGCTCGCCCCCGGCGGCGCGGTGTTCGTCGGCGACGTGCGCGACCTGCGGTCGGTGCGCCTCCTGCACGCGGCCATCCAGCTCGGACGGGGAAGCGACGACGGCACCGGTACGGCGGCGATCGACCGGGCCGTGCGGATGGAGAAGGAGCTCCTCCTCGACCCCGCGTTCTTCGCCTCCCTCGGCCTGGCCGCGCGGGTGGAGGTCCGGACCAAGCGGGGCGTCCACCACAACGAGCTCAGCAGGCACCGCTACGACGTGACCCTCTGGAAGTCGCCCGCCGCGGCGCCCGCCGAGACCCCGGTCGTGGACTGGGCCGGAGCCGACGACCTGGCGGCCCGCCTGTCCGGCCGCTCCGGGCCGCTCCGGGTGCGCGCCGTCCCCGACCCCAGGCTGTCGGCCGAGCTCGCCGCGCTGCGCGCGCTGGAGGGCGGCGCCTCCCACCGGGAGGCGCGCGAGCTGCTGCGGGCACCGGCGGAGGGGATCGAGCCCGAGCTGCTGTACGCGCTCGACCCCGGCGTGGTGACCACCCCCTCGGACGAGGTCGGCCACTACGACGCCGTCTTCGGCGGAGGGGCCGCCTTCCTGCCGGCGGACCCGGACCGCAGGCCCGCGTCGTACGCGAACAACCCGGCGGCGGCCCGCGACCACGGGGCGCTCGCCGCGCGGGTGCGCGAGGGGCTCAAGAGGCGGCTGCCCGGCTACATGGTGCCGAGCGCGGTGGTCACGCTGGACGCGCTGCCGCTGACCGTCAACGGCAAGCTGGACCGGCGGGCGCTGCCCGCCCCCGACCGGCAGGGCCCGCGCGGGTCGGGCCGCGCCGCCAGGACCGCGGTGGAACACCTGCTGTGCACCCTGTTCGGCGAGGTGCTCGACGTCTCGGGCGTCGGCATCGACGACGGCTTCTTCGACCTGGGCGGGCACTCGCTGCTGGCGACCCGGCTGGTCGGCAGGGTGCGCGCGGTGCTGCGCACCGAGCTCGCGATCCGCGACCTGTTCGAGGCGCCGAACGTCGCCGAGCTGGCCACCCGGCTGCACGACCGGGCCGGTGCCACGCTCAGGCCCCCGCTGGCGCCCAGGGAGCGGCCCGAGCGCGTCCCGCTGTCGTACGCGCAGCGCAGGCTCTGGCTGATCGACCAGATCCTGCGCGAGGACGACGGCCCCCGCGAGGCGTACCACCTGCCGCTCGCCGTGCACCTGAGCGGCGAGCTGGACGTGGACGCGCTGCGCGCCGCGATCGGCGACGTGACGGCCAGGCACGAGAGCCTGCGCACCGTCTTCGCCGAGCACGAGGGCGTGCCCTACCAGCGGATCCTGCCGCCGGAGCGGGCGCGGCCGGTCCTGGAGATCACCACCTGCCCGCCCGAGGAGGTGATCGCGCGGCCGTTCGACCTCGCCACCGAGATCCCGCTGCGGGTCGCGCTCATCCCGGAGGGGGAGGACGAGCACCTGCTGCTCGCCGTGTTCCACCACATCGCGTTCGACGAGTGGTCCTTCGGGCCGTTCGCCGGGGACGTGGCGCGCGCCTACGCCGCGCGGCTGGACGGGACGGCACCCGAGGACATGCCGGAGTGGAAGCCGCCCGCCGTGCAGTACGCCGACTACACGCTCTGGCAGCGTGAGCTGCTCGGCGACCCCGTCGACCCGGGCAGTCTGCACGCCCGCCAGCTCGACTACTGGGCCAAGGCGCTGTCGGGCATGCCGGAGGAGATCCCGCTGCCGGTGGACCGGCCCAGGCCCGCCACCGTCGGCCAGCGCGGCGGGACCACGACCAGGCGGCTGCCCGCCTCGCTGGTCGAGCGGCTCCGCGAGCTGGCGCGCGGCGCCCAGGCCAGCATGTTCATGGTCTGCCAGAGCGCGGTCGCCGCGCTGCTGCACCGCGCGGGCGCGGGGGAGGACATCCCGCTGGGCAGCCCCGTCGCGGGCCGTACCGACGAGGCGGCCGGCGACCTGGTCGGCTTCTTCGTCAACACGCTCGTGCTGCGCGCCGACGCCTCGGGGGACCCCTCCTTCGCCGAGTTGCTCGCCCGCGTCCGCGACACCGACCTGGCCGGGCTCGCCAACCAGGACCTGCCGTTCGAGGCGCTCGTCGAGGCGCTGCGGCCCCCCCGGGTGCCCGGCAGGAATCCGCTGTTCCAGGTGATGGTCGGCTACGAGAACCAGGCCATGGGCGACGTCCGCTTCCCGGGGCTGCGGCAGCGGGAGGCGCTCTTCAGCCCGCCCGCGGCGAAGTTCGACCTCGACTTCATCTTCCGGGAGCGGGGGGAGGAGCTCCACCTCGTCGTCGACTACTCGGCCGACCTGTTCGACCCGGCCACGATCGACACGATGATCGGGGCGCTCGTCGGCGTGCTGGAGGCCGTCGCGGCCGACCCCGAGGCGCGCCTGGGCGACCTGCCCGTCACGCTCACGGCCCGTACGGTCACCGGCACCGGCACCGGCACCGGCACCGGCACCGGGACCGGCGACGGCCGCGACGGCGCGGCCCGGCGCGACGACGACCGCGAGGCGATGCTGTGCCGGGCGTTCGCCGAGGTCCTGGAGGTGGACGCGGTCGGCCCGCACGACAACTTCTTCGACCTGGGCGGGCACTCGCTGCTCGTCATGCAGCTGGTGCGCCGCATCCGGCGGGAGCCGGGCTGCGCCGGAGTGAAGGTCGCGACCCTCATGACAGCCCAAACCGTGGCAGAACTCATGAACCGCCTGGAATGAGGCGCTTCCCACAACCGTCAAAGATTGTTAGGTTAGGGAAGGCTAACCTAAAACTGACAGCCCTCCCGGGCTTTGGAAGGAACCCATACTCATGCGCGACACAATGCGCCGCCTGGCCGCGACCGGAACGCTGCTGCTGGGCCTCGGCCTGGTGGGCGCGTGCGCCGGCGAGAGCGGCGGGGCCGAACAGGCCGCCGCGAACGCCCCCGCGACCCAGACCGCCGGATTCCCGGTCACCATCAAGCACAAGCTCGGCACCACCACGATCGAGTCCGCCCCCCAGCGCATCGTCGCCCTCGGCGAGGTCGACCAGGACACCCTGCTCGCCCTGGGCGTGCAGCCGGTCGCCATGGCGGAGCTGACCGGAGTCCAGCCCGACGGGCTCGCCCCCTGGACCGCCCCGAAGATCTCCGGCACCAAGCCGACGCTGCTGAAGGCCGGAGAGGCGGGCTTCTCGCTGGAGCAGATCGCCTCGCTCAAGCCCGACCTGATCCTCGCGGGCGGCGACTACTACATCGACAAGGAGTACGCCAACCTCTCCCAGCTCGCGCCGACGACCGCCTACGAGACCGGCCCCGCGCAGGACTCGTGGCAGGTGGTGGCCCGCCAGGTCGCCAAGGCGGTCGGCAAGGCCGACGAGGGGGAGAAGCTCGTCGGCGACGTCGAGGCGAAGATCGCCTCGGTCAAGACCACCCACCCCGAGCTGGACGGCAAGAAGTTCGCGCTGACCAGCGTCTTCCCCTCCGGCAACATCGGCGTGATGAAGTCCGACACCGACATCAGCGTCCAGCTCTTCGGCCAGTTCGGGCTCGAGCTGCCCGAGGAGGTCAAGGCGCTTCCCGGCGAGGGCTTCGCGGCCGAGCTGAGCATGGAGAAGGTCGGGGTCCTCGACGTCGACCTGCTGCTCAGCCACTACAACGACGACGCGGCCACCCAGAAGAAGATCGAGGCCAACCAGCTGTTCGCCGGCCTCGACGTGGTCAAGCGCGGCTCCTACGTGCCGCTCGACCTCAAGGCGTTCTGGCCGCTGCGCACGCCGACGCCGCTGGCCGTCCCGTACGTGATCGACCAGGTCGTGCCCCAGGTCGCCAAGGCCGCCAAGGCCGCCGGCGGGGCCTGAACCACCCCGTCCGATCCCGTTCCATCCTGTTCGATGCCGCCCCCCGCCGCCGCCCGGCCGCGGGGGGACCATCCCTTCAGTACGTGAGAGGCGAACATGTCGAGCCCGGTCTATGACGTCGTGGGCATCGGTTTCGGCCCGTCCAACCTCGCGCTCGCGGTGGCCCTGGAGGAGGAGTACGGCGCCGGCGTGAACGCGGTCTTCTTCGAGAGGCAACCGAGGTTCGGCTGGCACCGCAACATGCTCATCGAGGGCGCCACGATGCAGGTCCACTTCCTCAAGGACCTGGTCACCCTGCGCAACCCCACCAGCTCCTACTCCTTCCTGTCCTACCTGCAGGAGAAGGGGAGGCTGGTCGACTTCATCAACCACAAGACCATGTTCCCCACCAGGCTGGAGTTCCACGACTACCTGGAGTGGGCCGCCGCCTCCTTCGCCGGCCTGGTGCGCTACGACTCCGAGGTCGTCGCGGTGCGCCCGCACGACGACGACACCCTCGAGGTCGTCGTGCAGCACGGCGACGAGCTGCACACCTGCCTGACCCGCAACCTCGTGATCGCGGTCGGCCTCGACCCCGTGCTTCCCGACGGCGTGCGGCAGGGCGAGCGGGTCTGGCACACCGAGGAGCTGCTGTCCCGGCTCGAGGCCCTCGGCGGGCGCGAGCCCGGGCGGTTCGTCGTGGTCGGCGCCGGGCAGAGCGCGGCCGAGACCGTCGAGCACCTGCACCGCACCTATCCCTCCGCGGAGGTCTGTGCCGTCTTCACCCGGTACGGCTACTCGCCGGCCGACGACAGCCCCTTCGCCAACCGCATCTTCGACCCGGAGGCCGTCGACCACTTCTTCACCGCGCCCGAAGACGTGAAGCGCATGCTGTTCGCCTACTCCCGCAACACCAACTACTCGGTGGTGGACCTCGACCTGATCGACGAGCTCTACCGGCGCTCCTACGCCGAGAAGGTCGCCGGGGTCCAGCGGCTGCGCATGCTGAACGCCTCCCGCCTGCTCGACGTGCACGACGACGGCGACACCGCCCGGGTCCGGATGTGCTTCCTGCCCACGGGCGAGGTGAGCACGATCGAGGCCGACGCGGTCGTCTGCGCGACCGGCTACCGCGAGCGCAACCCCCTCGACCTGCTCGGCGAGGCGCGCAAGCACTGCCACACGGGCGAGGCGGGCGAGCTGCTCGTGGAGCGCGACTACCGGATCGCCACCGACCCCGGTCAGACCTGGGGCGTCTACCTCCAGGGGGCCACCGAGGGCAGCCACGGGATCGCCTCGTCGCTGCTGTCCATGACCGCCGTGCGCACCGGCGAGATCGTACGCTCCATCGCCCGGCGCTCGGTGGCGGTCCCCCAGGTCGCGGAGATGTGACTCACCCGCCCCGGTCCGGCCACCCGCCGGCGGCCGGGAACGCCCGACACGTGCCGATCGGTTACGTGACTCTGTGTAGTCGAATGATTACGTTCGTCCTTGTCGTGTCCCGTACGTGACCGAGGAGGATCATGAACATCTTCATTCGCGACGCCGGCGTTGTTTTGGCCGGCGCGGTCCTGGCCGGTGCCGGGCTGCTCGTCGGCCTCCCGGCGGCCGGTGCGCACGCCGCGTCGTCCCGGGCGGCTCCGGCGGCCGTCTGCGAGCGGACGGCGGAGGCCGGCTGGATCTGTTTCCTGCGCTACTGCGACCGCTACTACTGCTATTACGACTGCTATCCCACCGCGCTCGCGCGCAACAGGGGAGACCGGCCCTCCGACACGATCCGCGTTCCCAAGCCCGAGGGGACGCCGCCCGCCCAGATCGAGAGGCCCTGACCCGTGTGAAGCCGTGAGGGTTCGTCTTCCGGAGCCGGTGGGGAGCGGTGTCCGCCACCTCCCACCGGCTCCGCGGGAGATCGCCGGTGATCCGGGAACCGCCGGGGCGGGCCGAGACCGTTCACAACAGGCCGTTCGCGACAATTGCCTGGACGTGCCCTTCACCACTCCTGCACGCTGCGGCTATGGATGACCACGCCTTCGAGCCCGCCACTCCCTCGGTTCTGTCGAGCGAGCTGCTGGGTTTCCCTCCCGACGCCCGGGTGCTCATCGTGAACAACGACGACTTCGGGATGTACCACGCGATCAACGCCGCGGTCGTCGACTCGATCGAGCAGGGGATCGCCAGTTCGTGCAGCCTGATGGTGCCGTGCCCGTGGGCGCCGCACGCCATGCACCTGCTTCGCCGGCGGCCGGAGATCCCGTTCGGGATCCACCTCACCCTGTTCTGCGACACGACCCACTACCGGTGGGGGCCGCTGACCGCGAAGGAGAAGGTGACCTCGCTGCTCGACGAGACGGGTGAGCTGTTCACGCCCGCCCAGGTTCCCGAGCTTCTCGCCCGGGCTCGTCTGGACGAGGTGGAGCTCGAGTTCCGCGCACAGGTCGACGCCGTGGTCGGCACCGGGCTGGCGCCGACCCATCTGGACTGGCACTGCCTGGCCGACGGGGGACGTGACGACATCTTCGACCTGACCGTGGCGCTGGCCGAGGAGTACGGCCTGGCGGTGCGGGTCTGGCTCGAACCCGGACGCCGGAAGGCGCGACGGCGGGGCCTGCCGGTCACCGACAACGACTTCCTGGACAGTTTCGGTCTCGACGTCGACGGCAAGGCGGCGCGGTACGCCGAGCTGCTGCGCGACCTGCCGGCCGGCCTGAGCGAGTGGGCGGTGCATCCCGGCCTGGGCAACGAGGAGTCGCGGGCGATCGACGGCGGTTGGCGCGTACGCCGGACCGACTACGAGTTCCTGACATCGCCGGAGGCACGCGAACTCATCCGGCGGGAGGGGATCGTCGTGACCGACTACAGGACCGTCCAGCAGGCCTGGGCGCGGACCGGCACACCCCGGCAGGTCGGCGGCGCGCCCTGCGGCACGACGGCTCCTCGCGTTCGGTGATCAGGTGGCGCGATCGTGTCCGGCGCGCAGGAGCACGAGAGCGGCCGCGGTGACATGCCCGCTCTTCCCCGGGCGGAGGCCGACGTTCCGCAGGGCCTGGAGCGAAAGGCGCGGTTATCTCCATCCGCCCTGCCGGGAACGGCGTTTGCCGCAGAACACCATGGATGTATCTCCCTATCCCACTGCAATCAGCACATACAGGCCATATGCCGTTAACCGTATTAACCGCCAGGTGTTCACCGGTGCTCCTACCGTTGGGATCGCTCAGGGAAGTGGTTCTGCTGATCCTCGTCTTGGAGGTTCACCGATGGAACGCCGCACATTCCTTCGCGCCTCGGTGCTCGGTACGAGCACCCTGGCCCTCACCGGAAGTCTCTGGCAGGACGCCGCCCTCGCGGCCCCGGCCCAGAACGCCCCTGGTCCCTACGGCCCCCTGCTGGCCGCCGACGCCAACGGCATCCAGCTCCCGGCCGGGTTCACCAGCCGGGTGATCGCCCGATCGGGCCAGGTGGTTCCCGGCACCTCCTACACCTGGCACAGCGCCCCCGACGGCGGCGCCTGCTTCGCCGACGGCAGCGGGTGGATCTACGTGTCCAACTCGGAGATCAACCCCGGCGGCGGCGCCTCGGCGATCCGCTTCGACTCCGCGGGCAACGTGGTCTCCGCCTCCTCGATCCTGTCGGGCACCCGGCAGAACTGCGCGGGCGGCGCGACGCCGTGGAACACCTGGCTGTCGTGCGAGGAGGTCGACCGCGGCTTCGTCTACGAGACCCGCCCCTTCGGGGGCGCGGCCACACAGCGCCCGGCCATGGGTCGTTTCAAGCACGAGGCGGCGGCGGCCGACCCGGTCCGCAAGGTCATCTATCTCACCGAGGACGAGACCAACGGGCGGTTCTACCGGTTCGTCCCCACCACCTGGGGGGACCTGTCCTCCGGCACGCTGCAGGTGCTGCGCGCGGGCTCCGCGACAAGCGGCTCGTTCACCTGGGCGAACGTCCCGGATCCCGACGGCTCCCCGACCGCGACCCGCAGCCAGGTCTCCGGATCGAAGTCCTTCAACGGTGGCGAGGGGTGCTACTACGCCGACGACACGGTGTGGTTCACCACCAAGGGCGACAACCGGGTCTGGCAGGTCAACGTCGCCGCCGGCACCTACGAGCTCGCCTACGACGACAGCCTCGTCAGTCCCGGCACCGCCCCGCTGACCGGCGTGGACAACGTCACCGGCTCGACCTTCGGCGACCTCTACGTCGCCGAGGACGGCGGCACCATGGAAATCTGCCTGATCACCGCCGACGACACCGTCTCCCCGTTCCTGCGCGTCGGCGGCCAGGGGTCCTCGGAGATCACCGGTCCGGCCTTCACCCCCGCCGGCGACCGCCTGTACTTCTCCTCCCAGCGCGGCACGTCCGGTTCCTCCTCCGGGGGCATCACCTACTGCGTGACCGGCCCGTTCCGTACCTGATCCGTGACCGGGGGAGGGTCGCGCCGTGCGGCGGCGGCCGCACGGCGCGGCACCCCAACGCACAGGTCACGTTCACTTTCCGGACGCCTTGGATCCCTACGGTGCTGGTCATGGCGTGGAAGACCAGAGTCAACACGGCTCTCGAAGGGATGACGGGCTACAACATCACCCGGGTGCGGCGCAGGGTCGCACCCCCACCCCCACCCCCACCCCCGCAGCCCGTGGACGTTCCCCGGCCCCCGGCCGATCCGGAGACCGACCGGCTGCTGCGCGAACCGGTGTTCGTGCTGTCGCCGGTGCGGTCCGGCTCCACCCTGCTGCGCGTCATGCTGAACAGCCACTCCCGGATCCACGCGCCGCACGAGCTGCACGTGCGGCGCCTGGCGGTCACGCTGACCACCGACCCGCTGCGCCAGGCGATGGAGGCGCTCGGCCTCTCCGCCAGCGACATCGAGCACATCCTGTGGGACCGCATGCTCCACCGCGAGCTGGCCGGGAGCGGCAAGCAGATCATCGTCGACAAGACGCCCAGCAACGTCTTCGCCCACCGGCGCCTCGCGACCTGCTGGCCCGACGCGCGCTACATCTTCCTGATGCGCCATCCCGCCTCGATCGCCCTGTCGTGGCACGAGGCCGCCCCGTTGGAGCGCCCCTGGGCCGAGGCGGTCCGGCACACCCTGCAGTACATGCGCCACCTCGCCGAGGCCAGGCGGACGCTCGACGGGCTCACCCTGACCTACGAGGCGCTCGTCGCCGATCCGGAGAAGGAGATGCGGCGGGTCTGCGGCCATCTCGGGGTCGGCTACGAGCCCGGCATGATCACCTACGGTGACCACGGGCACGGGGAGTTCGTGAAGGGCATCGGAGACTGGCGCGACAAGATCAGGACCGGCAGGGTCCAGCCGGGCAGGCCGCTGCCCGCCCCCGAGGAGATCCCGGAGGAACTGCGCGAGATCTGCGCCGAGTGGGGGTACCTCTGACCGATCGCCCCGCGACCCCCGGGGACGGCCTCCCGCCCTCGCGGGAACCCGGGTGCGGGGAGCGTGACCCCCGATGACCTTCGTCGCCCAAGGTGACACGCGGTCGACGGGAAGATGAATTCTGTGTATGAAATCCCATGAGCTGCATACATGTCGTCTGAGGTGTCATATCCGGGGGCATGGATGCGAACTTCGTGTTGCTCGCCATCGTGATCGTCACCGCGCTGTCGTTCGACTTCACCAACGGCTTCCACGACACCGCCAACGCGATGGCGACCTCGATCGCCACCGGCGCGTTGCGTCCCAAGGTCGCGGTCGCGTTGTCCGCGGTGCTGAACTTCGCCGGGGCGTTCCTGTCGCTGAAGGTCGCGGCCACCATCGCGACCGGCATCGTCGAGACCGGCGCGATCACCCTGACGGTCGTCTTCGCCGGGCTGATCGGCGGTCTGGCCTGGAACCTGCTGACCTGGTACTTCGGCATCCCCTCCAGTTCCTCACACGCGTTGATCGGCGGCGTGGTCGGGGCCACGCTGATCGCGGCGGGCGCCTCGGCCGTCAAGGGCGCGGAGATCGTGTCCAAGGTGCTGATCCCGGCCGTGCTGGCGCCGCTGGCGGCGATCCTGGTGGCCACCGTCGGCACCTACCTGGTCTACGTCATCACCCGCAACGTCCCCGAGGACACCAGGAGGCGCGGGTTCGAATACGGTCAGATCGGCTCGGCCTCGCTGGTCTCCCTGGCCCACGGCACCAACGACGCGCAGAAGACGATGGGCATCATCACCCTCGCGCTGATCGCCGCCGGTGCCGTCGGCAAGGACGCGGGAACCCCGACCTGGGTGATCGTGGCCAGCGCGACCGCGATCGCGCTGGGCACCTACCTGGGCGGCTGGCGGGTGATCCGTACCCTCGGCAAGGGGCTGACCGAGATCGAGACCCCGCAGGGTTTCGCCGCCGAGGGCTCCTCGGCGGCCGTCATCTTCGCCTCCTCGCACTTCGGCTTCCCGCTGTCGACCACGCACGTGTGCGCGGGCTCGGTGATCGGCTCCGGCATCGGCAAGCACCTGGCCCAGGTCCGCTGGAGCCTCGCGGCCAGGATGGGGGCCGCGTGGCTGATCACCCTCCCGGCAGCCGCCGTGGTCGGCGCGCTGGCCTGGGCGAGTGCCAACGTGATCGGCGGCGCGCTGGGCGTCGCCGTCGTCTTCGGCGTCGCCCTGGCGCTGTCGGCGGCGCTGTACCTGGCCTCGCGGCGCCGGCCGGTCAACGCCGGCAACGTCAACGACGAATGGACCGGCCGGCTCGCCCCGGCCACCGGGACGAGGGAGCACGCGGCATGAACGGCTACGTCGACCTGGACGCGCTGTGGAGGGTCCTGCTCGCCTCGCTGCTGGCGGGCGCCGGCCTGGTCGCCGTCTTCTCCCTGGCCCTGGTCGGCCTGTCCAGCGGGCGGGCGGCCGGTCGCGCGGGAGCCGGGCTCTGCTTCCTGGTCGTCGCCGCCGGCGTCGTCCTCGGCCTCTACGTCATGCTCGCCGAATGACCGTCCGCCCGGGATTCTAGAGAGACTCTCTAGAATCGGTTACGCTTCCAGGGTGAGAGTCACCGCCGTCATCACCGGAGCCAACCGCGGGATCGGCCTGGCCACGGCCGAGGAGTTCGCCCGCCGCGGCCACCGGGTGGTGCTCGTGGCGAGGAATCCCGCCGCGGCGGACGAGGCCGCCCGGCTCGGCGCCGAGCTGGTCACCGGTGACCTCTCGACCCTGAAGGGCGTCCGGGCCACCGCCGAGGCGCTGGCCGGAACCTGCCCGCAGCTCGACGTGCTGGTCCACAACGCCGGGATCTGGCCGTCGGCGCGACGGCTCACCGAGGACGGGTTCGAGGAGTCCTTCGCCGTCAACCACCTGGCGCCCTTCCTGCTCAACCACCTGCTGGAGGACCGCCTGGACAGGGTCGTCCAGGTCACCGCGGGCCTGTACGCCATGGGCAGGGCCGACCCCGCGCGCACCCCGGCCGGCGCCGACTTCTCCGCCGTGCGCACCTACGCCGACACCAAGCTCTGCAACCTGGCGCTGATGCCGTTGTGGGCCGAACGCTGGAAACGGCGGGACGTCACGATCGACGCCGTGCACCCCGGGGTGATCAGGACCGGGCTCGGCGACCGGGGCGGCCCGGTGGGACTGCTGCTGAAGGCCGCGAAGCTGTTGTGGAAGGCGCCGGCGGACGGCGCGGCCCCCGTCGTGCGGCTGGCACTCGACCGCACCGGCACCGGCCGTTACTTCGACGTCGACCGCGAGACGCCCCTCGCCCCCGCGGCCGCCGACCCGGTGCGGGCGGAGAGGCTGTGGGCGCAGGCCGCGGAGCTGACCGGTGTCGCCTAGGCACCGGCGTGGCGAGGAGACCAGGGAGCGGCTGCTCGCCGCGGCACTGGACCTCTACGAGAGAGAGGGCGCGGACGGCTTCACCATGACGGCGGTGACCGGTACGAGCGGTGTCAGCGTCGGCAGCCTCTACCACCACTTCGGCAGCTTCGACGGGCTGGCGGCGGCACTCTACGCCCGCTGCCTGTCCGGCCTGCTCGACGCCGTCATCGCCGCGCTCGACGCGGTGCCGCCGGGGGAGGGGGCGGGGTCCGGCGAGGACGGCGAGGACGGCGAGGCGCGGGCCGCAGCCGGGATCGGGGCCGTGGTCACCGGATATCTGGGCTTCACCCGCGAGCACCGGGCCGCCGCGCACTTCGTCCACGCCTCCGCCTACGCCGCCTTCCTTCCCGCGCACGCCGCCCTGATCGCGCGGGAGAAGGAGCCCAGGCTGGCCGGGATCCTGGCCTGGCTGCGACCGTACGCCGAGGCGGGGCTGGTCGTGGAGCTGCCGGACGCGCTGACGGAGATGCTGGTCGTCGGCCCGGTGGCGGAGACGGCCCGCCGGTGGCTGGCGGGGGCTCCCGGCATCGACCTGGACGAGGCGTGCCGGTTGCTTCCCGAGCGGATCTGGCGATCCCTGCGAGCCGGCGTCTCGCCGTGACGCCGTCTCGTCGTGAAGCCGTGACGCCGTGACGCCGTGAAACCGTGAAGCCGTGACGCCATGAAACCGTGACGCTGTGAAGCCGTGACGCCGTCTCGCCGCGGACCTCGTGGCGCGGTCGTCCGGGAAACACGCGAGCCGATCGTCCTCGTCATGATCGTTGTCCCTGGTCGGAGACGTTACCCCGGTGCGAGTTCACCCTTTTGCAGAGAGTAAGGTTGCCCTGCCCTAATTTAGGTAAGGCTTCCTTCCATGGAGTGACGGTGTTCGCCAGCTACCTCATCGGATTGCGCGAAGGCCTGGAGGCCACGCTCGTCGTCTCCGTGCTCGTCGCGCTCCTCGTCAAGAGCGACCGGCGCGACCGGCTGCCCCTCGTGTGGGCCGGTGTCGGCGCCGCGCTCGTGCTGTCGGTCGCGTTCGGCGCGTTGCTCACCTTCACCGTCGCCCGCCTGGAATACCGGCAGCAGGAGCTGTTCGAGGCGATCACCTCGCTGCTCGCCACCGCGTTCGTCACCTGGATGATCTTCTGGATGCGTCGCGCCTCCCGTACCCTCTCCGGCGAGCTGCGGGCCAGGCTGAGCCAGGCCCTGGAGGTCGGCGCGACCGCGGTGGTCGTGATGGCCTTCCTCGCCGTGGCGCGCGAGGGCCTGGAGACCGCGCTGCTGTTCTTCGCCTCCGTGCAGGGGGCCACCACCACCGCCGTCCCGCTGGTCGGGATCACCCTGGGCCTGCTCACCGCGGTCGCGCTGGGCTGGGCCATCTACCGCAGCGCGATGCGGATCAACCTGACCAGGTTCTTCACCTGGACGGGCCTGCTGCTGATCCTGGTCGCCGCCGGCATCTTCAAGTACGGCGTGCACGACCTGCAGGAGGCCGGGGTCCTGCCGGGCCTGTCCACCCACGCCTTCGACATCAGCGGCGTGATGCCCGCCGACTCCTGGTACGGCGCCCTGCTGGCCGGGCTGTTCAACATCACCCCGCAGCCGAGCGTGCTGGAGACGGTGGCGTGGGTCGCCTACGCGGTGCCGACGCTCGCCCTCTTCCTGAGGCCGCGTCGCAGCCGCCCCACCGCCTCGCCCACCGATTCCCCGGCGGCCCCGGCGGCCCCGGCGGCACAGAATCCCCCGGCTTCCTCGACCAACCCGCAGCCCGCGGGCTGAAACCGCTCGAACAGGACGACCATGCGTACTTCCCTTGCCATCGCCGCGGGTGCTCTGGCCCTCGCCGGCCTCACCGCCTGCTCCTCCGAGCCCACCGCGTCCACCGCGGGTGCGGGCGCCGGAGCGTCCGCCGCTCCCGCCAAGGGCGGTCCCGTCGCGGTGGCCGCCACCGACACCGAGTGCAAGGTCGCCGTCACCGAGGTGGCCGCGGGCACCTCGACGTTCTCGATCACCAACGGCGGCACCAAGGTGACCGAGTTCTACGTCTACGCCGCCGGTGACCGGGTCATGGGCGAGGTGGAGAACATCGTGCCCGGCCTGACCCGCGAGGTGATCGTGGAACTGCCGGCCGGCAGCTACCAGACCGCCTGCAAGCCCGGCATGGTCGGCAAGGGCGTCCGCGGCCCGCTCAAGGTGACGGGCGAGCACAAGCCGCTCAGCGACGACGCCCAGCTCTCCGCCGCGACCGCCGGCTACAAGCGCTACATCAGGTCGCAGAGCGACACGCTGCTGACCAAGACGCAGGAGTTCGTCGACGCGGTCAAGGCCGAGGACATCGCCAGGGCCAAGGAGCTCTTCCCCGTCTCCCGCACCTACTGGGAGCGGATCGAGCCGGTCGCGGAGATCTTCGGCGACCTCGACCCGGCCATCGACGCCCGCGAGAACGACGTGGCCGAGGGCGAGGAGTGGACCGGCTTCCACAAGATCGAGAAGGATCTCTGGGTCACCAAGGACGTCAGCGAGGACGGGCCGGTCGCCGACAAGCTGATGGCCGACATCAAGACCATCGTGGAACAGTCCAACGCGGCCGAGCTGTCGCCCGTCCTGCTCGCCAACGGGGCCAAGGGCCTGCTCGACGAGGTCGCCTCCGGCAAGATCACCGGTGAGGAGGACCGCTACTCGCACACCGACCTGTGGGACTTCGACGCCAACCTGCAGGGCTCGAAGGCCGCGGTGCAGGCGCTCCGGCCCGTCCTGGAGGAGCGCGCCCCCGAGCTGGTGAAGACGCTGGACGAGAAGTTCGCCGGAGCCGAGGCCGCGCTCGGCGCACACCGCAAGGGCGACGGCTGGAAGCTGCACACCGAGCTGTCCAAGGACGACCTCAAGAAGCTGTCGGACGCGATCAACGCGCTCGCCGAGCCGATCAGCAAGATCGCCGCAGTGGTGGCCAAGTAGCGGATGGCGCGCCGCCACCGTGGGGGAGGGGTCCGATGAGCGGGAAAATCAGCCGCAGGAAGCTGTTCGGGATGGGCGCCGCGGGCGTGGCGGCCGCCGGCGCGGGCGCCCTCGCGGTGCGCGGGGCGGGCGGTGAGCCCCCGCCCGCGCCCGTCCGGGCCGCCTCGGCCTCCGACCCGGTCCCCTTCTACGGCGAGCACCAGGCGGGCATCGTCACCCCGGCCCAGGACCGGCTGCACTTCGTCTCGTTCGACGTGACGACCGGGAAGAAGGCAGAGCTGGCCGAGCTGCTGCAGGAGTGGACCGCCGCCGCGGCCCGGATGACGCAGGGCCAGGAGGCGGGCGCGTTCGGCGCGGTCGGCGGCCAGCCCGAGGCGCCGCCCGACGACACCGGCGAGGCCCTCGGCCTGCCCGCCTCCGGGCTGACGCTCACCGTCGGCTTCGGCGGGTCGCTGTTCGACGACCGGTTCGGGCTGGCCTCCCGCAGGCCGGCCGCGCTGGCCGACCTGCCGCACCTGCCCGGTGACGCGCTGCTGCCGGAGATCTCCGGCGGCGACCTGTGCGTGCAGGCGTGCGCGCACGACCCGCAGGTGGCGGTGCACGCCATCCGCAACCTGGCGCGCATCGGCTTCGGCCGGGTCTCGGTGCGCTGGTCCCAGCTCGGCTTCGGCCGTACGTCGTCGACCTCGCGCGCGCAGGCGACGCCGCGCAACCTGATGGGGTTCAAGGACGGCACCGCCAACCTCAAGCTGGAGGACGTGGCGCTGCTGAAGGAGCAGCTCTGGGTGGGAGCCGGCGACGGCGCCGACTGGATGACCGGGGGCAGCTACCTGGTGACCCGCAAGATCCGGATGCTGGTCGAGACGTGGGACCGGGCGCCGCTGGCCGAGCAGGAGCAGATCTTCGGCCGGGACAAGGGGGAGGGGGCCCCGCTGGGAGGGAAGGCCGAGTTCGACGCGATCGACTTCGACGCCAAGGGACCCGACGGGGAAGCCCTGATCAAGGACGACGCGCACGTACGGCTGGCGCACCCCTCCCACAACGGCGGCGCGCGCCTGCTGCGCCGCGGCTACAACTACGTGGACGGCTCCGACGGGCTGGGCCGCCTGGACGCCGGGCTGTTCTTCATCGCCTACCAGCGCGACCCCCACCGGCAGTTCGTCGCCGTGCAGAGGTCCCTGGCGGGCAAGGACTCCCTCAACGAGTACATCAAGCACGTCTCCAGCGGCCTGTTCGCCTGCCCGCCGGGCGTGCGCGACGCGGGCGACTACTGGGGCCGCGCCCTGTTCTCCTGAGTTCTCCCGGCCCTCGCGCCAATCGGGTGGGAGCCTTCACCCACGGCCGTCCGTGCCGTCGTCACGATCTGCGGCAGGGGCGTTCACGAGAGGGTCGCGAACCACCGCCCGGCCTCCTGCCAGTGCTCGGCGGCGGGGAACCCGCAGCGCCGGGCGAGCGAGCCGATGTCGTCGGCGGAGACGGTCGCCCAGGCGAACCAGTCGTCGGCCCGTTCGTCCTGGCGCAGGCGCAGGCGCTCCACCTCGCTCCGCGACCCGGGCGGGGAGAGCTCGGCGATCACCGCACCGCCCGGCCTGACCAGCTCCCGCATGCGCCGCAGCAGGGTCTCGGGGTCGCCGCCGATACCGATGTTGCCGTCGGCCAGCAGCGCCCTGGACCATCGGCCGGTGCCGGGAAGGGGATCGAAGACGCTTCGGTGCAGGGCCAGGCCGCCGGCGCGCCGCGTCAGGCTGACGGCCAGGGGGGTGATGTCGATGCCCAGGACGGGGATTCCCCTCCGGGTGAGCGCCACGGTCAGCCTGCCGGGCCCCGAACCGACGTCGAGGGTCGGTCCGTCGCATCGGGCCAGGATGTGCTCGTCCCCCTCCATGGGCCGCAGCCAGCACTCGGAGGCGAGTGGCCGGACACGGCCGTCGGAATATTCGACGTCCACGCTTTCTCCCCTCAGAGAGTCTTCGTAAAGGGCGCCGATCATGCAAATTTCCTGATTTCACAGAAAAAGCCGAAATGTTCGTCGGGTCGTACGATATTTCTTCCGGAGGCTCCGTGGCCGCAAGGGATTTTCCGGAAATTAAACCGGCAAGCGGAAATCATGGTGCGACGTTACCGCGACAAGGCAAGGTGAACTATTACAAACCTATGACGCGTACCCCCTGTTTACGCCACCGGTCAGGAACGCGTCGAAAGCGCCACGGAGTCGATTGGCCCGTGGTGCGAAAAGCCGATTGGCCCGTGGTGCGAAAACATCGAGCGTGGTCACCGATCGGCCTGATGCTCACCGGGCCGTCCGCCCGGCGGCCCGGCGGCACGGCGGCGCAACGCGTACAGGAGACCCGAGGCGGCGAAGAACAGGAGGCTCAGCAGCAGCCATCGCCCGAGGTAGGGGGTGGTGCTCAGCCCCGTCGCCTCCCGGTAGTTGTGCTCCGAGGCGCGCAGGATGAGAGGAAACCAGACGAGCAGCAGCAGGCCCGACAGCCCGGCCGGTACGCGCACGAAGTTGACCGGCGGCGGCCACCGGCCGCCGGGCGCCGGCCGGGACGGGGCTCCCGGGGGCCGCGACCGTGACCGGAGGGCGGTGTCGGCGAAGGAGTAGGACGGCACCAGCACCAGGTCGTGGACGATCAGGGCGCCGAGGAACCACAGCAGGAACCCCACCCATATCCCGGCGGCGACCACCCGGGTGGCGGCGTAGCCGGCCACCGCCAGGCAGGCGGCCAGGACGAGCAGGTGCCCCGGTCCGGCGCCGTACGCGGTCGTCCACCGGCGCGGCTCACCCTTGCGGCGGGTCACGAGAACGACCGGAAGTCGAGTTCGCGCACCCACTTGGTGTTGTGCACGCCGGGAGCGTTGGGCACGATGATCCGGGCCGGGAAGCCGTGGTCCATCGACAGGTCGGCGCCGTTGACCCGCAGCGCCAGCAGCGAGCGCGGGTCGGCCACCTGCCGGGCGCTCAGCGACGCGTGGCCGAACACGCCGCCGCGCTGCAGCGACCGGACGAAAACCCCGCTCCCGTCGGCGGCCCCGGCGAGCCGGGCCAGGTCGGCCAGCCGCACACCGGTCCATTCCTGCTCGGTGGACCAGCCCTCCACGCAGGCGATCGGCAGCGGGTAGGTGTGCAGCGGCAACGCCAGCAGGTCCGCGCGCGACAGCCGTGCCGGACGCGGCCCGGTCAGGGCCAGCCGCCAGCCGGGACCGGTTTCCGCCTCCCTGATGCCCACGCTGGACGCGGTCTTGTTCACCTGGAAGTCGTTCGGGCCCGGGCCGTACGTACGGCCGTGCGGGGCCAGCAACGCGGTGCCGCGCAACGGCCCGTCGAGGGTCTGGCCGACGGACAGGCCGAACATCGTCAGCGAACCACCGCCGACGAAGGCCAGCAGGCCGCGCCGGGACATGGTGGGCGGCGCCGGGGCGACGGGCACCAGCCCGTCGGGATCGGGAGGTTCAGGGCGGGTGTCGCGCAGGCGGGTGTGCAGCTCCCGGCGGAAGTCGCGAGATCGCAGAGCGGTGATCGCCCGGGGCAGCTTGAGGACGACGTGCGCCACGAGCGCGGCCAGGAAGATCCAGGCGCCGTACAGGTGGGCCGGGTAGAAGGAGAACGGGAAGACGTAGAGCAGCTGGATATTCAGGATGCCGGTGGTGAACTGGAAGACCGCGCCGCCGACCAGGAGCAGCAGGCCGGCCCGCTCCAGCAGCTGGGCGGGGGAGCGGGCCGGCGGCCAGGCGAACAGCTTGGGGATCACCGACCACAGCTTGGCCAGCAGCACCGGCACCAAGGTCAGCCCGAGGATGACGTGGACTCCCTGGTTGAACCGGTACAGCCAGACCGGACTGGTCGGCCAGTCGAAGAGGTAGAAGCCCAGCAGCCCTCTCTCCGGAGTGATGTCGTTGCCGGGCAGCTGCGGATTGTAGGCGGCATAGGAGACCAGGCCCGTGAGGGCCACGATCGGGATTCCCACCAGCAGCACCAGGCCGAACACCGACGTCAGCCACGGCCCCCGCAGCGGGCTGCGCCAGAACTCCGGGCGGAAGGGGCCCGGCGGCCGCTCGTCCCCCCGCAGCCACGCCCTTACCCGCGACATTTCCCTGCTCCTTGCGGGTCCGTCCCCGACATGACCGTGCCCGCGGGCGGCGTCCGACACCGATCACCCCCGAAGCCGGTGTCGGCGTAGGACGGCCACTTCGTCGCCCGCCGGTGGTCCTTATCGGAAAATTCCGCTCTCAAAGCCCCGCCTCTTCCCGTTTTTCACTGGATTCGTGCGCTCGTCGCCCGGCATGACGGCTCACCGGCGTCGACCGGCGTCGACCGGCACGGACGACCGGACGGCCGCCAGAGCTCCGGCGAAGCGGGATCCGGGCGCCTGCGCCGCGACGTGGAAGGCGTCGGCGGCGGTGTCGACGTCGTCCAGCTCCGGCAGGTGGGCCACGTTCAGCCCGGCCTCGTGCAGGCGTTGCAGCTGGGTGGCACCGGTGGTGGGCCGCGACATCGCCACGCCGAGCAGCAGGGACGGGTCGGGGCGGCACAGCCCGAGCAGCCAGAAGCCCCCGTCGGCCGCCGGTCCGTACACCGCGTCGTGAGCGGTCAGCAGGGTGAGGGCGGTGTTCAGCAGCTCCGGGGTGACCTGGGGGGTGTCCATGCCGATCAGGACCACCGGCAGCCCGTGCAGCCGGTGGGCGTCGTGGAAGGCGGCGGCCAGGCGCTGGTCGAGGCTGTCGCCACGCTGCGGGATGACGGTGAAGCCGTCCGGGAGCCAGGTCCCGGGACGCCCTTCGAGGGCGAGCACCCGCCGGTCGCTCCGCGCGGCCGCCACGGCGTGCAGCGTGTCCCGCAGGGCGGCCGCCGCCAGGTAGGCGGCCTGGTCGGGGGTGAACGGCGGGGTCAGCCGGGTCTTCACCCGCCCGGCCACCGGCTCCTTGGCGATGACCACGATCTGCGCGGCGCTCATGTCGTCTCTTCCATGACGCGGCGCATGTCGGCGATCGCCCGGAGGGTGCCGCGCACGGTGCCGGTCACCTTGGAGCGTCCCACGCGCGGCAGGTAGTCGACCTCGGCCTCGGTGATCCGCCAGCCGGCCGCGGCCGCGCGCAGCACCATCTCCAGGGGATAGCCGAACCGGCGGTCGGACAGTCCCAGCTCGACCAGTCCGGCGCGTTCGCAGGCGCGCATCGGACCCAGGTCGCGCAGCGGTGCGCCGGTGCGGCGCCGCAGGCGTGCGGCCAGCGCGGCGTTGGCGACCCGGGCGTGCACGGGCCCGGAGTGAGGCATCCGGCGACCGAGTACGAGGTCGCTCTCGCCCGCCAGGACCGGGCCGGCCACCCGTGGCAGCTGGCCCGGGTCGAGCGAGGCGTCGGCGTCCATGAAGCACACGACCTCGGCGGTCGCGGCCAGCAGTCCGGCGTGGCAGGCGGCGCCGAACCCGCGCCGCGGCTCGCTCACCACCAGCGCGCCGTGCTCGGCGGCGACCTTGGCCGAGCCGTCGGTGGAACCGTTGTCGACCACGATCGGGCGATAGCCGTGCGGCATCCGGCCGAGCACCCAGGAGAGCGCGGCCTCCTCGTCCAGGCATGGCAGCACCACGTCGATCTTCATGATCTCGAGGTTAGGCCAGGGAGCGACGATCACCTCTTACAAAGCGGTGACGTATATCCAGCAAGTGGTCGGCTCAGCTCTAGCTTTGGAAAGTGGCCGACGACTCAGGGCAGCGAATCGAAGCGGAGAGGAACATCCTTTGAGTGGTTCCTCGCCGGATGTTCCGGATATGCCGGATGTTCCGGACATATGGCCGCGCGAAGCAACGGTCGTGGCGCGAGGTGCCCCTGCCGCGAATCCCACCCGTGGCGGGGAGACGGCACGCGCGCTCCGGATCTGGGCACTGCTGATCGCCGGGTCCTTCGCGGCGGGCGCGGTCCTGCACGCGCTCGGCGTGCTCACCATCGACCACCTGCCGCCGCTGCACGGGCATTTCCGCGTGCCGCCCCTCGCGTTGCTGCCCGCCGCCGCGTTCGGAGGCGCCGCCGTGCTGTTCCTGCCCGTCCTCGCGGCGCGGCTGGGCTTCGGAAGCGCCCTGCTCGTGTCCTACGGCTGCGCGCTGGCCTGGACATTGCTGCTGGCGATCTCCGCCGACGGGCCGGCCGCCCCGCTGACCCATCCGCAGGAGTATCTGGCGGTACTGCCCGCGGTGGGCGACGACCCGCTGGGCTGGCTGGCCACCTTCACCCGGCATCTGCCGGACTACCCCACCCACGTGCGCGGGCACCCCCCGCTGCCCGTACTGGTGCTCTGGTCGCTGGCCGCGCTCGGGCTTCCCGGACCGCTGTGGGCGGCGCTGCTGGTCATCGCGGTCGGTTGCTCGGCGACCGTGGCGATCGCACTGACCGTACGTGAGCTGGGCGGGGAGCGGGCGGCCCGGAGGGCGCTGCCGTATCTGGCGCTCACCCCGGCCTCGGTCTGGATCGCCACCAGCATGGACGCCTTCTTCGCCGGGGTGGGCGCGTGGGGCGTGGCACTCCTGGTGCTCGGCGGACACGGCCGGATCGTGCGAAGGGTCTGCTGGGGGGCCGGCGCCGGGGTGCTGCTCGGCGCGCTGCCGTACCTCAGCTACGGCCTGGTCCCCTACCTGCTGATCCCCGTGGTCGTCGCGGTCGCCGCCCGCGTGCCGCGCGAGGCCGTGCTCGCGGTCCTGGCCGGTGCCGCGGCGGTGACCGCCGCCTTCGCCGCCGCGGGCTTCCTGTGGCCCGCCGGGGTGCTGGCCACCCACGCCGAGTGGGCGGCCGATCCGGGGGCCGCCCGGCCCTACCTGTACTTCCTGTTCGCCAACCTGGGAGTGCTGGCCATGCTCACGGGGCCGGCCACCGCCGCGGGCCTGGCGCGGCACGGCCCGGGCGGGTTGCGCGCCGTGGTGGCGGCCGCCGTGGTGGCGGTGCTCGCGCTGGACGTCAGCGGTGTGACGCGGGGCGAGGTGGAACGCATCTGGGTGCCCTACGCGTTGTGGGTCGGCCTGGCCGCGAGCCTGGCGCCCGGCAGGTGGTGGCCGGCCGCGCAGGTCGTGACGGGACTGCTGTTGCAGGGGCTGGTCCTCTCGCCCTGGTGAACCGTTCCCTCTCCATGGCGAACCGTTCCCGCGGCACGCCTGCGACACCCTCGGACAGCGTCGCGGGCGGGTCATCCCAGCGGGGCTGCGGGCGCGTCATCCCAGCGGGGCGGTGGCGAACTCCTTCATTCCCTCGGCGAAGGCGACCTCCGCGGCGAACCCCAGCTCCCGGCGGGCACGCTCCGGAGAGGCCACGACATGGCGCACGTCCCCCAGCCGGTACTCGCCGGTGACCACCGGGACGGGTCCGCCGCGCTGCTCGGCGAGGGCCGCGGCCATCTCGCCCACGGTGTGCGGCTCGCCGCTGGCGATGTTGTAGGCGGCCAGCGAGCCCGGTTCCCCGCCCCCCAGCGCGGCCACGTTGGCCCTGGCGACGTCCCGCACATGGACGAAGTCGCGGCGCTGGCCGCCGTCCTCGAAAACGCGTGGCGCGCGCCCCGCCTCCAGCGCCGACCGGAAGATGGCCGCGACCCCCGCGTACGGGGTGTCGCGTGGCATCCGCGGGCCGTACACGTTGTGATAGCGCAGCGCGACGGCGGTGCCGCCGGTCTCGCGCGCCCAGTTCGCCGCCAGGTGCTCCTGGGCGAGCTTCGTGGTGGCGTAGGCGTTGCGGGGGTCCATCGGCGCGTGCTCGTCGATGGCGGCCGGCGCCGCCTGGGCGCCGCACCGCGGGCAGCGCGGCTCGAAGGATCCCCGGTCCAGATCCGTGACCGCCCGCGGCCCCGGCCGTACCCGGCCGTGGGCGGCGCAGTCGTAGGCGCCCTCCCCGTACACCACCATCGACGAGGCCAGCACCAGCCTCGCCACGCCGTGGCGGGCCATCGCGGCCAGCAGCACGGCGGTGCCGTACACGTTCACCGACGCGTAGTCGGGCAGGTCGGCCACGTCCACGCCGAGCCCGACCTTGGCCGCCTGGTGCACCACGGCGTCCACCCGGCCCAGCGGTCCGTCCAGCGCCGTGCCGTCCCGCACGTCGGCGCCGGTACGCAGGTCGAGGCCGATCACGTCGTGGCCTGCGGCGCGGAGGGCTTCGGCCACATGGCTTCCGATGAACCCGGCCACGCCGGTGAGCAGTATCTTCACCCGGCGAGGGTATGCGGCGACGCCGCTGTCACGGCGGTCCGGCACACGGACGTTCGCGGACGGTAAGAATTCCAGGGCCGGACGGCCGCCGCGCGGCTCGCGGGGCCGCCGGAGTCGTTCACACCGCGCGTTCGAGGTTCCGGCGGAACCGGGCCGGCGTCGACCCGGTCGCCAGGCGGAACGCCCGGCTGAACGCGGACTCGGAACGGTATCCCACCTCGGCGGCGACCGAGGCGACCGTACGCTCGGTGTCGACGAGCAGTTCCGCCGCGGTCATCAGCCGGACGTGCGTGAGGAACGCGCCGACGGTCATTCCGGTGCTGCGGGAGAAGTGCCGGATGAACGTGGCCCGCGCCATCGCCGCCACGCGCGTCAGGCGGGCGATCGGCCAGTCGGCGCCGGGATCTCGAAGCACCTCGTCGATGACGGCACGGATCCGCTCGTCGTGGGCGGCGGTCCACAGCGCCGGTTCGGCGAGCCGCCCGCCCGATTTCCGCAGCACCATCGCGAGCAGCGCGTCGCAGAGTGCCGAGAGGACGGCGGCGGTGCCGGGCCCGTCGTCCCGTGCCTCCCACCGCATGATCCCGCCCAGCATCCGGACGATCTCGTTCACCTCGCCGGATTCCGCGAAGGACACATGTAGGGGGTGGGGAAGGCTCCGGAGGAGCATGGCCCCCGCGCCGGGGCCGAACGAGTAGTGCCCGCAGAAGAGGTCGATCACGCCCTCGCCCGTTCGGCTGCGGACGGTGGAGAACGCGCCGCCGGGAGTTTCGGACACCCCCTGAGCGGGTCCGGATCCGGTGGTGCGAACGCGGTGCGGCGTGTCGCGGGGGAGGAGCACGACGTCGCCCGGCCGGAGCTCGACGCGCCGATCGGGGAGCTCGAGCGTGCACGCGCCGTCGAGCAGGAGGTGGAAGGCCGCATCACCGTCACCCCGGGCGGGAATATCCATGACGGTCGCGCCGGCCAGCAGGCAGCGCTTGTCCAGGGTCGCCTGCGCTCTCGCCAGGCGGACGAGGTGACTGACTGAATCCATGATGAGACGCTCGCGATGAAAAATGAGACAAATACGCCTTGTGAGCTCAATCTTACCTATCGAAACTGGAATTATGGACACCACGAACGACACTCTTCACGCCGATCTTCTCGTTATCGGTTTCGGCAAGGGCGGCAAGGCCGTCGCGAAGACGATGGGCGGCCTCGGCAGGCGCGTGGTGCTCGTCGAGCAGTCGGAGCGGATGTACGGAGGGACGTGCCCCAATGTCGGTTGTGTGCCGACGAAGGCGCTGGTCCACCGCGCCGGCAAGCGCCGGGAGAGTGATCCGGCGCAGGAGTGGTACGAGCGCTCCGTCGAGGAGGTGCAGGCACTCACCACGGTGTTCCGCAGGGGCAACTACGAGGCGCTGAACGGCATCGAGACCGCGACGGTCGTCACCGGCCGGGCCACGTTCGTCGACCCGCACACCGTCGGCGTCGAGGCGGGCGGCGAACGTGTCACGATCTCCGCCGAGACCATTCTGATCAACACGGGTGCCGAGACGATCATCCCCGACACTCCCGGTCTGAGGGAGAGCAAGTACACCCTGACCAGCACCGGTCTGATCGAGACGACGACCCTGCCGGAACGGCTCGCGATCGTGGGCGGCGGATACATCGGCATCGAGTTCGCCTCGATCTACCGCCGGTTCGGCTCGCGGGTCACCCTGTTCGAAACCTCCTCGAGGATCCTGGGCCGTGAGGATGACGACGCCGCCGCCGTCGCCGAGGGCATCCTCACGGACGACGGCATCGAGATCGTCAAGGGGGCGCGCGTCACGGAGGTCCGCGACGGCGAGACCTGCGCGACCGTCGTCTACGAGAAGGACGGGCGGCGGCACACCCTCGAAGCCGACGCCATCCTCGCCGCCACCGGTCGCGCGCCCGCTACTCGCGGCCTCGGGCTGGACGCCGCCGGCGTCCGCACGACCGGACACGGGGCGGTCGAGGTCGACGAGCATCTGCGCACGAGCCAGCCGCACATCTACGCCCTCGGCGACGTCCGCGGCGGGCCGCAGCACACCTACCTCTCCCTCGACGACAGCCGCGTCGTCCTCGACCAGCTCGTCGGTGAGGGCCGGCGCTCGGTGTCGGACCGTGTCGCGGTTCCCCGCACCCTGTTCATGACCCCGCCGCTCGCGGCCGTCGGCCTCACCGAGAAGGAGGCCAGGGCGGCGGGACACCGGGTGAGGATCGCGAGCAAGCCCGTCGCCGAGATCGTGGCGATGCCCCGCGCGTACATCGTCGAGGAGACCCGCGGATTCATGAAGTTCGTGATCGACGCCGAGACGGACGAGATCCTCGGAGCCGTCCTGCTCAGCGTCGACGCGCAGGAACTCGTCAACACGGTCGCGCTCGCCATGCGGCACGGCGTCAAGGCGGCCGAACTCCGCGACGCCGTCTACAACCATCCCACCTCGACCGAGGCGTTCAACGAGGTGCTCGCCACCATCGTGCGCGCCGACGAGCCGTTCGAACGACCCTCCGGCGGTGGCTCCCCGGCTTGCTGAGCGGGTGGGCGGGAATCCCCGGCACCTGTGCCGTGTCGTGCCGTGTCGTGCCGTGTCGTGCTGTGCCGGGTGGGCGTGGTGAGAATGATCAGGGTTTGCGCGCGACGCCGCCGGCGCACGCCACCTCGGGCACGTCTCCCCAGGGGGTGGGATCCGGACGCCACCGCTGCACCGGCACGACGCCCGGCTCCAGCAGCGTCAGGCCGTCGAAGTAGCGGGTGATCAGCTCGGGGCTGCGCGGCGTGTAGGCGACCACGCCGCTCCCCGAGTTGTGGCGCCGCATCGCCTCGACGTACGCGGGATCGGTGTCGACGCCGTCGTAGAGCGCCAGATAGCTTCCCGAGGGCAGGTCCCGCATCAACCGGCGCACGATCGAGAGCGCCTCGTCGTGGTCGCCGATCAGGCCCATGATGCCCATCAGCATCAGCGCGGTGGGCTTGCCGAAGTCCAGGGTCTTCGCGGCCTCCCGCAGGATGTGCTCGGGGTCGCGCACGTCCGACTCGATGTAGTCGGTGGCGCCCTCGGGCGTGCTGGTGAGCAGCGCCCGGGCGTGCACCAGCACCAGGGGGTCGTTGTCCACGTAGACGACGCGCGAGTCCGGCGCCACCCGCTGGGCGACCTCGTGGGTGTTGTCGACGGTGGGCAGCCCGGTGCCGATGTCCAGGAACTGGCGGATACCCGCCTCACCGGCCAGGTGGCGCACCACGCGGGCGAGCATGTACCGGGAGTGCCGGGCGACGTCGACCATGCCGGGGAAGACGGCGGACACCCTCTCACCCGCCTCGCGGTCGACGGCGAAGTTGTCCTTCCCGCCCAGCAGGTAGTTCCAGATGCGAGCCGAGTGCGGCACCTCGGCGTCGATCCGTTCCATCCCGGGCCGCCGCGCGTCCTCTGGCGAACGGGATGACGGGGTCGAGACGGTCGGCTCATCGGCCATGGGGGGATCTCCTGCCTTCCGGTGTCCTTCAGGGAGATTACGCCCATCCGCGGACCCTGACCCCGAATCATATGATCTTGCTTCCACGGTGTCCGTCCCCTATCTGGATCGAGCGAGGACTAATCGGGATAGATGGGATACTGCGGACATGACTGACGCTGTGAAGGGCCCGGCGAGTTACTTCCCCTCGATCGAGAAGAAGTACGGCCGCCCGATCGCCGAGTGGAAGGAGCTCATCCGCTCCTCGCCCCTGACCAAGCACATGGAACTCGTCTCCTGGCTCAAGACCGAGCACGGCCTGGGGCACGGCCACGCCAACGCCCTCGTCGCGCACACCCTCGCCGAGGCCGGCGGCGCGTGAAGCCTCCCGGGTCGGCGGGAAACCCCGCCGGTTGACGCCGCCGGGTACGGGGACAGGCCCCGGTTCCCGACCTCGATCTCGCCCGTCAGCGTGAGATCGTCGTCGCGCACGGGCGGCCGTTGTCCGTCATGGCCTTCACTGTCAAGGGCGGCAGGATCCTCGCCATCGACGTGCTGTCCGACCGCGACCGGCTGGACCGGCTCGACCTGCCGGTCCTTGACGATTGAGCGCCCCTGGACGGGACGTCACGGCGACACCGCGCCGACGCGCGTTCCCGTGACCGCCGGAGGTGCCGCACCCCGCGGTACTCCCGGAACGGGACCGGCCCGCCTCAGCGTGGCCCCCCGCCCACCTGCGACTCCGGGCGAACCGTGCTCATGGCCGACCGTACGATCTCCTCCAGACGCTCGCTGTGCGCGCCGCGCCAGTAGATCTGGCCGCATGCCGAGCAGCGGCCGTACACGTCGTACGAGCGCCTGGTCCCGGTCTCCAGCAGACGGTCGATCTCCGCCTTGTCGACGGGGGCCAGTTCCCCGTTGCAGGCCGTGCAGCGGGTCCACGGCCGCAGCGGTGGCGCGAACCGCTCCAGCAGGTCGCGGAGCTGGTCGTCCGCCCCGGTGCCTCGCACGTAGGCGCCGAACCAGAGCGCCCGGCGGAACAGCAGGCCGTGGTCCTGGGTGAGCAGCACGCGGCGTTCGCTGTTCGCCTCGACGACGAGCGAGGGGTCGTCCATGTCGTTGTGGTAGGTCGCGTCCACGCCCAGCAGCCGGAGCCGTCGCGCGAGGGTGCCCAGGTGGACGTCGAGCAGGAACCGGGGCGCGTCCCGCCCCGGTTCGAGGGGCACCCGCTGGGGGCGGGGTACGGCGTGAACGTGGACCACGTCACCGGCGGCGGGCTGGTAGGACCTGCCGACCTCCGCGCCCTCGACGATCAGCGGCCCCACCTCGGGCAGCGGGACGCCGAGCGACTCCACGACGTGACCCAGCGTCGATGTCCCGTCGGGTGCCACCCGCTGCCACTCGTGCCGCCGCCGCGCGGGCAGGAACAGCAGCAACTCGGTGGCGATATGCAGGCTGACATCGGGTTCTTCGCTCACAGCGTCAGCATGCCATCCGCCCCAGGCGCCCCGACACGCATTGAACGACGGCTCACGGGGCCGTTCGAACACAGGTCGGGGCGGCGTTCGTCGGGCTGTCGCGGTACGGCGGCGGTCATCCGACCTCCCGCTGGACACCGTCGCCCGCCGCGTCGGCCTCTCCTCGGCCACCAACCTCCGCTTCGAGGACGCGTCCCCGAAGGAGACATTTCTTCAGGGAACGAGCAAGCCGGATCCGCAGAGCCCTGACCCGCCGAGACGAGCAACGTGCGCCCGCCCACCTCGGGCAGCACACACCATGGATGACTCCCGATGGCCACGGCGCGCCCATGGATGGATGAAACAAAGGAAGTAACCGGCGTAGGCACACAACCTCGCCGTCACCGTCCCGGCTCCCGGTCTTCCTTCTGATGAAAGTTACACCGAACTCCTGGGAGAGTCGTCGGCCGTACTGGAAACCGGGGCCAGAGGTTACGCGGTGTTCACACTTGTTCTTGACGTAAGACGTAGAACGTCATACGTTTCGCGAGCACTATTCATGGGATGTCTTTCCGGCAAACCGCCTGGCGTGTTTGCCGTCAGAGGCACTTTTTTAACCGAGTTCTCTACCGCGGGGCGTCCCGTCGAATGGCGGCTGCCTCGCGGCGATGGACCAGCCGTGGCGGCACAGGCGGCACAGGCGGCACTTGGCCGCAACGATCACTCCAACCTCGTCACCGGGAGCTTCGATGAACATGCCGCTGAACCGTCGACGCTTCATCGCGACCACTGCGGCGACCGTCGGCGCTGCCGCGCTGCCTTCGGCGATCTTCGCTGGCCGAGCGGCCGCCGCCGTGCCGCCGCAGGTGACGCTGCCGCAACGCGGCATCTACGACACGGTAGCCGCGGCGAATTGGGCCGATGCCTTCCTGACCGGCAACGGTGAGTACGGGGCCATGCTCTACGGCGCGCCCACCCTGGAGAAGGTGATCTTCACACATCATCGGTTCGTTCTGCCCAACGGCACCCGTAACGTGACTCCGCCGGTGCTGTCGGGCCGGTTGGCGGGAGTCAGGGACAAGGCGCTCGCCGGTGACTTCAACGGTGCCACCGGCGACTTCACCTCGGGCTGGTCGCTGCGCTGGACGCAGACCTTCCATCCGGGCTATGAGCTGCAGATCAGCACCCCGGGGATGACGACGGCCGGCGATTACGCCCGGATCACCGATTTCAGGACCGGCGAGGTCACCTCGACGTGGACCGACGGTTACGGCACGTGGACCCGGCGGGCTTTCGCCTCCCGAGCCGACCGGGTGATCATCCACGAGCTCACTCCCGCGCCGGGCCGGACGATCGACACCACGCTGAGCGTCAACACGGCCCTGAGCGGCGTGCCGGGGTCCGTCGGTTTCACCACGCTGGCCACGGTCGGCAACGGTGACGGCTACGTGAACCTGCGGGGCAGATACCCGGCGGGGCAGGGGGCGTTCGGCTACGAGGGCGTCACCCGGGTGGTCGCGACCGGCGGTTCGGTACGGGTGAGCGGGTCGGCCATTGTCGTGGCCGCGGCGACCAAACTCGTGCTGCTGACCAAACTCGATCGCTACGACTCGTCCACCGCGTGGGACGCGAAACCGTTGCACACGGCGCTGGCCGCGCTGAGCGCCGACTACGCGGCGTCGCTCACGCGGCATACCGCCCTGCACACCGAGCTGTACGACCGTTCACGCCTCGATCTGAACGTCAGCGCCGCCGATCGGCAGTTGTCGACCGGTGAGCTGATCGCGCGGCAGAATTCCAACCGCAACGTCATCGACCTCGCGTTACTGGAGCGGATGTACGACTCCGGCCGCTACCTGTTCCTCTCCTCCAGCGGCGTCCTGCCGCCGCGGCTGACCGGCCTGTGGACGGGCGCCTGGGACGCGGCGTGGGCCGGCGACTTCACCACCGACGCCAACGTCAACTTCCAGGTCGCCGGCGGCAACATCCTGTCCCTCCCCGAAGCCATGGACGGCTACTTCACCCTGATCCTCGGCCAGATCAACGACTGGCGCACCAACGCCAGGAACCTCTACGGCACCCGCGGCCTGCTCGCTCCATCCCGGACCGACGGTGAGTACGGCAAGATGCTGCATTTCGACGGCGGGTTTCCCGGCCACACCTGGATCGGCGGCGCCGACTGGCTGCTCTATCCGCTGCTCGAGTACTACCAGGTCACCGGTGACGCCACCTTCTACCGCACCAAGCTCGCTCCGGTCCTGATCGAGCTCGCGTTGTTCTACGAGGACTTCCTCACCCGCACCGACGCCAACGGCAAGGTCATCTTCGTGCCGTGTTTCTCCATGGAGAACAGCCCCGGCAACACGGGCAGGCAGCTGTCGATCAATGCGACCGGCGAGATCGCCGCAGGCAAGCACGCGCTGCAGGCCGCCATCGACGCCGCGAACTTCCTCGGCACCGAACAGGGCTCAGGCCAAGGCGTGCAACGCTGGACCGCCTTGCTGACCAAGATGCCCGATTATCGAATCAACGGCGACGGGGCGCTCGCCGAATGGTCGTGGCCCAGCCTGACCGACCGGTACAACCACCGTCACGTACAGCACATGTACCCCCTCTGGCCGCTGCACGAGATCAACCCCGAGGACAAGCCCGACCTGATCCGCTACGCGAGCCGCGCCCTGGACCTGCGAGGGGACGAGGCAGGAGAGGCCCACGGCGCCATCCACCGCAGCCTCGCCCGAGCCCGGCTCAAGGACGGCGCCGGCGTGTACGGCAACCTGCGGAAGATCCTGGGCAAAAACATGATCTTCCGGTCGCTGATGACCTCCCACAACCCGAACCTGGCGATCTACAACGCCGATGCCGCCAATTCGCTGCCCGCGATTCTCGCCGAGGCATTGATCTACACCAGGCCCGGCATCCTGGAGTTGCTGCCCGCGCTGCCCGACCAGCTCGCCAAGGGCACGATCACCGGCGTGCGCGGCCGCAACCGCATCCGGATCGCGTCGCTCACCTGGGACCTCGGCGCCCGGACCGTCACCGCCACCGTCACCTCCGACATCACCCAGACCGTAACGCTCATTTGCCGGCGCGGGATCGTTTCCGTCACCACCGGCGCGGGCGTCGCCACCTCGCCGTTGGGCAGCCACGCCCGCCAGGTGTCACTCACCGCGGGTACGACGACCCAGATCACCGTCGGCCTGGGGGCCGGCGGCCCGTCCACCGGCGTCGTCCGCCTGGTCAACCGCAACAGCGGCAAGGTGCTGGACGTCTCCGGCGGCTCCACCGCCGACGGCGCCGCCATCGTCCAGTGGCCCTGGAACGGCGGAAGCAACCAGCAGTGGCGGATGTCGCAGAACTCCGACGGCTCGTTCCGGCTGTCCGGTGTCGGCAGCGGCAAGGTCCTCAGCAGCCCGAACGCCAACCAGGGCGCCGCCCTCGTCCAGACGACCGACAACAACGGCGCGAACCAGCGGTGGAAACTCGTCCCCGCGGCCACAAGCGGCCACTACCGGCTGATCAACGTCGGCAACGGATTGTGTGCGGACGTCGAAGCGGGCTCCACAGCCGACGGCGCCCGAGTCATCCAATGGGCCGACAAGGGTGGCGCCAACCAGGAATGGCAGATCGTCGCCGTATGACACGGGGATCCGGCCGCGTTCCGTCGCAGGGTGTCGCTCGCGTAGTCGCCGATCTCCTCAACCCCGCTGTCGGCGAGCTTGGCGAGCAGCACCCGTCCGGCGTCATCGGTGACCGGCGGGACCCACGGTCGTCGCCGCGCCGGAGCATCTCCCGGGACACGACCGCCGCGCACGCTCAGGCGCCCAGCACCTTGCGGAGCAGTTCGGCGAACTCGGTGGGGTGCGTGCTGAGGCCCGTGTGCCCGCCGGGGAAGTGGACGAGCTCCGTGCCGAACCGCTCGGCGAGGAGGGCGGCGGGCCGGTAGGGCAGTTCACCGCGCGATTCCGCCCCGCCCGCGAGCACGAGCCGGTCCGACAGGGCCGCCAGGCGATCCACGTCCGGGACATAGGCCATGAAGCTCGGCACGATACGACCGAGGAAGTAGGGCAGGTTCGCCATCGTCCGCTCAGCTCGTGCCGCCGCCCCCGGCGGCAGCTCGACGGCCGTTTCGGCGGCGACGGGCTCCTCGGCACCCGGCCGCCGCAGGCCCGCCGCGAACTCGGCCACCGCGGGCATCAGGCCGTCCCGGCGGAACGTGTCCTGGACGCGGGCGAGCAGCGCGCGGTGCTCGGCGGCGTCCGGCAGCACCTCCACCATCGGCGGCTCATGCGCCACCACGCGTTCGATCCGCTCGGGGTGGGCGGTGAGCAGGTGCAGCGCGACGATCGCCCCTGAGCTGCAGCCGACCACGCGCGCGGGCGCGTCCGGAGACAGCAGTCGCAGCAGCCGGAACGCGTCGTCGGCATGCCGCGCGACCTGCTGAGCGGCCTGCGGGTCCTCCAGCGGGCTGCGGGACAGGCCGCGCGGGTCGTAGGACGCGACCGTGTAATCGGCGGCCAGGTCGTCGGCGATGCCGTCGTAGGAAGCCGCGTCGCCGGCGCCGCCGGGGATCAGCAGCAGGAGCGGGCCGCTTCCCCGCACCTCGTGGTGCAGGGTGGCGCCGTCCACGCGCAGGCGGCCGGTGGTCGGGTCGGTCATGAGGGGTCTCCTTCACGGGGTGCGGGCCAGCGCTCCAGGAGGGAGTGCAGGGCGTCGAGGCAGCGGGCCCAGGACTCCTCGGCCGGGCGCGCGTGCGCGAACCCGCCGGCGGCCTCGAGACTGACGAAGCCGTGGAGCGTGCTGCGCACGAGCCGGACCGCGTCGGTCAGGTCGGGCTCGGCCAGCGCGTAGGCGCGCAGCATGCTGTAGGTCAGCTCGACCGCGCGCCGCGGCCCGGGCGCCCGTGCCGCGAGCTCGGGGTCGATCTGCGTCGGGATCTGTGTCGCGGTGTACCGGCCGGGATGGTCGTGGGCGTAGGCCCGCCAGACGTTCGCGAACGCCACCAGCGCGTCCTGCCCCGCCTGCCCGGCGGTGGCCTCGGCGATGCGGATGGTCTTCTCGTCCGCCGCCAGCAGCGCGATCCGCCCGCGCAGGTCCTCCAGGCCGCGCACGTGCACGTACAGGCTCGCGTCCTTCACCCCGAGCCGCCGCGCCACCGCCGACATGGTCACGTGGTCGAGCCCGACCTCGTCCGCCAGCTCGGCGCCCGCGAGCGTCACCCGGTCCGGCGTCAACCCGGCCCGCGCCATGTGCGTCCCACCTTCATCCTAGGGTCATTAGGAAAAAACTAATGCCCATAGGATGAACCTTGTGGCCCGAGGATGTCAAAGCGGAGCGAGGCCAGGACGAGGGAGGCCGACGTCCCGGGCCAGGGGTGGGATCGGGTCCGTGGACGCCGGTCTCCGGGTGCGGTCCACGCCCGGCACGGGGGAGCCGTGGGCGTGGACCGGCTCCGGGGTCGGGGGGATCGGGGGACGATCCCGGCTGCCCCGGAGGTCGGGGAGGTCAGGGCCTGTGGTGCTGGGTGGGGAGGTCGAACCAGACGGCGGTGCCGAGTTGGCCGGTGCCGCACAGGCGGGTCCATTGGGTGCCGCAGCGTCCGTGGGTGAGTTCGGCGACGATGCGCAGGCCCCGGCCGCCGAGTTCGAGGTCGTCGACGCGCTCGGGGACGGGCGGGGGGCGGTGCAGGAGGTGGTCGATGAGGGTGGTTCCGGCTCCGGCGTCGACGACCTCGGCGCGGGCGGGCAGGCCGTGGTCGTGCAGGAGGCGGAGCTCGTAGGGGCCGGGGGCGTAGCGGGTGGCGTTGGTGACCAGCTCGGAGACGACGATCTCCAGCTCGTCGAGCACATCTGCGTCCAGAGGCAGTAAGGCCCCGCACCTGTTCACCGACGCCGAGTACGACGCCTTCACCGGCGGTATCGAACGCGGCGAACTCCGACGCCCCTGAGTTCGCGAGACCACCGAGATGGGAGTTTCATGACAAGCGGCCAGCGGCCCGGTGGGGACCGGTGGCCGCCTGAGGTGAGAGCCCCCGTCGCGTTGGGAGCTCTCACCCGTCTGCGGGTGCTCGCCACGAGCATCACCATCCGGCCGCTTCGGGCTCAGACGTTCGCCGTGGTGGCTCCTGCTCCGGTGAGGTCCTGCCGGTCGGCGTTCTTGCCCAGATAGGTACGCAGGTGCCGGGCGGTGAGGGAGTCGCCTTCCGAGACGAGGTCGGCGGGGGTGCCGGTGAAGACGATCCGGCCGCCGTCGTGCCCGGCCCCGGGGCCGAGGTCGATGATCCAGTCGGCGTGGGCCATCACGGCCTGGTGGTGCTCGATGACGACGACCGTGTTGCCGTCGTCGACGATCCGGTCCAGCAGGGCGAGCAACTGGTCCACGTCGGCCAGGTGCAGGCCGGTGGTCGGCTCGTCCAGCACGTACGTCGTGGCCTTCTCCGCCATCCGGATGGCCAGCTTGAGCCGCTGCCGCTCGCCGCCGGACAGGGTGGTGAGCGGCTGGCCGAGGCCGAGGTAGCCCAGGCCCACGTCGGAGAGCCGGTCGAGGACGGCCCGCGCCGCGCCGAAGCTCGCCTTCGAGGCCGCGTTCGAGGAAGCCGTACCCGAAGCCCCCGAACCCGTACCGGCGCCGGAGCCGGGAGCGAAGAAGTCGCGGGCCTCGGTCACCGACATGCCCAGCACCTCGCTGATGTCCTTGCCGCGCAGCTTGTGGGTGAGCACCTCGGGGGTGAACCGCCTGCCCTCGCACTGCTCGCACACCGACGCGACCCCGGCCATCATGGCGAGGTCGGTGTAGACCAGGCCGATGCCCTTGCAGTTGGGGCAGGCACCCTCGGAGTTCGCGCTGAACAGGGCCGGCCTGACCCCGTTGGCCTTGGCGAAGGCGGTGCGGATCGGGTCGAGCAGCCCGGTGTAGGTGGCCGGGTTGCTGCGGCGGGACCCGCGGATCGCGGTCTGGTCGACCACGGCGACGCCCTCCCTGCGGGGGAGCGAGCCGTGGATCAGCGAGCTCTTGCCGGACCCGGCGACGCCGGTGACGACGGTGAGCACGCCCAGCGGGATGTCGACGCTCACGTCCTTGAGGTTGTGCAGGGTGGCGCCCTTGATCGACAGCTGCCCGCGAGGCGACCGTACCTTCTCACGCAGCCGGGCCCGGTGGTCCAGGTGGCGGCCCGTCAGGGAGTCCGAGCGCCGCAGCCCGGCCACGTCACCGGTGAAGCACACCCGCCCGCCGGACGAGCCCGCCCCCGGGCCCAGGTCGACCACGTGGTCGGCGATCTCGATCGTCTCCGGCTTGTGCTCGACGACCAGGACCGTGTTGCCCTTGTCGCGCAGGAGCAGCAGCAGGTTGTTCATCCGCTCGATGTCGTGCGGGTGCAGCCCCACCGTGGGCTCGTCGAAGACGTAGGTGACGTCGGTCAGGCTGGAGCCGAGGTGGCGGACCATCTTCACCCGCTGGGCCTCGCCCCCGGACAACGTGGACGACTCGCGGTCCAGGCTCAGGTAGCCCAGACCGATCTCGACCAGCGACTCCAGCGTGCCGCGCAGGGTGGCGACCAGCGGCCCCACCGACGGATCCTCGATGCCCCGGACGAACTCGGCCAGGTCGCTGATCTGCATGGCCGCGCAGTCGGCGATGTTGCGACCGTCGATCTTCGAGCCCAGCGCTGCGGCGTTGAGCCTGCTGCCGCCGCACGCGCGGCAGCTCGTGAACGTCACGGCCCGGTCCACGAACGCCCGGATGTGGGGCTGCAGCGACTCCCGGTCCTTGGCGAGATAGAGCCGCCGTACCTTGACCAGGAGCCCCTCGTAGGTGGTGTTCATCGTGCCGATTTTGATTTTGGTGGCGGGTTTGTGGAGGAAGTCCTCCCACTGGGCCGGGGTGTAGTCCCTCAGCTTCATGTCGGGGTCGAAGAATCCGGCGTGGGCCAGGCCCTGCCAGTACCACGAGTCCACGGTGAAGTTGGGGACGGTGATCGCGCCCTCGTTGAGCGAGAGGTCGACGTCGACGAGCTGGGAGACGTCGACGTCCGACACCCGGCCGAGTCCCTCGCACTGCGGGCACATGCCCTCGGCGCTGTTGAAGCTGAAGGCGGTCGAGGTGCCGACGTGGGGGGTGCCGATCCGGCTGAAGACGATCCGCAGCATCGTCTGAGCGTCGGTCGCCGTGCCGACCGTGGAACGGGAGTTGGCGCCCATCCGCTCCTGGTCGACGACGATCGCCGCGCTCAGGTTGCGCAGGGCGTCGACGTCGGGACGTCCCTGGCTCGGCATGAACGACTGGATGAAGGCCGTGTAGGTCTCGTTGATCAGGCGCTGCGACTCCGCCGCGATGGTGCCGAAGACGAGGGAGGACTTCCCCGAGCCGGAGACCCCGGTGAAGACGGTGAGCCGCCGCTTGGGAATGTCCAGCGAGATGTCTGCCAGGTTGTTCTCCCTGGCGCCGCGGACCTCGATCACGTCGTGGCTGTCCGCGG
Organism: Streptosporangium sp. NPDC023963; assembly: GCF_040639135.1. Classification (NCBI taxonomy): domain Bacteria; kingdom Bacillati; phylum Actinomycetota; class Actinomycetes; order Streptosporangiales; family Streptosporangiaceae; genus Streptosporangium; species Streptosporangium sp. NPDC023963. Next base: position 140,944 of record NZ_JBEZZK010000012.1, read on the forward strand.
CGGCCCGGCCGCGCCGCGGGCCGCGATCGCCGGCCGGTGTGGCGGATGGGAACACGAACCTTCTCACTTGATATCCTTATGCTGTAAAGAGTTGGCCCGGTAAAGTTAGTTTATGCCGTAAGGAGTTGCAAGTGGTCGTCTTCGCCGGACAGGGCGACGCGCGCCGTTCGATGGCGCTGCTGTGGCGCACCACGGGGTCCGATGACACACGTCCCGGGCCCAAACCGGCCCTGAGCGTGGACCTGATCGTGGACACGGCCATCGCCGTCGCCGACGCGGAGGGGATGGCCGCGCTCTCCATGCGCGCGGTGGGCGAGCGGCTCGGGCGCACGGCCATGGCCCTCTACACCTATGTCCCCAGCAAGAGCGAGCTGGTCGACCTCATGTACGACCGGGCCCTCGCCGAGCTGTCCACCCGCCACGACCTGACCGGCGGCTGGCGGGCGGCCGTGACCTCCTGGGCGCGGGAGACCTGGGAGTTCTACGTACGGCATCCGTGGGTGCTGCAGGTGTCGCAGGCGCGCCCCGTGCTGGGCCCCAACGAGTACGTCATGATCGAGGAGGCGCTGCGGATCCTCCGCGAGACCGGGCTGAAGGCCGGGGCGCTGCGGTATGTCGTCGGGACGCTGTTCTACTTCGTGCGCGGGGCGGCGCAGACGGTCGCGGAGTCGCGGCAGGCCCCGGCGGCGACCGGGATGTCGGACGAGGAGTGGTGGTACGCCCGCTCGGCCCTGCTGACGGAGGTCGCGCCCGACTTCGCCGAGCGGTTCCCGACGACGGCCTGGCTCGCCGGCGAGGGCGCCTACGAGTCCCAGGACGAGACCGTCCCCTACATGGAACAGGAGGGAAGGGACACCTTCGCCGCCGGGCTCGTCATCCTCCTGGACGGGATCGAGGCGACGGTGAGCGGGGCCGGAGTCTGAGGGCGCCGTCACGGGGGCTCCGTCAAGGGGGCGCTGTCACGGAGGCGCTGTCACGGGGGCGCCGCCGTCACGAGCTCGTAAGAAATCGCGGGGGCGCCTGCCCCTACGCTGAGCGCATGATCAAAGTGCGAGCGGCAACTGCCCTGATCTCGGTGGCCTTGCTGGCATGCGCGTGCGGCGGCGCCGGAGGGGACGACACGGCCGATCCCGCACGCGGCACCGCGCCGCCGCCGGCCGCGGCGCCATCCACGTCGGCACCCCCGTCGGCACCCCCGTCGGCACCCCCGTCGGCATCCGCGCCGGCGACACCGACGGCTTCGGCCGACGCCGTCACGCCGGCGGCGGTACCGGCCGCGCTGGCCTTCTCCGCCAGGACACTGGACGGCGAGTCGTTCCAGGGCGCGAACCTGGCAGGTAAGCCGGTGGTCTTCTGGTTCTGGGCGCCGTGGTGTCCCAAGTGCGTTTCCGAGGCACCCGCCGTCAAGGCCGCGACCGCCACGTTCGGCGAGGTCGCGTTCGTCGGCGTGGCGGGCCTGGACACCGAGGCGGCGATGAAGGAGTTCGTCCAGATGACCCGTACCGGCGACATCACGCACCTCGCCGACGTCAAAGGCGCGGTGTGGACCAAACTGGGCGTCAGCCAGCAGTCGACGTTCGTGTTCATGAAACCGGACGGCTCCACCACGAAGGTCTCAGGCCCGCTCGACCAGGACGCGCTGGACGGTCACGTCCGGCGGCTGCTCGGCCGGTAGCGCACGTACCGCCATGTCCTTCGACAATCTGGAGATATGAGCGTGAACGTCGCCGAGGTGCCGCTCGCCCTGGCACTGGCCGCGGGCACGGTGGCCGCGTTCAACCCGTGCGGTTTCGCGATGCTGCCCGCCTATCTCACCCTGTTGATCGCCGACGGCGGGCCGGCCCGCGGCGGGCCGATCGCCCGGGCGCTGCTGCTGTCGGCCGCCATGACCGCGGGCTTCGTCACGGTCTTCGGCCTGTTCGGGGTGATCGTCACCGCTCTGGCCGTGTCGGTCGGCCGTTACCTGCCGTGGGTGACGATCGTCATCGGCGTGCTGCTGGCGGGACTCGGCGTGTGGCTGCTGGCGGGCCGCGAGCTGCTGCTCCGACTTCCCGGGACGGCCTCCGGCCGTCCCGCCACCTCACCTCTGTCGCTGTACGGCTACGGCATGTCGTACGCGGTGGCCTCGCTGTCGTGCACGGTGGGGCCGTTCCTCGCCGTCACCTCGGCCTCGCTGTCCGGCGCCGGCCTCCTCGGCGGCGTGGCGGCGTTCGTGGCCTACGCGCTCGGCATGGGCCTGGTCGTCGCCGTCCTGTCCCTGGCGGTGGTGCTCGCCCGGGGCGCCGCGGTGGCCGGGCTGCGGCGGTTGCTGCCGTACGTGTCCAGGGCCGGCGGCGGACTGCTCCTGCTCGCCGGGCTGTACGTCGTGTACTACGGCTGGTACGAGCTACGGGTCTTCTCCGGCGGGGCCGCCGACGACCGGATCGTGGGCGCCGCGACGGCCGTGCAGGGAGTCCTGGCGGGGTGGCTGGCGTCTGTCGGCGCGGGCTGGATCGCCCTCGCGCTCGCCCTGCTGGCTCTGGGCGCGCTCGCGCTGCGCGCGGTGCGGCGGCGGCACGCTCGCCGGGCACCGGTGCCGGAGGTGCCGGTCGAGTCGCCGCCGGTGTGAGCGCGCGGGTCCCCCTTCGGTTGATGATCACGGTGGAACGCGGCAGGCCCTGATCTCCCGCCACGCGCCGATCGCCACGCCGGGCGGGCCGCGGACCGGCTTCATGCCGGCCTTCTCCGGGCCCGGAGAAGGCCGGCATGAAGCCGGATGCCGCGCGGTCGCCTAATCGAACCGTTGCTGGGCAGGAACGCCTCATGAAGAAGTTTTTCAAGGTCGTGGTGGCACGCTGGCTGGCCCGTACGCCGTTCGGGCTGGCGATCCTGGGGGTGGGCTGGTTCCTGGGACGGCGGCGCAGGCAGCGTGAGCAGGAGCAGGCCGGGCGAAGTGGGCGGGGATACGTGACGCGGGGGAGCGGGCGCCCGCCCCGCTCCGGCCGGCGCTGAACCCCGCCCTCTTACCGGCGAGAGGGCGGCTTACGGGCGAGAGGGCGGCGCCGCTCGTGCCGCGGAGCCCCCGGCGGAGGTCAACCGCCCTCTCACGGGCGAGGGGACGGCCGGGGCGTCAGCGGAGTTCGTCCGCGATCCGCGCGCGGATCTCGTCCGGCAGTCCCTCGTACGCGGCCAGTCGCGTCAGGGCCGCACGGCTCTCGGGCACGGCCCTGGTGTGGAGGAGCGCCCACACGGCCTTCTCGACGGCCGTTCCCCGCCGCGCGTACAGCTCCGCGAGGTCCATGAGCCAGGGCGTGAGCGCCTTCTCGTCATCGACCATGAGGCCGCACCAGACCAGGGTCTGCTCGGCTATCCAGGCGGTGATGCGCCGGGTCCAGATCTCCTCGAAGTCCGTGGTGTCGATGCCGCGCCGGGCGCACTCGGCCCTGGCGCCGGCCATGCGCCCGGCGGTGACGTGCCGGGCGTAGGGCATGTGTTCACGTAGAACGGCCCGGATCCCGGTCCACCGGGGGTACGCGCCGTCCTCGTGATCCCGGACGACCGGCTCCTCCGGGGGCTCGGGCGAGGCGAGCGGGACCCGGGGCAGGCACGCTTCGAGCACGGCCCGCGCGTAGGCCAGGTTCTCCTCGCGCTCCTCCGTCTCCGGTGGCCAGGCGAAGCCCGAGCCCCAGGAGAACGGGTAGGCCCGGACCGCGTCCGGCAGCAGCGGCGTCTCGTCCGAGATCATGTGACTCCCGGGTGGCGTCCGGGTCGCCGGAGACGTGCCCGGCGTGTTACCCGCCGAGTGACCCGAGTGACCGGCGCGGGGTGCCGCGCCACCTCTGCTCACGTGGTCGGACCGGAGTACTCCAGGGCCGGCTCGCCGGTCAGGTCGGACGCGACTTCGACGGCGATCTCGATCGCTCGGGCCGCCAGGGGGGAGTGGGTGCGGCCGGCCCGCCAGTGCAGGTGGATCTCGCGCGGGGGAATGGCCGGGTGTAGCTCGTGGACGCGGAGCCGGTCGTCGGACTCGGCGTCGGCGGCGTGGATGGCGAGCCACGGCAGCACTGCCGATCCCATCCCGGCTCGCACCATCGACAGCAGCGTCTCGTTGCCTGCCGTACGGAAGACGATCTTCGGGTTCGTGCCGGCGCGGGTGAACGCCTCCTCCATCCTGGGCTGGTCGCAGGTCGACGGCCAGGCCACCAGTGGTGCGCCGTCGAGCCGGTCCAGCGAAACGGAATGTTCGGAGAAGGTGCCTCGCCTGGCCACCAGCAGGTACGGATCGTCGAGCAGCTTGACATGCTCGACGTCGCCGCCGAGGGGGCCGTCGTAGAACAACAGGTCGAGATCGCCGATCTGAGGTGCCTCCGGCTCTTCCTCGGACAGCCGGATGTCGCAGCCGGGGTGCTCGTCGCGGAGCCGGCGTACGACGACCGGCAAGATCACCGTGGACACGCTCTGGAGAGTGCCGATGTCGATCCGGCCGTCACCGGCCTGGAACCGGTCCACGGCCCTGGCCAGGGCCGCCGCCCTCGCCAGCAGCTCGCGTCCGTGCTCGAGGACGACGGCGCCGAGCGGTGTGATCCGTACCGTTCTGGGCCCACCCGGCCGATCGAACACCAGGCCGCCGACAGACCTCTCCAGCGCGGCGATCTGCTGGCTCACGGTCGACTGGGTGTAGCCGAGGCGGGCCGCTGCCCGGCCGAAGGAGCCCTCCTCGACGACGGCGGCCATCGCGGCCAGGTGCCTCAGTTCGAGATCGGTCACGGGCCCAGCGTACTCCCGGCCATCGCCCTTAGCGATCAACATGATCGGAAACAATCGCTTTTCACGATGGAGCCCGGCTCCTAGCGTGGCCTGCATGACAGTGACCGCCGTCGCACCGAAAAGGTCGAAGCCCTCTCGTGCTCGTCGGGGCCGCGCCGGCGATCGTCTACGTCGTCCGCGTCCTGCCGGGCGAACGCCCCACCGGCCGGACGGTGGCGGGCGTGGCGATCTGCCGGAGCGCGGTGGAGGAGCAGGCCGGGCGCGATGGCGGTCTGACCGGCAGCGCGGATCCGTTCGTGAGCTTCTACCACGATCGCCGGGAACGGGGTCGCCGGACCAGCTGCGAGGTGTACTCCGCGAAGGGCCCTGCAGAGCTTTGAGACATCGACATCCGCACGACCGGCCAACATGTCGAATCGGTATCGAGAGGATCCGGTGACGGTGATGTCCGACCAGCGGGGTACCGAGATGCGGCCGAACTGCGAGCCGGCCGCGGGGGAGCACGGGATCAGGCAGGCCGACCTGTTCGACTACGACGCGGAGTTGCGCCTGCACAACGAACTCTTCCGTGCCGCTGCCCGCGTCGGCTCGCGCGACCGTGTGCTCGACATCGGCTGTGGCGCGGGGCAGTCCACACGCGAGGCCGCCCGCGCCGCCGTCGCCGGAAGCGTGGTAGGCGTCGACCTCTCCGCTCCGATGCTCGAACGGGCCCGTCAGCTCAGTGACGACCAGGGACTGCCCAACATCACCTACCAGCAGGCGGACGCGCAGGTTCACCGCTTCCCGTCGACGCGTTTCGACCTTTGTATCAGCAGGTTCGGAGTGATGTTCTTCGCGGACCCGGTCGCCGCGTTCACCAATATCGGGCGCGCTCTGCGCCCCGGAGCGCGCCTCGTGCTGCTGGTCTGGCAAGATCGCGACCGCAATGAATGGGCCTTCGCGGTCCGCCGGAGCCTCACCGCCGCGACGGCCACACCCGCCCCTCCCGCCCCGCCCACCGGCGGTCCAGGCCCGTTCTCACTCGCCGATCCGGCCGTCACGCAAGGCATCCTGGCGGCGGCAGGTTTCACGCGAGTCAGTTTCACCGACGTGCACGAGCCCGTCTTCTACGGTCCGGACACCGCCACCGCCTTCGACAACGTGCTCCGCCTACGGGACTACAGAGACCTGCTCGCCGACCTCGACACCGCGACGGCCGAGCAAGCACGCGCGCGGCTACGCGCCACCCTCGCCGCCCACGACACCGGCAGCGGCGTGTACTTCGACTCGCGCGCCTGGATCATCACAGCCCGCCGTCACTGACCACCGCACCCGATCCGACCCGAACGTCCAGCCGGCCAACGCCACGGCTCCGTGACAGTGGCCGCATCGTCACGAGCTCGTCCGCGGCGACCCGGACGGCCGGCCCCGCCTTCTCATTCCCGGCGTGTCGGCACACCGTCACTCAAGGCCCGATGCGCTTTGCCGTGCCCGAATTTGCCGTGCCCGAAGGGGTTCCCGGCCGCCGGTTACCGTCGGCGACGTCCCAGGAGACGAGGTACCACCTTCCGGCCCAGATCACCAGGTGATGGGGTTCGATCCGGCGAGAGCCACGCCGGGCCGGCAGGACAGGTGCTCACGTGGGCCCGCGGCGCCCGCCGCGACCGGGATGCGATTCTCAGCTTCGATCCCGTGACGCCGTGATCGCTGAGAAGTCGCGGCAAGGGGTTGACCTTGACCCAAGGGCAGGGTTCGAGCATGTGCGTATGGACATGAGTTTGAACCCGGGAAATGGATTGTCACACGAGGCGCTGGCGGGGTTCGTCGAGGCGACGGCCGTGAAGCTCGGCGTCCCCGGGGTCGCGGTCGGGGTGTGGGCGGACGGCCGGGAGGGGTACGCGTGTCACGGGGTGACGAGTGTTGCCAACCCGTTGCCGGTCGATCGTGACACGGTGTTCGTGCTGGGCTCGGTCACCAAGACCTACACCGCGACCGCGCTGATGCGCCTGGTCGACCAGGGGCGGGTCGAGCTGGAGGCGCCGGTGCGCCGCTACGTTCCCGAGCTCGCGCTCATCGACGAGGGGGCCGCGGCACGGATCACCGTGTCGAACCTGCTCAACCACACCGCGGGCCTGGACTGGGGGATTATCGTCGACACCGGTGAGGGAGACGACGCGCTGGCCGCCTACGTGGCGAAGATGGCCGGCCTGGAGCTGATCGGCCGGCCCGGTGAGCGGGCCTCCTACAGTCAGGCGGGCTACAACCTCGCAGGGCGCGTCGTCGAGAAGGTCACCGACCTGCCCTACGAGCGGGCCATCGCCTCGCTCGTCCTCGAACCGCTGGGGTTGTCGAACAGTTTCTTCGCGCCCGCGGAGGTGATGACCCGGCGTTTCGCCGCAGGGCATGATCGCGGCGAGGGCGGCACGCTGTCGGTCGCGCGGCCCTGGAAGCACTGGCGCGCCGACAACCCCGGCGGCGGCCTGGCCTCCTCGGTGGCCGACCAGCTGCGCTGGGCCCGGTTCCACCTCGGTGACGGGCGTGCGGAAGGCGGCGAGCGGATCCTGCCCGCCGAGTTGTCGCGGCGGATGAGGGAGCCGACGGTCGCGTTGCGGGCCAGCTCGCTCGGCGACGCCCTCGGGATCGGCTGGTTCCTGCGGGAGGTGGACGGTGTGCGCACCGCCGGGCACGGCGGCTCGGCCAACGGCCAGTTCGCCGAGCTCCTCATCGCGCCCGAACGCGACTTCGCCGTCGTCGCGGTGTCCAACGCCGGCCCGGACGAGGGGCTCGCCTTCAACCGAGCCGTCGTGCGATGGGCGCTCGCGCACTATCTCGGGGCGGTCGACCGGGATCCCGAGCCGCTCCCCTACGACGGCGCGCGGGCCCGGGAGATCGTCGGGAGGTACGAGAACGACGCCATGACGCTCACCATCGCCACGGACGGAGCCGGGCTGACGATCGAATGCGGGATCAGGCCGGAGGTCCGTGCGGCGATGGACACCGAACTGCCCCCGGACCTCCCGCCGGCCGCGATGGGCCTGCTGCCCGGCGACACCGACGAGTACATCGTGACCGGCGGCGGACTGGAGGGGCAGCGCGGCTTCTTCACCCGCGACGCCGGCGGCGCGGTCGTCGGAATCGACCTCGCCGGGCGGTTGGCCAACCGGGTTCCGCCGATCCGCGAGTGAAGCCCGGTTCCGCGAGTGAAGCCCGGTTCCGCGAGTGAAGCCCGGTGGCCGCTCTCGCGCGGGTGAACCCGCGGTCGGCGGCGCGCACACGGGCCATCCGCGGGCTACCCGCGGGCTTCGAGGCCGTGTTCCGCCGTGTTCCGCCGCGGTGCCCGCTGACATGATGAACGCTCGGACGGCGAGTCGCTCGAAGGAGACCGAAGCATATGATCACCATCGGCCGGCTCGCCGACTACGCGGGCGTGACGATCAAGGCCGTCCGCCACTACCACCGGCGCGGCCTGCTCGCCGAGCCGCCGCGAGACTCGTCGGGCTATCGGCGCTACAGCGTCCAGCACGCCATCGACCTGATCAAGATCAAGACGCTCGCCGGGGCCGGCGTGCCGCTCGCCCGCATCAAGGAGTTGCTCGCCGCCGACCCCGGCCGGTTCGCCACGGCGATCGCCGACATCGACCGCAACCTGCAGGAACGGGCCGAGGAGATCCTGCGCGCCCGCGAGCGGATCGCCCAGCTCGGCGCCGGTGACCTGCTGTTCGTCTCCGCCGAGGTCGCCGGTTATCTCGACCGGTTGCACGAGCTCGGGGTAAGCCGGCGCATGGTGCAGATGGAACGCGACGGCTGGATCCTGGCGCAGTCGCTCTCCCCGGACGAGGCGGCCGCCTGGATCGCCGACAAGCGCGACGCGATCGGCGATCCGGAGTTCCGCGCCATCTACCTCGACCACGACGCGGCGTTCGACTGGTCCCCGGAGGATCCGCGCCTTCACGCGCTGGCCGACCGCACGCGGCGGTGGCTCGCCACCCGGCACGACGGGTCCGAGAGCGCGGAGGGGCCGGTCCAGGACTCGGCCGTCGCCCGGCTGGTCGCCATGTCGGTCGGCGCCTCGTCGCCGGCCTGGAGCCGGCTCGCCGAGATCGTCAAGGAGCGCGAGGCGGGCGGGTGAGAGGTGGCCTCGGGTTCGACGCCGGACACCGGGTCACCGACCGCCTGCCAGGGGACCCCGACGCATGACGCCACGCGCGGCGATCCCGCGTCCGCGAGCGTCGCCCTCGAGCGCCACCTCACGCTGAGGCGTCCTCCACGATGGAGTCGAGGCCGCCGGTGAACGCCGCGGTCAAGTGCGGAGCCGCGGTGTCGTCGACCGGACCGGGCGCTCACGTCCACCGGACATCTCGGTCGTGGGCGATGAGCATGAGCTGCCGCCACGGCAGGACCACGAACACCGCCGAACCGGCGAAGGCGAACCGGAAGGGCGCCGCGACACCGAAACGGGTGGCCAGGACACCGCCGATCAACGAGCCGACCACCGGACCGGCGTAGACGCGGACGGTGTTGACGCTGCCCACCCGGCCCTGCAGTTCACGCGGGACCGCGGCCGTGCGGCGGCAACGTGAGCCGGCTTTTACCCCGGGAACGCGGGCGGCAACCGGACGGCCGATGGTGCTCTCCCCGGAGGACATCGCCGGCGGCACCACTCAGACGCCATCCCACCACCCGAAGCCCCGCGACCCGGCGTACGTATACAGCCGCTCGACGGGGAAGAGGAGCGGCTGCGCCGCATGGCCGCGGCCGCGCCCGAGCAGCGAAGGCCACTGGCGGAACTGGAGGCCGACGGGACGGCTCGCAGGGCCGAATCGGAGATGAAGATCCTGGCGATGGTGCACGACGGGCGGATCCTGGACGCGCTCTGGGCCGAACGGGTGGACGGCACCGACTTCGCGGCCATCGGCGGGATCACCGGCCCCATCTGGAAGCGGTTCGAGATCCGGTTCGACGTGACCTACGAGACGGCCGGCCGGGGAATCGCCGAACCCCCGGCCTCCGTCGCCTGGCACCTCGGCTGGAGGCGCGCGGACGGAGGAAGGGCCCCCGGCGTCCGCGGAGGTGGTCCGTCCGGGGCGGATCCGGACGTTTTGTCACGACCGGATCTTCTGCCGGGCCGGTGACCGTACGGTCTCCGTCGCGGTCCGGTGGACGGTCTGCCGGGCGACCGTGCCCGCCAGGTCCTTCAGCGCCCGTTCGGAGTCGCTCCCCGGTTCGGCCACCAGCGCGACGAACTTCTGGCCGGTGCCGCTGACGGAGAGCACCTCCCAGGAAAGGGTGAGGTCGCCCAACGTCGGGTGGCGCATCCCCTTGGCCTCGTTGCCGCGCGTCTGCACCTCGTGGCGGGCCCAGATGTGGCGGAACTCCTCGCTGTGGGTGGTGAGCTCCTCCACCAGCCCGTGCAGGTACGGGTCGTCGGGGGTGGCCGCCACGGCGGAGCGCAGCTGCGCGGTCTTGGCGCGGGCGGCTTTCTCCCAGTCGGGGTAGAAATCGGCCGCTCGCGGATCGAGATAGATCATGCGCAGGCAGTTGTCGATGTTGGTCATACCCTCGTACAGGGCCTTGATCATCGGATTGACGGCCAGGATGTCCAGGCGCCGGCCGATCACCATCGCGGGAGCGTCCGAGCAGAGGCGGATGAGCCGGAGCAGGCTGGGACTGACCTGTTCCACGGCGCCGACGTCGACGCGGGGGCGGACCCCCGGATGGGCGAGCGAGTAGAGGTAGCCGGTGGCGTCGGGCTCCAGGCGCAGCACCCGTGCCAGGGCGCCCAGCACCTGGGGGGAGGGGTTGCGTTCCCGTCCCTGCTCCAGCCGGATGTAGTAGGAGGCGCTGACCCCGGCGAGCATGGCGACCTCCTCGCGCCGCAGTCCCGGCGTGCGGGAGGAGGGGGCGTGCAGGAAGCCCGCCTGTGCTGGACTGGTGGCTTCGCGCCGGGCGCGCAGGAACTCGCCGAGCAGGTTGCGGGTACCGTTGTCCATTTTATCACTATATGTCACTATTGTCCGTTTACCCTGGCAGGGCACTTCGCCGCTGATCGGCCGAGGTTCTCACCTCGGGGCCGTCACCTTCCGCCGGGTGGCCCGCCCGGCTCGCCGCGGACCGCTTCGGCGTGATGTCGGGGCGTACCGGTTCGCGGGGGAGAGGCGGCCGGAGGGCCGGGTCGCGGGGTGCGCGGAACGAGGCGGGCGCCGGCGGGGGAGTCCTCAAGGGCGAGGCCGCCGCGGTGCCGGTGGGCGGCGTCGCGGGTGATCGCCGAGGTCGCCGCCACCGAGGCGACGGGCGTCGTCGGGGTGGGTGAGGCGTTCGAGGACGCGCCGGCGGACGCCTTCCCGGGTGAGGACCTCGGCGAGGCCGGGGAGCTCGTGCCGCGGGCGGCCTCCGTGCGGGCCTGGGAGAGCAGGCCGTTGATGATGGTGTCGAGGCGGTCGGCGATGGTCAGCGCCGTACGCAAGGTGTGGTGGAAGTCGGTGTCCTCGGGATGATCAAGGGCGTCCTCGAGTTCGGCGCGCAATCCGGTGATCGGGTTGCGCAGCTCGCGGGAGGTGGTGGCGACGAAGCCGCGCTGCCGGGCGACGGCCTCGTCGAGACGGGCGAGGGTGTGGTTGGCGGTACGGGCCGGCTCGGCGATCTCGTCGTCTCCCGGCGGGACCGGCATGCGGCGGCCGAGATCGTTCACGGTGACCTTGTCCAGATGGGCGCGGACGGCCTGGATGGGACGCAGCGCGCGGCCGAGGAGCCACCAGGTGGCGGCGCCCGTGCCGGTGGTCAGGATCAGGACGAGGAGGGCCATGAGGCATTCGAGCCCGTACCCCCCGGGCAGGCCGGGAACGGCCGGGCCGGTCGCCTGCCCGGCCTGGGTGCGGGTGCCGGAACCCAGGACGTGACAGACGCTCACGCTGAGCCCGGCCAGGATGATCAGTACCAGCAGGGACGTGGCCGCGGTGTAACGCCCGCGGATGGATCGGGGACGGCGGATGATGGTCATGCTCTCTCCGGCGGGACGTGGGTCCGCGGCCGGCGAGGTGCGGACGGGTGGCTGCGTTCGGATCGCTGTGGCCGCGCGAGCAGCCGGCGCGGGCCGGCCCGCTGTCGCCCGTGAGAGCCGGTGCTTCCGGCCGGGGGGAGGGCGAGCGCCCAGGACCGGGCCCGGAGGAGATCGCTGAGATACCTGCTGCCGTTCATGCTCGTCACCATAAATTGGGATCGCTCGCCCAGGCTGACCGTGGCACTCCCAGGCACCCGCCCCACCCGGGGCCAGGTCACGAGCGATGCGAGCGGACCGGTGTCCTCGCCGGGCGCGCCCGTCCCGCTCGCCGCGCCGCTTCCCGGGACGGATTGGCTGGTAGTAACACACCCAGGCAAATCGGATAAGTCGGACATATGCTTCCCCAATGGCGAGCGAAAGCCTGCTTGGCGAGTTCCTGCGCGCCCGGCGCGCGATCACCACTCCCGGCCAGGTCGGACTACCGGACACCGGACTTCGCCGGACGCCGGGTCTGCGACGGGAGGAGGTCGCGATGCTGGCCGAAGTCAGCACCAACTACTACATCCGCCTGGAACAGGGACGCGAACGCCACCCGTCCGACCAGGTGATCGGCGCCCTCGCGGAGGTGTTCGGCCTCGGCGCGGACGCCACGGCGCACCTGTACGCGCTGGCGCGCACGGACATGCCGGTCCACCGGGGGCCACGCGTGCCGGCCGGCGCCGCGGCGCGGGTCAGCCCGCACCTGATCCGGCTGATGCACACCTGGCAGACACCGGCCTTCGTGATGAGCCGGTTCATGGACGTGCTGGCCGTCAACCCGCTGGCCGCGGCCTTCTACGGGCAGGGACTGCACGCGGGGCTGGAGGTGGGCGACAACGTACTCGGCACGATCTTCCTCGACGCCGCCGCGCGGACGTTCTACCCCGACTGGGAGTCCACCGCGCACGACGCGGTCGCCCACCTGCGCGCCACCGCCGGCAGGGACCTCGACGACCCCCGCCTGGCCGAGCTGGTCGACGAGCTGTCCGGCCGCAGCGGCGACTTCCGCCGCCTGTGGGCCCGGCACGACGTACGGAAAGAGATCAGTCACGTCGTGTGCTTCCGCCACGAGCTCGTCGGGGAGCTGACGGCCGACTGCGACATGTTCTCCGTCGCCGAGGCGCCCGGCCAGCAACTGGTCACCATCCAGGCCGCCCCCGGCAGCCCCTCGGCGCGCGCGCTCGCCGTGCTCTGCCGGAGAGCCCGCGAACGCGATCCCGTCTCCGGCCGTCCCGCGCGGCGCTCCGACGCGGGGAGCGGGCGCCCGGTCTCCGGGAGGGCGTCATGCTGAGCCGGTACCTGCCGTCGCTCCGGGCCCGCAGGACGGTGGCGACCGCCGTCGTCGCGGCGTGTGTGTGCGTCGGCGTCGGCCTGCTCTTCCTGCTGTTCACCGGCGGCAGGGAGACGGATTTCGCCCAGGCTCACGTCACGGACGCCTGGAACCGGGTGGTCCCCCTCATCCGGCAGGGCCCGCTCCCGCCCGTCCTGCCCAAGGGCGAGGTCGAGGCGATCCAGGTGCTGGACGCCCACGGCCGGGTGGTGGCGTCGACCCCCGAACTCGCCGGCAGGCCGCCGATCGCGACCTTCCGTGCCGACGACCGGAACGTGCGCGCCACCCGGATGCTGTGCCCGCCGCGGGGGCTGGAAGGCTGCATGGCCGTCACCTCCTACAAGGTCTACCAGCCGCAGGGGGTCTGGCTGCTCTACGTGGCGACCCCGCAGGTGCCCTGGTACGGCGCGCCCGCGGACCTCCTGCTGGTCGTCGGCGCGTCCCTGGCCGTGACCACCCTGATGACGGTGTGGTCCTTCCGCGACCTCACCAAGGCCACGGCCCCGGTGAACGCGATCCGGGCCGAACTCGGCGAGATCACCCTCACCGCCCTCGACCGGCGGGTCCCGGTCCCCGCGGACTACCAGGAGATCAGGCTCCTGGCGGAAACCGTGAACGACACCCTGGACCGTCTCGAAAGCGCCTACACCCGGCTGCGGCGCTTCACCGCGGACGCCTCCCACGAGCTGCGCACCCCGATCACCGCCATGCGCACCCATCTGGAGGGGGCGCTGCTGCACCCGAAGGACACCGACTGGCCTGAGATGACCCACGCCGTGCTCGCCGGGGTGGATCTGCTCCAGGTGACCGCGGCCGACCTGCTGACCCTGACCAACCTGGACGCGCGCCCCCTCCTGCGCCGCGATCCAACCGATCTGCGCCGGCTGGTCGGCGCCGAGCTGAGTCGCCGGCCGTGCCGGCACAAGATCGTCGAGGACCTGGCGGAGAACGCCCACATCGAGTGCGACCGGCTGCGGATCACCCGGCTGCTGGGCAATCTGCTCGACAACGCCGAACGCCACGCCACCTCGCGGATCACCGTGAGCGTTCGGGTCGAGGGGGCGTCGGTGATCCTGGAAGTCGCCGACGACGGCGCCGGGATCCCCGCCGAACACCGGGAGACGGTCTTCGACCGCTTCGCCCGGCTGGACGCCGCGCGCAACCGGGACGCGGGAGGGACCGGGCTGGGGCTCGCGATCGCCAGGGAGATCGCCGAAGCCCACGGAGGCGCGCTGACCGTCGAGGACAGCGAGCAGGGCGCGCGCTTCGTCCTGCGCCTTCCCGCGCGCGACGCCCTTCCGTCCGCCCGAACGGGATGAGCCGTTCCCCGGCGGCGCCGGTGCGCACGGCGACGGCGCCGTCCGCCGGCGGGGCGGGGCGGGGCCTGGATGGGTGGTAGTTACCCGGTCACCTTAACCTCACATTTCCGAAATACGGTGATTTTATGGACGAGATCTGCCTGCTGGGCGACTTTCTTCGCGAACGGCGTGAGGCCGCCTCTCCTCGCCAGGTGGGGCTGCCGGACTCCGGCTCCCGGCGGGGGCCGGGGCTGCGCCGCGAGGAGGTGGCGATGCTGGCCGGTGTCAGCACCGATTTCTACGCGAGGCTGGAGGAGGGGCGCGAACGGCACCCGTCGGGGCGGGTGCTCGACGCGCTGGCCCGGGTGCTCGACCTTGGGCCGGACGCCTCCCGGCACCTGTACGAGCTGGCGCGGCGGTGCCCGATCCGGCGCGGCGGCGCCACGGAAACGGTCAGCCCCGGGCTCATCACGCTGATCGGGAGTTGGCCGACCACCCCCGCGCTCGTGTGCGGGCGCTTCCTGGACGTGCTCGCGACGAACCGGCCGGGCGCCGTGCTGTACGACGGCATGGACTACCGCGACAACCTACTGCGCATGATCTTCCTCGACCCCGCGGCGCAGACCTTCTACCTCGACTGGGAGCGGCTGGCCAGGGCACGGGTCGCGTGGCTGCACCTCGTGGCCGCCGCGGACCTGGAACACCCCTACCTCGCCGAGCTCGTCGGCGAGCTGTCGCTGAAGAGCGAGGAGTTCCGCAAGCTCTGGGCCCGCCGGGACGCCGGTGACCTGATCTGCACGCCCCAGGGCGTCCGGCACGCCATGGTGGGCGAGCTGGACGTGACCGGCACCACCTACGACGTCGGTCATGCCTCCGGGCAGCGGCTCCTCCTCCTGCAGGCCGAGCCCGGCAGCCCCTCCGAGGAGTCCCTCACCTTCCTGAGCGGTCTCGACACGGGCTGACCGGTCCCGGAAAGTACTTGACGGTACGGAAAGGAGAAAGTACTTTCCAGATAGGAAAACAGAAGGAGCGGGCATGGACATCACCCCCGAAGAGGCCGCGCGGACGCTGGCCCAGGTCCACGAGACGCAGCGAAAGGTGTTGCGCGCCGCGCCGCCGATGTTCCCCGCCTGGTATCCGGTGGCGGTGTGGGCCTTCGTCACCGGCATCCAGTTCGTCACCGAGATCCCGCCCGCCTGGTGGATCGGGATCGCCGTGCCGGCCCTGTCGGCCGCTCTCGTCCTCGCCGTTCTCAAGTTCGTGAGAGACGTCAGGGACGCGAAGCTGCGCCCGCACTCCTCGGTGGTGGACCCGTGGGCATGGGCCGGCTTCACCGGCTGGGTGCTCGTCACGGTCGTCGCGTCCGCCCCGCTGGCGTTGTGGTTCACGGATCTGGGCCTCGCCTACCCGCGCACCCTCATGGGTGTGATCATGACTGCGATCGTGGCGATCACCTCGCCGCTGCTGGCCAGGTGGATGTCCGGGCGGACCGCGAGGCGGGCGGAGATGGCGAAGCGATGACCCCGCGACTCGACCCGGCGATCCACGCGCCGACCCGGCTGCAGATCGTCTCGCTGCTGGCCGCCGCCGACGAGGCAGAGTTCGCCTTCGTCCGCGACAACCTGGGCGTCAGCGACTCGGTGCTGTCCAAGCACGCGAGCGCCCTGGAGGCGGCCGGTTACGTGAAGATTCGCAAGGGGCACGTCGGCAAGCGCCCGAGAACGTGGTTCAGCCTCACCCGCGAGGGGCGTGCGGCCTACGCCGGCCACGTCGCCGCGCTCCAGGCCATCGTCGCCCGGTCCGGCCTCTCGGTCCTCCCCGGCTGAGGCGGAATCCGCCGGAACCGGCCCCCGGCTGTCCCCTCCCGGCTGTCCCCTCTCCCGGCCGGCCCGTCCCGGCCGGCCCGTCCCGGCCGGCCCGTCCCGGACGGTCCGGACGCGCGGCGACGGGCGCGCGTGACCGGGTGGGGGCGGGCCGCAGGCGTCCGGGTTCGCCTCCACCCCACGGGGTAGAGGCGGGGACCATGAATCCACTCACCTGGGATCAGGTCCACGCGCGGCGGCTGGCCCGCCACCATCTCGTGAAACCCGTCTCCGGCGACCCGCGCGAACCCGTGCGCGACGTGTGCGGGGTGCAGTCGCAGGTCGCCGCCGCGGCCGAGCTGGCCATCGGGTCGCGGGTGAAGGACGCCACGCGGGAGCGGGTCCGCGCGGAGCTGTACGACAGCAAGCGCCTCGTCAAGACGTACAGCCTGCGCGGCACCCTGCACGTGCACGCCGCCGACGAGCTGGCGCTGTGGATGGCGGCGATGCGCTGGAAGCCCTACTGGCGCGCCAAGGGCGGCTGGCACGCCTACCACGGGCTCACCGCCAAGCAGGGCGCGGCGTTCGTCGACGCGGTCCGCGAGGCGCTGGACGGCGAGTGCCTGACCCGCGAGGAGCTGGCCGGGGAGGTCTCCGGGCGCGTCGGCGCGTGGGCCAGGGACAGGCTCGCCTCCAACTGGGGCGAGCTGCTGCGTCCCGTCGCCTACCTCGGCGTGCTCTGCTTCGGGCCGGTACGGGGCGCCAAGGTGACCTACGTCAGGCCCGACCGGTGGGCGGGGCTGAAGACCGAGGTCGGGGACCAGCCCGACCCGGAGGAGTCGGCGATGGAGATCGTGCGCCGCTACCTGCGCGCGTACGGCCCCGCCACCCACCAGGACCTGGCCCGCTGGTTCGCGCTCAGGCCGCCCGAGGCGCGCGAGGCGCTGGAGTCGCTCGGCGACGAGGTCGCCCGGGTCGAGGTCGAGGGGCGCGAGGCGTACGTCCTGGCCGCCGACGACGGCCACTGGCCGTCCGGCCCGGGCTGCCTCCGGCTGCTGCCGCAGTACGAGGCGTACGTCCTCGGCAGCGGTCCCAAGGAGGTCGTCGTGCCCAAGGACACCGCCGCGCGCGTCTTCGAACACGGCCGGGGCAGGTACGAGGGCGCGGTCGCCCACCAGATCATGCTGGTCGACGGGGTCGTCTCCGGGATGTGGGAACGCAGGGAGAAGGGCGGCAAGGTCGAGATCAGGCTGGAGTCGTTCGTCGAGCTCGACTCCGGCCGGACCAGGGAGCTGGAGAGGGAGGTCGAGCGCGTCGGCCGCTTCTACGGTGCCGAGGCCACCCTGTCCACGGGCAGGCTCACCGGCAGGAAGCGCTGAGTCCCTCCGGCGCCACCGCGCACGATCCCGGGTCCGCCGCGTTCCCGCTCACCGGGTGCAGCGCGCTCCGTTCCTGGGCGGGGTCAGGTCGACGAGGTAGCGGGTGACGGTGTCGTCGACACAGGAGGAGACGCCGGTGGCGTAGACGGTGTGCCCGTCGGCGTCGTAGGTCAGCAGCACGGCCGAGGGCATGTTCCCGGCGACCTCCCTGGCCCAGCGGTACGGGGTGCGCGCGTCCCGGGTGTGGCTGATCAGCACGATGGGCCCGGCGCCCCTGGCGCGGGCGGGGGTGGGCGCGACCGCGGGTGAGGGCAGGAAGGCGCAGGTCAGGTTGGTGCCGTCGGAGAGACGGTCGATGCGGCGGATCTGCCCTGCGAGCCGTTCGTAGTCCCTCAGGTCCCTGGAATGGGGACGGTCGAGGCAGCTGACCACGCTCGTCACCTCGTCGACGGGCAGGGACACCGAGGGGGCGCCGAGCCGGACCCGCAGGTCCGCGAGCGGGGCTCCGTCCCCGTCGGCCGCCGCGCCCAGCGCGGTGGACAGCTCCCGCCAGGAGGAGGGGTCGATGAGGGTGCCGCCGATCACCGCTCTCACGGTGTCGGCGTCGAGGTCGTACCTGCCCCCGCGCAGGGGCGTGGCCTTCGCCCGCGCGATCACCTTGTCGATGGCGGCGAGAACGCCCTTCGCGCTGCCGGCCGGGCAGGCCATCCGGGGATCGCGGGCGCACGCGCGGGCGAAGGAGTGCAGCGCCGCGGTGTGGGCCCTGGCGCCGTGGAGGGAGTCGGTGTCCCAGTTCAGGTGCGCGGTGTCGATGCCGTCGAGCACCATGGCGCGGACGCGGCGCGGGAAGCGGTCGGCGTAGCGCTGGCCGATGTTCGTGCCGTAGGAGTAGCCGAGGAAGCTGATCGTGTCCTGGCGCAGCGCCGCGCGCAGCAGCTCCAGGTCGGTGACGACGTTGGCGGTGCCGACGTGGGGCAGGACGTCCTTGCCGGTGCCACGGGCGCAGGCCTGGACGACGAGCCGGTAGTACGGCGCGACCTCACCGACCAGCGGCAGGTCGGCGCGGGGCTTCCCGATGGGTTTGTCGCCCGCCCGCAGGCTGCAGTCGATGGCGGGCCTGCTGCCGCCCACCCCGCGGGGGTCGAAGCCGACGACGTCGAAGCGCTCGCGGATCTGCGCGGGCCAGGTCTCGTGGAAGGTGCGCACCATCCAGGTGCCGGACTGTCCCGGCCCTCCGGCCGCGGCGACGAGCGTCCCGATCCGCTGGTCGGGCCTGCTCGCCGGGGCCTTGATCAGGGGAAGGGTGAAGGTCCTGCCGTTGCCGGGATCGGCGTAGTCGACGGGCACGGTGAGGGTCGCGCATCTGAACAGGCCGCACCGTCTCCACTTCGGCGCCTTCCTGATGAAACGTTCCAGGCGGGCGTCGGACGCGGGGCCGGGAGCCGTGGCGCCGGACAGGGCGCCGGACGGGGGACCGGACAGGGCGCCGGACGCGGAGCCGGGAGCCGCGGCGAGGGTCCTGGCGCCGGACGTGTTCGCCGCGCCGTTCGGTATGTCGGCGAAGGCGGGACCGGCACCGAGGCCCGCCGTGGCCGCCGCCGCGGTGGCCAGCGCCACCACGGCCCCGGCCCATCGGCGCCGGGCACCGCCTGTCCTCGCCGTTCCCATCGGCTTCTCGCCGTTCATGTTCTCTCCTTCGGGTCGGTCCTGATCGGTCCGCCCCACCTGCGGGTGGAGTCGAGGATCACCGGACGGCAGGAAAGAACTTCGGGGTGAGAAAATGAAGATCCTTCCGCTTCTATCTACCTTTGTAGGCATTTCGAGTTGCAGGCCGCTTTCGTAATGCTTGCCGGGCGGCTGTCGGCAGGAGTGGAAGTGGCCTGTCGGCTGATTCGCGGGGGCGGAGTGGCGTGCGAGCCGTCCGTGCCGCCGTGCCGTACGGACCGGTCGAGCCGGTCGAGCCGGGGACGCGCGCCGCCTGCCGAGCAGGGCGCTTGGATCTCGTGGGTGACATGCCGGCTATCGACCACTCGCGGTCACGTATTGGCCGAGGCTTATGCGACAAAACTAAAAGAAAGTCGGATTGCAGGGATGATGTCCGTTTTTATCTATTGATTAGATCTTGACTTTCCGTATGAACGTCGACAGCCTGTAAGGCTCTGCTTTTTCAGCTGATCAACATGAATTGGCGAGGTAACCTTGGCTCAGGCAACACCCCCCGATGTGCCTCTCTCACGTCCCAGCGCCGCCCCGCCCCGGGCCCTGCCCGTCATCGTGCTCGCCGACGTCAGCGGCAGCATGACGCAGCTGCGCAAGCTCGAGACGCTCAACGAGTCCATCGCCACGATGATCCGGAGCTTCGCCGCCGAGCGGCCCGTCCGGGGCGAGATCCAGGTCGGCGTCGTGGCCTTCGGCTGGCAGGGCGCGGTACTGCACCAACCTCCTGTTCCCGCCGCCGACCTGGAGTGGAGCGATCTCCGAGCCGGCGGCCGCACCCCCCTCGGCGCCGCGCTCGACCTGCTCACGGAGCTGCTCGCCGATGAGAAGGTGATCCCGCGGAACGCGTTCATGCCGACGCTGATCCTCGTGTCCGACGGAAAACCGACCGACGAGTGGGAGGAGCCGCTTCGGAGGTTGCTCGCCTCGCCGCGCGGAGGCAAGGCGATCAGGCTGGCCGTCGGCATCGGCCAGGACATGGACGACGACGACTTCCAGGTGTTGCGCGCGTTCATCGCCGACCCGTCGATCGAACCGCAACGCGCCGACCAGGTGCATCTTCTGAGCCGCTACTTCTCCTGGCTCACCATGAGCGTCAGCCGGCAGGCACGCGTGGGCCGGCAGTCCTCCGCGGAGATCGATTTCGACGAACTCGACGAGTTCCTGGCATGAACGACGCCGGGCGTCCGGTCGTCCGCGACGAGCAGGGACGGCCGCTTCCGCTGCTGCGCCGGATCGGGGCGGGAGGCCAGGCCGAGGTGTGGGCCTCGGAGGGAAGGGTGGCGGTCAAGCTGATGCATGCCCGGACGCCCCGGGTCGCGCAGCGGCTGCGCAGCCGGATCGGTGTGATCAGGCGGCTCGATCTCGGCGGCGTGCCGATCGCCCGCCCGCTGGCCATGCTGGCCGCACCGCACGTCGGGTACTCGATGGAACTCCTCGGCGACATGGTCGCGGTCGAGACGCTGGTGTCAACGCCCCGCGACCGTGACCTGCTCGACTGGTACGCCGAAACGGGAGGACTGCGGCGCCGGCTCCGGCTGCTGAGCCGCGCCGCGGACGCCTTCGCCGCGCTGCACGCCAAGGGCGTCGTCTACGCCGACCCTTCCCCGGGCAACGTGATGGTCTCCGACACCTCGCGGCACGAGGAGGTCCGCCTGGTCGACGTCGACTTCGTGCGGTCGGAGTCCGTCGTGCCGGACACCGTCGCGACCCCGGGGTATGCGGCGCCCGAGGTGCTGGATGGACGGTCCGGGGTGACCGGTGCCACCGACGCCTACGCCTTCGCCGTGATCGCCTTCGAGGTCCTCACCCTGACGCATCCGTTCATCGGCGACGCCGTCCTGGAAGGCGACGAGAGAATTCTCGAACACGCCTACAGCGGAAAACTGCCGTGGATCGACCACCCGGACGACCCGTCGAACCGCACGCGGTACGGCCTGCCGCGCGGGCGGTTGCTGACGCCGAAGCTGGGCGAGCTCGCCCGCCGGGCGTTCCAGGACGGGCTGAGCGACGTCAGGGCGCGCCCCACGGTCGCCGAGTGGCGTACGGCGCTGCGCTCGGCCGCCGATCTGACCCTGGCCTGCGCCGGTTGCCCGCAGTCGGTCGACATGCGGGCGCCCGCCTGTCCCTGGTGCGGCCTCCAGGCCCCCGACCCCCTCGTCGCCGTGGTGGAATTCGTCCGCTCGGGGATGCCGAAGCCCGCGCCCGCCGGTGAGACGCTGGCGGTACCGCCGGGGGCATGGCTCCCGATCACCGGGCGCACCTCGCGCATGGACGGGGTGGAGTACGACACCACCCCGGTGGCATGGCTGTACTGGCAGCCGGGACACCGGCTGACGATCAGGAACCCGGGGCCGGTGCCTGTCTGGCTGACATCGGCGGTCGACCAGGACGAGGGCCTGGTCATCGAACCCTCGGACGAACTGGCAGTGCCCGCGGATCAGGCCGCGCCGCGCTGGATCATCCGGTTCGGCCCGCCGGGAAGCCCGCACCGGATGCTGCGGTTCGCCCGCGTACGGCGATCGGCGGCCCGGTCGTGAAGCGGGCGCAGACGGCTCCGCTGCCGGGCGCCGAAGCCCTCGTCTGGCTCGACTGGCAGAGCGGTGACCGCCCGAGGCCCGGCGACGAGATAAGGCTGTGGTGGGCGCCGGACCGCCGGACCTTCGCCCGGACGCACGCCGCGGAGGCTCCGGTGGCGCCCACGCAGCGCGAGGACGGGGAGAAGCTGGAGTCGGTCAGACGCGGCGGAGCGCACTATGTCGCGATCGTTGTGGAGTCGCGCGAACTGACCAGGGGAAGGTCCCGGACGGCACGGCTCGGAGTGACGTTCTACCGGTACGACGCGGGCGGGACGCTGCCGGCGCAGGAGATCGCCGTCGACCACGACATCGCGAGGACGGTGGCCAGGTGGGAGGGTAGCCAGGCCTACGCGACGCAGACCGATCGGACGATCGGCTGGCTGAGAGAGTGCTTCCTGCTGCCCGCGGTGCCGCGCGCGCCGGCGGGCACGCCCGGACGTGTGATCATCTCGACGGCGGTCGGGGAGCACGGCGCGCCGACCGGCTACCGCCTCCACGGCAGGGGCTTCGTCGCCGACATCCGGACCAGGGACGGCCGCCTCCGCATGCAGCGGATCAGGCGTACCGCCAACGCCGACCTGGGCCGGCGTCTGCGGCTCGTCACCACGGGCGTCGACTTCGCGGACGTCTCCCATGTCGCCCAGATGCGCGCCGACATGGAGCGATGGATCGAACGGCTCACCGAGGGCAAGGGCCTCCTGGCGCTGTGGAACCAGTACAACCGGCTGGAGGCGCGCCATCTGCTGCGGCGGGTGGAGGAGACGGGGCACGTCACCTACCGGAGCTGGAGTCGGCTCGCGGGCGAGGTCTACCGGTTCGAGGTCGTCGCCACCGACGACCCCACGGGCCACCGGCGCTCCCTGCTGGAGCAGGCACGGCAGGCGCTCAAGGACGGCGACACCCTGGAACTGGAGGCGTCCAAGCGGTTGCCGCCCGTGCTGGCCAACCCCGGCACCGACCCCGGCACCGACCCCGGCACCGACGAGGAGGCCGCCGAGGCCGACGACTGGGAGGTGGTCCAGCAGCGGCTTGAGAAGCATCTGTTCAGCGGCACCGTCGTCGCGGTGGACGTCGCCGACGGCACGATCGACATCAGGCGGACCGAGTTGCAGCGCCGCGGCCCGGCGGGAGTCGGCGGCGACGAGACCGTCCAGCCGGAACATGGGGGATTCCTGTTCCGCTCGTTCCGCGGCGACCGCAGGCAACTGGCCCGGCGCAGGACGGCGTACGAACGAATCCTGCGCGGAGGGACAAACATCCCCAACCTGCTCGCACTCCTTGAAGGCGAGCAGGTCGTGGCGAATCCCTCGGAGCGGATCGAGCCACGCTCCGAGGCGACCTGGGCCATCTTCGGCGGCACCCCGACCGAGCGCCAGCAGCAGGCGATCGACGTGGCGCTCAACACCCCGGACATCGCGATCATCCAGGGGCCGCCGGGCACCGGGAAGACGGAGGTCATATCGGCGATCCAGACCCGGCTGGCCGAGTCCGGCAGGTCGTACGCCCACGTGCGCGGCAGCATCCTGCTGACCAGCTTCCAGCACGCCGCCGTCGAGGAGATGGCGGAGCGGTCCATGGTCTTCGGGATCCCGGCCAACAAGATCGACCGAGCCGACCGGGGCGCGGCCGTGCTCCGCGACCGGCTGCGGGACACGGCGGCCGCGCACCTCCCCGAGCGACTGGGCGAGCCGGGCGAGGCGGTGCTGACGCTGCGCCGGCTCAGCGGCCTCGTCGCCGGCTACTGGCTCACGCCACCGGCTCCCGACGGCACCGTGGAACTGCTGGAGGAGGTGCACGAGCGGACCCGCGCGCACATCACCGTCGCGCTGGCCGAGCGCCTGCGGGCGGCCTGCGACGAGCTGCGGATCACCCTGGCGGCCGCACCGCCGGGCGGGTGGAACGGGCCGGTGGACGAAACCCACGAACTCGCGCTGATGGCCGTACGCGCCCTGCGTACGACGCCGGAGGCCTTCGCCGACGACGGCCCGCAGGCGGCGGCCAAGGCGCTGCGCCGGCTACGCGCGATCACGACCGCGGACGGTGACGCGGACGGCGGTCCCCCCGCGGCGGATCTCACGCTTCTCGAACGGGTCGCGGACAGCGATCCCGATCACCCGCCGGTGCCGCAGGAGGACCTGGTCGCGCTGCGCGACCGCCTGATCGACCGCTTGCTGCCGCAGGCCGGGCCCGAGCCGGTGCGCGCCGCCGATCCGGCGGTCAACGACCTGCTCAACCAGGCCGTGGCGGAGATGGAGGAGTCTCTGCGCCGCACCCCCGACATGGGGGCGACGCTGGCCCTGGCCGACTATTACGAGGCCCTGCAGGGTGACCCGCTGGCCGTCGAGTGGACGCTGCGGGCCTACACCGCCTCGTACGCCACGACCTGCCAGCAGGCTGCCTCCCAGAAGGTGGTCGAGGCCAAGCAGGTGGACACCGACGAGGACGTCGTCTTCGACACCGTCGTCATCGACGAGGCGGCCCGCGCCAACCCCCTCGACCTGATGATCCCCATGGCGCTGGCGGCCCGCCGCATCGTTCTGGTCGGGGACCATCTCCAGCTCCCGCCCCTGCTGGAGCCCGACGTCGAACGGGCGCTCGTGCGGCAGGACGGGTCGACCCAGGAGGTGTTGCGGCAGAGCCTCTTCGAACGGCTGTTCCGCGCGCACGACAACAAGGGCTCGCCGGTCCGGCGGGTCGTCACCCTCAACGCGCAGTTCCGGATGCACAGCGTCCTGGGCGATTTCGTCAGCCGCAACTTCTACAGGAACACCCTGGGGTCTCCGCGCGGCACCGAGGGCTTCGCGCACGGCCTGCCGGAGTACGGCGAGGCGGTCGCCGTGTGGGCGGACGTCCCCGCCGACAGGGGCGGCGAGTTCCGGACCCGCAGCACCCATCGCCCCGCCGAGAGGGACTGGCTGGTGAAGCGGATTCCCGCGCTGCTCGAGGCCGCCCCGGACCTCAGGATCGGAGTCATGTCGTTCTACACCCGTCAGGTGCAGGAGATCGGCGACGCCCTGCAGCGCCTCGGCGTGGCCGCCCGCAACGACAAGGGGCACTACGAGGCGGCCGAACGGTATCGCCACGACAGCCGGGGCAGGCCGCTGAACCGGCTGCACATCGGCAGTGTCGACTCCTTCCAGGGCAAGCAGTTCGACATCGTCCTGCTCTCCGCCACCAGATCGGCGCCCCCCGGCGACGACACCCCGCCCGCGGATCCGGCGATGCACCGGCGCTGGGTGGGCCGCCGTTACGGCCACCTCACGTTGACCAACCGGCTCTGCGTGGCGATGAGCCGGCAGCGCCGGCTGCTGGTGGTGGTCGGTGACGCGGCCATGTTCGAGAAACCGCGCGCACCGGACGGGGTGGCGCCGCTCACCGACTTCCTGCTGCTGTGCCGTGAGGGAGGAGACCATGGCCGGTTCGTTTCGTAACCCCAGGTTCCTGTCGTTCATCGGTGACGGCCCGCTGATCCGCCAGGACAAGGACAGGCGGATCCATGTCACCGTCCCCGCCTGGGCCTACCGGGTCACCGCCCCTCTCGTCCCGCGTAGAGGTCTCGATCTCTTCCAGCGGGTCGTCCTCGGACTGTGCGAGACCGGCGTGCGCACCCCCCAGGGGGTGAGCGAGCTGACAGGGCTGCACGCGCGGCTGTGCGCGTACATCATCGACACCGCCAAGCGCGACGACCTGCTGGACCGCGGCGGCGAGCCCACCGAGCGGGGACGGGTGGCGCTGCGCACCGGCGCCGTCGACGAGGACACCGAGTGGGCGGTGCGCTACGTCTTCCACGACCCGGCGACCGGAGACCTGTGGCCGCGCACCGCCGAGCGGCTGCCGGACGTGTACGTCGTCCACCGGGAGGCCGACGACGTGGTCATGGATCTCGGGACGGCCGGGCGGCCCGCCAAGGTGCCGGCGCTGCGTATGGGGGCCGACGGCGAACGTCCCGGAACGCCGCACCCGGAACAGATCATGGAAGTCGTGCGCCGCGACCGGATGGCCCGGATCAACGCCCGCTCCCAGGAATTCGCGCGTAAACACCACCTGGCCGCACTCCAGGACATGGAGGAGGAGCAGACGGTCTACGGCGGCCGCGTCGCCACCGGAGAGCCGCTCGCCGAACTCGCCCGTGTCGCCCTCATCGGAGAACCGGAGCCGGTCGAGATCCTCGGCGTGATCGAGGCCGCCGGACCCGACCTGCCCGGCGAGGGCTGGGTCGCACACGACCCGTTCGGCGTCACCACCAACGCGATGTTCGGCCGGCTTGTCGAGCACTGGGCCACCAGCCGCCCGGAACTGGCGGAACGGCTGGACCGGCTGTTCAAGGCACAGGGAGAGGCGGTCGGCGCGGATCTGAAGGGTGCCACCAAGCGGGCCCGCGCGCAGGCCAAGGCGGAGCTGGTCATGGAGTTCGGCGCAAGGGTCCGCGAGGACGCCGGTGTGCTGGAGAAACTCGTCGACCTGCGGACCGCGTCCTACGACGGCGAGACCGATCAGGCGCTGCGCATGGCGGTGTGGGCGGCGTTCTCGCTTTTCGAGGAACTGTTCCACCGGCTGACGATCGCGTACCCGATGCCGGCGCACCACGCCGAGCCGCTCCGGAGGCGGGCGGCGGAGCGGCGGCGTCGCCGGCGTGACGGCCCCGATCCGCTGTGGACCGCGCCGGTGGCCAAGGAGACGATCAGGAAGGCCGCCGAACGGATCGGGGCCTTCGAGGTCCCCTACTCCGTGCTGAACACCGGGTCGGACACCCTCGGAGAGCTGGCCGGCGAACCGAGGCCGCCGGACGGAACGAAGATCGGGGTGCTCATCGCGGCCACCCTGATCAGCGCAGAGGCGCGGGACGACCACCCGATGCGCCGCATGATCGCACACCGGAGCGACGTGCTCTTCGGTTACGACCAGCTGCGCCAGATGCGCAACGGCCAGCTGCACCGGCTCGGAAGGCAGTCCGTCGCCGAAGACCTGAAGTGGTGCAAGGAACTCGGGGAGCAGGCGGCCTCGGAGCTGTTGGAGCTCCCTCCCGTCTCGTGACCGGCACGCCGGCCGGCGGCACCCGGGACGCACACATCGGCAGCACTCACGGGCCGCACAGCACCCGTACGGCTCGAAAGACTTCACGAAGGGGCACTGAATGGGCAAGGGCAGAGGGTCGAAGGCGCAGGCACAGCGCATGGGGACGGTGGCCGGCGGCAGGGCGAACACCACCCGCAGACCCGCCGGGCCGGTCAACCGGAGGGAACTGGCCGAAGCCCTGCCCAAGGTGACCGCCGAGGCGGCCGAAGCGGTGGGCGGTGCCGAGAACCTGCCGGAGCCGGCCGAACCGCCCGCCGACGCCGACTACCTCGCCGTCGACAGGCTGTGGCGGCAGATCGACCAGGTCAAGAGGGCGTACGAGGCCGCCACCGGCCGGGCCGAGAACGCGCGACACGCGCTCGAGAAGGCCGAACAGGACCTTGAGGACGCGCGGCACGAACTGCGGGCAGCCGAGAAGGCGATCGGTGAACGCGGGTGCGAACTCGACGAACGGGAACGCGGCATCGCCGGCCGCGAGGCGGAGGGGGCCGCCAGGATCGCCAGGATGACCGAGGAACTGCGCCTGCGGCTGGTCGAGTGCGGTGAGCGCGAGGAACGCCTGGCCGAGCTCGAACTGCGGGCGGCGCGGCAGGAGGAGGAGGCTCGGAGCAGGGCCGGGGCCGCCGTCCGCGCCGCGCTGGCCGACGCCCGCGCCGAACTCGACAGGGAAGGTGCGCGACTCGACGAGAAGCGCGGCGAGCTGCGCGCCGAGGAACGGCGCCTGAAGATCGAGCGAGAGGACCTCGAGGATTCCAGGCAGCTCGTCGAGCAGCGGATCGAACGGTCCGCCGAGCAGCTCGCCGAGCAGGACCGGCTGAGGCTCCAGGCGCTGCAGCGACGACACGACGACATGGTCGCGGACTACAAGCTGCTGGAGCAGCGGCTGGCCGGTCATGAACGGCTGCGCCTGGCGCTCGGTGGCCGCGAGCCCGAACACGTCGTCGCGGACCTTCAGCGGCTGCAGGAGGAGAACACCACTCTTCGCGGCCACCGGCCGCCCGCCGAGGTCAAGGCCGAGCTGAACCGGCTGCGCGAGGCCGAGCAGCGCTGGCAGGAGGACCACGCCTTCTTCATGCAGGAGAACTCCGGCCTGCAGCGGCAGCTCTCCGCGTACCAGATCACCGCGATGGAGCTGGAGCGGCAGGAGCTGGTCAAGCAGGCGCTGGCCGCCAACGTCGAGGCCTACAAGGACGAGGTCGCCCGGCTGAAGGAGAACGCCGAAGGGCTCAGGCGGAGCAAGGAGAGCGAGTCTCCCTTCCCCGCGTGCGCCGAGATGGACGCGCTCCACGCCGGGGAACGCGACGATCTGGTGGACGAGCTGCCGCCGATCGACGAGTTCGTCCACCGGCTGCGGCACGTCATCGCCCAGCAGGAGAGGCTGTTCTACGCGGAGTCCGACCTGCGGATCTTCCTCGCCGGGCTCGCCGCCACCCGCCTGCACCTGCTGCAGGGCGCCAGCGGCATCGGCAAGACGCAACTTCCGCTGGCGTTCGCCAAGGCCCTGCAGGCGCATGCCGAGACCGTGCCGGTCGGCGCCGACTGGCGCACACCGCAGGACCTGACCGGCTACTACAACGCCTTCGAACGACGGTTCCACGAGTCGAAGTTCACCAAGGCGCTCTACCGGGCCAACTGCCCGGAGCACCGGTCCCAGCCGTTCCTCATCGTCCTCGACGAGATGAACCTGTCCCACCCCGAGCAGTACTTCAGCGATGTGCTGCACGTGCTCGAGCTCAGGTCGCGGACGGCCGGCGGGCAGATCGGGCTCGACCTGATGACGGCGAGGGTCGAGCCGGCGCCGCGCGGGCTGGTCGACGGGATCAGACTGCCCCTGCCGCGGAACGTCTGGTTCATCGGCACGGCCAATCAGGACGAGACCACGGTGGGCTTCGCGGAGAAGACGCTTGACCGGTCCAACGTCATCGAGCTGCCCGCGCAACCGGAACACTTCGAGTACGAGCGGACCGAGCCGTTCCCGCCGTTCTCGTTCAAAGCGCTGAACCGGGCCTTCGCCGCGGCACGGAAACGGCACGAGCGGTCCGCCCATCTGGTGCGCGCCCTCCTGGGCGGCGA
Source organism: Streptosporangium sp. NPDC023963 (assembly GCF_040639135.1). Classification (NCBI taxonomy): domain Bacteria; kingdom Bacillati; phylum Actinomycetota; class Actinomycetes; order Streptosporangiales; family Streptosporangiaceae; genus Streptosporangium; species Streptosporangium sp. NPDC023963. The sequence continues at coordinate 169,958 of NZ_JBEZZK010000012.1, forward strand.
CCTGGGCGACAGGCTGCGGCGGGACTTCCGGATCTCCACCGGGCCGCGGGGCGTCAAGCAGCTCTCGTGGTTCGTCCCCGTGGTTGTCGACGCCGGGGGAACCGTCCGGGAGGCCGCGGACCACGCGCTGGCGATGAAGGTGCTGCGGAAGGTCCGCGGCCGTTACGAGTTCCGCAGCGACACCATCAGGGCCCTCCGCGACGAGCTTCCGAAGTTCTGGGCCGAACTGCCCGCCGCGGAGGGCGACCCCGACCGCCCGGTCCGGGCCATCGAGCTGCTCAACGACGAGCTGCACCACCGAGGGGAGGCGTGACGCCATGCGGGTGAGGCTCTGGGACCGGCTCCTCGACCGCGAGGCCGACCCGCCGCCCTCGGGGCCGGTGCCGATCGGGCGATACGTTTTCGTCGGCGCCGAGCAGGGCGCGCCGGGCGGCGGGAGCGCCTCGGGCAGGCGCGGGCCTTCCGGCGGGCGAGGCGTTTCCGGCCCGCGCGGTCCCTCCGGCGGGCGCGACCTGTCCCTGGCGGGCCGTCGCGTCCGGTCCGGCGATCATCTCGTCGCCATCGGCGACTGGACGCTGTGGGACGAGGACCGGCGGCAGGCCACGCACGGTGCCTGCGACCCGTGCGCGCTGCCCGACGAGGTGACCGAACACGCCGTCCTCGGCGTGGCGGCCGGACTCGAGCGGCTCGGCGCCGAACCGGCCGATCGGTGGCTGCGGGAAAGCCCGCTGCTCGGCGACACCGAGATCGGGCCACGGCTGCGGCGGCGCAGGATGGACGACGAGATCGGCGAGCATCTCGACGCGCTGCGCGCGGTGTGCCACGACCCTGCCGACCGGCTGCGGGTCGTGAACCGGCTGGTGCCGGTGGGCCTGGCACGGCGGATCACGCCCGCGACGATCACCCGGCTGGCGGGGCACAGCGAGGACTGGAACCGGCTGCGGCCGGACGGCGTCGAGCCGAAAGTGGTCCTCGCGTCCTCGCGTGAGCAGAACCTGGACTTCTACGAGAACCGCGTCGCCGCCCGGCTGGTCGACCACCTCTGGGGTGACGTCGTGGCCCGGCTGAACGCCGTGGCGCGCATCGACGAGATGTTCAGCGACCTTGACCGCTACGTCGCGGACGCCGTCGACCGGCCGTGGCGGCAGCAGGGCAAGCTGTTCGACCTGATCGAGGGGGTCGTGGCGAACGAGACGTGGAAGGACCTGGCCGCGGGGAGACGCAAGGAGCTCGGCGCGGTCAGGGACGCCCTCGTCGCGCTGCGCGGTGGCGGCGTCCTGCCGGGAGTCAACCGGCAGGCCGAGATCGGGACCGCGCTTCGGGCCACGAACCTCTTCGTCAACGAGGGACGCTACCGCCGGGTGCGCGACCTGTGGCAGGCGTGGGTGAACGACCGTACCGGGAGGGACCGGGAGGACGCCCCCTCGGCCCGGATCCAGGACTGGTGCCGGGGGTTCACCGTCTACACCGGTCTGCTGCTCCTCCACGCGCTCGACCACCTCGGCCTGCTCGGCGGGCCGGGCGGGTCAGGTGAGCCCGCGGGGACGGGGGGAGCGTCGCCGTTCACCCGCGGCGGACCGCCGATCCGGCTGGGCGCCGGGGACGTCGCGGCCACGGGCGCGGCTGTGACCCTCGCGTGGCTGCCCACAGAGGTTTTCGAGCTAGCCGTCGGAGGGCGGCCGGTGCTCCGCGTCCTGGCTCTCCCGCACGCCCTCACCGGTCATGGCCGGACGTCGGCCACCCGGGACGAGACGGAGCGGCTGATAACCGAGAAACCCGGGATCCCCACCCTGATCGTCTACCCGGGTACGCTCGAGGAGCGGCGGGCGCTGCCGGAACGGCTACGCCTGGAGGTCTTCTCCGGCTGCGACGCGCCTGTGCCCTGGAGGCGCGGCGACGTGGGGCTGCTGCCGGTCTCGCCGATGGAGATCGACAGTGTGGTCAGGCTCGCCCGGAGCCTGTACAGCGTTCTCGCCCGGGAGCGGCACCGCGACCACCCGCTCTCCGTACGGTGCCGCGAGGCGTACGCGCGGGAGGTCGGCGATGGCGCGGACTGGCTTCGGGTCGAGCAGGCCGGACTCCTCGTCACACGGCCCCCCGCGCCCGGCGAACTGGCCGCCGCCCGCGCGAGGCTGCAGTCGCTGAAGGCCCGGGTCGCCGGTCGCCCGGACGGCGCCGGAGAGGCGGAACTCCTGGACCGGGTGGCGGACGAGCTGACCGCGGCCGCCGAGACCCTCGCCGAGTACACGAGGTGCCCGGTCTGCCTGCAGCGGAGGACGGATCCCTGGCGGGCGTACCGGTCCAGGCGGGACGGCACCTACTCGTGCGAGTGCCCGCAGGGCCACGCCCGCTGGGAACTGCGGCGGTGCGCGTCGTGCACCCGGCCCTATCCCGTCATCAGTGCCGAGCCTGTGCCGGAGGGCGTCGAATTCGACGGTGACGGCGTCGACCGGCTGCTCGGCAGCCACATCGTCTCGATGCCCTGCAGGCTGCGCCCCTCCATCTTCCTCTGCCCGTCGTGCGGCACCTGCGGAGTGGCCTTCGCCGGGAAAGGAGACGGGTGCCGAAGGTGCTGCCCCGAAGGGCGGGAGGTCGCGACCGACCGGGCGGCGGAATCCTGATCACGCGTACGGGCGATGTCCGCGGCCGCCCGGTTCCTCGAACCCGGGAAGTGATTTACAGCTGCACTTTCCTATAAGTGTGTCAAACGTTTTTATTTACCGCTAAAACGACCATCATCGCTGGTGGAAGGCGAGCCGGCGTCAAGGGCAATCGCATGTATGTCGTATAACGAGTGCGGCTTCGTCGATCGGTAAGGTCGGAAGGAGTGGTGCATCGCTGGAAATGCGCCTCGACGGGGCAGTTTTACAAGAAAAGGAAAACATCATGATGGAGGCCGTTCGACCTCGTGTGGCGCCGCGAAACACCGTTCGTTCCCGGCCGGCGGGGGTCCTCGTGGCCGTGGTCGCGCTGGTGGCCGTCGCCGTGACCCCCGCGGCCGCGAGCGCGGCGGCTGTGGCCCCGGTGGCCCCGGTGGCCCCGGTGAGCGCGGGCGCGGTGGCTCTCACCCCGGCGGCCGCGGGCGCGCCGGTGCCGGTGCCGGTGCCGCTCGGCGCGGCCGCGAACTTCGTGGTCCTGGGCCGCGACGTCGTCAGGAACACCGGTCCCACCGTCGTCACCGGGGGCCTCGGGGCGCGGCCGGGCGCGACGCTGAGCGGCTTCCCGTCCGGCACCGTCCCGCAGGCCGACGCCACCGCCCAGCAGGCCCAGACGGATCTGACCGCCGCCTACGACGACACCGCGGGCCGGCCCGCCGACGCCACCGTCCCGGCGGAGCTCGGCGGGACCACCGTGACGCCCGGCGTCTACGCCTCCGCCTCGGGGACCTTCCGGCTCACCGGCACCCTGACCCTCGACGCGCAGGGCGACCCGGACGCCGTCTTCATCTTCAAGGCCGCCTCCACCCTCGTCACCGCGCCCGCCAGCACGGTGACCCTCGTCAACGGCGCCCAGGCGGCCAACGTCTTCTGGCAGGTCGGCACCTCGGCCACGCTGGGAACCGGCTCCGCCTTTTCCGGGAACGTCCTCGCGCTGAGCGCGATCACCGCGACCACCGGTGCGACCGTGGTCGGCCGCCTGCTGAGCCGCGGCGCGATCACCCTGGACACGAACACCGTCGTACGGCCCTTCGCGCAGCTCTGCGGGACGGCGACGACCACGACCACGTTGACCTCCACGTGTCCCTCGGGAGACGGCGGCCCGATCACCTTCACCGCCAGGGTGACCTCCTCGGACGCGACCGTTCCCACGGGGCAGGTCGGCTTCGCCACCGACGGGGCGAAGCTGGGCACGGCCCAGCTCGGCGCGGGCGGCGTCGCCACCCTGACCGTCTCGGACCTGCCCGCGGGGGTGAACCGTGTCGTCGCCACCTACGCGGGCACGGACCAGCTCGATCCCAGCAGCTCACCGGTACTGATCCAGCGCGCGGACCTCGGATGTCCCTGCCTGGGACCCCTGCCGGTGGGAAGCGGTGAGCAAGACGGCGCCCGCCGCGACGACCACGCAGGCCCCGCGGCGGAAAGGAAGGGCCGCACCCGGATCACGGCCGTCGCGACCGGCTGCGGCGCCCGCCGTTCCTAGCCCTCCCGGGCGGCGGCGACGCGGGAACCGGCACGGGCGGCCGCGGGAGTCTCCCGCTCGACAAGGGGAGAAGGTCGCCGGCGCCCCGACCAGCGCCGTGGGAGTCTCCCGCTCGCCAGAGCGAGGAGGTCGACGGCGCCGGCGCCCCGGTCAGCCCGGCCGGGGGTCCCGCGGGCCGCGGTAGGGCAGCGTCCGGCTGTAGACGAGGTTGGTGGTGGTGCTGCCCAGCAGGGCCAGCTCGTTGACGAGCTCTTCGAGGTGGCCCATGGAGGTCGCGGCCACCTTCAGCATGTAGCAGTCGTCGCCGGTGGTCCGCAGGCACTCCAGGATCTCGGGGCGCTCGTCGAGCAGCCGGTGCAGCGGCTGGTGCCGGCTGCCCGGATACTTCAGGCGCACGACGGCCAGCACGGGGAAACCGGCCTTCTCCAGGTCGACGTTCGCGTGGTAGCCGGTGATGACGCCCGTCGCCTCCAGCCGCCTGACCCGCTCGGTCGTGGCCGAGGCGCTGAGGTTCACCCGCCGCCCCAGCTCGGTGATCGGGATGCGGCCGTCCCGCTGGACCTCGACCAGGATCGACCAGTCGGTCGCGTCAAGACTCTCGGCCATCCGGCAAAGATACCGGCATATCAACGGCATACGGCGCCGTACACCGGGATGAATCCCTTCCGGCCGGGGATGATCACTCGATAGCCTGACAGGGTGAAAATAGGCGTTAACGTGCTGAACTTTGGACCCGGCACCGACCCCGGGACGCTGCGCGACTGGGCGCGGACGGTGGAGGGCCTGGGCTTCGATCTGCTCATGGTCTCCGACCACGTCGTGATCACCCCCGATGTCGCCGAGCAGTACCCGGCGCCGTTCTACGAGCCCTTCACCACCCTCGCCTGGCTGGCCGGAGTCACCGACGGGATCCGGCTCGGCACCACGGTGCTCATCGTGCCGTACCGCCACCCGCTGCTCGTCGCCCGGATGGCCGCCAACCTCAACGGGCTCAGCGGCGGGCGGCTCGTCCTCGGCGTGGGCATCGGCTGGGCGCGGCAGGAGTTCGAGGCGCTCGGGGTGCCGTTCGAGCGGCGCGGGGCGCTGACCGACGACCATCTCCGGGCGATGCGCTCCGCCTGGGACGACGAGGCGGACTACGGGGCCGGGCGGATACCGGTCTGGGTCGGCGGCAACGGCGACGCCGGCCTGCGCCGGGCGGTGCGCCTCGGTGAGGCCTGGCACCCGCTGCGCCTCACCCTCGGCCGGATGCGCGAGGCGCTGGACCGGCTGAAGGTCATCGCGGACGAGGAGAGCCGGCCGGTGCCCGGTTTCGCGCCCCGCATCGCGCTGCGGCTCACCGAGTCCCCGATCACCGATCCCGGGCGGCTCGCCGGCGAGGGCACGATCGACCAGGTCCTCGACGACCTCGAACGGCTGCGCCTGCTCGGCGCCGACACCGTCGTGCTCGACCCGTTCGACGGCGACCCGGAGGAGACGCGCCACCCGGAGGTGGCCTGGCAGGCGCTCGCGACCGTGGCCGCCCGCTGGGATCTGCGCACCCGTCAATCAAGAACAGGACAATCATGACGAACGACGACGAGAAGTATCTCCGCCGGGCCATCGAGCTCGCCGCCGGGGCGCGGGCGGGCGGAGAGGCCCCGTTCGGGTCGCTGCTGGTGGGCCCGGACGGCACCGTCCTCGCCGAGGACCACAACACGGTCCTCGGCGACCGTGACATCAGCGCCCATCCCGAGCTGAAGCTGGCCAGGTGGGCGGCCCGCGAGCTCGACCCCGGCGTCGCGGCCGCCACGACCATGTACACCAGCTGCCAGCCCTGCCCCATGTGCGCGGGCGCCATCGCACGCTCCGGCCTCGGCCGCGTCGTGTTCGCGCTCTCCAACGAGCAGTTCGCGGGCCTCAAGCCGGGAGGCGGCTGGCCGCACGTGCCCCAGGAGGGCCCCGCGCTGTTCGACGAGGCGCGCGTCCCGGTGGAGGGCTACTACGTCTGATCGGTCCGCCCCGATCGCTACCGCGCCGTCGTGACCGGGCTCCCGGAGAGGAACGAGCCGAGCAGTTCCGCCGTCATCTCGGGAGCCTCCTCGGGGACGTAGTGCCCGCCGGGCACCGCCTGGCCGCGCACGTCGTCCGCGTAACGCCGCCAGACGTCCAGGACGTCGTAGCTGCGCCCGACGAAACCGCGTTCGCCCCACAGGGCCAGCACGGGGCAGGTCACGCGCCTGCCCGCCTCGGCGTCGGCGTCGTCGTGGCGCAGGTCGACGCTCGCGGCGGCCCGGTAGTCCTCGCAGGAGGCGTGGACGGCCGCCGGGTCGGAGAAGCAGCGGACGTACTCGTCCTCGGCCGCAGGGTCGAACGAGGTCCCGCCGTGCTGGACCTTCATGTGGGCGCGGACCCAGTGGCCGGGGTCGGCGCCGATCATGCGCTCGGGGACGCCGTCGCCCGCGGCGAGGAAGAACCAGTGGTAGTAACCGAGCGCGAACGCGGCGTCGGCGTGCCGGAACGCGTGGCGGGTGGGCACGATGTCCAGCACGGCCAGCCTGGTCACCGCCTCGGGCTCGTCCAGGGCCAGGCGGTGGCCGACCCGCGCCCCGCGGTCGTGGCCCGCCACCGCGAAGCGGCCGAAGCCGAGTGAGCGCATGACCAGCAGCTGGTCGTGCGCCATCACCCGCTTGGAGTAGGGGCCGTGGTCCGGCGCGGAGGGGGGTTTGTCGCTGTCCCCGTACCCCCGCAGGTCGGTGAGGACCACGGTGTGCTCGCGGGCGAGCACGGGCGCCACCCGATGCCAGATGAGATGCGTCTGCGGGTAGCCGTGCAGCAGCAGGACCGGGGGGCCCTCACCCGAGACGTACGTGTTGACGCGCACGCCGTCGGCGTCGATCACGTGGTGGGCGAACGAGGCGGGCAGAGGGATGCTCACGGTGGTGTCTCCGATGGGCGCGACGGGTCTGCGGGATCGGCCGGTCGCCTCGCGGCTCCGGTCGGTCCCTGTCTGCATACCCGGATCCGGCCCGGGACCCGGGCCGTTGAAAGGAGCCGTCCGATGCTGTAGAACGGCCCACGGTGCCGCGCTGTCCGCGGGCCGGCGCGCGCTTCGAAAGGCCAGGGGATGAAGGCGATCGTTTACCGGCGCTACGGCGGGCCGGAGGTCCTGGAGACGGCGGACGTTCCCGAGCCGAAACTCGGCCCGGAGTCCGTTCTCGTCGACGTGCGGGCGGTGTCGGTCAACCCCGTCGACTGGCAGACGGCCGCCGGGCATCTGGACAGCCGTTTCGACGTCCACTTCCCCGTCATCCCCGGCTGGGACGTCGCCGGGGTGGTCGTGGAGACCGGCCCGACGGTCACCGGCTTCGCGGCGGGGGACGAGGTGATCGGGTACGTGCGCGAGGACTCCATCGGGAGGGGAACCTACGCCGAGCGGGTGGCCGCGCCGGTGCGCACCATCGCCCGCAAGCCGGCCGGCCTGAGCTGGGAGCAGGCGGCCACCGTCCCGATCGCCGGCCTCACCGCCTACCAGTCGCTCGTCCACGCGCTGCGGGTGGGAGCCGGTGACACCGTGCTGGTCCAGGCCGCGGCGGGCGGCGTCGGATCGTTCGCCGTGCGGATCGCCGCCGCCCTCGGAGCGCGCGTCATCGGCACCGCCTCGGCCCGCAACCACGACCACCTGCGAAGCCTCGGCGCCGAGCCCGTCGCCTACGGCCCCGGCCTCGAAGAGCGGGTGCGCTCGCTCGCGCCGGCCGGAGTCACCGCGATCATGGACATGTACGGCGGCGAGGAGCTGGTGTCCTCCCTCGGCCTGCTGCGCGGGGACGCGCGGGGGCGGGTCGTCTCGCTGGCCAACGACGGCGTGCTGGAGCACGGCGGCACCTTCGTGTTCGCCCGGCCGAGCGCCGAGGACCTCGACGAGCTGCGACGGATGATCGAGAACGGCCTGGCCGTCCCCGAGGTCACCACCGTCCTGGACCTGTCCGAGGCGGCCGAGGCGTTCCGGCTGAGCCAGACCGGTCACGTGCGAGGAAAGATCGTCCTCAGGGTCTCGGCGGGCTGACCGGGCGCCTCGCCGGGCCGCGGCGCGCGCCTCCCGCACCGCGCCGCGTTCACGCGTTCCACTCCGTCAGGGCGTCGCCCATCGGGGTGCGCGTGTAGAGCACCGACCGCCCGCTCCTGCCGCGCGAGACCAGCCCCGACCGCCTGAGCACCGCGAGGTGGTCGCCGACGCCGCCGAGCGTCATGCCCAGCCTGGCGACGAGCTGGCTGGTGCTCGCGGGCGCCGCCAGCTCCAGCAGCACCGCGGCCCTGCCCCCGCCGAGCAGCGCGGCCAGGCTCTCCGGCGCGGGCACCCGGCTCTCCCACAGCGCGGCCACCCCCCGCGCGGGGTAGGTGAGCCCGAAGGCGCGCGGCGGGTCGAGGTAGACGATCCTCCCGCCGAACGCGTTGGGCATCAGGACCAGGCCGACACCGCCCAGCCGGTGCGAGGCGCCGGTCACCCGGCCGAGCAGGATCCGCTCGCCCTCCAGCGACATGTGCACGTCCAGCCCGTCGAACACCTCGGCCCAGCCGTACACCGCCAGCCGCCCCGCCCGCTGCACGATGTCACGCTCCAGCAGCGCGCGCATCCTCGGCCAGTCGGGCTCGATCAGCTCGCTCCACGCGGCGGTCAGGCTCCGGGCCACCCGCTCGGCGACGTCGGGCACGTCCAGCGCCGCGGCCGTCGGCCGGCCCCGGTAGCTCAGCTCCAGGTCGGCGCGGGCCTTGCCGTACGGCGTGCGCCGCACGGCCAGCGCCTCCTCGGAGAAGGTGGTATCCACGCGCGGCGGCGGAACGCAGAAGAAGTCGGGCACGTAGTCGGTGACCGTCAGCAGGTCGGCCAGGGCCCGCAGGACGGGGTCGGCGGCGACCAGCGCCTCGTAGCGGTCGCGCACCCCGGCCGTCCACCGCGACATCCCCGGCGGGAGCCGGGCCCCGGCGAGCAGCGGCAGGGCGGTGACCACCTGTGCCATCGGCGACATCACGAAACGGGTGCGCGCCAGGTCCTCGGGGGTGCACTCCAGATAGGACAACGTTTCGCCTCCTGACGAAACAATAGCCCGCCGTGCCGGCCGGCCCGCATGCTCCGGTGGGTGAACACCTATCGGGAGATCTTCGCCGTCGGACCGTTCAGGACGCTGTTCGCCGCGCAGGCCGCGAGCGTCATGGGCAGGACCATGGAGAGCCTGGCGCTGTCCACGCTGGTGTACGCCCACACCGGCTCGCCGTTCCTGGCCGCGCTGGCCTACCTCGCGGGTTTCCTGCCGCAGGCCGTCGGAGCGCTGACGCTCGGCGGGCTGGCCGACCGGCTGCCGCCCCGGGCGCTGCTGGTCTCCTGGGATCTGGCCAGGGCGGCCGCGGTCGCGACGCTCGCCCTCGGGGTGCTGCCGGTGTGGGGAATGATCGCGCTGGTCATGGCGTGCGGGCTGTTCGACGCCGTCGCGGGCGGCGCGCGCCAGGCGCTGCTCGCCGACCTGCTGCCGGGCAACGGCTACGTGCTGGGCCGCTCGGCGCTGAACATCGCGGTCGGCGCCACGCAGATCGCCGGATTCGCCCTCGGCGGGACGCTGCTGGCCTGGGCCGGGCCGTACGCGGCGCTGTGGTCGGGCGCGGCGCTCGGCGCGCTGGTGGCGCTCACGCAGTGGCTGGGGTTGCGGGCCGGGCCGCCGAGGGCGCCGGGGCGGCCGGCCTGGCGGCAGGTCTGGGCGGTGAACGGGGAGCTGCTGGGCGACCGGCGGATCCGCGGGCTGCTGCTCGCGCAGTGGGTGCCGAACGGCCTGATCGTCGGGGCGGAGGCGCTCTACGTGCCGTACGCGGGCGGCTCGGCGGGGGCGGCGGGGACACTGTTCATAGCGGCGGCCGGCGGCATGCTCGCAGGGGATCTCCTGGTCGCCCGGTGGACCACGCCCGAGCAGCGGGTCCGGCTGGCGGTGCCGCTGTTCACGCTGATGGCGGTGCCGTACCTCTTCTTCGCGCTGTCGCCGGGCGCGTGGGCCGCGACGGTGCTGGTGGCGGTGGCCTCCTTCGGCTTCGCCGGGCATCTGGGCACGCAGGAGCGCTACGTGGCGGCGGTGCCCGAGCGCGTCAGGGGGCAGGCGCTCGGGCTGGCGGGCAGCGGCACGATGGCCGGACAGGCGCTGGCGGCCTCGGGGACGGGGACGCTGGCCGAGTTCGTGCCGGTCTCCGCGGCGATGGCGCTGGCGGGGGCGGCGTCACTGGTGGCGACCGCGTGCCTGTACACCGCGCTGACCCGGCGTACGGAGCCGGCTCCCGTACGGAGCTGACCCGCTGCCATGGGGAAGCGGGCGGCCGAGCGGGCCGGGCGGGAGAGTGACGGCGGTTTCCGGTGAGCCGGGCGGGTGCGTGCGGGGACTACCAGTGAGCCGGTCGGGTGAGCGACGGCGGCAGCGTGGTCCTGGCGTCACCCTTCGCCGCGTCCAGCTGGGACTGGATCAGGAAGATGCTCCCGGTCAGGTCGGCGCCCGAGAGGTCGGCGCCCCTGAGATCGGCCCCGATGAGGTCGGCCGTCCTCAGGTCGGCGCCCCTGAGGTCGGCCCCGATGAGATAGGCCCCCCTCAGGTTGGCGCCCCTGAGGTCGGCGCCTCTCAGCTTGGCCCCGATGAGGTCGGCGCCCCTGCGGTCCTTCTTCCCGCGCCCGGCTCCGGCGCGCACGAGCTCGCTCGTGCGCAGCAGCAGGGCGTTGACCTCCCGCCGGTGTGCCGCCACGTCCAGCCGTACGAGAGCGTCGGGGGTGTCGCGGGTGAGGCGTTCGGTCCTCTCCAGGGCGAGGCCGAGCTCACCGTGGACGGGGAGGGCCTGCGGCAGCGTCAGCGCCTCGGTCAGGTACCAGAGCAGCTCGTGGAGATCCCGCATGATCGGGAACACCTCGAACATCTGCTTCGCGGTCCGCGGCGCCCGCCGCCAGTCCTGCCCGCCGAAGGTGACCTGGGAGACCTTCTGCCCGGCGCCGAAGCAGTCGTAGACGGTGCAGCCCCGGAAGCCCTTGTCCCTGAGACGCGTGTGAATGCCGCAGCGGAAGTCCGTCCGCAGGTTGGGACAGGCCTGCCCGGCCTTCTTGTCGATCGCGAAGTCCGACGAGGCCGAGAAGGCGGGCACGACACAGCACAGCGCGAAGCAGCTCTCGCAGTCGGCGCGCAGATCGGCGCGATCTCCCCCGGGGGAGGCGGCTGCGTGTTCGCGTCTCTCGGACAATGCGCGGGACCTCCTGTACCGGGCGGCCATGCTGTTCACAGCCATCAGAAACGGCTGTGAACAGCGATTTCACCAGTGAACCCTACCCGAATCCGCCCATCTCCCGATCGCGGGCCGGACCGGGCCGCGGACGGGGGGCGGGCATGGTCCCGACGACGACGGTGGCGTCCAGCTCGCCGGACTCGACCACCCGCGGGATCAACCCGTTGCGGGCGAAGGCCTCCGCGGTCTGGGGCGCCTGGCGCTCGCTCGTCTCGATCAGCAGGTGGCCGCCCGGCGCCAGCCACAGTGCCGCCGCCGCGGTCACCCGCCGCTGGATCTCGAGCCCGTCCGCGCCGCCGTCGAGCGCCACCCGAGGCTCGTGCACGCGGGCCTCCGGAGGCAGCAGCCCGATCGCCCTGGTGGGCACGTAGGGCGCGTTGGCGGTCAGGATGTCGACGCGGCCCCGCAGCGTGGCGGGCAGCGGCTCGTAGAGGTCGCCCTCGTACACCAGGCCGTCGGCGGCTGCGAGGTTGCGCCGGGCACAGCGCACCGCGGCGGGGTCGATGTCGACGGAGTGCGACTCCACCCGGCCCAGGGCCGCGACCAGCGCGGCGCCCACCGCGCCGGAACCGCAGCACAGATCGACGATGACCCGTGGCCGGTCGGGGGCCTGACCGGCGGGGACGGCGAGCTCCTCGGAGCCGGGAGGGCCGGGAGGGCCGGGGGGAGCGGAGGGGGCGGCGGCCGGGTGGGAGCGGCCGGCGGGCCGGTCGACGGGCACCGCGGTCCGGCGGGCGAGGGCGACGGCCTGATGGACGAGGAACTCGGTACGGCGGCGGGGAACGAAGACCCCGGTGTCCACCGCCACCCGCAGCCCGCAGAACTCCGCCCAGCCGAGAACGTGTTCGAGGGGCAGGCCGGCGACCCGCCGGTCCAGCATGGCGGCGAGGTCGGAGGGCGTCCGCGCCGTGGAGATGATCAACCGTGCCTCGTCCTCGGCGAAGACACAGCCTGCGGCCCGCAGCCTGGTGACGATGGCGGGTTGGGAGAGAGATGACGGTGAAGCCGACATTGGAGCCTTTCGGGATGCCGTTGGGGCTCCCTCGGCCACCTAGGTCGGAAGGACCACGCGGCCGTGAGACGGGAGCACCCGACCTGACACAGCGGTAATGGGTCTCACCTCCTCGATCACGTCCATTGCTGGAGGGCAACACTACCCGAGCCGATCCCCGGTGCGAACACGTTCACGGCGAGCCGGAAGCTGCGAGCCGGAAGCGCGGTGTGCCACCGCTCCGGGGGGCACCCGTGAGAGCGGTGGCCTCCCGCGGTGGCACACCGCGGTGCCCGGTCCCGTGAGAACCTGGGACGCCGGGGTCTCCGGCTCAGGAGGGAGACCCGGGGCGCTCCGCAGGGGGAACCCGCCTCAGCAGGTAGGTGTCCATGATCCAGCCCTTGCGTTCCCGGGCCTCGGCGCGGACGTCGCGGATCCGGTCGGCGACCTCCGCGACCGGCCCGGCCACCAGGATCTCGTCGGGGGTGCCGAGGTAGGCGCCCCAGTAGATCTCGAAGCCGGCGGTGTCGGGCAGGGAGGTGAAGGCGTGGCGGGCGTCGAGCATGACGACGATGTCGTCGGACTCGCCGGGCCCCTCCTCGGACAGGCGGCGGCCCGTGGTGATGTGCAGGGGCCGCGCGACCTGGGTCAGGCTGGTGCGGTGCCGGGCGGCCAGCGCGGACACGCTGCTGATGCCGGGCACGACGTCGTACTCGAACCGGACCGTGCCCCGATCGAGGACCTCCTCGACGATGGCCAGCGTGCTGTCGTAGAGGGAGGGATCGCCCCAGACGAGGAACGCGCCGGTCTCGTCGTCGCCGAGCTCGTCGCGGACGAGCCGCTCGTAGATGTCGGCCCGGCGCGATCGCCAGTCCTCCACCGCGCCCGCGTACGCGGGGGTGGTCCGGTCCCGGTCGGGGTCGCGGGCCTCGACCAGCCGGTACGGGGCGCGGGCGTGCGCGTCGACGAGGTCCTGCCGGAGCTGGACGAGGTCGTGCTTGGCCTCCCCCTTGTCGAGGATGAAGAACACGTCGGCCGCGGCGATGGCCTTGACCGCCTGAAGGGTGAGGTGGTCGGGGTTTCCCGCGCCGATGCCGATGATGAGGATTCGCTTCACGCGGGAAAGTCTGCCCCCTGAGCCGAGGGGACGCCGCGCCGGGCCGGGCCTTGACCCGATTCCCGGCAGGAGCGGTGAAAACATGAGGTAGGGCCTCGTCCTGGTCTAGTCTCGCGATCGTGACGATCAGGAACTCGCACTGCTCCTTCTGCGGCGAAGCCTTCGCCCCCGACCGGCCCTGGCCGCGCACCTGCTCCGGCTGCGGGAACACCTCCTACCTCAACCCGCTGCCGGTCGCGGTGATGGTGCTGCCGGTGGACGACCGCCTGCTGGTGGTCCGTCGTGACGTCGAACCGCACCGGGGCGGGCTCGCCCTGCCCGGCGGCTTCGTCGACATGGGCGAGTCCTGGCAGCAGGCGGCCGTGCGGGAGCTTCGCGAGGAGACGGGCGTCGTCGTCGACGCGGACGGCGTGCGGCTCCTCGACGTGCTCAGCGCTCCCGACGGCACCGTGCTGGTCTTCGCCCTGGGGCCGCGGACCGCGGAGGCGGACCTCCCGCCGGTCGTGCCGACGGCCGAGACGACGGAGTGGCTGCTGATCGACGGGCCGCGAGAGCTGGCGTTCCCGCTGCACACCCGGATCGTGGCGGAGTACTTCGTCGGGAAATGATTACGGTGAGTGCCGGCGGCCGTAATCTGCGCTCCGACCTCGGCGGGAGGCGCGACATGACCTCCCCGGTACGGCTCCCTGTCCCCCGCGGTCCGTTTAGCGCGGGGGCGACGGGTAGGAGGCAGGTGTCCTACCTTCGCTGACGAGGAGAAACGCCATGACGGAGAACGTGTGGAGTTACCGCCCCGAGGCCTACAGCGGCGAGCAGACGCTGGACCTCGTGGGATTCGACGTGGAGGCCACCGACGGCAAGATCGGTTCGGTGGACGAGGAGAGCAACACGGTGGGTGACAGCTATATCGTCGTCGACACCGGTTTCTGGATTTTCGGGAAGAAGGTCGTGCTGCCGGCCGGCACCGTGCACCAGATCGATCCGCAGGAGCGCAAGATCTACGTCTCGCGCACCAAGCAGGAGATCAAGGACGCGCCGGAGTTCGACGAGGCGACCTACAAGGAGCCCGACTACCGCGACAAGCTGGGCGGCTACTACGGCCCCGGCGCGCGGTAACCGTTGATCCTCGATGAGCCCCTCCCCGCCCGGGGAGGGGCTCGTCTGTCATATCCGCCCTGTCTCGTACGCCCTCCGCGGCGGCGGGGGAGGAGCGGCCGGCACGTGCGCCCCGCAGTCCTGCGCCCCTGGCCCGGAGCGGAGACCTCGGATCAGTTCTGGCCGAGCCAGAGGTCGGGCCCGAACACCTCGTAGTGGATGTCGGAGGCGGGCACCCCGCGCCGGAGCAGCTCGGTGCGCACGCCGCGCATGAACGGCAGCGGCCCGCACAGGTAGGCGACCAGGGGGTCGGGAAGGTCGATCCCGGTCAGGTCGACCTGGCCGACGTTCGGCGCCGGCCGGCAGGAGCAGTCGCCCACCTCCTCGTACCACCGATGCAGGGTGGCGCCGGGCAGGGCGGCGACCAGTTGCCCGAGCTCCTCCCGGTGGGCGTGGTCGGCGGGGCTGCGGTCGGCGTGGACGACGGTGACCTGGCGGGTGGAGCCGTTCGCCGCGAGGTGCTCGACCATCGACAAGATGGGGGTGGCGCCGATTCCCGCCGAGGCCAGCAGCAGCGGGGGGCCGTCGGCGGGCAGGGTGAGGTCGCCGAACGGCGCCGAGACCGTCAGCACGTCCCCGGCCCGGACGTTGGCGTGCAGCCAGTTGGACACCTCCCCCTCGGGGGTGTCGCCGCCGCGTACCCGCTTGACGGTGATCCGCCAGTCGTCCCGCTCGGGGGCGCACGACAGGCTGTACTGCCGGATCTGCCGCGCGCCGTCGGGCAGGGTGACCGCGACGCTGACGTACTGGCCGGGCTTGAAGGACAGGGGGATCCGCGGCCGCAGGGTGAAGGAGACCGAGTCCGGGGTCTCGCTCCGCCGTTCGAGCACCGTGGCCGGCAGCCAGCCCTGCGCCGCGGAGTCGTGGTAGAGAACCGCCTCCAGGGCGATGAGCGCGTTGGCCATCAGCCAGTAGACCTCGTCCCAGGCCGCCACCACCTCGGGGGTGGCGGCGTCGCCGAGCACCTCGGCGATGGCGGCGAAGAGGTACTTGTGGACCACCACGTACTGCTCGGGGGCGATGCCGAGCGAGGCGTGCTTGTTGGCGATCCTGGAGAGCATCGCGTCCGGCCGGTCGTCGGGGCGCTGCACCAGGACGGTGGCGAAGGCGGCGATCGACCCGGCGAGGGCGCTCTGCTGCTCGCCGTTGGCCTGGTTGCCGCGATTGAACAGTTCGCGCAGCAGCTCGGGGTGGTCGGTGAACATCATCTTGTAGAAGCGCGCGGAGATGTCCTGGATGGCGCCCCCGACCGCCGGCAGGGTGGCACGGACGATCACGGCCGAATCTGGGGAAAGCACAGGTCCTCCAACTACTAGATGATCTTTAAGCCGGATGTGAGTGGGTACGCCCAACTCCTGGTCAGACGCGGTTTCCCTCCCGTCGTCTCTATTTATACAAGCACATTTTGTGTAAACTCAACTCGAGGGGATGTGAGATAGGGCTCCCTCGCGCGGACCCGCTGGGCCGGGTGTTCGTGCGGGAGTGCCCGGCCGGCCGCGTCTACGATGGCGGCCGGAGTCTTCGCGTCCACCCGGACGAGCGCGTCGCGGCACTGCCGCAGGGGAGGTGAGCCGGCCATGGCCGAGCCAGGAGGGCCGCGCGGGACCGATGACGTCACGGGCGGTGCCGCGTCCGCGCGGGCCGCCGAGCGGCCCGCGCCGCCGACCGGCCGCCGGCGGCTCATCCTGACGATGCTCCGCGAGTCCGAGACGCCGCTGGGCGTGGTCGAGATCGCCGAGCGGCTCGACGTCCATCCCAACACGGTGCGGTTCCATCTCGACGCCCTGGCCGACGCCGGCCGGATCGAGCGGGTTCACGCGGCACCGGCCGGTCCCGGCCGGCCGCCGCTGGTGTTCCGGGCGCGGCCGGGGATGGATCTCGCCGGGCCGCGCAACTACCGCGTGCTGGCCGAGATCCTGGCGGGCAGCCTGGCCGCCGGCCCGGAACCCGCCGCCAGGGCGACCGAGGCCGGACGGGCGTGGGGGGCCGCCCTGGCGGCCGGCCGGCCGGCTCCGGCGGCCGATCCCACGCGGGAGGAGGCGGTGCGCGAGCTGGTGAACCTGCTCGACGACATCGGGTTCGCCCCCGAGGAGCGATCGGCGGGTGGCGGCGAGCAGATCGGGTTGCGGCACTGCCCGTTCCTCGAGCTCGTCAAGACCCAAGGCAAGGTCGTCTGCCCGCTGCACCTCGGGCTCATGCAGGGGACGATGACGGCACTCGGCTCCCCGGTGACCGTGGACCGGCTCGAGCCGTTCGCCGAGCCCGACCTGTGCCTCGCGCATCTCACGGCGATCCGTGATGAAAAGTGAAAAACCATTACGTTAAGTGATCGGCCGGGGCTCCGAGGCCTTCTCCCCGCGGGACCGGACACCGCGTTCCGAGACCTCGAAGCGGTCCCGGAACGCGGCGGGAGATCCGGTCAGGGGTAGTTGACCAGGTTGGCCTCGTTGGTGCCGGAGTTGGACGGGCCGCCCGTGGTGTTGATGATGTTGCGGATCGTGCCGACGCCGCCGAGTGAGACCGTCACCATGTTGTGGAAACGGACGCCCGGCGTGTTCGGCACCTCGAACGCGCGGGCCGCCACGACGCCCGGGTTGACGTTGAAGTAGCAGTAGCTGCCCAGGCCCCACGCCTCGTGCGTGGTGACCGAGTCGGCCACCTTGTACGCGGCGTAACCCTGCGTGCTCCCGTTCATCCAGGC
Source organism: Streptosporangium sp. NPDC023963 (assembly GCF_040639135.1). Taxonomy (NCBI): domain Bacteria; kingdom Bacillati; phylum Actinomycetota; class Actinomycetes; order Streptosporangiales; family Streptosporangiaceae; genus Streptosporangium; species Streptosporangium sp. NPDC023963. The sequence continues at coordinate 187,340 of NZ_JBEZZK010000012.1, forward strand.
GGCCTGGTTGGGCGGGTCGTAGGGCATCTCGTTCTGGTAGAAGTACGTCCGGCCGCCGTTGCCGTTCCAGACGGTCTGGTGCTGCTGGTAGTGCTCGACGAACAGGCCGTACATCGTGACGTCGTCACCGTTGACGGTCAGCCCGTTGGCGGCGGTGTTGACGTTCCACCCGACGCCGTAGCTGTGGTCACCCCGCCAGATCCACAGGTGGTCGCCGATCACGTTGTCGCTGTTGACGACCAGGCTCTGGGTGGCCCTGCCGACGGCCGCGCCGCCGACCCGGAAGTACACGTCGTGCAGCGACGTCGGGTTGGCGGCGTGGCTCGCCGACGATCCCGCGGGGCCGACCTGCATCAGCATGGACGAGTTGGTGGGACCCGCGTCGATCAGCAGCCCGGCCACCTTGACGCCGTCCACGTCGGCGACGGTCATCGCGGTCACGCCGTTGTCGGGGATCAGCGTGGCCAGGCCCAGACCGAGCACGACGGTGTTGGCCCGGGTCACCCTGATCGTGTCGTCGAGGTGGTAGACGGCGGGGGTGAACAGCAGGTTCAGCCCCTGCGCGAGCGCGGCGTTGATGTCCGCCGCGGTGTGGCCGGGCTTGACGACGAAGAACTGGCTGATCGGGATCGAGGTGCCCGCCGGGTTGCCGCCGGCCCACGTCGTGCCGACGGAGTTGGTCCGCAGCGCCGGCACGAACACCTGGTAGGCGCCGGCCTGGTCGACGTACAGGAACGGCTTCTCCCGCACGATCGGCGTGGTCGCCACCCTGGTGTACGGCGGGTCGGGGAAGTTGCCCGCGGGCGGGTTGTCGACACCCACGAACACCATGTTCCAGTTGGAGCCGGTCCAGCTGCTCCACTCGGCGTTGCGCGACAGCCACTGCTGCTGCGAGCCCGACCTCACCTGGCCGTCGATCTTCGAGTCGGCGATGAAACCGCCGCTCGACCAGCCGCCGTCGTCTAGCTGCAGGTTGCCGCGCAGGTGCATCCGCCGGTACGAGGAGGCCTGCGAGACCGCCCAGCGGTCGGTGCCCGACGGCGGGTTGACCGACAGGTTCTCGGCGCCGCGCCAGAAGTTGTGGGTGGCGTTGCCCTGGAACCAGTCGGCCTCGACGTGCACGCCGCCGTTGATGGTGACGCTGTCGGGGGACAGGCCGAGACCGGCGATCTGCGTGTAGAAGCCGATGTTGGCGTCCACCGAGTACGAGCCCGGCTTGAACAGCAGGGCGAAGCGGTTGCCGCCGATGCAGGTCAGCACCTGGAGCCACGTGGCGCTCACCTACGACGGCGCCGTCCTGCGCTTGTTCGTCAACGGTCAGCAAGCAGCCCAGGGCGCGCTCACCGGCAGCCTCTACAATGACGGCAGCCCGCTGCGGATCGGCGGCAACGCGGCCTGGCGTGAGTTCTTCAACGGTCTGATCGACGAGGTACGCGTCTACAACCGCGCCCAGAGCGCGACCGAGATCCAGACCGACATGAACACCCCCGTTGGCTCCCCCACCCCCACGCCGACCCCCACCCCCACGCCGACCCCCACCCCCACGCCGACTCCAGCACCAGCTTGGTCAGCTGGCCCAGCAGCCCGTTCTCGCCCACCAACTCCAAGCCCTCGGCGCGGGCCTGGTCGACCAGCCGGCCGACCAGCTCTCGATCCGACGTCTCGTCCTTCCGCGTCACCGCGGCTTCCTCCAGGTCCGTTTTCTGCGATCCATCACCGAAGGCGGCCGACAGGTCCTCGGCCTCCGCCTGGACATCAATGGCGATGCCTTCTTCGATTACGCCCGCGACGGGCACATGATCGTCTCCTTCGACCCGACCTGGCCACCGGAGCGGTCCGGCGACGACCCGCACGCGCTCGATCACCTGATGGACGGGCTGCGCTTCCAGACCAGCGACGACGACGTCCTCGACGATCCCGTGGAGGCGCCAGAGAGCATCAGCTCGGCTCTGACGTTGATCGGACGTGTCACGGAAACCGACCTCGCCACCGACTGGTTCCTGGCGCGGCACTCGCGCATCCGACCCACCTCCTGACGGCTCGCGTCCAGGCCCAGAGCGCACCGCCCGCCAAGCCATCGGCGCGGTGATTCTGTGCGTCCTGGGAAGTGCTCGTCGTTGTCTGTTGGGCGAGCAGGGTCTTGGCGCCGACTGGAAGGAAAACTGCGCCCAGGAAAGCCCGTACGCTGGCGGCGTTGCCCGGCGCCGAGGAGGTGTCGTCCCGCTCGCGCGAGTCGCCGGCCGAGGTCGTGGCCACGGTGGGCGTCCTCGACCTCGACGGCGATCTCCCAGCGGCCCGCCACCCCTCGCCCGAGCAGCACGATGCCTCCGTCGCTCTGCCACACCCGCACTCCGTCACGGTGCTAGAGAGCACGGTGTATCCGCGGGTGGTCGAGGTCGGTGATTTCCGTGAGCGGCAAGGGGGCGCGCAGGGGGGCGCACCCCTTGATTTCGCGTCGTCCCAGGTCAATCAGGGCGCTGGGAGGGCCGGATCGGATGAGGTAACCGGTCTGGAACCCGCTCGTTTTGGGCGGGGCGCTGCGCTGGGCCCGACGATGGCTGTCGGCCGGCTTTCCCAGGAGCAGGGCGGTGGTTGTCGCGGCCCGAAGTATGGCGGTCGGCTCCGCGGCCCTCAAGGCCACGGGTCCTCGCCGCGCTCGCCCCGTGGTCTTGACCGCCGCAATCGCCGACCGCCTTCCGGGCCACCACGACGACCACGCGGCCCGGAACGAGGAAATGAATCTACGTCGTAAAGGCGAGGGGGTGGAACAGTCCCCTGCGCTTCACAACGGGGAGAAAAGCGGGCAAGGGGGCCGGGAAGGACCTGACGCGGTTCTCGGAGCGGCGTAGCGTCGAGGTATGGCCGAGGAGCAACGGGACCCGCCGATCTGCGGTACCTGCCTGGGCGCGGGCGGCGAATGGATCGACCGCAACGGCGGTAGCAAGAAGCAGAGCGTCTGGGTGGCGTGTACCGCGTGCGCCGGGACGGGGCGGCGATGAGCGACCCGATCACCTGCCCCGAATGCGAGGGCGAGGGCGGCCAGCGGCTGGGCCGTCTGCGGATCGCCTGCCGGTTCTGCCACGGCCGGGGCTGGGTCGGCGCCGAGCACGAGCCCGCCGAACCTTCCCCACCGCCCGCCGAGCCGCCCCCGGCGTGGGAGCACCGCATCTGGTCCGACTCCGCGACCGCCGCCGTCCTGGGATGCCGCTACTGCCTGGGATCGAAGACGGTGGCGCACCTGGATGCGAGCACCCGCACGCTGGTGATGGCACCCTGCCGATGCCAGGCGTCCGGGGACCTGTCGGCGAGCGCGTAGAACACTGCGGGGCCCATGGGTAGAGACCGCTTGTGGAGGAGCCCGTCCCCGACTGCGGCGCGGTGCAGCTGCTGACCCGCGCGGAGCGGTGAGCGTTTCATGCGGTGCGCGGCGGATGCTTGATCGTGCTTGACCGAGTTCACTGCCAGTTGGAGGCCGGCCACGATGGCGCCCACCTCGACCCGATCGAGTGGGCGGCCGGGCCCGCCTACCCTGACGGATGGGAGGGATTCGTGCCGGGCCTCGAACTTCAGGACCACAACTGCATCGCTGACGCCCTATGCGGCACCGCTGGGCTGCTCAACGGCCTCTCCGCAAGGATCGAGGACGAGGTGCTTGAGTTCCTGCCCGCCGGCCACCCCGTCCGCGCCGCCCTGGCCGCCGAGACCAGGCGCATGCTCGATCAGGTGCTGACCCTGGTCGACCTTGTCGACCCCGCCGAGACCGCCGCCGAACAGGAAGAGTCCTCGTGAACGAAGACGGGGCCGACCACACCGCCGGCCTCCGTCCGGACGGGCCTGCGCAACCCCAGCCTGGTGCCCTGTCGTATTGGACTGTGTCGTAATTCAGGTGCTCGGGCGGCCCGCGAGCATGATCGCGAGGGCCTGGTGTCGCTGCGGGTCAAGGGACGATCACCACGCCGCCGCGCACGCCACTTTGGGCCAGCCGGTCGTGGGCGGCCGCCGCGTCAGCGAAGGGATACACGCCAGCAACCCGGAGCGGGATGTCGCCACTGGTGACGAGTTTGACCAGTTCGCCCAGCCGGGACCCGTCGGGTCGCACCTCCAGCGCGAATGTCCGGATTCCCCGCACCGGTTCCGGGCGAAGCGGGGGTGACGCGGCCACGTAGCCGCCGCCGTCGCGGATGACGTCCAGCAGCGAGGGGCCGATCACCGCCAGGTCGATGACCGCGTCGAACGTCCCCATCGGATCACCGGAGCGCGGCAGGAAAGCCGCGCCCAGCGCCTCGACGAACTCACGGTCGTCGGCTCCGGCGAGTCCCGTGGCGTGCAGGCCGCTCGCCCGGGCCAGCGCCAGGACGAACCCGCCGACCTGTCCGGCGGCGCCGGTGACGAGCACGGTCGAACCCGCCGGGAGCGCCAGCAGGTTGAGAGCCTGGGCGGCGGCGAGGCCGTTGGTCGGCAGAGTCGCCGCCTCGGTAGCGGGGACGCCGGTGGGTGCGGAGGTCAGCCAGGCAGCATCGAGCACCACGTACTCCGCGTGGGCACCGACCGTGGTTTGCAGCCATGGCGAGAAGCCGATGACCTCGTCGTCGATCGCGAACTCCTCGGCCGATGGGCCGACAGCGTCGACGGTGCCGGCCACGTCCCAGCCGGGCGTGTACGGCAAACCGGTCGGCAGCGGGGCCGGGAACCGGCCGGAGCGGACCATCAGGTCGACCGGGTGCACAACGGACGCGGCGACCCGCACCCGCACCTGCCCCGGCCCGGGCTCGGGCACCGGCACGTCGGCCACGTGCAGGACCTCCGGCCCTCCGAACTGTGAATAGCTGACTGCGCGCATCGCCGTCTCCTTCGTGGGATCTCGTAATCACACGACCGTACGAATCAAAGGAACTGTGAGAAAGTAGGTACCGTGAAGTGCCTAGGGCACCGCAGGGGGGAAGATGGCGACGACGACCGCGGCACAACGCCGTGAACAGGCCAAACGCGACTACGACGCGTTCTTGGAAGGCTGTCCGACCCGTGAGCTGCTGAGCAGACTCACCGACAAGTGGGTCGCGCTGGTGATCCCGGCGCTCGCCAGCGGCCCGCAGCGGCACGGCGAGCTCGCCCACCGCATCGCCGGCGTCAGCCAGAAGATGCTCACCCAGACCCTGCGGACGCTGGAGCGCGACGGACTGGTCACCCGTACGGTCACCGCCTCGGTACCGGTCCGCGTCGACTACGCGCTCACCCCGCTCGGCCATGAACTGTTCCCGGTCATGATCGCGATCAAGGGCTGGGCGGAGACGCACATGGACCGCGTCTTCGAAGCTCGCGCCCAATTCGACGCACGCCCCTGAAACACAGGACGCCGACTATCTGGGGGTCCGGTAGGAATGGAACGGTGAGCCCGGGTTGGTGTCACATCCGTTGACGCTCAAAGTATGGTCGCCGGTTATGAAGGCGTCGTCAGCACGTCAGGTGCTACTTCCGGAATCACTCGATTCCGGAAGTAGATCAGCCTGTAAGTGCCGGCGGTAAACGGCTGGGATCTCCGGCGCTATTTGGCCAAACGTAATCTCTTGACGGCAAGAGGACGGGGTTGCGTCCACGGAGGTGGTGTACGGGTTTTCCCAGGTAGTGGGCGTGGCGCCGTGAAATGAGGACGGCCGTCGCGTGATCCTTCAGGTTGCTAAACCAAGATCGAAGGAGCACAGAGCGATGGCCGTACCCGACAGTGTGGACCCCCGCGAGCTGGCTGGCGGAGCAGATCAGGCAGGGCGATCCGGATCTGTTGCGATCCATGGTGAAGACCATGGCCGAGACGCCTGTGTCGGCCTAGGCCGACGGGGTGTGCGGTGCCGAGTACGGCATGCGCAGCGACGAGCGCACCAACCGGTGTAACGGCCACCGCAGTCGCGAGTGGCACACCCCCGCCGGCACCGTCGAACTCGCGATTCCCAAGCTGCGCTCGGGTTCGTACTTCCCCGAGTGGCTGCTGGAGCGCCGGCGCCGGGCCGAGCAAGCGCTGATCAGCGTGGTGGCCACCTCCTACCTGCCGGGGGTTTCCACCCGGCGGGTGGACAAGCTGGTGGAGCAGCTGGGCATCAAGCACATCTGGAAAGAGCCAGGTCAGCGAGATGGCCCAGATCCTGGATGCTCAAGTTGAGGCTTTTCGCAGTCGCGCGTTGGATGCGGGGCCGTATGCGTTCGTGTGGCTGGACGCGTTGACGCAGAAGGTCCGCGAAGGCGGGCGGATCATCAACGTGCACGTGCTGGTGGCCACTGCGGTCAGCGCCAACGGCAACCGGGAGATCTTGGGGTTGGAGGTCACCTCGGCCGAGGACGGCGCCGGCTGGCCGGCGTTCCTGCGCGGCCTGGTGACGCGCGGGCTGAGCGGGGTGCAGCTGGTCATCTCCGATGCCCATGGCGGGCTGGTGGCGGCGATCGGTGCGACGTTGCCGGGCGCGTCCTGGCAGCGTTGTCGCACCCACTACCTGCGCAACTTGCTGACCACGGTGCCCAAATCGGCGCAGCCGTGGGTGGCGACCTTGGTGCGCACCGTTTTCGACCGGCCAACCGCCGAGCAGGTGCGCGCCCAGCACGCCTGGGTGATCGACGCGCTGGAGGCCAAGTATCCAGCCGCGTGTGAGCATCTGGACGCCGCCCGCGAGGAGCTCCTGGCCTTCGCAGCCTTCCCGCGGGAGGTCTGGCGGCAGATCTGGTCGAACAATCCTCAAGAGCGGTTGAACAAGGAGATCCGCCGCCGCACCGACGTGGTGGGGATCTTCCCCGACCGGCCCTCGATCGTCCGTCTCGTTGGTGCGGTTTTGGCCGAGCAAAGTGATGAGTGGACCAAGGCCCGCCGCTGCATGGGACTGGACGTCCTGGCCAAGACCCGGATGCGCGTCATCGTCGGCGACACACCGCAGCAGAACCCGATCCCGCAGACACTTACCGCTTGACCTGCAGAAACAGGATCACGCGAAGGTCAACTCATACACCACTTCGCTGGACGTGACCTTCCGTCCAATCGCCCCCTCGATTGTGGGCCGTACACGTTCGCGTGACGAAACCCCGGCCCCTCAGTCGTCCGTTCATTCAACCAACCTGCGGAGCGGCCACGCCCGGCCAGATAGCTCCGACTAATCTCGGCCATTTACTGCCGGAACTCACATCCACGCATTTGCCGCCGTTGCGGCTGATCACGGTGGTGAGCCCGGTGGGCGGGGCGGCCTGCGCCGTGCCGGGCGGCACGACCAGGAACGCCGCGACCACGGCGAGCGCCATGAGGATGCGCCTCATCCGGTCCTCCTGGAATCCTGCCGGGACGCGGGTGAGGTACGGGCTTGTCGGACCGGTGTCCCGGCGGAACCGGTGGTGTCCAGGGCCGGCGCGGCGACCGCGCCCGGAGGCGGCGGTGGGGGGTGCTGCGGGGTCACGGTGGCTCTTCTCTGTGGTGTTCTCTTCCTGTGCCGCGATTCCCGTGCCGCGATGCGTGCGCTCCTGGCGCCGGACACCGCCGGCCCGTGCGGCGAGGTTGACGGGCCCGGGATCCGTTCTCTCGGCTCGAAGGAGCGTCCCGGTAACTTCAGCTCTTAAATTAAATCGGATCAAACACGGGGGCGGGAGGCTTGTCAATAGGAAAGTTTACAAACAGTAGTTATGCGGGAGACCCGGACGGGTGCCGCCACGCGGCCCGGTGCAGGCGGGCGGTCAGCGTCCGCAGGTGCTCGACCAGCTCGGGGGGCTCGTGGACCTCGAACTCGAAGCCGAACGCGGCCACCCAGACCGCGAGGTGGTCGAGGCTGTCGGAGCCGATGCGCAGGAGGCAGGTGTCGTCGTCCACGGGTTCCACCACGCCGATGGTGGGGGGGACCTCCTCGGCCACCGCCTCGGCCGGGCCGTGCATGGTGAGCACGGCCCGGTAGCGGTGGCGGTCCGTGGTCATGCCCAGGGCGAAGTACCCGGCCAGGTCGTCGGAGGGAAGCGGCCGGGGGATGAAGCGGGGGCCGGAGGGGACGCGCGGGGACAGCCTGTCCGCGCGGAACCTGCGCCAGTCCGACCTCTCGGTGTCCCAGGCGAAGAGGTACCAGCGCCGCCCGCCGCTGACCAGGCGGTAGGGCTCCACGTCCCGCACGCTCTCCGAGCCGTCGTGGGAGACGTAGTCGAACCGCAGCCGCCGGTGGTCGCGCACCGCCGAGGCGATCGCGGTCAGCGTCGAGGGATCGACGGTGGGGCCCGGCATCGGCATGGCCACCATGGCCGAGCTCAGCGTGCCGACCTGGTACCGCAGCCGCGGGGGCAGCACCTGGTCCAGCTTGGCCAGCGCCCGTACGGAGGTCTCGGCGATGCCGGTGACCGCGCCCGCGGTCGCCGTCCGCAGCCCGACCGCCACCGCGACCGCCTCCTCGTCGTCGAGCAGCAGCGGGGGCAGCGAGGCACCCGCGGCCAGCTGGTAGCCGCCGCCGACGCCGCCGGTCGCGTTGATCGGATACCCCAGGACCCGCAGCTTGTCGACGTCGCGGCGCACGGTCCGCGGGCTCACCTCCAGCCGCCCGGCCAGCTCCGCGCCCGACCAGTCCCGACGGGCCTGCAACAGCGCCAGCAGGCGGAGCAACCGAGCCGAAGTTTCCAACATAAGATGATTTTTCCAGCTATCGCGGACAGGAGTTGACCGCGAATGCTCCTAACGTCTGCGCCATGACCACAGAAAATCCGATGACCGTTCTCGTGACCGGCGCCACCGGCACCGTCGGCCGCCCCCTCGTCGAGCAGCTGCTCGCCGCCGGACACCGGGTCCGCGCCCTCACCCGGAACCCGGCCACGGCGAACCTCCCCGCGGGCGCCGAGGTGGTGGCGGGCAACCTGGCCGACACCGCGACCCTGCCCGGGGCCTTCTCCGGTGTCGGCGCCGCGCACCTGATCGGCTTCAGCGGGGAGGACTTCGCACCGCTGACCAACGGCGCGGAGATCGTGGACCTGGCGAGGAAGGCCGGCGTGCGCAAGGTGACGGTGCTCAAGGGGGACGTGACGAAGAGCCCGCTGGAGGAGGCCGTCGAGGTCGGCGGCCTGGAGTGGACCCACCTGGCGCCGGTGGAGTTCATGTCCAACGCCCTGGAGTGGGCGGAGTCCGTGCGGGACGAGGGCGTCGTCCGCGAGGCGTTCGCCGGCGCCAGGAGCGCCATGATCCACGAGGCGGACATCGCCGCGGTCGCCGCGACCGCGCTGACCGCCGACGGCCACGCGGGCCAGGAGTACTGGCTGACCGGGCCGCAGGCGCTGACCCCGCCGGAGAAGGTACGCGTGATCGGCGAGGTCCTCGGCCGTGAGGTGCGCTACATCGAGCTCACCAGGGACGAGATCGTCGCGGAGTGGCGCCGGACCGGCTACTCCGACGAGGACGTCGAGTTCTTCCTGGCCATGCGGACCGACCCGCCCGAGGCGGGCTACACCGTGCTCCCCACCGTGGAGAAGGTCACCGGGAAACCGGCCAGGACCTTCGCCGAGTGGGTACAGGAGAACGCCGCCGCCTTCGGCGCCTGACGGCGGCACCGGGCCCGCCCGCCGGCGTCCGCGCCGTGCGCGCCCTCGCGCCGGCGGGCACTCTTGAACGGCCGATCGTGAGCAGTGGAAGGACACCGTGGAAACCGGGCTCTGGAGCGTCGAACGGGACAGGGTCGACAGGGTGTCGACAGGGCCACGGCGACGCTGGTGGTCCGGCTCTTCGAACCCCTGCCGGGGCAGGAGGAGGCCGCCGTGACCGATCCGTCGCAAGTACCCGGTGCCCGCCCTGATCTGGACGAACGCCATCACCTACATGCTCGTCTTCAAGCTGGACGCCACCACGCAGCCCGCCGCCTGGATGCTGGCCTCCTACTCGGTCGCCGTCCGGTCGAGACGCGCGGCCGTCCTCACCGGCGCCGGCACCTGGCTGCTGGCCCAGGGGATCGTCCTCCATCAGGACGACATGACCCCGCTCCAGCTGGTCGTGGTCCCGCTGATCGTCACGCTGCCGCCGTGCGTGCTGGCCGACGCCGTCCGCCAGAGCCGCACTGGCGATCCACGGCACCCCGCGTCCGCTGGCCGCCGGCGCCGACCTGGCCGCCTACCGGATCGTCCAGGAGGCCCTGACCAACGCCGTGAAGCACGCCGCCGCCAGATCGGCGACCATCGACGTCACCCACGAGGCCGACGGCGTCCGCCTGCGGATGTCCAACCTGGGCCCGGTCGCCGCGTACGGCGAGGGCCAGGGCATCCCCGGCATGAAGGAACGAGCCCGCCTCTACGGCGGCACGGTGAGTGCCGAGCCCACATCCCCGGACGGCTGGCAGGTGGAAGCCTGGCTCCCCTACGGTTGCGAGGAGACGACCCTCACCCTGGCCGAGGCGCATCAATGATCCGCGTCATGCTCGCCGACGACCAGGCCCTCCCCGGTGATCCCTCTCGGCCCTCCTGAACACGGAACCGGGCATGCGGGTCGTGGGCGCCGCGGAGAACGGCGCCGAGGCGGTGGACCTGGCCGCGGCCCTCCGCCCCGACGTGGTGCTGATGGACGTGCGCATGCCGGGAACGAACGGCATAGACGCCACCCGGAAGATCACCGAGGATCCGTCGATCCGCGTCATCATCCTGACCTCGTTCGACCTGGACGAGTACGTCTTCGCCGGCCTCCGCGCGGGCGCCGGCGGCTTCCTGCTGAAGGACTCACCCCCGGAAGACCTCCTGACGGCGATCCGCGTGGTCGCGGCCGGCGATGCCCTGCTGACCCCGGCGGCCACCCGCCGCCTGATCGAACGCTTCACCGCCACACCCGCGTCCCCCGCCGACCGCCTCCTCGAGTCCGCCCCGTCCCGCAAGGTCCTCGCCACCCTCACCGACCGGGAACGAGACGTCCTGGCCCGAGTGGCCCGAGGCATGTCCAACGCCGAGATAGCCGCCGACCTGGTCCTGGCCACCAGCACGATCAAAACCCACCTGACCAACCTGCTCGCCAAAACAGAGTTCCGAGACCGCGCCCAACTGGTCATCTTCGCCTACGAGTCAGGCCTGACCACCGCGTCCCAGACGTGTTGCCCCGAGGCTCGCGGCGAACGGGTCGCGGGCTCTGCGCCTGTTCCGTCCCCGGCCGTGGCCTCGGGAGTCCCGGGCCATGACGAGGTACGTCCCGATCGTGCGGGAAGCCGTGCGCCGAAGCGCGCGTGACGAAGTGGAAGGACCGCGGGCCGTGGGGCTCGGAACCTGTGGGCCGGGCCGGTGGGGCCTCCCGGCGCTTCGGCCCGCCGGATTCCGGTGCGGCCGCGAGCGAACCACCGCGCGTTCGCCACCTCAGGACATCTTGAGGGCGGCCAGGTAGGCCATGACCAGGACGGTCAGGATCACGAGCAGCACGCCCGTGCCGCTGATCACGACAAGGACGTGCGTCCGCCGGGCCGTCCAGCGGATCGCCGCGAACACCAGCGTGATCGTGGTCGCGAGGATGAGAAGTGTCAGATTCCCGCTGTCGGCGGAACTCGGCGTTATCGCAATGAGATGTGTCATCGGGGTTCCCTGGTGTGAAGCCTTGCTCGGTCAGATGCCTTACGTGCGGACACCTCCGCTGCTGAATCGACGATCGGGCTCGTCGAGGGGTGTTCGCGGTCATTCCCGCCGGTGTGCCATCGGCCACCGCGTCGGAGGCCGTCTCGGCCGCCCGGCATGGGCCACCTCCTTCAGATCTGCTTCAGTTAACTTCAGCTAATTAACGGAAATTGTCCTTGTACGGTTAATTCCCCCACTGAAGTTCTCAATGCTGCCCCGATGGCCATAGGAAGCTGACTAGAATGACGTCTTCTTGCACATGCGTCTTCGCATGTCGGACCGCTTTGTAATGTCTCAGCTGCGGATTCTTCATCGACCCCGCACCCGGATTGGTGTTTAGTGGGGTGACTGAAGTTCAGATGAATGAGGCTGAGATGAAGGGTGACCACTCCGCGTCGACCGCGCTGGCGCGCCGGCTGCGCGAACTTCGTGACAACCGGTGGCCTGACACGCGGATCACGCAGGCCCAGCTACGCGAGGCCCTCGGAGTCAGCGCCCCGCTGATCTCGTCGTGGGAGTCCGTTCACACCCCCAGGATCCCGCCCCTGGCCAGGATCGAGGGATACGCGGCTTTCTTCGCGACCAGGCGGTCGGTCGCGGACGGAACGGCCCGCGTGCTGCCGCTGTCCGAGCTGACCGCGGAGGAGCGTGACCGGCGTGCCAAGCTGCTGGAGGAGCTGACACGCCTGCGCAACGAGGCGCTGCGATCGCAGATCGCCGTCACGCTCAGCGGGGAGAGGGCCGCGCAGGTCGACGCCTTTCGCGAGGGCCCCTGGCATTTCGCGGACGGCCGGCCGATCACGATCATCTGCTCGCAGGTCCCCGAAACGGACCGGGCCAGGATCCCGTACGCGAATCCCGCCAGTGCCGACTACATCGAGCTCTACAAATACTCGGATCTGGACTCGTTGTTCGAACTGCACGGCCATCTCCGGGCCGCGAACCCCCAGAGCCTGGTGACCGTCCGGGTGACCGAGGAGCTGAAGTCGGACGACCTCACCACCCATCTGGTGCTGCTGGGCGGTGTGGACTGGAACAGGGTGACCGCGTCCATGCTCGCGAGAATCAAACTGCCGGTCCGGCAGGTGCCCGACTGGGCCGGCGAGAAAGGGCCCTACTTCGAGGTCGACGAGGGCGGCGACACGCGCAGGCACCACCCCCTCACCCGCAAGTCGGACGAGGGCCTGCAACTGCTGGAGGACGTCGCGTTCTTCTATCGCGGGGTGAATCCCGACAACGTCCGGCGCACGCTGACCATCTGCAACGGGATGTACGCCCGAGGCGTGTACGGAGCCGTCCGGGCACTGACCGACGAACGGTTCCGCGACAGGAACGCCATGTTCCTGCGGACGCGTTTCGGCGACGCGAAGTCGTACAGCATCCTCACCCGGGTCAGGATCCAGGGCCAGGTCGTCGTCACACCGGACTGGACCCTCGACACGGTCAGGCTGCACGAGTGGACGAAACCCGCCGATGAGGACTGAGACGAAGCGGGTCACGACGGAGCATCATCACGGCTCCCACCGGCACCTGGCCGACATCCTCGAGGTGGGGCCCTCCTCCGGGGCGCTCGGCACGGTCGACGCCATCGTGGTCCCCACGATCCGGCATCCCCGCTGGCTGAGACACGCGACCCGCCTGGCGGTCGCGCTGGGCTGCCCCCTGGTCTCCCTGCACAGCCGCAGGTGGAGCAGCGCGAGGCTCGCGGCCACCGCCATGCCGATCAACGTGGAGTTCCTCGCCGTCGACGTCGACGACGTGGGCCGGCTGAACCTGCCCGACCTCATGACGACGGCCCTGCTCCGGGACACGCCGTTCGACCGGCCGACCGATCTCAGCGCGAAGCGGAACGCGGGGCTTCTCCTCGCCCGCCTGATGGGCTGGGAACGCATCGTCTTCCTGGACGACGACATCGAGGTCGGGGGGCACGAGGAGGTCGCGCGGGCCGCCGCGCTGCTGGACACCTACGACGTGGTGGGCATGCACATCGGCGGCTATCCCGACAACTCGGTGGTGTGTCACGCGTACAGGGAGACCAAAGGGCGCCAGGACTCGTTCGTGGGGGGCGGCGCTCTCGCGGTCGAGACGACCCGTCTCCCCTCCTTCTTTCCGAACATCTACAACGAGGACTGGTTCTACCTGCTGGGGGAGACGTCGCTGCGCCGGCTCGCGGTGACGGGAATGGTGAAGCAGCGGCCGTACGACCCCTTCGACCGGCCTGCCCGGGCCCGGGACCAGGAACTCGGGGACGTGCTCGCCGAGGGCATCTACTGGCTCCTCGACGAGCGGACGGGTACGGGCTGGCGAGGCGCGACCGACGTCCGGCACTGGAGCCGCTTCCTGCTCGCGAGGAAGGAGTTCCTCGAGAACGTGCTGCGGCGGGTCAGGCGCCTCCCCGAGGGTTCGAAGCCGGACCGCAGGGCCATGGAGGCCTCGTTGCTGGCCGCTCTCGGCCGCCTCAGCCGGATCGAGGCCGGGTTCTGCGTCGCCTACGTCAAGGCCTGGGCCGAAGACCGCCGGCGATGGGCGGACCACCTGCACCGGTTTCCCGTACTCGGGTCCGACGTCGCGGGCGCCATGAAGTGGTTGGTCAAAGACGGCCGGAATCCGCTGCCCTGGAAATGCCGGATGGAAATGGCTCTTGATTTACCAGACGTTTAGCCGGGAATGTGTTGTTCGTGGGAACAGCCGACATACGCCAGGCCACCGGCGGGGACCTTCCCGCCATGGTCAGGTCGCTCGGCCAGGAGGAGTACTTCAGCGACCGGCTGATCCTGCAGGACAGCGGCCACGGGCTGCTCCTCGTCGCCTGGCAGGACGACGTGACAGGCGACGCGGCGGGTGGCGTGGCGGGTGGCGTGGCGGTGGGGGACGTCTATGTCTGGCTGGCGGCCGCCGAGGAACCGGAACTGCGGGCCCACCTGCCGGACGTCGCGTTGATCACGCACCTGGAGGTCGTCGCCGGACGGCGCAACGAGGGGATCGGCACCGAACTCCTGAGGGCCGCCGAACACCGGCTCTGGGATCTGGGCCGCAAGCAGGTCGCCCTCGGCGTCGGCCTGGACAACCGCGACGCCCAGCGGCTGTACGCCCGCCTGGGTTACACCGAGTGGCCCCACGGCCAGGTGGCCACGACGGAGGTCGTCTACCACCCCGGCGGTGAGCGCGAACTCCGCCCGGAAACCTGCCGGATCATGGTCAGGCGACTCGGCCCGGAGTACGGGAGTCCCTGGCGGTGAGCGTCGTGGTCCTTCGGCGAACCCGCCGCCGATCCCCCGGCGGCTCAGGGGCGCTGACCGGGCCTGTCGACGACGGCTCTGTCGACGAGGGCGGTCAGCGTAAGCGGGGTGCCCGCCTTGACGTGCATGGTCCCCAGGTTCTTCTCGGGAGCCGCGCGGTCGAAGACGCCGCCGAAGGTGCGGTCCTGGACGCTGACGCCGTAGGTGCCCAGGAAGTCGTAGTCGTCCGGGTTGAGGATGAGGTCGTACCGCGCCCATTCCCCGGTGTAGGAGAAGGCCACGCCGCGCCGCCCGTCCGCGTCGGCCGCGTCCTGCCTGACCGAGACACCGTCGATCATGGGAAGCGCGCGGAACAGCGCGGCCCGTACCGGAGGGGAGAGGGACTGTTCCGTCATCAACTGGTAGATCCCCTGGAAGAGCCGCTGTTCTCGCGTTTCCGGCACCTTCCACCCGACGTTCTCGGGGATGGCCTTGTCGATGCGGGCGAGCAGCGTCTCGGGCGTGACCGGTGGCAGTGCCAGGCTGATCTCGCCCAGCCCCAAGAAGGTGTGGTGCGTGATGATCTGGCCGTCGTCCCCGTACCAGGCCACCCTTCCGCCGTCCAGGCTCGTCCACCGCTCCGAGGTGATCCGCCTGCCGGTGTCGACGCCCATTTCCTCGTCGCGCGGCGGGGCCTCGATCTGCTTCACGTACAGCCACTGGTCGGCACGGATCTCCGGGGCCGGTTCCGTCTCGGCGGCCCGCGCGGCCCGCTCGCCGAGGTCTCGCACGCTGGCGATGGGGTTCATGTCCGTGGCCCGCAGCACGGGAAGGCCGACGGTGATCGCCGCCGCGAGAGCCGCCGTGAGAGCCACCGCCGTCCCCGTCCGCCAGGCCAGGCGGCGGACGCGTCGCCGGGGTGCCGGAACCGGCCGGTGCAGCGCGTTCAGCAGCCGGGCCCTGGCCCCCTCCTCCGCCGCCGGTGTGATCGCCGGGGTCGAGCCGCGCATCCGCCGGAGCGAGTCCAGATCGTCCATCATCGTTCCTCCCCTGTCGGTGTCGGATCCGTCGTGGGTGCCGGAGCGCCGTCGAGCGCGGCTCTGGTCTTCTTACGTGCGCGGTGCAGGCGGGACCGTACGGTTCCCAGGGGTATGCCGAGCGCCTGGGCCACCTCCTCGTAGCCGAAGTCCCCCCAGGCGACCAGCAGCAGCACGTCGCGGTCGCCGCGCGAGAGTCTCGCCAGCGCCCCCGCGAGCCGGCGAGTCTCGTGCTGGGCGGCGACCCGGCTGATCACGGTGTCGGCCATCGGTTCCGGCAGGGGGTCCACGCCGGTACGGCTCAGCGCCCGGAGAAAACGTTCCTCGTCGCGCCGGTGCCTGGCGACGAGCGTGGTGGCGATGCCGTACAGCCAGGGGCGCGCGAGCCGTTGCGCGGTGTCGTAGGTGTCCCGGCGGCGGAACGCGGCGAGGAACGTCTCGGCCACGATGTCGTCGGCCGGCTGGGTGCCGAGCCGCCGGGCGACGTAGCGGTGGATCTGATGGGCGTAGCGGTCGAACAGCGCGGCGAACTGCTCGGGGTCGTCCCACGACAGGCGGATCAGTTCGGCGTCGTCATGTTCGGCCGAATCGAGGGCGTCGTGCTCCCGATCGCTCAAGGTCACGCCGGTCCCCGCGGGAGTCTCATCGTGTGCTTCCTCCGGGAGAGAGTCGGACATTCACCTGACTGTCTCCCGAAGGGGCGTATCGAGTTCTCGGACCGCTCGGCCACGGTGGGAGTTGCGGTGCGCGTCCGGCCATGGTGGCGGTTGCGGTGCGCGTCCCGCCATGGCGGGGGTTCCGGTGCGCGTCCCGCCACGGCGGGGGTTGCGGTGCTCGTCCGGCCACCGTGGCGGTTCGGCGCTTGCCCGGCCGCGGAAGACGGGGATACGCTCCATCCCGTTCAAGAACAATATTCGGCCACGAATCGCACCTGTTCGCATCATCTTTCGCGGATGACCAGGACGATCATCCGCCCGGGGCGGCGACGGACCCCGTCCCCGACTCCGCTGGAGCGTGAAGATGACCTTCGAGGGCCTCGATCCCCGCACGCCGGTGCTCGTGGGCGTCGGGCAGTCGTCCGAGCGGATCGGCGAGCCCGGCTACCGGCGGCTGTCGCCCGTGGAGCTCGCGGCGGCCGCGGTCCGCGAGGCCTTCGCCGACACCGGGGCGGACCCCGCACGGGTCGCCGCCGCCGTCGACACCGTGGCGGGGGTGCGCCAGTTCGAGATCTCCGCGCCCGGCGTCCCCGCACCCTTGGGCAGGTCCACCAACTACCCCCGCTCCGTCGCCGGCCGGGTGGGGGCGGACCCCGGCCGGGCGATCCTGGAGGTGGCGGGCGGGCAGGCGCCCCAGCACCTGGTCAACGAGCTCGCCGCGACGATCGCGGCGGGATCCTCGCGGGTGGCCCTCGTCGTCGGGTCCGAGGCCATCTCGACGGTGCGGCACCTGGCCGGAGCCGAGGACAGGCCCGATTTCAGGGAGACGGTCGAAGGTGACCTGGAGGACCGGGGCCACGGACTCGAGGGCATGGTCTCCCCGTTCCTGGCCGCGCACGGGCTGGCGGGCGCGCCGAGCCAGTACGCGCTGCTCGACAACGCGCGCCGGGCCCGCCTCGGGCAGACGAGGCAGGAGTACGCGGCCGGGATGGGGGCGCTGTTCGCCCCCTTCACCAGGATCGCCGCCGCCAACCCGCACGCCGCCGCCCCCGTCGAGCGCGGCCCCGCGGAACTGGTCACCCCGACCGGGGGCAACCGGCTCATCGCCGAGCCCTACACCCGCTACCTCGTCGCGCGCGAGAAGGTCAACCAGGGGGCGGCCGTCCTGCTGATGTCCGTGGCCGGCGCCCGGCGTCTCGGCGTCCCCGGGGAGAAGTGGGTCTTCCTGCACGGCCACGCCGACCTGCGCGAGCGCGACCTGCTGGACCGGGCCGACCTCAGCAGGGGGCCGGCCTCCGTCATGGCCGCCGGACACGCCCTGGACCTGGCCGGCATCGGGGTGGAGGACCTGCGCGCCATCGACCTGTACAGCTGCTTCCCGATCGCCGTCTCCAACATCTGCGACGGCCTCGGCCTGGCCGCCGACGACCCGCGCGGGCTGACGGTCACCGGCGGCCTGCCCTTCTTCGGCGGAGCGGGCAACAACTACTCGGCGCACGCGATAGCCGAGATCGTCCAGCGGCTCCGCGCCAGGCCCGGCTCGTACGGCATGGTGGGGGCCAACGGCGGGATGCTGAGCAAGTACTCGGTCGGCGTCTACTCGACCACCCCCGCTGGGTGGCGCCAGGACCGCAGCGCCGCGCTGCAGGCCGAGATCGACGCCTGGCCCGCCGTCCGGCAGGCCGTCCGGGCCGACGGGTGGGGCACGATCGAGACCTACACCGTCAGGCACCGGCGTGACGGCACCCGCTTCGGCATCGTGATCGGGCGGCTGGAGGCCGACGGCCGCCGCTTCCTGGCGACGACCGCCGACGGTGACGAGGAGACGCTCGCCCTGCTCGGCGACGGCGAGCCCATCGGCCGGCGCGTCCACGCCCGCTCCTTCGAGTTCGGCAACCGGGTGACCGCCGGCGACGCAGGGACGGGCGGCTGACAGCGGGCACGATCGCCGCCGCCGGGGGCACGGGACGAGCTCATGATCGGGAACAGGCTCCATCGAGGCGTGTTTCCCGGAACCGCGCCTCCGTCCCGTCGTCCCGTCGTCCCGTCTCCCGCGGCCGCGGGTTCCGGAGAGCGGCCGAGGTGGTCGTGGAGCGGCCGCGCTAGGCTGAGTGGCGAGGGTCCCGCCGATGCCGGGGTCCCCGCGGCGGTGGGGCCCGCCGCACCCGACCGCGGCACCCGCTGCCGCCAACGGTCCCTACCCGTGACAGGTCGTGCCCGCGCAGCCGTGCCGGGCACCCACCGCGTGTAGGGAGAGGCATGCGTACGAACCAGGCGAGGTTCACGGTGGCGACCGAGCCCATCGACCCCGACGTCGACCCCGAGGCGGATCCACCCGGTCCGGCCGGTCCGGCCGGTTCACCCGGTCCGGCCGGTGTACGCGGGCGCGGCGGGTCGCGTCGCTCCCGTCACGCTGTCCTGGCGGTGGTCGCCGCCGGAGGCGCGATCGGCACGGGGGCCCGCTACGGCGCCATCCTGCTGTGGCCGGCCGCGGACGGTTCCTTCCCGTGGACCACGCTGGCGGTGAACGCGGCCGGTTGCCTGCTCATCGGCGTTCTCCTGGTCGTGCTCACCGAGGCGTGGGCCGCGCCGACCTGGGTACGCCCGTTCCTGGCCACCGGCGTGCTGGGGGGTTTCACCACCTTCTCCACCTACTGCCTGGACATCGAGCGCCTGGTCTCCGCCGGCCGGCCCGGCCTGGCGTTCGGTTATCTGGTGGCGACGGTCCTGGCGGCGCTGGCCGCGGTGGTGGCCGGCACGTGGACCACCCGCCGGCTCCTGGCGAAAAGGGCGAGGACGACCGGGACGGCGAGAACGAGGAGCGCGAGGAGGAGAGCGCGATGATTCCAGCCGGACGGGCGCTGCGATTGACGATCTTCGTCGACGACACCGACACCTGGCACCACCGGCCCCTGTACACCGAGATCGTGCACCGTGCCCACGCCGCCGGGCTGGCCGGGGCGTCGGTCTTCCACGGCCTCGAGGGCTTCGGCACCACCTCGATCGTGCACACCACCCGGCTGCTGTCGATGGCCGACGAACTGCCGGTGGCCGTCACGATCGTCGACACCGAGGAGCGGATCCGCGCCTTCCTGCCGCAGCTGGACGACCTCCTCACCGAGGGGCTGGCCATCCTGGACGAGGTCGAGGTCGTTCGCCACCGGGGCGGGCGGCCGGCGTGAGCGGGCCGCAGAACTGGCTTCCGGTGCTGCTCGGCGGTGCCGTCGGGGCACCACTGCGCTATCTGACCGACCGGGCCGTGCAGGCTCGCCACGACACGGTCTTCCCCTGGGGGACCTTCACCGTCAACGTGGCCGGCTCGCTGATCCTGGGCGTCCTGACCGGGGCGGCACTGTCCGGCGCTGTGGGCGCCGACGTGCGGCTGCTGCTCGGCACCGGGTTCTGCGGGGCGCTGACCACGTACTCGACGTTCTCCTACGAGACGCTGCGGCTGGCCGAGACCGGCGCGATCCTCTTCGCGGTGACCAACGTCGTCGCCTCGATCGTCACCGGCCTGGGGGCGGTGTTCCTCGGTCTCGCCCTCGCTCAGACGATCTTCGCGTGACCTCCTTCCGGGGAGGTCCGGAAACGGAGGTCAGGAAACGGAGGTCAGGAAGGCGCCCGGTCCCGGAAGGCGGGGGAGGAGGGGGAGGACCGGTGCGATGTCACCCCGGTCACCCCGGTCACCTCGGTCACCTCGGTCACCTCGGTCACCTCGGTCACCTCGGTCACCTCGGTCACCCCGGGCTCGCGGTGCCTGGGCTCGCGGTGCCCGGGCTCGCGGTGCCCGGGCTCGCGCGGGCGGACGCCGTCACCCACCGCCTCGAAGGTCCGTCCTGCGACCGTCGCGCAGCACCTTGACGCCGCGCGGCACCTCCACCCTGAACCGGGCGTCGCAGAGCGCGAGCCCGGTGCAGCCCGCCTCCAGATCGAGGACGCCGCCCCTGAGATCCCACCGGAGCGTTTTCGAGCTGCCCGCCTTGGTGTCGAACCAGCGGGTGACCTTGACGTCCTCGCGGTCGGTGGCGACCAGGTCCGTCGGGATCTCGTGCGACTTCACGTTCAGCGTCCTGCCGCTGAAGGCGAAGGTCTTCTCCTCGGGGGTCGCGTTCTTGGCGTTCACCGAACAGGCGGTCAGGCCGCCGATCAGCGTGGTGATCGCACAGCACACCAGAACGCGCGTCGTCACGGGCGATTTCAACGGATCCTCCAGGGATGGGCCGAGGGCGTGAGCGCGCCGTCCGGCGCGCTTCCCGAGGATTTCCCGGCGGCGGAATCCGGTGCATCGGCTGTTCGGCCGATATCAGCCCCGACCGGGCAGCCGAATTGCCACGATCGGCCGCACCGGCCGCACCGGCCGCACCGGTCGTGCCTGCCTGCATTGGTCGTGCCGGTCGTGCCGCCGCGTCAGGCGTCCTGTCGCGCGGGCCTTTCTTCGCTGTCGAAGGGCCGGGCCATCTCGCCGAGAACGTCGTCCATGATCTCGCTCAGCGGGCGTGACTCGTGTTCGTCGGTCCACATGTGCGTGGCGATGCGCAGCGCGACCAGGAAGGCCGCGGCCATCACCTGGGGACGCGGGCCGGAGCCGCCGTCGCGTTCGGCGATGACCTGGGCGAGCTCGCGTTCGAGGTTGGTGTGGTTGGCCAGCTGCCTGGCCAGGAGCGTGGGGTGCCTCTTGGCGAGCCTGGCGCGGATCGCCCACTGCCTGTCCGGCCCGCCCAGCTCGCAGTAGAAGTCGTGGACGGACGCGTGCAGCGCCCGCCAGGCCGGCTCCCCGGCGGGACGGGTGCGGATCCGCTCGACCAGGAGGCGGATGCGCTGCTCGTCGCCGTAGAGGACGGCGTCCTCCTTGCTGGCGAAGTAGTTGGAGAAGGTCCGCCGCGAGATGTTGGCGGCGTCGGCGATGGCCTCGACGGTGACGTGTTCCAGGCCGTGCTCGGCGGTCAGCCGTAGGGCGGCCTCGTGGACCGCCAGCCGCGTCTCGGCCTTCTTGCGCTCGCGCAACCCCGCTGTGATCTCCATGACAGGAACAGCCTACTGCTCGGATAACCATGCCCAGTGCGCAAAGTTTCTCAGTGGGCATGTATCTTGTCACGGTCTGTCCTGATTATCTGTATCGGAGGTCGTGCGTGAGCACGCAAGCGGTCGCGCCATCCGGCGCGGAACCGATGACCCATCGCGAGATCCTCGAGGCACTGAGCGGTCTGCTTCTCGCCCTGTTCGTGGCGATGATCAGTGCCACGATCGTGTCGGTGGCGCTGCCGCAGATCATCGGCGCGCTCGACGGCACCCAGTCCCAGTACACGTGGGTGGTCACCGCGTCGCTGCTCGCCGCGACCGCGTCCACCCCGGTCTGGGGCAAGCTCGCCGACCTGTTCAGCAAGAAACTGCTCATCCAGATCTCCATTGTCATCTTCATGGTGAGCTCGCTGGCCTGCGGATTCGCGCAGAACACCGGCCAGCTCATCGCCTTCCGCGCCGTTCAGGGCCTCGGCATGGGCGCCCTGCAGGTCCTGGTCCAGGTCATCATCGCCGCGATGATCACCCCCAAGGAACGGGGACGCTACAACGGCTACCTCGGCGCCGTGATGGCCGTGGCCACCGTGGCGGGCCCGCTCCTCGGCGGCCTGATCGCCGACACCTCGTGGCTGGGCTGGCGCTGGTGCTTCTTCGTCGCGGTGCCGTTCACGGTCGTCGCCTTCGTCCTGCTGCACAAGACGCTCCACGTGGTCACGGTCCGGCGGCCGGACGCCAAGGTCGACTACGCGGGCGCCACGCTGATCGCCGCGGGCGTGAGCGTCCTGCTCATCTGGATCACCTTCGTCGGCAACTCCTTCGACTGGATCTCCTGGCAGACCGGGGCCATGGTCGGTGGCGGGATCGTCGTCCTGGCCGTCGCCGTGCTGGTGGAGTCGCGGGTCAAGGAGCCGGTCGTGCCGCTGCACATCGTCCGCAGGCGTGACCCCGCCCTGGCCATCCTGGCCAGCCTCGCGGTCGGCATGGCGATGTTCGGCGGATCGGTCTTCCTGGGCCAGTACTTCCAGATCGGCCGCGGGTACGGCCCCACCGAGGCCGGCCTGCTGACCATCCCGCTGATGCTCGGCGTGCTGCTGTCCTCGACGGTCTCCGGCGCGCTCGTGTCCAGGAGCGGCAAGGTCAAGCCGTACATCGTGGCGGGTGCCGTCGTGCTCACCGTCGGATTCCTCGGCCTGTCCGTGATCGACCACGAGACCTCGCTGGTGCTCGTGTCGGCCGCGATGCTGCTGGTCGGCATCGGCGTCGGCATGTCCATGCAGAACCTGGTGCTGGTCATCCAGAACGTCGTCCCGCTGCGGGAACTGGGCGCCGCCAGCGGTGCCATCACCTTCTTCCGCTCGCTGGGCGGCACGATCGGGGTCTCGGTCCTGGGCGCGATCCTGGCCAACCGGGTGGCCACCGGCATCGCCGAGGGCTTCGCGAAGGCGGGCATCCGGCCGTCCGGCTCGGGGGGCAGCACCCTCAACCTCCAGGCACTGCCCGAAGCCGCGAGGACCGTCGTGCGGGTGGCGTACGGCGACGCCACCGGACACATCTTCCTGGTCTCCGCGGGGATCGCCGCGGTGGGCGTCGTCGCCGCGCTCTTCCTCAAGCCGACCGGGCTCCGTGACAGCCTGGACCTGCCGGACACGCGGGGAAGCGACGCCCTGGTCGACTGACCCGGGATCCGCCGGCCCGGGCACGGGACGGCGCCGCGATCGTCGCGCGGGCCTTCTCAGGTGGTCGAGAGCACCTGGTGGAGCCTGGTGGCGAACGCCTCGGGCTCGGAGCCGAAGCCCCCGTGGTCGCCGGGGAACGCCGTGGGCCGCGTGCCCAGCAGGTCGGCCACGGCGGCGGTGGCCCGGTACGGCGGCTCGCCCTGCGACTCCTCGCCCACCGCGGCCACGACGCGCACCGAGGACGCCCCGAGCGCCGCGCCGTCGGGGGTGTAGCGGGAGAACGGCGGCACCTCGTAGCCGATGAAGAACTCCGCGTTCCTCTCCAGCCGCGCCAGCATCTCCATCGTCTCCTGGTCCGGTGCCCCCTGCGGTGCCTGCGCGCCTCCCGGGACGCGTTCCGGCCCCTCGGCCGCCGGGTCACCCCCCGCCGGCGCGTCCTCCGTCCGCTCGCTCTCCGCCCGCTCGTCGTCGCTCGCCGCGAACGCGGCGGAGAGGGCCTGCATGGCGGCGCCGGCCCCCTCCTTGGCGAACGCCTCCTCCACGTCCCGGACGACGTCGCGCCAGCGGTCGCGGTCGGGCAGCAGCTCGAAGAGCGGCGGCTCGTGGGCGACCAGGACGCGCACCTGCTCGGGGTGGCGGGCGGCCAGCTCCAGCCCGATGATCGCACCGGAGCTGTTGCCGAAGACGTACGCAGGCTCGCCGGCGGTGACGCCCGCCTCCACCAGCACGCGGTGCGCGTCGTCGGCGTGCGTCTCGATGCTCTGCGGCTCCGGCGGCCCGTCCAGGGGGCTGCGCGAGTTGCCGCGCCGGTCGTAGGTCACCACCGTGTAGCGGTCGGCGAGCCGCCGGGCCAGTTCGGCGTATCCGGCGGCGTCGTAGACCCCGCCGCAGATCAGCAACAGGATCGGGCCCGAGCCGCGGATCTCGTGGTGAAGGGTCGCGCCGGGCACCTTCAGGGTGCTCGTCTTCGTGGGCCGCATGCTCGTGTCTCCTCGAAAATCGCCGGTCTCGGTTCGGCCGGTCACCGAGGGGTCGGAGTCGCGGCCGCGTTCTCGACATCCTCGCGCAGGATTTCCCGGGAGATCCCGCGTGCCCTCACAGGCCACGGTCCGGTACTCCGGCGGTAGGTCGTGATCGTCATGTCTGGTTCGCGGCTCATCGGCGGCGGCCGGTCCGCGGGGACCGGGCGGATCACCGGGCGGGTGCCGGGGGCTCGTACTCCAGGCCCAGCGTGGGGCAGATGTCCCGCAGGCACTCCTCGAAGACCGGTTCGAGGTCGGAGTAGACGAAGTCCAGCTGCTTCAGGACCTCCATGCACAGCAGCCCGTACAGCCGGATCCAGCAGGACAGGAAGACGTGCACGGCCTCGGGGGGCAGGCGCCCGCCGATCTCGGCCGCGTAGTCGCGCGCCTGCGCGCGCAGGGAGGGCGCCAGGTCCTCCGGCCGCGGCACCGGGAACGGCGCGGTCTCCCACAGGTCGACGACCTGTTCCAGGAAGACCTCCTCGAAGTCCCGCCCGGCCAGATACCGGGGTGAGCCGGGGCGCCGCTCCTGCGAGGCCGGGATCGGGCTGGCGAACACCCAGCCGAACTCCGCGGGATGGGTGATCGCCCAGTTCCGCATGGCCCGGCTCGTGGCGAGCAGCCGGCGGGCGGGAGACGACGAGGCGTGGGCGTCACGCGCGGCCTGCAACGTCGCCGTCAGTTCCCGGAAGAAGTCGGCGGTCACCGCTCCGACCAGCTCGTCGCGGCTGGAGTAGTAGTGGTAGAGGGCGGGGCCGCTCATCCCCATCTCGCGGGCGACGGCGTTGATCGTCACGGCCGCGGCCCCGTGTGTGATCAGCAACGTGCGCGCGGCCGAGTGGATCTCCGCCACGGTGGCCCGCCTGAGCCTGTCCCGTCGATCGGTGGTCCGCGCGGCCATCGTTCCCCCTCGTTCTTCCCGGTGACCCGGCGACGTTGACACTCTAGGCCATCTATGTTTCCTTAGAGCCTCTAAACAAAACTAGAGCATCAAGGGAGATGGTGATGGAGCGTCGACGGTGGATCATCCGCGCGTTGTCGATCCCGATCGCGGGGTGCGCGCGGTGGGGAATCGCCGGGTCCGCCCACGTGCGGCACGGCGGGCGCGGGGAGGGGTCCTGACATGAGCCGGCGAACGCGTAACCCGCTGGCGAGCGCCTTCGCCAAGTACGTCGCGGAGGCGACCGTCACCGAGGCCGAACCGGTCACCCCCACGCTGCGCCGCATCCGTCTCGTCGCCGACGGGCCGATCACCTTCCCCTACGCCCCCGGCCAGCACATCAGGATCCAGATCAACGACCCGCTGTCGGTGTACGGGATCCTGCGCCCGGCGGAGACGCTGCGCACCTATACGATCTGGGAGTTCGTTCCCGAGGAGCGGGCACTGGAGCTCCGCGTGCACCTGTACGAGGGCGAGGGCATCGGCCTGAAGTGGGCTCGCGAGGTACGTCCGGGCGAGCCGGTGACGTTCTGGTGGCCCCAGGGAGACTTCTTCGTCCGCGACGCCCCCTTCCACCTGTTCGTCGGAGAGGAGACCGCGAGCGCCGCCTTCGGGCCGATGATCAGGCAACTGGGGCCTTCGGCGCGGGTCCACGGTGTGCTGGAAAGCGAGTCCGCCGAGCACGACGTGTCGGTGCCCGGCCCCCACCGGCTGCGCCGCGTACACCGTGCCGGGGCGCCGGCCGCCGCCTCCCGGACGCTGCTCGCGGCGGTGGCCGGTCTCGACCTTCCCGGCGGCGCGGGGGCGGCCTACGTGGCGGGGGAGGCCAGGACCTGCCAGATGGTCCGCGACCACCTCGTGCGCGAGCGCAACTGGCCGCGTACCTCGATCAAGGTCAAGCCGTTCTGGACACCGGGCAAGCGCGGGCTGCACTGACGCGCCGCACCGGTGGAGTCCGCCGGCCCGCCGGAGGCCGCCCCGCCAGGTCGCCGTACGGAACCCGGGCCCGGCGGGCTCAGCCGTTCATCCGCTCGACCGCCGGACCTTGAGGACGTTGTCCCTGCGGGTGGTGGGCCGCCCGTCGGGGTCGTTCTGGATCCGGTCGTGTTCCTCGCAGAGCAGCACCTCCCACTCCCCTTCCGGGAGCTCCAGGCTTTCCAGGACCTCCTCCGGCGTGGGGAGGTGCACGTCGGGGTGGGGATTGTGCTCCCAGGCGGGGAACCCCGCGTGCCCGACGACGAGGAGCGTCCCGCCGGGCGCGACCGCCGAGGCGGCGGTCCGCAGGATCTTCTCTCGCGGCATGTCGCCGGGGGAGTGCAGGAAGTGGGCGGAGACGAGATCGAAGACGCCGTCGGGGAAGGAGGCTCCCAGGTCGTGCCGTTGCCAGTCGACGCGGCCGGCGACGTCCGCGGCCGCGGCGTGCCGGGCGGCGCGCTCCAGGGCGACGCCGGAGATGTCGGTGGCGGTGACGCGCCATCCCTGCCGCGCGAGCCAGATCGCGTCGGCTCCCTCGCCGCATCCCAGGTCCAGGGCGCTGCCCGGCTCCACGCCGGTGATCTCGCGGACCAGGACGACGTTGGGGTTCCCGCTCCAGATCTGGTCGCTCTCACCGTAGCGGAGGTCCCAGAACTCCTCCTCCGGGAGGGCGCCGTCCTTCGTGGAGGTACCGCCCCGCGCGTGTTCGTGCTCGTGCCGGCCGGAGCGGCGGGCGGCCACGGCCCGGCGGGTCTCCTCGGCGACCAGGTCGGCGTTGATCGCCGCGCCGGCGCGCACGCCCGCGGCGGCGGCGCCGATGACCTGCTCTGTCAGGGCGGCGACGTTTCCGGCCACCCACACCCCGGGCAGAGCCGTCGCCCCGGACGGGTCGGCGGCGATGTGGCTGCCGACCACGTGCCCGCCCATCTCCTGGTCGGTCGTCTCAAGACCCAGGCCGGTGAGGAGGCCGGAGCGGGCGGTGAGGCGCGGGGTCACCACGATGGCCTGGCGGGAGATCACCCGGCCGTCGGCCAGGCGTACGCCGGTGAGCCGGTCGTCCGCCGCCTCCAGCGCCGCCACCCGCCCCTCCACCACGGCGATGCCGCGGGCGGCCAGCTGCTCGTACTCCTCGGCGCCGAATCCGGGCGCGGTGTGCGGGAAGAGGGTGACGTCCTCGCTCCACTGCCGCCACAGCAGGGCCTGGTGGACCGCGAGCGGTCCGGTGGCCAGGACGCCGATCGCCTGGTCGCGCACCTCCCAGCCGTGGCAGTAGGGGCAGTGCAGGACGTCGAGCCCCCACCGTTCCGCGAGCCCGGCCACACGGGGCAGTTCGTCGACCAGGCCGGTGGTCACCAGCAGCCGGTCCGCCATGACCGAGGAACCGTCTTCGAGGACGACGCGGAAGTCCCCGGCCTCCAGCCGCTCGGCCGCCACGACGTCGCCCCGCACGAC
This sequence comes from Streptosporangium sp. NPDC023963, assembly GCF_040639135.1. Lineage (NCBI taxonomy): Bacteria > Bacillati > Actinomycetota > Actinomycetes > Streptosporangiales > Streptosporangiaceae > Streptosporangium > Streptosporangium sp. NPDC023963. The sequence continues at coordinate 214,897 of NZ_JBEZZK010000012.1, forward strand.
CTCACCGCCGTAGCCGGTCACCTCCGCGCGCCCCGTGGCCAGCAGCTCCGCAGGGGGCACGCCGTCGCGCGTCAGGTAGGAACGCACGTGGGCCGCCGGAGCGTTGCGCGGCCGGCCCGCGTCGATCACCAGCACCGAGCGCCGTGCCCGTGCCAGGGTCAGCGCCCCGCTCAACCCGGCGGCGCCACCGCCGACGACCACCACCTCGTAACGCCGTTCCCCGTCCGGGGAGGCCGAGGACGCCGAGGGGGTGGCGGCCACCGTCTGTTCCGTTCGTTCGGTCATGTGGGATACCTCCGTTCACCGCAAATGGTCCGCCCCCACCCCCGAATTTGACAAAATTCCTTGCCGGAACAGCAAATAGAGGCATGGCAGACGACACCTTCGCGAGTGTGCTGACCGCCGTGGGCCCACGGCTGCGGGCGCTGCGCCGCACCCGCGGCACCACCCTCGCCCAGCTGAGCGAGACGACCGGGATCTCGCTCAGCACCCTCTCTCGCCTGGAGGGCGGGCAGCGCAAACCGACCCTGGAACTCCTGCTGCCCCTGGCGAAGGCGTACGGCGTGCAGCTGGACGAGCTGGTCGGCGCGCCGGCGACCGGTGACCCCCGCGTGCACATGCGTCCCTTCACCCGGTACGGCATGACCTTCGTGCCGCTCGCCCGCCATCTCGGCGGCCTGCGCTCCTACAAGCAGATAATCCCCGGCAGGCCGGACGGGGACGCGCCGCTGGAACAGCGGACGCACGAGGGCTACGGGTGGCTCTACACCCTGTCCGGCCGGCTGCGGCTGCGCCTGGGCGAGCACGACCTCGTCCTCAGAGTCGGCGAGGTGGCCGAGTTCGACACCCGCACCCCGCACGGGTGGGCCGCCGCCGGTCCGGAGCCGGTCGAGCTCCTTGGCCTGTTCGGGCCGCAGGGCGAGCGAATCCGCGTGCGGGCCGGCATCGCCGGCAGGTGACCCGCGCACCGGTGGCGGTGGCCGTCACCGGTACGCGGGCGGCGGGGGCCTACGTGCCGAGGACCGGGAGCAGTTGCTCCTCCTCGTAGGTCAGATGCCTTTCGAGCTCGTCGGTGAGCCGCTCGACCTCGGCGAGCACGAGCGGGGGATCCGCGCCCTCGGCGGAGAGGACCTCCCGCAGCTCCTCGATGAGGACCGCGATCCTCTCGTGCTCCCGGCCCAGCCGCTCCAGGACCGGGGCGAGTTCGGGACGGTGCCCGGCGAGGAAGGGGAACATCGCGATGTCCTCGCCGGTGTGGTGGTTGTGCAGCCCCTGGCAGAGGGTGAGGCAGTTCACCCGCAGCTGGGCGCCCAGGCCGGCGCCCGACTCGGTGACCTCCTTGCGGATCAGGGCGAGCTCCCGCCGGAACACGTCGTGGACCAGCTTGAGGGTCTCGCCCGCCGACGACGCCTTCGGCGGCCCGCCGTCGACCCCCTGAAGGGCGACCACGGGGATGACGCGCGCCGTCCTGGCCTGGTAGTCGGCCCACCCGGGGTCGGCCTCGACCGCTCGGGCGAAGACGCGGTCGCGTTCGGCGCCCTCCAGGACGGCGGCTCGTGCCTCGTAGGTGAAGAGGCCGTCCTCGACCGTGACGAGAGGGTTGGCCACCAGGTTGTGGAACCAGGCGGGGTGGTTCGGCGCGCCACCGGCCGAGGCGATGACCAGGACCCGCCCGCCGCCGTCGGGAAGGTAGCCGAGCGGGGTCGTGTGCCGGGCGCCGGAGCGCGCCCCGACGGTGGTCAGCAGGAGCAGCCGGGCTCCCTCGAAGGGACCACCGACCTTCCCGCCGTTGGCGCGGAACTCCTCGATGATCTGCTGGTTGAATTCATTGGGCATTCTCTGTTTTCTTCTCCAGGATCGATGGTCCCGCGATTGTTCGCGGGCATGACGAAGGGCCGCCTGAGGGCAGAACGAAATCACCACGGGGCGACCGCGACCGTGGTGCGGGAAACGGGGAAAGGTACGCCGGACGACCGGCCGGGCCGGCGACCTACCGCCGGGGCCGGTTCGTGAAAGGCGCGAAACACGCGGTGACCGGCGACGACCGGCACCGCGAAGGCATGCGGGCGTCACGCGGGCGTGGAAGCCACGGGGAGGTGGAGACCACACGCGGAAGTCACATGAGACGTGGAGACCACGGAGGGGAGATCCACGGAGAAACGTCGCGCCGAACGCGCGGAAGAGAAGAGTAAAGGGGGGCCTCTGGCCCGCCCGGGGCTCACGCCTCGGCCGGGTGCCCTACTCGCTGTTGGCCCAAGGCCGACCCGGCAGTCACAAACTCAACCGTAGTGCCACGAACGCGCCAGGGCAACGTCGCGACGCCAGGGCGAGCCGCCGGGCTCGCCCCTGCCGCGCCCGGTCATGCCCCGCGATGCCGGGATGATCGGCATCCGACTATTCGCTTGATGTATATACCGGATGTATAGTCCCGATCATGTCTACCGGACACGTCATGCTCGGGCTGCTCTCCGAGCGGCCCAAACATGGGTACGAGCTCAAACGCGAGCACGACCAGCGCCTGCCGGGCGCCAGGCCGCTCGCGTACGGACAGGTCTACGCGACGTTGCAGCGCCTGCAGCGGGACGGGTTCGCCGAGGTGGCGGAGACCGTGCGGGAGGGCGGTCCCGAGCGCACGGTGTACGCCATCACCGAGGAGGGGCTGGCCGAGCTGGCCCGATGGCTGGAACAGGTGGAGACGCCCGCGCCGCACGTCTCCAGCGCGCTCGTCTCGCGCGTGGTGGTGGCGATCGTCGCCGGGGGCGCCGCCGACGGCTACCTGGCCGGGCAGCGCGCCGCCCATCTGGCGCGGATGCGCGAGCTCACCGCGGAACGGGCCTCGGGGTCGCCCGCGCAGGTGCTCGCCGCCGACTACGCGCTCCAGCACCTCGACGCCGACCTGCGCTGGATCGAGACGGCCATGGAACGACTCGCGGATCTTAAGGAGGAGATGGATGCTTGAGGCACGCGCGCTGCGCAAGACCTTCGCCAGGACCGTCGCGCTGGACGGCGTGTCCGCGGAGATCGGCGACGGGGAGATCGTCGCGATCACCGGGCCGAGCGGTTCGGGCAAGTCGACGCTGTTGCACTGCCTGGCCGGGATCATCCGTCCCGAGTCGGGGGAGGTCCACTTCGACGGGCGGCGCGTCGACACCCTCGGCGACGCCGACCGCACGAGGCTGCGCAGGCAGAGCTTCGGCGTCGTCTTCCAGTCGGGCGGGCTGGTCCCCGAACTGACCGCCGAGGAGAACGTGGCGCTGCCGCTGCTGTTCAACCGGCACGGGCGCCGGGAGTCGATGCTGGCCGCCCGGTCCCGGCTGGAGAGGCTGGACGTGGCCGGCTGCGCGGACCGGCGGCCCGGCGAGCTGTCCGGCGGCCAGCTGCAGCGGGTCGCCGTGGCCCGCGCTCTGGTCACCGGTCCGCGGGTGGTCTTCGCCGACGAGCCGACCGGCGCGCTCGACTCGCTGGCCGGTGAGCGGGTGATGGACGAGCTCGTCGGCGCGGCCCGCGCGGACGGCACCACGCTGGTGATCGTCACCCACGACAACCGGGTGGCCGCCTACGCCGACCGGGAGATCGCGCTGCGCGACGGCAGGCTGTCCGGGGTGACCGTGTGATCGCCGTGATCACCGTGATGCGGATGCTCGCCAGGGGCGGTTCGCGGCGCGAGCGGGTACGGGGGCGTCTCATGACCGCGGGGGCGGCGCTCGCGACCTTCCTGCTGTGCGTGGCGGCGAACCTGCTGGCGTTCGGGCTCGGTTTCTCGGTTCACCCCGAGGGCTTCCTCGTCCAGACGCGGATCGATTATCTGGGCTTCTTCTCCGGACGGGACGCGCGGCTGATCACCGCGCTGGCGCTGGCCCTGCTGGTCGTGCCCACCATGGCCTTCGTCTACCAGGTGAGCCGCCTGGCCACCGCGACGCGGGAGCGGCGGCTGGCCGCGCTCCGGCTGGCCGGGGCCACACCGCGCGAGGTGCGCCTGCTCGGGGCGTACGAGAGCGGGTGGCGGACCCTGCTGGGCGGGGTGTGCGGCGTCGCGCTGTACCTGGCGGCGAACCTGGCGCTGGCGGGGGCGCTGGAGGGCCCGGTGCCCCTGGTCCCGCCGGCGCAGATCCTGGCGATCCTCGTCGCGGTGACGCTCGCCGGGACGGTGTCCGGGCTGACGGCGGGGCGGCACGTGGTGACCTCCCCGCTGGGCGTGGTCCGGCGGACGCCCGCCGCCGGTCCCAGGGCGCGCGACCTGGCGCTGGTCGCGGTGGGTGCCGGGCTGCTCGTCGCCGGGCTCGCCGGCAAGGGAAGGCTCCCCGGCGGGCCGTACGCCGCGGTGCTGTCCATGACGGCCGGCATGGTGCTCCTGCTGTTCGGCCTGGTCCTCGGCGCCGCGTGGCTGATCAGGGTGGCCGCCCGGCGGGTCGGTGACCGTACCGGGACGGCGGAGACCCTGCTGGCCGCCCGGATGGTCGGGGCCGACCCCCGGGGGTGGGCTCGCGCGCTGTCGGTGGTGGGGCTGACCGTGTTCTTCGGCGCCGGGGTCGGGGCCCAGCAGGGGCCCATCTTTCTCCGGGGCGACCTCGATCCCTCCTGGGCCGTGGCCTACCTGCTCGTGGACCTCGCCCTGCTGGTCGCGCTGGTCACCTCTGCCGCCGCCCTCGTGGTGCACCAGGCGGAGGACCTGCTGGATCACCGGCACTCGTTCGCGGCACTGGCGGCCTCGGGCGCGTCCGGTCCCGCGCTGGGCCGGGTCCTCACCCGGCAGGCGCTCATCGCGGCGCTGCCGGTGTGCGTCGTGGCCGCCGTCGCCGGGGTGGGAGTGGTCCTCTCGACGGGGTGGGACATCTACCGCGAGGTGCCGCAGGCGCTCGCCGTCGCCGCCGTCCGGGCGGTGCTCATGGTGGGGATCGGGGTGCTGGCCGCGGCGCTGGTGGCGCGGGCCGCCCGGCCGATCCTGCGCCGGACGCTGCGGCCGGAGGAACTCCGGGACGAGTGAGGGGGAGCGGGGTCGTTGTGTGAACATGGGGGCGGGGGAGGCGCTCCCTGAGTCTCCCCGGGCTCTTCCAGAGAGGACGTGGTCGCCGTGCCGTCCGTCCGGCCCGGGGCGCCGGGACCGTTTCCCGCCTCCCCGGCCGTCGTCGCCGCGGCGGTCGCGGACGTGGCCGCCATCGGGGGCTACTTCGGCCTCGATCTCGGCCCGGTTCCCCGCGAGCCCGGCTGGCGGCCGCTCGCCGACCTGCTCGCCGACCCCGCCACCGTGGAGGCCCGGATCGCGGACACGGCCGGGCGGCTCGGCACCGCGGAGACACGGGTGGCCGCCTCCATCCTCTTCCAGGGTCTGGCCGCCCGTTTCTGGTCGCCGGCCCTCGGCGCCGCGGTCGCCCACGACCTGCTCATCGACCTGGCCCCCCGGCACGTGCGCTGGCGGGCGGCGGCCGAGGGCCCGCTGCCGCTGCGGGCCGCCCACCTGGAAGGGTGGGAGGTCCGCGGTCCCGCGCGGATCGCCGCACCGCTGTACCGCACCGTGGTGACCGGGTTGCTGGAGCCACTCGCCGGGACGGTCCGGCGGATCGTGCCGACGGCCCCCGGCCTGCTGTGGGGCAACGCGGCCTCCGCCCTGGCGGGCACCCTCCTCGAACTGGGCCGCCGCCGCCCCGGGCTCGCCGCCAAGGCCGTGGCGCTGGGCCGCGAACTGCTGGACACGGGCCTGCTGCGCGGTACCGGCGAGCTGGCCGAACCCGCCCCCGGCCATCCCGTCTTCACCCGGCGCAGCTGCTGCCTGTTCTACCGCCTGCCCGGCGGCGGCATGTGCGGCGACTGCGTTCTGGTCGATCCCGGGATCCGTCGCGAGCGGTGGGCGCGAGCCGTACGTGAGTCCGGCCGGTGACCGTAGTCGTGCCCTCCGGACCCTCGCCTTGCGGACCTGCCGTACGGGGATCGCCTGCGCCGCGGACCGGCCGGGCGGTTCACCACGAGGCGGGGAAGCAGCCATGAGAGGTTACGGGCGGCCCGCGGACGACGGCGGCACGAAGGACGCCACGCGACCGAGGCCGGGCGGAGGAGAGTCCTTGTGCTCTCACTTCGTCCGTAGTCTGATTGGGAGGAATTGTTCATCGGGCCGAGCGTTCGCGTACCCCGGGCGGTTTCGCGGTGCGGGCGGGTGCGCGGTCCGGCACAGCGTCTCTGAACAGGAAGGGAGCCGACGCTGATGACGGTGACCCTGGAAAAGAGCGTCGAGGACTTCATCACCACCCCGCACAAGTTGTTCATCGGCGGGCAATGGGTGGACGCGGCGTCCGGAAAGACCTTCGCGACTCCCAACCCCGCTACCGGGCAGACCCTGGCGCACGTCGCCGAAGCCGACGCCGAGGACGTCGACCGGGCGGTGCGCGCCGCTCGCAAGGCCTTCGAGCAGGGGCCCTGGTCACGGATGACCGCCTCCGAGCGGGGCCGGATCATCTGGAGGATCGGTGACCTGATCCTGGAGCACGTCGAGGAACTGGCCCAGCTCGAATCGCTGGACAACGGCAAGCCGGTGGCCGTGGCACGGGCCGCGGACGTTCCGCTGGCGGCCGACCTGTTCCACTACATGGCGGGCTGGGCGACCAAGATCGAGGGCAACACGATCGCGCTGTCGGTGCCGTACATGCCGGGCGCCGCGTTCCACGCCTACACCCTGCGCGAGCCGGTCGGTGTGGTCGGCCAGATCATCCCGTGGAACTTCCCGCTGCTGATGGCCGCCTGGAAACTCGGGCCCGCCCTCGCGACCGGGAACGTCGTGATCCTCAAGCCCGCCGAGCAGACCCCGCTGTCCGCCCTGCGGCTGGCGGAGCTGATCGCCGAGGCCGGGGTGCCCGACGGCGTGGTCAACGTCCTGCCCGGGTACGGCGAGACCGCCGGTGCGGCGCTCGCCGCGCACGACGGCGTGGACAAGATCGCCTTCACCGGCTCCACCGAGGTCGGCAAGCTGATCGTGCATGCCGCGGCGGGCAACCTGAAGAAGGTCACCCTGGAGCTCGGCGGCAAGAGCCCCAACATCGTCTTCGACGACGCCGACCCCGACATCGCCATCCAGGGCGCGGCGAACGCGATCTTCTTCAACCACGGCCAGTGCTGCGTGGCCGGATCCCGGCTGTTCGTCCAGCGCGACCGGTTCGACCAGGTGGTGGAAGGCGTCGCCGAGATCGCCCGGGGCATCAGGCTCGGTCCGGGCATGGAACCCGACACGCAGATGGGTCCCCTGGTCTCCGACGAGCAGCTGCGCCGGGTGACCGGCTACCTGGACTCGGGGCGCGAGGACGGCGTCCAGACGCTGGCCGGCGGCAACCGGCACGGAGACCGGGGCTACTTCGTCCAGCCCACCGTGCTCACCGACGTACGCCCGGAGATGAAGGTCGTCCGGGAGGAGATCTTCGGGCCGGTGGTGGTCGCCTCACCGTTCTCCGACCTGGACGAGATCGCCGCGCAGGCCAACGCCACCGACTTCGGGCTGGGGGCCGGCATCTGGACCCGGGACATCTCCAAGGCGCACGCGCTCGCCGGCAAGATCCGCGCGGGCACCGTCTGGATCAACTGCTACAACGTCTTCGACGCCGCCCTGCCCTTCGGCGGCTACAAGCAGTCGGGCTGGGGTCGCGAGATGGGCCACCAGGCACTCGACGCCTACACCGAGGTGAAGTCCGTCTGCACCCAGCTGCAGACCTGACCACGCCACACACCGGGCAGGTGTCCGCGCCGTGCCCCGCGCGCCGGGTGACGCCGGTTCGCGAGGGGCGGCGCGGGGCGGCGCGGGGCGGCCGCGGAGGCCTCATGGCCGGGTGCAGGAGGCGGACTCCAGCAGGGACCGGCTCCGGTCGTCTCCCCAGATCGAGAACGCGTCCACGTACGGTCGCAGCAGGGCGGTGAGCTCCGCGTCGCCCCGGCCGTTGAGCTCGTCCGACGCTATCTTCCTCGCCGCTCCGGCGAGGAGGTCGGCGACCTGGATCCGCGCGTCCGAGTGCGAGGCGACGAACCTCAGGCCCGCCAGCCGGCTCCCCTGCGACCGGGGGAGACCGTCGGGCCGTGGCTCGCCCAGCATCTCCCTGATCCGCGCGACGCGCTCCTCCGTCAGCGTGGTCTGCCGGTCGTGAACGATCGAGACGGGCCTGGTGCCCTCACCCCAGAAGTCGACGGCCCGGACGATGGCCGGGATCAGGGGATCGAGCGTCGGAATCACCCGCGGATCGTCGAGGAGCCGCGTCAGGAACGATTCCACCCGGGGCCTGGCCCGCCGGAGCAGCCCCATGATCTCGCCGACCTCGCTCCCCGCGCCGGCGAGGCACAGGACGTCGACCATGTCGAAGAACGCTTCGGCGGACGTCCCCGCGCCCCGGCCGTTCCCGGCGCGCATCAGGTCGTTGAACGAGGACAGGAAGGGCTGCCACCGTTCGTGCCCGAACGTGCGCCGGCCCTCGCGGTACAGGACGGCGGCCATGTCGCCGGCCATGTCGCCGGCCTGCCGGTCCCGTCGCGGGCCCGTGTCCGGCACGTGAGCGGTCTCCCCGGCGACCAGTCCGGCGAGTCTGCGGACGACGAGGAACGTCTTGTCGGTCAGATGCACGTGGGCTTTCCCGTGGATCGGCCCCGACGGCTCGAGCAGCCACGTGAGGGCGGACCTGTTCTTCTCGCGGAGCAGGACGTTCGCCTTGTATTCCTCTGCCGGGGAGGGGCCCCTGGCCCGTATTCCCCGAATACAGCTCGCCGCCGACTCGACGTCCATGCACAGGCTGGCGTGGGTGAAGACATCGGTGTTTCCACCGATGAGTTTCTCGCCCTCCGAGCCGGACTCATCGCAGCTGATTTCTACGGGTTGATCGGCCGATACGAATTGTGCCCGCATAATGTCCTTGCGATATTGGTAAGTGCCCGGTTCCATACTCAATGGACGATTCTTTAGGATACGTCACCTTGATATCCGCGCAACGGATTTTCCGGTCCGCGCCGCCGGCGGTACGCCGTGCCGCGCCGGTGGCCTCCATCTCGGAGGAGACCGGCACGGCCGCCCCGCCGGCCGCTAGCATGGGGTGATCTTTGCCGCTTCCGGTGTTCGAGATCACCGGACGCGAACGCCGCACCGTTCCGCGGTGAGAACATCCGACCGCCGAGCCCGGAAGGCCCTGACCTCGAACATGGCCACCGTCACCGTCGTGATCCCGACGTTCAACGAGGTGGGCAACCTTCCGCCGATCGCGGAGGCGCTGCTGGCGTTGCCGCTCGACGGCCTGCGCGTCCTGGTCGTCGACGACGACTCCCCGGACGGCACGGGGAAGGTGGCCGACGAGCTGGCCGCCGCGCATCCCGGCCGGGTCGGCGTGGTGCACCGGCGGGTCAGGGAAGGGCTCGGGCGCGCCTACGTCGACGGCATGGAGACCGCCCTCGCGGCCGGGACGGACTTCGTGGTGCAGATGGACGCCGACTTCTCGCATCCCGTCGACGCCGTGCCGCGCCTGCTCGACACCGCGCTGGCCACGGGGGCGGCGTGCGTGATCGGCAGCCGGTACGTACCGGGCGGGACGCTGGCGGTCGAGTGGAGCCTGCGGCGGCGGGCCCTGTCGAGGTGGGCGAACCTCTACGTCCGCACCATCCTGCGCGTCGGGTTGCGGGACGTGACCGCCGGGTTCAAGATCTGGCGGGTGGAAAGCCTCGCCGCTCTGGATCTCGGCGCGATCTCCTCGGGGGGCTACAGCTTCCAGGTGGAGATGCACTACCGGGCGGTCAGGGCGGGGATGACGATCATCGAGATCCCGATCCATTTCTCCGACCGCCGGGCGGGCAGTTCGAAGATGAGCCTTCGGGTGCAACTGGAGTCGGCCCTGATGCCGTGGCGGTTGATCTTCAAACGTTGAGGGAGCCCGCGCGGGGCACCGGTTCCGCGCGCCTTCCGCGCCCGGGGGCCGGGGGCGAGGGTTCCCTCGGCGGTCGCGAAGAGCGCGCCGCCGGGTCGGGGAACGCATCGGATGCCGTCTTCATTCACGATCATCCTGCTCCGTCGGGCGGGCTGTCATTCGTCATGGACGAATTCGCTCCGCTGGGATCCATCGGTATGTCATATGGCGAGTGTCGTGCCGCGGATCAGTAATGTCGAAAGGTGTGGCGCATCATCCCAATGCGTCTGGACGGCACAATAACCAAAGAAAAGAACGATATTATGATATATACCAATCGATCTCGTGTGACGGTGCGGAACATGGCGCGTTCGGGGCTGGCCGGGATTCTCGCGGCCCTGATCTCGATGGGGGTCGCCGCCGTCCCCGGCGCCGCGGCCGCCGCGGCCGCCGCCCACAACGACGCCGGCCCGAGTCCCGACCCCGGCACGGCCGTCTCGCCCGCGTCCGCGGTGTGCGGAACGGTCACCACGAGCGGGCTGGTCTCGACGTGCGGCGCGGGGAACGACAGCGGCCCGATCACCTTCACCACGACGGTGACGGCGGAGGACGGGAGCATCCCCACGGGCAGGGTCACCTTCGCCACCGACGGGGTGACCCTGGGCAGGGCCCTGCTCGTGGACGGCGTCGCCACCCTGACGATGTCGAGCCTCCCCACGGGCGTGTACCGCGTCGTCGCCTACTACCCGGGTACGGCCCAGTTCGATCCCAGCAACACGCCGCTGCTGATCCAGCGTGTCGGCCTCGGCTGCCCGTGCACGCCGGGGAGCCAGGTGGGCCAGGTCCGGGTGCGGGTCAACGGGGAGACCAGGAGCCCGGCCCCGGGGGAGAGGGTTCGCACCCGGATCGTGTTCGGCAGGAGCGCGTAGCCGGGCGACCGGCACCTGCGGCCCGTACACCGATCGGCGGCGACCCCCACCCGGACTCGCCGCCGATCGGTCTCCCGCCCTGGTCGGCCTTTCCTCCTGATCGGCCTTTCGGCCCAGGGCGTGTCGGTTCAGGGCGTGTCGGTTCAGGGCGCGCCGGTTCAGGGCGTGTCGGCCCAGGGCGTGTCGGTTCAGGGCGGCGCGGGTGCCTTGCCCACGGTCGCCACGGCGTTGAGGCTCCGGTCCGGCCGCCTTCCGTGGGAGATAATCTGCGATGTGCTGTTCGGTGTCCTCGGCCCGGTGGAAGTGCGGTCCGACGCGGGAGACCTGGTCTCCGTCGGCGGGCCGAGCCTGCGCGCGCTGCTCGCCCTGCTGCTGATGGACGCGGACCGGGTGGTCACCGTGGAGCGGATGATCGACGGTCTGTACGGGAAGGCGCCACCGCCCGGCGCGGCGAACGCCCTGCAGTCCCAGGTGTCGCGGCTGCGTCGCGGGCTGCGGGCCGTCGGCGCGCGGGTCGAGTTCCATCCGGCGGGCTACCGCCTCGTCGCCGATCCCGAGAGCGTCGACGCGCACCGGTTCGAGCGGCTCGCCCGCGAGGGCCGTCGCGCGCTGACCGCCGGTGACCACCCCCGCGCGGCCGCCCTGCTGCGGGAGGGTCTGGGGCTGTGGCGGGGCACGGCCCTGGCGGATGTGTCCGGCGCGCCGTTCGCCGGGGACCAGGCGGCTCGCCTGGAGGAAACGCGGGTCACCGCCTTCGAGGACAGGGCCGAGGCCGAGCTCGCCCTGGGCGAACATCGCGGGATGGTGGCGGAGCTGCGGAGGATGGTGGACGCGCACCCGCTGCGGGAACGGCTGCGCGGCCAGCTCATGCGGGCGCTGCACGGCTCGGGCAGGCAGGCCGAGGCGCTCGTGGTGTTCGAGGACGCCCGGCGCGCCCTGGCCGAGGAACTGGGCGCGGACCCGTCCACCGAGCTCGGGAACATCCACCTGACCGTGCTGCGAGACGCCCGCCCGCCCCTCGCGAGCCTGCCCGCCCAGCTCACCGGCTTCGTGGGACGCGAGCGGGAGCGCGCCACGATCGGCGAGCTCCTGGGGACGGCGCGCCTGGTCACCCTCACCGGGCCCGGCGGGGTGGGCAAGACCCGGCTGGCCGTCGAGGCGGCCCGGCGGCAGCCGGGCGAGGTGTGCTTCGTGGACCTGGCCCCGCTCGACGACGGCACGCAGGTCCCGCAGGCGGTGGGCCTGGCGCTGGGACTGCGCGAGTACGGGCTGCTCCCCGGCTCGGCCGACCCCTTCGGCCGCCTGGTCGCGGAGCTCGAGGGCCGCCGGATGCTGCTCGTCGCCGACAACTGCGAACATCTCCTCGACGAGGCGGCCCGGCTGGTCCACCGGCTGCTGGCCGCGTGCCCGGAACTGCGGGTGCTGGCCACCGGCAGGGAGGCGCTGGGCATCACGGGCGAGTCGCTGTGCCCGGTCTCGCCACTCGCGCTCCCCGGGTTCGCGGCGGGACCCGAGGAGGCACTCGGTCACGCCGCCGTGCGGCTGTTCGCCGACCGGGTCGCCGCGGTGCGTCCGGGGTTCGTGGTGGACGCGGGCAACGTCGGGACGGTGTCGCGGATCTGCGCGGCTCTCGACGGCCTGCCCCTGGCCATCGAGCTGGCCGCCGCGCGGCTGCGCTCGCTCACGGTGGAGGAGGTCGCCGACCGGCTGGACGACCGGTTCCGGCTGCTGTCGCGGGGCGACCGCACGGCCGCGCCGCGACACCGGACGCTGCGCGCGGTGATCGAGTGGAGCTGGGACCTGCTCGACGCCCGGGAGCGGCTGCTGGCCAGGCGCCTCACGGTCTTCGCCGGGGGCGCGACCCTGGAGACGGCCGCCGGCGTCTGCGGCGTGCCCGACACCACCGGCGTGATGACCAGCCTGGTGGACAAGTCCCTGGTGGAGGCCCACGGCGGTCGCTACCACATGCTGGACACCGTACGGGAGTTCTGCGCCGAACGGCTGGCCGAGGCCGGTGAGGGGGACGCGGTACGGCGGGCGCACGCCACCTACTTCCACGGCCTCGCCGAGACCGCCGACACCCACCTGCGCGGCGCCTCGCAGCTGGAGTGGACGGCCACGCTGACCGCCGAGCACGGCAACCTCCACGCCGCGCTGCGCTGGGCGGTCCGCGCCGACCCCGTTCTGGGGGTGCGGCTGGTCGCCGCGCTGTCGTGGCACTGGTGGCTCAGCGGCCTGCGTGACGAGGGCGCCCCGTCGGCCGCCGCGCTCGTCGAGACGCCCGGCGCCTCGGTGCTGCCCGAGCTGGTGGAGGAGTACGTCCTGTGCGTCGCGCACACCGCGCCGACCGGCTCCCCCGGCCTGGAACGAGCGCAGTCGATCATCCTCTCCCGCGGGTGCCCGCTCCGGCGTCCGCACCTTCTCCTCCTGTACTCCATGGCCATGGTGCCCGCGGACGCCCCCGTTCCCATCCCGCCGGAGCTGCTCGGCCCCGACCCGTGGTCGCAGGCGCTGGGACGGCTGAGCGAGGGGCACCTGCTGCTGTTCGGCGGCGAGCCGGCCGAGGCCGAGGGGGCGTTCCTGCGGGCACTCGACGGCTTCCGGTCGATCGGCGACCGGTGGGGGGCCGCCAACGCGCTGGACCGGCTGGCCGAGATCGCCGGCTGGCGGGGGGACCGGGCCGGGGCGTCGGCCCTGAGCGACGAGGCGCTCGCGCTGCTCGGCGAGCTCGGTGCCGCCGAGGCCGCCGCGGACCTGCTGTGCCGGCGCGCGTACGGGGCGATCCGCGCGGGCGGCGGCCTCGCCGCCGCGTACCTCGACTACGAACGCGCCGCGGAACTGGCCCGTACGGCGGGCACCGCGGAAACGGTGGCCGGGGCGCGCTGCGGGCTCGGCGAGGTCGCGCGGCTGCGTGGCGACCTGCCCGGCGCCCGGCGTCTCTTCGAGCTGGCACTGGCCGGAGACGCCGCCGCGACGGCGGGCGCCGGGCAGGCGCGGTCGCGAGCCCTGATCGGGCTGGGCCGGATCGCCGAGGCCGAGGGGGACATCGCCGAGGCGCGGGACCGGCTGTCCCGGGCGCTGGAGGTCGCGGCCCGCCACCGCGACCGTCAGGTGGCGGCAGAGGCGGTCGCGGGCGCCGCCGGTCTCGCCCTGCTCGAAGGCGATGCCGAGCGCGCCGCGTCGCTGCTGGGCGCGGCCGTGGCGGTACGCGGCGCCGGCGACGTGGCGAGACCCGAGGTGGCGGCCGGAGCCCGGGACCGGATCGGACCGCAGAGGTACGCCGCTGCCTTCGAACGGGGGGCGGCGATGACCTGTGAGGACGCCCTCGCCCTGCTCCGGCCCGCGCCGCCCGGTGCGTGACGGCCGGTGTTCGGTGCGCGGACGGTCAGCGCCGTCGGAGAGGCTGGCCGCACCAACCACCGACGAGGGAGCCTTCGCATGGGAAGCCTGACGGGCAAGACGGCACTGGTGACGGGAGCCTCACGCGGCATCGGCCGGGCCATCGCCCAGCGGCTCGCCGCCGACGGCGCGCTGACCGCCGTGCACTACGGCAGCAACGAGAGCGCGGCGAACGACACGGTGGCCGCGATCGGGAAGGCCGGTGGGCGGGCCTTCCCGATCCGGGCCGAACTCGGCGTCGACGGCGACGTGGACACCCTGTTCGCCGGGCTGGGCGAGGGTCTGGCGGGACAGCCGCTCGACATCCTGGTCAACAACGCGGCCGGACCTCCGGCCGGGCCGATCGAGGAGACCACCCCCGAGGGGTTCGACCATCTGTTCGCCGTCAACGTGAAGGCGCCGTTCTTCATCATCCAGCGGGCCCTCCCGCTGATGCGCGACGGCGGGCGCGTCATCACCGTCTCCTCCGCCAGCACCCGGGTCGCCACGCCCTTCCAGACCTCCTACTCCATGACCAAGGGAGCCGTCGAGACCATGGGCTTCACCCTGGCGAACGCGCTGGGGGCGCGGGGGATCACGGTGAACACCGTCACGCCGGGCGCCACCCTCACCGACCTGAACGCCTCGCTGCTGGAGGATCCCGGCGTCGAGGAGTTCATGAGCGGCCTGACGGCGCTTGGCCGGATCGGCCTGCCCGCCGACATCGCCGACGCGGTCGCGTTCCTGGCCTCCCACGACGGCCGCTGGGTCACCGGCCACGTGCTCGACGTCAGCGGCGGGATGCACCTCGGCCCTCGCGCCTGAGCGCCACTCCCCGTCCCGGGCATGCGCGTCCCGGGCACGCGC
The DNA here is from genome assembly GCF_040639135.1 of Streptosporangium sp. NPDC023963. Classification (NCBI taxonomy): domain Bacteria; kingdom Bacillati; phylum Actinomycetota; class Actinomycetes; order Streptosporangiales; family Streptosporangiaceae; genus Streptosporangium; species Streptosporangium sp. NPDC023963. The sequence goes on from NZ_JBEZZK010000012.1 coordinate 229,922, forward strand.
ATGCCGATCATGCGCGTCCGGGGCATGCGCGGACGAGCCGCCGTGATTCCGGGACCGCTCAGGCCGCCGGTGCGAGGGGCGCCGGGGACCGATCCTCCTGAAATCGGGTGATCCTCATGACGATCAGGGCGGCCAGGACGGCGGAGATCGCGCTCGGGGCGGCGAAGAGGAGCTCGGTCCGGGCCGTCATGAGGTCGGAGATCGGGCTTTCGCCCCGGGCCACGACCCGGTAGACGATGAGGGAGACGAAGGTGGAGATCAGCCATGTCAGCCACCAGGCCCGTACCAGCCACGACCGGGGAGCGCTCCGCAGCGCGCCGGGGTGTGGCGGGTTCACCGGCAGGTGGCCGGGTTTGGACGTCGCCCAGATGTCGTCGACGATCTGCTTGGGAAACCACAGGTTCACGACCGGGAGCAGCCAGCCCAGCACGACCCACTTGGAATCCCTGCGGTGTTCGATCGCGGTGAGGGCCTCGGCGTTCGAGCGGGCCCTGGTCAGCCAGATCAGGAACGTGATCCCGGTGAGGATGTATACGCCGCTCTGCGCCGTCCCGAAGAACGCGTACGCGTCGTCGTTGGCCTCCAGCGCCCCGGCGTCGATCGTGTACGGGGCGTCGACCAGTCCGGAGAGCAGCGAGATGCGCTCCACGGTGACCACGAGCGCGAGCAGGTCGACCAGCGTCGTGACACCCAGCAGCACCGTGGTCGCGACGGCCAGGGCGCGGACCGGTTGCACGGGCCTCGGAAAGGGGGGTGCGGGGGAGGGGTGCATTCTCGTCCTCTGTGTGATCATGCGAAGAGGCGGTCAGTATCCCGGCAGGTCACCACGCCTGACAACCGGGACGCGGCCGGGGGACCGGAGAGGCGCCGCCGAAACCGGCGTCCCCGGTTCGTCCCCGTCCCTGTCCTCGGTCCGTTCCCGTCCTCGGTCCGTTCCCGTCCTCGGTCCGTTCCCGTCCTCGGTCCGTCCCCGGCCCGGCCCGGCCCGGACTTGGACGCGTCGTGTCGCGTGATCACACCAGGGGATCGCCGGGTTCGGGTTTCCGTGCTTCGTGAAGGTGGCGGACGAGGCCGATCTCGGAAACGTTCTTGGTCAGCTCGACGGTGACCCAGCCCGCTATGTCCACCAGCCTCTGTTCCTGCCCCCACGGCAGGCCGGCGGTCCTGTCGGTGGAGTCGAGGTCGGCGTCGGTGAGCGGCAGCAGGGCCGCCCGCCAGTCGTCCCTCAGCCCGCGCAGCCAGTCGGCCGCGGTCGCGGCGGTGCCCGGCCAGGTGATCTCCTCGCGCGCGGGTGCCCCGGATCCGAAGCAGTGTCCGAGGGTGGTGGTCCACCAGAAGCCGATGTGCCAGGTCAGCCACCCGATCGAGACGACCGGCGCGGGATCCGGCTCCGGCACCTCCCAGTCGGCCACCCAGCGGCCCTGATCGTCCGGCCGGACGGTCCAGCAGCCCGCCGCGGGCTCCCAGAGGCAGGCCTGGTCGTCGAGGTCCTTCAGGTGGTACTCGAACAGCGCCCATGCGATGTCGAGCTGCCGGATCAGTAGATCGACGCGAGGTACGGTCACCCGGGCACTCTGGCACCGTTCCCGGCCTCCCTGCCACCGGTTTTCGCCGGCCGGGAGGGCGGGACCGGGGTGCGACCCGGACGGCGCCCGTCCGCCGTACGCGCCGCGCGCCGCCGGTGACGGCCCGCTACTCCCACCGTGCGGGAGACTGGGGAGGTGACCATCGAGAACCGCCGTCCCGGTCCGCCCGTGACCAGCGTCTCCATCGTGTTGCTCACGCTGGCGCGCCGCATCGAGACCGAGCTCAACGCCGCCCTCGCGCCGCTCGATCTCACGGTCAGCAGGCTCGGTCTGCTCGGTCACATCGCCGGCGTGCCCGGAGTGTCGTTCAGCGATCTGGCACGCATGTCCGGCACGACGGTCCAGAGTGTCCACAGCGCGGTGAAGGTGCTCGCCGGAGCCGGGCTGGTGCGCGACAACACCGCCCGCGCGGGCTCCGCGTCGGCCATCGAGATCACGCCCGACGGGGCGCGCCTCCTCGACGCGGCGACGGGCGCGATAGCCGAGGTCGACGACCTGCTGTTCGGCCCCGCCGCGGACCCGATCCAGCAGCAGGTCGCCGGTGCCGTACGCGCCGCGTTCGGGGGGCCCGCCACTCCCTGATCCGTCCGCCCGGCGCCCGCGCGTCGCTTCTCCTCCCTTGGTCTTCCTTCAGCTTCAGTCCGCCTGAAGCTTTCGTGTTAGGCTTCAGCCTGCCTGAAGGTCGTGAGGGAGGGAGAACCCGTGGAAGCCTTTTTGCTGTCGATCCATGTGCTCGCCGGCATCGTGTTCGTCGGGGGCTCGGCCGTCGCGACGAGCCTGTTCCCCCGCTACGCGCCGGTCGCCGCCGGCGTTCCCGTGGGTCCGGCCACGGGGGCCGGTCCGGCAGGCTCCCCCTCGGGAGCCCCGCGAGCCCCGGAGGCCCTGGCGACCCCGGAGGTCTCCGAGGAGCGGAACCGGGCCGTGGCCGTCGCGCTGCACCGCATCACCCGGGTCTACGGCGTCTTCGGGATCGTCGTGCCCGTCGTCGGGATCGTCCTGGCCCTCGTCCAAGGCCGGATGGGCGAGGGGTGGATCTTCGTCTCCATCGCCCTCACCGGGCTCGCGGGCGGCCTGCTGGCCCTGCGGATCTATCCGGAGCAACGCGACGCGCTCGCCGCGCCCGACGACGGCAGGCGCCTGCGCGCGCTGTCCATGGTCGCCGGGATCTACAACCTGCTGTGGGCGGTCGTCGTCGTCCTGATGATCGTCCGCCCGGGAGCCTATCCGTGAGCCTGCCCTCGGGTGACGGGCCGGTTCGTGAGCACGTCCCCGGGTGACGGGCCGCTGGGATGTCCCGCCGGCCCGTCGTCCCGCCACCGCCCGCCGCCCCGTCAGCTCGACGGCACCCTCCGGTAGGCGCCGAGCACCTGGAGGGCCCGCAGGGTCTCGACCCCCCGGTACTCCAGGGCGGCGGCCGCGCCGGGAGGCTCCCAGGTGATGGCCCATCCTCCGTCGGGCTGCTGGTCGGCCGCCAGCCGGTCGAGGTGGCCCTCGATCACCTCGTCGGTGAACAGCCGGCGCCAGGGGCTGTCGGGGTGGGGGGCGAGGTGCAGGGGGGTGACCCCGTACTCCGGGTCCGCGGGGTCGCTCCGGTACCACTTCAGCTGGGGGAGCCACTCGGGCACCCGCTCGGCGAGGCGCTCGGCCCGATCCCGATCCGGGACGTGTTCGAGGAAGACGAGCGTCTCGGACATGGCGTGCGCGTCCTCGGGGAAGCCCTTCTCCAGCGCCGACCAGCACCAGTCGGTGGCCCGGGTGAGCCACGGATGCTCCACGCCCATCCGGTGCAGCAGCCCGGCCAGCCCGGCGGTGGGGTTCAGCCCCGGCGCGTAGGTCCACTCCGACCAGTGCACGGCCCTGGGATAGGCCTCCATGACCGGCAGGGACAGGGGCACCGCCCCGTCGGGCGCGGCGACCGTCGCCAGCCAGTCGCACGCCTCCGGCACCAGCGGGCCGGTCGCCGGCACACCGGCCGCCAGCAGCGTCTGGAACGCGATCTCCACGTCGATGGGCAGGCTGTCGGGGCAGCGCTTGTCGGGTTCGAGTCCGTGGCCGAAGCCGCCGTCCGCGTTCCGGTAGCCGCGCAGGGCGTCCACCACGCCGGTGGCGGGTTCCCCCTGGAAGAGGGTGGCGAACAGGCGGCGTTCGAGCAGGCGCCCCTCGCGGAGGACGAAGGCCCGGGCGGTGTCGAGGATGCTGTCACTCATGGTGCTCCATGCTGCCGGGTGACCGGCCCGGCCGTCTTGTAGGAATCGGACACCGCCTGTCCGTCACCGTGCGCGGCGGGTCCGGTCCGGCTGCCAGAGGGGCTCGGCGGACTCCTGGACGTCCCCGCCGGCGCCGAAGATCAGGAACCGGTCGAAGTCGTCGGCGAACCACCGGTCGTGGGTGACGGCGAGAACGGTGCCGGAGAAGGAGGCGAGGCCGTCCTGGAGTGCCTGCGCGCTGGCCAGATCGAGGTTGTCGGTCGGCTCGTCGAGCAGCAGCAGGGTGGCTCCCGACAGCTCGAGCAGCAGGATCTGCAGGCGTGCCTGCTGGCCGCCGGAGAGGGTCTCGAAGGGCTGCCGGCCGGCGGGGGCGAGCTCGTAGCGGGCGAGGGCGGCCATGGCGTCGTTGAGCGTCAGCGACCCGGCGGCCGTGATGATGTCGGCGGGAGTCCGCCCGGCGAGGTCGGGCCGGGTGTGCGTCTGGACGAAGTGGCCGGGCACGACCCTGGCCCCGAGTTCCACGGTGCCCCGGTGGCGTACCGGCGCGGGTGCCGGGGCGGGCGACGCCGGCACCCGGGGGAGCGCGCCGCTCCCCGTCTCGGCCAGCAGCCGAAGGAAGTGGGACTTGCCGGAGCCGTTCGGGCCGAGGATCGCCACCCGCTCCCCGTAGTGGATCTCGACGTCGAACGGCTCCGTCAGGCCGGTCAGCTCCAGGCGGGTGCAGGTGAGCGCGCGCTTGCCGGTACGGCCGCCGCTCAGGCGCATCCGGACGTTCTGCTCCTTGGGCGCGCTCTCGGGCGGGCCCGCCTCCTCGAACCTGCCCAGCCGGGTCTGGGCGGCCCGGTAGGCGGAGGCGACGGAGTCGTTGTTGGTCGCCTTCTGGCGCAGGGTGTGGACCAGTTTCCTGAGGCGGGCGTGCTCCTCGTCCCAGCGGCGGCGGCGTTCGTGCAGGCGCTCGTTGCGGTCGAGGCGGGCCTGGGCGTAGGTGGCGAAGCTCCCGCCGTGGGTCCACACCCCGCGTGACTCCACGGTGATGACGCGGGTGGCCGTGTTGGCGATCAGCCGGCGGTCGTGGGAGACGAGCAGGACGGTTTTCCGGGTGGCCCCCAGCTGTTCCTCCAGCCACTGCTTGCCGGAGACGTCCAGGTAGTTGTCGGGTTCGTCGAGCAGCAGGACCTGGTCGGGGCCGCGCAGGAGCGCCTCCAGCGCGAGCCTCTTCTGCTCGCCGCCCGACAGCGTGCCGACGTCGCGGCCCGCCACCCGCTCGTAGGGGGCGCCCATGGCCGAGGTGGTGCAGGCGCTCCAGGTGACCTCGATGTCGTAGCCGCCGGCGTCGGCGTAGTCGCCGAGGGCGCGGGCGTAGGCGAGCTGGGTCTCCTCCAGGTCGCGTTCCCCCAGCGCGCGCTCGGCCCGCTCCAGCTCGGCGGTCGCGGCGCGCACGCGTTCCGGGGCCACCGCCAGCAGCAGCTCGCGTACCGTCAGGCCGCCGCGGAGGCCTCCGATGAACTGGCGCATCACGCCGAGCCCGCCGGACGCGGTGATCCGCCCGGCGGAGGGGGAGAGGTCGCCGGCGATCAGCCGTATCAGGGTGGTCTTGCCCGCGCCGTTGGGACCGACCAGGGCCGCGGTGACGCCGTCGCCGACGCGGAAGGACACCTCGTTGAGCAGCAGCCGCCCGTCCGGCAGCACGTAGGTCAGCTCGTCGGCCTCGACATGTCCCACGGGCGCGTCCTCTCGAAGGCGGCCTCCATCGTTGTGGAGAGAAACCGCAGTTAGAACATTGGTCATACACTATGAACATTGATTGGCCCGCTTCTCAAGCCATTAAGATCTCCGGAGTGGACGAGGCGGGGATCGGAGGAGCGTGAGCGCTACGCCGGGCAGGAGAACGCGGCGCCGGAGCGACGAGGCGGCGCCGGGGGTGTGGCTGCGTCCCCCGCGCGCGGGCCGGGCCGAGCCGGTGGTCACCCTCGGGCGGATCGTGGCGGCGGCCGTGGAGCTGCTGGACGAGGAGGGGGCGGACCGGCTGACCATGCGCCGCCTCGCCGAGCGGCTGGGGACAGCCGCCACCACGCTCTACCTGCACGTCGAGACCAAGGACGACGTGCTGGACCTCGCGCTCGACGCCGTGTTCGGCGAGGTGCCCGTCCCGCCGGGGCCGCGGGGCGCGTGGCGCGACGACGTCACCGCCCTGATCGCCGAGTGGCGCGCCACCATGCTGCGCCACCCGTGGTCGGTGAGGGTGCTGGACCGCCCCCTGCTGGGCCCCAACGTCCTGGCCCGCACCGAACACCTGCACGCCGTGCTGGCGGGGGCGGGTCTCACCGGTCCCCGGCTGACCGCCGCGGCGTACGCCCTGGCCAACTACGTCATCGGTTCCGCGACGATGCAGGTCGCCGGTGCCGGGTACGGCGAGGCCGGGTGGAAGCGGGCCGCCGACCTGCACGTGCTGGCCCGCCGGGAGCTGTATCCGACTCTCGCGGCGCACGGGTCCCCGATCGGCAACGACTGGGACCCGGTGTTCACCACCGGGCTGGACTACCTGCTGGACGGCATCGAGTCGCGGATCCGGTGAGACGAAGTCGCGAACTTCCCTTTCATTCCCTATTACTCCCTATTCTGTCCTTTGATAAGGTACTTTAGAGGAAATTAGAGGACTTACCGGGGGGATCGGTGTCTCAGCCCTACTCGGTCGAGCAGGTGGCGAACCTGCTGGGCCTGCACGCCAAGACGGTGCGCGCCTACGTGCGCGACGGGCGGCTGAAGGCCGTCCGCATCGGCAAGCAGTACCGGATCGCGCGCGAGGACCTGGAGGCCTTCACCGGCCACCCGGTGACACCGCCCGCCGGCGAGACGGCCGGGCGCCGGCGCCACGTCGAGGTGTCCAGCATCGTGCAGATCGACGCGATCGGTTTCGAGGCGATGAGCCGGCTGAGCAACACGCTCATGGCCCTCGCCGCGGGCGGCGCCCCCGACGGGGGACGCCTGCGCGTGGAGGTCGTCTACGACGAGGAGAGGGCCGGCATGAAGATCATCGTGCTGGGCGGTCTGGACGGCACCGCGGAACTGCTCAAGGTCATCGACACGCTCGCCAAGGAGAGGCCGTGAACGGCGTCCACACCACGCTCGCCAAGGAGGGATCGTGAACGGCGTCTACACCTCCGCGGAAGGCGCCCGTGCCGTCGAGCGGAGCTGCCGCGCGCTGCTGGAGCGCTGGCCGGTGCCCGCCGAGCACCTGCGCGTGCCGACCCGGCAGGGCGAGACCTTCGTCGTGGCCTGCGGGCCCCGGGACGCCCCGCCGGTGTTGCTGCTGCACGGTTCCGGCGCCAGCAGCGCGATGTGGATGGAGGACGTGGCCGCCTGGTCGCGGCACCTGCGCCTGTACGCCGTCGACACGATCGGCGAGCCCGGCCTGAGCGCCCCCTCGCGGCCCGCCCTGGACTCCGACGCCCACGCGCTGTGGCTCGACGACGTGCTGGCCGCCCTCGCCGTCCGGCGCGTCTCCATCGTGGGAACCTCGCTCGGCGGCCGGTTGGCGGTGGACTACGCGACGCGGCGCCCCGGACGGGTCGCCCGCCTGGCGCTGCTGTGCCCCAGCGGCATCGGCGGGCAGAAGTACGGGGTGCTTCTCCTGGCACTGCTGCTGATGCCGTTCGGCCGGTGGGGGAGGGACAGGACGATGAGACTGGTCCTGGGCCCGGCGGCGTCCTCGGCGCCCCCGGCGCCTGATACGTCCTCGGCGTCTGCTGGGTCTGCTGGGTCGTCGGCGTCTTCGGCGTCCCCGGAACCACCGTCGCCCTCGGCGGAACCGATGCGGGCGTACGGCGAGCACGTGATGCTCGTGCATGAGCACTTCCGGCCCCGCCGCGAGAAGATCCCGGTGTTCGACGACGACACCCTGCGCCGTCTGAGCATGCCGGTGCTGGTGACGGTCGGCGGGCGCGACGCGCTCCTGGACTCCCACGAAACCCGGCGGCGGCTGGAGGCCGCCGTGCCGCACGCGACGGTCCGGCTGCTGCCCGACGCCGGGCACCTCCTGCGAGGGCAGACCCTGCCGATCCTGGACTTTCTCAGCTCCCGGGAGGAAGAGCCCGCCGCTCCGGAAAACCGTTAATCTACAATGTAAAGGCGTTCGCCCGGGTTCGAGACGGTTCGAGCGGGTGGACGCCCGACCCCGCCACCCCTCGTCGGCGATCCCGCACGGATTCCCGTTCACCTGATGACAGAGCCTGACGACAGGGCCCGGTGACCAGACCTGGCGGCAGGGCCGGATCGCGCGGCCGATACGCTCGCGGCCGGAAAGGAGGCGGGATGCTCTTCGCCGTCGCGGCCGTGTTCGGGCTCACCTGGTGGCTCGGGTGTTACGTGATCGCGCGGGATCCCCGGGAGCGCGGACCGCGGAGGGCCGGGCTGGGGCTGCTGGCCTACGGCTCCGCGCTCGCGGTCGCCCAGGTTCTCACCGCCGTACCGGAGCCCGCGGCGAAGGTGCTGGGCGCGGTCGAGACCACGCTGGTCCACCTGCCGGCGTTGCTCTGGACGGGGGCCGTGCTGACCCTCGTTCCCGGGAGCGAACGGCTGGACCGGGTCTGGTCCAGGGGGCTCGTCCCGCTCACGCTCGTGGCGTTCGCGTGGCCGGCGGCGTCCGGTCTGGGATCGGGGGCGAACCTCGCGGCGCGGGTGGTGGTCGGGGTGTTGCTGCTGGGACCGCTGGCCGGGGTGCTGGTGCTGCTCGTGCGGGCCAGGCCGCCGCGGGCCGGGTGGCTGGCGGCGGTCGCCACGCTGTTCTTCGGGCTGGGGGCCGCGCTGCTCATGTTCCCGCTGTTCGGCCCGCCCGGACTGCTGTCCGTCATCGCCGTCGACGTGGACATGGTCCTGCTGGGCGTGGCCATCGCGATGTCCAGCGCGTTCCAGGCGGGCGAGGCGCTCTGGCGCGACATGCTGCGGTCCCTGCTGGGGGCGACGGTCGTGGCCGTCGCGTCCGGCGGCCAGGTCGCGCTGACCGTCGCGCTCGGCGGGCCCGCGCCCGCCCTCTCGGCGCTGCTGTTCGGCGTGATCGCGGTGGCCGTCGCCGTACAGACGCTGGCCGGTCCGGTGCACCGGGCGCTGGACCGGATCGCCTTTCCGGGTGATCCGCGGATCCGCCGCGAGCGGGCCGAGCTGCGCGAGACGTCCGAGGCGCTGCCGCGTCGCGAGCAGGGTCCGCCGCCGCCGGACGAGGCCGAGTTCGTCCGGCTGACGCGGCGCGCCCTGGCCAATTACGGGGATCTGGGCAAGCTCGCCAGCAGCCCGCTCGCGAACCTGCCGGTGATCGACGCGCGGGTCACCGGTGACAGCCCGCTGGAGCGGGCCGCCGAGCTGAAGCACCTGCTGCTGGAGGGCATCCAGCGCCTCAAGCCCCGCGACGGGGAGTTCGGCACCAGCGAGGAGTGGCGGTTCTACAACGTCCTGTACTTTCCGTACGTCCGGGGGCTGCGTCCCTACCGGCGCGGGGCCGGACGCGGCGGGCTCGCCGCCGCCGAGCGGCAGGCGTTCGACTGGTTCGTCCGCGAGGTTCCCGAACGCACGCTCTACAACTGGCAGAACGCGGCGGCCAAACTCGTCGCGGATGATCTTCGCCGGGGGAGCTGGCAGTGAATGGCAGTGCCATGTCTGCAGATGGCAGCGGTTGAGGCGGTGTGCTGAGCGCGTCGGAAGTCCCGACGCCTTCCGCGAAGCCGGAAGCCCGCGCCCTCGGCGAAGGAGACATCTATGAGCACGACCACCCTCACCTCCCGCACCCCCCTGCTCATCCGCGTGCTGTGGACGGACGCCCTCCTCACCGGAGGGTTCGCGCTCGGCCTGGCCGTCGCGGCGGCCCCGCTCGCCGATCTGCTCGCCCTCCCCGAGCCGTTGATCCGCTGGGCCGGGATCGGGCTGCTGCCGTTCACCGCGTTCGTCGCCTACCTCGCCGGCCGTCCGGTGCCGCCCAGGGCGGGCGTCTGGACGCTGATCGCCGTCAACGCGCTGTGGGCCGTGGACAGCGTCCTGCTGCTGTTCACCGGCTGGGTGGACCCCAACCCGCTGGGGGTCGCCTTCGTCCTCGCCCAGGCTCTCCTGGTCGGCGCCTTCGCCGAGTTCCAGTACGTCGGGTTGCGCCGCGCCTGACCGCGCGTCGTCGTAGGTCCCGTCGTCGAAGGTCCCCGCCGCGCCCGGCACCGGCGGCGGGGCCTTCTCGCTCACCCGATGCGGATGACGTGTTTGCCGCGTACGCCGCCGGCCTCCAGTGCCCGGTGGGCCTCGGCGATGTCGGCGAGGGGATGGATCGTATCGACGACCGGCCGCAGGTCCCCGCTCTCCACCAGCCGGGTCAGGTCGGCGAAGAGCCGGTGGGTGGGGTTGCCGCTAAAGAACCGCACGCGCCGCGAACCGAACACGGTGGACGCGAGGATGTACGACAGGGACGAGAGCATGTGCCGGGAGTCGAAGGTGATCGACACCATCCGCCCTCCCGGCGCCAGGAGCCGGCGGAAGGCGCCGAGCTCGGTGCCGATCGCGGTGTCGAGGACGACGTCGAAGGGGCCGAGGTCGGCCGGTCCGGTGGTCGCGTAGTCGAAGACCTCGTGGGCGCCGAGATCCCGTACGAAGTCGAGGTTCCCGGCCCCGGCGAGCGCGGTCACGTGCGCGCCGTAGGCCCGCCCGAGCTGGACGGCGACGCTGCCGACCCCGCCGCCGGCGCCCCGCACGAGCAGCCGCTCGCCGGCCCTGAGGCGGGCCTTGTCGCGCAGGGCGGTGATCGACGTCGTGCCTCCGGCGAGCAGGGACACGGCCTGGGCCGGGTCGAGCCCCGCCGGGGCGAGGGCGAGCTGCCGGGGGCGGACGGCCACGAACTCGGCGGCGCTTCCGAAGGACGCCCGGGGCAGCGTCCCCCACACCCGGTCGCCCACCGTGAGGCCGGACATGGGGGAGCCCAGGGCGGCGACCTCTCCGGCGAAGTCGATCCCCGTGCCCTTCGGGAAGCGCCGCCCCGTGACCAGACGCATCTTTCCCGCCCGGCCCAGGAGCTCGCCTCCGTTCACGCCGGCGGCGTGCACGCGCACCAGCACCTCGCCCGGCCCCGCGACGGGCTTGGGCAACGTGCCCTCGTACAGCACCTCCGGTGGCCCGTACCTGTCGTACCGGGCCGCGCGCATCTCAGTCACTGTCATCGTCATCCAATCTGTCCGGCCGGCCGCCGGGCTCGCGCATGGTCGTGATGTCGGCCGGGCCTCTGGCGGCGTGTCGTGAGGGCACGCGGGCAGGCGTCACCGCGCCCGGGCACCTCGCCGATCGGACGAGGGTGCGGGCCGTGCCCACCGTCGTGTCCCCGCGGCCGCGACGGCCGTCACCAACCCGGGACGAACTCCGCACGCCCCGGAAAAGCGGGCGGCGATTTCCACATATCGCCAGGCTAACCGCATAAACGGATAGGGGGCTCCATTTGCGATAATGTGAGAAACATGCCAACCCATTCCTCTCGGATACCGCGTCCCGCGGATACGTCCGGGCTCCGCGTGGACGCGCTGCACAACCGCAACCGCATCCTCGAGGCCGCCCGCGAGGCGTTCGCCACCCTCGGGCTCGGCGTGCCGATGGCCGCCATCGCCCGCCGGGCCGGCGTCGGGATGGCCACGCTCTACCGGCGCTTCCCCACCCGGGAGTCGCTGATCACCGAAGTGTTCGCCGACCAGCTGTCAGCGTGCGTGTCGGTCGTCGACGACGCCCTCGCCGACCCCGACCCGTGGCGCGGGTTCCGTACGGTCATCGAGAAGGTGTGCGCCATGCAGGCCGCCGACCGGGGATTCACCGCGGCGTTCCTGACGGCTTTCCCCGACGCGGTCGACCACGAGCGGGAACGCGCCCGCGCCGAGCAGGGCTTCGCCGAGCTGACACGGCGGGCCAAGGCCGCCGGACGGCTGCGCGCCGACTTCGAGCCGGCGGATCTCGTGATGGTGCTCATGGCCAACAACGGCATCGTCGCCGAATCCACCGAGGACACGCTCATGGCGTCGCGCAGGCTCGTCGCCTACCTGCTCCGGTCCTTCCAGGTCGATCCCCCCGACCGGGCCGCCCCCCTGCCGCCGGCACCCCCGTTCGGGCTGCGTGACATGTTCTGCTTTTCGCCGGCCCGCTCCGCCGGATAGCCGGCGCTCTCCCGCAGGAGCCGGCGCTTCGCCGGACGGCCGGCGCCCGGCCGGTGCCCGCCGCCGGATCGGCGCCCCCGCGAGCCGAGGCCGGGGAGATCGAACAGCCAGGTGGCGCGCAGCTTCAGCAGCAACCGGTGGAGGGCCAGGCACAGCCACACCACGAGGGCGGTCAGGACGACCGGCTCGACGACGGCGAGCACGATCCGCAGCCCGCCGTCCATGCCGGCCGACAGCGGTGGCACGAGAGCCAGGTGCAGCAGCGCGAGCAGGGGCATGTGGATGACGTAGACGGGCAGGGTGCGGCGCCCCAGCCTCGCCAGCGCGTTCCCGAGCGTGGCGCGGCCGAGCAGCGCCGCGGCCGTCACGCCGAAGACCGTCGCGACGGCGCAGACCACCGGCCAGACGCCGGGCCAGGCCCGGGAGCCGGTCATCGCGACCGCCGCCAGGGCTCCGGCGTAGCAGGCGCCGGTCAGGGCCAGGCGCCCCCAGCCGGCGGTGGCGGCCAGCCGTTCGACGAGCGGCCGGAAGTACAGCCCGGCGAGGAAGAAGACGAGGTTCTGGTACAGGCCGCCGCGGTTGCCCGGCATCTCCAGCAGCCCGGCCGACGCCATGGCCGACAGCACCAGCGCTCCTCCCAGCACCAGGGCGACCGGGACGCGGCGCGCGGCTTTGGCGAGGGCGAAGTACAGGGCGAGCGCGTAGAGGTACCACAGGTTGGACGGCGTGATCGTCAGCTGGGCCAGCAGATCGGCGACGTCGTCGGCGCGGGCGGTGTCGAAGGACGGCACGAGCGCCAGGACCGTGGTGTGGATCAGCAGCCACACCGCGTAGAGGTAGAGGAAGCGGCCCACCTTCGAGCGGCGTACGACCCGCCACGGCCGGGCCACCGCGCCGGCGGCGAACATGCCGGAGATGGTGAAGAAGAGCGGCATGCGCAGCGGCAGCAGCTGCTCGGTCAGGGCGCCCCAGGCCCCCGGGATCGGCGGCGACACCCCCCAGTCGATCCGCAGGTAGTGCTTCACGACGACGTGCCAGAGCACCACGAGCAGGATGCACACGCCCTTGGCCACGTCGGCCCAGAGCGCGCGCTCCGGCCTTTCGTCTCCCGGCAGACCGTGGGCTTCTCCCGGCACACCGCGAGTACGGGTAGAGCGCATGGGGCGGCACCTCCGGGGGACGGGCGCGCGAGGGTCGCGCGCACCGGCCACCCTGGGCGGTGCAGATGTCCGTGCCGCCGGGACCGCGTATCCGGGGCCGCTCAGCTGTGCATCGGGTGTGTATCAGCCCGGAGGCCGCGTATCGCCCCGGAAGCCGTAGAGGCCCCGGAAGCCGCGGAGACCTCAGGAGCCTTCGGGGTCTCGAAGGCGGAGCGTGGCGACCGCGCCGCCGTCCGCGGCGTTGGCCAGGGTGAGGGTGGCGCCGATCACCTGGGCCTGGCCCAGGGCGATGGTGAGTCCCAGGCCGTGGCCGCGACCGCGTTCGGCCGTGCCGCTGCGAAAGCGCTGCGGCCCCTCCGCGAGGAGGACGCCGGGGAATCCGGGACCGTGGTCGCGCACGACGATCGTCGTGCCGTCCACGGTGACCTCGACCGGCGCGCGGCCGTGACGATGGGCGTTGGTGAGGAGGTTGGCGAGGATCCGGTCGAGGCGACGCGGGTCGGTCTCGGCCTCGGTGTCCCCGGCGGCCCTGGTGACCGTGAGCCGTGCCCGGAGCCCGGTCCTGGCCAGGGAGTCCCCGACGACGTCGCCCAGCGCCACGGGCCTGGGATCGGCGTGTTCCGCGCCCGCGTCGAGGCGGGATATCTCCAGCAGGTCCTCCACCAGGGCCCGCAGTACCCGCACCCGGTCCCTGACCAGTTCGGTGGCCTCGCTCTCCGGCAGCAGCTCGGCGGAGGTGACCAGGCCCATCAGCGGGGTGCGCAGCTCGTGGGCGACGTCGGCGGTGAAGCGTTGCTCGCTCAGCAGCCGCTCCCGCAGGCTGTCCGCCATCGAGTCGACGGTGGCCGAGATCTCGGCGATCTCGTCACCGCCCCGGCCGCCCTCCGCGGTCCGGGCGTCCAGGTCGCCGTCCGCGATGCGCCGCGCGGTCCTGGCCACCCGCCTCAGCCGCCGGCTGGGCAGCTCGGCGGCCAGCGCCGCGGAGGGTATGACGACCCCGAGCGTGGCCAGCGCGGCCATCACGATGTGCCGGTCGAGCGCCTGCCGGCCGCGCAGTTCGACGCCCATGTCGATCTGTACGGCCACCACCTGGTCGCCGACGGGCTCGGCCGCCCACATCCAGGGGATGTCCGGTTTGCGGTCGTCGTACCAGGTACCGGCCTGCCCGGTGCTCCTGACCTGCTGGAGCAGCAGGGGCGGGATGCGTTCCGGGTCGGATTCGCCGGTCCACGTGCCGCCTGGGCGCCGGTGGTTGTCCACCGCGGACACCAGCGCGGTCAGGGCCTGATTCCTGCCCAGCTCCATGGAACGCTCAAGGGTGCTCCGATGCACCAGCACCCCGACGGCCAGCGCCACCGCGCAGGACGCCACGGTCACCAGCGCGGCGATCTTCCAGCGCAGCGATCTCCAGTTCGGCGGCCCGGGTGCCGGCCGGGCGACGGCGTGTCCCATCTCAGCGCCGCAGCTTGTAGCCGAACCCGCGGACCGTCTCGATCCGATCGGCGCCGATCTTCTTGCGCAGCCGCTGCACGCACAGGTCGACCACGCGGCTGTCGCCGTCCCACCCGTAGTCCCAGACGTCGCGCAACAGCGTGTGCCGGTCCAGCACGATTCCCGGATTCGCCGCGAACTCCAGCAGCAGTCGCAGCTCGGTGGGGGCCAGCGTGACCGGCTCACCGGCCAGGAGCACCTCCAGACCGCCGGTGTCGATGGTCAGATCGCCGAAGACCAGGTCGCCGCCTGAGACGGGTTCCGGCGCGTGCCCGGGAGCCGGGGCGAAGGTGGCCCGGCGCAGCAGCGAGCGGATCCTGGCCACCAGCACGGACGTGTCGACCGGCTTGACGACGTAGTCGTCGGCCCCGGCCTCCAGACCCGACACCACGTCCAGCGCGTCACCCCGCGCGGACATCATCAGGATCGGGACAGTGCTGGACTCCCTGACCCTGCGGCACAGCCCGATGCCGTCCAGGCTCGGCAGCATCACGTCCAGCAGCAGGAGATCGTGCCGCCCGTCCCGGAAGAGCTCCAGGCCGGTCAGGCCGTCGCCGGCCGCGGACACCTCGTAGCCGTAGCGCTCCAGTGCCATCGAGACCGTCCTGCGGATCACCGCGTCGTCCTCGACGAGCAGCACGGTGACAGGAGTCGCCGGCGCGCTGTCGACCTTAAAATCGGACATATCTCCCCAAAGGCGGCGGATGGCTCACCTAGGACACCATAATCTCTCCTCGCGGCAGCGCCGCGCGGAACGGGTCGATCGCCTCTCGCACCGGCCGCGGGAATACCGCGCGGAACGGGTCGATCGCCTCTCGCACCGGCCGCGGGCATGCCGCGCGGGGCGGATCGATCGCCTCTCGCGCCCGATGTCCGGGCATCCCCGGGCTCGCGCGAAGACACAGATCCCGCAGGGGCAAAACGGCGGTCCAGCTGCCGAAACACCTGTTGACACCGAGGTTCGGGAAGATCAGCCTTGTGGCGTGGATTCCGACGGTGTGATTTCTCCGCGACCTGATCTCGAACCGGCCCTGGCCGGGATCGACGATCCGGCCCCGGTGGTACGGGTGCGGCCGCCGGCCGGGCCGGGGGTGGCGGTGGCCGACCTGCCGCGGCGTGCGGTGGTGGTGGAGTTCGCCGGTGCGCGGGGTGGGGTGGCTCCGTTGAGCTGGGGTCAGGCGTCGATCTGGCGGTTGACCACGTGGCGGGGTGACGATGATCCCTATTTCAACATCTCCTGGGTGTTGCCGGTGTACGGCAGGCATGATCTTGATGGGGTGTTGGGGGTGGTGCGGCGGTTGGTGGAGCGGCATGAGACGTTGCGGACGAATTTCCGGCCGGGTGCCGATGGCGTGGTGCAGCATGTGGCGCGTTCGGGGCGGTTGGTGGTCGAGGTCGTGGAGGTGGGCGGGGGTGGGCGGGTCCGGCCGATGACGTTGGCCAGGCAGGTGGCCGAGGGGTTGGCGGCGCGGGTGTTCGATTACGCGGGGGAGTGGCCGGTGCGGTGTGCGGTGGTGGTGGTGGAGGGGCGGCCTCGGGCGGTGGCGTTCGGGGTGTCGCATCTGGCGGTCGACGGGGGTGCGCTGGATCTGCTGGCGGCCGATTGGCGGGCGTTGCTGGCCGGGGTGGAGGGGCCGGATCCGGGGTGGCAGCCGATGGATCAGGCGTTCTTCGAGCGGGAGGGGGCGGGGGCCGGGCGGGGGGAGCGGGCGTTTCGGCATTGGCGGGGGGTGTTGGAGGGGGCGCCGCGCTCGATGTTCGACTACCCGCCCTGCCGGGCGGAGGAGCCGCGGTTCGTCCGGGTGCGGATGGAGTCGGTGGCGTTGGGGGTGGCGGCGCAGGTGCTGGCGGCGCGTTGGGGGGTGAGTTCGGCCAGTGTGCTGACCACGGCGAGTGCGGTGTTGTTGTCGGTGTTGACCGGGCATCGGCGGGTGGTGATGCAGTTGATCGCGGCCAATCGGCACGATCCGCGGATCGGGGTGCTGGTGGGTCCGGCCGCGCAGGACGGTGTTTTCCTGCTGGATCTGCCGCCCGGTGGCACTTTGGCCGAGGCCGCCCGGGCCGGGCATCGGCAGGCGTTGACCGCCTATCGCCACGCGCTCTACGAACCGCTGGGGCTGATGGCGATGCGCGAGGAGCTCGGCCGCGAGCGGGGCGGGCCCGTCGACCTGTCGGCCTACTTCAACGACACGCGGGGCGGCGGCGACTGGCCCGACCTGCCCGCGGTGGAGCCGCCGGGAGATCCCGCCGCGATCGCCGCCCTCACCGCGCGGACCACCTTCGCCCCGGCCGGCTCCTGGGAGCACGTGGACGCCACCACGGTCCAGTTCATCACCGGTCAGGCCAGGGACGCCTGCGAGCTCCACCTGCTGGCCGACACCGCCTACCTGCCCCGCGCCACCGTGCACGCGCTGCTGCGCGGGATGGAGACCCTGCTGGTCCGCGCGGTCGCCGCCGAGGTCCCCCTCGACACCGTCGCCGAGCTGTGCGGCATCGTCCCGGTCCAGCGCCTTCCCGGTTGGGAACGTTCCCGATCCGACGTCGCCGAGGAGACGCCGGAAGCGTCCGGCGCCGTCGGGGCCGGTGGATGAACCGAGGATCCTTCCGAGCCTGAAGGGCCGGGACGAGACCGCCCCGGCGGGGTCCGCCGGGGCGGTTCCGCGTTGCCGAGGTGTCCGTGCGGTCTTCGGCCGTCGGCGGATCGGCCATGGGCGCCGGCCGGTGCGGTGGACGGGGGAGCGCGAGCCCGGCCGTTCTCTATATAGCAGCATTGACTTATATAAGCTCATGCTGAAATAGTCTCACCCGTGCACGCCTTCGATGTTCTCGGTGATCCGGTCCGGCGCCGGATCCTGGAACTGCTCGTCGGCGGCGAGCGGCCTTCCGGTGCGATCACCGCGATCATCCGGGAGGAGTTCGGGATCTCCCCCTCGGCGGTTTCGCAGCACCTGAGGGTGCTGCGGGACAACGGGTTCGCGACGGTCCGGGCCGAAGGCGTCCACCGCCTGTACGCCATGGACCCCGCGCCCCTGCGGGAGATCGACACGTGGCTGGAACGCTTCCGCCGGTTCTGGAGCCGGCATCTGGACGGGCTGGCCACCGAACTCACCCGAGGCGGGCACGACCGCCGCCCGGCCGACGGCTCGGGCGCGGCAACCGGCAGCGGTCCCGACACCAAGGAGAGGAAAGAGCCATGATCGACATCATTGACCAGATCAATGCCATCAACCGTGAGGTCGGCAGCCGATCGGCCGGCGACGGCGAGGGCATCGGCGTGCTGCTGCGACGCCGCTACGACGCGCCGATCCAGGACGTGTGGGAGGCCCTGACGGACCCCGACCGCATGAAGCGCTGGTTCCTGCCGGTCAGCGGCGATCTGCGCGCCGGCGGCGACTTCCAGCTGGAGGGCAACGCGGGCGGCCGGATCCTGCGCTGCGAGCCGCCCCGCCTGCTGAAGGTGACGTTCGGAGCCGAGACCAGCCTGGTCGAGCTGCGCCTGTCCCCCGACGGGGAGGACGCGACCACCTTCGAACTCGAGCACACCGTTCCCCTGGAGATGGCCGGCAGCGGCGCGGGCGCGCTCTACGTCGGGCCCGGATGGGACGGGGCCCTCATGTCGCTGGGCCTGTTCGTCGTCGGCGAGGCCGGTGACGACCCGGTCGCGGCGGCGAACTCGCCGGAGGGCCAGGAGTTCTCCCGGCAGTCGGTCCACGCGTGGATCGCGGCGGTCGAGGCCTCGGGCACCGCCGACGCGGCCGAGATCGCCGCGGCGGCGGAGGTCTCGCTGGCGCAGTTCGCCCCGGACGTCGACTCCGCGCCCGACGAGAAGGGAAACGCCTGATCGGACGGCGGCCACCGCGCGCACCGTGACGGGGGCGCGTACGCGGTGGCCGGGGCCGCGCACCGTCCTGTGGGCCGGGAGCCAGGGGATCCCACGGGAACCGGCCCGATCCGGGATTGCCGGAGATCGGCGTCCGGGACGTCCTCGACGCCGTGGCGCGGTTGACGGGGCGGTTCACATGTGGCGTAGCCGATCGCGGAGTGCGCGCGCGACCTCCGCCATGAGCGCCTCGGCTCCGGGCTGGCTGGCGGCCGGCACGCGGGACTCGGTGAGCACGGCGACGCCGAAGACCTGGCCGTCGGCGTGCTCGACGACGCCGACCTCGTGGCGGAGGTTGAGAAGCGTCCCGGTCTTGGAGGACCACTTCGACGCGTCGGAGGTGAAATCGGGTGCCAGCCGGTGCCGCAGGATGTTGTCGGCCATGAGGCCCCGCACGCGCTCGGCGACGGCCTGGTCGATCGCGGACGGCGTCCACAGCGCCCGCAGGAGGTCGATGAACGCTCGCGCGGACCCCGAGTTCGCGCGCGTCACGTCGAGCTGCGGGATCCGATGTCCCCGCCCGGCCGTCCCCGCCTCGATGGCGAGGAAGTGGGCGAGGTGGGCGTCGGCCGGGTCGAAGCGTTCCACCGGGTTCTCGACGAGTTCCTGGACGGTGTGGCGGACCGTGATGCCGCGCAGCCCCAGCCCGTGCATCACCGCCGAGACCTCGGCGGGCGGGGTGAGGGCGAACAGCGCGTCCGCCGCGGTGTTGTCGCTCAGGGAGGTACTGAGGTAGAGCAGGTCGTCGACGGCGATCCTGGCCGGATGCCGGAACCTGCTCAGCCCGGTCGGCCCCGGAGTGGTGATCCCGCCCGGCCGCACGAGGATCTGCGTGGAGCCGTCGAGCTCGCCCCTCCGGACGCGTTCGAGTGTCGCGATGGCGAGCGGAACCTTGACGAGCGAGGCGATCGGGAACTCGAGGTCCGGCTCGATGCCGACCTCTTCACCGGAGTGCAGGTCCCGGACCAGGAACGATCCGCGCAGCCCGGCGTCGTCGAGCGTTCGCCGGAGTTCGCGCATCAGGCTCTCGACCCTGATGGTGTCCCTCCGTCCTGTTCGCGCGCGCCGAGACAGCGGGCGATCGCGTGCCACAGCCGGGTCCTGATGCGCTCCGCGTCGTCCCCGACGGCGGCCGACACCTCGAAGCCGCGGGCGAGGTGGACCTCGCCGATCGGGCGCCAGTGTAGCCCGAGCTCCTCGGCCTGCCGGACCGAGCACAGGAGGAGGTCCGCCGAGCCGAAGACCTCCGCCGCGGCGGCGGTGAGCGTGGCCGCGACGACGACCTGCGCGGGCTGGAGGCCGACGGAGTCCCGGATCCGGAACATCCGGTCGCGGATGTGGGGGACGTCGTCCTCGGGCTGGATCCAGATCCGGCTTCTTCGCGACGACCGCGCGGCGCGGCCGGCCCGGAGGGTCTCGACGTAGACGGCCGCCACCGGAAGGTCCGTGGTGCCGGCGAGGCCGAGCCGTACGGACCAGGTCGCGTCGCCGGGCGGTGTCACCGTGAGGGCGGCGCGAACCTCGCGAGATCGGACGAGTTCCGCCCGTTCGGCCGGGGCGGCGGCATGGAGGTCGAGGTGGATGTCGTTGCCGCGGGCCTCCGCGCCGAGGTGCGCGAGGTCGCGAACGGCGCAGGTGTCGGGAACGGCGAGACGCAGGGGATTGAGCCTGGCCCGCTCCGCCTCGTGCTCCATGTCGTCGGCCAGGCGAAGGAGACGCTTCGCCGACGGAAGCATGTCGCGGCCGAACTGCGTGAGTATCGCCCCGCGCGACGACCGATCGAACAACCGCTCCCCGAGGTGCTTCTCCAGGGCGGCGATCCGGCGGCTCGCGACCGACTGCGGCACGCGCGTGGCCGCCGCACCCTCCGTGAAGCTTCCTCGATCGCTCACGTTGACGAACGCTCTCCAGGCTCCAAGGACGTCCACCAGGCAAGTTTATGCTATTTCAGCATGGAATCGCCTTTTCCATCCTTGGCGGCATCGCACCTCGGCGATCCGGGGACGCGGCGGCCCCGCCGCCCGTGGCGGTGCGGACGGAGCCGTCAACGGGCCACGGCCACCTCACGGGGAGCCGTCGGTGAGCACCTGCTCCAGCGCGTGCGCGGTCTGGCGGACCATCCCGGGATTGGTGTCCCAGTAGTACGCCAGCCCTGTCACGGCCTGGTAGAGCGCCCAGCCGCGGCCACGCACCCATGACGCGTCGTCGACGCGGAGCTCGGCCCGGAAGCACAGGCGGCTGTCACCCGCGAACACGTTCCAGGCGGGCTGGAGATCGCACGCGGGATCGCCCACGTTGAGGCCGCCGAAGTCGATGACCGCGGACAGGCTGCCGTCGACGACGAGCAGGTTGCCCGGCAGCAGGTCGCCGTGCACCCAGACCTCCGGCCCGTCCCACGCCGGGGCGTCGAGCGACTCCTGCCACGAGCGGAGGACCGCACCGCCGTCGACGCGGTCTCCGAGCCGGGCGACCGATCGGCGAACGAGCTCGTCGCCCTCGGCGAGCGGCCCACCGCGAGCGTGCGGGGGGCGCGGATGCGCGCCGGCGGTGCCGGCCCGGCGCAGCGCCCTCACGAACGCGGCGAGGTCGGCGGCGGCCCGGTTCAGATCGTGGATCGTGCCGTCGGCGTTCTCACCGGGCAACCACTCGTACACGGACCAGACGAAGGGGTAACCCTCGGCCGGGTCTTCCATCGCCAGCTGCACCGGAACCGCGAGCGGCAGGTGCGGCGCGAGCCTCGGCAGCCACCGCGCCTCCACGGCCGCCGCCCCGGTGGCCGCCCTTATGCGCGGCAGCCGGACGGCCAGGTGGTCGCCGAGCCGGTAGATGTCGTTCTCCGTCCCGTAGGACGCGACGGGTTCGATCCGCAGGTCGGCCCACCGGGGGAACCGCCCCGCGATCAACCGGCGAACGAGCGCGGCATCGGTCTGGACCTCGTCGGGGTGAATCTTCCTCGCTGTGCTCATCGCCTTCATCCTCGACCGCCCGTTCCGGACGCGGCAATCGATTTTCGACGTCACGTACGGTGCCGGACGCGGTGCCGGACGCGCTGCCGGCCGCTCACCGCGGAGGCGGAAGCCGGGAAGCGGGAGGCCGGGAGCCGGGGACGAGGCGGGCGAGAGGACCGGGGGCCGGGGCCGCCCCCCCGGGGCGGGGTCAGCGGGCGGCGGCCACGGCGGCCACGATCGCCTCGGGGGTCGCCGGCACGGGTGTGCCCTCGACAAGGACGGTCGGCGTGGCGCCCACCCCCCGCTCGATGGCCTTCCGCGTCACGTAGGCGGTCCAGTCGAGGTAGGCGCCGTCGCGCACGCACTGGCCGAACGCCGGGCCGGTGAGCCCGGCCGGACCGCCGAGTTCGATCAGCTCGTCGTCGGTGAGTCCCGGTCCTTCCTCGGGGGGCTGGCCGGCGAAGAGCGCGCGAGTGTACTCGACGAATCTCCCGCCGTCCGAGGCGCAACCGGAGGCCGCCGACGCGCGGGAGGAGTACCGGGTGGTCGACAGCCTGTCCAGAAAGCCCATCGGGTGACACACCAGGCTGATCGCCCGCTCCCTCACCATCCCGTTCAGCGTCGGCCCGGACGTCTGCTCGAACGTCTTGCAGAACGGGCACAGGAAGTCGATGTAGACGTCAACGGTGACCGGGCCCGCACCCACGACGATGCCGTCCCCGTCGGCGGAGGCACCGGACGGCACCCGGACGGGCGCCGTCGCCCGCTGTGGTCGCGTGCTCATGAGGTCCTCCTCGCGATGTTCGGGGAGAGACCCGGACCCGAGCGCCCGAGAACTCCCCTGTTCCTACCCACCCCCGGGGCGCCGCAGCTTAAGAACGGTCAAAGCCGGAATCATGGATCGGGCTTCGCGTCGCTCCCGGAACCGGCTTCCACCCGGGCTTCTCCACCGGCTTCTCCGTCGGCTTCGACGTCCCGTACGGGGCCGGGCCGGGCCGGGAGGGGAGGGTACCCGTCCCGCCCGCGAAGACGCGCGGGACCTCCGGCGCCGGATCCTCCGGCGGCCGAGGCGGTGCGGCCCCGCCCTCCCCGGCCGGACCTCACCGGAGCCCTCCCCGGCCGGCCCTTACCGGCGGGCCCTCACCGGAGGGCACTCACCGGAGCCCTCACCGGCCGGCTCTTACCGGCGGGCCCTCACCGGGGCCATCTCCGGCGGGCACTCTCCGGCCCGGAAACCCATTTGCCACCGGCATCGCTCCGCCGGGAGGATCGGGTTCTCATGAGCCGTCCTGTCATCTCGGAGATCCCGACCGGCCCCGTGGCCGTCCCCGGCGTCGTTGCGGCGCTCGCCGGCGGCGACACCGTCACCCCGGTGTGGCGCAACGAGCTCGGCGGCCTGACGTTCCGCCTCGAAGACGGGCGCGGTGCCACCAGATACGCCAAGTGGGTCCCCGCCGGCACCCCGGAGATCGACCTCCCCGGCGAGGCGGAGCGGCTGACCTGGGCGCGGCGGTGGGTGACCGTCCCGCGGGTCCTCGAGCACGGCACGGACGCCGACGGCGCGTGGCTGGTCACGGAGGCGGTTCCCGGCCTCTCGGCGGTGGACCCCCGGTGGAGCACCGACCCGGTGACCGCGGCGGCCGCGATCGGCCGGGGGCTGCGCCTGCTCCACGACGCGCTGCCCGTCGACCTGTGCCCGTACGACTGGAGCGTCGACCGACGGCTCGCCCGTGCCGACGAGCGCATCGCCGACGGCGAGGGGCCGGCCGACCGGTTCCCCGAGCACCGGCACCTGGACCTCACGGAGGCCCGGGCCCGCATCGGCGAGCCGCCCGCCGTCGACCGCCTCGTCGTCTGTCACGGGGACGCGTGCGTCCCCAACACCCTGCTGCACGACGACGGCACGTTCGCCGCGCACGTCGATCTGGGCTCGCTCGGGGTGGCCGACCGGTGGGCGGACCTCGCGGTCGCGGCGTGGAGCATGGAGTGGAACTTCGGCCCGGGACACGACGGCGTCGTGTACGACGCGTACGGGATCGCCCCGGACCCGGAGCGCCTCGCCTACTACCGCCTGCTCTGGGACATGGCCTGACCGGTCGCCCCGGCGGGCGTCCGGCACGGCGGCCACGCCCGTGCGGGCCCCGCCGTCCGGGGCGGACCGCGACCGCCGGATCCGCGCAACCGATGGAGCGGAAGCCGTAAACAATCCGTAAACGGGTTCCGCCACGCTGAGGGCACATCGAAACAGCGGGCCGGACGGGCCGCCACCCCCGAGGAGCAGAACATGAGCAAGGTCGTCGCAGTCATCTACATCTCGATGGACGGCGTCGTGGAGCAGCCCGCCTGGACCGGCCCGTACTGGAACGACGAGCACGCCAGGTTCCAGAGCGGCCAGCTGCACGCCAGCCGGGCGCTGCTGCTGGGACGCAAGACCTACGACGGCATGTCGCAGGCCTGGCCGAAGATGGAGGGCACGCCGGGGGCCGAGCAGATGAACAATCTGCCCAAGTACGTCGCCTCGACCACCCTGCGCGACCCCGAGTGGAACGCCACCGTGATCGAAGGGGACGTCGCCGAGGAGGTCGCCAAGCTCAAGGCCGAGCAGGGCCAGGACCTGCTGATCTACGGCAGCGGCGAGCTGGTCGCCTACCTGGTCGAGCACAACCTCATCGACGAGCTGAAGCTCTTCCTGCACCCGGTCGTGGTCGGCTCCGGCAAGCGGCTGTTCCCCGACGGCGTCGCCACCTCCTCCTGGAAGCTGGCCGGCACCGCGGCCTTCAGCTCCGGCGCCATCGTCCTGGACTACCGCCCGGCCGGCTGACCGCCGCTTCCGGGCGCGGGACCAGGCCACCTCCCCACCTCTCCGCTCCTCCACGCGACACCGGACCGACGGGGCCGTGCTCACCGGCGCGGCCGAGGGTCACCTGGTCGCCTGCGCGCCGCGCCCTGCGGAAACACACGAACTAGCCGGCGGTGTGCTCGCGGATCGCCGAAGCGAGCACGGCCCGGTCGGCGCGTTCCACGCCATGCCCGGAGTCCGGCAGGACCCGCAACCGTGCGCCCGGTATTTCCTCGGCCAGCGCGTGTCCGTGCGGAAGCGGGAACATCGGGTCCGCGGCGCCGTGCACCACCAGCGTCGGCACCCGGATGCTCGCGAGTGGCGGACGGTCCCGCGGCGCGTCCTCGAGGAGGTCGTGGTTCCGCGCCGAGGCGGGGTCGTGCGCGCGGTCGATGTCGGCTCGCACCAGCTCCCGGACCTCCCGTTCCGGGAACGGGCGGTGGCCACCGGTGAGCATCCTCGCGTAGCTCACCAGGTAGTCGACCGCTGACTCGCGGTCGGTCCAGCCGGGGTGCGCCTCCCGCAGGAACTCGATGAACTCGCGGGCCGGCCCGGGCAGATCGCGGCCGCGAGGGGTGGGCAGGGCGAACGTGGTGCTGATCAGGGTGAGGGTGCTGGTCCGGTCGGGATGATCGAGCGCCACCAGTTGTGCCAGGGCACCTCCCGCGGAAGCCCCCACCAGGTGCGCCGTCTGGATTTCGAAGGCGTCGAGCACACCGACCGCGTCCTCCACGAGGTCTCCTGAGTCGTAGCCCGGATGCCCGGGCCGGTAGGTGACGGACCGGCCGGTGTCGCGATGGTCGTAACGGATGACGAACCTTCCACCCTCGGAGAGCTCGAGGCAGAAGTCGTCCTCCCACCACAGCATCGATGCGCCGGCCCCCATGATCAGCAGGACCGGTGGCCGGCCCGGGTCGCCGAAGGATTCGGCGCACAGCCGCACCCCTCGCACCGTGATCATGCGTTCGGTCATGGTGAGCCCCTTCCCGCGCCGCGCGCCCCGGTCCGGCCTCGAAGGAGCAGCGGCACCGCCGCCGGCGAGATCCACGGGTCGGCGACTCGTTCGACCGGTGCGGGCCAGGTGAGCCTGTCACACACGGGCGATCCGTTCCAGCCGGTCTCCCGCGTTCCGCCGGCAGATGGAGCGCTCGCCCGGGCGCGCCAAGAAATGCTTGTGCTATTTCTCCCTGTTGGTGCAGATATGCAATCTATTGGGGCTTTATGTCCGTCGGTGGTAAGGCCGATCCGGTCTTCGATGAAGATCCGGTGGCCCGGCCACGCGCTCGCCACGAGGGTCGTCCCCCGGCTCGCCGGGCTGTTCGACAGCCTGGACGCCGCGGGAAGCCGCATCCTCGACGTCGGGACCGGGGTGGCGGCGATCGCCGTGGCCCTGGCCCGGGAGTTCCCCCGCGCCCACGTCCTCGGCATCGACATGCTGGACCGTGTCCTGGATCTCGCCCGAATCGAGACGGCCAAGGCCGGAGAGGCGGGCGAGCGCGTGTCGCCACGCCGGCTGGACGTCGCCGAGGTGACCGAGCACTCCGCCTTCGACACGGACCGCATGGCCGAGGCCCTGACGTCGTCGGGGCTCCAGGAGGTCCAGCGCTTCCCCACCGTCACGGGAGGACCGGTGCTGGTGGCCGCCCGCCGTCCGCGCGGCTGACGGCGTCCCGTCCGGGCCTCCGGCCGCTCAGCGGACGGAGCAGATCGCGGATCCGATCACCGTCGTCACCGCGTCCGGGTGCGACACCAGGGTCAGGTGCGAGCCGCCGGGGAACTCGGTGACCTTCGAACGCGCACGGTGGGCCATGAACCGCTCCGAGGACGGGGTGATGATCCGGTCGCCGCTGCTGATGAAGTACCAGGAGGGGATCGTCTTCCACGCCGCGGCCTTCGACGGCGTCGTGAACGCGCTGGTGGAGGCGGGGCGCTGGGTGGCCCACAGGCGCAGGGCGGTGTCCCGGGGCAGGTCCGAGGCGAACGAGCGGACGAAGACGTCCTGCTTGAGGTACAGGTCCGTCGCTCCCCGGGGCGCGCCCGGGTAGGACACCATGTCGTAGAGGGAGGCGGGATCGGCGGAGAGGGCGGAGCGGCGGCCGCTGAGCCCGCCGGTGGTCTCCCCGACGTCGGGCGCCGCCGCGTCGACGTACACCAGGGCCTTGACGTTCGGGGCGCCCGCGGCGGCGTTCGTGATCACCGAGCCTCCGTACGAGTGCCCGACGAGAACGATCGGGCCGGAGACGGTTCTCAGGAAGTCGGCGACGGACGCGGCGTCGTCGGTGAGGTTCCGGAGCGGGTTGGCGATGGCCCGCGCGACGTAACCCGCTCGTCGCAGGGAGCTCACCTCGCCGTTCCAGCTGGAGGCGTCGGCCCAGGCGCCGTGCACCAGGACGACCGTGGGCTTGACGCGGCCCGGCGACCGGCAGGGCAACGGCTCGGCCGTGAGCGCCGGCGACCCGTGTGCCGCCCTAGCCTCCGTGGCCGCCCCGGCCGCCCCGGCCGCGGTGGCCGTCTGGGCGCCGGTCCCCGGCGACGCCACCGCGAAAGCGGCGGCCGCGGCGAGTGCCACCGCGGGTGCGATCCCCCGGAGCCGCCGGCAGGTGCGTGCGGATCTCATCTTTTTCCCCCTTGACGTGATGGGTGATCTTCGGGTTCCGGTGAGCGGCGCCCGGCGTCTCCGCGGCCGGTCGCCGGTCTCGCCGGGGAGCCGGCCCTGCCGAGGAGCCGGTCTCGTCGAGGAGCCGGCCCTGTCGGAGAGCCGGTCTCGAGGGAAAGCCGGTCTCATCGGGGAGCCGGTCTCGTCGAGGCGTCCGTTCCCCGGGCGGTCGCGTGCCGGTCGGCCCCGTCCCCCCGGGCGCGGCGGGTGAGCAGCGCCGCGTCGGCGACGCCGGTGCCGGCGAGGGTGATGACCCGGGTGCGGGGGTGCGCGGCCCGGGCGATCCTGGCGAGGACGTCCCCGGGGGGCGTCTGGACGAACAGGGTCGTACCGAGCTCACCGAGCAGGGCGATGCCGTCGCGCCATCTCACCGTGGTGGCGATGCCGCGGGCGAGGTCGTCGAGGACGGCGGCGGAGTCGCGCAGGAGGCGGCCCGTGGCGTCGCCGAGACAGGGAACGCCGAGGGGACGCCGGGGGATCGCGGCGAGGTGGTCGGCCATGGCGTCGGCGACGTGGCCGAGCAGCGGGCAGTGCGAGGGGACGGCGACGTCCAGGCGCCGCACGCGCCGGGCGCCGGCCCGGGCGGCCGTCGCGGCGAGGCGTTCCAGGGCGCGGTCGCTGCCGGCGACCACGACCTGATGGTCGGTGTCGACGACGGCCAGGTAGACCGGGTCGTCGCCGGTGCCGGTCGACTCGACCACCCGCCGGACCTGGGACACGGTCAGCCCGAGAACGGCGGCCATGCCGTACCCGCGAGGGTAGGCGTCGCGCATCAGCTCGCCGCGGTGGCGTACGGCCACGAGGGCCTCGGCGAAGGTCAGGGCGCCGGCCGCGACGGCGGCCGGGAACGCTCCGGCGGAGTGCCCGGCCACGGCGTCGGGAACGGCGCCCTCGCCGGCGAGGGCGCGGGTCGCGGCGACTCCGGCGACGCAGAGCGCGACCTGCGCGGTGACGGTGGACTCCAGCGCCTCGGCGGTGTCCCGCAGGGACGAGCCGGGCAGGATCCGCTCGGCCTCGGCGCGGGTCGCGGTGACGGCCGGATGGTCGGGCAGGTCGTGGAGCATCCCGGGCCGCTGGGTGCCCTGGCCGGGGTAGAGGAACGCGACGCTCATGCGGGGGCCCACGGGTCGTCCACCAGGCACGGGCCGTGGTCGGTACGGGCCATGACGGGGCCGCCGGCGCGGACCCACTCGGCGAGGGCGATCCCGCCGCCTGGTGTCTCCAGCTGGCAGTCGACCTTGCCGGGGAGGGCGGTGAAAACGGCCGCCAGCCGGGTGGTCAGGGCGCGGTCCAGCCTGCGCGGCGCCCGGATCAGCAGGTCCAGGTCACTTCCGGGGTGGGTGACCGGCTGCCCGGTGGCCAGCTCGAAGCCGACCCCGCCGATCGGGCCCCAGGTGGTGTCGCCCTCCAGCTCGCCGGCGAGCAGGAGGGCGACGGCGGAGAGGGTGACGGCGAGCAGGGGGAGCCAGGGCCGCCGCTCCCTCAGCTCCTCGGGCGGTACGGAGCGGATGACCGCGTCGCGGGGGACCAGGGCGGCGTGGCGCTGCCATCGCTCGGGCCCGCGGATGCCGACCGGGACGAGGCCGGGCGGGTGCGGTGCCCGCCGTACGACACCCCAGGGGCAGGCGGCGATCGACGCGGGCACCCACCCCGGGGGCGTGTCGTCGAGCGCCGCGGCTCCGGAGAGCCGCAGCAGGTCGTGCGGGCGCGCGGTCACCGCCATTGGGCGGCGAGCGCCTCGTGGACGCGCCGGGAGGCGGCCCGGGTTCGCCGGGCGGCGGGCGAGGTGAGCCGGTTGCTCAGGTCGCGGGGGCCGCGGCGGGCCCGTTCGACGGCGGCGGTGAGCGCGTCCCTCACCTTCCCGACGTCCCCGCCGGTCGGGTCGCCGGCGTTCTCGACGTCCAGGAGCCCGTCGCACAGGCCGAGCTTCGCCCAGTCGGTGACGTCGTAGGACAGCGGGGGGATGCGCCGGGCCAGCTCGTCGAGCTCGTCGACGGTGCGGCGGGTCACTCTCGCGGCGGCCTTCCTGTGCATGGCGTGCACCACCACGCCGGGGTCGTCGAGCGCCAGGATCTGGCCGGCCTGCGCGCCGTGCGCCAGGAATCCGCCGGACAGCGCCGTTCCGACGATGAGGGTGATCAGCGGGTGTCCCGCGGTGCGGGCGCGGGCGTAGGCGTCCACCGCGACGGCCAGGGCGTGGTGGATGCCGAGCACCTCCTCGACGCGCCCGTAGGCCTGGCTGGGCACGTCGACGACGGCGACGATCGGGCGGCGGCGGTCGTCGGGCAGGTGCGCGTCCCCGGTGACGACCTCGGTCACCGCCTCGGCGAGGGCGAGCCCCTCGCGGAGGCCGACCTCGCCCCGGCGGGCCCGGTGGTACGGGCTCCGCGGGTCCGGCACGACGGCGATCAGGCGGGCGACGTCGCCACCCAGGGTGGCGTCCGCCGTGATCACCGACGGGACCACGTCGCTCACGTCGCCGTCGGCGAGCGCCCGTGTCCAGTTCCGGCCCCGGCTCATCACCCGTCTCCCCTCGGTGCGGCCTTCCGCGACGCGGGCTTGCGCGGTACGGCCTTCTGCTGCGCGGCCTTCTGGGGCGCGGCCTTCCGCGGTACGACCTTCGCCCAGACGGCCGCGAGATCGGCCGGCTCCGGCGGATCGGCCGGGTCGACGGCCTGGAGACGGGCCCGCAGCTCGCCGATTCGCTGAGAGCGGTGCTCGCCGGGCACGCCGCGCCCCACCGCGTCGATCACGGCGGTTCGCACGGCGGTGACGTCGTCCAGGACGAGCACGTCGGCCAGCGCGGTCCCGGTGCGCTGCGTGCCGCCGTCGATCGACCAGATCAGCGTGTGGTCGGAGGCGTCGAACTCGGCGACGCCGGCCTCGGACTCGATCACCTCGGGGCCGTCGAGCCCGAGACGGCCCTCCCTGGTCATGATCAGGGAGGTGCACAGCCCGGCGGCGATGCTCATGCCGCCGAAGCAGCCCAGCGCTCCGGCGATGACGCCGACGACGGGCTGGAGGGCGCGCAGCTCCAGCAGCGCGGAGCACACCTCCGCGATCGTGGCCAGGCCCAGATTGGCCTCCTGCAGGCGCACGCCTCCGGTCTCCAGCAGCAGGATCGCGGCCGTCGGGGTGCCGGCGCGGTTGTCGGCGGCGGCGAGGGAGAGCGTGGCGGCGATCTTCGCGCCGGAGACCTCGCCGATGCCGCCGCCCTGGAAGGCCTGCTCGACGCCGATCACGACCGCGGGCCGCCCGCCGAGTCTCCCCTTGACCACGACGACGCCGTCGTCGGCCTCCGGGACGACGCCCTGGGGTTCCAGCCAGGGTGACTCGATCCGGTCGAAGGGGCCGCACAGCTCGCGGGCGGTGCCGGTGTCGAGCAGCGCGACGGCGCGCGCCCGGGCGCCCAGCTCTATGAAGCCGGTACGGGCGAGCAGCGCGCTCCAGTCCGTTCGTGTGTCCTGTGACGTCATGCCCGGCCCTCCTCGATGGCCTGCCGCAGGCGCAGGGTGACCACGCCGGGCGTCGCCCCGAAGTCGTTGAGCTCGAAGCTCCCGGCGACCCCGTGGCGGGCGAAGAACCGCTCCAGCACGGTCCGCCACACCGTGTCGAACCCGTCGACGCTGGTGCGTACGCGCACCCGGGCGACGGCGGCCCGCTCCGGGGTCATCAGGACCTCCAGATCCCCCGAACCGACCACCCCGACGTGCGCCCGCCGGGCGGGCGGCCGGTCGGCGGGGAACTCGTAGTTCAGCGTCTGCATGTGCGCACCTTCCGTTCGGCCCGGGTGACGGGCTCCGGCCACGGCACCATGTCGAGGAAGAGCGCGGCGGCCAGCAGGTCGGCGCTCCCGCCCGGCGACAGCCGCCGGGCGACGCACCGCTCGTCCAGCTCGGCGAGGGCGGCCTGGCCGCGGGCCGTGCCCGCGCCCCCCTCGGCCAGGACGCGCCCGGCGCCGGACCGTACGACGCGCAGGCCCTCGGGGCCGCCGCGGTGCAGGAGGCAGGTGTCGTCCAGGCGGCTCATCACCGCCAGCAACGCGTCCAGCCGGGCCACCTCCTCGCAAAGCCCGGCCGCCCTGGCCCGGCGCAGCCGCGGCAGGGCGACCTCGACGACGTGGGGGAAGGCGGCCTGGGCCTCGCCGCGGGCGCCGCGCACCCCGTAGCGCCGCCGGGCCCGCTCGCCGTGGGAGGGCGCCCTCGCGGGGAGGTGCCGGTCGGGGAGGGCGGCGAGCCGGGCCGCCCGGCCGGCGGCCTCTCGCTCGCCGGCGGCGCCCGCGGCGGCGGCGACGAGCAGCCCGAGCGCCCACAGCGCCCCGCGGTGCGTGTTCACCCCCCGGGTGGTCCGCAGCATGACCGCCTCGCCCGCGCGGCCGAGCCGGCCCAGCTCCTCCCGGCGTTCGATCCCGGTGGACGTCCGCTCCGCCGCCTCGGCGAGGGAGCGGAACACGGGGCGCAGCGACCGGGCGGAGGCCAGCAGGAGCGGCAGATCCATGTCGTCGTGCGCGCCGCGCCCGCGGCGGTCGGCCAGGCCCGGCTTGGGGCTCAGGCACGCCTCCTGGCACAGCGCCCGGACGGCCAGGTCGGCGAGCAGGTCCGCGGAGGGCCTCGCCGCCCGTTCCCCCGCCGCGAGCGCGCCGCCGGTGACGGTCATCGGCCGGTCACCAGGTCCGGAACCGCGCGGGCGGGTCGTACAGGCCCCCGGACCAGGCGACGAGATCCTCGATGCTGCGGGCCGCCAGCAGGGACCGGTCCGCCTTGCGGACGTCGACCTTGAGGTCCTCCGGCAGCGCGACCAGACCGTCGCGGCGCAGCTCGTCCACGCGCCGCTCGGCGATGTCGCGGCCGACCGGGGTGGCCCCCGCGACCGCGGCCAACGCCTCGCGCCGCTCGGCCAGGCAGACGGCCCTGTAGAGGTAGGCCACCCCCTCCTCGGTCACCACGTGGCTGACGTCGTCGCCGTAGATCATGACCGGCGGGATGGGCATTCCGGCGTCCTTGCCCACCTGGACGGCGTCCAGCGACTCCACGAACGCCGGGACGCCGCCGGAACGGAAGGTCTGCGTGATCTGCACGACGAGCTTGCGCCCCCGGGGCGCGGACGCCTGGCCGGTCAGCAGGCTCAGCCAGGCGGGGGAGGCGTGCCTGCGGCCGTGCGGGTCGTGTCCCATGTTGGGCGCTCCGCCGAAACCGGTGAGCCGGCTCTCGGTGACCGTCGAGGAGTTGGCGCGGGCGTCGATCTGCAGCGACGACCCGATGAACATGTCCACGGCGTACTGGCCCGCGAGCTGGCACAGCACCCGGTTCGACCGGAGCGATCCGTCCCTGCCGGTGAAGAACACGTCCGGGCGGGCGGCGACGTAGCGCTCCGTGCCGGGCTCCCCGCCGAAGCAGTGCACCGACTCGACCCAGCCGCTCTCGATGGCGGGGATGAGCGTCGGGTGCGGGTTGAGCGTCCAGTGCTTGCAGATCTTCCCGCGCAGGCCCAGCTCCTCGCCGTACGTGGGCAGGATGAGCTCGATCGCCGCGGTGTCGAAGCCGATCCCGTGGTTCAGCGTGGTCACGCCGTGCCGCTCGTAGATGCCGCGCAGCGCCAGCATGGCCATCAGGATCTCCACCTGGCCGATCTGGCGGGGGTCCCGGGTGAACAGCGGCTCCAGCGCGAACGGCCGGGGGCTCTCCACGACCAGGTCCACCCAGTCGCCGGGGATGTCCACCCGGGTAACCCTGTCCACCAGCTCGTTGACCTGGACCAGGACCACGCCGTCGTGGAACGCCGTCGCCTCGGCGATGGTCGGGGTGTCCTCGGTGCCGGGTCCGGTGTAGAGGTTTCCCTCGCGGTCGGCCTGCTCGGCGCAGAGCAGCGCGACGTCCGGGGTGAGGTCGACGAACATCCGCGCGTACAACTCGACATAGGTGTGGATCGCCCCGACCTCGACTGTGCCGTCGGCGAGCAGCTGCGCCATGCGCACGCTCTGCGGACCGGCGTAGGAGAAGTCGAGACGGTGGGCCACCCCGCGCTCGAAGACGTCCAGATGCTCACGCAGGCTGATCGAGGAGATCAGCAGATGGAGGTCGTGCACCACCTTCGGGTCGCACCCGGCCAGCGCCTCGGCGAGGAAGTCCGCCTGCTTCTGGTTGTCTCCCTCCAGAGCCACCCGGTCGCCCGGCCGCAGCAACGCCTGCAGGGCGTCACGCGTCCGTCCGGTGTCCAGGACCCGGCCCGAGGTGCCCGAGATGAAGGGCCTCACCGCCTCCAGCCGCTCGCGTTTCGCGGTCCGCCGTCGCGTCCAGTCCCGGGTTGCCACCTTCGTGAGTGCCATCGCCTGCCCCCAATTAAGGTCCTTGGGGCTAATACCTCGCGAAAGCTAAGAATTAACTCAAATCATGTTAAAACGTTACAGTCGGTAATCGGGGTTAGGTACCGGGCCGGTTAGGCACCGGGCCGGCAGTCTTCGCGGTCGCGGGGGAGCCGACGCCGGGAATCCGCAGCCGGGGGTCCGCATGCCGGGGGTCCGCAGCCGGGGGTCCGCGTGGGGCGCCCGTCGGCGCCCCACGCGGAAAGCGGGCCCGGAACTCCGGATCTCACCGGGTCACGCCGTCCCCGCCTGATCACGCGCGGCCCCCGGCGGGCCGCTCAGCCGGACCGCGGGTCCGGGGACGGGCCGGACGGCGACTCGAATCCGCCCGTCAGGACGGGACGCTTGGGCAGGATCCCGTCACCCGAGGAGCGGCCCGTCAGGCGGCGGCGCAGCCAGGGGGTGAGGTGCGCCGAGGCCCAGCGGAGGTCGGCGAGCAGCGCCGGTCTGGCGGCGGGCGGGCCGGGAGGGGGCGGGGGAGGGGCGGCGGCGCGGCCGAGCGCGGCCAGGACCTGGTCGGCGACCCGGCGGTGGCCCCGCGGGTTGAGGTGCAGGCGATCGTCGCTCCACAGTCCGTGGTCGTCGAACGCCCGGTCGCCGAACAGGTCGACCAGGTGGGCCCCGTGCCGCTCGGCCACCTCCGTGACCAGGTCGTTCATCGCGACGATGCGGGGCCGCAGCACGTGGGGCAGCGGGAGCCGGACGCTCAGGTCGGGGAAGGTGAAGAGCAGCACGTCCGCGCCCGACGCGCGCAGGCGGGCGACCACCTGGTCGAAGCGGTCGCGCATGGTGGTCAGGTCGAAGCCGCGCCACAGCGCGTCGTTGCCGCCCGCGGCGATGCTGACGAGTGACGGGCTCATCGCGATCGCCACGTCGACCTGCTGCGCGATGACGTCGTCGAACCTGCGCCCCCGGATGGCCAGGTTCGCGTAGCCGAAGCCGGGCGCGTCGAGATCCGCCGCCACGAGATCCGCCCACCCGCGCAACGTACCGTCGGGAAGAGGGTCGCCGACCCCCTCGGTGAAGCTGTCGCCGAGCGCGACGAAGCCGAAGTCCGTCATGGGGTCCGCCGCGGGTCACGTCCGAGGCCGGCGGCCGGCGGCCGGTGGACCGGTGCGCCGTGGGTGGCGGTGGCGGCCTTCCCCGAGGCGTCGCCCGCCCGCCGGTCGAGTTCGAGAATGTGCATGCGGCTCATCCTAGAAGTGGCGGTGATCTCGTCTCGGGGCGGGGAACGGCCGGACCGATCGCCCGATCGGCAGGGCCCCGCCGTGGCGGGACCCGGCGCCCGCCCGCGGGTGGTTCAGCGCGGCGGGATCCTGCCGAGACCGGCGACGACCTCGAACGCGTGCTCGGGGAACGGGTCGCCGTCGACGGGACGCCAGTCCGCCGCCAGGACCAGTCCCGGTTCGAGGAGCTCGAACCCCTCGAACAGCTCGCCGACCTCGCGCATGGTGCGGAGCCGGACCGGGTTGCGGGTCTGCCCGTACACCGCCAGCCCGGCGGACGCCTCGTCCTCCGGCATCGTGTCGGAACAGGCATGGGTCAGCCCCAGGTAGCTGCCCGGCGCGAGGGCGTCACGCAACCGGGCCATGAGGTCGTGCGCGGTGTCGTCGGTGACGAAATGCCATACCGCGACGGTGAACACGCCGATCGGCCGGGTGAAGTCGAGCGTGGCCCGCACCCGGGGGTGGTCCAGGATCTCCTGCGGCCGGCGCAGGTCCCCGTGGATCGTCAGCACGCCGGAGTGGTCGACCGTCGACTGGTTGTGCGTGACGACCGTCTGGTCGTTGTCGACGTACACCACGCGGGCGTCCGGGTGGACGCTCCGCACGACCTGGTGGAGGTTCGGGGGAGTGGGCAGGCCGCAGCCGATGTCCAGGAACTGGTCGATGCCGGCGTCGGCCATGGTCCTGGCGGCTCGCAGCAGGAACCCGCGGTTGGCCCGGCACGCGTCGGGGACCGTCGGGAAATGAGCCACCAGCATCTTGACGGCTTCCCGGTCCGCCGCGAAGTTCTCCTGGCCGCCGAGCATGACGTCGTACATGCGGGCCGCGCTCGCCTGCGATGCGTCACTGGGATGGGTCACTGGGCGCCTTTCGGTGGAGGTGGGTGGTCGTCCATTACGTGGATGCGGTCACAGATCCTCATCAGGAGCGCTGTCGTGTCGCCGCTCTCGCAGGCCGCGACCGAGAGCCGGTCGAACGTGATGGCGTGCTCCTCCCGGAAGGACCGTTCGGCGACCTCGTCCCTCTCGCCGTGGACGGCGATCACCTGGGGCCGGCCGTAACCGCGGCGAAAGATCGTGAAAGGCCCGTACCCGGGGACGAACCGTGAGCCCATCGGATTCACCTGGATGCTGATGCCCTTCATCTGGGCAGAGGCGGTCAGCGCGATGAGCTGGCGGATGTGCGCGTCCACTCCCGCGACCGGCCGCCACAGCACGGGCTCCTCGATCACGGCCCACAGCACGGGCCGGTCGGCGCCGGCGAGCACCTTCTGGCGGCGCAGCAGCTGCTCCACGCTTCTCTCGACGTGGTGGGGCGGGGCCGGGTACCGGCTCATCCGGTAGGCGGCCGCCGCGTACTCCGGGGTCTGCAGGAGGGGCGGGATGACGAACGGCTGGTAGGTGCGGATGAGGTCCGCGGTCTGCTCCAGGCGCATCACCACCGCCGCGTCCAGCGGAAGCTCCTTGCTGTCCCACCAGCCCGGCCTGCGCTCGCCGAACGCCACGGACAGCAGCATCTCCCGCTGGTACGGGTCGGTGACGCCGTACAGGGTGAAGAGGTCGCGCAGATCGTCCCGGCGGAAGCCCCGCTGCCCGGTCTCCATACGGCTGATCTTCGACTCGCTGGCACGGATGGCCTTGCCGGCTTCGGCGGCGGTCAGGTTGCGCTGGAGCCGGAGCTGCCGGAGCCGGGCGCCGACGATCTGGCGCGCCATGTCGCCGGCCTCCGCCTGAGCGCCCACATCCCCTCCGAGTGTCTCCGCCCGCCGGACGATCAGTGGGAACCCCCGTCCCGTCGACTTGCCATGGCAAGATCACCTGGAAAGTGGAAATGAGGCTATTGCTTGTTTTCTCCTGCTGTCCAGGAATTCCGGATACCGTTCCGCGAAATTTCAAGATCACAAAACTTGCGGAAGGCGCGTCCGGTCAAGTCCTGCCCGCCCTCGGCCGTGCCGGGCGCGGACGCCTTCCGGCGCGCCCTCCGAGGCGCCCTCCCGCGACCGGCACGGCCGTGGCCGGGCACTCTCCCCGGCCTCGCCCTCTCCCGATCGGGGACTCTCGCCGCTATCGCCTCCTCGCCGTCCTGGCGCGCGCACGCACGATGGCACGCACCGTCAGCAGGGCGGCGATGGCGACGATCTGGCCGCCGAGGACGATGCGGTTGACGTCCACCGCGGGCTGCCAGCGCACCTCGGCGTCCTTGATGACGAACACCCCGGTGGGGGTGACGCCGAAGCCGAGCCCGCCCCCCGACCCCTCCGACGGGCGGTCGCCCTCCCGCTCCCCGCTGCCGCTCCCGCCGCCACCGCCGCCGACGACCCTGGCCACGGGGATGATCGTCAGGCCGTCCTGGACGATGGGCTCGCCGAAGACCCGCCTGATCGAAACGGTGTCCTTCGCCTGCTCGATCATTTCCCTGATGCTCATCGCGTCTTCCCTTCCGGTGGCCGGTGGCCGGTGTCCCCCCATGATCGTGCGGGACACGGCGGCGGGAAAGGGCCGAAGGTCCCACGGCGGTCGACGACCGGCTCCGCCGGGACGGGACGGAAGGGCCCGTGCGCGACGGCCGGGGCGGCTCCGGGGCCGATCCGGGGCGCCGATCCGGGGCCGAGAGCCCCGGGCGGTCAGCTCTCCCGCCCGTCGTGTCCGGATGCGAGGCGGCGGCCGGTGATCTGCTCGGCGCGTACCACGATGTAGTGGTCGCGGTCGCCCGGTGCCCAGGTGCGCAGGGGCAGTGCGGACAGGCGTTCGATCTCGCCGGGTTCGCGTACGGCGCGCGCGGGTCCGACGGTGGTGACCGACCAGCCGGTGCGGGCGGCGTGGTCGAACTCGTCGGCCTCGAAGGCGACGATCGCGTCGCCGGTCGCGGCGGCGAGCTTGGAGCCGACGCCGGTGCGGATCACGATGTTCTCGCCGTCGAGCACGAAGTTGACCGGCTGCACGGCGGGCAGGGCCCGGTCGGTGAACACGATGCGCCCGATCGAGGCCGACGCCAGGAGCGCGACGCACTCCTGGCGCGAGAGGATCTGCAGACCTGCCGAGTCGAGCTTCATACCCTCCAGGCTGCCCGCTCGCCCTTCGGGGACGTCAGGGACGAAAGTCCCCTCCTTCGCCGCCGATCTGCCCTCAGGCGGGCGGTCGTGACCGCGGCCCGGCGGCGCCCGGCGGCGGGTCAGCCCGCGGCGGCCACCGAGTTGATCTTGGCCGGGTTCATCATCCACAGCACCTGGTCGATGCCCTGGGCCGAGGCGTTGACGGTGGCCACCGCGAACACCGCGCCGTCGCGGCTCAGCAGAGCGGCCGCCTGCCCGTTCAGGCTCGCCCACTCCACCTCGACCCCGGCCCAGAACCGGTTCGCGAACGCCCTGTGGTACTTGGCCACCCGGAAGGCGCCCACCACGGGGATGCGGGAGGCCCGGACGGCGCCACCGCCGTCGGAGTAGCTGATCACGTCCGCCGCGAAGAGTTCCTCCAGCGTGGCCAGGTCGCCGGAACGGGCGGCGGCGACGAAGGCCCTCAGGAGCCTGTGCTGCTCGGCGCCGGTCACCGGCGCGCGACGTTCGGCGACCACGTGTTTGCGGGCCCTGCTGACCAGCTGGCGGACCGCCGCCTCGCTGAGCCGGATGATCTCGGCGATCTGCCGGTACGGGTAGTCGAACGCCTCCCGCAGCACGTACGCGGCGCGTTCGCTGGGCGAAAGCCTCTCCAGGAGGAGCAGGACCGCGAACCCCAGGGCCTCGTTCCGCTCGGCGCCGAGATACGGATCCGTGCTGGTGTCGACGGGTTCCGGAAGCCACGGGCCGATGTAGGTCTCGCGGCGGACCCGCGCCGACTGGGCGGCGTTGATGGCCAGCCGCGTGGTCACCGTCGCCAGGAACGCGACCGGGTTGACCACCGCGCGGCGGTCACAGGTCTGCCAGCGCAGCCACACGTCCTGCACCAGGTCCTCGGCCTCGCCGGCGCTGCCGAGCATCCGGTACGCGATCCCGAACAGGCGCGGCCGCACATCCGCGAAGATCGTCGCGGCCTGTTCGAGATCTATGGATTCATCGGATTCGTTAGCTGGCGCGGTATCCGCCATGGTCATCGCCCCTTTCTCACCTTATCGGGGGCCATGTTCCGGGCCGACGACCCTCCCCGCCGGCTCCTCGTGCCGGGCGTCCACGGCCTGCCTCGCGTGCGTACCCGGTGCCGGCCGGGCCCGTGACCGCGCCCCTCGGAGATCCTTCCGGTCGCGGATCCCCGGCGCGGAGGTGTCACAGATCGGGAGGCTGTCCTGTCTTCCTGCAGGACGGAGTCATGGAGCGACAGGAGTGAGACCTTGCCACCAGCGAGTACCGGGAGCCGGATCCGGGTCCGGATGAGGGCGCGTCCGACTGACGAACCGCACCGCGTCTCCAGCCCTCTCGAGCTTTTGTTCGATCTGACCTTCGTGGTCGCGATCGCGGCCGTCACCGCGCGGCTCGCGCACGGCATCGCCGGCGGCCACGGCCCGGCCGGGCTCCTCCCCTTCCTCCAGGTCTTCTTCGCGATCTGGTGGGCGTGGATGAACTTCACCTGGTTCGCGTCCTCGTACGACACCGACGACGTCGCCTACCGGCTGCTGACCATGGTGCAGATGGCCGGAGTGCTGGTCCTCGCCGCCGGCGTACCGGCGGCGGCCGACGACTCCGACTACCGCGCCGTCACGCTCGGTTACCTCATCATGAGGATCGGGCTCGTCGCCCAGTGGCTGCGGGCCGGCGCCGAGGACGCGCCGGGCCGCCGCACCGCGCTGCGCTACGCCGCGGGTATCACCGTCGTGCAGGTGGGCTGGGTGCTCCGCCTCCTCCTCTCACAGGCGGGTGTCCTGCCGCCGTCCGCCCTGTTGCCGTTCTTCGCCGGCCTGGCCGTCCTGGAACTCGCGGTGCCACGGTGGGCGGAACGGGCCGGGGCCACCAGCTGGCATCCGCACCACATCGCCGAGCGCTACGGCCTGTTCACGATCATTCTGCTCGGCGAGAGCGTCCTCGCCGCGACCACGGGAGTCGAGGGGGCGATCGAGGCGGCCGAGCTCAGCGGTTCCCTCGTCGTCATCGCCGTGTCCGGGCTCGTCCTGCTGTTCGCCCTGTGGTGGCTCTACTTTCTCGCCCCCGCCGGCGAAGGCCTCAGTGACCGTCGCCATCGCTCCTACCTGTGGGGATACGGCCATTACGGTGTCTTCGCGGCCCTGGCGGCCCTCGGCGCCGGACTCGAGGTCGCGGTCGAGCAGACCGGACACTCCGTCGGGGCGTCCTCCCTGACGATCTGCTACGCCGTCGCGATACCGGTCGGGGTGTTCCTCGCCCTGCTCTGGGTGGTCCCCGCCTCCATCCTGGCGGAGCCCGTCGTCCGGCCCGCCGCGCTTCTGGGCTGCGTCGCCGTCGTCCTGCTGCTGCCGTTCGCGGCGCCGTGGATCGGGGTGGCCGCCGTGGTCGCGGCGATCGCGGCCGTCTGCGTCCTGCTGATCGCCGTCACCCTCGCCCCAGGATCCGGTTAGGGACGTGCGGCCCTCCGGTCAGGGGCGTGCGACCCGGCCCCGCCGCCCGGCCGGGGCGGGGCCGTGCCGCACCACCGCACGATGGCGCCCCCGGTGAGGTGGTGCGGCGGGTGCCGGGTCAGGGCGCCCTGAAAGCCAGGGTGTAGGCGCCGGAGCCGGCCGTGGCGCTCACCCGGTAGCGGTAGTAGCCGGCCGTGCCGGTGTAGGTGATCTGCGCGTCCGGGCCGGTGCCGTCGGAGGTGGCGACGGTCAGCCAGGCACTCCTGTTGTCCCACTTCTGCAGGAACAGGTGGAAGCCGGTGCCGCCGGGACCGTTCAGGCAGCCGGAGTGGACTCCCGAGACGTTGGCGCGGTAGTAGACGTTCCTCGGCTGGTAGGCCGAACGGCCGGCGGCCGGGGTGCCGCTGTAGGTGCTGGGGTAGCCGGCGCAGGTGATCGTGATCGGTGGCGGGTCGCCCGCGGTGGTCCGCAGGGTCAGGCCGTAGGCGGTGAGGATCTCGCCGAGCGGCTGGAAGCAGGTGGTGCCGCCCGAGGCGCAGTCGCCCGAGCCGCCCGAGGTGACGCCCTGGGCCTGGTCGAGGGAGATGAACGAGCCGCCCGAGTCGCCGGGTTCCGCTGATGTCGACGTAGCGCACGGTCGACATGAGCGGGAAGCATGAGGGGGAGATCACCCTGCGTAACCAGTGGATCATGCGACAGGACGGTGCCACCCTAGATCAACGGGCACCGATCGCGGGCGCGACGGCCACACGCCACGCGTGCGCGAATTCCCGCCGGCCGGCCCCGCCTCTTTCGCGTGCCCCCGCAGCGTGGCCACGCCGAAGACCCTCGCCCGGTCGCCGCCGCAGACCGTGAGGATCGCGGTGGCTCACGGCTTCACGTTTCCGGTGTGATTAGACCGTAATAAGGCGATCGCTTGACGGCATGGTTGTTAGCGTTCACAGTCTTGTCCAACGCAAGATGAGGAGCGGCCGTGCAGACAAGTGTGGGGCTCCACCCGCCGGTGGCTGCCGAGGTGCCCGGGTCGGCGAGCGTGTCGCGCCGGACGGTCTCCTGGATGCTCGACGAGCCTCCGGGCGCGCGCGGAACGGGCGTCCGGAAACCGCGGAGCCGTGCGGCGACGCGGTGCCGGCGGGCTGCCGTGGCGGGTCCGCGCGGCGGACGCGTCAGGTGAGCATCTAGCGCGCGCCCTCGCTCGCCCTGCGGGAGAACGGCACTCGGCCGAGGTAGCCGTCAAATCGGACGACCAGCACAATTCGTGGTCTTCCGCCCAAAATGTTAACGCTCACATAGAAGGACATTCCCCCCATGTTCCGAAAAGTTTCAGCGTTCGTCCTGGCAGGTGTTCTCGCCACGGCGATGACGGCTTGCGGTAGCACCAGCGCGCCGGGCGGCTCCACCGACACCGGTAAGGTCGCCGACGACGGCAAGATCACGATGGGCTTCTCGCAGGTCGGTGCGGAAAGCGGCTGGCG
>NZ_JBEZZK010000013.1:0-17793 GCF_040639135.1 Streptosporangium sp. NPDC023963
ATGGCCTCGGGATCGTCCCCGGACACCAGGTGCGGCCGGTATCCGTAGCCCTCCATGAGCTTGACCAGCTCGGCCTCGGGGATGCGGGCCAGCACGGTCGGGTTGGCGATCTTGTAGCCGTTCAGGTGCAGGATCGGCAGCACCGCACCATCACGGCCCGGGTCGAGGAACTTGTTGCTGTGCCAGCCGGCCGCCAGCGGCCCGGTCTCGGCCTCCCCGTCGCCGATGACGCAGGCCACCACCAGGTCCGGGTTGTCGAACGCCGCCCCGTACGCATGCGCCAGCGAATACCCCAGCTCACCACCCTCGTGGATCGAGCCCGGCGTCTCGGGCGCCACATGAGAGGGAATGCCCCCGGGAAAGGAGAACTGCCGAAACAACCGCCGCATCCCCTCCCCATCCCGCGTGACATCCGGATACTTCTCGGTATAGGAACCCTCCAGCCAGGCATGCGCCACCGCCGCCGGCCCGCCGTGCCCCGGACCGGCGATATAGATCATGTCCTGGTCGCGTTCGGCGATGACCCGGTTCAGGTGGGCGAAACAGAAGTTCAGCCCCGGCGTGGTCCCCCAGTGCCCCAGCAACCGGGGCTTGATGTGCTCGGCCCGCAACGGCTCGGCCAGCAACGGGTTGTCCAGCAGGTAGATCTGACCGACCGACAGATAGTTGGCCGCGCGCCAGTAGGCGTCGATCTTCTGGAGTTTGTTCATGCTCTCAGCCTTCTCGGTAATCGGTTGATCGCAAAGGGACCTAGGTCCTCACCTGTCGGGCCGAACGGGAGCCGGCGCCGGGAGCTGTCCCGCGTCCTCCTCGTCAACGACCGCGCGATGGTGCGGTGTCGGGTGGGACGCCGGGAGATTCCGTGTTCGGGACGTGGAAAGACCCACTCCCGTGCGGGGGGAGCGGGTCTTTCGTCTGTGGGTGAGGGCGGTTATCGGAGGACGGGGTGGCGGCGGACCAGGGGGGTGGTGGCCCACCAGGTGCCGATGCCCCAGGTGGTGCCGGCGCCGGTCAGGGCGAGGCCTGCCAGGACGATGGCGTAGATGAGGTGGTCGTCGAGGAAGGGGTTGGTCTGCAGGGGCAGTTCGGCGGCCCACATCAGGACCATCATCAGGCCGCCGGCGACGGCGGCGATGCGCAGGCCCGCACCCAGCAGGAGGGCGGCGCCGATGCCGAGCAGGCCGAGCATGAACAGCCAGTCGACCCATCCCTGTCCGGCCAGGGCGGTGAACACCCCGCCCAGGGCGTTGTCGCCGGTGCCCTTGAGGAAGCCGGTGGTGGGGCTGCCACCGTTGAGCCAGGCACGCTCAGCGGGAGTGGCGAACCCCCAGCCGAAGGTCTTGTCCAGGAACGCCCACAGGAAGATCCAGCCCAGACCGATCCGGGCGACCGCCCAGACATAGTCGACCGGACGCCTGACGGCTTGGCGCTCGACGGCCTGAGTCGTGACGGCCGGTGTGGGCATGGCGTGTGCGGGAACGGTCTGTGCGGGGACGGCGCCCGTGACCGGCTTGGTGTGAACGTCGTGTCCGTGGGTGGTGGCCATGACGGCTCCCCTTTCCGTGTAGTTCCGTGGTGTTCGGCGGTCTTTGCGAACACCTTCATCACACCGCTTCCCGAAGCCCGGCCACAGTGCCGTAAGAACCGCGCCCGCAGGACTTTCGGCCTTTTCGCGTCGGCGCACGTCCCTTGCACAGCGGCGGTCTACAGCAGCGGCGGGAGGACGAGCAGGTCGTCGTCGCCGTGCTCGAGCCGCGAGACGACGTCGATGACGCCTTCGAGCCGGCGGATCGCCTGGACGAGCTGAACGGACTGCGAGCGGCGTTCGACCTCGCCGTCGAGCGTCACCACGCCGTTCTCGACGCCGATGCTCACCTCGGACCCGGTGGCGGTCAGGTCGCGGGCGACGGCTTCGGCCTCGGCGCGCAGCTCGGCCTCGGGACGGTCGAAGACGCGCAGCAGGTCCGCGCGGTGCAGGACGCCGGCGAGGCGGCCGGTGAGCGGGTCGATCACCGGGAGCTGCTGGATCCTCTTGTCGTGCATGAGCCGCGCCGCGTCCCGGGCGGGCATGCCCGGGGTGGCGGTGATCGCGGGCGAGGTCATCAAGTCCTTGGCCACGACCGCCGCGGCCTTCTCGTGCTCGCGGCGGCGGCCGGAGCTTTCGAAGATCGAGATGCTGTGGCGCACCACGTCGCTCTCCTTGAGCAGCAGGTCGTCCTGGGAGACCACTCCTACCGGGCGGCGGTCGGCGTCGATGACCGTCACCGCGCCCACGGCGAAGCGCCTCATCACGGCCACGATGTCGGCGAAGCCGGCGTCCTGCGGCACCGCGATCGCGGTGCGGCCCATCACGTCGTTCACGGTGGTCGGCATCTTCTTCTCCTCGGTTTCTGCGAGTCGTTCGAGCGTTCCCGTGATTCGGGCGTCGCCGGGGGCGGACGATCGCCACCCCGCGGTGCGCGTGGTGCGGGACGTCCTCTCCTGCTCTCCCATCGAACTCCCGCCGGGCGGTCCGCCCCAGGGCCACAGGTCCCGACCTCAGCGCATCAGAGCAGGGTCTTTCGGTCCTCACCGTCGCGCCGGGTCCCGGCGACCGCGGGCGTGACACGCGGGGTCCTTGGTCCCTACCGGCATCCGCCGAAGGGGGACTAACGTGCGGAGCATGATTCGCGTTTTCCTGGTGGACGACCACGAGGTGGTCCGGCGCGGTGTCGCCGCGCTGCTCGGCTCCGAGGACGACATCGAGGTGATCGGCGAGGCCGGCACCGCCGAGTCGGCCATCGCTCGCATCCCCGCCCTCAAGCCCGACGTCGCCGTGCTCGACGTCCGCCTGCCCGACGGCAACGGAGTCGACGTGTGCCGCGAGGTCCGCTCCCAGCTGCCCGGCCTGGCGTGCCTGATGCTGACCTCCTACGCCGACGACGACGCGTTGTTCGACGCGGTCATGGCCGGGGCCTCGGGGTATGTGCTCAAGCAGATCCACGGCTCGGACCTGGTGGGAGCGGTCCGCACGGTCGCCGCCGGGCAGTCGCTGCTGGATCCGCAGACCACGGCCTCGATGCTGGCGCGCCTGCGCGACCAGGCGGCGAAAAAGGATCCGCTGGCCGCCCTGTCGGATCAGGAGCGGCAGATCCTGGAGCTGATCGGTGAGGGCCTGACCAACCGGCAGATCGGCGAGCGGATGTTCCTGGCCGAGAAGACGGTCAAGAACTACGTCTCCAACCTGTTGAGCAAGCTCGACATGCAGCGGCGCACCCAGGTCGCGGCCATGGCCGCCCGCCTGAGGGCAGATCGTCGGTAG
Source organism: Streptosporangium sp. NPDC023963 (assembly GCF_040639135.1). Taxonomy (NCBI): domain Bacteria; kingdom Bacillati; phylum Actinomycetota; class Actinomycetes; order Streptosporangiales; family Streptosporangiaceae; genus Streptosporangium; species Streptosporangium sp. NPDC023963. The sequence continues at coordinate 3,302 of NZ_JBEZZK010000013.1, forward strand.
GGCAGATCGGCGGCGAAGGAGGGGACTTTCGTCCCTGACGTCCCCGAAGGGCGAGCGGGCAGCCTGGAGGGTATGAAGCTCGACTCGGCAGGTCTGCAGATCCTCTCGCGCCAGGAGTGCGTCGCGCTCCTGGCGTCGGCCTCGATCGGGCGCATCGTGTTCACCGACCGGGCCCTGCCCGCCGTGCAGCCGGTCAACTTCGTGCTCGACGGCGAGAACATCGTGATCCGCACCGGCGTCGGCTCCAAGCTCGCCGCCGCGGCCAGCGACGCGATCGTCGCCTTCGAGGCCGACGAGTTCGACCACGCCGCCCGCACCGGCTGGTCGGTCACCGCCGTCGGACCCGCGCGCGCCGTACGCGAACCCGGCGAGATCGAACGCCTGTCCGCGCTGCCCCTGCGCACCTGGGCGCCGGGCGACCTCGACCACTACATCGTGGTACGCGCCGAGCAGATCACCGGCCGCCGCCTCGCATCCGGACACGACGAGCGGGACATCTGACACCCGCCCAGGACTGCCCCCACTCCTGAAGTCGCCCGGGCATTCCGCGGGGCCCTTGCGTTTCGCCGGTCCCGGCGCCCGCGACCGTTCACCGTCCTGGCTCGTGACCGGGCGGAACCGCCCGGCTGAAACCTTCTCGGCCGCCGCCTCCGACGTGATGCCCGCCCCCGGGCGCCCTGGCCGGATGCCTTTGATCCGGATCGGCGAGGCCGACGACGAGCAGGGCGGGTCGCCGTGGTCCGCCCCGCCTCGGGAGCACCTTCGGCGGCGGCGACCAATGGCGGCCGCGCGGGGACCTCCGGCCCTACATCCGGCCACCCACCAGGCATGGGATGGAGATGAGAAGCACAAGGAGACCACGGAGGTGGGCAGATGACCACACTCACCCGCAGGGAGCCGAGAGGACTGTTTCCGGAGATCTTCGACTGGCTCGAAGGACCGCTGGCGGGGCTGCGCCCGGTGATCGGCCCTGCGATCCGGTTCGAGGACTACGTCAAGGACGGCAGGTACGTTCTGCTGGCCGAACTCCCCGGTATCGACCCTGACAAGGACCTCGAGATCACCCTCACCGACGGTGTCCTGGCCGTCCACGCCGAACGGCACCACGAGGAGAAGGACACCCACCGCACCGAGTTCCGCTACGGCGCGCTCACCCGCTCCATCGTCCTGCCCGCGGGCGCCGACCCCAAGGACGTCAAGGCGGTCTACGACAAGGGCCTTCTGGAGATCAGTGTGAAGCTCGACGACAGCAAGGGCGCGGGCGTCCGCATCCCCGTCGGCAAGGTCCGCACCACCAGGTAACACATCCGGCGGGCCCGTTCGGGCGAGCGGGCCCGCACCATCACAGGTGGAGAACATGTCATGCGCACCAAGGTAGAGAACGTCATGACCAGGAACGTGGCGCTGGTCACCGCCGACACGCCGTTCAAGGACATCGCCGAGACCCTCATCGAGCACGCGGTGAGCGCGGTCCCCGTCGTGGACGGGGAGGGCCGTGTCATCGGCGTCGTCTCCGAGGCCGACCTGCTCGCCAAGGAGGAGTTCCGGGAGCAGTACTACCGTGAGGGCTACCAGCCGCCGCTGCGCGCCCGGCTGCGGCACCGGCTGAGCTCCGAAGGCCGCGACCTGAAGGCCAGGGCGCGGGGCGATGTCGCCGCCGAGCTGATGACCTCCCCCGCGATCACCGTCGCCAAGGAGACGTCGACGGTCGGTGCCGCCAGGCTCATGGAGGAACACGGGGTCAAGCGGCTCCCGGTCGTCGACCTGGACGGCCGCCTGGTGGGTATCGTCAGCCGCCGCGACCTGATCAGGGTTTTCGTCCGGCCCGACTCCGACATCGCCGACGAGGTCCGCCAGGAGGTCCTCGGCCGCTGCCTGTGGGTGGACACCGAGCAGGTCAACGTCCAGGTCGACCACGGCGTCGTCACCCTGGGCGGCGCCATGGAACGTCGCAGCGAGGCCGACATAGCGGGCCGGATGACCGGCCGCGTCAACGGCGTCGTCGACGTGGTGAACGAGGTGCGCTGGAAGGAGGACGACAGCACCTGGAACGGAGGCTGAACCGGCCGGGCCCCACCTCTTCGTCGTCTCCGGGAGGGCCGGTATCGGGCCACGGTTCCGGAGACCAACGTCCCGGACGAAGGTGCCTTTCGGCTCCGGCACGCCGGGCGCGTGACCGGGATTCTGAAGATGACCATAAGAGCAAGACACCCGAGGTGATCCGCATGGCCGACCAGGTCGCACATGTCCCGCCCGCCGTCACCGAGATGATCGACACCCTGGTGGGGAACGCGCTGAAGGCACTGGACGACTACGGCGCCTTCGATCAGGAGCAGATCGACCACATCGTCAAGAAGGCGTCCGTGGCCGCGCTGGACGAGCACGCGGAGCTGGCCGAGCGGGCCGTCACCGAGACCGGGCGTGGCGTGTTCGAGGACAAGGCGGTCAAGAACATCTTCGCTTGCGAGCACGTGACCAACAGCATGGCGAGCCTCAAGACCGTCGGCGTCGTCTCGCGCGACGACATCAGCGGGCTGGTGGAGATCGCCGAACCCGTGGGCGTCGTCTGCGGGATCACCCCGGTCACCAACCCGACCTCCACCACGATCTTCAAGGCGCTGATCGCGCTGAAGACGCGCAACCCGATCGTGTTCGCCTTCCACCCCGCCGCCCACGAGTGCAGCGCAGCCGCGGCCAGGATCGTGCGGGACGCCGCGGTCGCGGCCGGTGCGCCCGAGCACTGCGTGCAGTGGATCGAACGGCCGTCTCTGGCGGCGACGACCGCGCTGATGCGTCACGACGGCGTGTCGACGATCCTGGCCACCGGCGGCAACGGCATGGTGCGGGCGGCGTACTCGGCCGGCAAACCCGCTCTCGGGGTGGGCGCCGGCAACGTGCCCGCGTACGTGGAGGCCACCGCGGACCTGCGCCGCGCGGTCAACGACATCGTGCTGTCCAAGTCCTTCGACAACGGCATGATCTGCGCCTCGGAGCAGGCTGTGATCATCGATGACGCGGTGTACGAGGACGCGCTCGCCGAGTTCGCCGTCCTGCACGCGCACCTGGCCGACGCCGAGGAGAAGCGCAAGCTGGAGGCGTTCCTGTTCGGCGCTGCGGCCGGCGGCGAGTCGTGCGCGCAGGCGAGGATCAACGCCGACGCCGTGGGCCGGCCGGCGAGCTGGATCGCCGAGCAGGCCGGGTTCACGGTGCCCGACGGCACCTCGATCATCCTTGTCGAGGTCGCCGAGGTCGGCCCCGCCGAGCCGCTGACCAGGGAGAAGCTGTGCCCGGTACTGGCGGTGCTGCGGGCCGGCAGCCGCGAGGAGGCGATCGTGACGGCCGAGCGGATGGTGGAGTTCGGCGGGCTGGGACACAGTGCCGCGATCCACACCCGCGACGAGGACCTGGCCGAGGAGTTCGGCATGCGGGTCAAGGCGGTGCGGATCATCTGGAACGCGCCGTCCTCACAAGGCGGCATCGGCGACATGTACAACGCGTTCATCCCGTCGCTGACCCTGGGCTGCGGCAGCTACGGCCGCAACTCGGTCTCCCACAACGTCTCGGCGGTCGACCTGCTCAACATCAAGCGGATCGGCCGGCGCACCAACAACCTGCAGTGGTTCAAGGTCCCGGCGAAGGTCTACTTCGAGCCGCACGCGATCCGCTATCTGGCCGACATGCCCGGCGTGCACCGGGTGAGCATCGTGACCGACCCGACGATGACCCGCCTGGGATACGTCGACCGCGTTCTCACCGTGCTGGGCCGGCGTCCGGAGCGGGTGGCGCTGCAGATCATCGACGACGTGGAGCCGGAGCCGAGTGTCGCCACCGTCGACCGGGGCGCCGAGCTGATGCGCGCGTTCCGGCCCGACACCATCATCGCGCTGGGCGGCGGGTCGGCGATGGACGCGGCCAAGGTGATGTGGCTGCGCTACGAGCACCCCGAGGTCGTCTTCGACGACATGCGGCAGAAGTTCTTCGACATCCGCAAGCGCGCCTTCACGTTCCCGACGCTGGGCGAGCTGGCGCGGCTGGTGTGCGTGCCGACGACGTCGGGCACCGGTGCCGAGGTCACCCCCTTCGCGGTGATCACCGACACCGCCACCGGCAAGAAGTATCCGCTGGCCGACTACGCGCTCACCCCCAGCGTCGCCATCGTCGACCCCGTCCTGGCCGCGGACCTGCCGGCCGTGGTCACCGCCGACAGCGGCTTCGACGCCCTCACCCACGCCATCGAGGCGTACGTGTCGGTGTATGCCAGCGACTTCACCGACGGCCTGGCGCTGCACGCGATCAAACTGGTCTTCGCCAACCTGGAGCGCGCGGTGAGCCGCGGCGCCGCCGACCCGGCCGCCCGTGAGCGGATGCACAACGCCGGCACCATCGCCGGGATGGCCTTCGGCAACGCCTTCCTCGGCATCGTGCACGCCATGTCGCACACGCTGGGGGCGACCTTCCACGTGGCACATGGCCGGACCAACGCGCTCCTGCTCCCCCACGTGATCCGCTACAACGGGACGGTTCCCGCCAAGCTGTCGGGCTGGCCGAAGTACGAGCACTACCGCGCCCCCGAGCGCTTCCAGGAGATCGCCCAGGCGCTGGGCCTGCCCGCCGCCACCCCGGCCGAGGGCGTGGAGTCCCTGGCCGTCGCGGTGGAGCGGCTCCGGGAGGTCGTGGGCATCCCGTCGTCCTTCGGTGACCTCGGCGTCGAGGAGGGGGCCTTCCTGGCCGCGCTGCCCGAGCAGGCCCGTAACGCCTACGAGGACCAGTGCGCCCCGGCCAACCCCCGGATGCCGATGCTCGACGACATGCGCGACCTCATGCGTGCCGCCTACTACGGGAGGCGCTGACCCCGGACCCGGCGGCCGGAGCCGCCGCTTCGGCCGCCTTCTCGCACCACACGAACCGAAGGAGGCGGCGCGCGATGCGCACCTACGTGTACGACTTCGCCGACGGCGACAAGGACATGAAGGACCTGCTCGGCGGCAAGGGCGCCAACCTGGCCGAGATGACCCGGCTGGGCCTGCCCGTCCCGCCGGGCTTCACCGTCACCACCGAGGCCTGCCGCTCCTATCTGGCGGAAGGCGTGGCTCCGGCGGGGCTGGAGGAGGAGATGGCCACCCACCTGCGGCGGATCGAGAAGACCATGAACCGCGGGTTCGGCGACCCCGGCGACCCGCTGCTGCTGTCGGTCCGCTCCGGCGGCCGCTTCTCCATGCCCGGCATGATGGAGACCGTCCTGGACATCGGCCTCACCGACGCGACCGTCACCGGGCTGGCCGCCCACGGCGGAGAGCGCTTCGCCTGGGACTGCTACCGGCGGCTCATCCTTGAGCAATCCGATCGGGGCCCAGACCACGATGGCCACCACCACCGGTTTGATCCCGTACAGCAGCCCTTCGACGGTCGAGGTCTGGCCGTAGCGGACACAGGACCAGGCCGGGGTGAGCACGATGGCGAGGCGGGCTCGCCGAGGCCGGAATCGGCGACGGCACGGACGGGGTGCGGCTGTTCGCCGACCCGGAGATCTCCTCGAAGATCCCCGCGCTCGAGCGCGCCGGCTTCCGCGAGCCGGCCGGGTAAGCGGCCCGGCGACCGGCTGACCGTGTCGGAGCTGTACCGGCTGTGCCGCGACCTGGCTGACATCCTCTCCGTCCGGGAATGGTGCCGCGCCCACGGCGTGAAGCTGAAGCGTTCACGGTGGCCGGACGGCCAACCGCCCACAGCGAACGGCGCATACGACGGCGAGCGCAGCGATCGTTCCTGTCACGGCCGGATCGTAATGTGAGCCGGAGTTGGGAAACAGGAACCAGCCGACGTTGGACGAGGTGTGGCAGAGAATCGCGGCGAACACACTTCTGCCCGTGTTGTGATACAGCCAGACGACAATGACGCGTAAGGCGATCGTGTAAACGCACTGCCACACTATCCACGCAGGGGGATGACCTGCCTGCGCGTACGGGATGATGTGCCAGACCCCCCAGACCGTCCCCAGCGCGAGACCGGTACCCACCACACTCCAGCGCTCCCGCAGCGGATCGGCCGCGTAGCCCATCCAGCCCAGCTCCTCGCATACGGCTCCCACCAGGAAGAAGACGAACACAGCGGGTATCGCCGCCAGTGAGATCTCCAGCTCGGGCAGAGGCTGGCCCAGAAGCCGCATCACCCCGTACGACACCAGCATGATGGCGGGCATCAGCAGGACGGCCGGCGCGTACCAGACCTTGTGGGTGATGTTCTTGTGGTCGAAGGCCCTGCGCAGGAGTCGCTTCACTCCGCCGGGGTCGTTCTCCTTGCCGATCAGGACCACCGCTGCCAGCAATGGGGCAGAAGCCATGAGGGAGCTGATGGGTAAACGGCCCGGAAGCTCGACGGAGAGGCGGTCGGTCGCGGCACCGATCAGCCAGAAGCCGATGGATATCCCGAATGTCAACGCGATGAAGGTCAGCGGTGATCTGGCGGCGGGCCCACGCACGATGCTGTGGCTCCTTCCTTCGTCCTCGCCGAAAGGGACCACCCCGGGGAGGACGGGCCGTCGGTCAGATCCACCCGCGACTGCGAAAGACGTGGAAGAGCAGGGCCGACGTCACGGCGATGACGATCACGGAGGTCCAGACGCCGGAAAGCTGCCCAAAACCAGGGAAAGGCAGGTTCTGCCCATAGAAGCCGGTGATCATGGTGGGGACGGCGATGATGGCCGCCCAGCTCGTGACCTTCTTCATGATGTCGTTGAGGTGGTAGCCCTGCATGCTCAGCTGGGCTTCACGGATGTCACTCACCAGCTCGCGCAGCGATTCGGTCCACTCGGTGACGCGCATGACGTGGTCGTAGACGTCCCGGAAGTAGGGGGCCATCGCCGCTTCGGCGACGAACAGGTCGTGACGGAGCAGGCTGTTGACCACCTCGCGAAGCGGCAGCACGATCCGGCGGAAACGCACCAGGCCTCTTCGCAGGTCGAAGGTACGGCGCTGCAGGTCGCGGCCCGCCAGTGAGTCGGCGAAGAGCCGGTCCTCCAGCGCCTCGACCCGGTCGTCGAGATTCTGGACTATCTGGAAGTGGCCGTCCACGACGACATCGAGCAGCCCGTGCAGGAGGAAGACGACTCCGTGCCTGGCCAGGTCGGGTTTGGAGTCCCACCGTCTGACCACCTCGTCGACGTCGAACAGGTCGTTCTCGCGGACGGTGACAAGGGCGTTGCGGGTGACGAAAACGTTCACCTCGGTGGTGCCGAGCTGTCCGGTCGCCGTGTCGAACCAGGCCCCGTAGACGGTCAGGAACAGGTGGCTGTCGTAGATGTCCAGCTTGGAGCGCTGGTGATCCTGCAGGACGTCTTCCACGGCCAACTCGTGCAGATCGAGTTCTCCGGCGAGGGCGGCGAGGGCGGCGGCATCGGGCGCGCACAGGTCGAACCAGATCACATAGGACGGATCGCCGACGTGAGCCGAGACCTCCGCCACGGACAGACCCTCAGCCTCCAGGACGCCGTCACGGTAGAGCCGCGTGCGCGGCCCGACCGTCCCTGCCGGCTTTTTCCCAGCGGCATCGCTCAGCGTCAGATTCATGGCACCTTCCCTTCCGCTACCAGAAGGGTTCCCTCCGGCTGCGTCACGGGGCAGGGCCGAACGTCACAGGTGCTCACGCCGAAAGTCCGCCCCCGCCCCATGACGGTGGCCGATGAGGACACCCGATTGCCGCGCGGGGCCGAACGCCCCCTGCCTGCACCCGCGCACAAGGCTCGCCCCCCGTACGGGGGGCGAGCCTTGTGCGGTCCGGGGACGTTTATCGGAGGGTGGGGTGTTGGCGCACCAGGGGGGTGTTGGCCCACCAGGTGCCGATGCCCCAGGTGGTGCCGGCGCCGGTCAGGGCGAGGCCGGCCAGGACGACGGCGTAGATGAGGTGGTCGTCGAGGAAGGGGTTGGTCTGCAGGGGCAGTTCGGCGGCCCACATCAGGACCATCATCAGGCCGCCGGCGACGGCGGCGATGCGCAGGCCCGCACCCAGCAGGAGGGCGGCGCCGATGCCGAGCAGGCCGAGCATGAACAGCCAGTCGACCCATCCCTGTCCGGCCAGGGCGGTGAACACTCCGCCCAGGGCGTTGTCGCCGGTGCCCTTGAGGAAGCCGGTGGTGGGGCTGCCGCCGTTGAGCCAGGCACGCTCGGCCGGGGTGGCGAACCCCCAGCCGAAGGTCTTGTCCAGGAACGCCCACAGGAAGATCCAGCCCAGGCCGATCCGGGCGACCGCCCAGACGTAGTCGGCCGGACGCCTGACGGCCGGTGTGGGGACGGCGTTCATGACCGGCCCGGTGTGAACGTCGTGTCCGTGAGTGGCGGCCATGACAGCTCCCCTTTCCATGTGGTTCCGCAGTGTTCCGCGGTCTTTGCGAACACCCTCATCACACCGTTTCCCGACGCCCGGCCACAGTGCCCTACGAACCGCGTCGCGGCCTCGAACGTCCCTGCCCCATGGGACCTTCGGCCCTGTCATGCGGCACGCGACGGAAACGAGACGGCGGAAACGGTTCCGGCGCACCCGGCGCTCCGGGGAGACCCGCACCGCCGTACGTCACCGTCGGCGAGGTCGCCGAGCCCCTCCCCGCGTCGACCGAGGACGTTGGTCCCGCCCGCCGGTGACCTCCGGCCGATGAGACGGGCCGCCCCGAGGACAACAGTGGAAACGTGGACGAGAGACGAGGGAGTTCTCCGATGACGAGCACGACGAGCACGAAGGCCATGACGAGCGTTTCGGCCGGACGGCGAGAGGCGACCTCGGCGCCCTGGCGCGGTTTCCGTGGCGAGGCGTGGCGCGCGCACGCGGACGTCCGCGACTTCGTACAGGCCAACTACACCCCCTACGAGGGGGACGAGTCGTTCCTGGCGGGGCCGACGGACCGCACCCTCGCGGTGTGGGGGAAGATCACCGCGATGCTTCCCGAGGAGCGCCGGCGCGGCGTCTACGACGTCGACGCCTCGACTCCGTCCTCGATCACGGCGCACCGGCCCGGCTACATCGATCGCGCCCGTGAGCTGATCGTGGGCCTGCAGACCGACGCGCCACTGAAGCGGGCCATCATGCCCGCCGGCGGGCTGCGGATGGTGGACAACGGCCTGGCCGCATACGGCCACACGCTCGACCCGCGGGTGCGGGAGATCTTCAGCAAGTATCGCAAGACCCACAACGACGGCGTTTTCGACGCCTACACCCCCGAGATCCGCGCGGCCCGCCGCTCCGGTGTCATCACCGGGCTGCCCGACTCCTACGGCCGGGGCCGCATCATCGGCGACTACCGGCGGGTCGCCCTGTACGGCGTCTCCCGCCTCGTCTCCTTCAAGGAGGCGGAGCTACGCGGCCTGGACGGCGCCTTCGCCGCCGAGGCGGTGATCCGCGACCGGGAGGAGCTGGCCGAGCAGCTGCGCGCGCTGGAGGAGCTGCGCCAGATGGCGGCCTCCTACGGTCACGATGTCTCCCGGCCCGCGGCCACCGCGCGCGAGGCGGTCCAGTGGTTGTACTTCGCCTATCTGGCCGCGGTGAAGGAGCAGAACGGCGCGGCCATGTCGCTGGGCCGCACCTCCACCTTCCTCGACGTCTACCTGCAGCGCGACCTCGACGAGGGACGGATCACCGAGCGGGAGGCCCAGGAACTCGTCGACGACTTCGTGATCAAGCTACGGATCGTCCGGTTCCTGCGCACCCCCGAGTACGACCAGCTGTTCTCCGGAGACCCCACCTGGGTGACCGAGTCGATCGGCGGCATGGGCACCGACGGCCGGACCCTGGTGACCCGCACCAGCTACCGCTACCTGCAGACGCTGCGCAACCTCGGTCCCGCGCCGGAACCGAACCTGACCGTGTTCTGGTCGCCGCGGCTGCCCGAGCCGTTCAAGCGGTTCTGCGCCCGCCTGTCGATCGAGACCAGCTCCATCCAGTACGAGTCCGACGACCTGATGCGGCCCGTCCACGGCGACGACACCGCCATCGCGTGCTGCGTCTCCGCGGCTGCGGTGGGCAGGCGGATGCAGTTCTTCGGCGCCCGGGTCAACCTGGCCAAGACCCTGCTGTACGCGATCAACGGGGGCCGCGACGAGATGACCGGCAAGCAGGTCGGCCCCGCCGTGGCACCGCTGACCGGCGAGTATCTCGACTACGACCGGGTCGTCGCGGCGTTCGAGGTGATGATGGACTGGCTGGCCCGCACCTACGTCGAGGCGCTGAACATCATCCACTACATGCACGACAAGTACTCCTACGAGCGCATCGAGATGGCGCTGCACGACCACCCGGTCAAGCGCACCCTGGCCTGCGGCATCGCCGGCCTGTCGGTGGCGGCCGACAGTCTGTCGGCGATCAAACACGCCCGGGTGCGGGTGATCCGCGACGAGAGCGGGCTCGCGGTCGACTACGAGATCGAGGGCGACTTCCCGGCCTACGGCAACAACGACGACCGCGCCGACGACATCGCCGTGGACCTGGTGCGCTCGTTCATGGCCAAGGTCCGCCGCCACCCCGCCTACCGGGGCGCCGAACACACCCAGTCGGTGCTGACCATCACCTCCAACGTGGTGTACGGCAAGCACACCGGCAACACCCCCGACGGGCGTCGCGCCGGTGAGCCGTTCGCGCCCGGCGCCAACCCGATGAACGGCCGCGACAGGCACGGCCTGGTCGCCTCCGCGCTGTCGGTCGCCAAGCTGCCCTACGACCAGGCCCAGGACGGCATCTCGCTCACCAATACCGTCACCCCCGAAGGGCTCGGCCGCACCGACCGGGAACGGGTGGACAACCTGGTCGGGGTGCTCGACGGCTACGTCGACGCCGGTGGCTTCCACATGAACGTCAACGTCCTCACCCGGGCCGTGCTGCTGGAGGCGATGGAGCACCCGGAGAAATACCCGCAGCTGACCATCCGGGTCTCGGGGTACGCGGTCAACTTCGTCCGCCTCACCCGTGAGCAGCAACAAGACGTCGTGGACCGCACCTTCCACGGATCGCTGTGACGGAGGCAGCGATGAACCCGGCCGCGCGCTGCGAGCAGGTGACCGGCGACCGCGAAACGGTGATGCGGCAGGGCGAGGCCGAGCTCCGCCCGCCGCCCGCGCCGCCGGGCACCGGCGTCGTCAGTTCCTGGGACCTGTCCATCGGCGTCGACGGCCCCGGCACCAGGTTCACGGTGTTCACCGCCGGTTGCCCGCTGCGCTGCCTGTACTGCCAGAACCCCGAGACCTGGCGGATGCGCGACGGCCGCCGCGTCACCGTCGACGAGGTCATGGCCGAGGTGGACAAATACCGCCGGTTCGTCACCGTGGCCGGCGGCGGGGTGACCGTCAGCGGCGGCGAGCCGCTGCTGCAGCCCGGCTTCACCGCCGAGGTGCTGCGCCGCTGCCACCAGAGCGGCCTGCACACCGCCCTGGACACCTCGGGCTTCCTCGGCGAGCGCGCCACCGACGCGCTGCTCGCCGACACCGACCTGGTGCTGCTCGACATCAAGTCCTCCGACCCGGTCGGCTACCGGCGGCTGACCGGCGGTTCGCTGGAGCCGACCCTGCGTTTCGCCCGCCGCCTGGCCGAGCTGGGCCGTCCGGCCTGGATCCGGTTCGTGCTGGTCCCCGGCCTCACCGACGCCCCGGACAACGTCGAGGGCGTCGCCCGCTTCGTGGCCGGCCTGGACAACGTCGACCGCGTCGACGTCCTGCCCTACCACCGCATGGCCGCCGAGAAGTACCGGCGCCTCGGTCTGGCCTTCCCCCTGCCGGGTGTGCTTCCGCCCGGCCAGGCGCTGCTGGATCGGGTTCACGCCCAGTTCCGGGCATACGGCCTCACCAGCATCTGACCGGCACGCAACTCCCCGGGCGGTTCGCGCCCGGGGAGTTCCGTGCTGGGCCGCCCGCCGCCCGGACGGCGCCGGTCAGGAAGGGCCGGGAGCGGCCGGGGCGGGGGTCACGACCAGGGGACAGGTGGCGTGGTGCAGCAGCGAATGGCTCACCGATCCCAGCAACAGCCCCGTCAGCTCACCACGGCCGCGTGAGCCGACGACCAGCAGGCCGGCATGAGCCGATGCCTCGGCCAGGACGCGTGCCGGGTGACCGTGTTCGAGCTGCTCGGTGACCTTGACGTCGGGGTAGCGCTCGCTCCAACCGGCCAGGGCCTCGGCCAGCAGGCGCCGTTCGGCCTCGGCCGTCTCCTCCGCGGCCTGCAGGGCGAAGGGGCCGCCACCGGAGATCGGGTGGCTCCAGGCGTGCACCGCCCGCAGGGCGGCGCCGCGCAGGGACGCCTCGGCGAAGGCGAATCCCAAGGTGTCCGCACCCGCCGCCGAACCGTCGACGCCGACGACCACCTCCCCGGCGGGCGGGGTGGCCGGCTCTCGGATGACGGCCACCGGGCAGGCGGCCCGCCCGGCGACCCCCAGCGCGACCGAACCGAGCAGCATTCCCGTGAAACCGCCCAGTCCGTGGTTGCCGACCACCAGGAGTTCCGCGTCCGCGGCGGCCTCGATCAAGATGGCGCGCGGGTCACCGCCCAGCAGCCGCACCTGCGCCGCGACGCGGGGATCTTCCTGGCGGGCCCGCTCCAGCGCCGCGTCCAGCATGGACGCGGCCCCCTCGCGCATCCAGCGGCCCACCTCGGCGTAGCGGTCCTCCTCGGAGACCGCCAGGGGCCAGGCGGGCATGGCGTGCACGATGCTCAGCGCACCGCTTCGGGCCGCGGCCTCTCGTGCCGCCCAGCCCACGGCCGCGAGCGCGGCCTGCGAACCGTCGACTCCCACTACGATCATGACATCCTCCTCATGGCGCCCATGCCACCATCACACCGGCGGGCAACCGGCCGGGACCAGCGGTAAAGGTCCTTTGCCCCAGGGACCTCCGTCACCCTGTCCGGGATCCTGACCTCTGGTGATCGCCCCCGGGGCGGACGCCCGCCCCGCTCGTGGCCGGCCACCGGATCAGGTCGCAGAGCAGAGGGGTGAGCACGGCGATGCCCAGGGCCAGCGCCCACCCGGTCGCGGGCAACGGCACCAGGGCCAGCGGGGCGCCGAGAGGCGGGACAAGGGTCACGAGCGCCTGGAGCAGCGCGGTGGCGAGAGCCGCCAGCGCGAGCAGGCCGATCCGCCGCGACGCCTGCGCCAGGTCCGCCTCCAGCGGGCTCTTCGGCTGCCGCCCTTCGAGGGCACCGGCGATGCGTCCCATCTCGGTCGCCGCGCCGGTCCGCTCCACCAGCGCCGTCGCCGCCCCCCGGACGACCAGGGTGCCGGAGAACAGTTCCCCGTCGCGGTCGCCGAGCGGAACCCCCGGCCCGCCGGCGCCGCCGACCTGTTTGCCGGCCGACTGCGACTCCCCCGTCAACATGGCCTCGTCAACGCCCAGGGCACTGACCTCCAGCACCCGCGCGTCGGCGGGAACCCGGTCTCCGGCCGCGACCTCGATCACGTCGCCGGGTACGACCTCGGCGGCCGGAACGCGCCGGGTGACACCGCCGCGTCTGACCTTGGCCATACTCGTCCAGCAGGCGGGCGGCTTCCGCGTCGCCGAGCCCTGCCGAGGTGTCCGCCTTGATGCTCATGTGTCCAGCAGATCATCGCGGTGGCGAACGGCTCCCGAGGCGAAAGCCACCGTGGCGAGGGACCTTCGGCCCCGATGACCGTCGCCGCGACGCGGATGGCGCGGATGGCGCGGATGGCGCGGATGGCGCGGGTGGAGCGCTCGCCGGTGCGCTGCTCCTGGCACATCCTGGCGCGGGGACTTTCTTACGCGGAAAGGAGTTCCCCCACGCCCGAGAGGGAGAAGACGGCGTCGGCGCCGTGGGCGTGCGGCTTGCGGTCAGGCGAGTGCCGGATGTGATGTCGCGGTCGTGGCTTCGGTCGCGGCACGCGGGGCGGGCAGGTCGGCGTATCGCACCCGGTCGACCTGGTCGGGGGTGACGACGACGGTGGGGCAGGCCGCCAGGGCGAGGCAGGCCCGCAGGGTCGCCCCGAGGTATCCGCCGCCCGCCGCCGGACGGAGCCCTCCCAGGACGAGGAGGTCGGCCGTCTCGGAATGGCGCGGCAGCGCCCGCGCGGCCCTGTCGCGGCAGAGCAGGGGGCGCACGGCGAGTTCCGGATACCCGGCGCGAACCGTCGCGACCGCCTGGCTCACGACGGTTTCGGCGATCGCTTTCCGATCCGCCTCCTCGGTCGGTGCCCGGCCGGGCATGTGCGGCGTCCGGCACCGCGTGAGGTCGCCCCACGCGTGCAGGACCACCAGTTCCGCGCCGCTGCGGCGGGCTTCCTGGGCACCCCAGCTCAGCGCCGCCTGCCCGGCGGGCGAACCGTCGAAGCCGACCAGGATGCGAGAGAGGGGCTGTCGACCTGTCATGGGATCCTCCGTGATCCGTCCCTGGGCCCCGGTGGTGGAAGGGGTTCGCCTTCATGCAACCGCGGCCGCCCCTGCCCCGGCCAGGCGGCGTGCACGTCAACGCGGCCACCGTCGGGTTCATCCCGCTCGGCGACGTGCCCGCGGACACGG
>NZ_JBEZZK010000013.1:17803-41277 GCF_040639135.1 Streptosporangium sp. NPDC023963
GGCCCTCCCCCCGGCCCCGCCAGGGGGGCGGGGCCCGGCCCGCCCCCCCCCCCAGCGACCCTGGCCGGGGGCCGGTTACCGGCCGGGGCCGCAGAGCGTCGGGGCGTACGCAGGCGGGTATCCGTGGGTGTTCACCGATGCCCCGTCGCTCGTCAGGTGAGGGGGACACGCCAGGTCAGCCGGGTCCCTCCCTGCGGGGAGGAGCCGGCCTCGAAGGAGCCGCCGAGCGCGGTGGCGCGCTCTTCCATGTTGCGCAGGCCGCTGCGTTTGCCCTCGCCGGACAGGCCGACGCCGTCGTCGGTGACGGTGAGGGTGAGCCGGTCATCGGCCGCCTCGGCGAAGACGTCGGCCCTGGAAGCCTTGGCGTGGCGCACGATGTTGGACAGCGCCTCGCGCAGGACGGCCAGCAGGTGCTCGGCCACCGGCGCGGGCACCTTGTTGTCGAGCTGTCCCTCCATCCGCAGGCCCGGCATGAAGCCCAGGTGCCCGCGCGCGCCCTCCACCAGTTCCACGATTTGCGCGCGCAGGCTGGGCTCGTCGGCCTGGCGGGGGGTCTGTAGCGCGAAGATCGTCGAACGGATCTGCCGGATGGTCTCGTCCAGCTCGTTGATCCCGTGCTGGAGCCGGCCTGAGGCCTCGGGATGCTCGACGAACCGCACGATGCTCATCAAGGTCATGGCGACGGCGAAGAGCCGCTGGATGACGACGTCGTGCAGGTCCTTGGCGATCCGGTCGCGGTCTTCCAGCAACCCCAGCCGCTCGGCGTCCTGGCGGGCCTCGGCCAGCTCCAGCGCGACCGCGGCCTGCCCGGCGAAGGAGTGCAGGGTCCGTAGCTCGCCGCCGCTGAACGGGATACGGCCTGGTCGCTTGCCCAGCACCAGCACCCCCCGCACCGCCCCGGCCGCCCCCATCGGCACCGCGGCTGCGGGACCCACCGTCAGATCCCGGGTGAGGGCGGCGGGCAGGTCCGCCTCGCCGAGATCGGTGACCATGACCGGCTCACCGCCCAGCAGGGCCCTGCCCGGAAGCGAGCCGATGACGTCCACCGTGGCCCGGCCGAGCCCGTCGGCACCCGGACCGTCGGCGATCATCACGTGCAGGACCTCGCGGTCCGCATCGGGAAGCATGATCATCGTGAGGTCGGCGGCGGCCAGGTCTCGGGCCCGGCCCGCCATCAGGGTGAGCACCTGGTTCGGTTCGGCGCCCGACAGCAGGCTGGTGGTGACCTCCGCCGAGGCCTGCAGCCACATCTCCCTGCGGCGGCTCTCCTCGTACAGGCGGGCGTTCTCGATGGCGACGCCGGCCGCGGTGGCCAGCGCGGTCACGATCGCCTCGTCCTCGGCGTCGAACTCCCCTCCGCCGCGCTTCTCGGTCAGGTAGAGGTTGCCGAACACCTCCTCGCGCACCCGCACCGGCACCCCCAGGAACGACCCCATCGGCGGATGACCCGGCGGGAAACCGTAGGACGCCGGATGGTCGGTGATGTGAGCCAGCCGCAGCGTCTGCGGCTCCTTGATCAGCAACCCCAGCAGGCCCAGCCCGTGCGGCCAGTGCTCGATCCTGGCGATCTCCTCCTCGCTCAAACCCACCGGGACGAACTGCAGCAGCGTGCTGTGGTCCCCGGCCACGCCCAGCGCGCCGTAGGTGGCGTCGACGAGGGTGGTGGCGGTCTCCACGATCCGGCGCAGCACCGTCTCCAGATCCAGGTCACTGCCCACCGCGACCACGGCCTCCAGCAGCGCGTGCACCCGGTCGCGGGTGGCCAGCACCGCCTCCAGGCGCCCCTGCAGCTCCGACAGCAGTTCGTCCAGCCGCATGTTCGGGATCAGGGAACGCGGCTCCTTTTCTGTCATGGAGCGAAGTCTCGCATCCGGCTGAGCCGACGCCCACCCCACACCGGAGGTCGTCCACGTCTGTTGATTAGAGGATTTCCGAATCAGTGGGCCGACCTGCGGGCGGGGTTCACCCGCAGCCGGCACCCGGGGTGCGGGCGTCGGGCGGGCAGCAGGCCTGCAGGCCGGCCTGCAGATCGCTCAGTGCCCTGCCGATCCGGACGGGGTCGGCCCGGTAGTAGACCGTCTTCCACTCCCGCCGGGCGCTCAGCACCCCGCCGTCGCGCAACGTCGCCAGATGGGTGGAGGCGGCCGACTGCGCCAGCGCCATCCGCTCGGCGACCTCGCCCACCGTCAGCTCGATCCCGCCGGAGAACAGCATCAGGATCTGCTGGCGGGTGTCGCTGGCCATCGCCTTGAGAAAGCCGCGCGCGGCCTCGGTCAGCTCGATGCCGGTACTCCCCGTCTCCATGGGGGCGACTCTACCCCTCATATTGTCATTTCTTGATTTGACGATACGATGCGGCGCATGAACACCATCGTCGTCGGTGGCGGCCAAGCCGGCCTGGCCGCCGCCCGAGCCCTTCTGGACGCCGGCCTGACTCCGACGCTCCTGGAGGCGACAGGCCAGGTCACCGGCTCCTGGAGGCGCTACTACGACAGCCTCACCCTGTTCTCGCCCGCCCGCTACAGCTCCCTGCCCGGCTTGGCCTTCGGCGGCGATCCCGACCGCTACCCGCACCGTGACGAGGTCGTCGACTATCTGACCCGCTACGCCCGCGATCTCGGCCGCGGGGGCGCCGAGATCCGCACCGGCGCCCGCGTCACCGCCGTCGAAGCCGACACCCACCGCGGTGCCCGAGGCGCTGGCTTCGCCGTACACCTCGCCGACGGCGGCACGCTGAACGCGCCCGCCGTGATCGCCGCCAGCGGATCGTTCGACCGCCCTCACCTGCCCCTCCTGCCGGGCCGCGACGGCTTCACCGGCGAGGTCCTGCACGCCGCCGCCTACACCGGCCCCCTGCCGTACGCGGGCCGGCGCATCGTCGTGGTCGGCGCCGGCAACTCGGCCGTGCAGATCGCCTGCGAACTCGCCGAGACCAGCACGGTGACCCTGGCCACCCGCACGCCGATCCGCTTCGTCGACCAGCGCCCCCTGGGCAAGGACCTGCACTTCTGGTTCACCGTCACCGGTTTCGACCGCCTGCCCGCCCGCCTGGTCACCACCCCGCCCGCCGTCCCCGTCCTGGACGAGGGCACCTACCGCCAGGCACTGCGCGACGGCCGCCTGAAGCGGCGCCCGATGTTCACCCGCCTCGACGGCGACGGCGTGGTGTGGGCCGACGGCAGCCGCGAACCCGTCGACGTCGTACTGCTGGCCACCGGATACCGGCCCAGCCTCGACTACCTGAACGGGCTCGGCGCCCTGGACGGGCGCGGCCACCCGCGCCATGACCGGGGCCTGTCCACCACCCATCCCGGGCTCGGCTTCCTCGGCCTGGAATGGCAGCGCACCCCCGCCTCCAACACCCTGCGTGGCGTGGGCCGCGACGCCCGCCACCTCATCCGCAAGCTCAAAGCCCACCTCGGCACCCGTCGCTTTCTGGCGGGCGTATGACGAAGGGCGCCTTCCCGGTTCTCCGCCGCCGAGAACGCCCCCACCACCCCCGGGACCACGCCGGCCGCGATCTCCCCTGTCACGTCCCTATCACGTCCCTGTCACGTCAGGAAGCGTGCACGGTTCCAGGCTGCGAACGCGACCCCGGGCGGCCTCTCCCCGCCACCAGGGGGAATATCTGCTCTTGTTGGATTTTTGGCGCTCAGTCGGGTGGGTCGGTGCGGAGCGCCGGAGCCTGTTCGTGAGACAGGCGGACATGGCGGCCCCGCCAGCGTGAGCGTAGCCAGCGGTCGTGGCTGGCGATCACGATCGCGCCGGGGCCTTCGGCGCCCAGCATCTCCTCCAGCTCGTCGGAGAGGCGGGGCGAGAGGTGGTTGGTGGGCTCGTCGAGCAGGAGCAGCTCGGGGGGATCGGCCACCAGCAGTGCCAGGGCGAGCCGGCGGCGCTGGCCGACCGACAGCTCCCCCACCCGCAGGTTCATGTCGCGCGCGCCGATCAGGCCGAGTGAGCGCAACGGCACGGCCTCGGCGCGCTCGGTGCCGAGCGCCAGTTCGTAGGCCTGTTCCACCGTGCGGTCGGGTCGTTCGAAGGTGGTGTCCTGGGTCAGCAGTCCGATGGTGAGTCCGGGCCTTCGCCGTATCCGTCCCTGCGCGTTCAGCCGTCCGGCCAGCACCGCCAGGAGTGTGGACTTGCCTGCTCCGTTGGGGCCGGTGATCAGCAGCCGCTCCCCCGGTGCCATGTCGAGCCGGTCGATGCGCAGACGTCCTGGCACCCGTACGTCGCGCAGGGACAGCAGGGTCCGGTCGTCGGGGTCGCGGGAGGCGGGGGCGTGGGAGGCGGGGTCGCGGGAGGGGGTGGTACCGGGTTCGGCGATGTCGGTGGCGGCGGTGGCGGCGGTGCGGGTGGGCGGGGTCCGGGGGCGGAAGCGCAGTGGCGGCGGTGGGGCGGGGAGCCGGTCGCGTTCCAGCTCGGCGAGCCGGCGGGCGGCGTCGCGCACTCGTCGCGAGATCTGTTTCTGTACGCGTCCGGCGGCGTGTCCGTATCCCATTTTCTCGTTGTCGCGTTTCAGCCCGTCCGTCGGTGTCCGGCGGGCCGTCACCGCGACGGCGCGGCGCAGCTCGTCGAGCTCTTCCTGCTCTTCGGTGTGGCGTCGTTGCCAGCGTTCGCGTTGCGCGTGTTTTTCCGCCAGGTAGGCGCTGTATCCGCCTCCGTAGCGGACGGGGCCGTTCACCGCCGGGTCGAGGTCGATCAGGTCGGTGCAGACCGCGTCCAGGAAGGCCCGGTCGTGGCTCGCGACGATCACGACTCCTGTCATGTGGCGGAGTTGTTCCTGCGCGAACGTCGCGGCGGTGTCGTCGAGGTGGTTGGTGGGCTCGTCCAGGAGCAGCGCGGTGGGCCGTCTGGTCAGCAGCGCGGCCAGGGCGAGCCGCCCGCGCTGGCCGCCGGACAGTGAGGTGAGGGTGCGTTCGTGCGGGAGGTCGCCGAGACCGAAGCGGTCGAGGATGATTTTCGCGCGGCGGTCGGCGTCCCAGGATTCGTGTCGTTGTGCCTGGTCGAGTCTGGCGCCGTAGGCGGTGAGCAGGGCGGTGTCGTGCGGGGCGTCGGTGAGTGCCCTGGTGAGGCGGTCGAGTTCGGCGAGATCGGTGCGGGCCTGGTGGAGGGCGTCGTCGAGGACGTCGGCGATCGTGGCCTGTGGGTCGAACGGCATTTCCTGGTGCAGGAAGCCGAGGTCGGCCGGCCGGGCGACGGTGCCGGAGTCAGGGGTGTCGGTTCCGGCCAGCAGCCGTAGCAGGGTGGATTTGCCCGCGCCGTTCTCGCCGATCAGCCCGATCCGGTGGCCGGGGGCGGCGGTGAGGGAGACGCCGTCGAGTACGCGTCGGGTGCCGAGGGTCCGTACGAGATCGTGGGCGAGCAGTGCGTCGCTCATCGGCGGGCCTGCCGGTCTTCGGCGGCCGCTCGCCGGCCGGCGTGGTCGCGTCGCGGGGGTCGGGGTTCTTCGCCGATCAGGTGTGGCGGGGTGGGGATGTTCGGGGCGTCGGAGGCGGTGAGGCCTGTGCGGCCACCGACCGGGGCGGGGGCGGGCGTGTCGTCAGGCCGGGGGCCGGGGCGGGAGAAGGGCAGGCTGGAGCGGGTGGTGGATGTGTGGGACATGCGGGAGACCTCGTGCGTACGTGGTCCGGGCGTGCCGGAGCCGCCCGGCGTCGGGACAGGGATTCAGGCGATGACGACCTGGCCACGTCGGCGGTCATGCGCGCCTGCCGGGGCTGATCGGTCTCCGGTATCACCCGGAGATGTCGTCGTCGCCTGCCATGTCTGGTCTCCTCGTTTCGGTCCCGGGCATTTTACATCGTTGCGGTCGTCCGTTGGCGGGGCCGGCCCCGTGCGGGGGTCGTGCGGCGGGGTGTGCGGCGGGGTGTGCGGTGCTACTCGCCGAGGCCGAAGAGGTCGCCGCTGAGGTATTTGAAACCGGTGTCGACGGCGACGGTCACCACCGAGCGGCCGGGGCCCAGCTCGCGGGCGAGCTCGAGCGCGCCCGCGATGTTCACCGCGGAGGAGGTGCCCGCGAACACCCCTTCGTGGCGTGCCAGCGGCAGGGCCAGGCCGCGTGCCCGATCTTCGTCGACGGTCCTGGCCTCGTCGTAGGCGTCGGAGGTGAGCAGGGGCGGGATCATGCCCGTGCCGATGCCCTCGACACGGTGCGGGCCGCCGTGGCCCTGGGTGAGGATCGGCGAGGTGGCGGGTTCGAGTGCGACGAAGCGCGTGGGGTGGCCGCCGGAGCGCAGCGCGGTCGCGACGCCGGCCAGCATGCCTCCCGTGCCGACGCCGGCGCAGAAGGCGTCCACCGTCACTCCCCCGGCGGCGGCCTGGTCGAGGATCTCGCGGCCCATCCGCTCGTAACCGGCCAGGGCGTCGGTGTTGTTGAACTGGTCGGTCCACAAAGCGTCCTCCCGCTCGACGATCCGGTCGACCTCCTCTCGCATGCGGTCGAACAGTGAGGGGGTGATCTGCCCGTCCTCGCTGGGCAGCACGGTCAGGTCGGCGCCGAACGCGCGCATGGTGCGGAGTTTCTCGGGGGAGAACGCGTCCGAGGTCACGATCGACAGCGGGTAGCCCTTGACCGCGCAGACGAAGGCCAGCGAGGAGCCGGTGCTGCCGCCGGTGAACTCCACCACGCGCCGGCCGGGCCGCAGCGCGCCGCTGCGTTCGGCTCCCTCGATGATGGCCAGCGCCATCCGGTCCTTGTAGCTGCCGGTGGGGTTGCCGCTTTCCAGTTTCACGAGGATCTGGGCGGATCCCTGAGGCACGACGCGGGAGAGCCGTACCAGCGGGGTGTCGCCCACGGTGTCGGTGATGGATGAGATGGCCGGCGGCATCGATGGGCTCCCGGGTGTCGTCGTGGGCCTGTTTCGTTGTGGGCCTGGTCGTGGGCCTGGTCGTGGGCCTGTGGTGGGGGTCGCCGTGACGGGTCGCGAAACACCTTTCACAACGAGGGTGGCGGGGGGCCTGTTCCCGCGGGACGCTCGTCCTGTCGCGCCTGGCCTCGGCCTGCCCGGCGCCGTGGTCGCGGCGGCGGTCCCGCCCCGGTTCCGGGCCCGGTCGCCCGCCGCGAGACGCTCGCCATAAAATGAGGGGATAAGTCCAGTTCAGGGGGTGTCATGCGCTCGCTGACCCGCAAGGGAGCCGCGACGCGGCAGCGCGTTCTCGAGGGGGCGGCCGCGCACATCCGCGAGTACGGTGTGGCCGCCACGACCCTCGACGACGTGCTGGCCGTGACGGCGACGAGCAAGAGCCAGCTGTTTCACTACTTTCCCGGCGGGCGGGAGGAGTTGCTGCTGGCCGTGGCCCGGTTCGAGGCCGACCGCGTGCTGGAGGACCAGCGGCCCCAGCTCGGCGATCTCACCTCCTGGCCCGGCTGGCGGCTGTGGCGCGACAAGGTCGTCGAGCGCTACCGCGACCAGGGCCCCCGGTGCCCGCTCGGCTCCGTCGTGGCGCAGCTGGACGGCAGCACGCCCGGGGCCCAGGCCGTGGTCACCGAGCTGATGCACCGCTGGCAGGCCGAGATCGCCGCCGGCGTGCGGCACATGCAGGAGGCCGGGGAGATCGACCCGGGCCTGGACCCCGACCGGGCGGCGGCCGCCCTGCTGGCCGGCATCCAGGGAGGTGTTCTGATCCACATGTCCACCGGTCAGACGGCCCACCTGGAGGCCGCCCTGGACATGGGCATCGCCTACCTTCGCACCGCCGGGTCCCCGGCGCCGTAGCGGGCGGGAGCCCGGGCGTCGGTGAATCGCCTACCTTCGCGCCGCCGGGTCCCCGGCGTCGTGGCCGGCGGGAGCCCGGGCGTCGGTGAGCGGGGCCGGGGTGAGGAGCCGCGCCGGGTTCACGGGTTCACGGGTTCCCGGGTTTCCGCGGCCGGGGATGTCGCCGCCGAGGATTCAGTTCACGCGCTTGAAGTAGTGCGCCCCCATGTACGCGCTCACCTTCTTGCCGATCACGGCCCCCTGCACATCCGCCGAGCGGGTGTGGATGCCACCCCACACTCGGGCCTCGATGACCTCGGCGAGTGCCTGCGAGAAGCTGTGGTAGTACCTGGTGGCACCCGCCTGGGGGCTGAACGCGCTGAAGGACAGGTCGTCCCGGCCGAAGAAGTGGGCCAGTGACGACATGCTCGCCCCGGTGGAACAGGTGTGCCCGGAGGTGAAGTCGGGATGCGGCGGCGTGTCGAGCAGGGGCTCCCAGCCGGAATCGGGCTTCGTGTCCGGATTTCCGTCGGTGCCGGCCTCCCGGATCGCGGTGATCGGCCGCCAGAAGTGCCAGGCCGCCTTCTCGCTGTTGCAGGCGATCGTGGCATCGGCCTTGGACAGATTCACCATCGCGTACATCCGCGCCGTCTGGAGCGTGCTGAGCCGCTGCGTCGTCGCGAGCTGGCGTTTGATCTCCCAGTCGCCGCCCCCGTCGCGGTCGTGCCACCAGATCGCGGCCTGCGTCTGGTCTTCGGTCCTGACCGTGCTGGTCTTCGAGCCGATCTCCTTGACCTCGTTGATGTCCTTGGCATAGCGCCTGCTGGTGAGCGCCGGCGGGCCGGAGGTGCGGAACATGGACCCGCTGGGGATGAGGAACGGCTTGAGGTGAGCGATCCAGGCGCCGCTCGAGGCGAAGGCGGGAGGCGTCGGCCGCCATTGTCCGGGCTCGGTACCCACGGCCCAGGTCTGGTCGCCGTAGGCCCCGTCGTCCTTCCGCGCCGCGATCATCGCCGAGGCGGCCTGATCGCCGACCGCGATGCCACGCTGCTTGGGGTCGCCGGCCGGAATCCCGGCCAGCGCCTCGTCGTACTGCGTCGTCAGCCTCTCCCGCTGGCCGGGGAACAGCGCGCTCAGCACCCGGTAGGCGGCGCTCGCCACGGCCGCGTCCGTTGACGCGGCCCCCTTGACGCGAGGCGCGGTCAGGTACGGCTGGTACGGAGTGCCCGCGATCGCGTTCACCGCGTCGTAGACGGCCCCGTGCACCATGGCGGCGCTGCGGGACTGTTCCGGCGGCTGCTGCCGGGCGACGTCCCACATGGCGATCTGGGCGTTCCTGTCCCAGACGACGACGGCGTTGGCCCGCGGCGCCCCGTCCGACGCGTACGCAACCGACGAGCCCAAGCAGATCGGCGCCCCGGCAACGATTCCCGCGATGGCCACCCTGACGGCTTTCCGGCGCAAGCCGGCGGTCGACCTTGCATCGCTTGAGGAAGCCATGCGAGCAAAGTACTACGCCGATCCCACCCGTCTCAGCAGCCCGACGACCGAATAATCCGTAAAAAGCAGACCAAAAGCGATCTTCCCCCTTGCTTCGGTGACGCCGACCCGAGCACGCGGGCGATCGAGCAGGTCTGGCCGCAAGCAGACGAGGGCGATCGACGCCGGGTTTACCCGTGCTCGCTCGTCCGGGGGGCGGCGTAGACCTCGCGCCAGTGCTCGGCCGAGCGGACCAGGTCTTCTCCGACGCGGGTGAGGAACTGGCCCATGTTCTCCAGCCGGACGCCGGCGGGGGTGGCCGGGCCGAGGGTGCGGGCGCTTTGCCGGGCGGTGTCGGCGAGCAGAGCGTTGGCGCGGGCGCTGGCCACCATGGCCTGGTACCAGACGTTGTCGTCGATGACGTAGCGCTCGGCCCGGCTCCGGGGGTCGCGTTCGCGCCGGAT
This sequence comes from Streptosporangium sp. NPDC023963, assembly GCF_040639135.1. NCBI lineage: Bacteria > Bacillati > Actinomycetota > Actinomycetes > Streptosporangiales > Streptosporangiaceae > Streptosporangium > Streptosporangium sp. NPDC023963. The sequence goes on from NZ_JBEZZK010000013.1 coordinate 27,438, forward strand.
GAGTTCCTGGGCTTCGAGGTAGCCGACCGCTTTGGAGATCGAGGCCGGGCTGACCTGAAGGCGCTGGACGAGTTCGGCGGAGGTGAGGCTGCCGCTGTCGGTGGTGTACAGGGCCGCCAGCATTCTGGCCATCATCTGTGGAATCCCTCCCTGCACCAGCAGGTCGGTGAGCCGGTCGGCCACCTCGCGCACGATTCGCAGGTCGCGTCCGCCGGCGTCGGCGTCACCGCGTGCGGCCGCGGGGGTGGTGGTCCTGCGGTGGACGCGCCGGTCGGCGGCGCGCTGGGCGTGGTCGGCGTGGTAGGCGCCGGGGCCGCCGTGGCGCATCACCTCACGCGTGACGGTCGAGGTGGGCCGTTTGAGGCGGCGGGCGATCTCGGCGTAGGTCAGCCCGCCGGCCAGTCCATCGGCGATCTGACGGCGGTCCTGCTGGGTGAGCCTGTCTCCGGGCACGGCGTCCGCCTTTTGGTCGCCCGGCCGCCCGCGCGCGGCCGAGGGGATTCCGGTTGACGGACAGTGTGCATCCGGCAGCGACGACCTGCAACTCGTGACGATCCAAGTTGCATTAATCGGCAATTTCCATGCAACGAATATAGGCACTTGAACTGCGAATACTCTGTTGCTTCGCATATTTGTGATTGACGATACGTTGTATGCAACGTAGCTTTTCCCTCGTCGCGAAGATCGACGACAAAGTGGGCGATCAGCCCCGCCGCCCTTCCGAAGGAGACTCCCCATGAACACCCAGGCCGCTACCCCCGCGAATCTGACCGTCCCCGGCCAGGCCGAGGTTCAGCGCCTGCTGGAGGCCGCCGTGACCGAGCAGGGCTACCCCGGTGCGATCACCGAGATCCGCAACGGCGCACAACGGTGGTTCGGCTCGGCGGGCGTGGCCGACATCGCCACCGGCCGCCCGCGCACCCCGCAGGAGCAGTTCCGCGTCGGCAGCATCACCAAGACCTTCACCGCCACCCTGGTCCTGCAACTGGCCGCCGAGTACCGGCTGAGCCTGGACGACACGGTGGAGAAGTGGCTGCCCGGCCTGGTCCAGGGCAACGGCCACGACGGCGGCAAGATCACCGTCCGGCGGCTGCTCGGCCACACCAGCGGCATCTTCGCCTACACCCTCGACGAGGGCATGCTCGAGCGCTACTGGACGCCCAAGCTGCTGGAGCACCGCTTCGACAGGCCGACCCCCGAGGAGCTGGTGAAGATCGCCGTCTCCCATCCGGCCGACTTCCAGCCCGGCCGGGGCTGGGGCTACTCCAACACCAACTTCGTCCTCGCCGCCATGATCATCGAAAAGGCGGCCGGCATGCGGTACGCCGACGCCGTCGCCTGCCGCATCGCCCGCCCGCTCAAGCTGACCGGCACCTACGCCCCCGGCGGCGAGACCGGCTTCCGCGGCCCCCACACGAGCAGCTACTCCAAGCTCATGCTGCCCGACGCCGACGCCCCGGCCCACGACGTCACCGAGCTGAGCCCGTCGTACGCCTTCGGGGTCGGCGAAATCATCTCCACCGCCTCCGACCTCAACACCTTCCTCGGCGCCCTGCTGGGCGGTCGGCTGCTGCCGCCCGCCCAGCAGGACGAGATGTTCACCATGACCCCGGTCCCCGACGGCAAGTGGCTGGACGGCTACAGCTACGGCCTGGGCGTCTCCTCGGTCACCCTGCCCTGCGGCACCACCGTCTACGGCCACGGCGGCATGATCACCGGAACCTGGTCGTACCTGTACGGCACGCGAGACGGCAGGCGCGTCGTCGCCCAGAACGTCAACGGCGACTGGGGCATGCCGCCCGTGGGACTGTTCGTCGACGTCCTCGACGCGGCCTTCCGCCCCGCCGCCTGACCCGCGCCCCCTTGACATCCTCTTCGATCGGCACGGCCGCCGGGGCGCGTGACGGCGGCAGGCGTGCGTTCGCCACGGCGGGAGTAGGCGGGAGTAGGCGGGAGTAGGCGGGAGTACGGGAAAGCGGCGGGAACGGCGGGAGCGGCGAAAGTACGGGGAAATCTCCTCGTTGCCGCCGGGATCCCGGGATCCCGGCGGACGCGGGCTCGGCCCGCGATCAGGTGAGGGCCCCGGGCCAGGGGTCCTCGCCGCCGTGGTCCGCGCCGGGCGGGGCCGGTGAGAAGGCGGCCGGGCCGTGGCGTTTCGACCCCACATTTTGGACTTGACAGTCCATTTTTTCGTCCGCAAGCTGATGACTGGACCGCACGGTTCAGAAGGGACGTGCCTCCGGCTGCCGCCCCGGCCCGCCTGGTCCGCCCGGACCGCCCGGGCAGGCGTCGCGGCCGCGCAGGCCCACCCGTCCTTGACATCGACTCCCTCCGGGAGACACTCCGGGCCCCGCCCGCTCGCAGGAGCCGGGACGGACCGGTCTGCCGGGCTCTGCCCACGAACGGAAGTGACACCTCATGGCTTTGGATCACTACTACCTGCTCGGACGTTCCGGGCTGCGCGTCAGCCGGCTGGCCCTGGGCACGATGAACTTCGGCACCGGCGGTTTCCACGCCGCGTACGGCAAGACCGAGCAGGAGTCCGGCGCCATCTTCCACCGCTACCTCGAAGCGGGCGGCAACTTCGTCGACACCGCGGACTTCTACACCGCGGGCGAGAGCGAGACCATCCTCGGCAACCTCATCGCCACCGCCAAGGTGCGCGACAGGGTGGTGCTCACCACCAAGTTCACCAACAGCGTCGACCCCAAGGACCCCAACGCCGGGGGCAACGGCCGCAAGCACATGATCAGAGCGGTCGAGGCGTCACTGCGCCGCCTGCGCACCGACTACATCGACCTGTTCATGCTGCACACCTGGGACCGGATCACTCCCGTCGAGGAGGTCATGCGCACCCTCGACGACCTCACCAGGGCCGGAAAGATCCGCTACGCGGGCCTGTCGGACGTGCCGAGCTGGTACGCGGCCCGGGCCCAGACCTACGCCGAGGCCCACTCCCTGGAGCCGGTGATCAGCCTGCAGCTGCCCTACTCCCTCATCGACCGGGCGATCGAGACCGAGCATGTGCCGATGGGGCAGAGCCTGGGGCTCGGCATCACCGCGTGGAGCCCGCTCGGCGGCGGCTTCCTCACCGGCAAGTACCGCCACGCCGACCAGGGCCTGACCGGTGAGGGCCGGCTCACCGGCGCGGGCTCGCCCGGGCAGTCGCGGACCGAGCGGGAATGGCGGCTGCTCGCCACGCTCGAGAACGTCGCCGACAAGCTCGGGCTGACGATGGCCCAGGTCGCGCTCAACTGGGTCGCCACCCAGCCCGGGGTCGCCGCCGCCATCGTCGGGGCGAGCAACACCGGCCAGCTCGACACCACCTTGACCGCGCTCGACGTCGAGCTGCCGGCCGAACTGCGCGCCCAGCTCGACGAGGCGAGCTCGGTGCCCCCCGCGTCGGTCTACCAGATGTTCACCCCCGCCTATCAGAGCTGGCTGGTCAACCCCGGCCTCAAGGTCGGCGACAAGCCCGCCGAGTACGCCCCGGTCGTGCGGAACTGGACGCCCGAAGCCGGCGGCTGAGGAACGCCGCCCGCCACGGCGATCCCCCGGTGCCCCCGGCGCCCCCGGCGCCCTCCTGCGCGGGCCCGCGCAGGAGGGGTCAGGAGGGGTGAGGGCCGGATGCCCGCGTGGGACGGGCGGGCCCGTCCCACGCGGTGCGGCGGCGAGCGGTCAGTCCGCCACGGTCAGGACCGTGCCGGCGCCGACCGTGAGCCCGCCCTCGCGGATCGCGAAGCCGAGCCCCGGCTCGAGCGCCACCGCCCTGCCCAGCTCCACCGACACCTGCACGGTGTCGCCGGGCCTGGCCGGCGAGGGCAGCGTCAGCTCACCCGGCACGTCGGTGGTGCGCAGGTAGAACTGCGGCCGGTAACCGGAGGCGATCGGCCGGCGCCGCCCGCCCTCCTCCGACGTCAGGAGGTACAGCCTGGCGGTGAACGACCGGCGGGCGTGCTGGCTGCCCGGGGCCGCCAGCACCATTCCGCGCCGCACCTGCTCACGCCTGACCCCGCGCAGCAGCACGGCGGCGTTGTCGCCCGCCTCGCCCCGCTCCATCGTCTTGCCGAACGTCTCCACCCCGGTGACCACCGCGCCGAACCCGTCGCCGAGCCCGACGGCCTCCACCGAGTCGCCCACGCGCACGGTGCCCCGCTCGATGGCGCCGGTGACGACCGTGCCCCGGCCGCTCACCGTGAGCACGTTCTCCACCGGCATCAGGAACGGCGCGTCCACGTACCTGACCGGCACGGGGATGTGCTCGTCCACCGCCGCCAGCAGCGCCTGGACCGACGCCGTCCACCTGGGGTCGCCCTCCAGCGCCCGCAGCCCCGACACCCGCACCATCGGCACGTCGTGGTAGCCGTGCTCGGCGAGCAGGTCCTGCAGCTCCAGCTCGACCAGGTCGGCCAGCTCGGGGTCGGCGCCGTCGGCCTTGTTGACCGCGACGACCAGGTGCTCCACGCCCACCCGCCTGGCGAGCAGGACGTGCTCCCTGGTCTGCGGCATGATGCCGTCCCGGGCGGACACGACGAGGATCGCGCCGTCGAGCTGCGCCGCCCCCGTGATCATGTTCTTCACGTAGTCGGCGTGGCCCGGCATGTCCACGTGGGCGTAGTGCCTGGTGGCGGTCTCGTACTCGACGTGCGAGATGTTGATCGTGATGCCCCGCAGGTGCTCCTCGGGGGTACGGTCGATCCGCTCGAACGGCGTGTAGGTGGCCTGCCCGCGCTCGGCGAGCACCTTGGTGATCGCGGCGGTCAGCGTGGTCTTGCCGTGGTCGACATGTCCCATCGTGCCGATGTTGAGGTGCGGCTTGTTGCGCACGTAGGCCTGCTTGGCCATGATGTCTCTTCCTTCGCACTGCCTGGATCCGTGGTGACCCGTCACGGGCCGGCTACCTCCCCCCGCCGGGTCACCTCGGGACTCACGGGAAGAGGTCAGCGCTCCAGGCCGTCGCGGACACGCTCGAGGGCACCCGCGGCGGCGGGTGTCACGAGGCGAGCGTGCCGGAACATGGTGACCATAGTGACCGCCTCAGCAGCGGCGCACAACGAATTATTCCCCGCCCTCCGGGAGGGGAAGATGATCTTCAACGGCTGTCGAGGTCGTGTTCCCGCCGCCGGCATCCGATCCTCCCCCGAGGCCTACGTGTCGCCGGGCTAGGAGCGGCGCGGGTCGTAGTTCTGGAACTCGGCCAGGTAGATGTCGCTCTGCTCCAGCAGGGGCACCCCGCTGCTGGAGTCCAGCACCACCCGGCGGCCCAGGGGCTCGCGCAGCGTGACACCAATCCGGTCGATTTTCCCCATATCAGTGCAGAATTCCACGTCGTCTTGCCGGACATCGACGTCCACGACCACCGTTCGGGGTGTCTCGTGGACGCGTGAGCCGTGCGTCGTGTCGCAGGTGCCGTGCAGGTAGCTCAACCGAAGTTCGGTCGGGGTGCGCACCTCGTAGGTGCGCACCTCCTGAATCCCGTCGTCCAGTGGCCGCGGTGGCCCGCCCATCGCGGCCGGGTCCACCGCGACCCGCCGAAACGGCTTCGGCACGCCCTGCACGGTGAAGTCCCACGTGGGCACCCGCACGTCTCCCCTGCTGCTGGGCATCGTGGCCTCGCCCCGCGCCACCGCGATCACGCGCAGAGGCCGGCACCCCTTGCCGGCGGGGCACTCCTCGTCGACGAAGGACTTGGGCTTGCTGAGCCCGGCGTAGGCGGCCGTGGCCGTCAGGACCGGCACGCTCAGCGTGCTCCCGTCGTTCCAGCGCAGCTCGGCCGGGGCAGGCGCCTTTGCCGAGAGCTCGCTCTCCAGCTTCCAGGCACTGTTGATCATGCTCCGTCCGACCCACCGGGGCGTGCGCTCCCAATCGGGTTCCACGGTCAGGTTCCGCAGCGGGACGAACCCCGAGATCCAGGGCTCACGCTCCGCCGAGCTCTGCCAGCGTTCGGCGACCTCACGGGCTCGGTCGGTGAACTCGCCGGCAGTGACCGGTGCCCGCGCGGAACCGCAGGCCGCCACGAGTACGAGGAGTGACACGACTGGAAATATCCGCATATCCAGTAGACGCGTCAGTGGGCGGCGCGGTTCGTCGCCCACTGCCCCAGGGGATCCTGGCGAGCTCCGGTTGCCGGGAAAGTGACGCAATCGCGATCTACTGCGATTCGCCGGTCGGCGGTGTCACCGACCTCGTCCGCGCCGCCGGCTCTTGAGCCTCGCCGGCCGGAGCGGACGGCGGCCGGCAGCGTGGCCTGATCGCCCGGCCATGCCGATCACCGCTTGCACGCCGTTTCTGGCCTGCGGGAAGGCACTCACCATACGAAACGGTTCCGTTGCAGGTCCACCCCCGTCACGACCACGGCCGGGTGCGCCGGTACTGCCCGGGCGGCATGCCGAACTCCCGTTTGAACGCTTTGGCGAAAGCGAACTCCGAGGAGTACCCACCCCTCTGCGCGACCACGCGTAGCGGCGCCTCGCTCGTGGCGAGAAGCCGGCCGGCCACGGTCATCCGCCACCACGTCAGGTACGCCAGCGGTGGCTGCCCCACGACGGCCGCGAACCGCCTGGCGAAGGCCGCCCGCGACAACCCGGCGCGGTCGGCGAGCTCCTGCACGGTCCACGCGTGGGCGGGGTCGCGGTGCAGGGCGTGCAGCGCGCCGGCGATCGCCGGGTCGGCCAGCGCCGCCGCCCAGCCGGTGGCGGCCTGTTCCGCATGCTCGTGCAGCCAGGCCCGCAGGATGTACAGCAGCATCGAGTCGAGCAGCGCGGGCACCAGCGCGCCGGAGCCGGGACCGGGGTGATCGAGTTCGGCGCCCAGCAGGTCGACGACGGCGCGCAGCGCCGGGTGCGCGCCGATCCTGGCCGGCAGGTGCACCAGGTCGGGCAGTCCCGACAGCAGCGGGTGCGTCCGCGCGCGGCTCAGCCGGTAGGCGCCGCACAGCAGTATGGTGGCCGGTCCGGGGCCCGGCGGCGCCTCCTCGGTCAGCACCCACTCTCCCGCCTCGTCCCGGACGACGTCGACCAGTGGTGTCGCAGGGTCGTCGGCGATGGCGTGGCCGCGACCGTGGGCGAGGAACACGACATCGCCCGGGGTGAGCCGGATCGCCTCCCGCCCCGGCATCAGCAGCCAGCAGGAGCCCTGCAGCACGACGTGGAAGCCCGCCCCGCCGGAGGAGGCGAAGCGCATGCCCCATGGGGCGGGCAGGAAGGTGCGCGAGGAATGCGGCACGCCGGTGCGCATGGCCATGATCGCGTCGCTGAGCACGTCCATGATGGAAGCCTAACCACTCGTCCATGGCGTGAGACGCCCTGACAGGAATCGGAGACTTTCTGGCATGGAGCGTCTCCGACGGGTCTCGTAGCGTCGCACCATGACGACATACGCGCGCACCGTGCGCTTCCACGAACTCGGTGGCCCCGAGGTACTGAAGATTGAACAGGTCGAGCTCCCCCGGCCCGGTCCGGGCGAGGTCAGGGTCCGGATCGAGGCCATCGGGATCAACCGGGCCGATGCGATGTTCCGTTCTGGTGGCTACTACTACCAGCCCACGCTGCCCGGCTCCCGCATCGGTTTCGAGGCGGCGGGGACGGTCGAGGAGATCGGGCCGGGCACGACGGGCTTCGCGCCGGGTGACGCGGTGTGTGTCGCCGGCGACGAGGAGATGTCACAACACGGCGTGTACGCCGAACGAGTGAACGTCGCGGCGCGTCTGCTCCTGCACCGTCCCGACACGCTCGACGCCGTTACCGGCGCGGCCGTGTGGACCACGTACCTGACCGCCTACGGCGCCCTGGTCGAGGTGGGGCGGGTCAGGGCGGGCGACGGGGTGCTGATCAACGCCGCGTCCAGCGGCGTCGGGCTGGCGGCGATCCAGGTGGCCAACCAGGTGGGTGCCGTGCCCATCGCGGTCACCCGGAGCGCGGACAAGGCCGCCCGGCTGCTGGAGGCCGGGGCGGCTCACGCGCTCGTCGACGGGGAGAGCGGCGACCTCCCCGACCGGGTGCGGGAGGTCACCGGCGGCCGGGGCGCACGCATCGTCTTCGACGCGATCGCCGGTCCGGGGCTGAGCGAGACCGCGCTCGCGGTGGCACCGGACGGACTGTTGATCGTGTACGGCTGGCTGGACCCGCGACCGGCTCCCCTGCCGCTGAACTGGCCGCTGACCGTGCACGGTTTCAACGTGGACCTCATCACCGCCGACCCGGAGCGCCTGGCGCGCGCCAGGGCCTTCATCGGGGCGGGCCTGCGCACCGGGACGCTCGCCCCCGTCATCGACCGCACGTTCGACCTGGCCGACGTCGCCGAGGCCCACCACTACCTGGAATCGAACACTCGGTTCGGCAAGATCGTCGTCACCGTCCAGCACTGAACCGGCCCCGGACGCACCCCGAGGTCATGGCGCGTGGAGAGCTCACCGATGTCGAGTACGAGCCGTGCGCCACCGTCCACGACCGGTTCCGGCCGGCCTGCGGATCCGAACCTGGTACAGGTCCTAGGCAGGCCGGGCGGCGAGGAACTGGGTGGCGGCGAGCTCGCGGTACAGGTCGTCGGTGCCGAGCAGGTCGGCGTGGGTACCGGTGGCCCTGACCCGGCCGCCCTCCATCACCACGATCCGGTCGGCGCCGGCCACCGTGGACAGCCGGTGGGCGATCACCAGCACGGTGGTCTCCGAGGACACCTCGGCGATCACCTCCCGCAACAGCAGCTCGTTGACCGCGTCGAGCTGGGAGGTGGCCTCGTCCAGCAGGAGCAGGCGGGGGCGGCGCAGCAGCGCCCGCGCGATGGCCACCCGCTGGCGCTCGCCTCCGGAGAGCATGACGCCGCGATGACCCACCTCGCTGTCCAGCCCCGCGGGGAGCCGGGCGACCAGCTCCTCCAGCCGCGTCAGCCGGAGCACCCGCCCGATGGCCTCGCCCGAGGCGTGCGGCGCCGCCAGGACCAGGTTCTGCCGGAGCGTGCCGTCCAGCACCGGCGCGTCCTGCTCCACGTAGCCGAGGGCGGCGCGCAGCTCGGCCGGCCGCCACTGCCGGATGTCGCGCCCGTCGACGCTGATCTCGCCGCCCTGGCGTTCGTAGAACCGCTCCAGCAGGGCGAAGACCGTGGACTTGCCCGCCCCCGAGGGGCCGACCAGCGCCGTCACGCCGCCTGCCGGGACGGCGAAGGACACCTCGTGGTGCGCCGGCGGGCGGCCGCCGCCGTAGCCGAAGGCCACGTTCTCGAACCTCACGCCGGCCGGCGCCTGCACCCGGTCCGTGCCGCCCGGGCCCGGCGGCGAGGTCTCCTCCACCGGGAGGTCCTCGATCTCCCGGATCCGGCTGAGCGCCGCCAGGCCGCCCTGCACCCGGGTGAGCCCCTGCAGCAGCTGGGCGATCGGCGCGACCAGGTAGAACAGGTAGAGCAGGAAGGCCACCAGCGACGACACCTGCAGGGCCCCGGAGGCGACCCGGGCCCCGCCGACGCCGAGCACCGCCACGAAGGTGAGCTGGGCGGCGCCCCAGGAGGCGGTGCCCGCGACGGAGGTCCACCAGGCGACGGCGACACCGCGGTCGCGGGCCCGGCGGGCCGCGCCGGCCACCGCGTCGATCTCCCGCTGCTCGGCGCCGGCGGCCTTGACCGTGCGGAAGGCCTGCAGCACCCGGTCCAGCGCCGCGCCCATCTCCCCCACCGACTCCTGCGCCTGGACCGAGGCCCGCCGGATCCGCGGCATGACCAGGCCCACCAGCCCGCCGACCAGGACGAGCACGCCCACGGTGACCAGCAGCAGCGGCCCGTCCATGAGCGCCATCATCACCACGGCGCCCACCAGCATGAACACCGCGGTGACCGACTCGACGATCCCGTCGGTGAACACCGCGCGCAGCAAGGTGGTGTCGGAGGTGACGCGAGACAGCAGGTCGCCGGGCTTGAGCCGGTCCACCTCGCAGACGGGCAGCCGCAGCATCCGGTCCACCAGGTCGCGCCGGGCGCGGTAGACGATGCCCTCCCCCATCCGCTCCAGCACGTACCTGCCCAGCGCGCCGGCGAGCGCGCCCGCCGCGAGCACGACCACGGTCAGGCCCAGCAGCGGCCCGGCCGGCGAGCGCTGCGCGCCGAACGCCTCGACCGCCGTCTTGGCCAGCAGCGGCATCGCCAGCCCGGCCAGCGAGCCGGCCAGGGTGAGCGCCCCGCCGAGCGCCAGCAGGCCGCGGTGGGGCCGCAGGTGGTCCAGCAGCGGCCGCCAGGAACCGTGCGCGCGGCTCATGCCGAGGCGGGAGCGAGGTAGGCCGGGCGAAGGGCTATGCGGCGGCGGACCTCCTCGGATCCGAAGTGGTGGTCCAGGCGCCGGGTCGCCTCGGCCCAGTCGCGCATCGAGCGGATCGAGGACAGGGTCTCCACCACGAAGGGGTCGCGCCAGCGTTCGATCGAGCGCTGCCACAGGGTGAGGGGATCGTCGGTCAGCAGGCTTCCCACGGTCCCTTCGTAGATGGGCATCGCCCGGACCTGCCCGTCGGGCTCCACCTGCATCATCGGGAAGCCGTAGCGCGCGATCATGTCGGGGTTCATCTGCAGCAGGAAGTTGTCGGTCGTCATCACCTGCACCGAGGGCGGCGCCAGGGATCGCAGGTGCGTGACGCGCTCGGGGCTCGCCAGCGTGCTCAGTTCCTGTCCGGTGAGCAGCTCGCCCTCGAAGCCGGGCCTGCTGGCCAGCCCGGACGGCAGCACGGCGCCGAAGATGAGGAACGCCATGTTCGCGAAGCGGGGGGCGACGGCGGTGCAGAACTCCTCCATCTGGTGGAGGTTGCCGCGGGTGACCACGCAGTCGATGCCGAACCTGACCTCGTGGTGCGGGGCGACCTCGTCGAGGATGGCCAGCGCCCGCATCGCCCGCTCGAACGAGCCGGCCCGTCCGCGGATCCCGTCGTGGACCTCGGCGCTGGCCCCGTCGACGCTCACGGTGATCCGGGAGAAGACCCGGACGGCGTCCCGGGCCGCCCGCGGGGTGAAGGTCCAGCCGCCGGTGTAGAGGTTGACGGCGATGCCGGCCTGCCTGATGCGCTCGGCGACGTCGAAGATCCCCCGTACCAGCAGCGGTTCGCCGCCGGCGAACTCCACCGACTCCGGGCCCAGGGCGACGATCGCGTCGGCGACCCGGAGCATCTCGTCGTGGCCCAGCTGGCGAGAGGGCCGCCTGCCCGACTCGGAGTAACAGTGCGTGCATCGCAGGGGGCAGGCATAGGTGACGTCCCAGGTGACGGTACCGGGCCCTTTGAGGCTGCTCATGGCATTCCCTTCAACGCCTGACGGTCGGTGGGCGCCAGCATGCGCGGCGCCGCTTGTGCCGCACTTGGAAGCGGCTGGAGCGTGTCCCCAAGCGGGCGGGGCGCCCGCCCCCGCCCGCCACGAACCACCCAGAAGGCTGTGACCTGCGCAAACGATGGTGGCGACGCTCGCTGTGACGGCGGGCGCCGTCCTCGCCACCTGCACCTGCAGTCGCCTCCAAGTGCGGCGCAAGTAGCGCCTTGCATGCTCTGAACCGCGGTCAGCCGGACACGGTCCGACGTCACGTTCGGACGTCGTGTCCGGCCCGGGGATCGCGGACGTCCGTTCCGACGACGGGGAGACGCAACCATGCACGACGAACGCGTACCGGCCGCGCACGCGGCCCTTGTCCCAGGAGCCGGCGATGGCGGTGCGTGAGCGGCTGACGCTGGAGCCGGTACCGCTGGAGCAGGTGCCCGAGGTCACCCGCTTCCTCACCGAGCTCGGCCTGGGAGCGCTGCGGCAGGACGCGATCACCGCGTTCTTCGGCCGCAACGACAGCTGGGCGGGGGTGACCGACGCCGGCGTCCCGGTCTTCGTCAAGAAGACCCTCGGCGAGGCGGACCTGGTCCGGCTCAGGGTGGAGCGGACCAGGGCGATGAGCGCGCTGCTCGACGGACACCAGGTGATCAACGCGCCCCGGTTCCTGGGCGGCGACGCCGAATCCGGCCTGGTGGCCTTCACCCTGCTGCAGGACGCCCGCAGCGGAGCCGACCTCGCCTCCGACGACGACTTCACCTGGGAGCTGGCCCGCTCGGCCGGCCTGCAGATCGGAACGCTCCACACCCTCCAGGCGCCGCCGACGGTGGCCCAGGACACCTCGCCGCCGCCGGTCCCGCCGCTCGGCCGCCTGTCGGCTCTCCCGCTGAGCGTCTACGCGGCCGCGAGCGGCGCCGAGCTGGAGGCGTGGGCGATCCTGCACAACGACCCCGCGATCGTCGAGGCGATCGGCGAGCTGGCGCGGTGGGAGCGGAGCGCCCCCCGCGTCCCGGTGCACTGCGACATCCGGCTCGACCAGTTCCTGCACCACGACGACACCCTCTACCTGACCGACTGGGAGGAGGCCAGGGCGGCCGACGCCGCGCGCGACGTGGGCGCCTTCGCCGGCGAATGGCTCTACCGGGGCGTGCTCGGCATGGCCGGCGGCGACGACACCCCGAACGAGCGCGAGGTCGTCGCCAACGGCACCCGCCGCTTCGAGGCCCTGCGGCCCTGCGTCGAGTCCTTCTGGTCGGGCTACCTGCAGGCCAGGCCCGCGGCGCGCTCGGATGGCGAGCTGGCGGCCAGGGCGGCGGGTTTCGCCGGCTGGCACCTGATCGACCGGCTCATCGTGGCCGGCCACCGGCGCGGGCGGCTGTCCCCCCTGGAGCGCGCCGCGGCCGGCGTCGGGCGCAGGCTCCTGCTCGACCCCGCCGCCTTCACCACCATCCTGGGCCTTGGAGACGAACGATGACGCGGGCACTGGAGCGGGCACTGGAGCGGGTACGCGTCGGCGCGGACCTGACCTCGGCCACCGTGGACGGCCGGGAGATCACCGCCGGCGGCCCCAAGGCCCTGCGCAAGGTGCTCGCCGACGCGCTGTACGAGGCCTTCCACACCGGCCGCGACCCGCACAGGGAGCAGCCGCGCAGGCCACCGCACGACCCCGGCTTCGAGCAGGCGCTTCGCGCGATGGTCCCGCACGACAGCACCCGCGTCCTGGCCACGGTGGAGCCCGGCTCGCCGGCGGTGGTCCGGCTGAACGGCGTGCGCGTACTGATCCCGCAGGACCGGATCGGCGCCGAGGCTCGCACCGAGACCCGCGACCAGACCCGCACCGAGACCGGCGCCGGGACCGGCGGGGGGCTGTCGCGCTGGGTCACCCTGCCGGCGGTGTTGCCGGCACTGTCGCCCGGCTTCCTGCTCGTCAACGGATCGCAGGGCCACGGTATGCAGGAGGGCGCCTGCGTGCGGGTGTACGCCGGAGCCCGGACGCCCGACGCGGCCCCCGGGCTGTGGGGCGCGATGCTGGCGCGGCTGGAGGAGCTGCGGCTGCCCTACCGGGCCAAGGTGCTCTCGGCCCGCGACCACTACCCCCGCCGCGACAGCGTCGTCGTCTATCTGGGGCGGCGCTCCTGGCACGCCGCCCCGGACGTCGCCGCGGCCGCGGCCGCCGCCGGCGGGCTGCGCGAGGACCTGTCCCTCTACGTCGCCGCGCTCGGCCGCGGCGTCGGCTGGGCCTGGGAGCCGCACGACCTCCGGCCTGGGATGCGCGGGCTGAGCTTCGGCGAGCACCGCTCCCAGGCCGTCGCCGCCGGGCTGGTGGCCTGCGCCGGGCAGGGCGGCGACCGGGAGCAGGCGGTGACCGAGGCGCTGCGGGCCGCCGGGGCGATGCCCGGCGCGGTGCACCGCAACCTCGCCTCGCCGCCGCTCCCCTTCGAGACCACCGGACCCGAACCCGGGTCCGGAACCCGCGAGATCCAGGAAAGGAGGTGAACACCATGTCCACCGAGATCCTGATGGAGGGCGCCGACGCCTACACCTCGCTCGCCGAGGTCGCGACGGT
>NZ_JBEZZK010000013.1:41373-42008 GCF_040639135.1 Streptosporangium sp. NPDC023963
CGGTCCCCGGCGGCGACAACCTCGAGGCCTTCCCGCCCAACAGCTGGCTCACCAGCCCGCTGTGCAGCATCGCCTACACCATCCAGTCCGGCTGCTGACGAAACCGCGTGGCGGCCTCGCGACACGTGCGGCCACGCCACGACCCCACATTCGCCTGAGAGCAACCTGAGAGCAACAAGGAGAACACCATGTCCACTGAAATCCTGATGGAGGGCGCCGACGCCTACACCTCGCTCGCCGAGGTCGCGACGGTCCCCGGCGGCGACAACCTCGAGGCCTTCCCGCCCAACAGCTGGCTCACCAGCCCGCTGTGCAGCATCGCCTACACCATCCAGTCCGGCTGCTGAACCGGCGCTTCGAGCCCGAGCCGCAAAGGGGGTGAACACATGTCCGCGGAGATTCTGATGGAGGGCGCCGACGCCTACACCTCGCTCGCCGAGGTCGCGGCGGTCCCGGGGGTCGACACCCTTGAGGCCCTCCCGACGACGACCGACTGGATCTACAGCATCTGCACGCTGACCATCGAGGGCGGCTGCTGACGTGATCGACGTGGCGGCGCCGCGATCTCGCGGCGGGGCCGTGGCGAAGCCGTACTCCTCGGCGCCGAGCAGCGCGGCGATGACCACGTCGCGGCC
>NZ_JBEZZK010000013.1:42018-266844 GCF_040639135.1 Streptosporangium sp. NPDC023963
ACCACAGCCCGCAGGCGTCGAGCGCGAGGCCGACGACCAGGCAACCGGCACCCGCCGGGCTGCCGAAAAGGAAGTGCAGCGGGCACACACACCTAGGAGGGTTCATGGCTCCCGCACTGCTGTTCCCGCTCCAGCCCGCGCATCCCGATGTGGTCGTGCCCTTCGGGGAACTGGTGAGAAGCGGCCTGGCCGGCCGGCTCTGGCTGGGGCAATCGGTGATGGCCGAGTCCCACCAGACGATCGCCTACCTGGCGGGCCGGGGGATCAAGGTGGCGTCCGGGCTGGGGGTGACGCTGATGCCGCTGCGCCATCCGCTGGAGGCGGCGGCCCAGGCGCGCAGCCTGGCGGTGCTCACCGGCAGGCCGGTCGTCGCCGGGTACGGCGCCGCCACCGCGGAGCTGGTCAAGGCGCTGCGCGGCGCGCCCTACGACAGGCCCGCGACGGCCGCGGCCGACTACGCCCGGGCGCTGCGCGCCCTCCTCGACGGCGAGATCCCCCCCACCTCCCGCGAGGCGTACGCCGCCGGCGGCGGCGGGCTGCCCCCGATGAGGCACGCCCCCGTCGAGGTGGGCCTGGGCGTGCTGCGCCCCGGCATGGCACGCAAGGCCGGCGCCGTCGCGGACGTGGCCATCACCTGGATGACGCCGCCCGCCTACGTGCGCGACACGCTGGTGCCCGCCCTGGCCGAGGGCGCGGCGCACCGCGGCGCGCCGCCTCGCGTCGCGGCCGTCGTGCACGTGGCGCTGGCCGACGCCGGCCGCGACCCGCGCAGGCTCGCGGAAGCCGGGGCCGGACACCACCTGCGGGCGCCGCACTACACCGACATGCTCAGGCGGGCCGGGGTGAGCGCCGATCCGGCCGACCCGCGCGCGGGCGCCGCCGCCCTGGTGGAGGCGGGGGTCTACGTGTACGGCACGGCGCAGGAGGTCGCCGAGCGCCTGCGCGGCTACCGCGAGGCGGGCGTCGAGGAGATCGTTCTCAACCCGGCGGGGGTGATGCGGACCGAGGGGTACAAGGCCGCGCTGGCCGACGCCGAGCAGATCCTCGACGCGCTGGCCGACACCGAGAGAGCCGGCATCAAGAGAGCAGACACCGAGAGAGCAGACGCCGATGACTAGCGCGCCGCCCTTCGGCGCCGAGCGCCTGCTCGTGCTCGCCACCGGATCGCTCGGCGCCGCCTTCCTGCCGTACTGGCTCAACTGGCTGCGGCACGGCTACCCGCGGCTGGAGGTCCGGGTGGTGCTGACCCGAAGCGCCGAGCGCTTCGTGACCCGGCAGTCGGTCGCGGCCATCACCGGCAGGGACGTGCCGCTCGACGTCTGGCCGCAGGACCCGGAGCCGGGCTCGCCGCACGTGGAGTACGCGAGCTGGCCCGACACCGTCCTGGTCTACCCGGCGACCTACCACTTTTTGAGCCGGTTCGCCGGCGGCTGCGGCGACACGCCCGCCCTGCTGGCGCTGCAGTGCACGTCGGCGCTGATCGGGATCGCGCCCGCCCTGCCGCCCGGCGCGGCCGGCTCCTACGCCTACCGGCGCAACCTCGCGGCGCTCAAGGACCGGCCCAACGTCGTGGTCGCCGACCCCGTGCCCACGCTGAGCACCCACACCAGGGAGCGCGACGCCCTGGCGGCCGCCCCCCTGTCCGCCCTGATCGAACAGCTGGAGCGACGGCGCGAGCGGGAGGAGCGATGAGCGAGATCGTCGAGTCGTTCGGCACCGGCTTCCTGCACACCACGATCGTCCGGCACGGCGAGGGCGACTACCTGTGGACCCGGCGGCCCGGGCCCGAGCGCCGCGACGCGATGCGCATGCCCGGCGCCGCCGTGCTCGCGGCCGTCCGGGCGCTGCCCGCAGGACCGGTCAGGCTCGCGCTGCCCGAGCGGGGCGACGGTGCCGGCGTGAGCTACCGGACCGATCAGGCCGGCTCGCTGGCGGGCGTCTTCCTGCGGGGCGCGTCGGGCACGGCCCGGATCGCCGACACCCTGGCGCAGACCGGCGCGGCCCTCGCCCGGCTGCACGGCACGCCAGCCCCGCAGGGCGGCCTGCCGGCCCCCGAGGGCCCGCGGCGGCTGCTGTCGTGGCTGCTGGACGGGGACGGGCCCGGCGCCGCGCCGCGGCTGCACCGGCACGCGGCCGACATCCTCGGCCCCGGCCGCAGCGCCGCGGTCGCGGCGTGGTGCGCGCCGGCGCGGCCGCGAGTGCTGCTGCACGGCGCCCCCAGCCTGGGCACCCTGCTGCCCCTGACGGCGGAGCGTGACGGCGCCCTGCTGACCGGGGAGGACCTGAGCGCCGGCGCGCCGGAGTCCGACGTGGGCTGGCTCATCGGGGAACTGGTGGAGTTTCGCGAGCTGGCCGGCCGGTTCGGGCGCGCCACCCTCGACCACGACGCCCTCATCGGCCGCGTGCTGAAGGGGTACGGCGCCCCCCTGGACCTGGCCGCCGTGGGCAGGGCCGCGACGGTGCGCTTCCTGAGCCACGTGCACGACTTCGCCGCGTACGTCAAATGGCACGGCATCCTGCCGGACTACCTCAGGATCGTCGCCGACGTGATCGACGCGGCGCGGGCCGGGAGGTTGATCCGGAGATGAGGCGCCTGACACTGGGCAACGGCCTGCGGGTGGTCGTGGAGGAGGAGCGCTCCGCGCCGGTGGCCGCCGTCGCCGTCCACTACGGCGTCGGCTTCCGGGGCGAGGGCTTTCCCGGCCTCGCCCACCTGTTCGAGCACCTGATGTTCGAGGGGCACTTCCAGCAGGTGGAGGGCATCGGAGGGTTCTGCAACGCCTCGACCCGGCAGGACTACACCGACTTCTACACCGTCGTCCCGGCCGAGGCCCTCGACCGGGTGCTGGCCCTGGAGGCCGCCCGCATGCGCGCCCCGAAGATCACCGAGCGGGCCGTGCGGGCACAGACCTCGGTGGTGCGTGAGGAGATCCTGGGCAAGCTCCGCAAACCGTACGGCGGCTTTCCCTGGCCCAGGCTGTCGCCGGTGCTGTTTCGCGACGCCGCCAACGCCCACGACGGGTACGGCGACCACGAGTCCCTGCGCCGCGTCACCCTCCATGACTGCGAGGCCTTCTTCGAACGCCACTACAGCCCGGCCAACGCCGTGGTCACGGTGTCGGGGGACGTCTCGGCGGAGGCGGTGCTGGAGGTCGTCGCACGCGTCTTCGGGCAGATCCCCGCCAGGCCCGTCCCCGCGCCCGTCTCCTGGTGGGAGCCGCCGGCCGGGCCGCGGCAGGCCTCCTACCTCGACCGGCTCGCGCCGCTGCCGGCCCTCGCCGCCGGCCACCGGGTGCCCGACCCGGCATCCGGCGCCCACGTCGCGCTGTCGGCCCTGGCGGGCCTGCTCACCGGGGGCGGCAGGCCGCGGCTGCGCGAACGCCTGCGCCGCGAGACGGGGCACACCATCACTTTCTCCGCGCGTGTCGGGCTGTTCGACTTCCTCGACGCCCGAGACCCCGACATGTGGGTGCTCACCGCGGTGCACCCGAAAGAGGTGCCCGCCGAGCGGGTGCTGGCCGCCGTGGACGCCGAACTGGAGGCACTGGCCGGCGACGGGCCCCGCGAGCAGGAGCTGCGGCGCTGCCGCAGCTCCTGGCTCACCTCCCATCACCGGTCCATGGACCGCATCGCCAACCGGGTGCGCCTGCTGGGACGCTTCGAGCTGCTGTTCGGCGACGCCTCGCGCGCCGTGCGGCTGCCGGAGATCTACGCCGGGGTGAGCGCCTCGGACGTGGCGGCCGCGGCGCGCGGCCTGCGCCCGGACTCGCGCGCGCTGCTCACCGTCCGCCCGAAGGAGGAATGACGTGGACCGTACGCTCGCCAACGGCCTGCGGGTGCTGGCCCTGCGCCACGGCGTCACCCCCCTGGTCGAGGCGCGCCTGCACCTGCCCCGGCCCTGCCCGGCCCGGGGCGACCTGGCCTCGTCCATGCTGCTGGCGGCCTGCCTGTCGCGGCGCGAGGACGTGGAGTCGGACGTGGAGCTCGACGCGGCGGCCGACGTCCACCAGATGACCGTCACCGCCCACGGCCCCGAGCCGCGGTCGCTGGCGGCGGCGCTGGCGCAGGTGGTGCGGGCGGTGCCCGGCGAGGCCGAGGCGGAGCCGGCGCGCGGGCAGCTGGCCGCCCAGCTGAAGATGGTGCGCGCGCACCCCGACATCACGGTCAGGCACGAGCTGGCGCGGCACCTGTTCGGCACTCACCCGGTGGCCTTCCAGGTGAGCGAGGAGGACGTCGGGCGGTGGCCGGAGCGGCCCTTGGACCCGTCAGGCGCCGTCCTGGTGATCCTGGGCCGGGACGACCCCGAAAGCCTGGCCGACGCCGTCGGCGAGGCGCTCGCCGGCTGGCCGGCACCCCCGCGCCCCGCCCCGCCCCTGCCGCCGCTTCCCCCCGTCGAGGGCGGCCGGCTCGCGCTGCTGCCGCGGCCCGGCGCGCCGCAGTCGCGCGTCCGCCTGCGCGCGCAGGCGGTGACGGTCGAGCACCCGCGCTATCCGGCCCTCTTCCTGGCCCTCAACGTGCTGGGCGGCTACCTGTCCTCCCGGCTGTCAAGGAGCCTGCGCGAGGACAAGGGCTACGTGTACGGCGTCACGACCTTCTTCGACACCCACCCCGGCAGCGCGCTGCTGGCCGTCGAGGCCGACACGGCGGCGGCCACCACCGGCGCCGCGCTCGAGGTGCTGGCCGCCGAGCTGCGCCGGATGCGCACGCACCCTCCCACCGAGCGGGAGATCGACTCCGCCCGGGCCTACGCGCTCGGCTCCATGGCCACCCGCCTGGCCCCGCGTGCGGCCTTCGCCTCCGCCCTCGCCGACATGGCGGCCAAGGGCAGGGACCCGCTGTGGCTGCTCGACTTCCCCCGCCGCCTGGCGGCCGTGTCGTCTCGCGACGTGGTGGCGGCGGCGAAGGACTTCTTCGCGCCCGGGCGCTTCTCCGGCCTGGTCGCCGCCGACCCCGGCACGCTCGCCTCCCCTCTGTCCTTGTGACCGCTGTCCTTGTGGCCGCTGTCCCTGTGACCGGCGGGGCTCCTCGCCGGTCTCCGGCGATGATGAGACATTTCCCCTGTAGTCGCCGCGCGGTCTCCGGGGGAAATGGCAAAGATCATGCAGGTCATCGGGGCTGGTTTCGGCCGTACGGGAACGCTCTCGCTCAAGACGGCTCTGGAGCGGCTGGGGTACGGGCCGTGTCACCACATGAAGGAGGTGATCGAGCGGCCGTTTCCGCGGGTCAACGACAGCGCGGACTTCGACAGGAACGCCCGGGCGAACCTCGCCGCCATGCTGCTGCGGCGAAGCGGTCGGGCCCGCTCCGGGCCGGATGAGAGCTGATCGCCGCTCATCCGCGGCGGCGCCGTGCGCGTTCCCCGGCCGGCGGCCACGTCGCCGCTTTCCGGTCGTCACCCGGTCGGGCGTGTCGGTACGGTGCTCGCGGGCGGTTCCCCCGCACAACTATATACACTCTGTACATATATGTGGTCGCGCCGCGTGCGCGCTTCCCGGGAGGTGGACCGTGACGCACCCCAGCCCGCCCGCCCGACGCGGGCGCGGGCGCCGCCCGGCCGACCAGGTGCGCCGGGAGGTCCTGCGGGCGGCCGGTGAGCTCCTGCTGGCCGAGGGCATGGCCGGTTTCACCGTCGAGAAGGTCGCCGCCCTGGCGGGCGCGAGCCGGGTCACGCTGCACAAGTGGTGGCCCTCCAAGGGGGCGTTGGCCCTGGAGGGCTACTTCGGCGTGGTCGGCCCCGTCCTGGCCTTTCCCGACAGCGGCGACATCGCCGCCGATCTCACCGCACAGCTGAAGGCGTTCGTACGCCTGATGCGCGACACCCGGGCCGGGACCGTCGTGCCGCAGCTCATCGGCCAGGCCCAGACCGATCCCGATCTGGCGGTGGTCTACCGCGAGCACTACTCGGGCCCGCGCCGGGCTCTGGCCGTACAGGCCCTGGAGAGGGCCGGGCGGCGCGGTCAGCTGCGTCCGGGCCTGGATCCCGAGGTGGTCGTCGACCAGCTGTGGGGCGCCTGCTACCACCGGCTTCTCATCCCTGACCAGCCGTTGACCGAGGAGTTCGCCGAGGCCCTGGTCGCCAACCTGCTGGGCGGCATCGCCTCGTCCCCTTTGTCCGCCTCATCCGACGAGGAGGACGGGCGGGGAGATCGGCGCTAGAGATCCGGTCTCGGGTCGGCGCCGGGAGACCCGGTGCGGCGACAGGCCCGTGGCGGGGCGTACCGCTCACCCGGCCCCCCGGTCGAGGGCGCGCCGGATGCTCGCCACGTACTCTCCCAGCTCGCGCGGCCGGGCGCCGTCGAGGAGCTTGCGCATCAGCGCCGAGGCGACCACGACGCCGTCGGCATGACCGGCCAGCTCGGCGGCCTGCGCCGGGCTGGAGACCCCGAAACCGAACAGGACCGGCCGGTCGGTGAGTCCCTTGAGCTCGCGGCCGAGCCGGGCGGCCCGCTCGGGGACCTCGCCGCGCTCGCCGGTGATGCCCATGCGGGTCAGGGCGTAGACGAAGCCCCGGCTGCGCCCGGCGATCTCGCGCAGTCTGGCCCGGGAGGAGGACGGGGCGGCGAGCAGCGCGAGATCCAGGCCCTCGGCCGCCGCGGCGTCCGCCAGCTCCCCGACCTCCTCCAGGGGTGAGTCGGGCACGATCAGCCCGCGCAGCCCGCTCGCGGTGAGCGCCGCGCAGAACTCCCCGGCGCTCTGCTGCACCACCAGATTGCTGTAGGTCATCGCGACGAGCGGCACGTCGACGTCGAGCGTCGCGACCTCCTCGAGGATCCCCCTGACCGTGGTCCCGGCCGCGATCGCCCGGTCGGAGGCCTCCTGGATCGTGACGCCGTCCAGCATGGGGTCGGAGAAGGGGAAGCCCAGCTCGACGGCGTCGGCTCCGGCTCCGGCGTAGGCGTGGACGACGTCCGTCCACCCCGGGGTGACCCCGGCGGTGACGTAGGGCACCAGCAGGGGGCGCCCCGTGCCACGGCGTGCGATCAGGAACTCTTCCAGGGATCCGGTCACAGCAGCTCCTTGATGGAGGCGATGTCCTTGTCTCCCCTGCCGGAGAGGGTCAGCATCACGGTCGACCCCGGCGCGATCTCGCCGGACCTGGCGGCCCGGATCACCCAGGCCACGGCGTGCGAGGACTCCAGCGCGGCCAGGATCCCCTCGGTGCGGGCCAGGCACAGCAGCGCCTTGACGACCTCCTCGTCGTTCACGGTCTCGTAGCGGGCACGCCCCGCGTCGCGCAGATGGGCGTGCTCGGGGCCGATCCCCGGATAGTCGAGGCCGGCCGCGACCGAATGGGCCTCCGTCACCTGGCCGTCCTCGTCCTGGAGGACCAGCGAGCGGAAGCCGTGCAGCACCCCGGCCCTGCCGAAGGTCGCCGCCGCGCCGCCCTCGGCCTCGACCCCGACGAGCCGGGCGGTGGTGCCGACGAAGCCGGCGAACGTGCCCGCGGCGTTGGAGCCGCCGCCGACGCAGGCGACCACGTAGTCGGGCACGCCGACGGGGAGTTCGGCGGCGCACTGGGCGCGGGCCTCCTCGCCGATCACCCGCTGGAACTCGCGCACCATCCACGGATAGGGATGCGGGCCCATCACCGACCCGACGCAGTAGTGGGAGTCGTCCACCGACGACACCCAGTGCCGCATCGCCTCGTTGCAGGCGTCCTTGAGGGTGCGGCTGCCGGTGGTGACCGGTACGACCTCCGCGCCCAGCACGTTCATCCGCAGGACGTTGAGCTCCTGCCGTTCGATGTCGCGCTCGCCCATGAACACGGTCGCCTCCAGGCCCAGGAGCGCGGCGGCGGTGGCCGTGGCGACGCCGTGCTGGCCCGCGCCGGTCTCGGCCAGCAGCCGTTTTCTGCCCATCCGGTGGGCGAGCAGTGCCTGGCCGATCACGTTGTTGATCTTGTGTGAGCCGGTGTGCGCGAGGTCCTCGCGTTTGAGGAGCACGGTGACGCCGAGCTCGCGGGACAGCCGCCAGGCGGGGGTCAGCGGGGTGGGGCGGCCGGCGTAGAGCGTGAGCAGGGTGTCGAGCCTGCCGCGGAAGTCGGGGTCGCTCCAGGCCTCGCGGAAGGCCGCCTCGATCTCGTGGCAGGCCGGGATCAGCGACTCCGGCACGTACCGGCCGCCGTAGGTTCCGAAGCGGCCGGTGGCGCCGGGGTCGCTCATCGCGCGGGCGGCGGCGGGCGCCGCGACGCCCCGCCGACCGGACCGGGACATCTCACCCATGATCGTCCTTCCCTCCTACAGTTATAGAACAGTCTCTTAAGTTCTAGAACTGTAGCCCAAGACTGCCGATCGGCGAACCCCGGGTTCCGAAGGGCCGGCGGTAAACGCGAAAAATCCGGCGAACCCACCTCGAAGTCGTGGAGAATCCCGCCGTTCGGGCCGGCCTCCGGCGTGCTCGCGGGGAGTGGGCCCGGCCGGCGCGGCGAAGACGTGCGGCACCGGCCCGCCACCCGGGGGGTGCCGGGGCCGTCGTGCGGCGAGGTGAAACCGCCCTCGCGGCGGCCCGGCTGCCTGGAACGCCGGTTTCCCGAAGATCAGCGCAATGCGCTCAGGGCACGTTCGACCTTCTCGCCCGGGTAGGGCGTCGCCCGATCGACACCGAACAGGTCCCAGTAGAAGTCGTTCATGGCCGCCGCCACGGGCGCGTACCGGCGGATCACCGCTGCGGCGGCCGGTGGAGCACCGGCGGGTTCCGCGCCGGCGGCGCACGCGCGGATGTAGTCGTCGCGTCGTGCCGGCCCGCCCTCTCGCGGCTCGGCCACTCCGCAGACGTTGGTGACGAGCCAGTTGACCAGCCGCATCAGCGCGTACCCGATGTCGTGGGTCCGGTTGCGCTCCAGGAATTCGATCTCCTGCCCGGACAGGTCGAACCGGCGGGAGGTCGCCAGCCCGAGATCGGCGATGTACAGGCGCTCACCGTCGGTGAGGATGTTGCCGAAGTGGCCGTCGAAGTGCATCAGCTCCTGGCCGTTCATGAAGGCCACGTCGGTGAGCAGGCACGACTCGACCATGGCGCTCGCCGCTATCGCGGCCTCCTGGCCGGCCGCGAGCCGGGCGGCGAGCCAGTCGTCGAGGTTGTGCGGGATGAATTCCTGAAACAGCACGATGCCGGCCGAGGCGCGGGCGAGGGCGTGGAGACGATCCCGTACCGCCGGAGATCCGTCCCAGTACCGCACGACCGCCTCGACGTCGGCGTGCTCGTCACCGGGTGGCGGCGCTCCCGGCAGCACCCGCCAGTGGTACAGCAGCGGAAAGGCCGCGGTGCGCCCGGCCAGGACCCAACTGGTCGTCATGACGTTGGCCGCTAGCTCGCGCCACGCGCCGAAGCCCGGCCCGCCGATCTCGACAAGCCCGTACTGGCAGAACGCGGGCACCCCGAACAGGTTCGCCGTCGACATCACGTTGCCGGCGTGGCGTTCCACATCGGTCAGCGGTACCCGCTTGGTGAAGACCGGTACGCCGGCGACGTCCAGCAGCACCGAGCTGCCGCCGATCCCCGAGCCCATGACCTGCGCCCGCTCCAGCGACGCGGCGAGTTGCCGGTCACTGCGCAGCGCCAGCGCGCTCGCCACCTCGCCGTACCTGCCGACACGCCCGGCCTGGGACATGTCCGGCCGTGCGTCCGGCAGCCTCACCACCCGGCACCTCTCATGATCGAAGCCTCTGGTGAGACGCTACACGGCACCTGCCCGGGGTGCGTGCCCCGTGCCCGCCGGCCGGCGCCGGCGGCCGGCGCGCCGGGCGTGCTCACGCGACGGTGGCGCCCGGGCGCGAGGAGGCGAGGGCCGCGTCGGTGTCGGCGGCCGCCAGGTCGGCGTTGATGTGCGCGCCGGCCAGGGCACCGGCCGCGGCCGCGGCGCCGACCTGCGCGAACAGGTCGGCGGCGTTGCCCGCCACCCACACGCCCGGCACGGAGGTGCTTCCCGCGGGACCGGTGACGAAGCGGCGGCCCATGCCGTGGGGCGGCTCCTCCATCGGCAGGGCCAGGCCGGTGATGCCGTCGGTGCGGGCCCGCATGGTGGTGGCCACCGCGATCACGCGGCGGGGCACGATCCGCCCGTCGGCCAGCCGTACGCCCGTGATGCCGTTCCCGGTGGACTCGACCTCGGCCACCGGGGTGTCCACGACGCGGACGGCGCGGGCGGCGAAACGCGCGCGGGTGTCCTCGTCCAGGCCGGTGCCGTGGGTGAAGTACACCAGGTCGCCGGTCAGCTGCCGAAACAGCAGCGCCTGGTGGACGGAGGCCGGACCCACGGCCAGGATCCCGATGGGTTCGTCGCGCACCTCCCAGCCGTGGCAGTACGGGCAGTGCACCACGCCGCTCCCCCAGTGCCGGGCCAGTCCCGGGACGTCGGGCAGCTGGTCGCGCAGCCCGGTGGCGACCAGCAGCCGTCGCGCGTGCAGGACGCCGCCGCCGGCCAGAGTGACGGTGAAGCGGGGGTCGTTCCCGGCGGAGGGGGCGGCAGGGGCGGCGGCGGTCACCTCGCCGGACAGGATCCGCCCGCCGTAGCGCCTCACGTCCTCGCGGCCGGCGCGCAGCAGCTCCGCCGGCGAGATGCCGTCCAGGCCGAGCAGGCCGTGCACGCCCTCCGCGGGCGCGTTGCGGGGCGTGCCGCCGTCGACCACGGTGACCGAGCGACGGGAGCGGGCGAGCATCAGCGCGCCGTTCAGCCCGGCGGCGCCGCCGCCGATCACCACGGCGTCGACGGTCTCACCAGGCGGCTTGCCGGTTGCGTACTCGGTGGTCATGAGAGGCATGAGCATGGCCTTTCTCGCAGTCCGCAGGACCCCGGGCAGGGCCCCTGTGGCGACGACACTAAGCACGCTTTGCGATTTGCGCATACAATTTTGCCTATGACGCAAGATGATGGTGAGCTCGACAGCCTGGTGCGCAAGCGGATCCGTGCTCTGCGCCTGGCGCAGGGCTGGTCCCTGGACGATCTGGCCGCCCGGGCCAGGCTCAGTCCCTCCACGCTCAGCCGGATCGAGAACGGTCAGCGCCGCCTCGCTCTGGACCAGCTCGTCACGCTCGCTCGCGCCCTGGACACCTCCATCGACCAGCTGGTCGAGACGGCCACCGAGGATGTCGTCAGCAGCCCGGTGCACGACGCGGCCCATCAGCAGATGCGCTGGACGGTGCGCGCGGACCCCGGCGTCACCGTCATCCGCCAGCGCGTGGTGGACCCGCCGCCGGACAACCCCTCGCGCCTGCGCGCCCACCCGGGCCGGGAATGGCTCGTCGTCCTGTCCGGCACCGTGGTCCTGCTGCTGGGCAACCGCCGCTTTCGCGTGGAGACCAACCAGGCCGCGGAGTTTCCCACGATGCTCCCGCACGCCATCGGCGCCGTCGGCGGCCCGGCCGAGGTCCTCGGGATCTTCGACCGCGACGCCCGCCGCGGTCACCAGACCCGCGAGGACACCTCCGAGGCCGGCCGCCCACCGCGGTGATCGGTCCCTCACGGCCGCTCCTCCCCCGCCGGAGGGCCCGCGTCCGGAAACCGGCCCGTCACGCCGCTTGCGCGCCACGCGGCCCGGCAGGTCATCGTCTTGCCTTGTCGGCAAGATTGCACGCCTGCGGCGCATGACGCTTCTAGCGTGGTCGCCATGACATCCACAGCCCCGCACACGGCGCACCACCATCACCACGACGCCCGGTCCGATCACCGGCACGGAGGAGAGCACGACACCGAGGGCGAGATGGCCCAGCTGCTCGACCTGGACGCGGAGGTGCTCGCCGACCACATCGCGTCCATCGTCGCGTGGCTGCCCGTCGCGGCCGCCCCCCGGCGGATCGTGGATCTGGGGTCCGGTACCGGGGCGGGCACCTTCGCGCTGCTGAGGCGCTTCCCCGAGGCCGAGGTGATCGCCGTCGACGCCTCGCCCCACCATCTGCGCCGCCTGCGCGACAAGGCGGCGTCGCAGGGCCTGGCCGGCCGGGTCCACGCCGTGGAGGCCGACCTCGACGGGGCGTGGCCCGAGCTCGGCGCGCCCGAACTGGTCTGGGCGTCGGCCTCGTTGCATCACATGGCCGATCCCGACCGCACCCTGCGCCAGGTGCATGACGCGCTCGCGCCGGGCGGGCTGCTCGCCGTCGTCGAGCTGTCCGGCTTCCCGCGGTTCCTGCCGGAGGACGCCCCCAAGGACCGGCCCGGCCTCGAGGAGCGCTGCCACGCCGCGCTCGCCGATCGGCATGCCGAGCAGATGCCGCACCGCGGCGCCGACTGGGGCCCCCGGCTGGCCGCCGCCGGCTTCACCGTCGAGGGCGAACGCACGATCACCGTGAACCTGGAGCCGCCGCACTCCGAGGCGGTCGGCCGCTACGCGCTGAACGGCCTCCGGCGCATACGCACCGCCGTCGCCCCGTTGCTCCACGCCGAGGACCTCGGCGCTCTCGACCGGTTGCTCGACACCGACGGCCCTCACGGCATCCTGCGCAGGGACGACCTGACGGTGCGCACCGAACGCACCGTGTGGGCGGCGCGACGACAGGAACGGTCCGCTCACCCCGCCGGCCGGCCGGACCGCGCCACCTGATCCTCACCCGCCCCGGTGGGCCTGGACACCCGCCGCCCGCGAGTGCCGCGGCGCGCAGGCCGCCCGGCCGGGAGAGCTATCGGACCGCCAGCCGGTCCAGGTGGTAGTGCACGCTCGCCATGGCCTGGTCGGGATCGCGCACGCCGAGCAGGATGTCGAAGGCCAGGCCCTCGATCATGGCGAGCAGCGCGATCGACTCGCGTTCGGCGTCCAGTTCGGGCCACAGCTCGCCGGCCCGCTGGGCCTGGCCGATCAGTTCGGCGACCCGCTCGTGCAGCCAGTGGTACCCCTCCCGCAGGGGCTCGGCCAGGTGGGGGGCGTCCGCGGCGCGGACGCCGAACGCCTGGACGACGCGGCGTTCGGCCTGGCGGCGGGCGTCCAGCGGCAGCATCTCGGCGGCCATCACCCGCAGGACGGCCCGCGCGGAGACGGTCTCGCCGAGGTCGCCGAGTCCGGCCGTGATCCGTCCGGTGACCCGCTCGCCCGTGTAGTCGATCACATGCCGGAGCAGCTCGTCCTTGCTGCGGAAGTAGTGCTGCACGGCTCCGAGCGAGATGCCCGCCTCGACGGCGACGTCGCGCAGCGTGGCGCGATCCAGCCCGTGGCGGCCCGCGACGCGCAGCACGGCCTCGGCGATGTGCCGGCGCCGTTCGTCGTGATCGACCTGCTTCGGCATGCCCCCCCCTTTTTCCATACGTACGTATTATAATACATCGGTATGGCAACCATAGCGTTCTTCGCCCCCGCCGCCGCCGGACACGTCAACCCCACGCTGGGTCTCGCCGCCGAGCTCGTACGGCGCGGCCACCGGGTCACCTACGCCACCACCGCGGCATACGCCGAGCGCGTCGCCGAGACCGGCGCCGAGGTCGTGCCGGTCACCTCCACCTGGGAGGGACGCGACGACATCGACACGCCGCAGATGCACGGCAAGGAACTCGCCCGCGCCATGGTCCTGCTGCTCGAGGAGACGAGAGCGATGCTCCCGCAGCTGAGCGACGGCCCACACCCCGACCTGGTGATGTACGACGGGCCGCTGTGCTGGTGGGGCCGGATCCTGGCCGGGCGGTGGCGGGTGCCCGCGGTGGAGACCTGGCCCAACCTGGTCGGCAACGAGCACTGGTCGATGGCCACCGAGTACACGAGGTTCAACCCGCTGAGCCCGCGCTTCCTGCTCATGGCCGTCCGGCTGGGCCGCTTCCTGCGGGCGCAGGGGTTCCGCGACATGCAGGCGTTCATGCGGGGCGACGACGCCGCGCTCAGGCTGGTGATGCTGCCACGCGCCTTCCAGTACGCCGGTGAGACCTTCACCGACCGGTACGCCTTCGTCGGCCCGGCCATCGCCGAGCGCTCCTACCAGGGCGACTGGAAACCCTCCGGCGATCTCCCGGTGGCGCTGGTCTCGCTGGGCACCGCCTACAACGACCGGCCCGACTTCTACCGCACCGTGCTGCGCGCGGCGGCGGGCCGGCCCTGGCAGGTCGTGCTGGCCGTGGGCGAGGTGGACCCCGGGACGCTGGGACCGGTGCCGCCCAACGTGGAGGTGCACCGGCACGCGCCGCAGCCGGCCGTGCTGCGCCACGCGCGGGCATTCGTCACGCACGCCGGGATGGGCGGCACGATGGAGAGCCTGCACTTCGGGGTGCCGATGGTGGCGGTGCCGCAGATGGCCGAGCAGCGGGCCAACGCCGACCGCATCGCCGGACTGGGCCTCGGCAGGGTGCTGGCGCCGGGCGAGGTCACCCCCGAGGCGCTGTGGCGGGCCGTGGAGGAGGTGGCCGGAGACGAGCACGTCCGCGAGCGGCTGGCGTGGATGCGGCAGGAGATGGCCGCCGCGGGCGGGGCTCCGGCGGCGGCCGACGCGGTGGAGAAGATCCTCGGCCGCCGCTGACGCGGCCCCGTGAACCACCCCGAAACCGCGCCCCCGAAACCGTGCCCCCGGCGCCGTGCCCCGCCGACGCACGCCGCACGGACCGGGCAGGACGAACGGGTGGTGGCCGTTTCACCGTGCACGAGTTCACCGCGCACGAGTTCGAGCGCCCGGCCGGGGGATCGTTCCTATCGCTGCGACGGGTCCAGAGCGGCCCGGGCCCGGGCCGACCGGATGGCCGAGGAGAGGCCGTCGAGATCGAAGGCGCCGTGGTGGCGCCGCCCGTTGATGAAGAACGTCGGCGTGCCGGACACGCCGCTGACGTCGGCGGAGTCGACGTCGGCGGCGATCCGGGCGGCGACCGCGGGGTCGTGGAGGTCGGCGCGGAAGCGCTCGACGTCGAGGCCGAGGTCGCGGGCGTGGCCGATGAGGTCGGAGGGACGCAGGCGGTCCTGGTGAGCGAGCAGGCGGTCGTGCATCTGCCAGAACGCTCCCTGCGCGGCGGCGGCCTCGGCGGCCTGCGCGGCGAGCTGGGCGAAGGGGTGGACGTCGGTGAGCGGCAGGTGCCTCCAGACGTAGCGGACGTCGCCGAGATCGGCCAGGATGCGGCGCACGACCGGTTCGGCCTGGCCGCAGTAGGGGCACTCGAAGTCGCCGTACTCGACGACGGTCACCGGCGCGTCGGCGGGGCCGCGAAGGTGGTCGCGGCCGGGGTCGACGGGAGCGTCCAGGTCGACGATGGTCTCGGCGGTGCCCAGCAGGGCGCGGACGCGCAGCCGTACCGGGAGCATCGCGGTCGCGCGGGAGACGGCCCAGGTGACGACGGGCGCGCACACCGCCGCGGCGAGGATGCCGAACTTGGCCTCCTGGAGCTGAGGGCCGTCGAAGGCGAGGGTGGCGATCAGCAGGGAGACGGTGAAGCCGATACCGGCGATCGCGCCGCCGGCCGTCACGGCGGCCCAGCCGACCGGCGGGCGGACGCGGCCGCGGCCGAGCAGGGTGACCAGCCAGGAGGAGACGATGATCCCGACGGGCTTGCCGACCGTGTAGGCCAGCAGGATGCCCAGGGTGATCGGGGAGACGAGGGCTCGCGCCAGGAAGTCGCCGCTGAGGGTTATCCCGGCGTTCGCCAGGGCGAACAGGGGGACGACGACATAGCTCGTCCAGGGGTGGTAGAGCTGTTGCAGTCGTTCGTTGGGCGAGATCGCCGAGGTGAGGCCTCCCTGGGCCGAGCGGGCCAGTTCGGGGGTCGGCTGCTCGCGAAAGAGGCGGAACAGGTCGGTGGCGCGTTCCAGGTCGCCGCGGGAGGCCGGGGAGGCGTAGGTCAGCAGTCCCATCGCCAGGCCGATGATGACCGGTTCGACGCCGGAGCGCAGCAACGCCACCCATGCCGCGGCGCCCAGCAGGGCGTAGACGAACCCGTGGCGTACGCCGGTGGCGCGCACGGCCAGGATCACCGCGAAGACGGCCGCCGCGGCCAGCAGCGGCACCGGCGTGACGTGCTCGCTGTAGAAGATCGCGATGACCGCGAGGGCGAGCAGGTCGTCGACGACGGTGACGGTGAGCAGGTAGGTGCGCAGCCGGGAGGGCAGGCGGGATCCGAACAGGGCGAGCATGCCGAGGGCGAACGCGGTGTCGGTGGACATGGCGGCGCCCCAGCCGTGGACGGCAGGGGTGCCCGCGTTGAGACCGAGGTAGATCGCGACGGGGACGATCATGCCGCCGGCGCCGGCGGCGAGGGGCAGGGCGAGCCGTCTGCGGTCGCGCAGCTCCCCCATGTCGAACTCCCGGCGCGCTTCGAGCCCCACGACGAAGAAGAAGAACGTCATCAGGCCGGTGTTGACCCACTGGCGCAGGTCCTGGGAGACGCCCGAGTCCCCGAGGGTGACGGCCAGCGGGATGCGCCAGAACCGCTCGTAGGCGAGGGGGGCGACGTTGGCCCAGGCCAGGGCGGTCAGCGTCGCGGCGAGAAGGATGACGGCACTGCCGGTCTCGGTGCGCAGGAAGTCGCGCAGCGGGGTGGTGGAGGTCTGCGCCCACACGGTCCGCGCGGGCGGCGGGGTGCCCTCCTGGCGGGGGGCCGTCATCGTCCGGCTCTCGTCGGGCGCATTGTGGTCTCCCCCCGTGCCTGGCGGTCTCGCGTCGCGCGGACCGGTGGATCACGTGTCGCCCGGCCGGTTCGTGCCGTCCGTGGCCTGTGGGCGGGGGGTGGCGCTCTCGCGCCGGCGTTCTCGTGTTCGGGTGCCGCGCCGCCCTGCCCGTGCCGTGAGCGTCGCCGACATCACCGCCGACGTCACCGCCGAGGTGGCCCCCAGGGTACCCAAGGGTCCGCCCCGGCGGTTCTCGCCGGGGCGGACCGAGCCGGACCGAGCCGGGAGTCGAGCGGAAGCGGGAGTCGAGCGGAAGCGGGAGCCGAGCGGGCCGGGTGGGCGCGGTGGGCGCTTCGGCCGGCGCCCGCCCGGGACGGAGGCGGGGGTAGGGGATCAGGGCGAGAGATCAGGGCGGGAGATCAGGGCGGGGGTGATGACCTGAGTTTCCTGACGAAGCGGGCGGCGGCGCGGTGGCTCATGCCGGTCTCGCCACGAACCAGGAAGACGGCCTGGTCGAACTGGTCGGAGGCCTTGAGTTCCAGGAGCCGTTCGACGAGTTCGGGGCCGATTCCCCCGCCGACCAGGGCGTTTCTGGGGCGTTGTGCCGCCCGTACCGCGAAGACGATCAGGGCGATGACCGCCGCCAGGACGACCGCCGTCAGGAGGAGGATGACGATCGGGTTCGACATGGGCTGAGCGTACCGCCGCGAAGCCGCCGAACGGGGGATGTTATCACCACATTCGGTACAGATGCGGTGATCTCCTGCAGGCCATGCTCGATCGGGTTTTTCCGCCTCCGGGACGGCCGAGCCGGTCGCTCAGGCCGGATAGGTCGCTCAGGCCGGGCAGGTCGCTCAGGCCGCCCCGCGCAGCAGGAGCATGGCGTAGGCGGCGATCGAGTTGCTGTCGGTGATGGCACCGTTCCGGATCATCCGCTCGAACTCGGCTCGCGACACCCAGTCCTGGCGCATGTCCTGTTCGGTGTGCTCGCGCTCGTGGGCGCCGGCGGTCAGGCCGGTGGCGAGGAAGATGTCGAAGTTCTGGCCCGTCGTGCCGTGCGCGTTGTCCAGGCGTCCCAGGTGGGTCATCGAGGTGGCTCGCAGGCCGGTCTCCTGGGTCAGCTCGGCATGGGCGGTGAACAGGGGTGAGGGGCTGTCCTTCACCCCGCCCTGGGGGAAGTTCCAGGTGCGGCGCCCCACCGGGTAGCGGTACTCCTCCACCAGGTGGAACCCGTCGTTCTCCATGGGCATGACGATGGCGAAGTCCGGCACGTCCACGACGCCGTAGATGCCGTGGGAGCCGTCGGGGCGCTCGATGCGGTCCTCGCGCACGCTGATCCACGGGTTGGTGTAGACGACCATGGAGCCGAGGGTGCGGATCGTCGGTCCGGATACGTCGGTCATGCGCGGAGCCTACTGAGCGGGCCGGGGCCGGGCGGGGTGAACGGCTGGACGGCGGTCACCGCGGTGACCGGCAGCGGCCCGTAGATGTGCGGGAACGCCTCGGGCGAGTCACCGGGCACCTCCTCCATGCGGACGTCGAGCCCGGCGGGGTCGACGCTCAGCAGCACCAGGGGGTCGGTGACGTCGCGGTAGAAGCGCTCCACGACGCCGCGCAGCTGCTCGTGGTCGGCGCAGGCGTGGATGAAGCCGACGTCGTCGAGGGTGCGGCCGATCGTGGAGACGCGGTACTCCCCCGCCCGCCGGGCGGCGTCCCAGTCGGAGGCCAGGGCGAGATGCAGAATGGTCATCGGATGACATGCTGCCCTGCCCGCGCCCGTTGTTCAACCGGGGACGTCCTGGGCGGCCCCACCCGGATCCGCGTCACCGGAGACGAGGTGTCTCCGGTGACCGCGGATCGTGATCGGCGTTCAGGGGGTGCCGAACCAGCCGGTGAGCGCTTCGCGCAGCGCGTGCGCGGCGGTGTCGGCGGGTTCGTCGACGGTCGCGGCCCAGGCGATGTGGGCGTCCGGGCGGATCAGCAGGGCGTCTGCCGGCCGCTGATCGGTTTTGGCGGTGTGGATGTCGACCCGGTGGCGCCAGGCCTCGGCGGCTCGGCACAGGTCGGGACGGTCGGCGAGGACGAGGAGGATGGGCCGTGCGGGGCGCATGAGTTCGGCGACGCCGGTGATGCCCTGGTCGGTGTGCAGGGTGAGGTCGGGGGCGAAGGTGCCGGCCAGCGGGTGGTGGCCGGGGCCGGGCATCGGGTAGCGGATGTCGCTGCCGGCGACCAGCGCGCCCATCCGGCGCAACGGCTGCTCGTCGGCGAGCAACTCCTGGAACACCTCCCGCAGCGCTTCGGCGGCCGCGTCGTGCCCGCGCCGCAGGGCCACCTGCGCGCGGGTGTGCACCATGGTGCGGGCGCCGGCGAGGTGGCGCTCGCCGTGGTAGGTGTCCAGCAGGCCGGCCGGCGCCCAGCCGTGCAGGTCGGCGGCCAGCTTCCAGGCCAGGTTGACCGCGTCCAGCATGCCCGCGTTGAGCGCCACCCCGGTGGCGGGGAACAGATGCGCCGCGTCACCGGCCAGCAGGATCCGGCCGTGGCGGTAGCGGTCGGCCTGGCGGGCCTTGAAGGTGAACCGCGACAACCGGAGCGCCTCTCCCACCGGCAGCCGCACGCCGAGCACCCGGCGGATGCTGTCCTGGAGCTCGGACACGGTCATCGGGGCGTCGTCGTCGTACTCGGCGCTCTCGTCCTCGATGGTGTAGAGCGAGACGGCCTGGGAGCCGGGCGATGCTCCGATGCCGAAGAGGCCGTGGTCGGTCCGGGTGAAACCCGGCCGGATCGTGCCGAAGCCGGGGACGTCGAGGCCGCCGTCGCCGAGCACGGTCACCGCGTCGGGCAGGGTGACCTGGGCCAGCCGGTTGACCTCCGGATAGGTGGTGCCGGGGAAGCCGATGCCCGCCCGGTCACGGACCCGGCTGCGTGCTCCGTCGCATCCCACGAGGTAGCGGGCGATCACCTGGTACGGCCCGTCGGGGCCGCGCACGTCCACGGTCACCGCGGCGTCGTCCTGGCTCACCCCGGTCACCTCATGGCCGCGGCGCAGGTCGACACCGACTTCGCCGGCGCGTTCCTCGAGCAGCCGCTCGAGCGGCTGCTGCGGCAGCGGCAGGGCGTGCAGCGGGGGGTCGGCCAGCCGGGTGAAGTCCAGATGCACGCCGCCGAACGGGAACCTGGGCGCCGGGACAGGGCCGGTGCAGGCCGCCTCGAAGCGTTCCAGCAGGCCTCGGTAGCGCAGCAGCTCAAGGATCTGCCCGCCCAGGCCCCCGGCCTTGGGGGTGTCCCGGCGGTGGGGCTGACGCTCCAGCACCAGCGGTCGCACCCCGGCCAGGCACAGTTCGGCGGCCAGCATGAGACCGGCCGGGCCGGCGCCCACGATGACCACATCGGCGTCCGTCATCGGCCGCTCCTCTCGCGGGCTCTCGTCGCGTCCAGGCTTGTCCACCTCGTGATACCGGCCCGGCGTGGTCGGGGTGGGATCGTCATGCCTCATGTCGAGGGTCTTCCAATCGTGTCGTTCGATCCCAGGCGTCCGCCTCGGATCATGAGTGAAGGTACAGCGGGTTTCGGGCACGCCGGCCACGGAGGCCCGTACGAGGAACCGTCGGGTGACGGCGTGAGAGTCGCCGTCGCCGTCACGGTCGGCGAGGAGGCGCCGGCGAGCGACGGGCGGGCTCGCCGTGGTCACACGGTCACGTACGGCGGCGTCACCCTGCCCGCCTTGAGCTCCAGGTGGGAGCCGGTGAAGGCGGCCCGCATGCGCCGGTCGTGGGTGACGATGACGAGCGCACCCTCGTAACCGGCCAGAGCGTTCTCCACGTCGTCGATCAGGTCCGGGGACAGATGGTTGGTGGGTTCGTCCAGGAGCAGCAGGTCGGCCGGTTCGCTGACCATGCGGGCGAGTTCGAGCCTGCGGCGCAGGCCGGGAGACAGAGCCTTGACCGGCGAGGCGAGATGGGCGGCGCGGAACAGTCCGAGCGCGAGCAGCGCATCGGCGTGCTCGGCCGGATCTCCCGGTCGCCCCGCCGCGAACGCCTCCAGGACCGTGCCCCCGCCGTGCACCAGGCCGTCCTGCTGACGCAGATGGCCCACCCGGGGCACCCGGCGGACCGTGCCGGTGTCGGGGGTGAGTTCCCCGGTCAGGACGCGCAGGAGCGTGGTCTTGCCCGCTCCGTTGGGGCCGGTGACCAGCAGCCGTGCTCCCGGTTGGATGCGCAGCGACTCGACGTACAGGCGCTCGCCGACCCGCACCTCCGTCAACTCCACGAGGGGGCCGTCAACGCCGGCGCCGGCGGCGCTGACGTGCGCGGTGAACCGCAGAGGCGCCGGAGGCGGCGGAACCCGGTCCAGGTGGAGACGTCGCAGCCGTTCACGGGCGCCGCGGACCCTGCTCATCGCCCCGTGCGCCCGCGATCTGGCGCGGAACGCGCCCGCCCCGCTGAAGGCGGCCGGCGCCTTGCGCGGGATGGCGGCCAGCCGTTTCGCGTGGGAGTCGGCCAGCCCTTCCTGGCGGGTCACCTCGACGCGCCACTCCTGGTGCTCTCGCGCCCGGCGCGCCCTGGCCGCCGCCTTGGCCTGCAGGAATCCGGTGTAGCCGTTGCCGTAACGGTGCACGGTGCGCAGATCGTCGTCCACCTCCACGATGGTGGAGGTGACCCGCTCCAGGAAAAGCCGGTCGTGGGTGACCGCGATCAGGGTTCCCCGGTGATCTCGCAGGTGGTCCTCCAGCCAGGCGACGGCCTGGTCGTCGAGATCATTGGTGGGTTCGTCGAGGAGCAGCACCTCGGGAGCCGCGGCCAGGGTCGCGGCCAGCGCGAGCCGGGACCGCTGCCCGCCCGACAGACGGCCCAGCGGGCGGTCGCGGTCCAGTCCGGGCAGGCCGAGCGCGTTCAGCATGATCTCGACCCGGGTGTCGGCCCGGTATCCCTCGCGGGCCTCGAACCGGGCGACCAGGTCGCCGTAGCGGGTCAGTTCGGCGGGCGTGGCATCCCCCAGGCCGAGCTCGGCCTGCCGGATCCGAAGCTCCAGGTCGCGCAGGTCGGCCAGGGCGAGATCGATGGCGTCGCCGACGAGGGCGGTTCCGGGCAGATCCAGGGTCTGGGCCAGGTAGCCGACGCCACCGGGCGCCGCGACGGTGACAGAGCCGTTGTCGGGCCTGCTCCGTCCGGCGAGCAGGCGCAGCAGGGTCGACTTCCCGGAGCCGTTGTCACCGATCACACCGACCTTTTCGCCGGGCCTGACCGTGAGCGAGACCTCGTTGAGCACGATCTTGTCGTCATACCGCTTGGTGACGCCGGACAGGGCGAGCTGGGTGTCGGATGAGGGATGACCGATGCGCATATAAGCGTTCTCCTGAGGTTGGCATGACCGCGTGGACGGTCGCCGCCGGAGCCGGCGGCTCGGCGGTTCCGGTGCCGGAAAGGCCGGCGTTGACGCCGGTCCGCCGGTCAACCGGCGGTTTCGGGGGCGGGTACGGCGTGTTCGGCGGCGCGGCTGACCTGCTCCCAGGCGGCCCAGGTCTCCATCCGCCGCCGGGAGATGTCGAAGGCCAGGTCGTAGACCATGCTGCCGAGCAGCAGCCGCAGCGGCGGGTCCTCACTGTCGACCAGCTTCAGCAGCGCCTCGGCGGCCAGACGCGGCTCGCTGTCGATCGAGCCCTCGGCCCACTGCTTTTCCAGCTCGGCGCGCAGTGGGCCGTACTCCGCAGAAGGTGACGTCGTCGTCATGCTGGTGTACAGGTCGGTCCAGTAGCCGCCGGGCTGGACGATGCTGAGCTTGACGCCGAACGGCGCGGCCTCCATCGCCAGTGCCTCGCTCATGCCCTCCAGCGCGAACTTGCTCGCGCTGTACATCCCGGTGCTCGGGAAGCCGCCCAGGGCGGCGATGCTGGAGACCTGCACGATGTGGCCGGATGCCTGGGCACGCAGGTGCGGCAGGACGGCCTGGCAGACCCACATCGCCCCGAAGAGGTTGACCTCCAGCTGGGCGCGTGCCTCGGCCTCGGTGAACTCCTCGACCATGCCCGAGGACATGGTCCCGGCGTTGTTCACCACGATGTCGAGCCGGCCGAAGTGCTCGACGGCGGTGTTCACCGCGGTGAACACCGCGCCGCGGTCGGTCACGTCCAGGGGAAGGGCAAGGAGCCGATC
The DNA here is from genome assembly GCF_040639135.1 of Streptosporangium sp. NPDC023963. Taxonomy (NCBI): domain Bacteria; kingdom Bacillati; phylum Actinomycetota; class Actinomycetes; order Streptosporangiales; family Streptosporangiaceae; genus Streptosporangium; species Streptosporangium sp. NPDC023963. The sequence goes on from NZ_JBEZZK010000013.1 coordinate 64,664, forward strand.
TCCGTACCGGTCGTCGAAGTCCTGTCGCGTGATGGTGCGGGCGGCGGCGGCCACCCGATCGCCGCGCTCCAGCGCGGCGAGGGTGAAAGCACGTCCCAGGCCGCGACCGGCTCCCGTGATGAACCAGATGCGGGAGGAGACGGTGTCCGGGGTGCGCATATGCGGAGCTCCGATCGGTTGCGCGTGTTTTAACGAGACGATCCGTATCGTCTTGAACCGTGACGGTACCGGTTCCCCTTCACCGAGTCAATACGTATCGTCTCGCCTAATTCATGTGGCAGGTTCACGGCGTGACGACACAGCGCAAGCCCCTATCGACCACGACCCGCCGGAACGAGGCCACCCGGCGTGCGGTCAGGCTCGGGCCGGCGTGACGGCGGCCGGAGCGTGTGCGGGTTCGAAGAGTTCGACGAGGTTGCCGGCGGGGTCGGTGAGCAGGATCTGGCGTCCGCCGGGGCCGGCGACCACGTCGCCGTGGAAGGACAGGCCGGCGTCGCGGAGCCGGTCGGTCTCGGCGTCGAGGTCGTCGACGACGAGGTGGATGCGGTTGCGGCCGGCGGGTGTGCCCGGGGGTGTGGCGCGGGCGCCGGAACTGGCGGGTCCGGACAGCAGGAGCCGCAGCGGTCCGCGTACCACGTCGGCGAAGGCGGGCGCGGCGTCCAGGCGCAGGGTGAAGCCGAGGTGGGCGGTGTAGAAGTCGACGGCCGCGGTCACGTCGTCGACGAGGTAGCGGACGGCGGCGAGCTGGTCGGGTGTGGTCATGGCGGGGCCTCTCGGGGTGTGAGGACGGGGAGCAGGTGGCGGACACGAGTGTCGATCTCCGCCACGATGCGAGCGAAGGCGGGATATCCGGCCTGCTCGGCGGCGGGGTCGGGGATGCTCCAGTGGATGCGCCGGGAGCGGTCGCCGAAGTCGGGGCAGACCTCGCGGACCTTGTCGCACAGGCTGACGACGTGGTCGAAGTGGCGCCCGGCCAGGGTGTCCAGGTGCCGGGGGCGCCGGTCCCCGAGGTCGATGCCGTGGCCCTCGCGCAGGGCCCGGACGGCGTCGGGGTGCAGGCTCGGCCGGGGGTGGCTGCCCGCGCTGGCGACCTCGAGGTGGCCGCCGCCACGGTGGCGCAGCAGGGCTTCGGCGATCGGCGAGCGGGCGCTGTTGCCGGTGCAGACGAACAGGACGGCGGGCGGGCGGGCGGGCACAGGGAGTGACCGGGGTGACCGGGGTGGCCGGAGCGGGGCCGGGGTGAGGCCCGGCGCGGGGTGCAGCGCAGGGTCCAGCGCGGGGTGCAGCGCGAGGCCGGTGGCGGCCAGGGCGTGGGCGCAGCGGTCCAGGTCCAGGTGGTAGTAGCCGTCGCGGGCGTCGGCGCTGCTGCGCCGCGTGGTGACCAGGCCGCCGTCGCGCAGCAGCCGCAGGTGGTAGGAGACCAGGTTCTGCGGGTGATCCACCAGGTCCACCAGCTCGCGCACCCGGTAGTCGCTCGTGGCCAGCTCGGTCAGCAGCCGCCATCGCAGCGGATGGCCGGCCAGCCGCACGAAGGCCGGGGCGGGTTGAGCCTGGGTCACCATCTCGTGATAATACATCAAACACATTTGATGCATTCGGCTCGGCGGGGACGGTCGGCCCGCTCGCGGGCCGTCGCCCGGGCCTGGATGCGGGCCTTCGCGCCGGGTGATCCGCACGACCACGGGAAAGAGCGACAGTGACAGACGAACAGGCCGCCGGCGGTCCGGCCGGCGGGTCCGAGGACGGCAAGGTGTCCTGGCGTACGGTGCGGGAGGTGGCGCTGCTGTTTCTCAAGCTCGGCGCCATCGCCTTCGGCGGCCCGGCCGCGCACACCGCGATGATGCGTGACGAGCTGGTACGCCGCCGCGGCTGGGTCAGCGACGAGCGGTTCGTCGACCTGATGGGCGCCACCAACCTCATCCCCGGCCCCAACTCCACCGAGCTGGCCATCCACCTGGGCTTCGACCGCGCCCGCTGGCGCGGCCTGCTGGCCGCCGGCCTCTGCTTCATCCTCCCGGCCGCGCTGATCGTCACAGGTCTGGCCTGGGCCTACGTCACCTACGGGACGACGCCCGCCGTCGCGGGCATCCTGTACGGCATCGTCCCGGCGGTGATCGCGATCATCGCCCACGCCCTGTTCGGCCTTCTCCGCACGGTGATCAAGAACGTGTGGTTCGCGCTGCTGGCCGTCGCCGCCCTGGCCGCCTACCTGCTCGGGGTCAACGAGCTGCTCGTGCTGGCCGCCGGCGCGATGCTCGCGGCGGCGGCGCAGGGGTTCCGCCGCCACCGGGAGGCCGCGCACGGGATGCTCGCGCTGCCGTTGCTCGGCCTGGGCTCGCCGCTCTTCCCCGATCCCACCGGGGGCCAGCTGGCGCAGCTGTTCCTCACCATGCTGAAGATCGGATCCGTGCTGTACGGCAGCGGCTACGTGCTGCTGGCCTTCCTGCGCGGCGACTTCGTCGAGCGGCTCGGCTGGATCACCGGCCCGCAGCTCGTCGACGCCGTCTCCATCGGCCAGGTCACCCCGGGCCCGGTGTTCACCACCGCCACCTTCATCGGCTATCTCGTCGCCGGCCCCGTCGGAGCGTTCCTGGCCACCGTCGCCATCTTCCTGCCGTCCTTCGTCTTCGTCGGCCTGCTCACCAGGCTCACCGACAGGCTCCGCTCCAGCGCCTGGACCTCCGCCCTGCTCGACGGCCTCAACGTCGCCGCCCTGGCCCTCATGGCCGGCGTCTCCTTCCAGCTCGGCCGGACCGCGATCGTCGATCCCCTCACCGCCGCGATCGCCCTGGCCACCTTGGCGCTGCTGTGGCGGACCAAACTCAACAACGCCTGGTACGTCGCCGCCGGTGCGGCCATCGGCCTGGCCCACACCCTGCTGACCTGAAGGACTCCCCGATGACCGACGCCGGTGAGCGACGCCGCCTGAACGACGCCGGTGAGCGACGCCGGTGAGCGACGCCGCTGAACGACGCCGCGCCCACTCGCCCCCGACCGCCGGCCGGGCGCCGCGGCCCGGGGCGCGTCCTCCCGCGTGGGGGGCGTACCTGCGGCTCGAGGACTTCGGCATCGGGGCGAAGCCGGGTCGCGTGGCCCCTGCCTTGTCCACAGGGGCCCGGGCGGGGGGTGGTTCAGGACCGGGCGCGCCACTCGCGCCGCAGGACGGCGTAGACGAGCTCGCTGGTCCACTCGCCCTTGACGATCTCGTTGTCGACGAAGTGGGCCTCGCGGCGCATGCCGAGTTTCTCCAGCACCCGGGCCGAGGCCTCGTTGCGGGCGTCCAGGCGGCCGACGACGCGGTGCAGGCCAAGGCCGTCGAAGCCGAGTTCCAGCATGACACGGGCGGCCTCGGTGGCGTATCCCCTGCCGTGGTGGCCGGGGTGGAAGACGTAGCCGATCTCGCCGGCGCGCTGTGAGCGGCTGTGCCAGATGAGGAGGACGTCACCGAGCAGCTCGCCGGTGGCGGCCAGCTCCACCGCCAGGGTGAGGGACTGTCCCTCCTCCAGCAGCGCCGTCTCGCCGATCTTTCTTTCCAGCGCCTCGCGGGTCTGCTCGAGGTCGCGCGGCTCCCAGTACAGGTAGCGGGCGACCTGGGGCAGGCTGTGGATGGCGTACAAGCCGTCGAGGTCGGCCGGGGTGTAGGGCCGCAGGATCAGGCGGTCGGTCCGGATGGGGTAGGAAGGCTTCAGCACCGGGCCAGGTTAGGCCGCCCGCCGCGCGGCGGGCGAGCCATTATCGGCGGCCCGGGGCGGGGGTTCAGTGGGCGCCTCCGGCCAGGTTGAGCACCACGACACCGCCGATGATCAGGACGATGCCCGCGACCTTGGCGAAGCTGATCGTCTCGCCGAGGAAGAGCACGCCGATGGCGGCGATGATCGCGGTGCCCGCCCCGGCCCAGACCGCGTAGGCGGTGCCGACCTCCATCTGCAGCTTGAGCGCCTGGGCCAGCAGGACGAACGCGGCGATGTAACCGGCGACGACGAGGACCGTCCAGCCCTTGTGGGCGAACCCGTCGCTCAGCTTGAGGGCGGTGGTCGCCACGATCTCGGCGATGATCGCCCCGGCCAGTACCAACCACGCCATGATTCCCCCACTCCCCCAAAAACGGGCATAAACGTATCATTTTTCGTTGATCGGGGATGGCCGGGCCCCCGGCGGCGAGACCGTCCGGCGCCACGACCTGCCCGGCTTGCGAGCGGTGTCGAAAGCGTGTTCCACTGGGCCGCATGCCATGGGACGCGCCCGCCCTGCTCGACGCGCCGCCCGACGTCAGGCCGCGCATCGAGCGCTCCGCGCTGACCAGGGTCCACGGGGCCCTGACCTGCTACGAGGTGCAGGCGCGCACCGCGCTGGACCGCGTTCCCGAGGGCTGGGCGGTGAGCCCCTACCGGGGGTGCGCCCAGGCCTGCCGTTACTGCTCGGTGCGCCGGGGGCACCGCTACCTGGGACTGAACGCCGAAGGCGACTTCGACTCCCGGATCGTGGTGCGCACCAACATCGTGCGCAGGCTTCGCGCGGAGCTGGGATCGCGCTGGGACGGCGAGCACGTCACCGTGGGGGTGGGGGGCGACTGCTACCAGGACGTCGAGGAGGTCTACCGGCTGATGCCCGGCCTGGTCACCGCGTTGCGCGAGGCCGGGGCGCCGTTCACCGTGTTCACCAAGAGCCGGTTGATCCTGCGTGACGCCGATCTGCTGGCCGCCACCCCGGGGGCCGGGGTGGTGGTCTCGATCGCCTTCGTCGACGACCGGATCCGCCGCAGCGTGGAGCCCGGTGCCCCCAGCGCGCAAAAACGCCTGGAGCTGGTGGCCGAGCTGAACGAGCGGGGGGTGGCGTGCGGGGTGGCGATGGCGCCGATCCTGCCGCTGCTGACCGACTCCCCCGACCAGCTCGCGGCCACGGTGCGCCGCGTCGCCGACGCCGGGGCCGTCAGCCTCGTCCCGCACGTGCTGCGACTGCCTCCCGGTGCCCGTGAGTGGTATCTCGCCTGGCTGGGCGAGCACCATCCGGCCCTGGCGCCTCGCTACGCCGAGCTGTACGGCAGGGGCGCCGACGCCGAGCCCGGCTACGTGCGCGGCCTGACCGGCCAGGTGTCGCGGCTGGCCGCCCGCTACGGGATGGGCCCGACGCGGCCCGAGCAGCCCCTGCCGCTGGCCCTGCCCCGGCAGGCACAGCTCGCTCTCCTCTGAGAACGGCGGTTCTCCAAGAAGGGCCGACAAGCAGCAAATGGGCACCTCCACCGCGCGCGGCGCCTTCACCGAGGAGATCGTGCGCGCCATGGCCGCCGCCGTCGAGCGGCCCGTCATCTTCCCCATCTCCAACCCGACCAGCCGCATCGAGGCGATGCCCGAGGACCTGATCCGCTGGACCGGCGGCCGCGCCCTGGTCGCCACCGGCATCCCGGTCGCCCCCGTCACCCACGACGGCCTCACCCACGTCATCGGCCAGGCCAACAACGCCCTGCTGTATCCGGGGCTGGGACTGGGGGTGATCGTCTCGCGCGCCCGGCGGGTCAGCGACGGCATGCTCCAGGCCGCGGCCGAGGCGGTCGGCTCGATGGCCGACGTCGCCGAGGGCGCTGCCCCCGGCGCCTCGCTGCTGCCGCCGGTCGGCGACCTGCGGGAGGTCTCGGCGACCGTCGCCGTCGCGGTCGCCCGCCAGGCCGCCGCCGAGGGCCTGGCCCGCGTGGACCTGCCCGACCCCGTCCAGCAGGTCCAGGACGCGATGTGGCAGCCGCGCTACCGGCCGGTCAGGGGGACCTGACGGTGGCCGCCCGCCGTCCGCGCCGCGAGAAGGAGGCCGCGCCGGAGATCCTCGACGTGCCGATCGGGCTGCGGGCCTCGGGCACCCGTACCGAGAGCGACTCCACGGGCGAGATCCAGGTTCCGGCCGACCACTACCGGAGCGCGCAGACCCAGCGCTCGCTGATCCACTTCGACATCGGCGAGGACCGGATGCCCAAGGCCGTCCACCACGCCTACGGTGTCGTCTCTCGTCGAGGGCGTCCGGCTCGACACCGCCAGGCTGGAGGACAACGTCGACCGGTCGCTCATGACGGTCACCGCGCTCAGCCCGGCCATCGGCTACGACGAGGCCGCGCGCATCGCCCACCGCGCGCTGCGCGAGGACCTCACCCTCAGGGACGCCGCCCTGAGGTCGGGCGTCGAGGAGGCCCTCTACGACCGGGTCGTCGATCCCGAACGCCTCACCCGGCCCGGCGTGGCCGCCGCCGACTCCGCCGGCGGGACCTGAGGCCACCCCTCAGAAGTGGTCCAGCAGCTCGGGGAACCTGCCCAGTCGCAGCACCCGCTCGTCACCGGGGTCGAGGTCGCTCTGCTCCAGCGCCCAGGTGTGGTCGTTGGGGATGAACACGGCGTTCATCCCCGCCTGCCGGGCCGGAAGGATGTCCGACTTCGGGGAGTTGCCGATCATCCAGGTCGTCGCGGGCGCCAGCGCGTGCTCGCGGGCCAGCCACCGGTAGGTGCCGACGTCCTTCTCCGCCACGATGTGCACGTCGCGGAAGTGGTGGGCCAGCCGCGAGGCCTCCAGCTTGCGCCGCTGCTCGTCCAGGTCGCCCTTGGTGAGCAGCAGCAGCTCGTGGCGCTCGCCCAGGGCCGTGAGCGTCTCGGCGACGCCCTCGACCAGCTCCACCCGGCGCTCGACGAGGGCCAGGGCCAGCTCGTCGATGCGGCGGCGCTCGGCCTCGGTCGCGGGGCGCTCGCTCAGCCGCTCGAAGCACTCGCCGAGGCTGCGCAGGAACATCGTGCTGCCGTAGCCGTGGGTGACGGCGTTGGCCGCCTGGATGTCGTCGAGGACGGCGCGGATCTGGGCCCGCTCCAGGGTCGGATGCGCCAGCCAGTCGAGGAAGTCCTCGACGACCCGCTCGAACAGCACGTTGTTCTCCCACAGCGTGTCGTCGGCGTCGAAAATGAGCACCTGCGCCTGGAGCCTCACACGGTCCTCCCCCGAGAACGTCCTCATCGGCCACGCCCAGCGCGCCCGCCGCCGACCGCCGCCGGCCCGCCGTCGTGTTCGCCGCACACGCTACCGCGCCCGCCCGGCCGGGCGCGGCCCGTTTTTCGCCGCCCTCACCGCCGCCCCGAGATCACACCTCGAGAGATCACGCCCCGAGATCACGTCTGGGATCACCCGGCACGGAGCCCGCCCGCGAGCCGCCGCAGGCGGGCTCCGGAGCCGGGGTGGTCAGGCCAGGGCGCTGCCCTTGCGCCATTCCTTGAACGACATCTGCCAGAAGCCCCAGCCGTTGTTCCACTCCATCTCGCGGTCGGTGCCCCTGATGGTGATCACGTCGCCGCGCTGGACCTGGTTGTAGAACCACCGGGCCTGGTCGGGGCGGGAGTTGATGCACCCGTGGCTGACGTTCCGGCGTCCCTGGGCCCACACGTTGTTCAGCGCGTGCACGTACTCGCCGCTGTTGGAGAAACGGACCGCGTGGTTGATCATCAGGTCGTAGTAGCCGGGGTCGCCCTTCTTGCGGCCCGGGGAGATCATGCGCTCGGGGTTGGCCTTGCCCATCGCCAGGTGGACGCCGCTGGTGGTGGTGTACTCGCGGGTGGTGGCGTTGCCCGCGCTGATCAGCATGGTCTGCACGACCTTGCCGTCCCGTTTGACGATCATCTTGTGCTTGCGGGTGTCGATCGTGGAGATCTGGGCCGCGCCGATCTGGATGACCTTGGTCATGTCCTTGACGCCGTACATGTCCTTGCCGCCCTGCACGCCCTTGAGGCGGGCGGTGAAAGTCACCTTCTGGTGCGGCTGCCAGAACTTGGCGGTCCGGTAGATCACGGTTGTGTCGTTGATCCACCGCCACGCGCCCTGTACCGGCTTTTGTGCCTTGACCTCCAGGGCCTTCTCCACCCCGGCCTTGTTGGCGATCTGCTGGTTGAAGGTGACGATGATCGGCGCCCCCACGCCGACCTTCTCCCCCTTGATCGCCGGGGTCACGTCCGCCACCTCGAGTTCGTGCTCGGGCTTGAGCGTCCTGAAGGAACCGGCGGCGGTCGTGCCGTCCACCGCCCGTGCCGACACGGTGTAGTCACTGTCCGGCATCATGGGCGTAGAAGAGATCCACTTCGTGCGCTCGGCGTCGAAGTCGCCCTCCAGCCTGCGGCCGCCGCTTTCCACGGTGACCTCCTCCAACGCGCCGTTGGAGGCCGCGACGACGACCTTCTTGTTCGGGCGCACGGTTTTGCTGCCCTTGGCAGGGCTGATCTTTATCTCCGTCGCGGCCGGAGCGGTGGCGGCGACGGCGCCCGATCCGGCGCCGGGACCGGCGGAGGCCTCCGGGGCCGCTCCTCCGGAGCAGGCGGTGACCAGCACCGCCGCGGTCGCCAGGGCCAGACCGGCCAGCGGCGTCCTGAGGCGTCGGCGTTCCACGATCAGCACAATTTCTCTCCCCAACTACAGCAAACTGCTCTTAAAACACTAATAGGAGATGCATGATGACTGAACATGGTTGCGCCCGATTTGGTAACGTTTCGGACTCTTCGTAAAGTCAGAAAAATGCCAACCGAGAGTCAGGAAAAGGCAAAGTTCCCACGTCGCAGGGCTGGACGTAAAAGGGCCGCTCCGGCGGGGTGAGCGCCCGCGCGGGCGACATGCGGGCGACATCTGGCCACGATCCATCGCGCCCCGGCCGCATCAACAGCCGCCCGAGGGGCATGGGACAGTCGAAGACCCTCTGGCGTCGCGTACCGGATCCCCCCTGGCCCGCCCCGACGGCGGACGGAAGATAATCTGATCGATCCCTCTCCACACGGAAGCCCTGGGTGATGACAAGACCTCCCCCCCTGCGCGACCCCGGCCACGCGCTCACCGCCGGCCTGGACGCCGACGTGGACGCCGACCGCGACGCGGGTGACGAGCGCGACGTCCCGCGGGCACCGGGCGAGGAGCTGCTGCGCGCCATCCTGGAGGCCAGCGGCGAGGGGATCGTGCTGTGCGGCACCGACGGCGTCGTGGTGATGCTGAACGCCGCCGCGGCCGAGATGGCACCCGAGATCGTCCCCGGCCGCCCCCTGTGCTCGGGCCCGGCCGCGTCCCTGTTCGAGGGCGACCGCCCCGAGGGCGAGAGCCGCGAGAGCGATCACGGGCGGCGCCGGATCCGGGTGCGCCGCGAGGTCTTCGGCCTCACCCACCGGGCCTGGTACCTGCGTGACGTCACCGCCGAGTCCGCCAGGACCGACGCGCTGCTGGCCGAGCGCCGGCGCACCGACTTCCTCATCGAGGCGGGCCGCAGGCTGTCGGCCTCGCTCAACATGCGCCGCTGCGCCCGTACCGCGATCGAGCTGGCCACCCCCTTCCTCGCAGACGCCGCCATGGTCGTGCTGCCGCCCTCGGGGCGCCGCCACGCCGGCTGGCTGCGCCTGACCAGCACCGACCGCGCCCTGCAGGAGGGCAACGTCGCCGTCGCCGACACCGCGCAGGTGCCCGGCCTGGCCGAGGCGCTGGCGGGCTTCCCGCCCGTGCCCAGCCGCTGGCTGGATCCGGGCCAGGTGCCCGGCTGGCTGCTGCCCGACAGGTTCGGGGCGGCCGGGCACCTCCTCGTGACCCCGCTGCCCGGCAACGGGGTGCCCGCCGGGGCCCTCGTGCTCGCCCGCCACGAGGACGGCCCGCCCTTCGACGAGGACGCCGAGACCCTGGTACGGATCTTCGCCGCCCGGGCCGGGGCGGCCATCTCCGCCGCCGCCCTCTACCAGGAGCAGAGCGCCACCAACGCGATCCTCAGCAACGACCTGCTGCCCCCGCCGCTGCCCGCGCTGGCCGGTTTGGAGCTGGCCGGATCGCTGCGCGCCGCCCGCCAGGCCGGGCTCATCGGCGGCGACTTCTACGACGTCTACCTGCCCGAGACCGGCAGGCCCGGCGAGCCGCTGGTGGTGCTGGGCGACGTCTGCGGCAAGGGCGCCCGCGCCGCCGTCCTGACCGGGCACATCCGTCACTGCCTGCGCACGCTGCTGCTGCTGGAGGAGCGCCCCGAGCAGCTGGTGGCCCTGCTCAACCGCTCCCTGCGAGGCTCGCCCACGCCCAACTCCTACGCCACCCTCGTGCTCGGCACGCTCAGCGCCGGCCCGGACGGGCACGTACACGTGGACCTGGCGGTCGCCGGGCACCCGGCGCCGCTGATCCTGCGCCTCGACGGCACCGTGCAGGAGAGCACGGCCCACGGTTCCATGCTCGGCGCGTTCGCCGACACCGTCCTGGCCCCCGTCGGCGTCGACCTGGCCCCCGGCGAGGTGTGCCTGCTCTACAGCGACGGCATCACCGAGGCCTTCGGCGGCCCCACGGGCAGGGAGATGTACGGCGCGCAGCGGCTGAAGGCCGCCCTGGCCGGCTGCGCGGGCATGCCGGTCGCGGCACTGGTCGAGCGGCTGGAGCAGATCAGCACCGACTGGCTGGGCGGCGACGTCCAGGACGACCGGGCACTGCTGGCGGTGCAGGCGAGGCCGGCCCGATGAGCACTCTGAGCACCTCGCCGAGCCCCGGGAGCACGACGGGCACGGCGGACAGGAGAAGCACGGGGGGCACGGGGGGCACGGGGGGCACGGCCGCGCCGCCGGTCGCGGGCCTGCGCGAGGCCGTCGAGCGATACCTGGAGCACATCGGGCGGGCCGACGAGTTCGCCGCCATCGACCTGGTGCTCGGCCTGCTGGAGGAGGGCGTGGACGCCGAGCGGCTGCTGCTGGAGCTCATCGCCCCCGCCCAGCGGCGCGTCGGCGAGCTGTGGGCGGCCAACGAGTGGTCCATCGCCCGCGAGCACGGCGCCACCGCCGTCAGCGAGCGCGCCGTCGCCGCGATCGCCGCCCGCGTCCGGCCCGAGCCCACCCGCGGGCGCCTCACCGTCGCCTGCGCCGACGGCGAGTACCACGCGCTGCCCACCCGCCTGCTGGCCGAGGTCCTGCGCCTGCGCGGCTGGCGGGTCGACTTCCTGGGCGCCAGCGTGCCCGGCCCGCACCTGATCACCCACCTGCACCAGACCGGGCCCGACGCGGTCGCGCTGGGCTGCGCGCTGGCCACCCGCCTGCCCCGGGCGCACGCCACCCTCACCGCCTGCCAGGCCGTCGGAGTGCCGGTCATGGCCGGCGGGGCCGGCTTCGGCGCCGACGGCCGCTACGCCCGCCTGCTGGGCGCCGACGCCTGGGCGCCCACCGCCGACGTCGCGGCCGACCGGCTGGAGCGCGGAGACCTGACCGGCCCGCCCCGCCTCGCCGACGCGCCGGCCCACCTCGCCGACGAGGAGTACACCCACCTGACGCGCCGGCGCGCCGAGCTGCTCACCCGGGCGATGGAGACCCTGGCCCGCGCCTACCCGCCGATGGCCGCCTACGACCTCCACCAGCTCGACGCCACCGCCGCCGACCTGGGCCACCTGCTCGACTTCCTGTCCGCGGCCCTGTACGTCGACGACGCACCGCTGTTCACCGGTTTCATCGGCTGGACCGGCGCCGTGCTCGCGGCACGCGGGGTCCCCGCCGAGGCCCTGACGGTGGGATTGCGCGTTTTCCACGACGAGCTGCGAGACTTCCCCCGTGCCCGCCACATGCTGGTCCAGGGGATCGAGGCGGCACCCGCCCCCGGCACCGATCAGGAGATTTGACGGTTGATGTTCGACAAGACCCCGTTCCGTACCGAGGTGCGCGTCATCGCTCCGGACACCACCCTGCTCGTCCTCAGCGGTGACCTCGACTACGACACGGCTCCCGAGCTCTTCGGCTTCGCGCAGGAGCTGTTGCCCGGGGAGGTGCGCAACCTCGACCTGGACCTGTCGGGACTGGAGTTCATCGACTCCTCGGGGGTGGCGGCCCTGATCAACGTCTACAACTCCGCCGGCGAGCACGGCATCGTCATGCGGATCGTCGCCCTCACCCCCTACCTGCGCCACCTGCTGCGGGTGACCGCCCTCGACCAGCTCTTCAAGCTCCCCCAGGAGCAGGAGTGAGCGCCGCCGGCCGGCGATAGCGGAACGCTTCGGCCGGCGCCGAAGCGTTCCTGACCGATGATGGAGACCATGACGTCGACCACCCCGGTCCCGCTGGCGGCATTGGCCGCCCTGCTCGCCGACGGCACCCGCGCCACGTTCTGCCTGGCCCTGCTGGACGGGCGGGCCTGGAGCGCCGGGGAGCTGGCCCGGCACGCGGGGGTCGCGGCCTCGACCGCCAGCGAGCACCTGTCCCGGCTCGTCGGCGGCGGCCTGCTGGCCGAGGAGCGCCAGGGACGCCACCGGTACGTGCGCCTGGCCGGGCCGGAGGTGGCCCGGCTCGTCGAGGACCTGGCCGCCCACGCCGGCCCCGGGGCCGCCGCCCGGCCCGCGACGCTGCGCGCCGCGAGCGCGGCCCGCGCGCTGGCCGGGGCCCGGACCTGCTACGACCACCTGGCCGGGCGGCTCGGCGTGGCGATCACCGACGCGCTCACCGCCCGCGGCCTGCTGCGCCAGGACGCCGGGTTCGCGCTCAGCGACGAGGGACTGTCGTGGTTCGCCGTCGAGCTGGGGGCGCCGCTGCCCGGCGGCGGGCGCCGCCCGCTGGCCCGGCCCTGCCTGGACTGGACCGAACGCCGTCACCACCTGGCCGGCACCGCCGGGGCCGTGCTGTGCGCGACCGCGCTGGAACGCGGCTGGGTCGGCCGGATCGGCTCAGGGCGTGCCCTGAACGTCACCCGCGCCGGGCACGAGGCCCTGGCCCGCCTGCTGGGCCTCACCGGCCTGGCGGCCGACGCGGCACCGCTTCCCGTACGGGCCCTCAGTGGCCGCGCAGGCGGTGGGTGAGGCTGGTGTGGCGGCGCCCGGCTCCCCGGGTGCGCACCGCCTGGGCCAGCGCGCGGCGCGAGCCGACGATGACGACGAGCTTCTTGGCCCGGGTGATCCCGGTGTAGAGCAGGTTGCGCTGCAACATCATCCACGCGCTGGTGGACAGCGGGATGACCACCGCCGGGTACTCGCTGCCCTGGGAGCGGTGGATCGACACCGCGTAGGCGTGGGCCAGCTCGTCCAGCTCGTCGAAGGCGTACTCGACGTTCTCGTCCTCGTCGGTCAGCACGATCAGTTTCTGGTCGTCGGGTTTGATGTCGACGACCATGCCGACGGTGCCGTTGAACACCCCCGCCGCGCCCTTCTCGTAGTTGTTGCGCAGCTGGGTGACCTTGTCGCCGACCCGGAAGACCCGCCCGCCGTAGCGGCGCTCGGGCATGCCCTCCCTGGAGGGGGTCAGCGCCTCCTGCAGCGCGTTGTTGAGGTTTCCGGCCCCGGCCGGGCCCCGGTGCATCGGGGAGAGGACCTGCACGTCGCGGCGCGGGTTGAGGCCGAACTTGCGCGGGATGCGGTTGGCGACCACGTCCACGGTCAGCGCCGCGATCTCCTCGGGCTCCTCGCAGGGGAACAGGAAGAAGTCGGTCATGCCCTCCAGCGCCGGGGGCAGGCCGGTGTTGACCCGGTGGGCGTTGACGACCACCCCCGACTCCTGGGCCTGGCGGAAGATGTGGGTCAGCCGCACCCGGGGGATCTCCTCCTCGGCGGCCAGCAGGTCGCGCAGCACCTCGCCCGCGCCGACCGAGGGCAGCTGGTCGACGTCTCCCACGAAGAGCAGGTGCGTGCCCGGGGCGACGGCCTTGACCAGCTTGTTGGCCAGCAGCAGGTCCAGCATCGAGGCCTCGTCGACCACGACCAGGTCGGCGTCCAGCGGGTTGTCACGGTCGAAGGTGGCGTCCCCGCCGGGACGCAGCTGCAGCAGCCGGTGCACGGTGGTGGCCTCGTGGCCGGTCAGCTCCGCCAGGCGCTTGGCCGCCCTGCCGGTGGGCGCGGCCAGGATCACCTTGGCCTTCTTGGCGCGGGCCAGGGTGACGATGGAGCGTACGGTGAAGCTCTTGCCGCAGCCGGGACCGCCGGTCAGCACCGCGACCTTCTCCGTCAGCGCCAGCCGTACCGAGTGGGCCTGCTCCTCGGCGAGCTCGGCGCCGGTCCGGGTGCGCAGCCATTTCAGCGCCGCGTCCCAGTCGACGGAGGCGAAGGCGCCCAGCCGGTCGTGCTCGCAGGCCAGCAGGGAGCGCAGCGCCCCGGCCAGGGACAGCTCGGCGCGGTGGAAGGGCACCAGGTAGACCGCCGGGACACTGCCGTCGCCGACCGGGACGTCCTCGCGGACCACGCCCTCCTCGGCGACCAGCTCCTCCAGGCACCGCGCGGTCAGCTCGGCGGGAACCTCCAGGATCTTCACCGCGTCGCCGATGAGGTTGGGCGCCGGAAGGTAGCAGTGGCCGTCGTCGGCGGCCTGGGAAAGGGTGTAGCGCAGGCCCGCCTTGACGCGCTCGGGGCTGTCGTGCGGGATGCCCACGGCCTGGGCGATGGTGTCGGCGGTCTTGAAGCCGATGCCCCACACGTCGTCGGCCAGCCGGTACGGCTCGCTCCTGACGACCGTGATGGACTTGTCGCCGTACTGCTTGAAGATGCGGACCGCGATCGAGGTGGACACGCCGACCCCTTGCAGGAAGATCATCACCTCTTTGATGATCTTCTGTTCCTCCCAGGCGACGCCGATCATCTTGGTCCGCTTGGGGCCGAGCCCGGGGACCTCGACCAGCCGCTCGGGGGTGGTCTCGATGACCTCCAGGGTGTCGACGCCGAAGTGGTCGACGATCCGTTCGGCCATCTTCGGCCCGATGCCCTTGATCAGCCCGGAGCCCAGGTAGCGCCGGATGCCCTGGATGGTGGCGGGCAGCACGGTGGCGTAGGACCACACCTCGAACTGCTTGCCGTACTTGGGGTGGGAGGCCCAGCGCCCGGTCAGCCGCAGCGACTCACCCGGCTGGGCGCCCAGCAGCGGCCCGACCACGGTCAGCAGGTCGGCGCCGGAGCGGTCGGTGGCCACCCGGGCGATGGTGTAGCCGGTCTCCTCGTTGGCGTAGGTGATGCGTTCAAGCACTGCGTCTAAACAGGTACCAGGGACGCCGCTTTTCTCCGTCTGCACGCTGCCACCCTCCGCCCTGAATCCGCTCGCGCAAGTGTAGGGCCACCAGCCAGAAGGACGCCCGGGTGATCGTCTTCCGGGCCTCCGGCCACGCCGCAAAGTTTTTTCGGCGCGATTGACGCAGAAGATGCGATCAGACGCATGATGGCGGTGTGGTAACTCGTTCTGAGGCGCCGACCGCCGCAGGCCGCATCTTCGCCCGCGCTCGCGCCCGCCGTGATGTTCCATCCGTCCTCGACGCCGCGCGCGGCGCACAGTCGGGGTGCTCCCTCTGTCGAGGAGCCGGCCTGTCTCATCCAGGGTCAGCGTGACGCTGTTCGTGCGAGCAGAGCGGCTGCCGTCGATTCCGGTTCGCGACCGCGATCTTCAGCGGGAGACCGAATCCGGGCTGAACGCGGTGGAGAACATTCCGGCGCGCGATGCCGGCGGGGCGTCGGCGATACTGTGGGCGTGGAGTACGTGTCCAGAGTGCCGCGACCGCCGCTGGACGGGCTGATCGACGACCTTTACTACCTGGAGGGTGCGCCGCCGTACGCCCGGCTGACGCTGCCGCCGAGTCCGTCGGCGTTGCTCATCGTCAACCTCGGGGCGCCGTTCCGCATCCGCGCCGGCACCGACATCGAGACGGCCGAGTACGCCGACGGCTGCGTGGTCACCATGCCCACCCGCGCCTTCGAGTTCGGCTATCCGCCGGGGACCCGGTCGGTCGGCGTGCACGTCAAGCCGTGGGGGCTGGCGCCGTTCCTGCCGATGCCCGCGGCCGAGCTGTGTGACCGGCCGGTGACGGTGGAGCAGGTCTGGGGCCGGCCCGCCGTCGCCGAGTTGCGGGACCGGCTGGCCACGGCGGCCGGGCCGTACGAGATGCTGACGCTGCTCGAGGAGGAGCTGATGCGACGGCTGTGCGAGACCGCCGGCCTGGGGCTGGTCCGCCATACGAGCGGCGTCATCGCGGCGGCCGGCGGGGCGGTGGCGATCGGCGACCTGAGCGTGGCAGCCGGTGTCAGCACCACTCATCTGGCACAGCGGTTCAAGGAGCTCATCGGCGTCACGCCGAAGCGGCTGGCGCGCACCTACCGCTTCACCGCCACCGTGTTCGCGATCGACCCCGCCGGACCGGTCGACTGGGGCGACCTCGCCGGTGGCGCGGGCTACTTCGACCAGGCCCACTTCGGCCACGAGTTCCGGGCGTTCACCGGGCTCACGCCGACCCGGTACGTCGAAGTCCGGCGGCGGTTCCTGCGCGAACATCCCGGTCACGTGTTTGATGGCTGGCCGCTGCCGGCCGATTGATTTCTTACAAGAGCGACAGCTCACGCCACGCTAGTTTGGGGCACCCCGAAGCAGAGGAGAGCCCCGTGGGCAAGGTCGTCATGTACAGCACGGTGTCGGTGGACGGCTTCATCGCGGACGAGAACGACCAGCCCGGACCGCTGTTCGACTGGTTGACCAGCGGTGACGTCCCGTTGGACGGGAGCGGCGAGCTGAAGGTGTCGCAGACCTCCTACGACCACACCCGGCCGTACTGGGACCAGATCGGGGTGACGATCGCCGGCCGCCACGTCTTCGACATCACGGACGGCTGGGACGGGAAGCCTCCGGGCGGGATCGGCCACGTGGTCGTCGTGACACACCGGCCGATGCCCGAGGGCTGGGACCCCGAGGCGCCGTTCCACTTCGTCGACGGCGTCGAGGCGGCCGTGGCCAAGGCGCAGGAGCTCGCGGGTGACCGCATGGTCGAGGTCGCCGCCGGCGACGTCGGCGGCCAGGCGCTTGCCGCGGGCCTGGTCGACGAGGTGCGCATGGACGTCGTACCCGTGGTGTTCGGGTCCGGCAAGCGCTACTTCGGGTCGGTCGACGCGCAGCACCTGCTGGAGGATCCTGACGTGGTGATCCAGGGCAACCGGGTGCTTCACCTGCGCTATCGGGTGCGCCGTTGACCGATCTGAGCGGGTACGCGAAGAAGTCCACTGCCGACGGTGACACAAGATCGGGCCTCCGGCCGCGTCCGCGCATCGCTGTCCCTGGTCGGGCAGCCGGCGCCGATCCGCCCCAGCACCTCACCCGCGGCACGTTCACCTCAAGATCACTGGTTGCCGGTTTCCGTCGTATCCTGGCCGACCCCCGAACGGACTTGGCCTGAGCGTGGCCTCGGGACTTTGGGCCCGATCAACGCGCCGACGCCACCCTCCCATCAGAGCTTCTGATATCTCACATTCTCCTGCGGAGATGAGCGCGGGTGGCCTGGTGGTCGGCGCGGCTGCGGTGATCGCGCGGGTAACGGGCCCGGTGCGCGTGCGAGGGGCACCAGGCAGGATCAGGCGGCCCTGGCCGACGATCTC
The DNA here is from genome assembly GCF_040639135.1 of Streptosporangium sp. NPDC023963. Taxonomy (NCBI): domain Bacteria; kingdom Bacillati; phylum Actinomycetota; class Actinomycetes; order Streptosporangiales; family Streptosporangiaceae; genus Streptosporangium; species Streptosporangium sp. NPDC023963. Next base: position 81,975 of record NZ_JBEZZK010000013.1, read on the forward strand.
GGTATCGCGGCGGCTGCCGGGCCCGGCATGCATGGAGGGGTGAGCAGCTGGGAACCGGGCGCGGCGCATCCGGACCGGAGCGCGGTCACCGGCCGCCGCTGCTTGAAGCTGACGCGGGCGATACCCCGTGAATTGCGAGAGCCGTTTCAGCGGGCGTGTGACGCCGGCGCCCACATGCCCGCGTCACACGCCCGGATTCGCCCGCCGGAATCGGAGAACGCGGCCGAGAACCATTCGCCCGGCCGGAACCCGTGAGATGGGAATGCCTATCGGATTTCGCCGGTCGTGACGGCCCTTGAGCAGCAACCAAGCGGCCAGTCACGATAAGGAGCCTGGCGGGCGCTGTTAATCGTGACTGGCCGGTCTGATGCGGGTGGCATCGGGCGGACACGGATCTTGTAACGGTTCGGTGGCTCTGGGTCCGGTTACTGGTGGGTCGGTCCTGCTTTGCGGCGTATGCCGATGGTGGATTTCCTGACCGATGATGAGGCGGCTGCGTACGGGCGGTTCGCGGGGCCGCCGGCGCAGACTGATCTGGAGCGGGTGTTCTTCCTCGATGACGAGGATCGGGCGTTGGTCGGACGGCGGCGCGGCGAGCGCATGAGGCTGGGGTTCGCCCTCCAGCTCGTGACGGTGCGGTGGCTTGGGACGTTCCTTGAGGATCCCCTGGATGTGCCGGGGGTGGTGCTGGAGTTCGTAGCTGAGCAGCTGGGGGTTGAGGACCCGTCGCAGGTGAAGCGGTACACCGAGCGGAGACCGACGCCGTTCGATCATCAGCAGGAGATCCGGCAGGTCTACCAGTGGAAGGATTTCGCCTCGGTCGAGGGCGAGTTTGTGGCGTGGGTGGCGGCCCGGTCCTGGACATCCGGGGATGGCCCAAAAGCGATTTTCACCGACGGAGTGGGGTGGCTGCGCGAGCGGAAGGTGTTGCTGCCGGGCGTGACGACGCTGGCGCGGCTGGTCGCGAAGATCCGCGACGATACGACCAAGCGGTTGCGGGGCGTGCTGGAAGGCCTGTTGACCATCGGCCAGCGTTATGTCCTGGACCAGCTGCTGGAAGTACCGCTGGGGTCGCGGGTGTCGGATCTGGAGCGGTGGCGCAAGGGCGTGCCACCGCGAGCGTCCGGCCCGACGATCATCAAAGCTCTCGACCAGGTGGCGGAGATCCTGGGGCTGGAGCTCGCGGACCTGGGCGCGGAGGCTGTGGTGCCGCAGCGCCGGTTGGGTGAGCTGGCCAAGTACGGGATGCGGGCGGACGCCTCGGCGCTGCGTCGGCACGGTGACGGCCGTCGGCTGGCGACTCTGCTGGCCACGGTCCGGCATCTGGAGGGTAAGTCGGTCGACGACACCCTGGAACTGCTGGACCTGTTAATGGCGACCGAGCTGTTGAACAAGGCGCAGATGGCGGCGAACAAGGAGAAGGTCCGCAAGCACCCCAAGCTCGCCAAGGCCTCCGCCCGGCTGGCGGTCGCGGTGCAGGCGCTGTTCGAGTCCGACGGGTGGGGCGGCGAGGACGAGGAGGTTCGTGTGGCGGAGGTGTGGGAGGCGATCGAGACGGTTATCTCCCGCGCCGACTTGCGGGCCGCGCTGGTGCTGGTGAACGAGAACGTGCCGTCGGCCGATGCCACTGATCCCGATGACTGGCGGACCGAGCTGGTCGGCCGGTACACCACCGTGTCCGGATTCTTGAGGGTCTTGCCCGAGACGATCGCCTTCGGCGCGAACGCCGAGGGCACGCCCGTGCTGGAGGCGATGAAGGCGCTGCCGGACATGCTGGCCCACCGCAGCCGCCTGGCCGCCCCGCTGATCCCCGGCCGCCTGATCGACGCCGGTGTGGTCACCGGCCCGTGGAAGCACCTGGTGTTCGGCCACCCCGCCCACTCCGGTGGCGCGGTGAACCGTCACGCCTACGCCTTCTGCGTGCTGGAGCGGTTCTGGCGCGGCCTGAAGCGCCGCGAGATCTACGCTGACGCCTCCACCAAGTGGCGCAACCCCCAGGCCGAGCTGCTGCAAGGCGCTCAGTGGGCGGCGATCCGGCCCGACGCGCTGACCGCGCTCAGCCTCCCCGCCGCCCCTGACGCGCTGCTGGCCGAGCACTCCCGCACCCTGAACGCCGCCCTCCGCGAAGTCGGCGGGCGCTTGGTCGCCAACCCCGACGTCCGGGTGGACGGGGAGGGGAAGATCCACCTGACCGGGGTGAAGGCGATCGAGGAGCCGCCGTCCCTGGTCGACCTGCGGGCCCGCACCACGGCGATGCTGCCGCGCGTGGAGCTGCCCGAGGCGATCCTGGAGGTCATGTCGTGGGTGCCCGAACTCGCCGAGGCGTTCACCGCGGTGTCGGGAGGCCGGTCCCGGCTGAAGGACCTGCCGGTCTCGATCGCCGCGTGCCTGACCGCGCACTCGCTGAACGTCGGGTACCGGCCGATCGCCAAGAAGGGCGTCGAAGCCTTGGAGCGGTCGCGGTTATCGCACGTCTACCAGAACTACTTCCGGCCCGAAACGCTCAGCTTGGCGAACGTGCCGCTGGTCGACAAGCAGGCCGGACTGCCGCTGGCCCAGGCGTGGGGCGGCGGCCTGGTCGCTGCGGTCGACGGGATGCGGTTCGTCGTCCCCGTCCCGGCCGCCTTCGCCCGCCCCAACCGCAAGTACTTCGGCTCCAAACGCGGCATGACCTGGCTGAACGCCATGAACGACTGCGGCATGGGACGCGGCGCCAAGGTCGTGTCCGGGACGATCCGCGACTCCCTGCACATGGTGGACGTCATCTTCGGCTTGGACGGCGGCGACCTGCCGGAGATCGTCGTCTCGGACACAGGGTCTTACTCAGACGTCGTCTTCGGCCTCCTGGAGCTGCTGGGCATCTCATACCGGCCAGCCCTGGCTGACCTGCCCGACCAGAAGGGCTGGCGGATCAGCGCCTTGGCCGACTACGGACCGCTGAACACATTCGCCCGGGGAAAGATCGAGCTGCGGAAGATCCGCCGGAAACGGCAAGAAGGGCGAGCTCTACCACCGCTATGAACGCGGACTTGAAAACCAGCTCGGCGCCCTCGGCCTCGTTTTGAACTGCGCCACGCTCTGGACGACCGTCTACCTGGACGCCGCCATCCGCCAGCTCAAAGCCCAGGGCTACCCCGTCCGTGAGGAAGACATGGCTCGGCTGTCACCGTTCGTCCACTCCCACCTCGGCGTCCACGGCACCTACACCTTCGCCCTGCCCGACCTCGAACCCGGCGCCATCCGCGACCTGCGTGACCCGGACGCCACCGAGGACGACGACGAGATCTGACCAACACGGGGCGCCGTGTTGGGTCGGACCGGGGCGCCCTGCCCCGAGCCTCGGGCACTCAAGCAACCACAGTTGACTATTCTCGAAATAAGCAACTAAGGTTGCCTGCATGCCGGCACAAGACGCTCCCGTACCCCAGGATCCCGCCGACGCGCTCGCGGCGGTCGCGGCGCTGCGGCGCCTGGCCGACCAGATCGAGGACGCCGCCGTGGAGCAGGCCATGCGCGCCGGGTGGGGCTGGCCGGAGGTCGCCGAGGCACTCGGCGTCACCCGCCAGGCGGTCCACAAGAAGCACGCCAAGCGACTCATCGCCGCCGGCGTGACGCTGAGGAGACGACAGTGAGCACGATCGACCATTACATCAACGACATCATCGCGCGGGGAGCGGCCGAGGCGCGGGAGGAAGGCTCTGCCGCCACCGAGGCCCACCACCTCCTGCTGGCCATCGCCGCCGTCGAGGGCACCGCCGCGCACCGCGTGCTGACGGCGGCGGGGCTCGGGCGGCAGGCGATCAGGGACGCGCTGGACCGGGAGTTCGAGCACAGCCTCAACGCGGTCGGGGTGTCCCTCGCCGCCTACGACCTTCCGAAGCCCTTCCGCAACCCCAAGGATCACCCGAAGCCCGGCGCCTCCGCCCGGCTCGCACTCGAACGCGGCTTCGCCGCCGCCAAGGGCAAGAAGGACCTGCGTCCTGCCCATCTGCTGCTCGGCGTCCTGAGCGCCGACGTCGGTACCGTGCCGCGCGCGCTCGCCCTGGCCGGCCTCGACCGGGCCAGCCTAATGGATCTCCTCCAGGAGACGCTCGTGCGCGAAAGCTGGTAACCAGCACCCCTGTCCCCACGCTCCGGCCCGGTTCGGGCCGCGATGCGCCATGCCCTCGTGCCGGGCTTGCGCCGGCATGGGCTCCGGCACGAGGTCATCTGATCACGAAGAGAGGTCATTTCATGACGAAGAGCAACGGCATCGTGCTCGACGTCGACGGGCTGCGCATGCGCTACGGCTCGCTCGACGTCCTGCACGACGTCACGTTCCAGGCCCGCCACGGCGAGGTTCTGGCCTTGCTGGGGCCGAACGGCGCGGGCAAGACCACCACGATCGAGATACTGGAGGGCTTCCGCGTCCGGTCGCAGGGCCGGGTCTCGGTGCTCGGCGCCGATCCCGCGCATGGCGACGAGCAGTGGCGGGCCAGGCTCGGGATCGTGCTACAGTCCTGGCGCGACCACGGCAAATGGCGGGTACGCGAGTTCCTCGCCCACCTCGGCACCTACTACGCCCCCTACGCCGTCCCCGGGATCTCGCGGCCCTGGGACCCCGACGAGCTGATCGAGAGAGTCGGCCTGACCGAGCACGCCGGCAAGAAGCTCAAGACACTCTCGGGCGGCCAACGGCGCAGGCTGGACGTCGCGATCGGCCTCGTGGGGCGCCCCGAGGTGCTGTTCCTCGATGAGCCGACCACCGGCTTCGACCCGCAGGCCAGGTCCGACTTCCACGCTCTCGTACGCGACCTGGCCGATGCCCGCGAGACCACCGTCCTGCTCACCACCCACGACCTGGGCGAGGCCGAGAAGCTGGCCGACCGCATTCTCGTGCTGAACGGCGGCCGGATCGTCGCCGACGGCACCGCCGCCGAGCTGGCACGGCGGATCGTCGGCGAGGACGAGGTGCGCTGGGTGCGCGACGGGCGGCGTTACGTCGAGCGGACGCCCGACTCGACCACGTTCGCCCGCGCGCTGTTCGCCCGCCACGGCGACGACGTCCGGGAGCTGGAGGTCCACCGGGCCTCGCTGGAGCAGACGTACCTGGCGCTGGTGCGCGAGGCCGAGGATGCGGCCCGATGAACGCGACCGTACTGCGCGCGGGCTGGTCCCGGGGCCTGATCGAGCTGCGGCAGTCGTTCACCAACGGCGCCGAGCTGTTCTCCCACTTCCTGTGGCCCGCCCTGATGGTGGCCACGCTGTTCTTCATCCGGGACCTGCCGGTCGGCGCTCTCCTGCTCGGCGCCGTGGCCTTACCCGGCATCCTCGGCATGAACGCCGCGACCGGCGTGATCGGCATGAGCCAGCAGCTCACCGCCGACCGCGAGGACGGCACGCTGCTGCGTGCCAAGGCGACCCCGCACGGGATGCCCGCCTACCTGATCGGCAAGGTGATCTCGGTGTCCGGCGGCCTGCTCGCCGACCTGATGATCTTCCTCGTGCCCGCCGTGCTCCTCGTCGAGGGTCTGCGGATCGGCCCGCAGTCCTGGCCCGGTCTGGCCTGGGTACTGGCGCTCGGCCTGGTCGCGACCCTGCCCATCGGTGCGGTCCTGGGCTCGATGTTCACCACTGCCCGCGCCCAAGGACTGGTCCAGCTACCGTTCCTCGCTGTGATCGGCATCTCCGGCATCTTCTACCCGATCACCGTACTGCCCGAGTGGCTGCAGTGGATCGCCCAGATCTTCCCCGTCTACTGGATGGGGCTCGGCATGCGGTCGGCCCTGCTACCGGACGCGGCGGTCGTCGTCGAGATCGGCGCGTCCTGGCGACACCTGGAGACCGCCGGAGTGCTGGGCGCCTGGGCGCTGCTCGGCCTGCTCATGGCGCCGGTCGTGCTGCGGCGGATGGCACGCGGGGAATCCGGCTCGACAGTGGCGGCACGCCGTGAGCGTGCCCTGCAGCGGATCGGGTGAAGGCCATGACCGTCACGACGGTGACCAGCCGATCCCTGGCTCCGGATCTGGCCCGGGGCGTGATGTTGCTGGCGATTGCGGTGGCGCACTTGGGCTGGTGACACGTTCGTTTTCGCTGCCGATCCACCGACGTCAACCGGCAGCGCCCATTGACGTCCTCGCTGCCGACAACAAGACGATCTTCCGTAGCCGTGTCCGGATGTTCATCTAACGAACGTTTGACGAACGCAACCGAGAACATCCGGCCGAACGGGGATCTCCGTGTGCCGTGTCCGGTTCGGATGTTCATTTTGCCGTTCATTTCGGCCGTTCTTTGCTACCGTTCACATACCTCGCATGAGGCGTTTGATGAACGGAGGTGCTTCGTGATGGCGCTCATCGGCCTGGTCCGGGTCAGCACCGACAAGCAGAACACCCAGCGACAGCACCACGCCCTCGATCCAATCTGCCTGAAGGTCATCGAGGAGAAGGCCAGCGGCAAGCTCGCCACCGCCGACCGGCCCGACCTGCTCACCGCGCTGTCCTACATCCGCGAGGGCGACCTGCTGACCGTCCAAGAGGTCGACCGGCTCGGCCGCAACCTCCTGGAAGGACTCATCGTCCTCAACGACCTGTTCCAGCAAGGCGTCGGCGTCAAGGTCCTGGAGGGCATCGCGGTCGGCGAGCACACTGAACGCTCCTTCATCCTCGACCTGGCCCTCGCCCTGGCCGAGGACCGCCGCCGCGACATCGTCCGCAAGACCAAGAACGGCCTGGAGACCGCCCGTAAGCAAGGCAAGGTCGGCGGCCGCCGACCCGTGGTGGACGACGACAGGCGCGCCGCGATACTCGACCGCCGCCGGCGCGGGGAATCCATCCGCACCATCGCTGCCGGGGTGAAGGTCTCCGTCGGGGTCGTCCACAAGACCCTCGCAGAGGCCAAGGCCTCATTCGATCCCGCAGCAGACGAAGACTGACCCGCCACCCGCATCAGAACGGCCAGTCACGGTAAGAGCCGCCCGCCGGGCTCCTTATCGTGACTGGCCGCTTGGTTGCTGCTCAAGCCCCGTGGCGCGCTCCGTCGAACCGGATGCCGTGCGGGCCGCCTTCTTCCGGTGGCTGCGCATGCTGGAGACCGCGACAACAGCCGTCATCAGCCCCATGCCGACCGTGAAGCTGACGGCTATCGGCCACCTGAAGACGAAGTCCTGTCCGGCCTCGGTGTCGAACCACATGTAGAGGAGGCTTATCAGGAAGCCTCCGACGGTACCTACCACGAGGCCGAAAAAAGCCACTCGCGACAAAGGAGTCCCGTTTTCTCGCATGTCCATGAGACCGAGAAGACCATATCGCCATAAGCGAGCTCGACGATCGTTCATGTCAATCCCCCTTCGTTCGCCGAAAAGCCGGACCCCGTTGTGATCGCGCTGTTCGAGCCGTACCTCTACCTCTTCAAGGCGACCGGAAACATTCCGGGCCGGCGTGCCACCGGCCTGGTCCGTCGCACGAATCCGTTGAACAGGGCGATTCACCCGGCGTCGGTGTCAAAAATCTTGGAGGGCGCGGTCCGCGCGCTCGCGGAGGAGTTCCCGCCCTCGCCCGACCCGGGCGGGCGCGACGGAACGTGCGACCGCGACGCGAGGGCGGGGTTTCGCTGGTTTCGCCAGACTCCGTCCGGGTGCGGGCGGGGCGGATCGGCGGCCGATCCCAGACACGCCGGTGACCCGGGGCCCTTTCACGGGCCACGCCGTCGCCGTGTGTGATGAAGTCTCTGCGATCCGTAACGGCCTTGTCGCCGAAGACGCGGGTGCCGTGGCACCCGACCGCAGAAGGAGAGGCACATGCGAAGGACACTCATCGCCGCCGTGGTGGCGCTGGGCACAGTGACGAGCACGGTGGCGGGCGGCGTGACGGGCACGGTGGCGAGCACGGTGGCGGGCGGCGTGACGGGCAGCGCGCCGGCGATGGCCGGGCGCAGGCCCGGCGTCGACGTCATCGGGCTCACCGGCGACCAGCGCCTGGTGGGTTTCGAGATCCGCTCCCCCGGCCGCACCCGCGACCTCGGCAGGGTCCGCGGGCTCGCCGGCGACACCGCGCTCGTGGGCATCGACTACCGCGTGCGCAACGGCAAGCTCTACGGCGTCGGGAACCAGGGCGGCGTCTACACGCTCAGCGGGCCGGCCAGGGCGGTCAAGGTCTCGCAGCTGACCGTGCCGCTGAGCGGCGTCGACTTCGGCGTCGACTTCAACCCCGCCGCCGACCGGCTGCGCGTGATCAGCGACACCGGGCAGAACCTGCGCCACAACCTCGACGACCCGACGGGCGCGCCGGCCGCGGGGCAGACCGTGGCCGACGGGCCGCTGACCGGCCCGCAGACCGCCCCGGCGGCCGGTCCGCCGGGCGACCCGTCCTTCGCGCCGGTCGTCGCGGAAGCGGTCGCGACCGGCGTCTCGGGCGCCGGATACACCAACAACGACCTCAGCCCGGCCACCGCCACGACGCTCTTCGACGTGGACACCGCGGCCGCCCGGGTGAGCCTGCAGTCCCCCGCCAACGCGGGCACGCTGGTGGTGACCGGCAACCTGCGCGTGGCCGCGACCGGCGCGGCGGGCTTCGACGTCCACAGCTCGCTGCGCAACGGCGTCACCGTCTCCAACAGCGCCTTCGCCGCGCTGAAGGTCGGCGGGCGCTACGGGTTCTACGGCATCAACCTGCTCACCGGCGCCGTCAACTACAACTACGGCCTCTTCCCCGCCAACCGGCAGGTGCGCGACATCGCCATCCGGCTCGACCGCGGCTGAGGGGGTCAAGCTGCCGCCGCGGGCGAAGAGGATCACCGGCCAGAAGCCGGTGAAGGCCGACGACATCGACATGGGCCGCCGCCTCGGCCTCGATCTGGCGGCCCGGTCGATATCGCCCCTCGGGGTCACTCTGATCGGGAGTTTGCTCGATGGACGCGCCCTCCCGTGGAGCGGGACGTCGTGGTGCCTCAGGTCGGGGCGATCCTCTTCAGGATCTGCCTGCGAAGCTCGGGCCACCCCCTGCCCAGGGCGTTCCTGGCGGGCACGAGCACCTCGAAGCCGTCCCGTACGAGCAGGTCGCCCGCTTCCCTTACGAGCGCGGTGACGGCGAGCCTCGCCGCGATCGCCGCCTGCCAGCGCATCCAGCCGCGGTCCTCCTCGCGGGACTCGCCGCCGGGCCGGTCGAACCACTGCTTGCCGAGCCGGATGTTCTGCTCGACGATCCCCGGCATCAAGGCGGTGACCGTTGCGGTGTCCCGGTCGGCCGCCGCCCGCGTGGCCTTGGCTACTTCCGGCCATTGAGTGAAATATCGCTGGATCATGCGATCGGCGATGAGCTTGCAGATCCAGCGACGATGGGGGGCACCTGTCGCGATCAGAGCCTCATGGAGCTCCGGGTCGACGTCGCGCAGCGAGAGGGCGTCCTCGACCAGCCGGTCGGCGAGGAGCGCGCGTTGCCGGCCTTGGAGCAGGTCCCCGCCCAGCCGCAGGCCACCGGCGATCTCCACCACGGCCATGGCGGCGGCTCGCTTGAAGCGCCGCTCGCTGCTCGGGGAAGCGGTGAGGACACGCAGCACGTCCCCCAAGGCGTCCGGCGCGTCGCCGTAGACCGCCTGCTCCATGCAGAAATGGGGGTAGTCGACCAGCACCCGCCCGTCGACGGCGTACGCGAGTTTCTCGCCCCCACGCGGGTGCCATGAAACGTGCCACAGCCGCGCGTCCCGGCTCAGCCGGCGCAACCAGTCCGAACGGCGTTGATGGATGCCGCCGCGCTCCAGCACGCGGAAAAGGCCGTCGCCACCGGTGATGAACACCTCAACGGTGGGAAACAGGTCACTCTCCCGGAAGTCCACGTCGCGAAATTCGGGAAACGCGCCGAACGTCTCGCAGGCCAGTTGCTCGATCGAACGGGTTTCCCCGGTCCTCTGGATGACGGACCAGCCGAGCCCGCCGTTCGACAGCCAGATGTGTTCGTCCAACAGGTCCAGGTAGTGCGCGACGACGTCATCGGCATCCATGCGCTGCTCCTGTGCGAGGGTCGGCGGTCAAAGGTGCTGACGGGGTGAAGGTGAGTGTCTTGTTCGCGTACCCGGACAACCCCGGCCTTACCGGCCGGTGCTGCTCAGGACCCGCTGGAGGATTTCGGCGAGGCGGCTCAGATCTTCCGGGCCACAGCCGGCGAACGGGGTCTCGGCGAGCGTCACGTCGATGACGCGCTCACGCACCCGCCGACCCCGCTCGGTCAGCACGACAACTCGAGAACGCCGGTCGCCGGGGTCCACGGCACGCTCGACGTACCCGCGGTCGGTCAGCTGGTTGACGACGAAACTGAGGTTGGGCGCGTTGCAGAACAGCCGGCCCGCCAGCACCCTCATCGACGGTGCGGACTCCTCGGGATCGATCGCCCACAGGGCCTGCGCGGTCGCGTGCGTGAGCCGGAGCTCCTCGAGTGCCTTGGCGATGCGGTCACTGGTCAGCATGAAGACCTCATGACTGGCCCGCACCACCTGCTCCAGCGCCTGGTTCGTCATGCCTGGAGGATAGCAGTTTGTTTCGAGGCTCGAAGCTGTTAGCCTGCTTTTGCTTTGAGACTCGAAGTAAATGGAGTTGGACGATCATGTACAGATATCGCGGTGTCACCGCACTCGTCACCGGCGCGTCCAAGGGACTTGGCGCGGCCTACGCGCACGAACTCGCACGGAGAGGGGCTCACCTCGTGCTCGTGGCCCGCTCCGGCGACGCGCTGCGCAGGGTCGCCGATGAGATCCGCGAGGCGCACCAGGCCGACGTGGACCCCGTGACGGCCGATCTCACCGAACCCGACGGGGTGACGGGTCTGATCGCGGAACTGGACCGGCGGGGCCGTACCGTCGATCTGCTGGTCAACAACGCGGGCGCCGGCGCCGTCGGCCCGTTTCTGAGTTCCTCGCTCCGGCGGAACGTCAGCTCGGTCGAGCTGAACGTCACCGCCCTGATGAGCCTGACCCACGTGCTCGGCGGCCGCATGGTCGAGAGGGGGAACGGTGGAATCATCAACGTGGCCTCCACGGCCGCCTTCCAGCCGATGCCGTACCAGGCCGGCTACGCGGCGACGAAGGCGTTCGTGCTGTCGTTCACCGAGTCGCTCGCCGAGGAGCTTCGCGGCACGGGAGTCCGTGTCATGGGAGCCCACCCCGGAGCCACCGACACGGGATTCTTCGACGGCACCTCCGCCACCATGAACCCGGCGTTCACCGACGCGCCGGAAGGCGTCGCGGTCAAGACCCTCGACGCCTTCGCCAAAGGCGCCGTCAACTCCTACCCGGGGCGTGCGGTCAACAGGGTGGCGACGTGGGTCCCTCGCGCGCTGCCCCGCACCACGGTCACCCGGCTGACCGGGCACCTGAACCGGAGACTGGGCCTGCACCGTGCCCGCGAGATCGACCCTTCGGGGCGTTGAGGCCGGCCAGGGCCTCCACCCGGGTCTGTGCGATGAGCTCCGGAGCAGGCCCGCCCGGCAGCTCCAGCTCGATGTCGTGACGGCGCGGTTCCCCGGCGATCGCCGGCGGCTCGGCGGCCCAGCCGCTTCATCTCGCTCACGGTGAAGACCACCCGCCGGTACGGGACCGCGCTCTTGATCGTGCGCGCGTCCGTGCCGCTTCCCTCAATGTCCATGCCGCTTTCCTCGGATCGAGCCGCCGAGTCCGGGGGCGGATCACTCGGATCGTGCGGTCGGCTCTGCACGACGCGGAGGGGACCTGGTTCGCCAAGATCGCGGCCAGGCTGGATGCGGAGACGACCGGCCGCGTGCTGGCCCTGGTGGGCGACGAGCTCGCTGGCGATGCCACCGAAGGAGACAGTGGTGGCCTCGAGGAAGCCGGCGACGTCGACGGGCTCGACGACGGCTAGGCGTACTGACTCGGGAGGTTAGGGACGCGGCTGGCGGGTGGTTGGCCGTTGAGCGCGGTGCCAGAACGCGGCGGCGATTCCCTCGGCCTGGCGCTCGGCGCGCGGCTCCAGCTCGTACTCCGCGGCCGCGGCCAGAACCGCGAACATGAACCGGCCCTCCTCGGTACCCAGATCAAAGTTCTCTGTCAGCGACACCACGGTGATGCCCCGGTCGCGCAGCTCGTTGACCGTGGTCAGCACGTGCCCCGCCGAGCGGCCCCACCGGTCGGACTTCCAGAACTTCAGCGTGTCGCCCGCCTTGGGCAGCGTCAGGAGTGCCTCCCGTTCCGGCCGCGCGACCCCGCGCCTGCCCGACTCCTTCTCCATGACCAGCTCGTCGTAGCCGCTGGCCGCCAGGGCGTCGAGCTGGAGTTGCGGGTTCTGATCACGCGTCGAGACACGCGCGTACGCCCAAACGGTCACCGGCTGCCTCCGGCGGTGTCCAGAAACTAAGGGCGTTCAGCCCCACAGCCCTGGAACCTTCGACGTGACCCGGATCGAGGACTTCGGGACCCGGCCGCCGGCGAATGCAGGTAGACATACGCGACCCCTCATCGCTCGGTGTCCATCAGCTGCGTGAACAGACCCCGCCGGACGTGCCGGACGGGGTCGTGGTGTGCGGTGAGCCTTCAGGCCAAAAGTCCCAGGGGTTCGGGTGCTCCCCGGGCCTGACGGCCGGGCGGTGGCCATGTCGTGGCGCGCGTCGGAGCTGTCACCGGCATCATGCCGATGGCCACTGCCGCCGTCCTGGCCTGGTCAGCTTGCGGTCTGCCCGCCGCAGAACGCCGCCTTGACGAGCCCGTCCAGCAGCTTCGGATAAGCGGCGAGGTCGAATGCGGCGTCGCCGGTGGTCAGCGAGGCGGTCAGGGTCTTGCCGCCGTCGGGCGAGCTGTACATCAGCGCCGCGTAACCCGCCGGAGGGCTGCCGTTGTGGTTGAGAACGGTGCCGCAGGCCGGACCCAGGTCCTTCACGAACATCCCCAGACCGTAGTGGCCGTAGAGGGGGTCGCTCTTCGGGTGCGGCTCGCGCATCTCGGCCAGCAGCTTGGCCGGCAGGAGCTTGCCGCCGTTCAGCGCGGCGAAGAACGTCTGGAGATCTTTGGTGGTCGAGATCATGTCACCGGCGCCTGCCAGCAGGGAGGGGTTCTGGCGGGAGACGTCGGTCACTTTCCACTGGCCGGCGTCCTGATAGCGGAAGTAGCCGTGGGCGTACGGGTTGGGCAGCTGTGTCCGGTTGCCCGGCACCACGGTGCCCTTCAGCCCGAGCGGCCTCACGATCCGCCGCTTCAGCTCCGCGTCGAACGAATGGCGGGTGACCTTCTCGATCAGCAGCCTGGCCAGCGTGTAGTTGGTGTTGGAGTAACTCCAGTCCTTCCCCGGCGCGAACTTCACCGGCTTGGACAGGGCGAACCGCACCAGCTCCTGTGGCCGGTAGGAGTGGAACCGGTTGTCCAGCCACTCCTCGCCCGTCGCGGGGAGACCGGGCACCCATGTCCCGTCGGGGTCGAGGTCGCCGGTGTAGTTGAACAAGCCGCTGGTGTGCTGCAGCAGCATTCGCACCGTGATCCGCCGGTCCAGCCCGAACTCGGGCAGGTAACCGGCCACCGGGGCGTCCAGCCCGATCTCGCCCTCGGCCACCAGTTGCAGCACCACGGTCGCGACGAAGGTCTTGGTGACGCTGCCCACCCAGAAGTGCCCGTTCGCTGGCGGCTTCGCGCTCGCGCCCAGCTTGCGCCGCCCGGCGCTGCCGGCCCACTCGCCCCGCTCATCGTTCACGCGTACCTGCACACCGAGGAGACCGGCATCGATGAACGCCTGGACGGCCTTCTGCAGCTCCGGGCGGTCCTGCCCGGGAGCGTCCTTCGACATGACCGCGCTGCTGTCCGCGGCGGCCGCACCCGCCGTGGCCACCGCGGGTGCGATCGTCCCGGCCAGCAGCCCGGCCGCCAGCGCTGTGACCGCCACCGGCCGGAAGACGGTGTGCCGGCGCCTCGGCGCGCCACCGTCACGGCGCATCGTCCCCATCGCTTCGGCCTGCGTCTGACCGCCCCGGCTGACCAGCCCGGGAATCCGCCCGGACTCGACATGCCGTGCCAGCATCTCGCGCAGTCTGCGCAGCCCTGCTGCGGAGAAGCCGTGGTTGCCTTGTTCCATCATGAGTGTCCTCATCTACAGTGTTCGATCCACAGTTTTCGATCTTGCGAGCCACGTCTCGGCATGGCGCTCATGGGCAGCCGTCAGCGACGCACGAGGGCCGGGAGCGAGGTCGGCGTGGCCGGTTCGCAGCCCCGAGGGCGGTAGTCGCTGAACCGTTCATCGCATCCACCATCGCCGGCCGCGCTGATACCGGGCCGTCACCGGGCTGACGCCGCCACTGACACGCGGCGGGAAGTAGCCGGCCGTACATGACCCCGTGGCCGCTTAGTGCAGACAGCCGATGAAAGCGGTGCCCTGTCGACGGCCCCGGGGCGCGATGTGCTGTGTCGTTATCAGAGAGTCCTGCCGTCGTCTGCGGTGTCTTCGCCGGCGGCGCGCGATGTCGTTGATCAGCCGCTTGCGCTTCCGGGCCGGGGCGTAGCCACCTTCGAAGTGGTTCTTGACGAACGCCTCGGCGAACTCCACCGGGTCGTCCCCGACGATCTCAAGGAAACTCCAGGTCTTCCAGAACTCTCGGTCATCTACTTGCCCATGGAACACCTCTTCCAGCTACCTAGCGTTGCTGACTACTGGTAGAAAGTATCACTGACTACTGGTACTTAGCAACACGGAATAGCTGAAGCGCAAGCCAGGACCGCCCACGCGTGACGGCGGGCGACCCGATCGCCAAGAGCCTGCCGAGGGAGGTCACACCGTCGCCCCGGCCTGCGCGACCGCACCGGTATCGGATCGTTGGCCAGCCACCGCATCATCGTCTGCGGCTACGCCTCCCCGGTCCCATACCGTCCGCTCACGCGGCCCAGCTCACGTGTCCTTCTGGTCGTCAGCCAACGCATGAGCGCACGCTGTAGGCGGGTGCGACTCCCGATGTTTTGTCATCGCCCGCTTCAGCTTTCGCCTGACACGTTCACCTAATTTTTTCGGGTCGGACGCGCTGGCCAGGAGCGCAGCGTCGTGCCAGTCCGCATTGCTGTTGCTGAAAAGATAGGCAGCCAGCGCCTTGCCTTCCTGCGGCGTGAAGTCGGCTATCAGCTATGAGTCAGCGGCGCGGTCCTCCGAGGCTCTGGGTCTGGATGTCGAGGAGCTGGATCTGCGCGACCGGCGGGTCCGGGTGGAGCTGCCGCCGGCCGATGTCGACGCGGGCAGCGGGAAGGCGCGGCTGTCCTATCGTCGGGCGGCCGAGCTGTTCGAGAGCGCCACCGGTGGCTGGACACTGCACCAACTCCGGCACTCGGCGCTGACCCGCGCGGCCGAGGACGGCGCGAAACCCCAGAACGAACAACATGTCCGGTCCAGGAGCGATGATCGCGGTCACGGTGAACAGCGCAAGCAGATGTTGGCGACAGGATCGTCCTATATGTGATGTATGAGGTGAACTTGCTTATTCGGGGTGCGAAGGCGGGGTGAATCGGAACGAGGAAGAGAGCCCCGCTGCGTGACTGTCCGTCACTTGTAGTCGTTCTCGGTCAGAGGCACGACGTACGCCCGGCGCTCGCGGATCAGACCATCGCGCATCACGAATACCTCGCCCATCGCGGCGCGCATCACGGTGCCGTCCTTCTGGAGTGCTTCGAGGGCCATCTCCGCCATGACGACGTCGTTCTCCTCGACCATCCGCGTGATCGTCACCTTCGGGGGAACGCCGACCGGGTCCGGCCCTTCGATGTTGGCGTCGTAGGCCTCCTTGCCGGTGATCCGGTAGTGGCCGAACACGGTCCACTCGATGTCGTCGGTCAGGCACGACAGGATTTGCTCGTGGTCGGACTTGTTGAACCCGTCGATGTACCGCTCGACGGTCTGCTTGTTCGTGTCCTGGCTGACAGCGGACATGATCTCTCCCTGGTTTCTCGTTGTTCGCTGATCGGTCGGCGCCGGTCGAGCATTCTTGACATGCCGCCGGAAGAAAGTTCGCAGCAATGCGCCCGAAGGTCTGCGGACCGGATGGCCTCAAGGGGAAACAACCAAGGTCAGCGTGGCCTTCGCTGCCTCGCATTGTGCGCCGGGAACGCGCCGCGCCCAGGCGGGACCGAGATCACGGTGCGGGGTTGAGTGGGCAGAGCCCGTCGGGCATCTCGGGGAGCTGGAAGGAGTAGCGGCCCAGCATGTCGATGTGGTGCCGCACGAACGGCGACAGCCGGGCCACGTCCTCGTCTCGCACGTCGCTTCGGATCGCCGCGAGTTTTATGTTCTGTCCTGTGTACTGACCGCCGTTGCCCCTTTCCGGCTTACTCGGTCTGCCCTCCAACAGGGGCAGGTGAGGTCGCCGGGTGGCCCGGGACATCCCGGGCCACCCATGGTGTCCTACGGCATCGGCCGGCAGGGCGGTGTCTGGAAGAGCACGCCGTCGAGGAAGTTGCCGGACGCGCCCCCGCCCGCGGATGACACGGCCTGGAAAGAGAAACGTGTCGTGGTCTGTCCGGCCGGGACCAGGTAGGTACCCGAGTACTGTCGCCAGTCGGCAGCCCCGCCCGCCGGCGCCACCGACCGTTCCGTTGCCGATCAAGCCCCGTGACGCCGTACGCGAAGATCCAGGGTCTTCCCAGCGCCGGAGCGGGGCGATATGACAGGGAGG
This sequence comes from Streptosporangium sp. NPDC023963, assembly GCF_040639135.1. Lineage (NCBI taxonomy): Bacteria > Bacillati > Actinomycetota > Actinomycetes > Streptosporangiales > Streptosporangiaceae > Streptosporangium > Streptosporangium sp. NPDC023963. The sequence goes on from NZ_JBEZZK010000013.1 coordinate 98,588, forward strand.
CGCCGTATGTCGGGGGGCGGCACGGCCATCGGACGTCGCGACGGGGAGACCACCATGACCGTACAAGTGATCATCGAGGCGGTCGGCCGGACGGAGCTGGCGGCCGAGCGGGTACGGGAGGTGGCCGCGGCCCACCCCGACGTGCTCGCCCACCTGGAGGGCGCCGACGCCGGGCGGCTGATCGTAGGTCCCGCGGTGGCGCTCGGCCACGACCCGGACGAGAGCGCCCCGTTCCGGGCGGGGGTGTTCGACCCGGTCTCCAACCGGGGGGTCGAGCTGCGCGGGACCCTCGACAGGCCCGAGGAGGCGCAGGTGCTGCCCAGCGCCCACCGGCCCAACCCGCGCCACGAGGAGCTGAGGGCCGCCGCGGCGGTGCTGCGCGCCGACGAGCGTTTCCCCGCCGGGGAAGGTGTGCTGGTCTACCAGCCGATGCCGCCGCTGGCCGACCTGGACAACCCCGACGGCACCACCACCCGCCGCCCCACCCTGGGCGTCTACGACCCCTCGGGCGCCACCCGGCACCGCGTCGTCGCGGTGGACGTGGCCGGCGGCGTCGTCGACTGGTCTCCCGCCGGGGTCGGCGTCGCGATGCACCACCCGGGCGACTGCGAGTCGCACCTGCCCGTCCCCGTGGAGAGCCTGCGCGACCGGGGCGGCCCCGACCAGGTGCGGCTGCGCGTGGTCGACGGCACCACCGAGCTGTGGAACATGATCGTGGTGCGGCCGCGCGCCTCGACGCCCATCAACCCCGGCGACGGCTCGGGGGTCGAGCTGCGGGACGTGCGCTACCGGGGCAGGCTCGTGCTGCGCCAGGCGCACGTGCCGATCCTCAACGTCCAGTACGAGGAGGACGGCGTCACCTACCGAGACTGGCAGTACGAGGAGACCCGCTTCTCGGCCACCGGCACCGAGCCGGTGGGCTGGGGGTGGCGCGTCTGCACCGGGCCGCCCCGGACCATCCTGGAGCGGCCCGACAACGACGCCGGCAACTTCCAGGGCGTGGCCTTCCACCACGACGGCGGCGAGCTGCGGATCGTCAGCGAGCTGGCGGCCGGCTGGTACCGCTACGCCTCCGAGTGGCGCCTGACCGACGACGGCACGATCAAGCCGCGCTTCGGGTTCGCCGGGGTGCGCAACCCGCGCACCTGCATGCGCCACCGCCACCACGTCTACTGGCGCTTCGACTTCGACGTGGAGGGGTCGGCCAACGACGTGATCGAGCAGTTCGACGACACCGGCTCGACCGTTCCCCAGGCGGTGCCGATCGTGCGGGAGGTCGCCCGCAAACGGCGCCACCCCGCCCTGTACTGGCAGGTCACCGACAAGGCCAGCGGCAGGGGATGGCGGATACACCCCGGCGAGCACGACAACACCACCGACCCCTACGGCGTCGCCGACCTGTGGTTCCTGCGCCACCACCCGGCCGAGCTGTACGACGGCAACACCGGCCCCGACAACCGGGCGATGCTGAACCGCTTCGTCAACGGCGAGAGCGTCAGCGCCACCAACGTCGTCGTCTGGTACGCCGGGCACTTCCGCCACGATCAGAACGACCCCGAGCCCCACCAGGGGCACGTCGTGGGCCCGGACCTGATTCCCGTCACCTGACCGCGGGCCGGCGGAGACGTCGAATAGCCTGGGAGCCGGCGCGAGCGGGCGGCGATCCGGTGATCCGGTGATTTCGCGATCCGGTCGCGGGCGGATGTCCGGTGGGGCCCCGCGGCTCCGACGTCTCCGGTGCCGGGCGCCACGGCGGCGCCGGCGGAGAGGAAGACACCATGAAGTACATGATCCTGATGTACGGCTCGCAGCGGGACTACGACGCCATGGCGGGCAAGGACGGCGACCGGCCGGCCCTGTCCCCGGAGGACTTCGCGCCGATGCACGCGTTCATGCAGGCGTTCTCCAGGGACCTGGAGGAGTCCGGCGAGTTCGTCGAGACGCGGGGGCTGGCCGCCCCGGTCCACACCCGCAGGGTGGGGCTGAAGGACGGTGTCCCGGTCGTGACGGACGGCCCCTACGCCGAGACCCAGGAGGTCCTGGCCGGCTACTGGATCGTGGAGTGCGAGAGCTTCGACCGGGCGACCGAGATCGCCGCCCGCCTCGGGGAGTGCCCCGCCCCCGGGGACCTCGCCGCCAACTCCTACGCCGACGTACGGCCGGTCGAGGAGTTCCAGGGCGAGCCGGCGATCTGATCGTCTCCGTGCCCGGCACCGAGTTCGAGGACCTGCTGCGCCGCCTGGCGCCGCAGGTCCTCGGCGCGGTGGTACGGCGCTACGGGCATTTCGACGCCGCCGACGACGCGACGCAGGAGGCGCTCCTCGCCGCCGCCACGCAGTGGCCGAAGGACGGCGTCCCCGACAGCCCGCTGGGCTGGCTGATCACGGTCGCCTCGCGCCGGCTGACCGACCTGCTGCGCGCCGAGCAGGCGCGCCGGCGCCGTGAGGACACCGTCGCCCGGTGGGCGCTGCCCGGCCAGTGGCTCGCGCCCGCCGCCGACCGGCCCGCCTCGGAGTCCGACGACACGCTCATCCTGCTGTTCATGTGCTGTCACCCCTCGCTGTCGGCCGCCTCCCAGATCGCCCTCACCCTGCGGGCGGTCGGCGGCCTGACCACCGCGGAGATCGCCCGGGCGTTCCTCGTGCCGGAGGCGACCATGACAAGGCGCATCACCCGGGCCAAGCGCAGCGTCAAGGACAGCGGCGTCCCGTTCGGCATCCCCTCGGGCCCCGAGCGCGCCGAACGGCTCCGCGTGGTCCTGCACGTGCTTTACCTGATCTTCAACGAGGGCTACGCCAGCACCTCGGGGCCGAACCTGCAGCGCGTCGAGCTGTCGGCGGAGGCGATCCGGCTGACCCGGATGGTCCACCGGCTGCTGCCCGGCGACGGCGAGGTGACGGGGCTGCTCGCGCTCATGGTGCTCACCGACGCGCGCCGTCCGGCGCGTACCGGGCCGGACGGCGCGCTGGTCCCGATGGCCGAGCAGGACCGGAGCCTGTGGGACGCGGAGGCCGTCGCCGAGGGCGTGGCGCTCATCACCGGCGCGCTCCCCCGGGGCACGGCCGGCCCGTACCAGCTGCAGGCGGCGATCGCCGCGCTCCACGACGAGGCGCCGAGCGCCGAGGCGACCGACTGGCCGCAGATCACCGCGTTGTACGAGCTGCTGATGCGGATCTCCGACAACCCGATGGTGGCGCTGAACCACGCGGTGGCGGTGGCCATGGCCCGCGGCCCGCACGCCGGGCTCGGCCTGCTCGATCCGCTCGCGGCCGACGGGCGGATCGCCGGGGACCACCGGCTGCACGCGGTCCGCGCGCACCTGCTGGAGATGGCCGGTGATCACGTTGCGGCCCGTGACCACTACCGGGAGGCGGCCCGGCGCGCGACCAGCCTGCCTCAGCAGCGCTACCTGCACGCCAGGGCGGCACGTCTGGCGGGCGGGCACGACACCCGCTGAGCGAGGCCGCCGGCGTCTCGGCGCGCACGCGGGCCGGACCTGCCGTCAGGGGCGGTCCGGACGGGATCCGTGCGCGAACCGCACGGTGACGGTCAGGCCGCCCTCGGGGCGCGCGCCGGTGGTGAGGGTGGCGTGGTGGGCCTGGGTGACGGCGTTGACGATGGCGAGTCCGAGGCCGTAGCCGTCGCGGCGGCCGTGGCGTTCGGGCGCCAGTCTCTGGAAGGGGTGGAGGAGGCGCTGGATCTGGTCGCCGGGGATGACGGGCCCGCTGTTGGTGACCGTGAGGGTCACCTGCCCGCCGGAGGTCCGGGTGGTGACCTTCACGTGCCCGTCCGCGTGGTTGTGGCGGATGGCGTTGTCGACGAGGTTGGCGACGAGGCTCTCGATCAGTCTCGGGTCCCCGGTCGTCACCGCGGGCCTCAGGTCTCCGGCCAGGTCGACGCCCGTCTCCGCCGCCTGGTCGCGGCGGGAGTCGAGCACTCCTGCGACGATGTGGGCGAGGTCGAGGGTGTCCCGGCGGGTGACGCCGCGCTCGCTGGTGGCCAGAGCGAGCAGTGCCTGGACGAGCCGCTCCTGGTGTGCGCCCAGGGCGAGGGCCTCCTGGCAGGCCGAGCGCAGGGCGTCGGCGTCGGCGTCGGGATCGGCGAGGGCGACCTCAAGGAGGGTGCGCAGGCCGGCGAGAGGGGTGCGCAGCTCGTGGGAGGCGTTGGCGACGAAGTGGCGTTGGGCGTCGAAGGAGGCGTGCAGGCGGGCGAACAGGTCGTCGAGGGTGTGGCCGAGCTCGGTCAGCTCGTCCGTGGGCTCGCCGAGATCGAGGCGCCGGTGGAGGTTTCCGGCGGAGATGACCTGGGCGGTGGCGACGACGGCGCGCAGCGGGCGCAGGAATCGGCCGGCGACGAACCAGCCCAGAGCCAGGGCGAGGGGAACCAGCAGGACCAGGGCGACGGCGGATCCCGCCAGGAGCTGGGGCGGGCCGATTCCGGGCCCGGTGTCGGTGATCGCGCCCGATGAGGGACGGCCTTTGGGGGTGGCCGCGTCGATGCCGGCGAGCGGGACGGCGACGAACACGACCACCAGGACCCCGGCGGCGTAGATGCCCGCCGCGTAGGCGAGCGCGAGCCGCGTCTGCAAGGACCTTCTGGCGAGCTTGCGGGAGGTCACGACGATCCGATGCGGTAGCCGCCCTCGCGGATGGTCTCGATCACCGGCGGGTCACCGAGCTTGGCCCGCAACCGGTGCACGGTGTGCTTGACGGCACTGCTGAAGGGGTCGGCGGCCTCGTCCCAGACACGTTCGAGCAGTTCCTCGGCGGAGATGACCACGCCGGGCACGGCGAGCAGGCATTCGAGCAGGGCGAACTCCCTGGGACTCAGCTCGAGGCGCCGGCCGGCCCGGAACGCGGCACGGCGGGCCGGATCGAGGGTGATGTCCCCGCATGTCAGGGTGGGCGGTAGCGGCGGGATGGCGCGGCGGGCCAGGGCACGGACGCGGGCGACCAGTTCGGCGAACGCGAACGGCTTGGGCAGGTAGTCGTCGGCGCCGAGGCCGAGCCCGTCGACGCGGTCCTCGATCGTGCCGGAGGCGGTGAGCATCAGCACGCGGGTCTCGCAACGGCCTTGGGCGAGTCGCCGGCAGATCTCGTCCCCGTGGACACCGGGCAGGTCGCGATCGAGGAGCACCACGTCGTAGCGGGTGGCGGCCAGGCGGTCGAGGGCGGAGGTCCCGTCCAGGACGACGTCGACGGCCATGCCCTCGCGGCGCAGCCCGGTTCCGATGGAGCGGGCGAGGACCTCGAAGTCCTCGACGACGAGGACCCTCACCGCCGCTCACCGCCGGGAGCCGTGCGGACAGGGCGGCCGGAGCGGCCGACGGGTCGAGATGCCATGGGCCAACGATGACAGATCCCCGGTTCCGGCCAGGTCGCGGCCGCCGCGACCCGGCCGGGACCGGGGGCCGCGTACAACCGTCGGCATGAGTTCATTCACGCCTCACCGACCCGGCCGGAGGGCCGGCCGGGACGGCTTTCCTTGGTTGCTGCGCGCGCAGTGGGCCACGTTCCGCTCCTCGCGGGGCCGGGTGCTCACCCTGGCGGCCTCCGTGCTGGTCACCGTGTCGCTCGGGCTGCTGATCGCCGGAGGCGCCCGCAGCACCTGCGTGACCTCGCAGGGCGAGGGCCCCTGTCCCGCGCCCCTGGTGGGACCCGACGGCACGGCGGTGAAGGACAGGTACTACTTCGTGCACCAGCCGCTCAAGGGGAACGGCGACATCACCGCCCGCGTCTCGGACATGACCGGGCAGATGCGGCTGCCGGACGCCGTACCCGGGGTGCGCAACGTCAAGGAGGGGGTGGTGCCGTGGGCGAAGGCCGGGCTCCTCGTCAGGCAGAGCCTCGCGCAGGGCACGCCGTACGCCGCCGTCATGATCACCGGTGGCCACGGCGTGCGGATGCAGCACAACTTCATCCACGACGTGGCCGGCGGTCCCGTGCGGGGGCCCCGGTGGCTGCGGCTGACCAGGTCGGGCGACACCCTCACCGGCTACGAGTCGGGCGACGGCAGGACGTGGACCGAGGTCGGCACGGTCACGCTGCCCGGGCTGCCGGAGACGGTCGAGATCGGGATGTTCGCCACCTCGCCGGGCGTGTTGTGGGAGATGGCGAAAGCCTTCGCCCAGGCCACCGCCACCTTCGACCAGATCAGGCTGCGGGGCGCGAACGGTTCGTGGCGGCGTGACGACGTCGGCGTCTCCCTGGGGCCCGACGGCAGGACCCCGCACCACCCGGGCGGGGTCGTCGAGTCCGGCGGCAAGCTCCTCGTGACCGGGAGCGGCGACATCGGGCCCGCCACGGTGGAGGGCGGCCTGCGCGCCGACCTCATGCTGGTCGGCGGGGCCGTGGGGCTGATCCCGGTGCTCGTGGTGGCGGTCTCGTTCGTCACGGCGGAACGCCGGCACAGGCCGATCGGGACCGGCCCGCCCGCCGGGCCGCCTCCCGCGCGCCTGCTGGCGGCCAAGGCCGTCGTGGTCGGCGCGGTCGCGTTCGTGACGGGGCTGACTGCCTCGGGGGTCGTGGTCCCCGCCGGCCTGGCGCTGTTGCGGGCCAACCAGAACCCGATCCAGCCGATCACCCCGGGTACCGGGCTGCGGGTGATCGTCGGCTACGCGGCGCTGACCGGGGTCGCCGCCGTGCTGGCCCTGGGCCTCGCCGCGCTGGTCAGGCGGGGCGTCGTCGCCGTCGGGCTGGCCGTCGGGCTGATCGTCGTGCCCTACCTGCCGGCGACCGCGGGCCTGGCGCCATGGCTGCTGATGATCACCCCTGCCGCCGGGTTCGCGATCACGCAGAGCGTCCCCGCGTTCGCGCATGTGGACGTGGACCGGTCACTGCTCGGCGGCTACTACCCGCTCCCGCCATGGGTGGGCTTGGCGGTGACCTGCGGATATGCCGCCCTCGCCCTCGGGGCGGCGATGGCCGTCCACCGCGGGAGGGCGCCGCGTCAGGTTCCGCTCCCCCGAAGGTAGGGAACCGGCGGTTTCCAGGGTGGCGCCGGCCGATCGGCCGCTGCCCAGGGGCGGAGGCCGCCGGGTCCGGGGCTCTCAGGCGGACCTGTCGCGGCGCTCGGGTCCGCGATCGGGGTGGCGGCGCGGCACCGGCGTCGGGTTGACGTTGCCGAGCACGGTGTCGCGGTCGATCACGACGCGGGCCACGTCCTCGCGGCCCGGTACCTCGTACATCACGTTGAGCAGGATCTCCTCGAGGATCGCGCGGGTCGCGCGGGCGCCGGTGCGCCGCAGCAGCGCCTGGTCGGCGATCGCGCCGACGGCCTCCTCGGTGAACTCCAGCTCGACGCCGTCCATCTCGAAGAGCCTGCGGTACTGCTTGATCAGGGCGTTGCGCGGTTCGGTGAGGATCCGCACCAGCGCCGCACGGTCCCGGGCTGGAAGAGGGGGTCAGAGAGTCACGAGCAGCGACGCCAGGCGCCAGGTGCCCGGGTCGGGCGCGCGTCCCGCGTTCTCCGGGGCGAGGGCCAGGCCGGGAAAGCGGCTCAGCAGCGCCGTGAGCGCGACCTCGGTCTGCACGCGGGCCAGCGAGGCTCCCAGGCAGAAATGCGGCCCGTGGGCGAATCCGAGGTGTCCGGCCGTCGCGGTGGCCCGGCCCAGGTCGAGCAGGTCGGGGTCGGCGAACGCGCGCGGGTCGCGGTTGGCGGCGGCGATCGCGGCGGTGACGGGCTCGCCCTCGCGCACCAGCGTGCCGTGCAGCTCGACGTCCTCGCGCGCGTAGCGGGGAATCGACAGCAGCGTGGGACCGCACCAGCGTGTCAGCTCCTCGACGGCGCGTGGCATGAGCCCGGCGTCCTCGCGCAGCGCGGCCAGGTGGCCGGGGTGGGTGAGCAGGACCTCCACGGCGTTGGCGATGAGGTTCGTGGGCGTCTGCCCCGCCAGGACCAGGTGCCAGACCATGGTGACCAGCTCGGTGTCGCTGAGCCGGTCGCCGTCGTCGGCCTGGGCGCGGATGAGGTCCGACAGCAGGTCGTCGCCGGGTTCGGCGCGCCGGCGCGCGACCGCCGCCCTGGCGCCCTCCATGATGCCCGGGATGGCCTCGGCGAACCTCTGGCCGCCGCCTCCCACGACGGTGGCGCCGTACTCGCGCCAGCGCGGGCGGTCGGCGGCGGGAATGCCGACCAGCTCGCAGATGACGTCCATCGGCAGCGGCCGGGCGAAGTGCCCCAGCAGGTCCACCACGCCGTGCTCGGCCTGCTCGGCCATGCCGGGCAGGCCGTCGAGCAGGGCGTCGACGATGGGCTCGATCCGCGGCCGGAACTCGGCGGCGCGGCGCGCGCTGAACGCCGGCGACACCAGCCGGCGCAGCCGCAGGTGCTCTGGCCCGTCCATCTCGCTCATGGTCCGCATGTAGGGCAGGCAGTCCTCGGGCACGTCGGGCCGCATGAAGCTGGCGGCGTTGATCTCGAAGCGCGGATCGCTCAGCATCGCCCTGACGTCCTCGTGCCGGGTGAGGGCCAGCATCGGGCCGAAGCCCGGGGCCACCAGCCGCGCCAGCGGCGAGATCTCCCTGGCGCGCCCGTACGCGGCGAAGGGGTCGCGCAGCACCTCGGCGTCGGTGAGGTGGATCTCGGGAACCTCCGGGACCTCGGGGACGTCGCTCATGTCCTGGCCGGCAGCGGTCATGAATCCTCCAGAATTTCAGATGATGTAAACAGATGATCTCGTCATCTGAGTGGTCACGGTATCTTGGATCGGGATCGACGGCAACGCGACGACGAGGAGGGCGATGACCCGGCTCAGCAGGGCGCAGCTGCAGGAGCGCAACCGCGCCAGGGTGCTGGCCGCGGCCGCGGAGGAGTTCGCCGAGCGCGGCTTCCGCGACGCGAAGATCGACGCCATCGCCGAGCGCGCCGAGCTCACCCGCGGCGCGGTCTACTCCAACTTTCCCGGCAAGCGGGCCCTGTACTTCACGGTCCTGGCCGACCTCGCCGAGCGCGCCCCCGAGCCGCCGAACCCGGAGCCGAGCCTCACCCCCCGCGAGGCGCTCGGCGCGCTCGCCCGCGCCTGGCTGGCCCGGCTCCCCCTGACCACCGACGAGCGGCACGGCCTGGCCAGGATCGGCGTGGACCTGATGCCGGAGATCCTCGCCGACGAGCGGACCCGGCGGCCGTTCGCGCAGCTGACGAAGCTGAACGCGATCCTGCTCGGGCTCGCCCTGGAGCGCCTGCGCCTGCCCGCCACCCCCGACGGCCGCCTGATGCGCGTGGCCGAGGCCACGCTCACGACCCTGCACGGCGCGAGCCAGCTGGCCGCCGCCGCCCCCGGCTTCACCGATCCCTTCACCATCGTCGGCGCCTGCGAGCGGCTCGCCGGCCTCGACCTCGACGACAGGTGGCCGTCCACGCCGTGGATCCCGCGGGCCCGGCCCGCCGACGAGGCGTGGTCCCCGCCACCGGCGGTGGACGCGGTACGCGGCGAGCCCGCGCGGCTCACCGGCGACGGCGGCGACGGCGTGGTGGCGATCCTCGGGCTGCACCGGCTCGAGGCCGCCGAGGAGGCGGTACGGGCCGCACCGGCGGGTGCCGCGATCACCGCCGTCCTGGTCACCGGCGACCCCGACGAGCTGGCACCGCTGGCCCGGCTGGCCGTCGCCGACTTCCGCGGCTGCCTGCGCCAGGCGTTCCCGCCCTCGGCGTGGCCGCGCCTGCAGGTGGTGCTGGACGACTCGGGCGCCCTGGCCGCGGCGGCCGGAGTCCCGGCCGTCAGCGACGCGACCGAGGCCGCCGTCCGCGTCGAGGCGGGCCGGATCGTCGTGCGCGCCGACGGCCGCGGCGCGTGCCACACGGCCGCCTCGACGCCGGGCGGGGCCGTGGCGGGCGAAGAAGGCGGGCGGTCCGCGCCGGCGCGGCCCCCGACACCGGCCCCGGGACGATGAGGCCGCCTGACCCGGTGTGCTGAAGCCGGCGCCGGGCCGCCGGAGATCCTCGGGCCCCCGGCCAGGGGATTCGCCGGCTGACGCATCATGTACGGTCATCTGTGACCTTTTCTCCCGCTTCCTCCGTCCGGCGAGGCTGATGCCCTCCCTTGATGTCGTCCAGTGGGTCATCCTGCTGGCCGCCCTGTTCCTGGTGGGCTTCTCCAAGACCGGCGTCTCCGGTACCGGGACGGTGGCGATCGCCCTGTTCGCGCTCGTGCTGCCGACGAAGGAGTCCACCGGCACGCTGCTGCCGCTCCTGCTCGTCGGCGACCTGGTCGCCGTGGCCTCCTACCGGCGCCACGCCGACTGGCCGAGGCTGATCAGGCTGTTCCCGTGGGTCGCCCTGGGCGTGGTCGCCGGGGCCGTGGTGGTGCGCTGGGTCGACGACGCGCAGATGAGACGGCTCATCGGGGCGATCCTGCTGGTGATCATCGCCGTTCACCTGTGGAACCGGCGCCGGGCGCCGGAGGACTCGCTCGCCCACCGCCGCCCGGTGGCCGCCCTCGCGGGCGTCTTCGCCGGCTTCGCCACCATGACGGCCAACGCGGCCGGCCCCATCATGGCCATCTATCTCCTGGCGGCGGGCCTGCCGATGCTGGGCTTCCTGGGTACCAGCGCCTGGTTCTTCCTGACGATCAACGCCTTCAAGGTGCCGTTCAGCGTCGCGCTGGGCCTCATCACCCCCTCCTCCCTCGTCTTCGCCGCGTTGGGCGCCCCCGCGGTCCTCGCCGGGGCCGCGATCGGGCGCGCCGTCATCGGCCGCATCGACCGCACGCTCTTCGAACGGATCACGCTGGGACTCACGCTGCTCGCCGCGGTGCGCCTGCTGCTTTGACGTCCCGCCCCTGCCACCCCTCGGGATCGCGGGCCAGGACCGTCCGGCCGCCGTCGACGGGCACGGTCGCGCCGGTGATGAAGGCCGCGTCGTCGGAGAGCAGGTGGACGATCGCGGCCGCGACCTCCTCGGGACGCGCCACCCTGCCGATCGGATGCAGCAGGGCCATCTCCCGCTCCACCCGGGCGGCCTCGGCCGGCTCGCGCGAGCCGAGGAACTCCGCGTAGCGCTCGGTGCCGACCGAGCCCGGCACCACGGCGTTGACACGGATCCCCCGCGGCCCGTACTCGACCGCGAGCGCGCGGGTCATCCCCTCGACGGCCGCCTTGGCCGTCACGTACGGCAGGCAGCCCACCACCGCCTGCCGGGCCTGGTGGGAGGAGACGTTGACGATCGCCCCCGGCGTCGCGGCGGCGAGGAAGCGGCGCACGGCGGTGGCGCACCCCACGACGGCCCCGTCGAGATTCAGCGCGATCAGGTCGAGCCCCTCCCGCGCGGTGGCGGAGTGGATCGAGGCGTCCCTGAAGACGGCGGCGTTGTTGACCCATCCGGCGAGCGGGGCGAGCCCCTGGGCGACGTCGGCGGCGCGCCCGGCGACGGACTCGTCGGCGGCGTTCCCCACCACGGCGGCCAGGCGCGACCCCGCGGGGTGGCGGTCCGTCCAGGCCAGGGCCGCCGGATCGAGCTCGACGGCGACGACGGAGCCGCCGTCGCCGAGGAGCCGCTCGGCCACCGCCCTGCCGATGCCCCGGCCGCCACCCGTCACCACGTACGAACGGTTCACGTTCTCCACCTCTCCGCGGACCGCCACGGATCCGCGCTCGCGCCGGTCACGGCGACCGGCGAGTGACCCGGGGGCGCCCGCTGTCATCCGGCTCGCGCCGGTCCCCGAGGGCGCGCCCGGCTCCGGTCACCGTGACCGGCCGCGGCGCCCGCGGGGCGGCCCCGCGCGAGAGCGCGCCTTCCCCGTGCCGGGGCCTCCACACGCCGGGGGCGATCCGCGTGATCGCCGCCGGCGGGATGGGCGGCGCCGGCGGCCGGCGGCTCAGGACGGCCGGCCGGGCGTCCGGGGCGCGGCGAGGGCGGTGTCGCGTTCGAGCCGGGCGAGGAAGTGGCCGAAGCCGTCCGGTGCCCGGGAGTCGCGGCGCGCCGAGGTCACCACGCTCACGCCGGTGGTACGCAGGACCCGCCTGCCGGCCGATTCCAGGGCCCGGACCAGGGCGCCGTCCTCGCCGGTCGGCAGCGCGCGGAACCCGCCGGCCGCCAGGTAGGCGGCGGCGGTGACGCCGAGGTTGGCGCCGTGCACGTGCGGATGCCATCGCGCGCCGCCGTTCCTCCCCGCGCCGGTCGCGTTCCCGCCGTTCGCCCTCGCCCCGGTCGCCCCGGTGCTGCCCGTCCCCGTTCCGGGGGCGTACTCCTCGGCGTAGACGGTCTGGCACCGCGGCGGGTAGCCGGACCAGTCGGTGACCGTCACGGTGCCGACGACGGCCTCCCATCCCTGGGCGGCGTGCCTGAGCTGGCGGCCGAGCCAGCAGGGCGGGACCAGGGTGTCGGCGTCGGTGGTGGCGACCCAGACGGTGGCGGGATCCAGGCCCCGGGTCCGCCGCAGGAGCGCCCGCGTGCCCGCCAGCCGCGCCTGTCCGACGTTGGTCATGGTGCCCTCGACGACGGTCGCCCCGGCCTGCGCGGCGAGGGACGCCGTACGGTCACCGCACGTGTCGGCGACGACGATCAGGTGGACCAGCACACCGGGGACCAGACGCCCGGCCAGGTTCACCGAGGCCAGGCAGGCGGGCAGCAGCTCCTCCTCGTCGCGGGCGGGCACCACGACTCCGACGGTCTGGATCACACAAGTCCTTCCGTCTCGGCCACGGAGGGAGCCGAGCGACCGCGCAGGTAGACCTCGGCGAGGAAGTCCGGTTCGCGGTGATCGACGAGGCGGGTCAGCTCGCCACGCCCGGCCAGGGCGCGATGCACCTCCTCGCCGCCGAGCGGGTACTCCGCGACGAGGTGCCTCCAGTGCACCGCGAGCAGGGTGCCCCCGGGGCTCAGAGAGGCGACCGCCAGGTCGAGCATCCGTTCCAGGTCCGCGTCGCCGAAGTAGTAGAGGACCTCCGACAGCACGATGAGGTCGAACCCTCCCTCCTGCTCGGGCCACTCGCCGGGCAGGACGAGCCGCCGCACCCGCGTCCCCGGGTACCCGGCGGTGCGTTCCGCGGCCGCCGCGACCGCGACGGAGGACAGGTCGCAGGCCAGCAGCCGGTCGCAGCGCGGGGCGAGCAGGGCGGTGAACACCCCGATGGAGCAGCCGGCCTCGAAGGCCTCGCGATAGCGGCGCGCGGGCAGCAGCGCGGCGCTGACGGCGTACTTGCGTTCCTCGTACCAGCGGGAGGTGAATCCCCACGGGTCGGAGGAGGCCGCGTACATGTCCTCGAAGTACTCCGCTCCGAGAGTCGCCGGATGAGTCGTCATCTGAATCCCTTCGGCGTGGAGATCCCCGCCCTCGGGCGTGGGAAGGAGGTCAACGGAAGAGCACCTCGTGGTCGCGGGTGAAGTGGGCGACGACGCCGGGAGGCAGCACCGCCTCCAGGCCGGCGCCGCGAGGCTCCAGCTGGCTGGCGAAACAGCCGATGGCCGCCCGCTTGCGGGCCAGGGCCGCCGGTGGCAGCGGGATCCGCAGCGCCCGGTCCCAGGGCAGCCGCGCGTCGCCCGGCCTGGCCCAGTGCCAGGCCCAGATCGGGTAGAAGTAGGGCCGCAGCCCCGCCGAGGCCGCGGCCCGGCCGGCGGCCTCGTGATCGGAGTGCACGTCCGCCTCCCACGGCGCCAGGCACACCTCGAACCCGGAGGCCGCCTGCCCCAGCTCCCGGGCGAGCTCGCCCTCGCGCTCGGCCAGCCCGGTGTCGGGCATGCCCAGCCGCACGATCTCGACGCCGCCGGCCCCCAGGGCCGCCAGCGCGGACTCGGTCTCCCCCACCCGCCGCGCCACCAGCGCCGGCACGTCGGTGATCCCCGGATGGGAGGCCTCGCCGTCGGTGACGGCGACCAGGCGCAGCCGTACGCCCGAGGCCGCCAGCAGCGACAGCAGCCCGCCGAGCCCCAGCACCTCGTCGTCGGGGTGGGCGGCGACCACCACCGCGCTGCGCCAGCCGCCGTAGGCGAGCGCCGGGAGGGTGCCGAGCCCCGGCCAGGCGCGCCACTCGGCCTCGGAGGTCCCCGGGGCGTCGATGGGGTTGGGGGCGGAATCGTCCCAGCCGTCCCAGCCGTCCCAGCCGATGCTGTCGGCGCTGCCGGCGCTGTCGGTGCTGCCGGCGCGTTCTGTACGTTCGGCGCTCACCAGCCGGCTCCCTGCTCGGCGACGATGGCCCCCAGCGCGGCGAGGTCGCGTTCGGCGTGATGCTGGCGCAGGTAGACCGTCAGGTCGGCGACCCGGCGTCCGTGCGCGGCGTCGTGGCCGAGCGGCCCGGCGCCCAGCGCCCTGCCCACCCGGCCCATGACGTCGGTGGCCACGGCCTCCACCAGCGCTTTGAGACGCAGGGACCGTACCCTTCCCGCGTTCTTGAGGTCGTGGGGGTCGGCGTCGATCTCGTCGGCCGCCTCCTCCAGGGCGGCCCTGGCGGTCCGCAGCGCCACGTCGATCGCGCCCAGGTGGGCCAGGGCGTGCGGGCCGACGTCGCGCTCGGCCGCGGCGGCCAGCAGTGTCTCGGCCACGCCTCTGGCCCCTCCGTACCAGCACGCGGCGACGCCCGCACCGCCCTGGTGGAAACCGGGCCTGTTCACGTATCCGTCCACCGGTCCCACCGGCTCGCCGGGAACCTCGTCGAAGCGGACGTCCAGGGTGTCACTGGCCGCCATCCCCGTCGCCGGCCAGCTGCCGGCCACCGGCCGCAGCCCTTCGACCGGCACGGCGAACAGCCGGGGGCCGTCCGGCGCCTCCGCGGTCACCAGGGCGTGGGTGCACACCCGCGCTCCCGAGCAGTACTGCTTGGTCCCGCTCAGCAGCCACCCTCCCGCCTCGGGGCGGGCCGAGAGGGACGGGCCGGGAGGTCGCGCCGCCCACACGCCCCACCGGCTGCCGGCCGCCGGAGCGGGACCGGCGAGCTCGGCGAGGATCGCGACGGCGTCGGCGTGCCCCTCGCACAGCCGCGCCAGCGACAGATCCCGCCGGGCCAGCGAGCTCAACGCCTCCCATCGCCGCCTGGTCTGTCCCGCGCCGGGCAGCGGAAGGTCCAGCCGCCCCGACTCCACCTCGGCGACGAACCCTCTTTCGACCTCACCGCGCCAGGCGGTGCCGTCCAGGGCATCCTGCCGTTCCCCGTCCATGGACGGGGCCTACCCCGCCGGAAGCATTCATATCATTCCCGACAAAAGGGTTAATTCCCTTCCTAATAAGATCTTCGCCCACGTTTGTATAAAACGAAATCCGTGCACCATTCGATGTTTTCGTTTACCTCCTTCGGCAAGTATTCGCGGCGATGAGAGGAGAGCCGATGTTACGAGGACTTACCACCGTCAGATTTCACGCCGCCGACCTGACCGCGGCCAAGGAGTGGTACACCGAACTGCTCGGTGTCGAGCCCTACTTCAACAAACCCGGGTATGTCGAGTTCCGGTTCGGCGACTACCAGCACGAGCTGGGCCTGCTCGACAGCGATTACGCGCGGGAACTCGCCGACGACGCGAAGACCGGCCCGGGCGGTGTCGTCACGTACTGGCACGTCGACGACGTGCCCGCCGCCCTCGACCGGCTGCTGTCGATGGGGGCCAAGGAACACGAGCCGCCCCGGGAGTTCGGCGACGGCTTCGTCGGCGCCTCGGTGATCGACCCCTTCGGGAACCTCCTCGGCATCATGTACAACCGCCACTACCTGGATGTTCTCCACTCGATCGGGAAGGCCTGACCTCCAGCCGGTCCCCCTCGGCCGGAGGGTTCAGCGGTGGGCCCCCAGGGCGGTGATCACCCAGTCGAAGGCGGGGATGACCGAGGGGGACGGCTCCCGGCCGTTGAGGACGCCCAGCAGCTCCCAGTAGCGCTCCACCTGGGCGTCGGCGAGCATCCTGAGCCGATCGCGCAGTTCGGCGCGCTCGGCCGGCGACAGCCGGGGCCCGATGATGCGGCCCAGGACGCGCCCGCCCTCGGCGGACTCCGGCGTGACACCGCCGGCCAGCGCCCGGCCCGCCCTCTCCAGCACCAGCCGTCGCAGGTCGAGCCCGGCGTCGATCCACGGGTCCGAGGAGCCGCTGAGCACGATCCGCCGCAGCCGCCGCCGGAAGTCCTGATCGGCGACGAGCTCGGCCAGCTCCACCCAGGCGTCGACCTGACCCGGCGCCGGATCGTCGGGCAGGTCCTCGGGCAGCTCCCGCATCCACCCGGCGACGATCGCGGCC
Source organism: Streptosporangium sp. NPDC023963 (assembly GCF_040639135.1). Classification (NCBI taxonomy): domain Bacteria; kingdom Bacillati; phylum Actinomycetota; class Actinomycetes; order Streptosporangiales; family Streptosporangiaceae; genus Streptosporangium; species Streptosporangium sp. NPDC023963. The sequence goes on from NZ_JBEZZK010000013.1 coordinate 114,740, forward strand.
TCGTCGTCTGCGCCGAGGTCGACTCCCGCGAAGACCTCGCCGACGAAGTCGTCGACGACCCGCTGCCGCTCCGCGGCGGACAGCTGGGCCAGTTTGTGCATCATCAATGTCTCCTCCGTCGTACTGTCGCGTCTGGCGATCGTGCGGAGCACGGCGCGGCGAAGTCTCAGGGTCCGGATCTCCGCGTCCAGTGCCAGGGCGTGTGTCCGTGCCACCTCGGCCACCGTGACTTGGCGATCCAGGATCTCCCGGATGTCCTCCAGGCCGATGCCGAGCTCGCGCAACGTCCTGACCAGGTCGAACCGGGCGACGGCCGCCGCGTCGTACAGGCGGAACCCGCCGTCGGAACGGCCGGTGGGCGGCACCACGCCGCTGTCGGACCAGAAGCGGATCGTGTGCACCGGCAGGCCGGTACGACGAGAGAGCCGGCCGATCGTGTAGAACTCCGCGCTGTCACTCACGAGACGAATCTGCACCCTCAAGTCACCTGAGAGTCAAGCCGCGGGCGTGACGGAGGCGGCGGAGGGCCGCGCGCCGGTCCCCCAGGGGGCACCCGCCTTCGCGGGGCGGGCGCGTGAGCTTCGCGGGGCGGGTGCGTGAGGCGACCCGGGGCAGGCCGCCTCACTCCCCCGCCCGCACCGCTCCCGGCGGCCCCCGCCGCGCCGGGCGACGCGTCACCGCGCTCCGGCCGTCCGGCGGGAGAGCAGGTCCCGAAGGGCCTTGGCGACGTCGGCGGGGGCCTCTTCCGCCATGAAGTGGCCGAAGGTGACGGGGACGTGCCGCAGATCGGGTGCCCAGGCGCTCCACAGCGCCGCCGCGTCGAAGCCGAGGGCGGACCCCCAGTCCTGCTGGAGCACGGTGACCGGCATCCGCAGCCGGTTGCCCGCCTCCCGGTCGGCCCGGTCGTGGTCGACGTCGACACCGGCGGAGGCGCGGTAGTCGGCCACGATCGAGGGCACCGCCGCGCGGCAGGCGTCCAGGTAGGCGGCGCGGACCTCGGCGGGGATCGCCCTCGGGTCCTTGGCCCAGATGTCCAGGAAATACCCGAAGAAGGCGTCGGAACTGGCGGCGATCATCTGCTCGGGCAGGCCCGGAGGCTGGGCCATCAGGTACAGGTGGAAGCCGACGGCGGCGGTGACGCCGTGCATCACCTCCCACATGTCCAGCGTGGGCAGCACGTCGAGACTGGCCAGGTGGGTGATCGTCCCGGGATGGTCGAGACCGGCGCGGACGGCGACCAGGGCGCCCCGGTCGTGCCCGGCCAGCGCGAAGCGCTCATGCCCCAGCGCGCGGGCCAGGGCGACGATGTCGGCGGCCATGGTGCGCTTGGCGTACGCGGTGCCGTCGGTCTCGGCCGGTTTGTCGCTGGCGCCGTAGCCGCGCAGGTCGGGGCAGATCACGGTGTGGTCGGCCGCCAGGTCGGCGGCGACGTGCCGCCACATCAGGTGGGTCTGGGGGAAACCGTGCAGCAGCACGATCGGAGTGCCCGTCCCCCCGACGGCCGCGTTCAGGGACACGCCGTCGGCGACGGGGACGCGCCGGTAGTCGAATCCGGTGATGACAGGCGCCATGGCCGCGCTCTTTTCAATAGGTGGTTGGACGCCTTCAGCCTGCCGGGCGTGAATGAGCATCCGATCAGCGCGCTACCGTGGCCAGGGGGGATGCCCCGGGAAGGGACGGGCCGAGGGGTGCGGGTCGTGTTCGGGGTGCTGGGGCCGGTGACGGCCTGGGACGCTGCCGGAGGCGTGATCGCCCTCAAGGGGCCCCGGCACCGCGAGGTGCTGGCCCGGCTGATCATCGCCCGCCGCCGCGTCGTCCCGATCACCGGCCTGGTCGAGGACCTGTGGGACGATCCGCCTCCCGGCGCGGTGGGCGCGGTGCGCACCTTCGTGGCCGCGCTGCGCCGCGCGCTGGAACCCGGGCGCCCGCCCCGGACCCCGGCCCGGCTGCTGGTCACCGAGGGCCCGGGGTACGCGCTGCGCGCCGAGCCGGGCGAGGTGGACGCCTGGCGCTTCGAACGCGCGGTGTCGGCCGCCGCGACGCTGCCGCCCCAGGACGGGCTCGCCCTGCTGGCCGAGGCGCTGGGGTGGTGGCGCGGGCCCGCCTACGCCGAGTTCGCCGACCGGACCTGGGCCCGCACGGAACGCGCCCGCCTGGCGGAGGTGCGGTTGCAGGCCGTCGAGCGCCAGGCCGAGCTCCGGCTGGCCCTCGGCCTGGCCGCCGAGGCGGTGCCGGACCTGGACGCGCACGTGACCGAGCACCCCTGGCGCGAGGACGCCTGGCGGCTGCTGGCGCTCGCGCTGTACCGAACCGGCCGCCAGGGCGACGCGCTCGCCGTGCTGCGCCGGGCACGGACGACGCTGGTCCAGCAGCTGGGGGTGGATCCGGGCCCGCCCCTGCGCCGCCTGGAGACCGACATCCTCCACCACGCCGGCCACCTCGACCTCGCGTCCGGGCCGGGCGGGGCGGCGGCCCGGGTGTGGGCGCAGACCGCCGCCGTCTACGACCGCACCGTGACCTCCGGCCCCCGGGCCCGGCTGGAGTCGACGATGGGCCTGCTGCGCAGCCTCGCGCTGACCGGGGGCGCCGGGCTGGAGGCGGCTCGCCGGCACCGCCTGGCGGCCATCGCCGCCGCCGAGGAACTGGACGACGTGGAACTGACCGCCCGGGTGATCGGCGCCTACGACGTCCCGGCGATCTGGACCCGTTCGGACGACCCCGAACAGGCGGCGCGTGTCGTGGCGGCGGCCGAACGCGCCCTGGCCGGCATCCCGCCCGGCGCGCACGAGGCGGTGCGTGCCGGCCTGCTGGCCACGGTCGCCGTGGAGTCGCGCGGCACCCGCTCGGCGCGCGGGCCCCAGGCCGCCCGCGAGGCCGAGGAGATCGCCCGCCGCCTGGACGATCCCGCGCTGCTGGCGTTCGCCCTCAACGGCGTGTTCATGCAGACCTTCCACCGCGCGGGCCTGGCTCCGCGCAGGGACGAGATCGGCGCCGAACTGGTCGCCCTGTCCGCCCGGCACGACCTGGTGGCCTTCCAGATCCTCGGGCATCTCATCCGCGTCCAGGCCCGTGGCGCGCTCGCCGACTTCACCGAGGCCGACCGGCACGCGGCGGCCGCGGACCGGCTGGCCGAGCGCCACGAGCGGCCGCTGGTGGGCGTGTTCACCCAGTGGTACCGGGCACTGCGGCTCGCCGCGGCCGAGCGGGCGCCCGCGGCCGAGATCGAGGCGGCCTACCGGGACGCCGCCGCGCGGCTGGACGGCGCCGGCATGCCCGGCCTGGAGGGCGGCCTGCTGCCGCTCGCGCTGCTGTGCCTGCGCCTGCGGCACGCGTCCCCCGTCCCCGCGGACGAGAGCACCGACTGGGGCCCCTACGAGCCATGGGCCCGTCCCCTGGTGCTGCTGTCCCGGGACCGGCCCGCCGAGGCCGCCGAGGCGCTGCGCGAGATCCCCGACCCGCCCCGCGACCTGATGTCCGAGGCCCTGTGGTGCCTCGTCGCGCGGGCCGCGATCGCCGTCGGCGACCGGGAGACGATGGAACGCGCGCGCGAGGAGCTCGCCCCGGCGGCGGCGGAGCTGGCCGGGGCGGGCAGCGGCCTGCTCACCCTGGGGCCGGTCTCCCGGCACCTCGGCGACCTCGCCGGCGCCCTCGCCCGCCACGACACCACGGCCCGCTCCCGCCGGGCGCGGTGACCCGGCCCTGCCGGCGACGGAGGCAGGGCCGGGCGCGCACCGCGCATCCGCCGCCCGGCGCCGGCGAGCCCGCCGCCCGCCTGCGAGGGAAGGAGTCAATCGCGCTTGGCGGGCAGCGGCGGCTTGGCGTCGGTCCAGCCCGTCCGCTGGTAGGCCGTGAAGCTGGTGGTCTTCGCGGTACGGCCGCCGGCGAGCTCGACCGCGGTCGTCGTCAGGCTCGCGAGCGGCAGGCCCGTCGCGGGGTCGATCACCCACGCGTGCTCCAGGGCGTTCTTCCGCATCGCTCCGGGAACCGCTTGATAGCCGAACGCCTCGCTCGTGCGGCCCAGCGGATCCTTCATCCTGCCCAGGGACCTCAACGTGGGCATGGTGGCCAGGATGCGGTAGGCGGAGGCGCGGACGGCGGGTGAGACGGGCAGGGTGAAAACGATCTGCATGCAGGAGATCCGCAGGGACGCCTCCAGCGATTCGGGGTCCTGAGGGGAGTCGCCGGCCTTGTCCCGGGCGGTGAGCCCGCCTTTCGCCAGGCGGTCTGGTCCTGCGGAGTGAGTGGCTTCGCGCCGAGGTATTGCGTGATCCACCAGCTCTGCGCCTCGGGGCGGTGCGCCAGCCATTGGTCCTTGGAGAAAAGCCGTCTGATGACGTAGCCGCGGTCCGGGGAGATCGCGTCCATGCCGGAAACCGTGCTGGTACGCCAGTACGCGCCCGACACGGGCGCCTTCGTGGCAGCGGCGGTGGCGGCGGACAGCAGCATCTGGCGGGCCGACGGCTGCGCGCCGGTCGAGGCCGTCGGCGAGGAGGCCGGCGAGGAGGTCGGCCGCCGCTCGTCCGGCGTTGTCACCGCGGTGACCACCAGAACCGTGGCGACCACGCTCGCCGCCGATGCCAGCCACGGGATCGGCCCGCGCAGCCACGTGGCGCGCGGCCTCATTAGGGGAACATGGTTCGTGCGGTTCTATTGGAACCGTCACCTCTCGGCCCGGTGGTGTACGGCCCGCGATCGGTCAGCCGCTGGACGGCTTGCGACAGTTCGCCGACACCGTCGGGACGAGGGCGTTGGACCGGCATCAGGGAATCGCCCCACGAGGGCCGCAGTAATGAGCTTCCGGCAGGCGCCCTCTCCGTGATCAGAGGTGCTGACTCCAACCGGAAGGACGCACAGTGCACACGGTGGGTTGGGACTGGGGCGGCCAGACGCACTCGGTGACGGTGCTCGACGCGCAGAGCGCGAAGGCCGCCCGTTGGACGCTCCCGCATACCGAGGCCGGGATCACCTCAACGCTGCGGCGCCTGGCCGACTACGGCGATCCTGCGGAGTTGAGGGTGGCGATCGAGACCAGCAAGGGCCTAGGTTCTGTCCGGGCGATCAAGAGGACGGGCTAATGCATCGCGGTCGTCAGGGCGGATTATCTCGGTTGCTGCGGATTTGCTGTGCTGTCACGATCTGCGCATGATTACTCCTGGCCCGATAGTCCCTGGTGGTGGCGGCTACCGTCACTCGTACGAGATCACCGCTCCTGCACGTCTGGTCCATGTCTCCGGACAGATTCCGGTGGCGCCGGACGGCAGCCTCCCAGACGGATTTGCCGCGCAGTGCCGGCAGGTCTGGGCCAACCTGGCGGCTGCGCTGGCTCATCACGGGATGGGCCTGTCCGACCTGGTCAAGGTGACCACGTTCCTGTCTGACAGGGCATATCGGGAGGAGAACTCCGCCATCCGGCACGAGGTACTCGGCGACCACGCTCCGGCTCTGACGGTCATCATCACAGGCATCTACGACGAAGCGTGGCTGTTGGAAGTCGAGGCTGTCGCTGCGCGGTAGATGCCGTAGTCGGTCATGAGCGAAGCCATAAGACGGTGGCTGCGACAGTGACGGGTGTTTGTTCACCGGCACCCGATGTCTGGTAATCAGCCCCGCTCGAAGCAGTGAAAGTGGTCGACGACGGAGAAGCCGCGGCGCTCGTACCAGTGTCGTGGCCAGTCCGCCGCATCCGCGGTCAGGAAGCGGGTACCGCAGTTTTTGTCGGCGGCCAGGCGCAAGGCGGTGGTCAGGACGGCATCGGCGTAACCGCGCCCGAGGTGGGCCTCCGAAGTGATCAAGTCCTCGATCTGAGCTATGCCGGTTGCCGGATCCAGATAAAGGTCAGCCCAGGAGACGATCTCGCCCTCCTCGGTGCGGGCACCAAGGAAGTGAACGATGTCGGCCCCGCGGCGGCGAGCCTCGCGCCGGTCGACGAGATGGCGGATGACCTCGTCGTCGACGTCTGGAAGGAGGCCCCGCCATCGCCGGGTGAGTGGGATACGTATCGCGTCGAGGTCCAGCTTCTCCGCGGCCCCGCTGGCCGGCGCCGGGCCCGCATGCAGCATGACCAGATAGGTGGAGTGGGTGTATCCATCCCGGATCAGTGGCTGTGCGCACGCCATTCCGACTTCGTCGTCAAGGACGGAGATCAGTCGGTGAGGCAGATGCCCTAGTGCCTCCTCCGCGATGGCGGGCAGCGCCTCGGAGGCAACGGTCGTGTCGATGATGACCTGGTTGTTCGCGCGGGAATGTGCGAAGGCGTCGTCATATACGGCGAACCCGCCCGGAAGGTCGACGCTGCGCGCGGCCTGGCGGCGGGCGAAGGCCGACAGGAAGGAATTGATCCGCTGTAGTTCTGAGTTTGGCATGGGGGGAGCTTAGGCAGTCGTGGACTTGCGCCGAACGGGTGACGGCCTCCATGGGCTCAGAACATCCCGGTCGCCTCGTTGTGGCTTTTGGCCTCACCTTGGCTGGACCCCCGACATGCTCGACGTGACCCGACGGACCATGACCGGCGAGCCAGGGACCTGCCGCTCCGCTCCGGCCGGGGCAACGAGTCAACGAGGAGAGCCGTACAGCCAGAGCCTGGCCTCGTCCCCCTGCGGGAGGACGATGTCCGCCGCCTGCTCTGCGGCGTCGAGCACGCGGTCCGCTCCGGCGGCGATGACGCCGGGCACGCGGAGCTCTACCTCGGCGTTCTCCTCGAGGGTCTGCGCCCTCCGCGTCGGTGGCGGCACGCCCGTCGATCCTCGCCGCGGCCGACGCCTCACTCGACGGGCGGACCGGCCTGGTCATCGGGCCCAGGGCCCGTCCCGTCCGCCCCTTCGCCCCCGCCGCCGACCCGCGGACGACCGAGGCCGTCCTGAGGCTCGGCCTCGTTGTAGTCCTGGGGAAATTTCCAACGGATTTGCCTGACCTGCACTGATGCAGGACGCTGGGATTGAAGGCTCAGTGCGTTTACGACGACAAGCCGGGGTTCGGGTACGGCGCGGGCGGCCGCCCGCTATGGACGGCGTGGGACCCGCTGAGGTCATCCGGGCGGTGTTGCGCAAGGCGGGACAGCGGGAGTTCAGTGAGCGCCACGCCTCCCTCGTCGTCGAGGGAGGCGGCGACGGAAGGCCGTTCCAGGTCGCCTGCGCCGACGACGACGAGGTGCCCGCGCAGGAGCTCGCCCGACACTCAGGCGCCCTGCTCAAGGCCGGCTATCGCGTCGAGCCCGACCCTGAAGATGATGAGGTGCTGCTGGTGCGGGAGGCTGTCTTATTCGCACCCGTGCCAGCGCGTGGGGTGGAGGTCAGCGGGGACGGCGGCGTAGTGCTCGGGGGTCAGGGCGGCGGCCAGATGGTTGGGGCCGGTGACGGCGGTCAGACGGGTGAGGGTCTCGGTGTAGCCGGCGCGGGTGGTAGCCGCAGTCAAGGAGTCGAGGAAGCGCTCGACGGCGGCCGCGGTCGTCGGGCCGGCCGTGCCTGGGGTGGTGGCCGAGTCGGGCTGACTAGGGAAGGCCACGACGGACACGGACGGCCTCTTTCGTCGATGTGACACATAACATTGCCAATTCGCTCCGACAGCCGGGAGCGGCGAGCTGGGCGTCCGCGGCCACGTCAGGGTCAGTGCGACAGATAATCCAAGTTCTGTGTCACAGATGTGCGGCGCCGTGGGCAGAGGCTAGGTGGTCGTTCGCAACCGGGCCTCGGCGGCCCAGTGGGGTGCGTTCCAGTGGTCGGCGATGGTGGCGGCCTGGGTGAAGTGGGCGGCGGCCTCGTCGGTGCGGCCGAGGAGGACGGCCAGCTCGCCGATGGTGTGGGCGACCGGGCGCAGCGCCAACGACAGGCTCGCGGCGCCCGCCGGGGGGCCGTTGCGGTGCGGAAGCAGCGTCGCGTAGATCTCCTCGGCGGCGTCGCGGTCGTTCAAGGCGACGATGGCTATCGCGCGCAACGTGGTGAGGAAGGTGAAGTAGAAGTCGGGGCGGATCGGACTGGGTGACGCGCGGACCTCGCGGGCTTCGGCGTCCAGGCCGTTGGCGTGGAGGGCGAGCGCGAGCAGGTCGGAGACCATGGGGCCGAGCGCGGCGTGGAGGGCGCGAACGTCGTCCAGGTGCGCACCGAGCGTGCCGTCGTTCAGCCAGATCGTGGCCAGGGCGAGTTGGAGAAAGCCTGTGTGCACCGATCCGGCGCGCCGCATGCCCTCGTCGGCCTTGATGTAGAGGAGTTCGGCGTCGGCGAATCGGCCTTCGATGAGCGCCAGGCTCGCCAGCGTGATCTCGGTGACGGCGATCGCCTCGGGTATTCGGTAGGTGCGCGCGAGTTCCAAGGCCTCGGTGGTCACCTGGTGCATGGTCACCGGGTCGTTGGCGGCGGCGGCGACGCCGGCATGGTTGAGCAGTCCGGTGACGCGGTAGACCGGCAGGTCGTGCTCGGTGCCGATCTCCACGAGCTCCCGGCAGAGCTCGGCGTCGCCGTGGACTCCGGCCAGGATCTGGAGTGCCGCGGCCCGCAGCCGGGGTTCGGTGGCGAGGTCGAGTGCCTCCTGCGCTGCCTCCAGAACGGTCGGGTCGTCCTCGCCGACCAGTTCGTGCGCGTACGCCGTCAGGAGCCGAGACCGCACTGAAGGGGTCAGTTCGCGCTTCAGCAGGCGGCTCAGGCGGTCGACGATGGGCCGGTCTACGGTGCCGTACGTACGGGCCTGCCAGGGGGTCGGTTCTGTCCACGCGGTGAATGCGGCGATCATCAGGTCGTCGCGGCCTAGGGACTCCGCGTACTCCACGGCTTCACGGCGTGTCTCGCGGGCGGCCGCGACGGCTCCCGCCCGGACCTGGGCGCGCAGCAGCCTGCCGAGCAATTCGACGCGTTCGTCCGGTCCGGTCGAGTTGGTGACGGCGTCGGTGAGGAGGCAGGCCGCCACGTCGTGGGCGTAACGGGCTTCGGCACGCTCGGCGGCCTGGACGCAGTAGCCGACGGCCTTCGGTGAGGCGGCGCGCGCGTAGTGATGGGCGAGCGCCGCGATGTCGTCGGTGCCTTCCAGGGCGTCGGCGATCCGGGCGTGCATCCGGGTGGCACGCAATCTGCTGACGTCGGCGATGAGCGTGTCCCTGACGAGGGCGTGGACGAAGCGGATGAGGCCTGGGCCGGGCTCGTCGAGGAGCCCGGCGATGATGCCCGCGTCCAAGGCGTCCATCACCCCGTCCTCGTCGGTGTCGGCGGCCTTGACGAGGACGTCCACTGGGCTTTCCCGGCCTGCGACTGCGGCGAGCCGGAGGATGGACACGCCGGCTTCGGGCAGGCGCGCGAGCCGTCGGCGCAGGACGTCCCGTACACCTTCGGGGACCTCGGAGAGGGCGATCAGTGCGCCTTCGCCGTTCAGCAGCCGGGCGCTTTCGCGCACGTAGAACGGGTTGCCGCCGGTGCGCTCGGCGATCCTTGCGATGGTCTCCTCGTCGGCCTCGCATTCGGCCCGTACGAGCTCGGCGACGGCCTCGTCGTTCAGCCCCGGCAGCGCTAGGCGCAGGGGCGTGGCGCGCGCGAGGGAGGCCAGCGTTTCGGTGAGGTGCCCGCTCTCGTCCGCGCGGTACGCGGCGACGACCAGGATCGGGGCCCGCATGCCGAAGCCGCCGCCGAGTAGTTCCAGCGTGGCGGCGTCCGCCCAGTGCAGGTCGTCCAGCACGACGGCGACCGGGCGTTGCGTGGCGACCGCCGCGAGCCACTTCCACACGGCTTGGCGCAGCCGGAACCGTCCGGCGGTGGCGTCGGCGTTCACCGGCCCGGTGTCGGTGAGCAGCGGCGCGAGGTCGTCCGCGAACTCGCCCGGGGACGTGGACGCGGCGACGGCTCTCAGCACTTCAGTCCAGGCCCACGCGGGCGGCGCGCTGTCGACCTCGGGGCATCGGCCGACGGCGACCAGCCACCCGTCACGTTCGAGCCGCCTGCCGAGGTGTTCCAGCAGCGTCGACTTGCCGAGCCCGGCCTCGCCGGTGACCAGGGCGATACGGGCTCCGTCTGTGGCAGCCCCGGTGGCGGCCGTGACCAGTGCCGAAAGCTGTGCCTCGCGTCCGACGAACGGCGCCGGGATGATCGGAGCCGCCCCCGGGAGAGGGGCCACCTGCGGCAGCGGGTCGGTCAGCGGGGGCACGGTCGCGCGTAGGACGTCTGTGCGCTGGGTGAGGATCGCCTCCTCCAACGTCGTCAGGTCCGGGCCGGGGTCGAGCCCGAGCTCCTCGGCGAAGATGCCGCGGGCGCGGCGGAGCGTCGCCAGCGCGTCGGCCTGGCGGCCGCTGCTCCACAGTGCCAAGGCGTGCAGCCGCCAGCCCTCCTCGCGCAGCGGCTCGTCACGGGTGAGCCGCTCGGCCTCGGGAACGACCGCGGCGGGGTCGCCGATGCGCAGACCCGCCGCGACGTGCAGCTCGGTGGCGACCAGGCGTAGCTCGTTCAGCCGGGCCGTCTCGGCGGCGGCCCACGGCTCGTCGGCGACCTCGGCGAACGCCGGTCCCTGCCACAGCCCCAGCGCCTCGGCGAGCCGAGCCTGGGCGACGCGCGGGTCGGTGACCGTACGGGCCTGGCCCAGCAGGCCCTCGAACCGCCACGCGTCCAACGCCGCCGGCGGCAGCCGCAGCGCGTAACCCGGCGCCGCGCTCACCAGCAGCCGGGCCGGCGTGCGCGGCGGGCGTCCGGGCTCCAGCAGCCGGCGCAGGTTGGACACATACGCCTGCAGGGACATCAGCGCCCGCGCGGGCGGCTCTCCGCGCCACAGATCCTCAATCATCCGGTCGACCGGCACGACCTGCCCACGCGCCGCCACCAGCAATGCCAGCACACCCCGCTGCCGCGGCCCGCCCAAGGGAACGGGCTCGCCGCCGACCTCGACCCCGAAAGAGCCCAGCACCCGGATGAAGACCATGATCCGCACATCTTACGTGGACGTTCCAAGTCGGCTCCAAATCCCCTCCAAACACCCAGGAGCAGCCTGAACACGTCGCAACCGATGAAGGGCGGGAACAGATGAGCGTCAACACCCGGGACATGGAGATCGTCCACCGCGTGCTCCGCCGTGAGTCACGGCTGCTGGTGGAGCTCGTGGCGGCCGTCACCCCGGGTGACACCGCTCGCGCCAAGGTGATCGCCGACCACTTCCGCGTCTACCGGCTGGGCCTGCACAACCATCACGAGGGCGAGGACGAGCTGCTGTGGCCGCCGCTCCTTTCCCGGGTGGACCTGGAGGCCGACATCGTCCTGCGCATGCAGGCCCAGCACGAACGCGTCGCGGTCACCCTGAGCAGGCTGGACGCCGCGCTCCCCGCCTGGGAGGCCACCGCGGGCGCCGACGAACGCGACACCCTGGCGGCCGCCCTCTGCGAGCACCGCGCGGTCCTACTGGAACACCTCGACGACGAGGAGGCCACCCTCCTCCCGCTCGTGGCCAAGCACATCACCCAACAGGAGTGGGCCTCCCTGGGCGACCACCTGGTGAACAACACGCCCAAGCTCACCCTGTTCACGCTCTTCGGCGCCGTCCTGGAGGACGCGAACCCGGCCGAGCGCGCCATCGTCCTCGGCGGCCTGCCCGCCCCGGTCCGCGTCATCTGGCATGTCATCGGCCGCCCCCGCTACGCCCGCCACATCCGCCGTGTCCGCGGCTGAACCCTGCCCGTCCGTACATACAAGGAGAACGACCATGTCGCTGAAGAAGCTCAACACCGTCCTGGCCGCCGTCGTGGTCCTGTTCACCCTCTACCTCGGGTTGTCCTTCGTCCTGCCCCTCGGGACGACCTTCCCGGGCCTGGCGAACTGGCCCTCTGACGACAGCGGCTTCTCCATCGTGAAGGGCAGCCGCGAACTCGCGATGGGCCTGGTCATGGGCATCCTCATGGTGACGGGCCACCGCCGCGCCCTGGGCTGGGTCCTGGTGATGATGGCCGTCGCCCCGTTCGGGGACATGGTCAACGTCCTGGCCCACGGCGGCTCCATGGTCGCCGCGTTCGCCATCCACGGCCTGACCGCGGCGCTGATCGCGGTCACCGGCCTGCTGATCCTCCGCGAGACGAGCAATGTCCAGGAGGCCGCCGCGCAGCCCGCCTGACTTCTGCACACCCCGAAAGAACTCGAAAAGGAGACGACAATGACGATCAACGATCTGCGCGGTGTCCTCAAGGGGCGCGTGCTCCTGCCCGGTGACGACGGTTTTGAACAGGCGGCCACCGCATGGAATCTGACCGTCAGGCAGCCGGTGGCGGCCGTGGCGGAGGCCGCGGATGCCGATGACGTGGCGGCGCTCGTGCGTTACGCGCGGCGGGTGGGTATGACGGTGACCGCGCAGCCGAGCGGGCATGGCGCCTCCGGTGATGTGGAAGGCCTGATCCTGTTGCGTACCGGAACGCTGAACAAGGTGGAGGTCCGCGCGGGGGAGCGCGTGGTCCGGGTGGGCGCGGGCGCGAAGTGGGGGCAAGTGCTGGCGGCGGCCGGTCCGCTGGGTCTGACCGGACTGTCCGGCAGCGCGCCGGGGGTCAGCGTGACCGGCTACACCCTGGGCGGCGGGGTCGGCTGGTTCAGCCGCAAGTACGGCTTCGCCTCCGACAGCGTGCGGGCCATCGACATCGTCGACGCCGATGGCGAGCCGGGCCGGGTGAGCGCCGAGTCCGATCCCGAGCTGTTCTGGGCGCTGCGCGGCGGTGGCGGGGACTTCGCGGTGGTGACCGCCCTCGAACTCGAGCTGTATCCCGCGCCAGACCTGTACGGCGGGCGCGTGATCTGGCCGGAGCACCGCACCAGGCAGGTGTACGACGCGTTCCTGGAGATCACCGCCGAGGCGCCGCGTGAACTCAGTGTCTGGATCAACCGGCTCCAGCCCCCCGGCGCGCCGCCGATGGTGACGCTGGATCTGGCCTACCTGGGTGAGGCGGCTCGGGGGGAGGACCTGCTGGCACGCCTCGACAAGATCGAGGGCGCGATCTCCGACAGCCGCGGCGTCGTCCCGGTTGCCGACCTGGGCGCCATCGCCGCCGAGCCCACCGATCCGGCCCCATCCATCACTCGTGCGGAGTTGCTCACCGGCCTGGACGCGGACGCGGTGGAGCTCCTGCTGGCCAAGCCGGTCCAACCGCTCATCAACGTGCAGATCAGGCACCTGGGCGGGGCGCTCACCGAGCCGGGCGGCGGGACCGGTGCGAGCGGCGCGGTGGCTGAGCCGTACCTACTCGGCCTGCTGGGTCTCGGCCTGCCGCACGCGGCCGATGCGACGCGCGCCAAGCAGGCCGAGGTCGTGGCGGACCTGGAGGCCTACCTCAGCGGCCGCAAGCCGTACACCCTGCTGTCCCCCGGCGACACGGCCGCGCAGTCCTTCTCCGGCAGCACGCTCACCCGGCTGCGGGAGATCAAGCGGGCCCGTGACCCGCACAACGTGTTCCGCGCCAACTACCCGGTGCTCGGATAGATCGGTTCCCAGCAGGTCACGGCCCCTCCGCCCACCGGGGTGGCGGGGCCGCACCGAACCCGCGTGACAGATGTCGCCGCGAGCACTGTGAAGGGCACACCCCCACAGGAAGGTCTCGCACAATGAGAGGTATCCGATGCACCGTGGCGATCAGCAGATCCGCCGGCGCATCGGTGACCTCCCGCTCCACCAACAGCGCGGCCAGCAACGTCACCGCGGACGCCTGCGAACTGCGCGCACGGCGCCGCAGATGCGACGGTGACTCGACCGCAGCCCGCGCCCGCCAGGACACCAGCACCTTCGGTGCCACGTCCGCGAACAGGTTCCCGGGTAGCCCCGATCGCGCGGATCGCGGTCAGCTTGTCGATCTCACGCAGCATCGACTCCAGACCGATGTTGCCCGGCATCGCCTTGATCAGCGCCAGCACCGAATCGCCCGTCCGCAGTGACCGGGCCCCGCACGAGGCTGGGCGGGGGACATCGGCGCGGTGCGCAGGCCAGGCGCCGGGAAGCGGCGATCACATCAGAGCCATCTCCGTAGCCACCGGACGCAGTGGCCGCCAGCCGCCGCCATCCAGCTTGGCCGGTTCTGCCTCGACGTCGACATTGATCACGCCGAAGAAGTTGATGTTCTCGCTGTGCGCCGGGGAGATGTGGGCCAGCAACTCGTCGGAAACGTCCCGGCCGGCTACCCGTAGTTGCCGCACGGCGAGCGAGTAGTACTCGGTCGTCCAGGTGATGACAGAGTTGGTCAAAACGGTCAAACACCATGCCTGGTCGGTTTGGTCGGCCAGGGCTGGCTTGGTAACAGCGCCCTGCTGGGCGTAGTGCAGGTCGCGGCGCAGCGCGTGCAGGCTCTCGCCCTTGTTCAGTTGGCGGGCGATCTTCCGGCGATAGGCCGGGTCCGACAGATACTTCGCCGCATGCAGCGGCGTACGGCGCAACATGCCCCACTCCTTCAAAGCCGCGGCCAGGGTGTTCTGCCGGGACGCGGCCGACCACTTGCCCACCACCAGCGAGGCGGTCGCCTGGCCGTACTTCAGCGACCCGGCCATCCGCAGCAGGTCCGGCCAGCACTCGGTGATGAGCTCTTCGTTCCAGCGGGCGCTCAGCAGCGGGCCGGCGTGCGGATAGCGCTTAACCGTTTCCGTGGGCGTCTCATCCCGAATGAGAGTGATCTTGCCGAGGTCACGGATGCGTGGGGAGAGCAGCTTGCCCACCAGATCGAACAGGGCGAAGTTGATCAAGGTGACGCCGTGGGTATCGGTCGCGTGTTCGAACAGGGGCAGGTCAGTGGCGTTGCCCAGGAAGTCGTCCAGCACGAAGTGTGCTTCGCGCGCGTTCGGGACGATGATCTTGGTGCCGAAGGTGGAGTGCTGGTCGGACACGTGCGTGTAGCTGGACAGCACCTGGCCGCCATGAATGGTCATGTCCCGGGCGGTGGTGGATTTGCCGCGAACGGGGAAGCGCTGCCCGTCGGAGGAGGACATGGTGCCGCCGCCGAAGACCTGCGACAGGTTCAGCCCGTGATGGTGGTTGACGATGCAGGTGTTGGCCTCGCGCAGCGTCTCCTCCCGCACGTACCACTCCTGCGTCCAGCGCAGCACGTCGTACGGGATGCCGCAGGCCTCCGACATCCTGGCCAACCCCAGATTCGTGGCGTTGGCGATCAAGACGCTGAGGATGTTGCGCTTGAGATCGACCGAGCGGGATTGCTTGCGGCCGCCGGCGTGGGTGAAGCAGTCCAGGAACCCGGTGCGCACGTCCAACTCGATCAGCAGCGAGGCGATCGGCGCGAACGGCAGCATCCCGGCCAGCTCGACCTTCAGCTCCTTGGCCTCGCCCGGCACGTCCTCGGCCGACAGCGGCGGGATCACCAGCTTGTCGTCCTCATCGAGCCGGACCGCGCCGGTGTCGTCCGGCAGCGCCTGGGCCAGCGTGGCATCCAGGTCGGCCAGCGCGGCGTGCAGTTCTTCCTTGCCCTGTTCGATCGCCTCGGCCGCGTCGCTCGGCTTGCCGACCAGCTTGCAGAAGTCGGCCCGGCGCGGTGCCCACTGCTCGGGCGTGTACAGGTAGGTGGCCGGGTCGGCGTAGCGGCGCGAGCCCGGCACGAACACGTCCCCCGAGCGCAGCCCGTCCCGCAGCGCCAGCACGACACAGAGCTCCCAATAGTGGCGGTAGGCGGTCTCGTCGCCGTCCTTGCGCGCCTTGGCCAGGTATTCGGCGTACCTGGCCGGCACGAACGAGGCCGGGGCGGCCTCGGGCACCTTGCGGGCGCCGCTCTTGTTCAGCCGCTTCACGATGGCCACCGCCTTCCGTCAACTCCGCGCTGCCGGTCCCGCCCTTGAAGTCGATCGCCGCCAGCACCAGCGGGGTGAACTGGCGCAGGTAGGTGTAGGAGGCGTGCAGCGCCGACAACCGGCCATGATCGCGGGGCAGCTTCTTGATCAGCCAGGTCAGCCGGGTCATCTTCAGCCCGGCGTCATACACCAGCAACCGGTCCAGATCCGCGCGTAGCTGGCCGGTCAGCAGGTGCGCCACCTTCTCCCAGGTCAGCGCGGTGGCGCTGGTCCGGGCGGTGGCCACCATCTTGGCCAGCGTGGTCACGCCCGGCCGGATCGTCTTGGCCGCCATCAGGTACTCGCGTGCCAGGTTGGACAGTAGCGTGGGCGAGTCGTGTTCCATCGCCCGAGCCAGCAGGAACTGCTCCAGCTCCTTTATCACCGTGCTCTCAGCCGGGGCGCTCTTCCACCCCAGATAGCCGGACACCAACCGCAGATGATCGCTGCGTGTCTGCTCCCGCTGGCCGTACTCGGCGAGAACGGTCGGATCCACGCCCAGGC
This sequence comes from Streptosporangium sp. NPDC023963, assembly GCF_040639135.1. Taxonomy (NCBI): domain Bacteria; kingdom Bacillati; phylum Actinomycetota; class Actinomycetes; order Streptosporangiales; family Streptosporangiaceae; genus Streptosporangium; species Streptosporangium sp. NPDC023963. Next base: position 130,996 of record NZ_JBEZZK010000013.1, read on the forward strand.
GCTCGGCCAGCCGCGCCACCGCCACCGGAGGCGCCGAGCTCACCTCATCCGGCACGAACCCCAGCCAGGGCAAAGTGGCGAGCTGGACAGCAAGCCCGAGGCGATCTCCAGCACCCCGGCCACGACCCGGATCGATGAAGGCGATGTCGGCGGGCGTCAGGGTGAAGTACCTGATCAGATCGTCCCGGCCGATGTCCGGGAACGAGCGCAACCGCTCCAGCTGATCGTCGGAGAACATCCGGGTCGACATCGACCAGCCCCGCACCGCACCGGTCAGGACCGCACGAACCGTAGCGGAAGTGATCAACAATCGGAACAGGCCCGCATCAGTACAGGTCAAGCGAATCCGTTGGAAATTTCCCCAGGACTACAACGAGGCCGGCTCAGCCGGCGGCCGGCCCCGCTCGCTCCGCCCGCCGTCGCGATCGCCTGAGGCGAACCGCCGCCGTCCGGCGCGCCGGTCGCGGTCAGCGCGCGCCGGCCGCCCGCACCTCCTTCTTGCGCGCCCGGTAGGCCGCTGCCTTGATCTTGTTGCCGCAGGACTCCATGCCGCACCACTCCCGGCGCCCGCCGCGCGACCGATCGATGAAGATCTTGGTGCACTCGGGGTTGGCGCACTCCTTCATCAGCGGCATCTCCGGCCCGCTGAGCAGCTCGATGGCGTGCCGGGCGACGGTGGACAGCGCCTGTGCCGGGGTCGCCTCGACCCACCGCCCCCCGGCTGTGAGCTGGGGCGTCGCCGGGGGCTTGCGAGCCGTCTCGTTCACCAGGGCGAGCGCCTGGTCGTCGTATCCGTCACCGGCCAGCCGGGAGGTGACCAGCCCGTAGAGGGCCTCCCGCAGCGCCACCGCCCGGACCAGGTCCGCTTCCGTGCAGGGAGATACGACGTCGACGACGCCGGACTCCACGTACCAGGCGTCGAGCCGGTCCGGGGCGTCGAGCGTCTCCACGTGCGCCGTGCGGCGCGCGCGAACCGTGCAGGCGAAGTCGAGCGCGGGATTGCCGCACAGAAAGACATGATTCACATCACCAGTTTGACAGGTGACTCTCGGCCGTGCAATGTTCGTCACCATTTGAGCAGGTGACGAATCGGGAGAGGGTGCGGCGGGGTACGACCACGTGGTGGCGGGGGGGCGGGCGGCGGGCCGGCGGCCCATGCCCTCCCCCGGTCCGCGGTCTTCTCCCGGTGGTTCGGGCAGGTCGCCGCGCGACGCGCGAAAGCCGTCTCCCCCGCTGCCGGGGGGGGGCGGCTTTCCGCTCGGCTCAGAAGCCGTCCACGTCGGCGACGGCCCTGGCGAACGCCTCCGGGGCCTCCTGCGGGACGTTGTGGCCGACCCCCCGCAGGGTCCTGTGCTCGTACGCGCCGGTGAAGCGCTCGCGGTAGGACGAGCCGTTCCCCGGCGGAGTGAACGGGTCGAGCTCGGCGTCGAGGGTGATCGTGGGCACGGAGATCTTCGGGGCCGCGGCGAGCCGCTTCTCGACGGAGTCGTAACGGGGCTCGCCCTTGGCCAGGCTCAGCCGCCAGCGGTAGTTGTGGATCACGATGGGCACCCAGTCGGGATTGGCGAACGACGCCGTGGTGCGCTTGAGCGTGGCCTCGTCGAACTTCCACGTGGGCGAGACGCTCTTCCAGAGGAGCCTGACGAACTCCTCGCGGTACTTCTCCAGCCCGAGCCGCCCTCTTTCCGTGGCGAAATAGTACTGGTACCACCAGGCGTGCTCGGCCTGCGGCGGCAGCGGATCCCGGTTCGCCTGGAGGTTGGTGATCAGGTAGCCGGACACCGAGACGAGGGCCTTGCAGCGCTCGGGCCAGAGCGCGGCGATGATGTCGGCCGTCCGCGACCCCCAGTCGAATCCCGCGAGGACCGCATTTTTGATCTTGAGTGTGTCCATCAGCGCGACGATGTCGAGGGCGATCGCCGCCTGCTGGGCGTTGCGGAACGTCGCGCTCGACAGGAAGCGCGTCGTGCCGTGCCCGCGCAGGTAGGGGACGATCACCCGGTATCCCTGCGCCGCCAGCCGGGGCGCCACGTCGGTATAGCTGTGGATGTCGTACGGGAAACCGTGGAGCAGGATGACCACGGGACCGGCGGGCGGGCCCGACTCGGCGTACCCGACGTCCAAAACGCCCGCCCTGACATGCTTCAGCACGTCCGTCCCGGCCCGCCTCGGCGCGCCCGCCGAGGCGGATGCCGCGGGCGAGCCGGGCAGCGCCGCCGCGGCCGTCCCCGCGACCAGCAGTTTGGAAAACGTACGCCTGTCCATGGCATTCACCTTCGATATCGGAAAAAGGAGCCGCGTTCAGAGCGCGGGAAGCGGAACGGGCACGGTTGCGCGCAGCGGAACCCGCGGACTCGTGACGCGCCGGGAGTGCCTCCGGTAGGGCGAAACGCCGGGAGGCGAAGGCCGCGGCCGATCCGGCTCGGCGGCCCTCGCGTCCCCCGTCCGCGCCGCGGGGTTCAGAACACCTGGGCGAAGCAGGCGATGGCGACAGCCAGCGCGAGCAGGACCACCGACAGGGCCCTTGAGAGATTCAGGATGTGCGACACGATACTCCTTCCCTGTGGGGCGCCCGGCGCCGCCGGTGAGTTCCCTGTGGGGCGCCCGGCGCCGCCGGTGAGGCGGGACGTCAGGCGACGGCGGTCGCCCGGATGGTGACCGGGATGTTGTCCCGGGTGGCCTTGGAGTAGGGGCAGAGCTGGTGGGCGGCCGCGCCGAGCTCGTCGGCGGTCCGGGCGTCCACGCCGCCGAGTTCGAGGGTGAGGACGGCGCCGAGGCCGAACTCGTCGTCCGGGCTGTGGTTCAGGGTCACCTCGGCCGTGACGCTCGTGCTGGTCAGCCTCACCTTGCGCTGGGCCGCCGCCCTCCTGACCGCGCCGAGGAAGCAGGCGGCCCAGCCGGCGGCGAACAGCTGCTCGGGGTTGGTGGCTCCCCCGGCCCCGCCCAGCTCCTTGGGGATGGCGAGGGTGGTGTCGAGCAGGCCGTCGTCGGCCGTGACGCGGCCCCCGTTGCGGCCCTCTCCCGTGACGGTGACAACCGCGGTGTAGCTGGCAGCCATGGTGTTCTTCCTTCCTGGGGTGATCGGTCGTCCGAGCGGGCACGCCCTCTGGCGTCACCTGTTCGGCCGGTGACGATGCTGGCAGCATCGGTCGTCACCTGTCAAGCCAGTGACGCGCAGGAGGGCCGGCACGCCGAGCGGCGGCGGTCCGTCGCGGGAGGTGATCGGGCCGCCGGTGCCGCCCCGCTCACAAAAGCACCGATATCCGGACAAACATGACGAAAGTCTTACGGCTACCCGTCGCCGATGGCCCAGCACCGTCGCGGCTGCTCGAATGGCGAGGTGACCGATTCACGAGACGAAACTTCACGAGACGAAGCGGAAAGCGGCCCTCCCATCGCACGGCGGGTGATGTTCTCGATGCTCGCCGCCGGCGCCGCCGGCCTTGTGGCCGCGCCCTACCTGCAGGACGGCTGGGAGAAGGCCCTCGGAGCCGTCTCCCAGAACGACCCCAGCGGGCTGACCGGGCTCCTGCCCAACCCGAGCGGCTTCCGCTATTTCAGCGTCGCGGGCTCGGTACCGCCGAAGGACCGGACGAACTACCGGTTGACCGTCGACGGTCTCGTCGACCGCCCCACGACGTACACGCTGGACGCCCTGCGCGCGTTGCCGCAGGCCCGGGTCGTCGGCGACGTGGAGTGCACCGACGGCTGGCGGGTCCCGAACACGCCCTTCGAAGGGGTGCCGCTCTCGCACCTCCTCGACGCGGCCGGCGTGCGGCCGGAGGCCAAAGCCGTCCGCTTCACCTGCTTCGACGGCGTGTACAGCGAGAGCCTCACGCTCGCGCAGGCGCGCCGTTCCGACATGCTGGTGGCCCTGAAGATGCAGGACAAACCGCTCTCACACCCTCAAGGCGGGCCTGTCCGGCTGTACGCGGCGCCGATGTACTTCTACAAGTCGGCCAAATGGCTCTCCGGCATCTCCGTGACCGACAAGGTCATCCCCGGCTACTGGGAGGAGTACGGCTATGACGTCGACGGTTGGCTCGACGGGGCCGACCGCTCCGTCTGAGCGCTCCGGGCGCATCCTGCGGTTCACCCGCGCCGAGCGGCTGGTCCACCGCGCCACGGCCGGTCTCGTGCTGCTGTGCGCGGGGGCGGCGGCCTGCCTGTACTTCTCGCCGCTGGCCCAACTGGTCGGCCGCCGCCACCTGGTGGTCGTCATCCACGAGTGGTCGGGGATCCTGCTGCCGGCGCCGTTCCTGCTCGGCCTCGCCTCGTCCGCGTTCCGCGCCGACCTGCGCAGGCTGAACCGGCTGGCGCGGTACGACGGGGAGTGGCTGCGCGCGGTCCGCAAGGGCTGGACCTCGCCCGACCGGCGGCCCGCCGGCAAGTTCAACGCCGGGCAGAAGATCTACGCGGGGTGGGTGGCCGGAACCGTGCCGATCATGATGTTCACCGGCCTGCTGATGTGGTTCACCGGGCTCCTGCCGGTGATCTCCCGGACGAGCGCCATCTTCGTGCACGACGTGACGGCCCTGGCCATCACCCTCGTGGTGCTCGGGCACATCCGGATGGCGTACCGGGATCCGCAGGCACGGCGGGGCATGCGTACCGGGTACGTGGAAACGGCCTGGGCGAGGAGGTGGCACTCCAGGTGGGTGGAGAAGGGCCGGTGACCACGGGCCCGCCGCGGCGGTCACGGGCCGGAACCCGAAGATCGCCGGAACGGTGAGGCCGAGGGCGCGGTGGATCGCGACGCGTACGTCCGGAGCACGGCGCGGTCAGTGGGAGTCCGGTCGGGGGATGCGGACGCCGGCGGCGCGGAGCTTGGTCTCGATGAGCGCGACCCCCCGGGCCGTGGCCGATCCCTGCTCTTCACCGTGGAGGGCGATCAGCTTGTAGCGGGTCGCGGCCTCGGTGCGGGCTTGCAGACCGGTCACGATCCTCAGCTGTGCGGGGTTGGCGAGGAAGTGGTCGGCCATGGCGGTGGCGAGCTCGTCGATGCGCGGGTCGTCCGGTTCCCAGGCCGCGGCTTCGGCGCCACTCTTGATCAAGGCGACGAACCGGGTGTCGTCGAGAGCGCGCTCGACATGGGTGAGGTAGTCGCCGAAGCCTTCTGGGACCAGGGCCCTGGCCAGCACCCAGCCCTCCCTGGCGGCCGCCACCTCCCCCGCGGAGAAGCCGAGGCCGGACATCCGCTCCAGCAGCGCCACCGCGCGATCGGGCAGCAGGGCCCGGTCACCGTCGGCGAGCCGGCGCAGCGTTTCACGTCGCGCGGTCAACTCCTCGATCCGTTCGGTGAGCTGCCGTTCGACGTCGGTGAGCGCGGCGGCGAACAACGCGGCGTCGGCGTCGAGCAGGGGACCGATCCCGGCCAGCGGCACCCCGGCGGCGGCCAGCGTCCGGACCTGCACCAGCCGCAACAGATCATCCGAGCCGTAGCGCCGGTAGCCGGAGCCGTCGCGTTCCGGCTCCTTCACCAGGCCGAGCTTGTGGTAGTGCCGTACCGTCTTCACCGTGACACCGGCGAACGCCGCCGCCTGTCCGATCGTGACTCCGTTCATCTGCGAAATCCTGCCCTGTGCTCGAGCCGGGCGACTACGCGGACCGCTGCCGGGCAGGTGGACGGGCCACGCCGGCCTCGTCGAGCCCCGGCGTGGCCCCGGTTCGCGCCGCCCCTGACAGGCGATCCGGAACAGGACGCGCTTCGGGGCGTGCGGGTCACAGATGTTCAGCGCGCCGGCTGGGCCGGATCGGCCTGCCCGCCGCCGAACACCTCGTTGAGGAGCCGTTGCTGGACGTGCTGGAACGCCGCCGCGATGGACAGGCCGGCGTCGTCCACACAGTTCAGCGCGGCGGTCAGCGTCTTGCCGCCGCCGGGTGTGCCGTACATCAGCGCCGCGTGGCCCACGGCGGCGCCGTTGTGGGAGATGACGGTGCCGCCGCCATCCGTGGTCAGCACGAACACGCCCAGGCCGTAGTCCATGCCGGGGATGCCCGTCGGGCGCGGGGTGCACATTTCGGCCAGCAGCGGGGCCGGCAGGACCTTGCCGCCCAGCAGCGCGGAGACGAACGTGTGGAGGTCCTGGGTGGTCGAGATCATGTCGCCGCCCGTGGAGATCCAGGAGGGGTTCTGGCGGGTGATGTCGATGGTCCTCTGCTCGCCGGCGTCCTCGTAGCGGTAGTAGGCGTGGGCGTGCGGTGCGGGGATCTCGGGTGAGGCGTCCGGTACCACGGTGCCCGACAGCCCGAGCGGCCCCAGGATCAGCCGCCGCATCTCCTCGGCGAGCGAGCGGCCGGTGACCTTCTCGATCAGCAATCGGGCCAGCACGTAGTTGGTGTTGGAGTAGCTCCAGCCCGTGCCCGGCTCGAACCGCGCCGGCTTGGACAACGCCTGCTCCACCAGTTCCTGCGGCCGGTAGGTCTTGAGCCGGTTGTCCATCCACTCCTCCCCCGTGGTGCCGTAGGGGATGGGGATCCCCCGCGCGACCGTGCCGTCGTCGTGGACCTCGCCGGTGAAGTTGAACAATCCGCTGGTGTGCTGCAGCAGCATCCGCACCGTGATCCGCCCGTCCAGCCCGAGCTCGGGCAGGTAGCCCGCCGCCGGGACGTCCAACCCGATCTTGCCCTCGGCCACCAGTTGCAGCACCAGGGTCGCGGTGAAGGTCTTGGTGGCGCTGCCGATCCGGATGTATCCGTCGACCGGCGGCTTGGCGGTCCCGCCCAGCTCGGCCGCCCCGGCGCTGCCGGCCCACTCGCCCCGTTCGTCGTGCACGCGCAGCGACACCCCGACGAAGCCGGAATCGACGATCTCCTCGATCGCCTTCTGCAGCTCCGGGCGATCCTGCCCGGCAGCCGCCTGCGGCACGGCGCCGTACGCGGCAGTGCGCATGGTGCTCTTGTCCTGGTCGGAAGGGGTGATTGTCATGGTGCTTCGATCCTTTGGATTCGTGATGTCCGGGTCGGCGTCGCGCCGCTGCACCGAGCTTCCACCCTGACCCGAGGTCAACCTCAACCGTGATCTGGCTCACAGCCACGTCGAGGTCTGAAACAGCCGTGCTCACCCTTCCCGACGCGGTGACTCGCGCGGCCCGGGGCCGGCCCGGCTTTCGGCCCGGCGCGTTCCCTGGGTGCCGGCAAGAGCCCCGTCATGAGCCCCGGCTCACGGTAGGGGCAGGGGCGCAGCCTGAGCACCCGGCGGTTCGGTGATCGGGCGAGTGCAGCCCCGCCAGAAGCAGGTTCAGCAGGGTGCGGATCGCGTCGGGCCGCCGGGTGGCCTGCGTGGGGCGCAGCGAGGAGATCGCCATCAGGGCGACGCGGACGTCCGCGACGGAGGTTCCCCGCCGCAGGACCCGCTGCCGGTGCGCGCGGGCGACGAGTTGGTCCAGTGCTGCGGCGTGGGCCTGCCGGTCGTCGCGGAACGCGTCGCCTGCCGCGTGTGAGCCCAGCAGGGCCTCGTTGAGGCCGGGGGCCCGGATCTGGTGTTCCGCGAACCGGCGGATGACTCCGCTGAGCGCGGTCCAGGCGTCCGGCTCCGCCCCCGGAGACTCCGGGCGGGAGAGGTGATCATGTTTGCCGTGCAGTTCGAGCGGTTCGGCCCGCCCGAGGTCCTGACCCTGGGCACCGCGCCCGAGCCGCATCCCGGCCCTCACCAGGTCCGCATCGCCGTCAGGACGGCGGCGGTCTCACCCGTCGACCTCGCACTGCGCGAAGGCTCGTCCCCCGCGAGCAAGAACCTCGCCCTGTGGAACCCGTGGACTACGGGCGCGGTCTGCCCGTCCGGATCCGCGCGCTGACCGCCGCTCCGATCGACCGGGCACTCGACGTCGCGGGGGCCGGGTCGCTGAGCGAACTGATCGAACTGACAGGCACCGCGGACAGCGTCGTCACGCTGGCCGACTTCGGGGCGTCGACGTACGGAGCCCGGCTGTCCACGGGCCGCCTCGGCGGCCGGCCCGACGGCGTCCACGGACTCGCGTCGGCCACGGCACTCGCCGACCGGGGCCGTTTCCGCGTTCCGGTCCGGGCCGCCTACCCGGCCCATCAGGCGGCACAGGCACACGAGACGGCCGCGCAGCCGCCCCGGCGGGGGAAGGTCGTCCTCGACCTGACCCATACCGGTTAGACCGCGACCGGCACGACTGAGCGCTCACCGGTACCCCCTGAAGGCGCCGCTCCCGGAGGAGGCCGGCTTCGATCGCCTCGTACCCGATCCGCCGATCCGCCGATCCGCCGCCTTGACCGCGGGGCCGCCTGAGGCGAACGCTTGACCGCGGGGCTACCTGAGGCGAACGCGCGGACGAAGGGCCGCGGAGAACAGGGCTCACGCCGGGATCCGGCTCCAGCGTGGAGCGGTCACGGCGCGAGAGCGCCGCGTGGAGCGGTCACGGGGCGAGGGCGCCGCGTGGAGCGGTCACGGGGCGAGGGCGCCGCCGACGAAGGTCCGCTCCGCAGGAGAGGCGAGGAGCTCGACCATGATGCCCGGGCGGAGTTCCTCGCCCAGGACCGATGTGATCGCGTCGGTGAGGGCGGCGCCGAGGCGGGCAGTGATCTCGGCGGCGTCAGGGCGTTCGAACACGCCTGACCGGACGCCCAACGTGACCGAAGCACCGGTGTCCACGGGCACGCCCCCCTGGGCGAAGCGGCCCGCGGGAACACCGGACAGCCGGATGCTCACCAGCGGCCGCGCCCACTCGCCGTAGACACCGACGATCGCCTCGGTCAGGGCGATCACGAGTTCGGGCTCGTTGCCCGCTAGCCTGGCGTCTGGAAGATGGGCGGTCAGATGCGGCACGGCGGACCTCCTTTTCTTTGACCTTAAAGGCTTTGAATTTAAAGGTATCGGTGAGGGGTTGCTGATGTCCACCGAGCCGGGTGGTATCGCCGTCAACGAGGCCGTCCGCACGCTGCTGTTGCTCATGCCTCGGCTCGTCGGCCGCGCCAAACGCCTGCCGATTCCGCCGGAGCTGCGGGACCTCGACCTGGCGCCCCGGCATCTGGCCCTGCTGGCCCACCTGGAATACGACGGCCCGGCCAGCGTGAACGAGCTCGCCGATCGGCTGGAGGTGGCGCCGACGACCGTCAGCCTCATGGTCAGCGAACTGGTGCGGCCACGTGTCCTGGAGCGGACCGCCGACCTCGCCGACCGTCGCCGCCGCATCATCGCCATCGCCCCGGCCTACGCCGAACCGATCCGCGCCTGGCTGTCCGGCAGCGCCACTGCCTGGGAACACGTCATGAGCGACCTGTCACCCGCCGAACGTGCGACCGTCGTCACCGCGCTCCGCTCCTTCGAGGCCGCGCTGGAACGCCGCGATCCGCAACCGAACGACGAACCGCGAAGCTGACCGGCCCCATCCGGGTGTCGGCAAGAGATGCCGGGTTCCATTGATGCACCCCGAGTTCGCCGGCCGGTTGGCGGCCCCGCTCGCGTCGAAAGGCCGACGGCACGTCGGTGATGCTCCCCAGCGACGGTGTGCAGTTGCTCCCGCACAATGGTGCTCCCGCACAATGACTGGTGGGCGGCCTGGTGGTGGCGTAACGACCGCTGGATCGGCGTCGACATCTGCACGCCTCCGACTCTGGGCGTATCGGGGTGGAGTTCCATAGACCTGGAACTGGATCTGGCGCGGTTTGCGGATGGCACCGTCCTGCTGGTCGACGAGGAGGAGTTCGAGCGGACTGTGGCCGAGTGCATGGTGCCCCAAGCCGTCATCACCGCAGCCCGAGCCGCGGCATCCGATCTGCGGACCAGGCTGGCTACTGCCACCGAACCGGTCATCCCCGCGGGCTGGGAGTGGCTGGAGCGGGCTTGACGAGCCGGGCCCATGGGCCACAGCCGTGCTGACTCGTGGACGGACGATTGAGCCAAGGGCCCGTCGCCCTGGTTGTCTTCCGGCGGTGTCGTCGTGTTGCGAGCAGGGGTGGCGTTCGACCGCAGCCGCGGCGTCGTCGGATCCGAGTCGCATGCCGTCAATCTCGCAGAACTCTGTCAAAACCAAGGGCAGTCGTGCGAATCGCGACCTGCGGTTCTTCGGCTCGGATCGGGGTGTTCGCAGAACTGTCACAACTGGTCATTTCTGCGAATCGCGCACTTTGCGATTCAAAGGATGGGCCTGGCATGAAACACGAAGGTTGCTAAGACAGGTGGTGACCTTGGAGGCTCTCCTTGACGACGCGTACGACCTTCCAGGAGTGCCCTGTGATCATCGAGGATCTGTCCGAGCCGGAACTCGCCCTCTGGGAGGCGTTTCCCACGGGGCGTCCTGTGGATCTTCCCGGCACCCCCGTTCGGGCTGCGATCGTCGCAAGGATGTTGCTCGGCGCCCAGGAACGTCTCGCAGGGCAGACGCCCGGCATGCACCTGTCCGGCGCCCGGATCACGGGCCGATTGGACCTGTCGTACGCCGAGGTACAACACCCTCTGATCTTGACCAAGTGCGAGTTCGAGGAAACGCCGGTCTTCACCGGAGCCCGCACCGGCCTGGTGGACCTCGCGGCCTCCCGGGCACCCGGACTGCAGGCCGTGGACGCTGTGATCGGCGGGGCGCTGCGCCTGGAAGGCTGCGAGATGGCCGGCCCGATCCAGCTCGCCGGGGCCCACGTGTCCGGGACACTGAATCTCAGCGGCGCAGCGATCCACGCACTTCAGGCCGTCCATGCCGACGGCCTGATCGTCGACCGTGATCTTCTGTGCGCGAACGCCGTCATCGACGGTCAGTTAAGCGTTGTCGGCGCCAGGATCGGCGGGACGATGACCCTCGATGGCGCACGGGTCGGGCGGTCAGGCGGCTTCGGCCTCACCGCCGAGGGGGCCGTCATCGACGGCGGGTTGTCGTGTGCCCGCGGTTTCCGCTCCTGGGGGGAGTTGAGCGTGCAGGACGCCCGGATAGGGCGCCGGTGCGTCTTCAGCGGAGCCCGGCTGTCCAACCCGGACGGCATCGCCCTGAACGCGGAGAGACTCGGTGTCGAGGGCGGGCTGCGCATCGATGACGGCTTCTCGACCGAAGGTGAAGTCCTTCTGCGCGGAGCCCGCGTGGCCGGTTCGATCCGTTTCGCGCAGGCGAACCTCGCCAATCCGGGAAGACGCGCGCTGAACGCGCCGCTGATGGAGATCGGCAGCGGACTGCGGCTCACACCAGGTTTCGTGGCGAACGGAGAGGTCTTTCTGGACTCCACCCAGGTCCGCGGATCGGTCAACCTCGACGGCGGGACGTTGTCCAACCCGGGCGCGACGGCGCTTTCCCTGCGCCGGCTGGAGGTCACCGGCAGACTCAGCTGTGGCGAAGGCTTCCGCGCCGACGGGGAGATCGTGCTCGTCAACGCCCGAATCGAGGGCAGCTTGGAGTTTCACGGTGCCACCCTCAGTAATCCCGGCGGGCGGGTTCTGTCCCTGTGGGAGGTGATCGCGGGCGGGGGCATCGACTGCTGCGAAGGCTTCGCGGCCACGGGAGACGTCTCGATCAGGAACTCCCGGATCGCCGCCACACTGTGCCTTGCGGAGACCACCATCGACGGTGACCTTCACCTTCGTGGTGTGGAAGCGGCTTCGCTGAAGATCGGGCCCCGGACGGAACTGCTACGGGCCGTCGACCTTCGCCACAGTCGGGTCGGCGTGCTCGATGACGCTCCCAGCCGGTGGCCTGCTCACGTCCTGATGAACGGCTTCACCTATGACAGCCTGGAGGCTCCCCTGCCTGTCCAGGAGCGACTTGACTGGCTGGCCAGGGAGGACTACCAACCTCAACCCTATGAGCAGTTGGCCGCCGTCTACCGCCGGCAGGGCCACGATGAGGCTGCTCGGGACGTGCTGCTGGCCAAACAGCGTCGCCGCCGCTCGGGGCAACGGCTCGGGGCGCGGCTGTGGGGATATGTGCAGGACTGGACCGTCGGGTACGGCTACCGCCCCTTCCGTGCCGCGTTCTGGCTCGCAGCTCTTCTCCTCATCGGCACGGTCGTTTTCACCGCCCACGAGCCACCGGCCTTCAAGCCAGGCGAGGCTCCCCCCTTCAACGCCTTCCTCTACACCCTGGACCTGCTCCTCCCGATCATCAGCTTCGGACAGGAGAGCGCCTTCGGCCCGCGCGGCGCACAACAGTGGCTCGCCGCGGCGATGATCACTGCAGGGTGGATCCTCGCAACGACCATCCTGGCAGGCCTCACTCGCGCACTCTCCCGCCAATAACGCGACCAGAAGCGGCGTCGATCTTGGCGGAGGTGGTGTGCTTGTTCGCCGCGATCGACAGCTCGTGCGCCGACACCTGATCGCGCGCAGGAACTCCACCGCATCCAGCGCGCCGTGATCGGCGCTGGTCGGTTCCAGGTCGAGCGCTTGCAGGTGGGCCAGGCGCAGCTTGAACTTCCCGGGTTCGGCTGATCGCGCCCCGCGATCTGATCACGGCAGGAGGTCGCGCCAGCGTTCGGCCGACGCCAGAGTGTCCAGGCTGATCCGCTCCAGGAACGCACCGCCCCTGGCCAGGCGGCGTCCCACCGGCGTGTCGAGCCCGAGCGTCTCCCCCGCCGCCTTCGCGATCTCCGCCGCCGCGAGCGTCTGCTGCGAGCTGATCATCGTCGAGTGGTACCAGGCGTCGTCGTCGACCACGTAGATGTCGTGCCGCCGCCGCGGATCACGTTCGCGCCTGATCAGCCCCTGCCCGGTCAGGTAGCCCACCGCCGCGGAGATCGAGGCGGGACTGACCTTCAGCCCGCGCGACAGCTCGGCCGCGGTGAGCCTGCCGCCCTCGCTCAGCCACAGGCCGATGAGCACGCGCGCCATCATTTTCGGCAGGCCCATCCCGATCGCCATCTCGACGGCTTCCTCTTCCACCTCGAAGACCTTGCGGTCCTGGGGTTCGGCCTCGGGCGAACGTGCCGGGGTGCCGCGCCGCGCCCGCCGCGCCGCCGCCTGGTGCGCCCGCTCGGGGCGGTAGTCGCCGGGGCCGCCGTTGCGGCCGACCTCACGGCTGATCGTCGAGGTCGGCCGGTCCAGCCGCCTGGCGATCTCGGCGTAGGAGCGGCCTTCGGTGAGGCCGGTCGCGATGCGCCGACGGTCCTGCAGGGTCAACCTTCCTTCTGACATGGCACCACTATTGCGTTCGGCCTTACACAATGCAATGTTTCATTGCATTCAGCATCAGGGTCGATGCATCAATTTATCGACTTTGACCTGCACTTATATGTATCGACTGATTGACAGAATTTCTGAAAGCAACGTAGCTTTCAATTGTGATAAACACGTACTATCGCGACGAGCCGGTCACTCCGTCCCTCGACCGCTCACCCGCCTGTCCCTTCGATCCCGCCCCTTCGCTCACCGCCCTGCGCGGCGACCCCGACCTGGCCGCCGGCGCCGTGGAGGAGCTGCTGCGTTACCTGTCCGTCGCCGCCACCGGTATGCGCGGCGTGCTGGAGGACGTGGAGCTCGGCGGCAGGCAGTTCAGGGCGGGCGACACGGTCGTCATCGCGATCAACGCCGCCAACGGGGACCCGGCCAGGTTCGCAGACCCCGGCGTGCTCGATCTGCGCCGTTCGGCCGCCGGGCATCTGGCCTTCGGCCACGGCGTCCATCAGTGCCTCGGTCAGCAGCTTACCCGCGTCGAGATGCGTGCCGCGTTTCCCGCGCTGCTCGTCCGCTTCCCGACGCTGCGGCTCGCCGTACCGGCTGAAGAGCTGTCGCTGCGCACCGACCCCTTGCAGGTGTACGGCGTGCACAGCCTGCCCGTCACCTGGGATCGGGGGTGAACGCGATGCGAACCATGCGAAACTTCGTCTCGGTGACGGGGCTGCGCAAGTCCTACGGCGCCCACCGCGTCCTGGACGGCATCGACCTCGCCATCCCGCAGGGCACCGTCTTCTCGCTGCTCGGCCCCAACGGCGCGGGCAAGACCACCACGGTGCAGATCCTGTCCACCCTGATCAAGGCCGACGCGGGCGAGATCCGGGTCGCCGGGCACGACCTGGCCAAGGAAGCCGACAAGGTGCGTGCCGCGATCGGCGTCACCGGCCAGTTCTCCGCGGTCGACAGCTTCCTCACCGGCGAGGAGAACCTGCGGCTCATGGCCGACCTGCTCCACCTCGGCCGCGCCAACGGCCGCAGGCGCGTCCGCGAACTGCTGGAGCGCTTCGACCTCACCGACGCCGCGCGCAAGCCCGCGGTCACCTACTCGGGCGGCATGCGCCGCCGGCTCGACCTCGCCATGACCATGGTCGGCACGCCCAGGCTCATCTTCCTCGACGAACCGACCGCGGGCCTGGACCCGCGCAGCCGCCGCACCATGTGGCAGATCGTCAGGGACCTCGTCCAGCAGGACGGCGTGACCATCTTCCTGACCACCCAGTACCTGGAGGAGGCCGACGAACTCGCCGACCGCATCGCGCTGCTCAGCCAGGGCCGGCTGGTGGCCGAGGGCACCCCCCAGGAGCTCAAGCGAATGGTCCCCGGCGGCCACATCGTCGTGCGCTTCGCCGACCCCGACGGGTACCGCAGGGCGGCCGGCCACATCGGCGCCACCTCCGGCGACGACGCGGCGCTCACCGTCCAGATCCCCGACTCCGGCGGAGTCAGGACGCTGAGGAGGCTCCTGGAGTGGCTGGACACGCATGCCATCGACGTCGCCGAGCTGTCGGTGCACACCCCCGACCTGGACGACGTCTTCCTCACCCTGACCCAGGAGCCCTCGACCCAGGAGCCCTCCCGATGAGAGCGATCACCGACTCGGCGACGATGCTGCGGCGCCAGGTCATACACATCTGGCGCTACCCCACGCTGATCCTCACGTTCACGGCCGTGCCGGTGGTGTTCCTGCTGCTGTTCGTCTACGTCTTCGGCGGCGCCATGGGCGCGGGCATCGGCGCCGACCGCGCCGCCTACGTCGGTTACCTCATCCCCGGCATCATGATCACAACGATCGTCGGGGCCGCGCAGGGGACCACGATCTCGGTGGCGACCGACATGACCGAGGGCATCATCGCCAGGTTCAAGACCATGGCCATCGCCCGCGTCTCGGTGCTCACCGGGCACGTACTCGGGGCGATGGTGCAGACGTTCCTCGCGATCGCCATGGTGACCGTGGTGGCGTTGCTGATCGGGTTCCGCCCGTCCGCCTCGGTGCCGGGCTGGCTCGGCGTGGTCGGTGTGCTGGCCATGTTCACCTTCGCGATCACCTGGCTGTCGGTCGCGCTCGCCATGGTCACCAAGAACGTGGCCACGGCCAGCAACCTGCCGATGCCGCTGATGCTGCTGCCGTTCCTCGGCAGCGGCTTCGTCCCGACCGAGTCGATGCCGACTGGTTTGCGCTGGTTCGCCGAGCACCAGCCGGCCACCCCTGTCATCGAGACGCTGCGCGCGCTGCTGGCCGGGCGTCCGGCCGGGTCCGGCTTCCTGGAGGCGGCTGTGTGGAGCGCGGGCATCGCCCTGGTCGGTTATCTGTGGGCACGCAGGCTCTACAACCGGTGAGGTTCGCTGGATTCGGTCCAGGATCGGACAGGTCACCGTAGGTCACCTCCTGCTCGGCGCGTGAACGCGGTGTCAAGGCGCGCGCGGGCCAGGTGCCGAGGCGCGCACGCGGGCCAGGTCGGCGGGGCGCCTGCGCAGGACCTTCCAGGAGATCATCAGGTCGCGGTCCAGGTCGTCGACCGCCTCCAGCCGGGACGGTTTCCTCCCCAGGCCGCCGTGATCGGCCGACGTCCTGGGGAGAACGCCCGGGACGCGGGCGTCAGGTCGCGCGTCGGGGACCGGGCAGGATGCGTTCGACCACGTCGGTGACCAGGGCGTGGATCTGGTCCTCGGGAAAGATGTCGGGCAGCGTGAGCCGTTCCAGGATCAGCCAGTTCAGCGCCAGATAGAGCAGGACCACGGTGGTCGCGTCGCCGGGCAGGCCGGCCTGGACGTGGTGGCTGATGTTGGCGTCGACGTCGGCGCGGATGCGTTCGGTGAGCAGGCGCCGCAGTTCCGGGCGGCGGGTGGCCTCCAGGCGTAGCTCCAGCAGTGCCAGGTATCCGGAGCGGAAGTGGCTGACACGGTCCACCAGGTCGTGCATGAGCTCGGTGACCCGGTCGCGGTCACGCGGACCCTCCAGGACGGCGGCCATCACCCCCGGGTCGGGCTCCAGCCGCTCGTAGAAGCGGTGGCCGACCTGGGTGAGCAGATCATCGCGGTTGTCGAAGTAGTTGGAAGCCGTGCCGTTGGGCACCCGCGCCTCGACGTCGACGGCGCGGAAGGTCAGTCCGCGCGCGCCCTCTCGTGCCAGGACCTCGATGGCCGCGTCGAGGAGCGCCGCCCGTCTTGCCGGGTTCTGCCGCATTGCGATCTCCCCTGGAATCGATGTTGACACCACTTCAATCATAGTACTACGGTTCAACCACTACAGGCAGAGTACTACGCCGAAAGCATCAACTCGGAGGAACGCAGAGATGCGAGTTCAGCCCAACACCCTGACCGGTTTCACCGCGCCGTCCGCCGCCGCTCCGTCATGGACCGCCGGCCCGGCCTCACGCCCCTTCCCCCAGGCCAGGCCGGGCCACCGGCAGCCGAATCCCCAGCCGCGCTCGGCGCCGCGGCCCAGGCCCCTGCCCAAGCCCGGCAACCGGTAGCCCGGCTGTCCCAGCCAGGTAGCCGGTAGCCCGGCGCGGCCGGCTCCAGGACGCCGCCGCCGCCCGCCATCCCGCTTGAAACCACATAAAAACCGTGAATAGGACCAGACATGCGAAAGCTCGTTTACTACATCGGCATGACCATCGACGGCCGCATCGCCGCCCCCGACGGAAGCGCCGACTTCTTCCCGGTGACGCAGGACGTCATCGACTTCATCGTCGAGGACTATCCCGACACCCTGCCGACGCACATACGTGAGCAGCTCGGCGTGCACGGCCCCAACCGGAACTTCGACGTCGGCGTGCAGGGGCGCGTCACCTACGAACCCGCCCTGGAGATCGGGGTCACCAGCCCGTACGCCCACCTGCGCCAGTACGTGGTCTCAGAAAGCATGAAGGAGACCCTGGACCCCGCGGTCGAGATCATCTCCACCGACGTGGTCGGCAGGATCCGCCGGCTGAAGGCCGAGGACGGCAAGGACATCTACCTGACGGGGGGCGCCCGGCTGGCGGGCACCCTGCTCCCGGAGATCGACCAGCTCGTCGTCAAGCTCTACCCGGTGGTCATCGGAGCCGGGATCCCCCTGTTCACCGCCGACTTCTCCCCCACCCACTTCGAGCTCACGGGCACCCGCACCCTCGAGAACGGCACGGTCATCCTCACCTACGACAAGAAGTGACCGCTGTGGTGGGAACGGTCCTCCGGCGATCACCCCGTCGCCCTGGACCGCCCAAATGTCGACGCCCCGGCCGCGACCGCACGGCGGTCGCGGCCGGGCAGCTCGCCACGAGCCTGCGCGCCTGCATGCCTTCCGCGGGCACGGCGCGCAGAAGCCCCCGCTCCACGACCTGACGCCGCCCGCCGGCCGGCCGGCACGACGATCCGGCCGTCTCAGCCGCCCCGGCCTGACGACGGGCGGGCGCCCCGGCGGCGAGGCCTGTGCGGCCGGCGCGAAGTTCGCCGCCCGCCGAGGCCCGCCGGCAGACCTAGCCCGAACAGAGCTGGGCGCGAAGGGTCTGGCCGGCCCACTGCTCCCAGCGCTCGCGTGACCAGCCCCGCTCGCGGGTGAACAGCAGGTACAGCTCCGGGCTGAGCAGGCCGAACAGCAGATCGGCCGCCTCCTCCGCCGGCAGTCGTTCCCGTGCGCCCGGTTTGGCGACCAGCGCTTCGGCCGCTTCCCGATGGACGACGTAGCGCGGATCGACCTCGTGCGGCCACAGGGCGGCGACCTCGGGGTCGCTCGCGACCGCTCCTTCCAGGACTTTGCCGATGGGCGCGGCTCGTTCCAGGATGGAGGTCGTGCCGGTGACGTAGGCGCGGACCATGTCGTGGGCGGTGTCCGCGGCCAGCGCGTCGGTGTACCACCGCCGGTCCATCGTGGCCACGGGCTCGTCGTCGCCCGCGATCGTGACGTCGACCAGTTCCTTCAGCAGGGCGCGCTTGTTGCCGAAGACGAAGTAGATCGTCTGCACCGCGACCCCGGCCTGGCCGGCGACGTCCTGAAGATTCGTCGCGCCGTATCCGTCCCGCACGAACAGCTCCAGTGCCGCCGCCAGGATGCGCTGTCGCGTCTCCTGCGCCTTCCGCGCTCGCTTGCTCGCCGGTTTGACATCACTCATGGCTAGAGTCTATCTCTAGATACGGTTACTAGAAGCCAACTCTAGAGAAGAGGTCTAGCCATGTCGCTTGTCAGCGTCACCCGCTTCCAGGCCGATCCCGCCGACGCCGACCAGGTCCGGGCCAGGCACGCCGCCCTGGTCACCGCGATCAGGGCCGCCCAGCCCGGCCTCACCGAGGCACGCCTCGGCCGGCTCGACGACGGGACGTGGGTCGGCGTCTGGCGCTGGGACAGCGCCGCCAGCCTGCGGGCGGCCCGCCAGGCGGCGCCCGGCACCGCGGCGGCCGTCGCGGCGTTCGAGGTGGCCCGCGAGGTCATGGCGGAGGACATCGAGATGCTCGACGAGCTCTGACCGCCCGCCCCGGTCCCGCGACCCGGGGCCGGGGTTCCCCCACCGAGGAGATGACATGATCGATATCGAAGCGCTGACCAAGGTGTACGGCACGGCCCAGGCGCGGGCCGTCGACGAGGTGTCGCTGCGCGTCCCCGCCGGATCGGTGTTCGGCTTCCTGGGACCCAACGGCGCGGGCAAGACCACCACCATCAAGATGCTCGCCGGATTGCTGACCCCCACCTCCGGCCGGGTCCGGCTGGGCGGCTTCGACGTGACCCGGCAGCGTTCGGCCGCGATGGCGCAGTTCGGAGCCGTGCTGGAGGGTTCGCGCAACGTCTACTGGAGCCTGTCGGCCTGGCAGAACCTGATGTACTTCGGCCGGCTCAAAGGCCTGCGCAAGGCCCAGGTCGCCGACCGTGCCAGGGACCTGCTGACCGGGTTGGGGCTGTGGGAGCGGCGCGGCGACAAGGTCGGCGGCTTCTCCCGCGGCATGCAGCAGAAGGTCGCGATCGCCGTCGCCCTGATCGCCGGCCCGCCGATCGTGCTGCTGGACGAGCCGACGCTCGGCCTGGACGTCGAGGCCACCCGCGTCGTCAAGGACTGGATCGCCGAGCTGGCCCGCGAACTGGGCACCACCATTCTGATCACCACCCACCAGCTGGACGTGGCCCAGGAGCTGTGCGACCGGGTGGCCGTCATGCGCCGGGGACGGCTCGTGGCCGACCTGCCCACGCACGAGCTGCTGGCCGGCTTCCGCGAACGCGACCGCTACGAGATCCGCGTCGAGGGAACCGCGCCGGCGGGCTTCGACGCCGTCACCCGCGAGGGCGTCACCACGATCGACGTGCGGGTGAGCGAACCCGGCGAGGTGTACGACGTGGTCGAACGCCTGCGCGCGCACGGGGCCGTCCTGGAGTCGCTGACCCAGGTCCAGCCCGACCTGGAGGACGTGTTCCTCGCTCTGGTGAACGAGCCGTCCCATGCTTGACATCCTGGGCGCCGAGATCGGCAAGGGGCTGCGCGTGCAGCTGGCCCACCCGATCGGCCACGTCATCACGCTGCTGATCAGCACCATGATGTACCTCGGCCTGCAGTTCGTCCTGGGCCAGGGCCAGCTGCGCCAGGATCTGCTGCCGCAGACCCTCGTCGCGATCGGCGGGTACTGGTTCCTGCAGTACGCCGCGCTGGTGATGGTGGCCGACCTCATCGAGGAGAAACGCGCAGGCACCTTCGCTCAGGCCCAGATGAGCACGGCGCCGCCGTGGCTGCCGATGCTCGGCCGGCTGGTCACCGCCTCGGTGTTCGGCCTGGCGGTCACCGCCGTCGCCACACTCGTCCCCATGCTGGTGGCCGGGATCACGATCCCGGCGCGCTGGGCGGCGCTCCTGCCCGCCGTACTCCTGGGGGTGAACGTGCTGGCCTTCACCTTCCTGCTGGCGGCCCTCGCCCTGGTCTCCCCGATGATCGGCGCCCTGCAGTCGTTGTTCACCTCACTGGTGTTGCTGCTCAACGGCTCGTTCCTGCCGCTGGCCTTCTATCCGGACTGGCTGGCCGTTCTCGCCAGGATCCTGCCCACCACGCTGGGCATCGAGGCGATCACCCAGACGCTGTTCGAGGGCCGGAGCCTGTCCGAGGTCTGGAGCGGCGGCACCCTGCCCTGGCTGCTCCTGCACACTTTCGCCCTGGTCGCGGTCAGCGGCCTGCTGTTCGTCCGCAACCACCGCCGAGCCCTGCAGGAGTCCTCATGAGCTTCGCTCGCGGATTCGCCGCCGAAGTCGGCAAGGGCCTGCTCAACCTGGCCGCCGGCTGGCGTGAAGGCATCCTGGAAATGGTCACGTTTCCACTGTTCTACCTGCTCATCGTGCTGTTCATGGGACGCGGGCAGTTACTCCCCGACCTGCTGCTGCCGGTGCTGCTCGGCATGGTGGCACTGACCTTCATCCACGAGCAGGTCAACCGGGTGTTCTGGAGCTACCTGGGCGACATCCAGTCCGGGGTGCTGGAACAGACTTACCTGACCTCGCTGCCCTCGGCCGCGAGCATCCTCGGCCGCCAGGTGGCCGCCGTGATCTCGGCCCTGCCCGCCGCGCTGGCCGTCCTGGCCACCGGCGCCGTCGCCATCACCCTCCAGGGCGGGCGGCTGCCTCTCGACGCGCAGGTGATCGTGCCGCTGGCCGCCATCGTGCTGGGCACCTGCGGGCTGGCCCTGATCCTGTGCGGGCTGACCCTGGTGTTCAAACGCATCGAGATCATCACCCAGCTGTCGGTGGCCGTCTACGCCATCGCCGGCGGCACCCTGGTCCCCCTGGCCGCCCTGCCCGATCCGATCGCCGCTCTCAGCCGGCTGCTCGTTCCCGTCGCGCCCGGCATCGAGGCCATGCGTGACATCCTGCTCGGCGGGCACTCCCTGGCCGCCCTGCCGACCGGCTGGGGCCTGGGATGGCTGCTGGTCCAGCCGTTGCTCCTCACCGCCGCCGGGGTGGTGCTGTTCAATCGACTCGAACACCTCGCCAAACGCCGCGGCACCCTCGGCCGCCACTAGAACGCGGAGACCACCATGACAACGGACACCGTGACCGTGCGACCCGTCGGCCAGGTGGTGGGCGGGCGCAGCGAGATGGTCGAAGACGACTGGCACGACGTCCGAGCCGTGATCCGGCTGGACGGCGAGGCCTTCACCACCTCGGCGGTGCAGGGCCTGGAGGACTTCTCCCACCTGGAGGTGGTCTTTCTCTTCGATCGCATCGATCCGGCCGAGGTGCGCACCGATCCCCGTCCCCCGCGGGGGAATCCGGACGCGGCCCCGGTGGGGATCTTCGCCCACCGCGGGCCGTACCGGCCCAACCGTCTCGGCGTCTCCCGCTGCCGGCTCCTCGCCGTGGACGGCCTGAACCTGCACGTCGCCGACCTGGACGCGCTGTCAGGCACGCCCGTCCTGGACATCAAGCCGTACCTGATCGAGTTCGCTCCCCGGCATCCGGTCGCCCAGCCGGCTTGGGCCACCGAGCTCATGAGCCCTTACTACTGAGCAGGTGGTGGGCGACTCGACCTCGAACCGCCGGCCTGCCCGGGCGACACCCCTCGCGGCCTACGAGACGAGGTGCCCCGGCATGCCCGCGCGGGTCACGGCGGCGGCGGTGGTGCGAAAGCGTGCCCGGTAGGTGGTCGGGGCGACGCCCAGGGTGTGCTGGAAGACGCGGCGCATGGTCTCCGCGGATCCGAAGCCGGACTCCTCTGCCACCTTCTCCACGGGGTTGTTCCCTGCATCGAGGAGAGCCTGGGCGGCCGCCAGCTGCGCGGCGAGCCGCCAGTGGGTAGCGGCGCGCCGTCCGTCGAGCACGCCCGTCTGCGCCAGCACGAAGGCCCCGGCGCACACCGAGGTGACCCGCGCCGAACGGCGGGAGAGCTCCGTGACCAGGGCGATCAGGTCCTGGTCGGCCACGGCCCGCCGCCAGTCCCGGCGGCCGGGGACGACGACCGTGCCCAGCCGCGCGGGCAGGCTCTCCAGGGCCCCGTCCACTCCGATCCGCACCCCGGAGGAGGTCCGCACGTCCGCGCCTGACGGGGAGACGACCCGTACCGCGTAACGGGCGCCGAAGCCGTTGGCCGTGGTGAGGACCTCGGCGGGACCGGTGACGTCCAGCAGCTGCACGCCGTCGAAGGCCACCACCGCGACCACGTGGTCCGCCCGCCGGCGCGAGGCTACTCGGCCCACGGGGAGTCCAGGATGGTGCGCACGAAGTCCCCGCGCACGAAACCCGGGACGTAGTGGGCGAGCACGTCGGCCTTCACGTTGCCGAACGTGGTCTGCGGCCTGTGCCGGATCCCCTCGGTGAAGGCGTCGAGGATGCGCCGTTTGAAGTCGGGGCGCGGGTGCAGGGCCACGATCGCCGCCCGGTCGGCCTCGCTGACGTCGTGGTAGCCGATGCCCAGCACGTCGTACTCCACCCCCGCCGTCACCAGTGCCACCTCCGGCTCCATGAACTCGGGGATGCCCGGGGTGGTGTGCAGGGCGATCGCGGTCCACACCCGGCGGACGCCGTCCTCGGGCACCTGGTGATCCCGCAGGAAACGGCGGGCCTCGTCGGCGCTGTCGACCTCGAAACGCCGCCCGCTGCCGTGGAAGGGCTCGCCCAGGCCCAGGTCGTGGAACATGGCCGCGACGTAGAGCAGCTCGGGGTCGAAGCCCAGATCCCGGTCGCGCCCCCGCAGGGCGCCGAAGAAGTACACCCGGCGCGAGTGGTCGTAGATCAGATCGCTCGCGCTGTCGCGTACCAGCTCGGTCGCCTCCCTCGCCAGCGTCGAGTCCGGCACCCGTATCCCGGCCGGTGCGGAAAAGTCCCCGATCATCGCCATCACCCCTGCTCACGTGCCCGCCGGCCCCTCCGGCGGCACTTCCAATCTACGAACCGCCCGATCGCGGCGCCATGGCCGCAGGGCCCTGCAACCCACAGATACGGACATCGTCTGGAATGGTCTCCGGGAAGGGCCGGACCGGGTTCCGGCGCCAGAGACGATCTTGACGACGATTCGGTGACGGCGGCTTTCCCGCCCCGGTCGAGGGCCCCGGCGTGCCTGCTCACGCCCGCCGGGCGGCGGCGTTCAGCGCGCGATCGCCCAGTCCGGCGCCCAGGTCCCGGGGGCGCCGTGGCCGGCCGCCACGGCGGCGAGGTGATCGCGGAGGGTGGCCAGCGCGGGGTGGGGGTTGTCGCGGTGCCACAGGAGCGAGTGCGGGTAGACGGGCGTGGGGCCGGTCACCGGGATACGGCGCAGGCCGTGGCCGGCGGGCCAGACCAGGCGGGTCTGCTCGCCCATGAAGGTGGCCAGGGCCGGGGTGTCGGCGACGGTGTCGAGGAGCGCGTCGGAGCCGAAGTTGGGGCCGGTCGCCTCGATGGTGAGGCCGAACTCGGCGACGAGATCGTCGTAGTAGGCGGCCCACTCGGTGCCGGGGACGATCCCCGGCATCCAGATCCGGTGCCCGGCGAGCTGGGCGACCGTCACCGACCGGGCGCCCGCCAGCGCGTGGGCGGGCCCGGTGAGGAGCTGGAGCGCCTCGTCGAGCACCCGGACGGACTCGACGTCCTCGGGAAGGGGCCGGCCGGGTGCGGCGACGGCGCGGAAGGACACGTCGATCGCACCGGACCGGATGGCGGCGAGTGCCTTCTCGATGTCGAACAGCATCACCACGTCGAGCTCGATCTCGGGGTGCGCGCGGTGGAAGTCGCGCATCAGACCCGACTGCGCGCTGCGCGAGGTGATCACGTCGACGCGCAGCGGACGGCTGCCGGCGCGCACGGACGCGACCGCGCGCTCGGCGGCCCGGAGCAGCTCGCGGGCGTGGGGCAGGAACGCCTGCCCGTCGATGGTGAGCTCGGCACCGCGCGGGGTGCGGGTGAACAATCGCACCCCGAGGTCGCGCTCCAGCGCGGCGATGCGCTTGGAGACGGCCTGCTGGGTGACCGCCAGCTCGGCGGCGGCCTCCTGGAACTGCCCCGCGCCGGCGGCGGCGACGAAGGTCCGGACGGTGTCGAGATCCACGCGGACACCATATGCGTACAACCGCTGGTTGTGGCTGGGTGGCCGACAGTTGTTTGATCTCCGGACATGATGCTCGATTTGATGCTTTCGATCGCGGATCGGTTGTGCGGGTGAGTGGCGAGGGGCGTCGAACATGAGGAACGGGCCCCGGTTGGGGCGGCGGTTCGGGTGGCTCTGGGGAGCGTACGGGACCAGCGCGCTCGGTACGTGGCTCGCCTTCGGCGCGTTCCCGCTGATCGCGATCCAGGTGCTGCACGCCGGACCGGCGGAGGTCGCGGCGTTGTCCTCCGTGGGGGCTCTGGCGGGCGCGGCCGTGGCGGTGCCGCTCGGCCCGTGGGTGGAGTTCCGCCGCAAGCGGCCGGTACTGATCGGGACGGACCTGGTGCGGTTCGCGGCGCTGCTGACGATCCCCGCCGCGTTCGCGCTCGGCGTCCTCTCCTTCGTCCAGCTCCTGCTGGTCTCGGTCGTCGTCGCGGCGGCCGACATCACCTTCCGGGCCGCCTCCGGCGCGTACCTGAAGACGCTGCTGCCGGTCGAGGACCTGCTCGTCGCCAACGCCCGGTTCGAGTCCACGACCTGGACGACCACGATCATCGGACCGCCGCTGGGCGGTGCCGCGATCGGGCTCCTCGGCCCGGTGGCGACGGTGGTGGCCGACGCGGTCAGCCACCTGCTCTCGGCCCTGGGCCTCGGCGCGATGGGCGGGCGGGAGCCGCGGCCCGAACGCCGGGAGGCCCCGCGCATGCGGGCCGGGGACCTGCTCGACGGCTGGCGGTACATCCTCGCCGACGCGACGCTGCGGCGGCTGTTGTTCAACACCGCCTCGTTCAACGGCCTGGTGATGGCCACCGGGCCACTGCTGGCCGTCCTGATGCTCGGCCGGCTCGGGTTCGCGCCCTGGCAGTACGGCCTCGCCTTCGCCGCGCCCGCGATCGGCGGGCTGCTCGGTTCGCGGCTGGCCCGGCCGCTCGTCACCCGGTTCGGACAGCACCGGGTCCTGGTCGTGGCCGGGACGCTGCGCGCGCTCTGGCCCGTCGGCCTGGTCTTCCTGGGGCCGGGCACCGGAGGGCTGCTGCTGGTGATGAGCGTCGAGCTCGGGCTCATCTTCTGCTGCGGGGTCTTCAACCCCGTCTGCGCCACCTACCGCCTCGAGCGCACCGCGGCCGGCCGGGTCGCCCGCACGCTGTCCGCCTGGGCGGTGACGACCAAGGTCTCGACCGCGCTCCTGACGGCCGCCTGGGGCGTGCTGGGCGCCGTGCTCGGCCCGCGCACGGCCATCGGCCTGGCCGGTGTGCTCCTGCTGGCGACCCCGCTGCTGCTCCCCCGGCGCGCCGCGGCGCCCCTTCCGTAAGGCCGGGTCACCCTCGATC
Source organism: Streptosporangium sp. NPDC023963 (assembly GCF_040639135.1). Taxonomy (NCBI): domain Bacteria; kingdom Bacillati; phylum Actinomycetota; class Actinomycetes; order Streptosporangiales; family Streptosporangiaceae; genus Streptosporangium; species Streptosporangium sp. NPDC023963. The sequence continues at coordinate 156,447 of NZ_JBEZZK010000013.1, forward strand.
GGCGACACTCGCGACACGCCGGGTCTCACAGCACGCCCTCGTGACCCGCCCGCCGGTCGGTCCCGTCCGCCGCCGGCCGTGCGCCCGCCTCGTCCTCGCCGTGTCATGGTCGCGTCACGGCCTCGCCGGCGGTCGCGCCGGCGGTGGCCGCCGTCGAGAAACGGTGACATCCGGCGGACGGCGCGCGCACGTCCGGCGCCGATCGTGGTTCGTCATGAACGAGCCACGCACGATCCCGACTCGGCCCCGTGACCGGCTGTATGCCGCGGTCACGCTGGTGCTCGCCGTGTTCCTGCTGCCCGCGGCGTTCGCCCGGCATCCCGGCCGTGCCCGCGAACTGGCCTGCCGCTGGGCGTTGCGGATGCGCTTCCCCGCCGAGGACCTCACCGGTCTCACCGACGGCGCCCTGGCGGCGTTCACCGCGGCGCGCACCCGGGCGCTCTGGCGTCACGGCCAGCTCATCGGCCTCACCTCGGGATACCGCGATCCCCATGTCCAGCAGCGGATGTTCGACGAGGAGGTGCGCCGCTCCGGCTCCCCGGCGCTGGCGCGCATGCTCGTGCTGCCACCGGCGGAATCCTGCCACGTCAAGGGCGTCGCGCTGGACGTGCGCCCCCATGAGGGCGCGCGCTGGCTGGAGGAACACGGCGCCAGCTACGACCTGTACCGCATCTACGACAACGAGTGGTGGCACTTCGAGTACCGCCCGGACAGCGGCGGGCCACCACGACGACGGCCCCACCCCGGCGCGGGCCGGGCCGGCGGGCACGCGGACCGGCCGTAGCCCACAGGCGGCCCCCGAGGACGGCCCGGCCGTGACACAACCATGACACGGCGCTGACGAGGCGGGGACACGGTCGGCCGACAGTGGACGGGGTTGACCGGAGCCTGTTCCCCAGAGGTGGGTCCGGTCGTCTCCGTGCCATCGAGGAAGGCTGATCGATCGTGACCGAACGCGTACGCGTGGCCGTGCTGGCGGGTGGGCCGTCCGCGGAGCACGAGGTGTCGCTGCAGTCGGCGCAGGCCGTGCTCAATGCCCTGCCGAGGGATCTGTACGAGCCCGTCGCCGTCATCATCGACCGGAAGGGCAGGTGGCCGGTGGAACTGCGACGCGATCTGGCGGACGTGGTCTTCCCCGTGCTGCACGGGCCGTTCGGCGAGGACGGCGTCGTCCAGGGTCACCTGGAGACGCTGGGCATCCCGTACGTGGGCTGCGGCGTCATGGCCTCCGCCGTGGCCATGAACAAGGTCGCGATGCGGCGCGCGTTCCTGGCGGAGGGCATTCCGGTCACCCCACATGTGTGGTTCACCGGGCACGAATGGAGCACCACCACCGACCACTGGGATCTGGTGAAGTCGCTCGACTGGCCGATGTACGTCAAACCGGCCAACATGGGCTCCTCCATCGGCATCTCACGTGTCACCTCCATGGAGGAGCTGCGCGCGGGCGTGGACCTGGCGCTGGCCTATGACCGGGTGGTCGTCGTCGAGCAGGGCGTGACCGCGCGCGAGGTCGTCTGCGGCGTGCTCGGCGGCTACGACACCCCGGACGCCTCGGTGCCCGGCGAGCTCATCGTGCCCGGCGACTGGCTCGACTACGAGGCCAAGTACCTCAGCCGGGCCGAGATCGCCGTCATCCCCGCCGCGCTGCCGGAACGGCTGGCCGAGGACGTGCGCGAGCTGGCCCTGCGCGCCTTCCGGGCGATCGGCGGCTACGGCCTGTCCCGCGTCGACTTCCTCCACGAGCAGGACACGGGACGCCTGTACGTGCTGGAGATCAACACCATGCCCGGCTTCACCTCCCGTTCCGTCTACGCCAGGTCGTGGGCCGCGAGCGGTGTCCCGTACCCGGACCTGCTGCGCCGCCTCATCGACCTCGCGTTCGCCAGGAGCGGCTCATGATCCCCATGACGCTGAACGAGATCGCGCGGGTCGTCGGCGCGAGCCTGCACGACGTGCGCGACCCGCAGGCGCCGGTGACGGCGCCCTCGGCGGTCGACTCCCGCGAGGTGGTGCCCGGCGGCCTGTTCGCCGCGACGGCCGGCGCCCGCGTCGACGGTCACGACCACGCGGCCGCCGCCGTCGCGGGCGGCGCCGTCGCCGTGCTGGCCTCGAGGCCCGTCGGCGTGCCCGCCCTCGTGGTCGAGGACGTCCAGCTCGCGCTCGGCCTGCTGGCCAGGCACCTGCTCGAGCACATCGGCCCGACCGTGATCGGCCTGACCGGCTCCGTGGGCAAGACCACGACCAAGGACCTGCTGGCCCAGGTGCTCGAACGGCACGCCGCGACGGTCGCCACCGACAGGTCGTTCAACAACGAGCTCGGACTGCCGCTCACGGTGCTGCGTGCCGACGCCGCCACCCGGTACCTGGTGCTGGAGATGGGCGCGGGCCGCAAGGGCGACCTGACATACCTGACCGGGCTCGCACCGCCCCGGCTCGGGCTGGTGCTCAATGTCGGCACCGCGCATGTGGAGCGCATGGGAGCCGGGCCGGCCGACGTGGCCGAGGCCAAGGGCGAGCTGGTCGAGGCGCTTCCGGCGGACGGGTTCGCACTGCTCAACGCCGACGACCCGTACGTCATGGGCATGGCCGGCCGCACCAGGGCCCGGATCCTGTGGTACGGCCGGTCGGCGAAGGCGCAGGTGCGAGCCGAGGACGTGCGGATGACCGACCGCGCGCGAACCGCGTTCGAGCTGGTGACGCCCTCCGGCCGCGCCCCGGTCGAGCTCGGCCTCATCGGCGAGCACCAGGTGGGCAACGCCCTGGCCGCCGCCGCCGTCGCCACCGCGCTCGGCCTGGACGTCGCCGAGATCGCCGATGGGCTGAACGCCGCCCGGCGGCGCTCCGCGGGCCGGCTGGAGATCGCCGAACGACCTGACGGCGTCACCGTCGTCGACGACGCCTACAACGCCAGCCCCGAATCCATGCGGGCCGGGCTGCGGGCGGTGAGGGCCCTGGCCGGCACGCGCCGTACCGTCGCCGTGCTCGGCGCGATGGGGCAGCAGGCGGAGGCCTCCCGCGCCCGGCACGCGGAGATGGGCCGGCTCGTCGCCGACCTCCGCTTCGACGTGCTGATCGCGGTCGGAGCGGGGGATCCGCTCGCGATGGCGGAGGCGGCCGAGTCCTCGGACCAGGGCGTGGCCGTCCACACCGCCGAGGACGTGGCCGGGGCCCTCAAACTGGCCACCGCGCTTGTCGAACCGGGAGACGTGGTGTTCGTCAAGGCCTCCAGCGAGATCGGGCTCGGTGCCTGCGCCCGCGCGCTGGCCGGCACCTGACCGCCGGCGCAACGCCGAAGGGCCGGGCGGATCGGGCCCGTCCACGCTCGTGCACCGGCCAGGCCGGTGGCGGCACCGTCACCACGACCGGCACCGACCAGGTGCCGGCACAAGTCATCGAAACGGAGTTCCATGCGCACCATCGGTCTCATCGGCGGGTTGAGCTGGGAATCGACGGTGATCTACTACCAGATCATCAACCAGCGGGTACGCGAGCGGCTCGGCGGCAGTCATTCCGCCAACAGCCTCATCTGGTCGGTCGACTACACGACCGTCGAGGACCTCGTCTTCGCCGACCGCTGGGACGAGGTGAGCACGCTGCTGGCCGATGCCGGCGGGAAGCTGGAGGACCTCGGCGCCGAGGTCCTGCTCGTCTGCAGCAACACCTTCAGCCGGGTGAGCGACGACGTGGCGCGGGCCGCGAGCGTGCCCGTGCTGCACATCGCCGACGCCGTGGGCGCGGAGGTCCGCGCCAGGGGGATGCGCAAGGTCGGCCTGCTGGGCACCCGCTTCACCATGGAGCAGCCCTTCTACCGGGACCGGCTGGCCGCCCACGGCTTCGACGTGGTCGTCCCGCGGCGCGAGCAGCGGGAACTGGCCCATCGCGTGATCTTCGACGAACTGGTGCGCGGGGTGCTCAGGGAATCCTCCAGGGACGCGTACGCCCAGATCATCGCCGATCTCGCGGCCGACGGAGCCGAAGGCGTCATCCTCGGCTGCACGGAGATCGAGCTCCTGATCACCGAGAAGGACACCGCCGTCCCGCTGCTGCCGAGCGCCCGGCTGCACGCGGAGGCGGCGGCCGGCTTCGCGCTGGCCGGCTGACGCGACCTCGGCCGCGTTCCCTCACGGCGCGCCGGCGCCACCCGGGCAGTTCCGGGGGCCGACGCTCTGCCCGGCGCCGACGACGGTGACCTGGACCTCGGCAGGGCTTTCCGGCGCCGTGGCGGCAGCCGTGCACACGATCTGCCCGACGGCCGGTGCGGACAGCTCGCCGGCCGGAGCGGACAGGGTCACCACCAGGTGGCCGGCCGGCCTGGCGGTCACCGAGAACGGGCCGGCCTCGGGCGGGACCTCGGTGGTGAACCCGTTCGCCCGCTCCCCCGCGGTGGGTCCGTCCGCCAGCAGCGCGAGCGTGTCCGCCGGGAACATCGGACGGTCACGGGGCCGCGTCACCGCGCTGATCCGGCCGTTCTTCACCAGGTAGAGGGTGGTCGTCGTGGCCGGTGCGACGCGTCCGCTCGGCGGGTCGCCGGCGGGGATGACGTCGCTGGGCTGCACGCCGCAGCCGGCCGCGGCGGCGAGCGACACGAGGCCCGCGGCGAGCATGCGGCGGGCGGGTCCGGTCCTCATTCGGGACCTCCGTCCGGATCGGGTGACCGGCGTGGCAGGCGCAGCGTGAACACGGCGCCGCCGTCCGGGGCGTTGGCGACGGTGAGGTCGCCTCGGTGCAGACGCGCGTTCTCCCGCGCGATGGCCAGGCCCAGGCCGCTGCCCTCGGACCTGGCCCTGGCCGCGCTGGCCTTGTAGAACCGGTCGAACACGTGCGGCAGCACGGCCTCGTCCAGCCCCGATCCGTGGTCGCGGACCTCGAGGACGATCCAGTGCGGGTCGGTGTCAAGCCGTACCGACACCGGTGGCTCGCCGTGCCGCAGGGCGTTGCCGACCAGGTTCGCGAGGACGACGTCCACCCGGCGCGGGTCCAGCCGCGCCGTCACCCCGGCCGGAACCTCGGTGTGCACCCGTTCCGACCAGCCCCGGACGCGCAAGGTCGCGCGCACCAGCTCGGCCACGTCGACCTCGTTCGGCGCGAGGGCCGCGACGCCCGAGTCGAACCTGCTGATCTCGATGAGGTCGTTCACCAGAGCGGTGAGGTTGAGCGTCTCCTGGCTGACCAGCCTGGCGGCCCTTCCGGCGGGCTCGGGCAGCCGGCCCGCCTGCTCCTCCAGGACGTCGGCGACCGCGGCGAGCGCGGCCAGCGGGGTGCGCAGCTCGTGGGACACGTCGGCCACGAACCGGCGGGCGTCGGCCTCCATCTCGCGCAACTGCCCGACGAGCCGTTCCAGCTCCGCGGCGGTGTTGTTGAACGTGCGCGACACGTCGGCCAGCTCGTCGGAGCCGCGCACCGCGATCCTGGTCCGCATCTCGCCCTCGCCCAGCAGGCGTGCCGCCCGGCCGAGCTCGCGCACCGGGCCCAGCACGCCACGGGTGGCCAGCAGCGCCAGGGCGACCGCGAACGCCAGGGCCGCCCCGCCGATGAGCCAGGCGCGTGCGGCGAGTTCGTCGACGCTGCGCTCTTCGGGAAGCAGGCTGCGCGCGCTGTAGACCTCGATGCCGGACACCCGCGTCGTCCGGTCCTGCTCGATGATCAGCAACGGCATGCCGATGATCAGGATGGGCGCGTTGTGCCAGACCACGCGCTGCCACGCGGTACGGCCGCCGGCCACCACCTGCCGCAGCTCCGGTGAGATCACCCCGAGGTCCGGGATCCGGGCGTTCCCGCCCGGCCTCCGGGGCCCCGGCCCCGGCGCCGGGGGCGGCCCCGGGGGGAGCGGCGAGTGCGTGTCGCCGTAGACGGCGACCGCGAAGCTGTTCTGGTCGGCCGCGGCCTCGGCGATCTCGCCGAGCTCGTCCGGGCCCGGCGCCGCGCTCCGCAACGGGTAGAGCGCCTCCAGGCGGCCGGTCATCGCCTGCACCGCGGCGTCCTGGGTCCTCTCCAGGATGGCGTTGCGGGCCTGGACGTAGATCCCGCCGGCCACCGCCGCCGCGGTGACCACGCACAGCAGCGCGAAGGCGGACAACAGCCGGGCACGCAGCCCCAGGCTCGGCCGGAGTGTCACCGGCGGCTCACACCGGCCCGAACCGGTACCCGAACCCACGCACCGTCTGCACGTAGACGGGCGCCGCCGAGTCGTCCTCGATCTTCGCGCGCAACCGTTGCACGCACGCGTCCACCAGGCGCGAGTCGCCGAAATACCCGTGCTCCCACACCGACTCCAGCAGCTGCTGGCGGCTGTGCACCCGGCCCGGCGTGCCGGAGAGCTCGAGCAGCAGGCGCAGCTCGGTCGGGGCGAGGTCCACCGGCACGCCGCGTCTGGCGACCACGATCCCGGCCCGGTCGATGGTCAGGTCCCCGTGCCGCTCCAGCTCCGCCTGCTCCCGGCCGATCCGCCGGAGCACGGCGCCGATGCGTGCCTCGAGCACCCTGGGCTGCACCGGCTTGACCACGTAGTCGTCGGCGCCCGCCTCCAGCCCGGCCACCACGTCCATGTCGTCGCCGCGCGCGGTCAGCATGATGATCGGCAGCTGGCCGGCGGCCCGGATGCGGCGGCAGACCTCGAACCCGTCCATGCCGGGCAACATCAGATCGAGCACGACGACGTCGGGAAGGTCCGTGCGCAGCCGCTCCAGCCCCTGCTCGCCGGACTCCACCGCGCGCACCCGGTATCCGTGCAAGGTCAGGGCCAGCTCAAGGCCCTCCCGCACGGCCGGGTCGTCCTCGATCAACAACACCCGCGACACGCCCCCGAGTTTCACAGCACGCCCCCGTAACTCGCCCGTAGCCCGTCCGCCGGTCAACCCCGTCCACTGTCGGCCGGCCGTGTGCCCGCCTCGTCCTCGCCGTGTCATGGTTGTGTCACGGCCTTGCCGACGATCACGCCGGCGGTGGCCGCCGTCGACGAACGGTGACGTGCGGCGTACAGCGCGCGCACATTCGGCACCAATCGTAGTTCGTCGGGCAGGACCCGCCGCAGGAACACCCGCACCGTCAAGCGCCGCGCCGCGGTGGCGCGATCCCCCGCACCTGGTGACAGCGCTCTCACCGGGACCCCGATCAGTCGAGAACCTTGATCTTCTTCATGGTCGGCTGGGAGATCACCCGGGCCACGCCGGGAATACCGATGATCTTCCCGGTCTGGAACGCCTCGTAGGCGGCGTAGTCGGCGACGAGAACGCGCAGGTGGTAGTCGGGGGTGGCGAACAGGCGGCGGAACTCGACGACCTCGTCGTAGGCGGCGATGGTCCTCTCCAGTTGCTCCAGGGTCTTCAGATCGCTCACGGCGACCTCGATGGAGACGATGACCTCCAGCCCGCCGCCGAGGATCCCGTGATCGACCGTCGCCCGGTAACCGGTGATGACGCCCGCCTCCTCCAGCCGCTTCACCCGGCGCAGACACGGGGGCGGGGTGAGCCCCACGCGCCTGGCGAGCTCGACGTTGGTCAACCGGCCGTCCCGCCGGAGGTGGAACAAAATTTCGCGATCGATGGCATCAAGTATGTTTTCATTGCTCATATTGCGATTCTAGAGCCAGAATCGGAAACCATATGAGGCTGATTTCAACCTAGAATTACGTCAATTGCATTTCGGTGGCCGAAAGCCCTTCTTCCCACCGTGCACGCCCGTACCGGCTCCGGGGGCGAGCCGCACCGTGACACCGTCCGACGAGAGGTGAGAACCCCATGGCGAACCACGCCGCGCAGGTCGGAGCCTGGCTGGACGAGCGGGCCGAGGAGATGGCGCTGCTTCTCGAACGTCTCGTGGCCGTCGGCTCCGAGAACCCGCCCGGGCTCGCGCTGGGCCGCTGCGCGCGGGTGCTGCGCGAGGCGATGGACCGCCTCGGCCTGTCCCCGGAGATCATCGAACTCGTCGACCCGTCCGGTGAGCTCGAAGAGCCCTGCGTCGTGCGCGGCACCGCCGGCGGCGGTGACAGGCTCGTCTACTTCCACGGCCACTTCGACGTGGTGCCCGCCCAGAGCCGCGGGCAGTTCACGGCCGTACGACGCGACGGAAGGATCATCGGCCGGGGCGCGGCGGACATGAAGGGCGGCATCGTCAGCATGCTCTACGGCGCCGCGGCCGCCAGGGACCTGGGACTGCTCGGCGACGGGCGGATCGTCGTGCACCTGGTGTGCGACGAGGAGACCGGCAGCGTCGTGGGCGCCGGGCACCTGCGCGCCGCCGGGCTGATCGACCCGGCCGCGCTGGCCATGGTCACCGCCGAACCCAGCGGCGGCGCCATCTGGAACGCCGCCCGCGGCGCCGTCTCCGTCCGCATCGACATCCGGGGCCGCGAGGCCCACGTCGGGCAGGCGAACCTCGGCGTCAACGCCTTCCAGCAGATGCTGCACATCGCCCGCCCCGTCGAGCGGTACGCCGCCGAGATGGCCGGGCGGCACACCGGCTTCCCGATGAGCCCCGGCGACGCCCGCGGCAGCATGATCGTCGTCGGCGGCCTGTCCGGCGGCGGCTCCAACTTCAACGTCGTGCCCGGCTCGGCCTTCTTCACCGTCGACGGCCGCTACAACCCCGAAGAGGACCTGGAGGGCGAGCTCAAGCGCCTGACCGGCCTCATCGAGGACGCCGCCCGCGAGATCGGCGCCGACGTGTCGATCCGCACGACCCAGCTGCAGCCCTCCGCCGGCACCGAGCGCGACCATCCCGCGGCCGTCGCGCTCGCCCGCGTCGCCGGCGACGTCCAGGGCGCGCCGGCCCGGTTCGAGATGTGCGCGGGCATCCTGGAGACCCGCTGGTACGCGCAGCTCGGCATCCCCGCCTTCGGCTACGGCGCGGGCCGCCTGGACGTCTCACACGGCCCCGACGAGTACGTCGACGAGATCGCCATGCGCCGCTGCGCCGCCGTGTACGCCCGCTACGCGAGCGACCTGCTGTCCTGACGACCGGGTGCGGCCCGTCCCGGTGGTGTCCCGGCGGGCCGCACCCGGAGGCGTCAGGGGGTCAGCCGGTGGAGGTCACGGGGAAACAGGGTGGCACGGCGGATGTTGTCGGCCCCCGTCAGCCGGGTGGTCCACCGTTCCAGGCCGAGGGCGAAGCCACCGTGCGGGGGCATCCCGTGCCGGAAGGCGGCGAGATAGCCGGCGTAGGGCTCCGGCGACTCCCCTCGGGCCGCCAGGGCCGCGAGATAGTCCTCGTGGCGGTGCAGGCGCTGGCCGCCGGTGACGAGCTCCAAGCCACGAAAGAGCAGGTCGAAGCTGTTGGAGTACTGCGGCCTGCCGGGCTCGGGGTGGGTGTAGAAGGGTCGTTTGGCCATCGGGTAGCCGGTGACGAACAGGAACTCGCTGCCGTGCTCGCGCAGCGCCCACCGCGACAGCCAGCGTTCGTGGGCCGGGGAGAGGTCCGGCTCCCCCCTGGGGTCCTCGCCGGTGTGGGCGGCCAGGAGTTCCTGGGCCCGGGCGAAGTGGATCTCCGGGATCCGTTCCGGGACGTCGGGCAGCTCGACGCCCAGCAGCGCGCAGGCCTCGCCGGCGTGCTGTTCGACGGCGGCCGTCATGCCCGCGATCACCTCGCGCAGCACGGCCATCACCTCCCGGTGGTCGGTGACGAAGCCGAGTTCGGCGTCCAGCGAGGTGTACTGGGCCAGGTGCCGCGCGGTGTCGTGGGGTTCGGCCCGGAAGACCGGCCCGGTCTCGTAGACGCGCTCGAAGACGCCGACCATGGCCTGCTTGAAGAACTGCGGCGACTGGGCCAGGTAGGCGCGGGTGCCGAACCAGTCGATCCCGAAGACGTCGGCACCGGACTCGGTCGCCGAGGCCACCACCTTGGGTGTGTGGATCTCGGTGAAGCCGAGCGCGTCCAGCGTCGTGCGGAAACCCGCCACCGAGACCGCGGAGATGGCGTGGGGCGCCCGCAGCAGCGGATGGCGCAGGGTGACCGGGGCATGGTCGAGGATGGTCGGCAGGGTGGCCGGCACCGCGGGGCGGTAGAGGTCGAACGGCGGGGCGGCGGCCGGTCCCGACAGGGCGGTCACCGCCGGGGAGGTCACCTCGGCTCCGCCGGGAGCCTGGGGGTTGGCGGTCACGGTCCCGGTGATCTGCAAGACGGTCTCTTCGGGGTGGCCGCCGGCGGCGGCCATGGCCTCGGGCTCGGTGACCACGACCTGGACCAGGCCGGAGCGGTCCCGCAGGATGAGGAAGACCACGGATTTCAGGGTTCGCCTGCGGTGCAGCCAGCCCTGGACGGTCACCTGCCGGCCGATTCGCCGCGGGAGCTCCGCGGCCAGGGTTCTGCGGGTGGACGGGATCGTCGCGGATGAGGAGATCATCACAAACCTCTGGTCAGTGAGTGGTGATCCCTTGGGAGTGCGGGCGAGAAGGGAACTCGCGGTGCCACCGCACTTTCACCGCCGTGACGACGGCGGCCTCGATGGGCCCGGTGACGGGGGCCGGCCGGCGGGGCATTGGGCGCGGACGCCGTTTCTCCCCGCACTCGGGAGGGTCTTCGTCACCGGGGACGGGGCCGCCTTCCCAGCTGCCGGCGGCTCTCTCCTGCCCGCCCTGATCCCGTGACTACTCGTCTCCGTCAATGCGTTGCCGGAAGAGTACGCGTGCGCTGCCGCGCATCGCAACCACAATCGCCGCGCGCCGGAGGATCGGGCGGGCGTCCCCGTGGCCCGTGTCCCGGGAGGGGGCGAGCGCAGGGGGCCGGGCGGGGTCAGACGGGCCGGCGGGTGGGCGTGATCGTGATCCGCTGGAGGGTCGCGCGCGGCGGCAGCGTGGCGATGAAGCCGATGGTCTCGGCGATGTCCTGCGGCGTGAGCCACTCCGTCGTCTTCCCGGAGCCTCTCAGCCACCGGAACGCACCGTTGCCGGTGACGTGGCGCCGAGGCCTGGTCTCGGCGACGCCCTGTTCGAGCCTGGACACCCGCACGTTCTTGACGCCCAGCTCGACACGCAGGTGATGCGAGAGGCGGGTGACGTACGTCTTGGTACCGGAGTAGACGGCGAAGTCGGGGAAGCCGTCCCGCGCCGCGATCGACGAGGCGTTGATCAGATCGGCCACGCCACGCTCACCGGCGGCCTTGACCAGCTGCGGGGTGAACGCGCCGAGGACGTTCGTCAGCCCGGTGATGTTGAGGTCGATCTGACGCCCGCACCGATCGGCGACCGGCTCCTCGATCGGGACGGGCAGCATGACGCCCGTGTTGTTGATCAGCAGGTCGGCGTCTTTCAGCTCGGCCGCCACCCGGCCGGCGGCCGAGCGCACCGCCGCGGCGTCGGTCACGTCAACGGCGATCGCCAGGGCGGTGCCGCCGTTCTTCCCGATCCGGGAGACCAGCCTGTCCAGCCGGTCCGCACGCCGGTCCAGGACGGCGACGCGCGCGCCCAGCCCCGCCAGGTGTTCGGCCGCGGCCTCGCCGACCTCGCCGAAGGCGCCGGTGATAACCGCCACGCGGCCGGTCAGGGGCTTGCCAGGGATTTTCCCGAGCATGGGCACACCTCCCAACGAGAAACGGATCAAGGGACGGGCCGTGGCCGGCAACCGTCCCACACATCCAGCACACCACCTCCGAGGTTCGTTCACGAGGCTTGAACAGGCCCTGAGAGGACAGGTACCGGCAGGGCCACCCGGCGAAGGCGCGCCACATCCGGCGGGTCCACACTGGAGACATGGACCGTGGTAGCGAGATCGCCGGCTTTCTGCGCTCCCGCCGGGCCCGGGTCACCCCCGGTCGGGCGGGGCTGGCGGACGACGGCCGCATCCGGCGGGTGCCGGGACTGCGCCGCGACGAGGTCGCCCGCCTCGCCGGAGTGAGTACCGAGTACTACACCCGTCTTGAACAGGGCCGCGCCAGAAACCCCTCCCCGGAGGTCGTCGCGACCCTCGCACGCGCGCTCCAGCTCGATCTCGCGGAGCGCGAGCACCTCACCGACCTGCTGGCGCGGCCCGTACCGGCTCCCCGTACCTCCGCCGGCCCGCAGCGGGTCCGCCCGGGCCTGTACCTCACGCTCCAGGCCCTGGAGCGCGTCCCCGCCTTCATCCTCGGCCGGCGCACCGACGTGCTGGCCGCCAACCACCTGATCTGCGCGGTCCTGACGGACTTCGAGGCCATCCCCGCCCCCCGGCGCAACCTCGCCCGCTACTACCTCCTGGACCCGGAGGCCCGTGACCGCATCGAGAACTGGGCGGAGGCGGCCTCCGAGACCGTCGCCATGCTCCGCTTCGAAACGGGCCGCCACCCGCACGACCGGCTGCTCGCCGACCTCGTGGCCGAGCTCACCCTGCGTTTACCCCAGTTCACCACCTGGTGGAACGACCACCACGTCCTGCGCCGCACCCATGGCAGCAAGCACTACCACCACCCCGTGGTCGGTGATCTCCATTTCTTCTACGAGACCTTCCAGCCTCCCGACGACCCCGACCAGACCCTGTGCGTCTACAACGCCGAACCCGGCTCACCCACCGCCGAGGCCCTGCGGCGGCTGAGCGGCGGGACTCCCCCCGGCCCCGGGGGGTGAGGGACGGGCATGAGGGCTCGGCGGTGGAAGATGGCGCAACCGGCCGTCTACTCCTGGACGATCGCCGCGTTCTGGAGGCGTGCCGCGTCCTGGCCCGGCGGGGCTCCGAACATGCGCCGGTACTCGCGGCTGAACTGCGACGGGCTGTCGTATCCGACGGCGTACCCGATCGCGGCCACGTCGTGCGGCGCCGCGATGAGTTGCATGCGGGCCCTTTGGAGCCGGAGTTGTTTCTGATACTGAAGTGGGCTCATGGCGGTCACCGCACGAAAGTGCCGGTTGAGAGAGGAGACGCTCACCCCGACTTCGCCGGCGAGGTCGTCGATGCGAATCACCTCGTCGTAGCGGTCCCTGATCCACCCGATCGCACGGGCGACGAGGGTCATGCGGCTGTCGGCCAGGCCGATCTGCCTGACCAGGTCCGCCTGGGGTCCGTTCAGCAGCCGCCAGTGGATCTCGCGTCGCACGCCGGGGGCCAGCACCGGGATGTCAGGTGGCTCGTCCAGCAGGCGCAGCAGCCGGACGACGGCGTCGAGCAGCCTGTCGTCGGCATCACTGGTCGCGATGCCCGGCCCCTCGTCGAGCGAACGACGGGAGCGAACGACGGAGGGGCCGGCCTCCAGCAGCAGCTGCGCGATGATCGCGGGCCGCAGCGGGAGTCCGAACCCGAGGAAGGGCTCGGAGGGCGTGGCACGCGTGATCTGCGAGGTCAGGGGAAGGTCGACGGTCACGACGAGATACTGGCCCGCGTGGTAGTCGAAGACGCGGTCACTGAGGACGGAGCGCTTCGCTCCCTGGGCGACCAGGGCGAACATGGGCTTGGTGACCGTGCCCAGCGGTTCGGTCACGTGCCCGGTCGAGAACACCGTGACGCCCTCGATCTCCAGCGGGCGCGGTCCGCCCGCGGCCAGTCGCGCGATCCGGTCGCGAAGTTCCTCCAGGTGACGCACCACACCAGTGGACCATGAAGATGCGTGCGAAACCAAGATGATCGGGGCAAGGTTGAGCGGATCGTGCAACGCTGCGCGCGCATCATTCTAGGCGATCGCGACGTTTCGCGCTCGAATGGAGGAACACGGGGAGACGGCGTCCATGCCGTCCCCACCTCTATCAGCTCGGAGTCACAGGATGTCGCTCGATTCCTACGTCACGCTCGGCCGCTCGGGTCTGCGGGTCAGCCCGTTCACGCTCGGCACGATGACCTTCGGTGAGGATCATGGTTGGGGCTGCAGCCCAGAGGAGTCCAAGAACATCCTCGCGGCCTATCTGGACGAGGGCGGCAACTCGATCGACACGGCCAACATCTACACCAACGGCCACTCCGAAAAGATCATCGGCGACTACTTCGCCGGCCGGCCCGCACTACGCGATCGAGTGGTGATCGGCACGAAGTTCTTCGGCAACCTGTACGAGAACGACCCCAACGGCGGCGGAGCCGGTCGTAAGGCGATCGTGCAACAGCTGGAGAACTCGCTACGGCGCCTGCGGACCGACTACGTCGACGTCTACTGGCTGCACAACTTCGACCCGTCCACGCCGACCGAGGAGACCCTCCGCGCGCTGGACCACCTGATCGGCGACGGCAAGGTCCGCTACGTCGGATTCTCCGACGTGCCGGCCTGGGCGACGGCCGAGGCGGCCACCGTCGCGCGCCTGCGCGGCTGGGCTCCGATCATCGCCCTGCAGCTGGAGTACTCCCTGCTTGAGCGGACCTCGGAAGGGGAGCTGATCCCCATGGCCCAGGCCCTGGGAATGGGTGTGATGGCGTGGGGGCCGCTGAAGAGCGGGTTCCTGTCCGGCAAGTACTCCAGCGCCGGCACCGGTCCGGTGGACACCGCTCGCGCGCAGCTGGTGGGCGCCCCGGGCGAAGCCGACTACGTCGTGATCGACGCGCTCAACGACGTCGCCGGCGACGTGGGCGCCAGTCCCGCCCAAGTGGCCCTGGCCTGGGTGCGGGACCGTCCCGGGATCACCTCCACCCTGATCGGCGCACGCCGCATGGACCAGTTCGAGGTCAACCTGCGTGCCCTGAACCTCACCCTCACCGAGACCCAGCGCGCCACGCTCGATGACGTGTCCACTCCCACGCTGAACTTCCCCGCCGAGAACAACAGGCACCTGGGCCGCATGCTGCAGTTCGCCGGAGCCACCGTGGACGGGTTCCCGTCGACGGTGTCCCCGCTCCTGCGGGCCGGCAGCGCTCGCTACTGAACACCATGGCCGAACACGCGACGCTCGCCCACGACCACCCCGGCCGGTACACCGATCGCCTGGCGGCCCTGTCGGACCGGCTCGTGCTCGCGGGCGGGGCGAAATCGCGCGGTGAACTGCCCTACCGGCCCGCCGCCCTCCTCGCCGAGCGGTTCGGCACGGAGCTCGTCCACTTCCCCGGCGGGCACACGGGCCTCAGCACGCACCCAGCCGAGCTCGCCGAACTGCTCCGCAAGGTGCTGAGCGCCTGAAAGACGGTGAAGACCTCGGGTTCCGGGCTCGCCGCGTGAGCGGCGGGCCCGGACCGCATCGCCGAACGCACCCGCACGCCGGCCGTCACCGGTCCAGCCTGCCCGCCCTGTCCCGCAGGTAGCGCTGTTCGGGAAGGCTCGTGGTACGCCGGGCCGCCAGCAGGTAGCTCTCTCGCGCGGCGGCGTGCTCGCCGGCCAGTTCCCGCAGGTGGGCGCGCACGGCGTGGAGGCGGTGGTGACGGGTGATCCGGGGGTCGCCGTCCAGGCTCTCCAGCAGTTCGAGCCCGGCCCGGGGCCCGCGGGTCATCGCGACCGCGACGGCGTGATTGAGCGTGGCCATCGGGTTCGGCGCGATCCGGGTGAGGATCGCGTACAGGATGCGGATCTGCTCCCAGTCGGTGTCCTCGGCTCGCGGCGCCTGGACGTGCAGCGCGGCGATCGCCGCCTGGAGCTGGTAGGGGCCGAGGGCCGAGGCGGACATGGCGTCGGTGACCAGCGCGGTGCCCTCCTTGATCATGGCGGTGTCCCACCGGTTCCGGTCCTGCTCGGCCAGCGGCACGAGGGCGCCGTCCGGGCCGGTGCGGGCCGCTCGGCGGGCGTCGGTCAGCAGCATCAGCGACAGAAGCCCGGCGACCTCACCGTCGTCCGGCAGGGACCGGTGCACCGTCCGGGTGAGCCGGATCGCCTCCGCGGTGAGCTCGCCGCGGTGCAGGTCGGGCCCGGAGCCGGCGGTGTAGCCCTCGTTGAAGACCAGGTAGAGCACGTGCAGGACGGCGTCCAGCCGTCTGGCCCACTCCCGGGCGTCCGGCATCTCGAACGAGGCGCCGACGGCCTTGATCCGCTGCTTGGCGCGGCTGATCCGCGGCGCCATGGTGGCCTCCGGCATGAGGAACGCCCGCGCCACCTCGGCGGTGGTGAGGCCGCCGACGGCGCGCAGCGTGAGCGCCACCTGGGAGGCGGGCGTCAGCGCCGGGTGGCAACACAGGAACAGCAGCGTGAGGGTGTCGTCGCGGTCGCGAGGGCTTTCGTCGCCGGGGGCCGGTGCGAGGCCGGCGTCCGGCGCCTCCCGCACCGCCGCGGTGGCCTCCCGGCGGCGGCGGGCCTGCTCGCTGCGCACCTGGTCGATCAGCCGGCGGGAGGCCACGGTCACCAGCCACGAGCGCGGGCTTTCCGGGACGCCCTCGGCGGGCCACTGCGTCGCGGCGGCGAGCAACGCCTCCTGCACCGCGTCCTCGCACTCCTCGAACCCGCCGTAGCGGTGCAGGAGCACGCCGAGAACCCGCGGCGCCAGTTCGCGCAGCAGGTCCCCGAGGCGTTCGGAGGCGTTCACCTCTCCATCCCGGCCACGTCCGGGAAGTCCTCACGGTCGAGACAGTCGAGACAGTCGAAATGGCCTAATCCCGCCCACCGCAGGTCCGCCGCGTCCAGATGGAGATTCAGCGGGAACTTCATCGCGGGCTCAGCCGTCCGCCGTGCCCGCGTGGACCACCGGCCGCACCTCGATGCCCAGGCCCTCGACGCCGGCGTCCGGAATGAGCGCGGCCAGCTCCAGGGCACGTTCCCTGTTCTCGCACTCCACCAGGTAGTAGCCGCCCAGGTACTCCTTGGCCTCGAGGTAGGGCCCGTCCGTCACCGCCGGGACGCCGCCCCGGACCTTGACCACGGCGCTCTGCGACGGGTCGGCCAGCGCGACGGTACCGATCATCTCCCCGGATCTCCTGACGGTCTCCATGAACGCGCCGTGGCCCCTCATCACCTCGTCGCGCTCCCCCTCGGTCAGCGCATCCCAGATCCGCGGGTTGTTGTGCATGATCAACAAGAATTTCACGTCGTCTCCTTCGACGGCCGGACGGCGCCCCCGAGGCGCCGTTCACCATGGAGTCGGCGCCGGTGCCGCGTTCTTGCGGTACCGGACCGCAAGAATCTCCCCGCTGTTTCGACTACCTCCCCGAATGGGCGCCTGACCTGGGCGTTCCATCAGAAGATACTTGCCGGCTCCCGAAGGAGGACGCATGTCGCAGCTGTTGAGGGTGCAATGCTTCAACGTGTCACAGGACGGGTTCGGTACCGGTGAGGGGCAGAGCCTGGACCGGCCCTTCGGCCACGCGGACCCCGCTCCCCTGTGGTCCTGGGCGGGCGCCACCGCCAGCTGGGTGAACCGTGCCGACCCCGGCGGCACCCGCGGCCTGGACGACTACCTGACCCGCGCCCATACCGACAACATAGGGGCGGAGATCATGGGGCGTAACAAATTCGGCCCCCAGCGCGGTCCATGGGAGAACCACGAGTGGCAGGGATGGTGGGGAGACACCCCGCCGTTCCACACGCCGGTCTTCGTGCTCACCCATCACGAACGTCCGTCCTTCACCCTGGCCGACACCACCTTCCACTTCCTCGACGCGACACCGGCCGAGGCGCTGGCACGTGCGAAGCAGGCCGCCGGCGGCCGGGACGTGCGCCTCGGCGGAGGGGTCGCCACCATCCGCGAGTTCATCCGGGCCGACCTGGTCGACGTGATGCACATCGCCGTCGCGCCCGTCGACCTCGGCCGAGGCGAACGGCTGTGGGACAGCCCCACCGACCTGCTCGACCGCTTTCACCTGGAGACGGTACCGAGCCCCAGCGGAGTCACCCACCTCCTGTTCTGGAGACGGTGACCACTGCCCCGCACGATCGCACGCACCTGCCTCGGTGAGCGCGTACCTGCCCGTCGACCCCGGCACGGGCAGGTACGCCGGCGTGCCGGTTCCGCGGAGCCTCAGTGGCCGGCCGGTGCCGGGACGAGGCCGTCGGCGACGAGACCGGCGAGGACCGCCTCCCCCAGGACCTGGACCGCGGACTGCGGGCGGACCATCACCGTGAGCTCCTTGATCAGGCCGTCCCGGTCGAACTGGAGGAGGTCCATGCCGTGGATCTGCTTGCCGCGAACGGTGGCCCGGAACAGCAGGACGGCCGACGGGGCCTCGGTGCCGTCGGTGCTGGTCTGCGCGGTGCCGTCGAAGTGCCCGATGTAGCGGAAGTCGTCCTCGAAGGTGCGCAGCAGGACACCAAGAAGGCCCACGACCATGGGCCTGCCCTCGAAGGGAGTGAACTTTACCGGGCTGTACACGCGGACGTCGTCGGTGAGCAGGGCGTCCAGCGCGGTGAGGTCGTGACTTTCGACGGCGGCCCGGAAGCGGTCTGCGGTGGTCATTGCCACACTCCAATAGTCAATAAAGTGATTAGTCAATTAAGTGACTATCATGGCGGACACGCACCGGGAAAGAGGGAGGACGGAGGGCGTCTCCATGGCGTTGCGGCACGCCGTGCTGGCGGCACTGCTGGACGAGGAGCTCAGCGGATACCAGCTGGCCAAGGCGTTCGACCTGGGTGTGGCGAACTTCTGGCACGCCCTGCCCCAGCAGCTGTACGCCGAGCTGGCCAGGCTGGAGGGGGAAGGGCTGATCTCCGGCCGGGAGGTGGTCCAGGACACCCGGCCCAACAAGCGCCTGTTCCAGGTCACCGAGACCGGTCTGGCCGAGCTGGAACGGTTCGCGGCGACCGCCGGCAAGCCCTCCTTCATCCGTGACGACCTTCTCGTCAAGGTCCAGGCCGCCGACCACGTCGACACCGACGAGGTGATCGCCCAGCTCATGGAGCGAGCCGCCTTCGCCGACGCCAAGATCGAACTGTTCGGCGGGCTGCTGCGGCGGATGCGCGGCGACAGGAGCGAGGAGGAGTTCCTGCGCCACGGTGAACGCATCGGCCCCTACCTGACCTGCCTGCGCGGCCTCGCCTTCGAACGGGGCAACCGGGACTGGTGCCACCAGAGCGCGGCGATCCTGCGGGAGAGGCGCATCTCTCACGTCCGGCGGTGAGCACCTGCGCCACCTCGTCCTGCGGGAGAGGCGCATCTCTCACGCCCGGCGGTGAGCACCTGCGCCACCTCGCCCCGCGTGGCGGCAGGACGGAAGGGTTCGGCGACGGCGGAAGCGGGACGCGGTGATCTCAGCCGAGGCCGGATGCCGCGCGACGGCGCGAGCCGTCGCGCGGCATCCGGCGTCGTCGGGGTGCGGGTGGTCGCCGCCGCCGGAGGCGGGATCGAGCCGGTCCTCGCCGGCGGGACGGGCCAGGGCGCGGTCGCGAACCTCCTGCGGCTGCCAGGTCAGGCGCCGACGTAGGCCGCGAGGTGCTCGCCGGTGATGGTGGAGCGGGCGGCGACGAGGTCGGCGGGGGTGCCCTCGAAGACGATCCGGCCGCCGTCGTGGCCGGCGCCGGGACCGAGGTCGATGATCCAGTCGGCGTGCGCCATGACCGCCTGGTGGTGCTCGACGACGATGACCGACTTGCCGGAGTCGACGAGCCGGTCGAGCAGGCCGAGCAGCTGCTCGACGTCGGCGAGGTGCAGGCCGCTGGTCGGCTCGTCGAGGACGTAGACGCCGCCCTTCTCGGCCATGTGGGTGGCCAGCTTGAGCCGCTGCCGCTCGCCGCCGGACAGCGTGGTGAGCGGCTGGCCGAGGCTGAGGTAGCCGAGCCCGACGTCGGCGAGCCGGCTGAGGATGGCGTGCGCGGCCGGGATGCGCGCCTCGCCGGCGCCGAAGAACTCCTCGGCCTCGGTCACCGACATCGCGAGCACCTCGCTGATGTCGCGGCCGCCGAGGTGGTGGTCCAGCACCGACGCCTGGAACCGCCTGCCCTCGCACTCCTCGCAGGTGGTGGCGACCCCGGCCATCATCGCCAGGTCGGTGTAGATGACGCCGGCGCCGTTGCAGCCCGGGCAGGCGCCCTCGGAGTTGGCGCTGAACAGCGCCGGCTTCACGCCGTTGGCCTTCGCGAACGCCTTGCGGATCGGTTCGAGCAGCCCGGTGTACGTCGCCGGGTTGCTCCGTCGCGAGCCGCGGATCGCCCCCTGGTCGACCGACACCACACCCGCGCCCGCGGGGACCGACCCGTGCACGAGCGAGCTCTTGCCGGAGCCGGCGACGCCGGTGACGACGACGAGCACCCCGAGCGGGATGTCGACGTCGACGTCGCGCAGGTTGTGCGCCGTCGCGCCGCGGATCTCCAGCGTGCCGGTGGGCGTCCGCACCTTCTCCTTGAGGGTGGCCCGATCGTCGAAATGGCGGCCGGTGATGGTGCCGCTGGCCCGCAGCCCCTCGACGGTGCCCTCGAAGCAGACGGTGCCGCCCGCCGTACCGGCGCCGGGGCCGAGGTCGACGACGTGGTCGGCGATCACGATCGTCTCCGGCTTGTGCTCCACGACGAGCACCGTGTTGCCCTTGTCCCGCAGCCGCAGCAGCAGGTCGTTCATCCGCTGGATGTCATGGGGGTGCAGGCCGACGGTGGGCTCGTCGAAGACGTAGGTGACGTCGGTGAGCGAGGAGCCGAGATGGCGGATCATCTTGACGCGCTGTGCCTCGCCGCCCGACAGCGTGCCCGAGGAACGGTCGAGCGAGAGGTAGCCCAGCCCGATCTCCACGAACGAGTCGAGGGTGTGCCGCAGCGCGGCGAGCAGCGGCGCCACCGACGGCTCGGCCAGGTCGCGGACCCATCCGGCCAGGTCGCTGATCTGCATCGCGCACGCGTCGGCGATGTTGATCCCGCCGATCCGCGACGACCGGGCCGCCTCGCTGAGCCGGGTGCCCTCACACTCGGGGCAGGTGGTGAAGGTGACCGCCCGGTCCACGAACGCCCGGATGTGCGGCTGCATCGCCTCCCGGTCCTTGGACAGGAACGACTTCTGGATCTTCGGGATCAGCCCCTCGTAGGTGAGGTTGACGCCGTCGACCTTCACCTTGACCGGCTCCTTGTAGAGGAAGTCGTGGAGCTCCTTCTCGGTGTACTCGCGGATCGGCTTGTCCGGGTCGACGAAGCCCGACTCGGCGTAGACCCGCACGGTCCAGAAGCTGTCCGACTTCCAGCCGGGGATGGTGAACGCGCCCTCGGCGAGCGACTTGGAGTCGTCGTAGAGCTGGGTGAGGTCGATGTCGGAGACCGCGCCCTGGCCCTCGCAGCGCGTGCACATGCCGCCGACGCGGGTGAAGGTCGCCTTCTCGGTCTTGCGGGCGCCGCGTTCGACCGTGATCGCACCGCTCGCCCGGACCGTGGGGACGTTGAAGGAGAACGCGTTGGGCGAGCCGATGTGCGGCTGCCCGAGCCGGCTGAAGAGGATGCGCAGCATCGCGTTGGCGTCGGTGGCGGTGCCGACCGTGGAGCGGATGTTGGCCCCCATCCGCTGCTGGTCGACGATGATCGCGGTCGTCAGCCCTTCGAGCACGTCGACCTCGGGCCGCGCCATCGTCGGCATGAAGCCCTGCACGAAGGTGCTGTAGGTCTCGTTGATCAGCCGCTGCGACTCCGCGGCGATCGTGCCGAACACCAGCGAGCTCTTGCCCGAGCCGGAGACGCCGGTGAACACCGTCAGCCGGCGCTTCGGGATCTCGACGCTGACATCCTTGAGGTTGTTCCCGCGCGCGCCGTGCACGCGGATCAGGTCGTGACTGTCGGCATCGTGCGGCGCAGGCGACTGCGCGTCCGTTCCGGGGGCCATGTTCATCGTGTCTCCATATGTGTGGGCAGGGCCGCCTTCGCGGTCTCCATCGGCGTCGCCTGGCTCGATCTAACCAGCTTCGAGCGGTACGTCTGCTTTTTCCTCATCAGCCCGGTGGAGGCGGGGCCGGCGGTGCGGCGGGGCCGTCGGCGGCGCCTCGCCGTCCCCGCCGAAGGACGGCGGTACCGGGCACGGCGCGCCGCCCGCCTCCGGCCACCTCGGCCGTGGTCGCCGGAGGGGTCAGCGACGCTCGTCGTCGGTGACGCCGGGGCCGGCGGCCGGTGGCCCCAGGACGATGGACGTGCCGGGCCGGCCGGCGGGGACGGCCGTGATCCGGCGCATCCCCTCGTAGCCCACGTCGTCGCGGACCTCGAAGCCGGGAACGTCACGGCGGAAGGCCGGCGAGGCGTCCGGATCGTCATGCGGGAGGAAGGCGAGGTGAACGGCGATGTCCATGGCGATCACGCTAGACGCGGCGCGGGGGCCGGCGCTTCTCGATTCCTGACGGGCCTGGTCACCCGCTTCGCCACGCACGGCGGCATCCCCGCCGTCGCGCGCGCCGCCTGGCGCCGGTAGGTGCTGGGCGGCATGCCGACCAGTTCGGTGAAGCGGGTGCTGAAGGTGCCCAGCGACGAGCAGCCGACCGCGAAACAGACCTCGGTGACGCTGAGGTCGCCACGGCGCAGCAGCGCCATCGCGCGCTCGATGCGCCGCGTCATGAGGTAGCCGTACGGAGACTCCCCGTAGGCGAGCCGGAACTCGCGGCTGAGGTGCCCGGCCGACATGTGCGCGCCGCGGGCAAGTGCCTCGACGTCCAGCGGCTGCGCGTACTCCCGGTCGATCCGGTCGCGGACGCGGCGCAGCCGCGCGAGGTCACGAAGGCGCTGCGCCGGGACGGGTCTGCTGGTCACCCGCACAATCGTATGTCGCCCCGGAATCGCCCGGTAATCTCGGAATCGGTTTCTCCGGGCGACGACGTCGCCTCGGGTCCCGATACGTCGTGCGCGAAGTCGGAGGTGATCACGGTGCATCCGGTCTTGTGCTCGCCGCCGCCGTGACGCGCTCCCCCGGCGGTGTCCTCGCAGCCGATCGGGTCCCGGCCGCTACCGGAACGCGGGCCGGCGCCTCGACCTTCGGTCGTCGCGTTCGGACAGGACGACCTCGGGGGTTCACCGGCAGGTGGACGTGATGGTTCTCGCCGTCGAAGTCGGTGAAGTCGTCGAGGTCGTTGAAACCGGCAGGCCCGGTCGCGAAGTCGGCGCACACGCCCCCGCGGCCCTACACTGGTGAATATTAGTCATAAATTTTGACTATCATAAATATTTACCAATTGCGGCCAGGGGAAGACATGACCGAGACACTCGACCACGAATCGATCTTCGAGCGGGCGTGGCAGGCGCCGGGCACCACGTCGGTGGAGTTGCCACCGATACGGGTGAACGACGTGCTGCGCGACCGCTACGACACGCGGCCGCCGTTCGTCTACACCGGCGCGCAGCTGTGGGACATGGAGGTCCGCAAGGCCGCGGCACCGGACAAGTACATCCCGACGGCCGTGAGAGCGGGCAGCGCCGAGAAGTTCCCGAGCGTGCGCCGCGGCCGGTTCGAGGACTTCACCAGGGTGTCGGTGCAGCGGCTGTGGGCCCACCCCGACCGGTACACGACGGTCATCGAGCACGTCCGTCTCGATCACCGGGACCGGCGAGCGTTCTTCATCGGCGCCGGGCGCTTCGAGGCGCCCGACGGCCGCGTCTTCACCGCCGGAACCGGACAGCCGGTCTTCCACGTCGAACACTCCGTGACCGGTCAGGAGGACGACCCGCTCAACCTCTGGCGTATCGTCCACCTGACCGACGGACCGGACCCGTCTTTGGCGGCCGCCTTCGACGGCCTGGCCGGCGATCCCTACCTGCGGGTGTTCATCGAGGTGCACCTTCGCGAGGATCTCGGACGCGAGCTCGTCCGTCGCTGAGGACGCGGCCCCGGCCGGCCCGCCGGCCGGCGGCGGTGCCGTGCCGGGCGAGGCGGTGGTCTCCGGGTGGTGCTCAGACCTCGGCGGCCCGCAGGACGAGGCCGGCGACCTCGTCCGGGTGGGAGGCGAACACCGCGTGTGAGGCGCCCGCGATGCTGACGACCTCGCCACCGGCGCGCTCGGCCATGAAGTGGTGCGCGGCGGCCGGGATGTTCTTGTCCGCCTCGGCGATCAGGAAGAAGCCGGGCAGCTCCGCCCACGCCTGCGGGCCCTCGGCGGCCTCGTTCAGCGCAGCGGCGGTGATCGGCCGCTGGGTCGCGGCCATCACCCGCGTCGTCTCCTCGGGCACGTCGGCCGCGAACTGGTTTCGGTAGAGCTCCTGCGCGACGTACATGTCCTGGTTGCCGTCCGGCAGCGGCACCGGCCGCAGCGTCTCGGCAAGGGTGCTGCCGGGGAACTTCCCGGCCAGGCTCGCCCCGCTCTCGCCCGCCTCCGGAGCGAACGCCGCGATGTAGACCAGGGCGGAGACGTTCTCGGCCCCGGCGGCGGCCCTGCTGATCACCATCCCGCCGTAGGAGTGCCCGACCAGGACGACCGGGCCCTCGATCGTGTCCACCAGCGCACGTACCTGCGCCGCGTCGTAAGCCACCGAGCGCAGCGGGTTGGCCGCCGCGACGACCTGGTGCCCGGCGGCCTGCAGCCGCTCGACGACCGGCCCCCAGCCGCCCGACTCCGCGAACGCCCCGTGCACCAGGACGATGGTCGGCTTCTTGTTCGTGGCCATGGTTTCCTCCGGAAGGTCTCTCGTTCGTGCTGACGGAAACCATGGTCGGCAGGACGCCCGTGCACAGCACCTGTCAGATGACCGTCGTCCCGACGGTCACCGCCGGCCAGTCATCGCCGCGCAGGCGGCGGTTCCGCGACGATCTCGGCGACGCGGTCCGTAACGGAACGGACAGGAAAGCCGGGTGCGAGGCGGTGAGTTCGACGACGCCCGCGGGGTTCGCCGGGAACGCCGCGTCGGCCCGCGCGCCACCGGACGCCACCCGCGGCCGGTGACCGTCGCGGTCACAGTCATCTGACAGGCGTCACCCGGCGGCGTCGCCTCGACGGTGGTTCCCGCCGGCACGAACCGTTATCGTGCCCGCCACCAGCCTCATCGAGCACGTCCTGGCCTGGTCCGGATTCCGGCGGACCCACCAAACCCGCGCCCTGATCGGTCACCGCCGCCGACGAGGCGACCCGCTACCACGTGATCTACGGATGTCGTACCGGCGGCCCCTGAAGCGCAGATGGACAGAATATTTTAATTGCGGCAAAGAAGCAGATAAGCCATGCTCCGCACTATATTTCGGCCCTATTACTTCTCTGGATCGTTACCTTCGATATCAGGCGGGCGTGTCACGTGGACGATTCCCTATGCCAGCATTGGCGGTGAATCCACCGGCCCGCCCAGCGCAGGAGCGAACTGTGAGCAGTGACGAGCGCGACCCCCTCGATGGTCTTGCTTCGGTCGTCCAAAAGCTCAATGAAATGCTGGACGCACTCCCCGGGCCGGTGAAGTCCGCCGCCGCGAAGGAGATCGGGGAACTGGTCAGCCTTGTCGGTGACCGGAGACGGCCGAGAGTCATGGTAATCGGCCGGCGAGGCGCGGGAAAATCCTCGCTGATCAACGCTCTGTGCGGTGCGCCGATGCGGGCGGTCGGCGCGGTTAGTCCTCAAACCGGAGAAGCGATCTGGGAGACACTGGGGTTCGGAAACCGGCAGATCGAGATCTTGGACACGCGCGGAGCGCAGGAGGCGTCGAAACCCGTCGAGACCGACGTGGCGGACTCGGCCTTCGATTCCATTCGGTTGGCCCTCTCGAAGAAATGCCCGGACGTCATCCTCTTCCTGGCCAAAGCGAAAGAGGTCGGTGCGGCCGTCGACGCGGACATCGGTTTCCTCGAAAAGATTCATCGTCTGGTCGTGAGCATGGGCGACGTCGACGAGATCAAGATAGTCCCAGTGGTCACGCAGTGCGATGAACTCGACCCCAGCGACCAGGATTTCTCCGATTCCGACAAGATGAAGCACGTCCAAGAAGCGTGTGCCGTTCTGGACCGCCACCTCAGATCCCGGCCCTACGTCCAACCCCATCTCGCTTCGTCGGCCCTGCCCACTTCGGCGAAGATGTTCTTTCACGACGAACAGGTCGACCCTCGCAGGGACTATCGATGGAACATCGAAAAGCTCTCCGAGGTCATCATGGACGTCATTCCGAATGAGACCCGATTGGAGTATGTTCGAATCGCCCAATTCCATAAAATCCAGACCAAACTCGCTAGAAAAATCGTGACGGTCTATGCGGGGGTCTGCGGGGCAGTCGGATCGACTCCCATACCGTTAGCCGATCTTCCGATCATCACCGGCTTCCAATTGAGCATGGTCATGGCGCTCGCCTACATCGCCGGTCGGGAGATATCCCGGAAGACGGCAAGTGAGTTCCTGGTCGCCATGGGGGTGAACGTGGGCGTCGGAGCGATCTTCCGTGAGTCGGCCAGGGCCCTGGTGAAGCTGATTCCGGCGGCCGGAAACGCCGTCTCCGGGTTCGTCGCCGCAGCCGGTACGAAAGCTGTCGGCGAGGCCGCGATCCTCTATTTCATCAACCAGAGCTCGGGCGGAGACGTC
The DNA here is from genome assembly GCF_040639135.1 of Streptosporangium sp. NPDC023963. NCBI lineage: Bacteria > Bacillati > Actinomycetota > Actinomycetes > Streptosporangiales > Streptosporangiaceae > Streptosporangium > Streptosporangium sp. NPDC023963. The sequence goes on from NZ_JBEZZK010000013.1 coordinate 182,613, forward strand.
AAGCGGCAACTCCAGGCGAAACTGAAAGAGATCGGATAGCAGTCCCCGCTCAATGACCCGCCGATGCCGGCCCGGGCGCCGGCCGGATTCCACACCTCGGCGAGCGATCCGCGGGGTGATGCCGCGTTCGCGCGGGAAACGCCGCACGCCGGGGTGGTCATGGCCCTTGTCGCCGTGCAGTTCGGCCAGGCGGCGGTGCCGCCCGCGCCGCGAGCGGATCGGCGCCGTCTGCCAGGAGGCGCCGAGCCGGAAGCCGGTGACCGGGCCGCCCCGGTCACCGGCACACGGCGCAACGGACTCAGCCGGGCCGCTCCCCCTCGACCGGCGGCAGGGCGTCCACCCAGCTGCGCGCCAGCTCGACCCGGCCGCCCGCCCGCAGCAACGCCGCCGGTCCGCGCGACGCCTCCTCGAAGATCGTCAGAGTGCCGCCGTCCGGCTCCTCCAGCAGGAGCCACGACTGGTAGAAGCTCAGCTCGTCGCTCACCGCGGCCCAGCCGAAGCGGGTCGGGCGAACCAGCTCGCCGACGATCCCGTCCAGCATGTGCGGTGGCGTCACGACCACGAAGCGGCCGCCGACGGCGAGCTCGCCGAAGACCTCCGTGCGGTCGACCTCCCGCTGCCAGCTCGGCCACATCTCGACGGCGACCAGATGGGCGAAGACGGCGACGGCCGGGGCCGCCACGCGGCGTTCGTGGCCGACGAAGCTGTCACAGCGGTCCGGGCCCCAGCCCGGGGGCCAGTGGACGCCGGGGTGCGGTTCTGCGCTCATGCCCTCCAGGGTCGCGCGCGCCGCCGCGCCCAGCACCCGTCACATGACTGTCCTGTCCGACCGGTCATAGGCGTTGAGCGCGTCCCGGAGCGCGGCACGCGACGTGATGCCCAGCTTGGGAAAGATCTTGTACAGGTGGTCGCCGACCGTCCGATGCGAGATGAACAGCCTCTGCCCGATCTGCTTGTTGGTCAGCCCCGCGCCCGCCAGCTCGGCGATCTCACGCTCCTGCGGCGTCAACGGTGACCGGGTGTCCGAGGCCGGACGCCGGGTCAGCCCGGTCGCCCGCAGCTCGCCGGCGGCACGGTCCCGCCACGGAACGGCGCCCAGCGCCGCCAGGGCCTCGTGCGCGAGGGTGAGCTGCTCACGAGCCGCGCCGGTGTCGCGCAGCCGACGCAGGCGTTCGCCGTAAGCCAGGCGCACCCGGGCCACGTCGAAGGGCCACTGCTCAGGATCCCGCACGGACAGCGCCGCCTCGAACAGGTCACGTGCCGTCTCGTCGTCCGCCGTCAAGGCGGCCGCCGCGGTGCTCAGCAGGCACAGACGCGGCGACAACGTGCCCAGGCCCGCCTCGCGCAGCGCGGCCGCGTGCGCCGCCGCCTCGGCCCGGCGCCCGGTGTGCAGACCGGCCTCGACGAGGTCCAGGCCGGCCCACAGCGCGGTCGGCCGGTAGGGCGCGAGCCTGCCCGGCGGGCTGACCCGGGCCGCGTTCTGGTAGGCCGCCTCGTGCTCACCCGCGCCGATCTCGGCGAGCGCCCGGGCCTGCGCCGCGAAGTACGTGACCCCGGTGGCCTGGTGGGCGATGGCCCACCGGTTCATCTCGTCGGTCAGCCGCCGGGCCGCCTCGACCTCTCCGGACCCCGCCGCCACGAGCGCGTGAACGTAGTGGAAGTACCAGTGGAAGAAGCGGAACCCGTGTTCGGCGCAGATGGCGAGGCCTTCGTCGGCCATCTTCCGCGCCTCGTCCCAGCGGCCCGCGGCGAAGCCGTCGAGGCCCAGGTGCATGAGTGCGCCGAGGTGGCGGCGGGCCGGCCCCTTGCCGTCCCGGCGCGTCTGGGCGAGATGCCGTTCCGGGCCGCGCAGCCGGGGAAGGCGGTCGGCGAAGACCGCGGCGGTGCCGATGCGGATGAGGCGGGTGGGGTCCTCGCCGGTGCCGACGGTGTCGATCAGCGCGTCGAGGGCGGCGACGTCGTCGGCGGTGGCCCGCGCGGGGTCGGAGAACACGGCCGCGTTCACCCGCAGCAGCGGCGGCGGTTCCGGCGTCAGCCGGCCGACCAGGTCGTGGAAGGTGCGCCAAGCCTGTTCGGTGCCCACGTACCAGCTGACCAGCAACAGGTTGAGCAGGGCCTCGACGAGGTTGGCGTCGGCCGCGGCGAAGCCGTGGTCGCCGGCCTCGATCGCGCCGGCCAGCAGCCGATGCGCGGTGGTCACGTCTCCGTCGGAGTTGATCAGCAGGTGCGCGGTCGCGGCCGCCGCGGGCAGCGAGTGGGTTTCCAGGGATCCGCCCCGCCGCGCGTCGCCCAGCAGCCGGCTCGCGGTCACCAGTTCTCCACCGGCGTCCGCGCCGATGTAGGCCGCCGCGGCGAGCCGCCGGCTCCGGCCGGCCGGTTCGGGGCTGAGTTCCGCGGCCCGGGTCAGCGTGGTGACCGCGGCGAGCGCGTCGCCCTGCCGGAGCAGGACCTGCGCCGTGTCTTCGAGCTGGACGGCGATCTCCTCGTCGGGCCCCACCGCCGACTCGGCGAGGTGCCGGACGCGACGCTCCGGGGCGTCGACGACTTCCGCCAGTGCGCCGTGTGCCCAGCGCCGTTCTCGTTCCGTGGACGCCTCGACCACCGCCGCCCCGACCAGCGGGTGCCGGAACGTCAGCCGGTGCGCGTTCAGCTGCACCAGCCGGTCCTCCGCCGCCGGGGCCAGGTCGTCGAGGTCGCAGATGGCGCCGCCGGCTGTCCGCAGGCGGGCCAGGTCGGTGGTGCCGCCGAGCACCCCGAGCAGCATCATCAGCCGGCACCGCTCCGGCAGGCCGCGCACCCGGGTGGTGTACATCGCCTGCAGCCGCCCGGACAGCGGCAGGACGTCGGGCAACGTGGTGAAGTCCGCTCGCTGGTCGCCGTCCAGCGCGGACGGCAGTTCCAGCAGCGCCAGCGGGTTACCCGCGGCCTCGGTGAGCAGCCGCCGCCGCACCGCCGGCGCCAGCTCCGGGAAGCGGCGGTCCACCAGGGTGCGCGCCGCCGGAGCCGGCAGCGGCGAGAGGACCAGTTCGGTCAGCCCGCTGTCGCGGAAGAAGCCGCGCTCACCCGACCGGCAGGCCACCAGGAAGACGATCGGGCTGCCGACCAGGCGTCGGGCGACGAAGCCGAGCACCTCCGCGCTGCTCCGGTCCACCCAGTGAAGGTCGTCGACGACGACCAGGATCGGTGTCTCGGCCGCGACGGCCCGCAGCCACAGCAACGCCGCGTTCGCCACGACGAGCCGGTCCGGTACCGGCCCGATCTCGAAGCCGAGCGCGCAGCGCAGCGCGGTGCGGTGGTCGGGACCGAGCGAGGCCATCTCGTCGCCGAGCGGGAACAGCAGCTGGTTGAGCGTGGAGTAGTTGATCTCCGCCTCGAACTGCACGCCGGCGGCCCGCAGGACGCGGGTACCGCGTTCCGCCTCGCCGGCCGCGAACTCGTCGAGTAACGCGGTCTTGCCGACTCCGGCCTCACCGACGACGAGCAGCGCGCCGCCGCGCACCCCGGCGCCGTCGAAGAAAGCCCGGATCGAGCCGATGTCCTCTTCGCGGCCGATCAATTCCACTGCCTGATCCTCCAGAGAAGCGGCGGGCTCGGCACGTACCGTCCGAGCAGATCGATGAGGTCTTGACGGCAAGGTCGGCCGGGACAGGAGCGCGGCGGATGGTCACCCGGGCGGAGCGCAACGCGACGGACCCCGACCTCGGCGTGCTGTCCGGACGGCTCCTGTTCGCGGTGCAACGCGAGCTCTTCACCACACTCGCCGAGCAAGGGTTCGACGACCTCAGGCACCGGCACGGCGCCGTGCCCGCGTACCTGGACCCGGACGGCGTCCGGGCTACCGGACTGCCGCGGCCGGCGGGCCAGTCCAGGCAGATCGTCGGGATACTGATCGACGAGCTGGAGGCTCTGGGTTACGTCGAGCGACGGCCCGATCCAAGCGACCGCCGAGCGAAGCTGATCTGTCCCACCGAACGCGGCCTGTCCCAGATGCGCGCCGCCGACGCCATCATGAACGCCATCCAGCAGCGGCACGCGCGGCGCCTCGGGCAAAAGAGCTACGACGAGTTCAAGCGCATGCTCACCGACATCACCGAGCACCAGCGCGGCCACCTCCGCTCCGCCGGCGAGGACTGATCAACGGTCCGTGACGAAGTCCGGGATCGGCATCGGCGAGACCTGACCACAGGTCCGTGACGACATGACTCATGATCGTCACGGCCATATAGTCAAAAAAAATTACTATCATCGAAGTGGACTAAATTGCAAAACGACCACCCGTCTTGCCCGGGTCACCTCCCCGGCGGGCGGCTGACCACAGGATCGCGGCCTGATCCGCGGACACAGGATCACGGCATGATCCGCGGATCGTCTCGGGTGGCGGTGCGAGGATACGCCGAGAGTCCGGTTCCGACTCGCGCCGGTCGGCGCTGGTCGGTTCCGGACTCCTCGCCGGTCCCGCGACCCCGTGAGGGCGGGAACCTTCCTCGCACGACGCGGCGACCCGCGTCGTCCATGCTCGGAGGCGGGCCTCGCGGCCCGCGTTCCGTGAGGTTCAGGCCTTGCTGCCCCTCTTCTTGGCCTGCATGCTGGAAACGACGCTCACGCAGATGACGGCCATGACGATCTGCACCACGAAGGTCAGAAACGTCCTGTCCGCGAAGCCCAGCAGGTGGGCGATGGCGGTGCCGGCGAGGGCGGCCACGATGCCCGCGAGGATGGTGGGAACCCACCCGATGTCCTGGCGGCCCGGAATCAGCAGCCGGCCGATGCCGCCGGTGATCGCACCGACGACGATGGCGCTGATGATGAACGTGATCATGGTGATCTCCCTGTTCGGGCAGGTCTCAACTGTCGACGGCGAGCCTAGGATGTCCCCGTTGACATGATCTTGACATCATGTATACGCCGATGACCTGCCTTTATCGGGTGATCGAACCGGTCGCGGGGTGCGCCTCCCCGGAAACGGGCTCAACGCGGCGCGGGCTGCCGCGGGGCGGGGTCCGCCACCTGTTCAGCACCCTTCCCTGAAAAGGGATCATCCGAACATGTCCTGACAAGGTATGTCGATAACGGAGCCGCCGCGAGATGCGCGCGATCGCACCGGTCCGGTCCGGCCGCCGGATGATCTCGCTCGAGCGGGCTCCGGCGACACGTCGAGCCGCCGGTCCCGGCGGCCGGACGCCGCCACCGCCGTACGCGGCGACCACCCGGGCGACCCGGCGGCCGGCCGTCACCCACCCCGCCGGGCTGCCGCCGATGCTCTCCCGGCCCGGACGGCACTAACCTGGGGACACTTTTTCGCGTTGGGTTTCGTGTCGGATGAGGAGCCATGTGATGTCGCCGGTTCTGGAGAGTACGGCTCGCGCGCTGCTGCGCAGGATCGCGGTGGAGCAGGCCCAGGGACGCCTGCCCTCGCTGACCGCCGCGGTGGTGCGCGACGGGGAGCTCGCCTGGTTCGGCGCGCGGGGCCGGGTGGAGGGGATCGCTCCCACACCCGTCACCCAGTACCGCATCGGCTCGATCACCAAGAGCCTGGTCGCCGCCGTGGTGATGCGCCTGCGCGACGAGGGGAAGGTGGACCTGCTCGACCCGGTCGGCAAGCACATTCCCGACCTCCGGGTCGGCGAGGTGACCGTCGCCCAGTTGTTGTCGCACACCTCGGGGCTGAGTGCCGAGTCCCCGGGACCGTGGTGGGAGCGGACCCCGGGCATGCCGGTCACCGATCTCGTCGCCGGGCTCGGTCCCGAGACGGCCAAGCACCGGCCGGGACGCCGCTTCCACTACTCCAACGTGGGTTTCGCCCTGCTGGGCGAGCTGGTGGCCCGCCACCGCGGCGTGAGCTGGGCCGAGGCCGTGCAGGAGGAGATCCTGCTGCCCCTGGGCATGCGCGACACCACCTCGCGGCCGCGCGCGCCGCACGCCACCGGCTACGCCGTGCACCCCTGGGCGGACGTGCTGCTGCCGGAGCCCGAGCACGACGCGGTCGCCATGGCCCCGGCCGGGCAGCTGTGGTCCACCCCCGCCGACCTCGCCCGCTGGGCGGCGTTCGTGGCCGGGGACACCGGGGACGTGCTCGCCCCGGACACCGTGGCGGAGATGCGCGAGCCCGCGACCGTCGACGACGGCGACGCCTGGACCGGCGGGTACGGCCTGGGCCTGCAGCTGGCCCGCGCGGGTGGCCGCCGCCTGGCCGGTCACACCGGCTCCATGCCGGGCTTTTTGGCCACGGTGTGGGCCGACCCGTCCGACAAGGTCGGCGTGCTGTTCACCGCCAACTCCACCGCCGGCGTCAGCCGCACCCTGCTGACCGACCTGCTGGCGATCCTCGACCAGCACGAGCCGCGCCTGCCCGCCGAGTGGGAGCCCGTCGCCGACACCGCGGGCCTGCTGGAGCTGGCCGGTCCGTGGTACTGGGGGCCCAGCGCGTACGCGCTGCGGCTGCTGCCCGAGGGCGGTGTCTCCCTCAACCCGATCGGCGGCACGGGACGGGCCTCGCGGTTCACCGCCCAGGCCGACGGGACCTGGCTGGGGCTGGACGGCTACTACGCGGGCGAGACCCTGCGGGTGGTCCGCAGGCCCGACGGCACGCCCAGCCACCTGGACCTCAACACCTTCGTCTTCACCCGCACCCCCTACGACCCGGAGGCGGAGGTGCCCGGCGGGGTGGACGAGGGCGGCTGGCGCAGCTGAGCGGCGAGCGCGGCGGCCGGGCCGGTGGCCTCGGCGTACAGGACCTCCACCCGGTGCACCACGCGCGGCGAGACCAGCGGCACCCCCCGCGTCGCCCCGGCCGCCGCGACCGCCACGGACGCGGGCAGCAGGACCAGCCCGTGCCCGGCGGCGGCCAGGTTCAGCACCGTGCGCACGTCCTCGCCGTCGTAGCGGAACGCGGCGCGGAACCCGCCCCCGCCGGCCAGCTCGCGCAGCCGCTCCACCGGTACGGCGACCGGCGCCCGCAACCACAGGGCGTCGGTCAGATCGGCCAGGTCCAGGCCGCGCCGGTGCGAGAGCGGATGGCCGCCGGGCAGGACCACCACCAGTTCCTCCTCGACGATCCCGAAGCCCGACAGCGGTCCCACGTCGGGTAGCCGCAGCGGGTCGCTGGGGGCGGCGATCCCGTCGACCAGGCCGAGACCGGCCGCGCCCGAGGCGACCTCCCCGGCGACGCGCTCGCGGGCGGCGGTGCGCAGCGCGCATCCCGGCGGCAGGCTCCGTACGATCGCCGGGGTGCAGGCCAGCGGGGAGGCGGTCACCGTCGGCCGCCCCGCCGGTCCCGCCGCGGCGCGAAGCACGTCCGCGCGGGCGGCCCGGTGGCGCAGCAGCAGCGGTCCGGCGTGCTCCAGCAGGCGCTCCCCCGCCCTGGTGGGCGCCACCGGGCGGCGGTGCAGCAGCGCCGACCCCAGGTCGGCCTCCAGCGCGGCGATCTGCTGCGAGACCGCCGACTGGGTGTAGCCGAGTTCGGTGGCGGCGGCGGAGAAGGACCGCCGGTCGGCGACGGTGACGAACGTGCGCAGCAGGTGCGGATCCACGGTGCATCAGTATCGCTTATCGAACCACCAGGAATCATCGTTGGCGCTTACCCGGCGGCCGGCGCCAGGATCGGGGCATGACCACCGCGAGGATCGCCCTGGTGGGCGACAAGTCACCGTCCGTCCGATCCCACGCCCGCATCCCCGTCCTGCTGGAGGCGCTGCGCGAGCGCGACGGGCTGGCGCTGGACGCCTACTGGATCCCCACCACCGAGGCCGTCGGCCTCGAGGGGTTCGACGGCGTCTGGATGGTGCCCGGCAGCCCGTACCGCAGCGAGGCCGGCGCGGTGAACGCCGCCCGCACCGCCCGCGAGCACGGCATCCCGTTCCTGGGCACCTGCGGAGGCTTCCAGCACACCCTGCTGGAGTACGCGCGCAACGTCCTGGGCCTGACCGTCGCGCACGCCGAGAACGACCCCGGTGCCGAGGACCTGCTGCTGCTGCCGCTGGCGTGCTCGCTGGCGGGTCACGAGGACGCCGTCCGGCTGACGCCGGGATCGCTGGCCGAGAAGATCGTCGGCGCCGAGAGGACCGTGGAGAGATACTCCTGCGCCTTCGGGCCCAACGCCGACTACGTGCCCGTACTGGAGGCGGGCGGGCTGCGCTTCACCGGCCACGACGAGGCGGGGCTGGTACGGGTCCTGGAACTGCCGGGCCATCCGTTCTTCCTGGCCACCCTCTTCCAGCCGGAACTGGCCGGAGACGGCAGCCGCCCGCACCCGGTCATCGCCGCCTTCGCCTCGGCCTGCGTCACCCGCGCCGCCTCGTCCGCGCGAGCGTGACCCCCGCGGAACGCCGAACGCGAAACCACCGGCCGCGGCTCGCGCGGACGGCTCGCGCGGACGCTTCGGCGGGTGCCGAAGTGTCCGGCGCCTAACCTTTCGAACATCGCCGAGCCACGCCTCCCCCCTTCGCCCGAAGGGGGGAGATCTCCATCCCAGGGAGAACCGATGACATCCGATCCGCTGGTCCTCAGCCGTCCCGCCGAGATACGGGCCGTGCTGGCCGACCCCCGCTTCACCGTCGAACCCGTGCCGCGCCCGCCGTTCGCGCTGACCGTGGCATGGCTGCGCGGAGCGGTCGGCCGCTTCGCCGAGGGATCCCCGCACGCCGAGCGCAGGGCCGCGGCAGAGGCGGTGCTGGCCGGGCTGGACCCGGACGCGCTGCGCGCCGAGGCGTTCCGGCTCGCCTCGCGGGACACCGGCGGTCGCCCCTGTCCCCCGGAGCCGGTTCCGGTGCTGGTCCTGGCCGTCGCCCTGGGAGTACGGACCGAAGACGGGCCGGAGGCCGTGGAGGCCGTCGCGGCGATCGCCCCGGCCTACCTGCCGGGGCCCGGGGCCGGGCCCGGTGAGACGGATGTCGCCGCGGCCGACGCGGGGCTGGTGCGGCTCTCGCGCCTGCTGGGCGACCCGGCTCCGGAGCGGCTGGCCGTGGTGGCGGGACTGCTCGCCCAGGCGTACGGTCCGATGACCGGCCTGGTCCGCGGCGCCCTGGCGGCCGCACCGGCACGGTGCGCGGCCGGGGCCGGGGCCGGAGCTGGGGCCGGGGTGTGGACGGCGCGGGAACTGCTGCACGAGACCCTGCGCCACGATCCTCCGGTCCGGACGCTGCGTCGCAGGGCGCCCGGCGACGGGAGGACCGTGGTGCTCGACGTCGCGGCCGCCGGCCGGGATCCTGAGACGCCCCGCGGCCCGGACCTCGCGCGTACGGGAGACGAACCGGAGTTCCTGACGTTCGGAGCGGGACCGCGCGCCTGCCCGGGCAGGCAGGTCGCGCTGGCCCTGGCGGCCGGGACGATCGAGGCGGCGACCCGATGACGTTCGCGCGGTTCAGGGCGCTGCACCACGCGGACGAGCCGCTGCTGCTTCCCTGCGCGTGGGATCACGCCTCCGCGGCGGCTCTGGCGGAGGCGGGATTCGCCGCGATCGGGACGACGAGCCTGGGGGTGGCCGCCGCGGCGGGCAAGCCGGACGCCGGGCGGGCGACGCGGGAGGAGACGCTGACGCTGGCCCGGACGATAGCGGGGCTGGGGATCCCGGTGACGGTGGACATCGAGGCGGGGTTCGCCGAGGCGCCCGGCCAGGTCGCCGACCTGGTGGCGGAGCTGGCGGGGCTGGGAGTGGCGGGGATCAACCTGGAAGACGGGCGTGGTGACCGCCTGGCCGATGTCCAGGCGCAGGCGGAACTGGTCGCGGTGGTCAAGCGACGGGTTCCGGAGGTGTTCCTCAACGCGCGTACCGACGCGTTCTGGCTGGGCCTGCCCGGCGCCCGGGCGCTGGCGCTGGAAAGGGCCCGGGCCTACGCGGGGGCGGGGGCCGACGGGGTCTTCGTGCCGGGCGCGAGCGCCGAACGGGACATCGAGGCGCTGGTGGGCGGGGCCGGGGTGCCGCTGAACGTGCTCGTACAGCCCGGCGTGCCGGTGCGACGACTGGCCGAACTGGGCGTGGCCCGCCTCAGTTACGGGTCGCTGCTGTTTCGCGCGGCGTTGCGCGCGGCCGTCACCACGGCGCTGGCGGTGGCCCGGGGCGAACCGGTCACCGGCGACGTGCCGTCCTACGAGCAGGTCGAGGCGCTGCACCGGTACGGCTCGCGCACCGGCGACGGCACGCGCGAAACGAGTGAGGTACCCCGGCTTTCGTGAAGTCGCCGATGTGCCCCGAGTTCGGCGGAGCCTGGCCGGAGCCGTCATCCGCGACGGTCTCGCGCGCCGGCGGTGAGGCCGGCGGTGAGGCCGTCCGTCTCGACGGAAGGTCAGTGCGAATGAGCCTCTTCGAGAGAAGATCCCGCCAGGAGCGCCGCGACCCCGCCGGTGAAGTCGGGGCACTCGAAGATGTCCTCGTGCGGGCAGGCCAGACCATGGGCGATGGCAGTACGTGCCACCTGAGCCTGGGCGATCCGTTGATCCAGCTCGGTGAGCTTGCGTCGGCACAGCTCCCGCCAGCCGTCGCCGGCCGGCGAACGAGAGGCGATGAACGCTTTGACCTCTCGCAAGGTGAAACCGACGTCTCGCAGCAACACCACCACACCGACCAGCCCGACCGCCGACGGCGGATACCGTCGTTGGCCTGAGACCCGGGCCGGTGCCGGGAGCAGGCCGAGCTCTTCCCCGTAGCGCAGGGCGGAGGTGGCGACACCGGTGCGGCCCGCGCCCACCGCGTGCACCTCACGCACGCCTCCGTAAAGCGGCTGCCGAGCTTCGGCGACCCGCTCGACGCCATCCTCGCCGTCAACTCCGTGGGGTTCTGTCCCGACCCGGTGGATCGGCTCCGCGAGTTGCGCCGCCTGCTCCGCCCCGCAGGGCGCATCGCGCTCGTCAGCCAGCCCCGCCGCCCCGGTGCCACCCGCGACACCACGGCCCGGGCCGCCCAGGAGCTCCAGGACATGCTCACCCAGGCCGGCTTCACCCACCTCCGGGTCGAGACCCTCGAGCTCGACCCGCCCGTGGCCTGTGTGCTCGCCGACAATCCGACCGGCATGCCGTCATGACCGCGGCCGACATGCCGGCCGGCCTCCCCGCCGGCATCCGGCTCATCGGGCGCGGGCTCCTCCTGCGGAGGCGGACCGCTGCCGACCGGCCGGGCGCCGGCCGCGCTCCGATCTACCGCCACCTCTATCCCGGCAAGCCGATCTCGGCGCAGGAATCTCGGCGTAGGAGGGGCGGATCAGGCAGCCTCGTCCTTGGGCTTGGGAGCCGGAGCCAGCCGCATGCGGCCGGGGTGGGCCTCCTCGTCGGGGAAGACCCACTTCCGGAACGCCCAGAACCGGAAGACCATGGCGATCAGCGTGCCGACGACCTGCGCGCTCACGAAGTCGGCGATCTCCTGGGTGATCAGGCTCACCTCCGGGGTCTCCAGCAGGAACACGTACCGGGAGATCCACAACGGCACGGAGCTGAGCACCAGACCGACGCCGCTGACCAGGAAGAACAGCGCCGCCTCGTGGTGGCGCTCGCGACCGCCCCTGGTCCGGAACGACCATTCGCGGTTCAGCACATAGGACACGATCGTCGCCACGAGCACCGCGATGACCTTCGCGGTCACCGGCTTCGGTTCCAGAACGGTCAGCTTCAGCCCGTAGAACACCGCGTTGTCCACCAGGAACGCCGTTCCACCCACCACCGCGAACTTCAGCAGCTCACGGTGCTTCAGCGCAAGGGCTGGCAGCGGTCCCGGCAATCTCGCGAGTACTGCTTTCGCTGTTTCGAAGCGTCCCGATCGTCTCACCAGCCGGACACCCTGGTCTCAGGACTCATTGACACGGCCTTTCCGGCTCGGGCGGCTGGAGCCGCATCTGTCGACATCTGGTACCAATCCTCACTCACACCACAGTCGAGGACTTCGCGGTGGGGCGCCCGTCAGGGGCCGGACCGTCTCGGTGACCGGATGAGCCGCCCGGCAAACTCCAGCCCGGACACGACGTCGGGAGGACGCCCCCGCCGAAAGCCGATGCTCAACACCGATCAGGCGGCCACCATACATTCGTTCCATCGCGCCCTGCCATTGACGCCGTAGCAGGTGCCCGGAGAAGGTCCGTCGGAAAACCCGTCGGTCCGGGCCCCGGCACGGAACGTCAGCCCGACGGCCGCGAGCGAGGCTCGCGTTCGTCGGGTGAGGAGGCGGATCTCGCGTCGCGGCGGTTGGCATGCACACTCGTGATCGTGATGGTGATCAGAACGGCGACGATGACCCCCAGCGAGATCGGGGTGGGAATCTCCGGGACCCACGTCCAGGTGCCGTGCGCCCAGTGCAGGACGAGCTTGATCCCGATGAAGGCCAGGATGACGCTGAGCCCGTGGTTCAGGTGCCGCAGTTTCGTCAGGGCGCCCAGGAGCACGAAGTAGAGCGCCCGCAGGCCCAGCAGGGCGAAGGCGTTGGTGGCGAAGACGAGGTAGGGATCCTCGGTCACGCCGTACACCGCGGGCACCGAGTCGATGGCGAAGACGATGTCGGTGGCGAAGACGGCCACGATGGCCAGGGCCAGCGGGGTCAGGGCGCGGCGGCCGTCCTCGCGAACAACCAGATGAGAGCCGCGGTAGTCGTCGGTGACCGGCATGAAGCGCCGCAGCAGCCGGATCGAGCGCATGGAGGAGATGTCGACCTTGTGCGCCTCCCCTCTCAGCGCGTCCTTGAGGATCTTCCCGGCGGTGACGATCAGTATCCCGCCGAACAGCAGGAACGCCCATGTGCCGCTCCGCAGGACGGCCGCCCCCAGCGCTATGAAGATCGCGCGCAGCACCAGGGCCCCGATGATGCCGTACAGCAGGACGCGCTGGGCCAGTACGGCGGGGACCGCGAAGGCCGACAGCAGCAGCATGAACACGAACAGGTTGTCGACCGACAGTGACTTCTCCACCACGTAACCGGTGAAGAACTCCACCGCCACGCCGGACCCGAAGGCCCGCCACACGTAGACGCCGAACAGCAGGGGCAGTGCCAGGTAGAAAACCGACCAGCCCACCGCCTCGCGCATCCGCACCTCGTGCGGGCGCCGGGTCAGCATGAAGTCCACGGCCAGCAGGACCGCCAGAGCGGCCACGGTGATCGTCCACAGTCTCGGCGAACCGATCGTCTCAAGATCGGCCACCGGCAGGATCGCCTCGGCGGACATGCAACCTCCTCGAACGCGCTCGGCTGTTCGAGGTCTCCTTCACCTGTGCCTGCGGGCGGCCGCCCGGGGACGTCGCTAGACGTCCGTGCTGACCGGATCGGCTCTTGGAAGTACTCCCCTCGTCCCCTCAGGTTAGGCGGATCCCCTGGCGGCGATCTTCCCCGGGGGTCGTTTGACTATGCCCTGAGCTGCACTGATAGTGGAATTGATACGGAGGGGAGTACCCGCCGTCCGACACTCCGATCGTCATCACGGTCCCCGAGCGCAGGGAGGCCCGGCGGGGTGGCCCTCGCGCGACACGGGGGTGCGGGAAGACCTTCGTCCTCGTCGTCACATGATCACAGCGAGGTCGAGGGAGGACTCGATGTCGACCGCCGCGTTTCTCGAAATTCTGCTGGGCGTGCTGCTGACGATCTCCGCGATCGCCACCGTCGCCGTCCTGTGGCCGGGCAGGCCCGGGCCCCGGCGGCCGCTCCCCCTCGACCCGCCCCCTTCGCCCCCTCCGTGCCGTCCGCCGGTCATCGGCACGAGGCACCGGGGCGTGACGGGCCGCAGGCGCCGCACACCGGTCTCGCCTCGGCCGAGGCCCGGTGGGGCCCACAGGCTCAGAGGCTCAGCCGGGTTCCGCCCGTAGCTCAGCGGTGATCGCCCGTTCCCTGAGCTGGGCGGACTCGGCGCGCAGTGCCTCCATCTGCTCACGCAGATCCGTCAGGCGCATCTGTTCCATGGCCAGCCGCATGCGCGCCTCGTCGCGTTCGGCGAGGGCCTCGGCGACTTTGGCCGCCGCGCGCTCCCCCGCCTCGGCGATCTTCTCGGCGGCGCGTTCCTCGGCTTTGGCCATCCGGCGCGCCGTCCGCCTCTCCAGATCCGCCGCCTGCTTGTCCACTCGTTCCGCCCGCGAACGCGCCTCGGCCGCTTCGGCCAGGGCCTGAGCGCGCGCGGCCGCCTCGGCGTCGGCGCGCGCCAGCGCCCGGTCCCGCTCGGCCTCGGCCGCGTCGGCGCGTGCCGACGCGGCCGAGGCGGCACGCTCGGCCTGACCTCTGGCCTCGTGGGCCTCCCTGGTCTCCTCCAGTGCCCGGTCCCGGTCGGCGCGCGTCTGACCGGACCGCTCCTGATCGTGGAAGGCGCGCGCCTCGGCCCGGCGCGCCTCGGTCTCGGCGGCCTCCACCCGTTCGGCCATCTCCCGCAGTGCCGCGTCCCGGGCGGCCTCGGCCCGCTGGGCCCTGCGGGTGGCCTCCTGCTCGGCCTGCCTGGCCCGGCGTTCGGTGCTGGCCGCCTCGTGCAGCGCGGCCAGCGCCTGCTCCCTGGCGGTCTCGGCGTCGGCCAGCGCGATGTCGCGTTCGGCGTTGGCCTCCTCCACCCGGCGCGCCATCGCGTCCCGCTCGCGCCGGGCGTGCTCGGAGGCCTCCCGCGCCAGGCGTACCTGCTCGAAGGCCTGTTCGCGCTCGGTGCGCGCGATCGCCACCCGGGTGTGAGCCTCGGCCTGCACCGCGCTCACCTTGGCCTCGACCCCCGCCGGGCTCAGCTCCTCCGACAGCACCTGCGCCAGCGGGGCGATCGCCGCGATCATCCCCTTCTCCATGCGCTCGTAGAACTCCTCGGCCCTGGCCAGCGCCCCCTCAAGGCCCGGCGTCGCCCGTCGCATCTCGCGCTCGCGCTTGGCCGCCGCCTGGCAGTTCCCCTGCGCGCAGTACGCCCTCGGCCGCCCCCGCCCGGGCCGCTGCTCGATCGGCGTCCCGCAGTGTCTGCACGGCGTCACCGCACCCTGCTCCTGCATGCCGGAAGCCTACTGAAACCTTCGATTTTCCAGAAATTAGAAAATAATAAATGAGATCCGTTGCGTTCCGGCCTGGCCGGGTTCCGGTGGCGGCCGTCACCGATGTCCTGTCTCGCTCAATCTGAGGCAGTCTCATCCAATCTGAGGTACCGGGTGGTTCGTCTCACCCATCTGAGGCATGATCATCAGCGGGTCGTCCCGGGCAAAATACCTGCCCCGTTGACTGAAACCGCCGGCGACCATGTCCGAGAGCCCGTAGCGCACCGTGGACAGGTCGCCGGCGAGCAGCTTGGCCAGATCGACGTCGCCGAGCTCGTCGTAACAGGTAGTGATGCCATCGGACTCCACGAAAGGCAAGTCGTCTTCCTCTCCCAGCCGGCCGGGCGTCACGGGCAGGCGTTCACGTGCGGAGCGCCTGCCCGTGACGGCTGTCGATGTCGTGCGTTTTGGTTACAGGTAGCCGGGCTTAGGGGGCTCGACGGCGGTGAGGCCGCCGTCGACGGGGATGTGGGCGCCGCTCACGAACGAGGCGCCGGGGCCGGCGAGGAAGGCGATGACCTGGGCGACGTCTTCCGGCTGGGCGAAACGGCGCAGCGGGATGAGCGGGATGTAGCCCCGGAGATACTGCTCGGGGGCACTGGTGAGGACAGGGCCGGGTGCGACCGTGTTGACGCGTACGCCGGACGGGCCGTACTCGGCGGCCCACGCGCGGGTCAGTGAGCTCACTGCTGCCTTGGTGGCTGCGTAGACCGCGTTGTTGACGTCCCCGATCACGGCGGCGCCGCTGCTGACGTTGATCACACTGCCGCTGCCGCGCTCGGCCATCTTCGGAGCCAGGGCGGTGGTCAGCTGGTAGACCGCGCGCACGTTGGCGTCGAGCATCGCGTCGTACTGTTCGCCGGTGATGTCGGCGCTGGGACCGAAGCTGCCCACCCCGGCGTTGTTCACCAGCACGTCCACCTCGCCGGCTTCCCGGGCCAGCCGGGCCACGTCGTCCGGGTTGGTCAGGTCGGCGGCGACGAAGCGGGCCGAGCCGCCGTCGGCCTGGATCTTCTGGACGACCTCCTCCCCGCGCTGGGCGTCGCGTCCGGTCACCACCACGCCGGCACCGCGCGCGGCCAGGGCGTAGGCCGTCGCCCGGCCGATGCCGGTGGTGGAACCGGTGATCAGGGCAGTCTTACCGGTCAACTCGCTCATGACGAGAACCTCCTAGTCGAATTCTGTACCAATCGATCGGTACGGAATTAAGGTAGCACATCTGGATCGATCGGTAAGAAATGGGTAAGGTAGGTCACGTGGACGGTCAACGGAGCGCGCAGGTGGGTCGGCCCAGGGGCTTCGACGCCGACGAAGCGCTTGAGAACGCGATGCGGGTGTTCTGGGAGAACGGCTACGAGGGCGCGAGCCTCACCGACCTGACCGAGGCGATGGGGATCAACCGCACGAGCA
The DNA here is from genome assembly GCF_040639135.1 of Streptosporangium sp. NPDC023963. Classification (NCBI taxonomy): domain Bacteria; kingdom Bacillati; phylum Actinomycetota; class Actinomycetes; order Streptosporangiales; family Streptosporangiaceae; genus Streptosporangium; species Streptosporangium sp. NPDC023963. The sequence continues at coordinate 198,975 of NZ_JBEZZK010000013.1, forward strand.
TGTACGCGGCCTTCGGCAACAAGGAGGAGTTGTTCCGGAAGGCCCTGATGCGATACGGCGACGGCCCGGCGTCGTACGGTGTCGAGGCGCTGGCCGAGCCGACCGCCCAGCAGGTGGCCACGGTGTTCCTGCGCGGCGCGGTCCGGAGCGCCACCCTGCCGGGCTACCCGACCGGGTGTCTCAGCCTCCGGGCGTCCCTGCTCGGGGGCGAGGACGGGCGGGTCATCCGCGACCTGCTGGCCACCTGGGGAGAAGAGATCAGCACCAAGCTGACGGATCGGTTCCGGCGCGCGGTCGAGGAAGGTGACCTGCCGCCGGAGACCGACCCGTCAGTCCTGGCGAAGTACGTCATAACGATCGGGAACGGCATCGCAGTGCAGGCCGCCGGCGGCGCGGAGCGCGACGTCCTCCAGTTGGTCGCCGACGCCGCCCTACGGAGCTGGCCGCCGGTCTAGCTGTACTGACTTGAGAGGTTAGGTACGCGGCCGGCGGGTGGTTGGCCGTTGAGTGCGGTGTGGCCGCGGTGGTGATTGCAGGTGTGGAGCCAGTGCGGCAGTGCTTGCCGGCGTTCGATTTCCGAGGACGCCTGGCTTCACACCCGCGCCGCCGCAATCAACCTACGCACCCTCGTCAGCCTCGGACTCCACCACGACAGCGTCACCTGGCGAATCACGGCCATGCCCTGAAAGGCGGCATCGCCCAACAAACCATGATCTTCATCGGCCTTCCAGGACGCCGGAAGGAACCAGCAGGTCGAACCCGACCGGCGCACGGGTGCGCAGGATTGTCGCGATGTCGTTCCGGGCCTTGCTCAACCGTTCGATCTCCGATGCCAGGCCGGCGTCGACCTGCCGCAAGACGTCCGGCACGGCCGCGCCGTCCTCGCAGATCTCGCGGATCTGGGAGAGCGGCACACCGAGTTCGGACAGGCACCGGATGCGTAGCAGACGGATAAGGTCGGACATTCCGTACTGCTTGTATCCGTTGTATCGGCGCGTGGGCTCATCCAGCAGGTTGATCCGGTGGTAGTGCCGGATCGTGTTGACCGTCGTGCCGGCGAGCTCCGCGAGTTCCCGGGTGCTCCAGGCCACGTTAGCTCCTCCCCTTGTACAGCTGTGGCTCCACGCTCGCATCGGCCGGGCGACGCTCGCGTCGGTAAAACACCCTTACCTGCCGACGGCAAGTGGTTCCCGAGTACCACCGGTGGGCCGGAAGAGCCGACCGCGGTACCTCGATCGGGCCGGCGCCCGGACCTAGCGCGGTGAACACGATCAGGTACGCGAAGTAACCAAGCGGTACGGCGCGAAGACGGTCGTCGACCGCCTGTCGTTCACCGCGAAGCCCGGGCAGGTCACCGGCTTCCTCGGCCCTAACGGCGCCGGCAAGTCGACAAGTCACTCCCGCGCCTGACGCGCTGCGCACGAGGACTGCCGGCCCGGGTATCACGGTCACCTCGACCGGCGCCGAGGAATTGCTCGTCGCCGGCACCTCCGCCCGCAAGATCGGGCTGGCCGCGCTGCTGCCGGGCTCGATCTCCGAGGCCATCACCCCGTACCTGCCCAGCAACGCCGGCAGCGCCGTGATGGCGCTGACCCACGCGGACGGCACCCTGGCGCCATGGGCCGGCCTCGCGGTCTTCGCCGGGTATGTGATCGTGACGCTCACCGCAGCGGCATACCGGCTCAAAAAGACCGACGCATAAGCGCGTAAGGGGAGAATCGGCTGATGAGCACGCAGGAATGGCTGGTAGACCGCGGAGTGGCCTCCCGCGGTTCGTGCCCCTGGTGCAGAGTCTTGCCTGATACGCTATCACCACTTAAGTACCAGACGGTACCTAATTCGACCATCCGCTGGACGGAGGTGCGGAACTCGTGGAGCTGCTGGGCCGCCGCACCGAGCGCGCAGCGGTGAAACAGCTGCTGGTCCAGGCGCAGTCCGGCCGCAGCGGGGCCCTCGTGGTGCGCGGGGAAGCCGGTATCGGCAAGACCGCGCTGCTGGAACATGCCCGCGACATCGCAAGCGGATCAGGGTTCCGGATGGCCGTCTCGGTCGGGGCGGAATCCGAGACCAGCTTCGCCTTCGCGGGTCTGCATCAGCTGGCCGGGCCGCTGCTGGACCGCGCCGGGGCGCTGCCCGAGCCGCAACAGGCCGCCCTCGGAGTCGCGTTCGGGCGGCAGGGCGGGGTGACGCCGGACTGCTTCCTCGTCGGGCTGGCGACTCTCAGCCTGCTGGCCGAAGTGGCCGAGGAACGGCCACTGCTGTGCCTGGTCGACGACGCGCAATGGCTCGATCAGGCGTCCGCCCAGGTCCTGGCCTTCGTGGCGCGTCGAGTGGCGGCCGAACGGCTCGCGTTGATGTTCGCGCTGCGTGACCCCGCGGAGAGTGACGTCCGGGTGTTCGACGGGCTGCCCGAGCTGCGCCTGGACGGACTCGGCGAGGCCGACGCGCGAGCGCTGCTGACCGGCGCGGTCCCGGCCCCCCTCGACGACGGAGTACGTGAACGGATCGTCGCCGAAGCCCGGGGCAACCCCTTGGCGCTGCTCGAACTGCCCCGAAGCGCACAACCCGGCCGGTTGGCCGGCGGGTTCGAGCTACCTGACGCGCTGAGCGTTCCGCGCCGCGTCGAGGACAGCTTCCAGCGCCGCTCGGGCAGCCTGCCGGCCGAGAGTCAATTGCAGTTGCTGATCGCGGCGGCCGAGCCGACCGGCGATGTGACCCTGCTGTGGCGTGCGGGCGAGAAACTGGGCATCGCCAAGGAGGCGGCCGTGCCCGCCGAAGCCGCCGGCCTGCTGGAGATCGGCACACGGGTGCGGTTTCGTCATCCGCTGGTGCGGTCAGCGGTCTATCGAGCAGCCTCGCCACCGGATCGCCGCCGCGCCCACGGCGCGCTCGCCGCCGCCATCGATCCTCTCGTCGATCCGGACCGGCGGGTGTGGCACCTCGCGCAGGCGGTGCTGGGCCCCGACGAGGAGGTCGCGGCGGGTCTGGAGCGCTCGGCCGGCCGGGCACGGGCGCGGGGCGGGTCGGCGGCCGCCGGGGCGTTCCTGCAGCAGGCGGCCGAGCTGACGCCCGAGCCCGCCGAACGGGCCAGGCGGGCGCTGGAGGCCGCGGACGCCAAACAGGAGGCCGGTGCGCCCGAGGCGGCCCTGGAACTGCTGGCGGTGGCGGCGGCCGGACCGTTGGACGCCCGGCAACGCGGCCGGCTGCAACTGTCCCGCGCTCGTATCGCCTTCTATCTGACCCGCGGCAGCGACGTGCCGGGGATGCTGCTGGAGGCGGCCAGGACGCTCGGCCCGCTGGACGCCGCGCTGGCCCGCGAAACGTACCTGGACGCCTTCGATACGGCGATCATCACCGGCGAGGTCGGCCACGAACGCGGCGTGCTGGAGGTCGCCGAGAGCGCCAAGGACGCGCCCGCCCCGCCCGGGCCGCCGAGGCCGGCCGACATGCTGCTCGACGCGCTGGTGACCGCGTTCATCCAGGGATACGAGGCCGGAGTGCCCGAACTGCGCCGCGCGGTGCAGGCCTTCCGCGACCAGTCGGCCGAGGAGGTCGCCGGCAACCACCGGTGGCTCTGGCTGGCCAGCCGCATCGCCCTGGCCCTGTTCGACGACGACGCGGTCCTCGCGCTGGCCGACCGCAACGTCCGCCTCGCCCGCGAGGCGGGCGCGCTCGCCGTGCTGCCGGCCGCGCTCCTTTTCCAGTCCGTCGTGCTGGTGTTCGCCGGCGAGGTCGAGCACGCCGGCGAGCTGGCCGCCGAAGAGGTCGGCATCACGCAGGCGACCGGGGGCGTGCCTCTGCTGCACGCCCAGCTCGTGCTGGCCGCCTGGCGCGGCCGCGAGGCCGAGGCCAGCCGGCTGCACGCGGCGAGCGTCGAACAGGCGACCGCCCGAGGCGAGGGCACCGCTGTGACGATGGCCCAGTACGCCCTGACGGTGCTGCACAACGGTCTGGGCAACTATCCCGCCGCGCTGGACGCCGCGAGAAGCGCGGCCAGAACCGACGAGACGCTGTACAGCAACCTGACCCTGCCCGAGCTCGTCGAGGCGGCGTCCCGCGCGGGTGAGCCGGAGCGCGCGGCCGCCGCGGTAGAGCTGCTCTGCGAACGGGCGCGAGCCAGCGGCAGCCCGTGGGCGCTCGGCCTGGCGGCGCGCTCCCAGGCGTTGACCAGCACCGGGCCGGACGCCGACAAGCACTACCGCGAGGCGATCGAGTGGCTGCAGAACTGCCGCATGGCCGGCCACCTCGCCCGTACGCATCTGGTCTACGGCGAGTGGCTGCGCCGCGAGGGCCGGCGCCTCGACGCCCGCGAACAGCTCCGCACCGCCCACGAGCTGCTGTCGAACATGGGCCTGGAGGGGTTCGCGGCCCGCGCCGCCCGGGAGCTGCGAGCCACCGGCGAGCATCCCCGCAAACGGACCGCCCCGACGACCGACAGCCTCACGGCCCACGAGCTGCACATCGCGCGGCTGGTAGCCACCGGGGCGACCTCCCAGGAGGTCGGGGCGCAGCTGTTCCTGAGCCCGCGCACGATCGAAGCTCACCTGCGCAACATTTTCCGCAAGCTCGGTATCACCTCCCGCCGGCAGCTCAAGGATCTGAACCTGCCCGGGATTCCCGGTCCTTGAATCACCGGCCTCGCCGAGCCGGACGTCGGACTGTTCGAGGAGCGCCGGTGCCTTGACCGTGTGCCAGGAACACGGTGTCGGCTGGTTCTGGATTCCCTGGTCCCTGAGCGAGCTGCGGTCCTGGGCGGCCCCGGCATCGACGCGATCACCGTTCAGTGGTGAAGCGCTTCGTCGCCGCAACCGCCGTCCTGCGCGTGCGGGCCACCACCAGCAGCTTGGCGAGGTCGGCCGGCAGCTTGGTGGTCAGCGTGCTGGAGATCTCGCCCAGCGCGGTCGCGCACGCCGCGGCCTGCGGCGCGGGAGTGCGGACGCGCGGGGCCTCGGTCAGGCGCGTTCACGCCTTCAGTGCGAATTCGCGGCGATCCCTCCCGGCGGAAGGTCGGCGAGCAGGGCGCGACGGGCGCTGTGCACGTGATCCTCGGCGACGCGAGCCAGGGTTTCGGGGTCGCCCGAGCGAATCAGCAGGGCGAGCTGACGGTGCTCGGCCACGACACGTCCGCGATAGTGTCCAGAGCCGACCGAGACGCGGCGCAGCTGAAACAGGTGGACCTGAGAGCGCAGCCTCCGCCACGCCTCCAGAAGCCGGCCGTTGCCCGCAGCCGCGTATACAGCGTCGTGGAAAGCCATGTCGAGGGCGACCAGACGGGCGCCGGCGGCGTCCAAGCTCGATTCCATCTCGGTGACCAGGTCATCGAGCCCGGCCAGCTGTTCCGGGGCGGCGCGGTCGCGCGCGGTGGTCGCGGCCAGCCGGTCGAGGACGGCGCGCAACGCGTACACCTCCTCGACGTCGGCCGGGGTCACGTCGATCACGCGGGTGCCCCGGTGCCACGCCGTGCGGATCAGCCCCTCGCCCTCGATCCGGGCCAGGCCCTCGCGGACGGACCCGCGGCTGACCCCGAGGGAGGCAGCCAGATCGACCTCACGCAGGGCCGAGCCGGGAGAGAAGTGGCCGGCGAGGATGGCGTCGCGGATCCGGTCGGCGGCCTCGTCGGCCAAGCCGCGGCGCTCCGCCGGGCGCAACGCTGGACTCGTCATGTCTGAATGTTGACATTAGGACAAGGCGCACCACAAGATTTCGGTCATGACCAACGTGCAGGAGTTCCCCGGGGGCCGAGGGGCGAGGAGGGTTCTGGTCACCGGCGCCTCACGGGGCATCGGCCGGGCGATCGCGACGGCCTTTGCCGCCCACGGCGACCGGGTCGCGGTCCACTACGGCTCAGCGCGCGCCGACGCCGAAGAGACAATGCGTGAACTGGCCGGTCGGGGACACGTCATGATCGGCGGCGACCTCGCCGACCCCGAGGCGGCCCACGAGGTGGTGTCGACGGCCGTACGGGATCTCGGCGGCATCGACGTGCTCGTCAACAACGCCGCCGTCGCACCCGGCCCGGACAACCGGCACCCCGTCGCCACCACGACCTATGCGGACTGGAACCGCGCCTGGCGACGGATGATCGACGTCGACCTGATCGGCGCGGCGAACGTGACCCACGGCGTCGCGACCCACCTGATCCAGCGAGGCGCTCCCGGCAGCATCGTCAACGTCGGATCGCGCGGGGCCTATCGCGGCGAACCCGACTACCCGGCGTACGGCGCCGCGAAGGCCGCGCTGCACGCCTTCGGCCAGTCGATGGCCGTCGCGCTCGCTCCGCACGGCATCGCCGTCACCTCGGTAGCGCCCGGCTTCATCAGCACCGACCGCCAGCAGGCCAAGCTCGACGGCCCCGAAGGCGACGCGCTGCTCGGGCAGAGCCCGTTCGGCCGGGTCGGCACCCCGGAAGAAGTCGCCGCCGCCGTGCTGCACCTCAGCTCCCCCGAGGCCACCTGGTCGTCTGGCGCCGTCCTGGACCTCAACGGCGCCTCCTACCTGCGCTGACCCACCGGAAAGGAACCATCGTCGTCTCGCGCCGCGGACCGCCCGATCCGGCTCGGCTGGATGCCCTCCGTGATGATCAGACCCGCGTTCGCGCACTGCGCGTAGTACGCGGCGGTCGAGGCGTTCGCGAGCCCGAGATCGTCGGACCGCACCCGCGTCATCGGAGCCATGACAAGCCGGTTGGGTAGGCAAGGGCCCCCGACGTGCACCGGGTCGAAAAGCGAGGCCATCGTTCTCCTTGAGACCTGTCGTCGGCTGATCCCGGCGCTGCCGGTCATCGCCGTACCGTCAGGCTCGCAACGACGGGGCGGCGTTCGCGTCGGTGGAAGTCCCTCACCTGTGGCCTCGCGCACCGGCGTTAAGGAACTTTCACCGACGCGAAGGCGCCGTCACCGGTGCGACTCTGATGACACGTCCGACGTCAGATCAGGAGACCCACGCCATGAGCCCTGCCGCAGCGAGCGTGCGGTCGATCGCTCCCGCGGTGCCTGGTTACTGGACCGATGACCGGCGCAAGCTCCCCTCGCAGTTCGTCTTCCGCGGCACTTGTGCCATCCCCCAAGAAGGCTGGGACGCATGAAGGACTTATTGAAGGTATTCATCTTCGGGATCAGCGGAGCGGTCGGGAGGCTGCTGGCCCGGAAGCTGACCGACCGCGGTGACATAGTCTGCGGTCTCGTGCGCCGCGACGATCAGCGGGCCGAGCTCGCCGCAGGAGGCGCCGACGCGTACGTCGGTGAGCTCGCGGACCTGACCGCCGAGTCCCTGGCCGCCATGATCAGCGGATTCGACGCGGTCGTGTACACCGCCGGGTCGAACGGCGGCGACCGGGAGGTCACCGCGGCCATCGACGGGGACGGTGTGATGCGAACCCTCGAGGCGATGAGCCTGGCCGGGGTGGCGCGCTTCACGTTGGTGTCCGTGCTCCCCGAGGCTGGGCGCGGGCAGCGCCTCGACGATGACGTGGAGTTCTACTTCGCCGTGAAGAAGCTGGTCGACGTCACCGTCAGCGAGTCCGTCCTCGACTGGTTGATCCTGCGTCCGTCCATGCTCGTCGATCGGGCCGGAACCGGTGCGATCTCCCTCGGTCCAGCACAACCGCACGACGAGATCGCCCGCGAGGACGTCGCGGCGACTCTGCTGGAGTTGCTGCACGAGCCCCGGTTGAGGCGGCAGATTCTCGAGGTCAATCAAGGCTCGACACCGATCTCCGCGGCCGTCCAGGCGAACGTCCGCTGAACCGGCGCAAGCCCCTTCCGGCGGGCGATCCCAAGAGCGGTCGGCCCCGTTGCCGGCGCAAACGGCGGGCAACAGGCGGCTGATGTACGTGCCGAGGTTGGGACGGCCGAGGCTGCCGCGCGGGCCAAGGTCCTCACCGGGCCGGTGACTTCCTGCTGATCCGGGCCCGGCGTCACGTGGAGGCCGGACTTCTCCGCACCGGCCCGCTGCGCCACGAGGAGTCCTCGTCCCGGACAGAGCGATCGACCCGCTCCTGATCGGACGTCTGGCCGATCTCGCCGAACGCTGCTTCGCGCGGGCCGGCCACAGCCGGTCGTCATGTGGGGCAAGACCACCGGCAACGACCGGCTGCTCCGGCACGACCTGTCGGCCGGACTGCGCATCCGAGGTCTCGACGTCCCGCGGTTCCGGCCCAGCTCCGCCGGGGTAGACGCCGTGCTGACCAGTGGCCTGTTGCTCGCCACGGCCCGGGCGGGGCGGGCCCGGTCCGCCGACCGCACCCGCTCCTGCTGATCAACCGATGGTGTACGCGCCCGAGGGCGTGGAACGTTCCACTACGAGATGCGAGGGGGAAGTGCAAGAGTTTCGCCCGCCACGTCGATCGCGACCTTGCCGTGCAGTGCATACGACTGCCTGTTCTCCAGGAGTTCGTGAGCCTCGCCCATTCGGGCGAGCGGAAGAGTCGCGCCGATGACCGGCTTCACGAGACCGCGCTCGACCAGCGTGGTGAGCGCGTCCAGCTTTCCTCGGTTCTGTCGTGTGAAGACGAAGTGATAGGCGGCGTTCCTGCCCCACGCCTCGATGAGGTTCTGCGGCTGCGCGATGTCGACGATGCTGACGACGCGTCCGGAGTCGGCGAGCGTCAGCGGGCTTCGTGTGAGCGTGTCGCCACCGATCGTGTCGAAGACGACATCGACCCCTTTGCCTCGCGTCAGCTCGGCCACGGCATCGACGTAGTCCGCGGAGGTGTAGTCGATCGCCGCATCCGCTCCGAGAGAGCGCACGAACTCATGGTCGCCGGCTTTCGCGGTGGTGATCACTCGTGCGCCGATCGCCTTCGCGATCTGGATCGCGATCGTGCCGACACCGCCCGTGCCTCCATGGATGAGGATCGTCTCCCCCACGGTGAGCTGAGCTCGCGTCACCAGGGACTCCCAGACCGTTCCGCCGACGAGAGTCAGGCTCGCCGCCTCCAGGTGACTGAGGTTCTCCGGCTTGCGGGCAACGAGGTCGACGTCGGCGACGTGCTGCTCGGCGTAGGAGCCGGGGCCGCCGAAGATCCGGGGCGTGTAGTACACCGCATCGCCGGCGCGGAACTCGGTCACGTGGGATCCGACTTCCTCGATCACTCCGGAGACGTCGTGTCCGATGATCGCCGGGAGCGGCACATGATCCGCGTAGTCTCCGCGACGGATCTGATAGTCGAGCGGGTTGAGGGCGGTCGCATGGACGCGCACCCGTACCTGGCGGGGTTCGACTCGCGGTACCGAGACGTCGCGCAGCTCGAAAGCATCGGCCCCACCGAAACGGGCGAGCACAACAGCCTTCATCAGATCAGTCATATCGGTGCTCCTCATCGTGGTTCTGGTGCGTGACGCAACGGCAAAGTCGGCATCCATCCAGTGAAAACGGTGTGGTTACCACATAGTCCAGCCGTCGGCCGGTGAACGGGGTCACCGTACCCGGTTCGCCCATCGCCGGATGGCGGCCCGGGCACTTCTTTACTCACGAGTAGCCTGATGAAATGCAGGCGTGCGTCTGGGTGACTGTCCCGCCGTGCTGGAGGCCGCGCGCAGAGCGGTCAGAAGGCGACTTCGGTCCGGAGTCGTTGCGCGAGATCGACGCCCTGCCGACGCGGCGGTCGCGCTCGACAACGCGTCCCAGCTCGACGTGCTGAGCCGAGCCGGCGCCCTCGCTCAACAGCACTGAGCCAATAACCCGAGGCGGACCCCGACGGGGAACGCGCCTGATCCTCGGGAATGCCACGAACAGGGCGTTTGACTCTGTGCTGAGCACACGGTCTCTACTCGGCGGTGACGCATCTCCCCGCTCAAGGAGCCCGCCGTGAATCCCGTCGAAACGCTCGTTCAGAACTTCCGCGACCTCGTGGCCGAGGTGCCCGAACTGGTCCAGCCGTTCGTCGTCATGCTGGCCGGCGCGATCCCGTTCATCGAAGGCGAGGGCGCATCGCCGATCGGAGTGGTCGGTGGGATCCATCCCGTGGTGGCCGCGGTTGCCGCAGCCTCGGGCAACTTCCTCTGCGTACTCGTCGTCGTGCTGATCAGCTCGCGGGCCCGCGCCGCCGCGGTCGCTCACGGACGCCGACCGAGCAGCCGCGAGGAGCGCCCCGAGTCCAAGGGGCGCCGGCGCTTCCGCCGTTACCTCGTGCGCTTCGGTGTGCCCGGAGCGAGCCTGCTCGGACCGCTGGCCGTGCCGACCCAGTTCACCGCGGCCATGCTCATCGCCTCGGGGACCTCGCGCTCCTGGGTGCTGCTGTGGCAGGCGATCGCGATCGTCTTTTGGACGACGTTGACCACCACCCTGGTCTGGGGTGTCGTCTCGTTCGTGGTGGCTTGACCTCCGGCTCCACGCTTGCGGATCTCAGCATCGGCTGGCACGTGCGAACCGTACCCGGATGGAGCGGGTCGACCCGGGTGGAAGCCGTCGCCGAGCGGCCACCGACGGCTGAAGCAGGAGCAACGTCAGCGGTATCGCGGCGATGACGACCAGCGACTTCCATCAGATCATCCCGATGTGTGTCCGAAGGGACGGGCGTTGTCGAGGGAAGCGATGGTTGGCATCGGCTTCACGAAGCGCCGGTCCTTTTCGTCGCGGATCTCTGGCGTACGTGGCGGAAGGTGGCGCGCACCTCCGCAGCCAGCAGCTCGGGTTGTTCCCAGGCGGCGAAGTGTCCGCCCTTGGGCAGCTCGTTGTAGTGCACGAGGTTCGGGTAACGCTGCTCCACCCAGCGACGTGCGGCGAGATAGATGTCGCGGGGGAAGAGGCTGACGCCGACCGGCACCTCGACCTTCGGGTCGCGGTAGGTGCGGAAGCTCTCCCAGTAGATGCGAGCCGAGGAGGCGGCGGTGCCGGTCAGCCAGTACAACGTGATGTTGTCCAGCATCTCGTCGCGACTGAGCAGGTTTTCCGGATCGCCGTCGTGGTCCGTCCACTGCTCGTATTTCTCGTAGAGCCAGGCCGCCTGCCCCACCGGCGAGTCGGTGAGCGCGTACCCGATCGTCTGAGGGCTCTGGATCTGCTCGTGCTGATAACCCGACTCGTTGGCCTGGAAGTCACGCCATCGTTGCAGGGCACGCTCCTCCTGCTCGTTCGTGGCCTCCTCGGTGCCGTAGGTGGGGAACATGTTGGAGTGGATGGCCCGGACGGCGGGCTCGCCGATGCCGCCCAGCGCGGTGGTGACCGCGTGCCCCCAGTCGCCGCCCTGCGCGCCGAAGCTGTCGTAGCCCAGCCGCCGCATCAGCTCGACCCAGGCGCACGCGATCCGCTCGGGTCCCCACCCGGTCTCGGTCGGCTTGCCGGACAGTCCGAAGCCGGGCATCGAGGGCAGGACCACGTGGAACGCGTCCCGGGGGTCGCCGCCGTGGGCCCGCGGGTCGGCCAGCATCGGTGCCACCTTCAGGAACTCGATGACCGAGCCGGGCCAGCCGTGGGTCATCACGAGCGGCATCGCCTCCGGTTCGGGCGACCGCAGGTGCAGGAAGTGGATGTCGAGTCCGTCGATGCGCGTCGTCGACGGGTTGAGCGCGTTCAGCCGGGCCTCGCAGGCCCGCCAGTCGTAGCCGTCCCGCCAGTAGTCGCACAGTGCTCGCAGCCTGCGCAGCGGCACGCCCTGGCTCCAGTCCTCCACCGGTTCGAGATCGGGCCATCGCGTACGGAAAAGCCGCTCGCGCAAATCGTCGAGCGCGGCCTCGGCGAAGGCAAAGGGCGATGGCCGGACGGCTTTGCTCTCGGCCTCGGCCAGATACGCCGCGAGATCGTCGTACCCGTAGTTGAGCGCAAGCTGCCGGGGTGTGTGACCGGTGTGCGAGGTGAGGTCGAGGCGGGCGCCCGCCTCGACCAGGGCCTGTGCTGCCTCCCGGTGCCCGTGCCACACCGCGTCGTGCAAGGCGGTAAAGCCGTTGTAGGCACCCTGGGCGTCGATCTCGAGCGTCGGCGTACCGCTGGGGCCACGCGTCGTCAGCGCCCGGATGACGCCGGCGTGCCCGGCGAAGGCGGCCTCATGGCCCGGCGTCGCGCCCATCAGCCCGTTGAGCCGGCGCGGATCCGCACCGGCCTCGCGCAGCACGCGGACGATGCCGGCGTGCCCGTCGCGAGCGGCGATCCCGAGCGGCGTGTAGTCGTCGTCACGATCGCCGACGGCCGGCAGCCGCTCGTCGAGGGCCGCACCGGCCCCGATGAGCCGTCTCACCGCGGTGAGGTCGCCGACCTGTACCGCCGCCGTCAGCGCCAGCGACCGGATCCGGTCGGCGTCGGCCGCCATCCGCGCGTGCAGGAGAGCGGCGATGGCCTCGGAGCCGTCGCGCAACGCCAGGTCGAGCGCCGTCTCCTGCCAGTGGTTGCGCACAGAGGTACGGGCTCCGCGGGCCAGCAGCAGCCGGACCGCCGCCTCGTGCTTGTGCTGCACCGCGTCCATCAGCGGCGTGTGACCGAGCCGGGGCGACTGCTGGTCGACGAAGGCGCCATGGTCGAGGAGCAGGCCGATGACGCCGTCGTCACCGGCCTGCGCCGCCTTGTGCAACGCCGTGGCGCCCATGCGCGGCTCGACCGTCAACACATCCGCGCCGGCCTCCAGCAGCCGCTCCACCAGGCGTGATCGACCGAGCCCGGAGGCGACCATCAGTGGTGTGAGACCATCGGCGCCGCGGCGGTGCGGGTCCGCGCCCGACTCGAGCAGTTCCACCAACGCCGCCACGTCGTTGGAACGGATCGCAGCTTCCAGTGTCATGCCAGCTCCTTCCATGAGTCTCCCCGTATGCGACTCCGATCTCCATGATCGGGGTCCAGGCTCTCTTCACGTCCGAGTTCGTCGTGGAGATCGAAGTGACAGCCGTCCTCGCCCGAGCCGTCGCGATGTGCAAGATCCCGCACCATACGCCCATCGGTGTCGGCATCGCTCAGGTGCTCGTTGCCGTGGCCGCTGCCTCCTTCAGGGACTCGTGCGTCGGGGCGTCCGGCACGTGGGCCGGTTTGAGCGAGGCGAACTCTTTGCGCAGCACCGGCACGACCTCTTCGCCGAGCAGGTCGAGCTGTTCCAGCACCGTCTTCAACGGCAGACCGGCGTGGTCGAGGTTGAAGAGTTGGCGCTGGTAGTCGCCGGCGTAATCGCGGAACCCGAGGGTGCGGTCGATCACCTGTTGCGGGCTGCCCACCGTGAGTGGTGTGTCCCGGGTGAACTCCTCCAGCGAGGGCCCATGGCCGTAGACCGGCGCGTTGTCGAAGTACGGCCGGAACTCGTTCACCGCGTCCTGGCTGTTCTTACGCATGAACACCTGACCGCCGAGACCGACGATGGCCCGGTCGGGGTCGCCGTGGCCGTAGTGGGCGAACCGCTCGCGGTAGAGCCCGACCATGCGCTGGGTGTGCGAGGTGGGCCAGAGAGTTTTGTTGGCGAAAAAGCCGTCACCGTAGAAGGCGGCCTGCTCGGCGATCTCCGGGCTGCGGATGGAGCCGTGCCAGACGAACGGCGGAACACCGTCGAGGGGGCGCGGCGTCGAGGTGAACGACTGCAGCGGCGTACGGAACTTGCCGGACCAGTCGACGGTGTCCTCCCGCCACAGCCGGCGCAGGAGCGCGTAATTCTCGATCGCCAGGGGGATGCCGGCCCGGATGTCCTTGCCGAACCAGGGGTAGACCGGCCCGGTGTTGCCGCGGCCCATCATGAGGTCGACGCGACCGCCGGACAGGTGCTGCAGCATCGCGTAGTCCTCGGCGATCTTCACCGGATCGTTGGTGGTGATCAGCGTGGTGGCCGTGCTCAACAGCAGTTTCCCGGTCCGGGCGGCGATCCAGCCGAGCATCGTGGTCGGCGAGGACGGCACGAAGGGCACGTTGTGATGCTCGCCGGTGGCGAACACATCGAGGCCCACCTCCTCGGCCTTCAGCGCGATGGTCACCATGGCCTGGATGCGCTCGTGCTCGGTCGGGGTCCGGCCCGTCGTGGGGTCCGGAGTGACGTCACCCACGGTGAAAATGCCGAACTGCATCACGAGTCTCCTTCGAACCGGGCCGCCTCATTTGTCGACCGGCCGGAGCCGGCGGTGTTCGCCCATCAGAAACCGTGTGCTGGCCACACAGTCAACGTCATCGCACAGCCGTGTCCCAAGGACCCTGGTGGAGCCCCCGCTGGAGTCGAGTAGCGCCGGGTGCCGGCAGCCGACAAACGCCGGATCGGTCGCGGCATTGTCGCGATCATCCTCCTGCCGCGTACCTTTCGTGGGCAGGCCTGTCAGCAGGCGAGTGCCGACGAGGCGACGCGGCAGAACCTCCGTCAGTTGCGGGCGGAAGGCTGACCCGCCGTCAGTCCGCCACCGCGTCCAGCCACCGGTTGTACCGCAGGCGCAGGGCACGCTCGGTGCTGCCCACCGTCGCGCTGATCACGAGCGCGATGTTGAGCCAGGCCGGCGCGTCGATCGGCGACTCGAAGACACCGAACCGCTCGGCCAGCGGCGGGAGCCGGGAGATCGACTCGACGGTCTGCGGAAGGCCGAGGATCAGCGGCACGAGGATCAGGACGAGGGAGATCACGCCGATCCAGCGGCTGAGCAACGGACGCTCGCGGTCGAGCCGGGCGCGGCGCCCCTCGGCCGAGCGCGGATCCGGCACGAGCTGCTGCTCGGTCCCGTCGTCGGCGACGAAGTGGCACCGCCGGAGGCCGAAGGGCGACGTCTCCACCTCGATCGCGCCGCCCTCGATCGGGAAGACGGCAGGGAGCCTCGCCCGCTCGAAGTGCCGGCCGTCGCGATACAGGTGGGCTTCGGTGTCGAGGTTCTCGTTGCTCTTCATGTGGTTCACGTCGACCGCGTATTCCGCCGGCCGGCCCGCGCCGGCGTCCGCGGGAAGATAGAACAGGGACCGGGACAGAGGCTGCCACCAACGGAATCGCTTCAGCGCGTGCCCGTCCCCGAGCTTGAGGCGCTGGATGGCTCGGCGTCGCCGCCATTCGTCGAACACCCGGTCATCGAAGACTATGTTCCAGGGACACAGTCAAGCGTGATCGACCCCTGCGCGTACGCACCGACGCGCAAGATGGCACCGGGTCAAGGGCGGTTGCGGACTTCTCGAGCGGGCGTCATCCGCTGCCGGTCGGTGAGGGCGTCGCGCAGGGCGGCCCGTGAGTTGATGCCCGGCTTGGGAAAGACGCGATAAAGATGCGCCGATACGGTGCGCGGCGAGAGCACCAGACGCGCGGCGATGTAGTGACCGGCCCGGCTGATCAGGTGATATCCGGTGTCCCGGCCGGCGCTGACGACCTCGGTCGCCGCGGCCTGGGTCGACAGGCACGTCGCCTCCTCTTGCATCGAGGCCGAAGACGTGCCCTCCCGCAGCACGAATTCTCCGCACAGCACCGGGGACAACGATCCATCGGCCCCCTCGGGTTGGTGTGCCGCGGCCCTCGCGCTCTTGATCGCCATGAAACTCGAAGAACGCCGCCTCTAAAGACCCGCCCGCGTACCGACCGGTGGGGCTTGACGGTGTTCCAACCACATGGTGTTGGCTGACAACGGACCGAGGGGCGAGTGCGCCACTTCGGGATCGCGGAACGGCGGACGACGGATCCGGTCCCGCTGCCGGCCGCCCCACCGAAAGGACACCATGAGCGACAACGTCGACGTGCGCGACAATCCCGCACAGCACCGCTACGAGATCGCCGTGGACGGCGATCTCGCGGGCTTCGCCGTCTACTACCTCGAGAAGGAGCGGATCGTCTTCATCCACACCGAGGTGGCGATCGCCTACGAAGGACGAGGGTTGGGCAGCCGGCTCGCGCGTCAGGCCCTCGACGACGTACGCGGAAGGGGCCTGTCGGTGGTGCCGGCGTGCCCGTTCTTCGCGAGGTTCATCAAGATCCACCCGGAGTATCAGGATCTGACCCGTCGCGGCCAGGGCTCCCGCGCCGTCCTGGGCGAGCACGATGAGTGAGCCGAACCTGAAGTCGTACCCGGGATCCGAGATCACGGTCACGTTCGACGGCGGCCGGTGCCTGCATTTCGCCGAGTGCGTGCGGGGGCTCCCGGAGGTGTTCGACGTCTCCGCACGGCCCTGGATCACCCCGGACAACGCCGGCGCCGCCGCGTTGGCCGCCGTCGTGGAACGCTGCCCCAGCGGCGCGTTGCAATACACCCGGCACGACGGGAGCGTCGAGGAGACACCGCCCGACCCCACCGTCGTGACCGCGAACGAGCGCGGGCAGATCCTGCTGCACGGCAACCTGACGCTGACCGGTCCCGGCCCCGGCCCGCGACCTCACCCGAAATATCGGATGACGCTGTGCGCTTGCGGCCGATCGGTGAAGCGACCGTTCTGCGACAACGCGTGCCGCAGCACCTGACGGCCGCCGAGCGCGCGTACTCGTCATCGCCCCGGCGCGCGATACTGACGCGGTACGCGTGCCACCGCGAGAGCACAGCTCGTACGTCGTCCGGGCCGTCGTCGATCAACGCCCTGCGATGGGCGAAGTTCCAACCGGATTCAGGTAGTGGTGCCCGCCGTCGCCGTCCGCCTCGATCAGATGGGCGTCGGCCAGCGCCTCCAGCAGGTCCTCGGCATGGGTCTCGGGCACCACGAGCAGCGCGGCCACGACAGGCACGGTGATCTCCCAGCCCCGCGACACCGCGAGCAGCCGGAGCGTACGCGCCGCATCGGGTGCGAGCAGGCTCAGCCAGCGCGCCCCGGCCGCCTCCCGGCCCACGAAGTCAGGCAGGTCGGCCGGCGGTTGCGCGGGGGTGACGCGCGCGGCCGGAGACCGGGTGGCCAGCAGATCCGGATCCCTGGCGAGAACCCGGGCATGTATCTTCTGCAGGGCCGAGCACCGGAAAGCGCAGTCCGAGCGGAACCCGCGGCTCCGGCGCCGTCGTCGGCCTCAGCGGCTCCAAGAGCCCCCGCCCCGTTCGGCCTCCGCGAGGACCCCGGCCAGCTCCGCCGGGCGGGACAGGAAGGCGGAGTGGGAGCTGTCCAGCGTGACCACCCCCGTCGCCGCGACGGAAGCGGCGTCGATGACCCGCACCAGGCGGCGCTGCAGGACCTCCGGGATCGCGTTGTCCTTGGCGCAAACGATGTACGAGTGCGGGACCGCGCCGAAGCGCTCCCGGGTCACCGTCACCTTCTCGGCGGCGAACTGCGCGGGCGCGTCGTTGCTGAGCAAGGCGATGGCCGCCTCGGCCGCCGACACGTCGACGTCGCCGTAGAACAGCTCCCGGATCTCATCCCGGAGGGCAGGGTTCGCCGGGTCGAGACGCAGCGCGCCGACCACCGCGGGGTCGGCGACCAGCACCCGGTCGAAGGAGTGGTAACTCGCGGCGAGTTCGGCCACGGACGCGGCGACAGGGACGTACGCGCTGAGATAGACGAGGTGGGCGAACAACTCGGGAGCGAGCTCGGCGGCGGCGGTCGCGATCACGCCACCGAGGCTGTGCGCGACGACGACGCAGGGCTCGCCGTTCCCGGCCAGCCGGATCCGGTCGACGAGCGCCTCGGCGGCATCGCGCACGCTGACGCCGGCGACCGGCGAGAGCTCGGTGGCCAGCGCCGCCGGATCGAAGGGCCGCGCCGAGCGGGCGAACGGCGGCCGGCCGTTCAAGCCGTGCCCCGCGAGGTCCACCCCGACCGACGGTATGCCACGAGCGGCCAGGTGGGGCGTGACCGACGCCCAGCACCAACTGCCGTGCCACGCGCCGTGAACGAGAATCATCGGCCGCATGCCGCCCACCCTGAGTTCGTCGTCAACACAACACCGCCTTTCCGCCGGCTCAGACCGAACACTCCGGCATCGGCTCCGGCAGCTTGAGATCGATCAGATAGTCGGCGGCGATCTTGTCGACACACGTGTTGGCCCCGCCGGAGACAACCGTGTGCCCCTCACCCTTCACGGTCAGCAAAGCGCTGCCGAGGGTCTCGGCGAGTTCGACGCCGCCCGCGTGCGGGGTCGTCGGGTCACCGGTGATCGAGATGACGAGCGTCTTCGGAAGGCCTTGAATGTTCTGGGCGTACGGAATGCCGAGAGTCGGCGGCGCCGACCAGAACTCGCATCCGTCCCGGGCGCCCCGCCCGACGTCGCCGCCCGGGCTCATGAAGGGAGCGACCTCGAACGCCCGGGCGCGCAACTGGGCGACGTCCTGCGGGGTGAGGCGCCGCTCGTCCATGCAGTTGATCGCGAAGAGGGCCTCGGTCACGTTGCCGTTCACCGCGTTGTCGGCCGCACCGCCGCCGAGGTCCTGCACCAGACGCATCAGACTGTCGCCGCGCCCCTGCCGCACCTCGTTCAGGCCGCGCACGACGGTGGGCCACAGCGTCGGGCTGTACAGTCCCGCCATCACACCGCCGACGGCCCCGTCGAAGTCGAGTTCCTGGCCCAGCGCGGGCACGGGCTTGTCCCGCAGCGGTTGCACGAGCGCCTGGAATCTCGAGGTCCAGGCCTTCGGGTCGGTCCCCAGCGGACACGAGGCGTCCTTGGCGCAGGTGGCCGCCATCACCTCGAACGCTCGCTGGAACCCGCCGTACGCGGCGAGTCGCCGCTCGATCGTGCCCAGCCCCGGATCGAACGCGCCGTCGAGGATCATCGCCCGCACCCGCTGCGGGAACTGCTCGGCGTAGACCGAGCCGAGCCGGGTGCCGTAGCTCTGGCCGAGCAGGGTCAGCTTCTCGTCGCCCAGAACGGCTCGCAGAACGTCCATGTCGCGAGCGGTCGTGCGGGTGCCCATCGAAGCGAGCCCCTTCGCGCCCCCGGATCCCTCGGCGCAGCGGTCGAACACCGCGCGGGTGTCCTCCTCCGTCAGATCGACGGTCAAGGTCAACGTGGGGAACACCTTGTCCCCCCGCGTCGTGCCTTTCTCCGAATAGCAGTCGGCAGCCGGCTCGGTGGCACCGACACCGCGCGGGTCGAAGCCGACGATGTCGAAGGCTTCGGAGATGCGGCTCTTGGCCAGCCCCCGGCTCACGGCCAGCCCGCCCAACACGCCGGAGCCGCCCGGGCCGCCCGGGTTGAAGACCACCGAGCCCTTCGACTCCCCCCGCGCCTTGACGCGCAGGACCGCGACGGACGCGGTGGCGCCCTCCGGGTCGTCGTAGTCCAGCGGAACCGACAACCGTGCGCACCGGGCCTTGGGGTCCGCGAGAATCTCCGCTTCCCGTTTGCTGGTGGCGAACTCGGCGCAGCCCGACCAGTCCAGTTTCTGAGAATAGAATTTCGTCAGGTCGGCCGCTGACGAACTGGCGGCCGGCGTGGGTCGCTCATTCTCTGCCGGAGTGCAGCCCATGGCCGAAATCGCGCAGATCGAAAGTACGAGACCAGAGAGGCCGGAGCGGCGGGATACCCGGGCTCGCCGCGCGAAGAGCCGGTCAATCTTCGTTCTGGGCACAGTGCGGACTCCCCTTCGTCTCCGCAAGCCAAAACCATGTTCCCGCCACCGGGTCAAGCGAGACGACCGACGCGGCGGGAGCAACAGCAGCGCCCTCGGCGTCGCGTCCCCTGAGCCCCCGTCCAGGGGACGCGACGGTCACGCCTCCACGGCCGAGCGGTCCCAGGCAGCCAGGTCGGCGGCGGCACCGTAGGTTGCGCGGAGGAAGTCGAGGAGTGTCGCGTCGGGATCGGCTGACTCGGCCACCTTCTCGTACGGAAGCACACACTCCTGCAGGGTCTTGTCGAAGTACGCCTCCGTGCGCTCCCGGTAGCCCGGCGGTTCCGGATACGCGTACGCGTAGAAGGCGCCTTCCTCACAGTGGTTGGCCGACGGCGTGTACGACATCCGGATCTTGCCGACGATCTGGGTCCACATGTGCAGGGTGTCGCGGGTCTCGGTCCAGTCGGCCACGCGCAGCCGGGGCCACAAGTTGGTGATCGTTTTCTCCACGGTTCAGCCGATCGATCGGGTGGCATCGAGGATGATCTCGGCGACCGCGACCGGCTCCGACGCGGGAATGGCGTGCGACGCGCCGGCGAGTTCGACGGCGGCGCGAGCGCCGGCCCGCTTGGCCATGAAGCGGTGAGCCTCGAGCGGGATGTTGTAGTCCAGCTCCGGGTAGATGAACCAGGACGGCACACTCGTCCACGCCGGGTCGCCGGATCCCTCGTTGAGCGCGGTGGTGTTCAGCGGGCGTTGAGCGGCCGCGTCGATGGCGGCCCGCTCGGCCGGGACGTCGGCGCTGAACTGCTGGTGGAACTTCTCCTGCTGGATGTACAGATCAACCGTTCCGTCGGCCAGGGGGACCTCCCGCAAAGTCGCGCCCAGGGTGCTGCCGGGGAACTTGCCGGACAACGCGCCGATGCTCTCACCGGCTTCGGGCGCGAAGGCGGCGACGAAAACGAGCGCTTTGACGTGGTCGTGTCCGACGGCGGCGTTGGAGATGACCGCCCCGCCGTACGAGTGGCCAACGAGCACGACCGGCCTGTCGATCGTGCTCAGGATGCTGGAGACGACGGCGGCGTCCCCGGACAGGCTGCGCAACGGATTGGGCGCGGCGATGACCGGGTAGCGGTCGTCGAGCAGACGCTGGATGACGCCGCCCCAGCTGGCGGACTCGGCGAACGCGCCGTGCACCAGAACGATGGTGGGTTTCACTTCGGTTCCTTTCATCGGGCCGGCAGGTCAGGTCGCGGCTCCGGCCCAGCAGAAACCATGTTCTCCGAACAGGGTCAAGACCTTGACTGTGTTCCCGCGACATGGTGTCGCATGACACCGAATGCCGACGGACGACGCATGAGGTGGTACATGTACCGAAAACGTGGCGTTGTGCTGATCGGGGTGCTCGCCTTGCTCGGCACATTTGTCGTGGCCGGGCCGGCTGCTGTGGCCCGGCAAGCCGCACCCGAGCTGACGTGGGAAGCGTGCCCGGCCGAAGTCGTGATGCCGGCGCCGGTCGCGGTGCAGTGCGCGAAGATCCCCGTACCCCTGGACTACCGCGACCCGGACGGCGAGCAGATCGAGATCATGATCTCGAAGATCGCCAGCACCAACCCGGCCAAGCGGCGCGGCATCCTGCTGCTCAACCCGGGCGGCCCGGGCGGCATCGGGATCGACCAGGGCGTCTTCCTGGTCAGCCGGGGCCTGCCGACCACCGTATCGGATGCGTACGACCTGATCGGCATGGACACCCGGGGGGTCGGGCATTCGACGAAGATGAGCTGCGGCTTCACGCTCGAGGATCCGTACTGGGCCAACGTTCCGCCGTACGCGGCCGACGACGACGCGGTGACCCGGCAGGCCGCGATCGCGAAGCAGGTGGCCGACAAGTGCGCCGCCACCGACAAGGACGGCCGGCTGCGGCACATCACCACGGCGAACACGGCTCGCGACCTGGATCGGGTCCGGGCGGCGCTCGGTGAGAAGAAGGCCAGTTACTACGGAGCGTCCTACGGCACGGCCCTCGGCGCGACGTACGTCTCCTTGTTCCCGGAGACCACCGACCGGATCGTCTTCGACAGCAACGTCGGCGACACCCACCTCGACCCGGCGGGCATGCGTCGGTTCGGGCTCGGCTTCGAGCAGACGTTCCCCGATTTCGCCCGTTGGGTGGCGACCCGGCACGACTCGTACGGCCTGGGTCGTACGCCGCAGCAGGTCCGCCGGACCTTCCTGCGGATCACCGAGCGGCTCGACGAGACCCCCGCGCCGGACGGTGCCGACGGCGCCGTCGTCCGGTACCTCACCTTCGCCGGCCTCTACAGCCAGTTGTCGTACGGGCGGGCAGCGCGCACCTTGCAGACGTACCTCAACCCGGCCGAAGCCCCGGCGACCAGACAAGCGGCGCCGGCGAACCCCATCGACAACGCCCTCACGGCGTTCCTCGCGACCACCTGCAACGACGTCAACTGGCCCGAGGACGTGGCGACCTACCGCCGGGCCGTCGCCGAGGACCGCAAGCGGTACCCGCTGTTCGGCGCCGCGACCGCCAACATCACACCCTGTGCCTATTGGAAGCACGAGCCGTACGAGCCTCCGGTGAAGGTCGACGCCAAGGGCCCGGCCAACATCCTGATCCTGCAGAACCGCCACGACCCGGTGACCCCGTGGGTGGGCGGAAAGCTGCTGCGCGACAAGTTCGCCTCGCGCGCCAAGCTGGTGACCGCCGACGAGAGCGGCCACGGCGTCTTCCTCGTCCACACCAACGCCTGCGCCCTCCACATCACCACGGACTGGCTGGTCGAGGGCAAGATGCCGGCCCGCGACACCACCTGCAGGGCCAGCTGAACAACCTGCGGCGGCCTGAAGATCGCGATCGTCCTGCACGCGCTGTGGAACACGCGGGGCTTCGTCTTCTCCATCGCCATGCGGTCCGACTCGAACAGCGTCGTGACCGACCGTGATGCCGGAGCCGCGACCGCCGCCACGCTCATCCCGAGCGCCGTCGTCCTCGTCACCGTGGTGATCGTCTGGCTCACCACTCGGCGCACCGGACCGCTGACCGCTCAGGCGGGTTCGAGCCGGACATGACGATTGAAACCGCCTGCGTCATCGGTGCGAGCTTCGCCGGGGGGCGGCCGGAATACGCCGGAAAGACACCGCGGGACCTGAAGGCCGGTCGTTAGGGTGATCGTCGTCGTGTTGGTGGCGGTCTTGGGGGATTCGGGTGACCTCGGTCGATCGGACGGCATATCCGGGGTTCGCCAGGGTGGTTTCGGCGCGGGAGCTGGCGGAGGCGTTCACGCCGACTGAAGCCGAGGTCGCGTGGGCCCGTGGCCGGACCCAGGATGAGCACCATCTGCTGGCGCTGGTGGTGTGGCTGAAGTCCTACCAGCGGCTCGGGTACTTCCCGAAGGTCGAGGACGTTCCGGCGGCGGTGGTCGGGCATATGCGTGGCGCGCTGGGGCTGGCCGAAGAGGTGGAGCTGCGGCGGGTGGCGCCGATGTCGGCCAGCCGACATCGCGCGTTCGTCCGCGAGCGGTTGGGCGTGGTGTACGACGCGCCCCGGGTCCGGCGGATCGCCGAGGAAGCGATCCGCGAAGCGGTGCAGTCCAAGGACGACCCAGCCGACCTGATCAACGTGGCGCTGGAGGAGCTGATCCGGCAGCGGTGTGAGCTGCCGGGTTACACCACACTGGACGCGATGGCCGCGTCGATCCGCACCGAGGTGAACACCGGGTTCTTCCAGACCGTGGCGGGACGGCTGGACGCGGCCGCGCGGGCGCGGCT
Source organism: Streptosporangium sp. NPDC023963 (assembly GCF_040639135.1). Classification (NCBI taxonomy): domain Bacteria; kingdom Bacillati; phylum Actinomycetota; class Actinomycetes; order Streptosporangiales; family Streptosporangiaceae; genus Streptosporangium; species Streptosporangium sp. NPDC023963. The sequence goes on from NZ_JBEZZK010000013.1 coordinate 222,083, forward strand.
GGCCCGGTTGCTGGTGGTGGACCCGGTGACTCGGCGCAGCGAGTTCGATCGACTGAAGGACGTGGCCAAGGCCGCGTCGCTGAGCAAGTTCAAACAGCGGCTGGCGCTGTTGGCCGACATCGAGGCGATCGGGCCGACCGAGGTCTGGCTGCAGGGCGTGCCGCATGGGAAGGTCGGGCACTTCGCAGGGGAGGCACACGTCACCGACGTCGCCGACATGCGCAAGGTGGGCACCGACAAGCAATTGACGTTGCTGGCCAGCTTCGTGCACACGGCCGCGACCGGGGTCCGCGACGACGTGGTGACGATGTTCTGCAAGCGGATCGCGGCCATCCACAAGAAGGGCCGCGAGCATCTGGAGGCGTTGCGGGAGGCGCACCGGGCCGAGTCCGAGCGGCTGCTGGGGGTGTTCGGTGAGGTGCTGTCGGTGGTGGCCGAGGCCATGACCCCGGCCACCGCCCCGACAGGCGATGGCGGCACCGTCGCGCCGGACACCGTGGCCCCGGTGGTGGTCGCGGCGCCGACGGTGCAGGATGTGGCTGAGCGGGCCGGACGGCTGGTGCTGAAGACCCTGGAGCAGTCCGGTGGTGTGGACGCGCTGGCCAGCGCGCACGAGGCGGTCTCGGCGCACCACGGTAACAACTACCTGCCGCTGTTGGACCAGCACTACCGCTCGCACCGTCCGGCGCTGTTCACCCTGGCCGAGGCGATCGAGGTGGAGGCCACCACCGCCGAGCGCAGCGTGCTGGAGGCGGTGGAGTTCCTGCGCGAGTTGCGCGGCGCCAAGGCCGCGTTCGTACCGGAGGAGATCACCGTGAAGCGGCCTGGTCCCGCCGGGGAGCCGGTCGAGGTGCGGCTGCGGATCGACGTGAACGCGTTCGCCTCGGGGCAGTGGCGCAAGATCCTTCGGGACAAGAACCGTCCCGGGATGCTGGTGCGCCGCCACCTGGAGGTGTGCGTGTTCTCCTACCTGGCGGCCGAGCTGCGCTCGGGCGACATCGCGGTGGCCGGGTCGGACTCCTACGCCAACCTGCACGACCAGCTGATGTCGTGGCAGGAGTGCCGCCCGCTGGTGCCGGCGTCCTGCGCCCAGGCGGGCATCCCGGCTACCGCGTCGGCGCTGACCGCGCACTACCGCGACAAGCTCGCCGCCGTCGCCGCGGCGGTCGACGCCGGATACCCGGCCAACACTGACCTGCTGCTGGAAGGCGGACGGCCTGTGCTGCGCCGCCGCAAGGGCGCCGAACGGCGGCCCTCGGCGCTGGCGCTGGAGGCCGCGATCCACGACCGGCTGCCGCAGCGGGCGCTGCTGGACATCCTCACCCGCACCGCTTACCTGCTGAAATGGCACCGCCACTTCGGGCCCGCATCCGGCTCGGACCCCAAGATCCGCGACGCGATGGCCCGGTACGTGCTGACCGCGTTCGCGCACGGCACCCTGCTGGGCCCGACCCAGGTCGCCGCGCACATGCGCGGCCTGGTCAGCGTGCACGAGCTGTCGCTGGCGGGCAATAAGCACACCAACGCCACCAAGGTCGACAAGGCGTCGGTGGACGTCATCAACGCCTTCAGCAAGCTGGACGTGGCCAGCGTGTGGGGCGACGGCAAGACGGTCGCCGCCGACGGCTCCCAGATCGACACCTGGGAGAACAACCTGCTGGCCGAGACTTCCATCCGTTATGGCGGGTACGGCGGGATCGCCTACCGGCACGTCTCCAACACCTACGTCGCGCTGTTCTCCCGGTTCATCCCGTGCGGGGTATGGGAGGCGGTCTACATCATCGACGGGCTGCTGAAGAACACCTCCGAGATCCAGCCCGACACCATCCACGCCGATACCCAAGGCCAGGCGCTGCCGGTCTTCGGCCTCGGCGCGCTGCTGGGCTTCGACCTGTTGCCGCGCATCCGCAACTGGCACGACCTGGTCTTCTACCGCCCGGCCGCCAGCACCCGCTACGCCCACATCGACTCGCTGTTCGGCGACGAGGCGATTGACTGGCGCCTGATCGAGACGCACTGGACCGACCTGCTGCGCACCGCGATCTCGATCCGGGAGAACAAGCTGTCGTCGGTGACGCTGCTGCGCCGCCTGGGCAACCACTCCCGCAAGAACCGCCTCTACCGCGCCTTCCGCGAACTCGGCCGCGCGATCCGCACCATCACCCTGCTGCGCTACCTGTCCGAACCCGCCCTGCGCGAGCAGATCACCCAGGTCACCAACCGCAACGAAGCCTTCCACGGCTTCGCCGACTGGCTGATGTTCGGCGGCAAGCTCATCGGCCACAACGACCCCGATCACCAGGAGAAGGTAGTGAAGTTCAACGAGCTGATCGCCAACTGCGTCATCTGCTCCACTGCCTGCGACATTACCGACGCCGCCAACGCCATCGCCGCCGAAGGCCACCCCGTCGACACCGACGACCTGGCCACCATCTCCCCCTACATCACCCACACCATCCGCCGGTTCGGCAACTGGACGCTCAACCTCACCCCGCCCGCTGCCGCCCCCACCACTCGGCTCGATCTCGAACCCCGCGTCCTATTCGCCCCCTGATGCTGGCAGGAACCGAAAGGCCGGTCACGATGAGGAAACTCGGCAAGCGGCTCTATTGTGACTGGCCGTTCCCGTGCGGGTGGGCGTCCGCGGTGGGTCTACGGAGCCCCTGTCAGCCGATGAGGTTCACAGTGCGGCGGAAGGTCGCGGCTGCGGCCTCCAGGTCCGCGAGGACCTTGCGCCAGTCGGCGGCCTCGTCCTTGTCCATGTCGACCCAGTTCTGTTCGCCGAACTCGCGGGCGAACTCGCCGACGTGCTCGGCGGTCTCGGCCAGCTTGTCCAGCACGGTCCCGACGCTCATCCCGCCGGTGGGGGTGGTGCGGAACCGGTAGAGCAGCAGCGAGAGGTCGGCGGCCGCGGTGGCCATGGCGGTGGCCTGCCGCTCGATCTCGTCGTTGACGTTGGTCAGGCTCGCGCGCCATCCGCTGTCGATGAGCTCCACGGCGGGGACGAGTCCGGCGTTGATCGCCGACTCCAGGTAGTTGCGGGCGCCGGGCAGCGAGTCCTCCCGCTCCTGGTCGGTCAGCTCCTCCCATGTCGGGAGGTGGGCGCAGTCGTGGGCGAACTGCTGACGAGCCTTGGCCAGGGCCAGCACGCGCGGGTCGTCGAGGGGGATCTTGGGCAACGTCATGACGCTCTCCTCAGGGAGTCAGGGGCTGGTCAGCGGGGTGCCCTCGGCGGAGGCCGCGAGGGTTTTGTGGACGACGCCGACGGAGACCTTCACCCCGGCGGCGATGGTGCGGATGGATTCCCCGCGTCGGCGGCGGGCGAGGATCGCGGCGCGCTTGTCGTCGTCGACCACGGGTCGGCGGCCTCCGACCTTGCCTTGCTTTCGGGCGGTCTCCAGGCCGTTCTTGGTCTTGCGGACGATGTCGCGGCGGCGGTCCTCGGCCAGGGCGAGGGCCAGGTCGAGGATGAAGGAGCGTTCGGTGTGCTCGCCGACCGCGATGCCCTCCAGGACCTTGACGCCGATGCCCTGCTGGAACAGGTCGTTGAGGACGATCAGTCCTTCCAGGAGGTTGCGGCCGAGCCGGTCGACTTCCTGGACGGTCAGCAGGTCGCCCTCGCGGATGTAGGACAGCGCGGTGAGCAGGTCGGGCCGGTCGGCGGTGGCGAGCTTGCCGCTGGCCTTCTCCTCGATGACCTTCAGGCAGATCGGATCGAGGACGTCGTGCTGTCGCTGGGTGTTCTGCTTGTCGGTGCTGACCCGGACCAGGCCGATGAGCGCCATCATGAAGCACCTCCGTTCATCAAACGTCTCGTGTGAGGGATGTGAACGGTAGCAAAGAGCGGCCGAAGATGAACGGCAAAATGAACATCCGAACCAGACATGGCACACGGAGATCCTCGTTCGGCCGGGTGTCCTTGGTTGCGTTCGTCAAACGTTCGTTAGATGAACGCCCTGATGGGTCACCGGCCCGCCCTCAGGGCGGGAAACGGGCCAGTGGCCGACGGCGTGTTTTCGTCTGGTCGCCGGACATGATGAACGCCCCGCCGCACGGCTCGAGCCGGGACGGGGCGTTCGCGTCGATCGTTTAGCTGGCGGTACGGCGGTTGGCGGAAAGCGACGTGACGTTTCTGCGCGTCTTGGCCAGGCGAATCTGGCGCCAGGCCGTGGTCCACTGAGCGAGATCGTCCTCGTTGCCTCCGCAGCCGACGATGAAGGCCTCCACGATTTTCATGGAGGGCAGACGAGGAGGCTTGTGAAGGCTCAGCGTCTCGCACAGGGTGCTGGCCGCGACGGTTCGCCCGGACCTATGGGCGATCTCGCGGAAGGACAACTCCTTGGCCCAGACATGAAAATCCCTCATGCACTGGAGGAACTGCTCCTTCGTGGTGGCTTCGAGCGGATTGGGCTTGAGGCGGCGAGGCGCGTGCCGCGTCTTCCGTGGACCGGCCGGCGGCCCGCCGTCCGGTGCCGCGCCGACTCCTCGCCGACCTCCTCACCGACCTCCTCACCGGCGGAGACCCGGCCCCGGGGCCACGGTCCCGCCCGGGTGCCCGGACCTCCGCCGGTGAGGTGCCTTCCCCGTTCGTCCTCACGCGCCGAACCGGTCGGCCGGAGTCAGCTGCGCAGGCTCCAGCGCTGGTTGTTGCCGCCGTTGCAGGACCAGAGGATAAGCTTCGTGCCGTTGGCGGTGCCGGCGGCGTTGGCGTCCAGGCACTTGCCGGACTGCACGCCGGTGATGGTGCCGTTGGCGTTGACGTTCCACTGCTGGTTGGTACCGCCGTTGCAGTCCCAGATGATCACCTGGGTGCCGTTGGCGGTGCCCTGACCGAAGGCGTCCAGGCACTTGTTGCCGTACACCTGCAACTGCTTGCCCGAGGTCTGCGTCCAGCGCTGGTTGGTGCCGCTGCCGCAGTCCCACAGCTGCGCCTGGGCCCCGTTGGCGGTGCTGTTTCCGGTGACGTCGAGGCAGCGGTTGGACTGGGCGCCGACGATCTGGACGCCCTGGGTGGGGGTGTCGCCGGACGGCGCGTAGGCGGCGGCGGTGATGTTGGCCTGGACGGCGTCCTCGGTGGCGGCGGTCGGGTAGCCGGAGGTCATCACGCCTTCGTAGAAGGTGCCGCGGGCGGTGTTGCTGTTGTCGCCGCCGATGCCGAGCAGGATGGCGCCTTCCTTCTTCATCGGGTGGTAGCCGTTGGGGCGCCGTCCGTCGAAGTAATTGGTCAGGCCGCCGGACTGGGCGTTGCCGCCCCGGATCGCCCAGTGGTTCGGCTCGCCCTTGACGATGGCGGTCACGAAGCGGTGGTTGATCGACGGCATGGGGTTGTAGCGCGGGTTCACCCCCGAGAACAGTCCCCACTCCATGTCCATCATGATCCAGGGGCCGTTGCCATCCCCGTAGCCCCACACTTTGTTGTTGCCGAAGTAGATGGTCTCCATGATGCCGATATCGTCGGCGAGGGCGTTCGTCTGCGCGTTGCCGTAGTCGAAGCAGCACCCCCCGTTGTAGTGCGTGCCGTCGAGGACGGCGTACATACCCTCGGGCTGGTCGCCGGTCGCCACCCCGTTGGTGTTGTTGTTGCGGTAGCCGGTGCCGGGAGGGATGTAGACGCCGTACGCCCGCTGGCCACCGATCGTGATCGGGGCCGCCTTCGCGTCGGCGAAGTTGTCCGATCCGTCGGGACGTGGGCCGGGCACGCCGCCGCCGAGCGCCCGGGTGAGGCGGTTGTTCCGGCCGGACTGGTCGTAGATGACGGTGATGACGCAGTTCGTGTTGGCGCAGAACGAGTCCTGCGCGGCGGCGTTGGCGACACCGCCCGCGCCCAGCACACCGATATCCTGGGTGGCGTTGTCCGACGAGCGTTGGACCTGGTAGAGCGGGCCGTTGTAGGCGCCGTACAGGGCGCGGGTGGTGCTGTGCGCCGCCACGCACGGCGTGCCGCCCGTGGCGTAGATGTCACACGGGCCGGTGGCGGCGGCCCGGGCGGCGCCGCCGGCGCCGACCAGGCAGGCGGCGGCGGCCACCACGCTCACACCGGCCGCGAACGCCCTTCTCAGGCTCCCGAAAAGCATCATGTCTTCTTCTTTCGGTCAGGAAATCACGATCGGACGACGCGGGCGCGGCAGGCCTGGCCAGAGGGAATGTTAGCGCTAACATCCCTTCTCGCCCGATGCCGGTTCGCGGCTGACAGTATGGCTGGAGTCAATTCAACGAGGGTCCCGGCGTCAAGAGCGTGGATCCGATCCCCCGGACAGCCGGGCGCCGTCGGCGCACCACCTGGGCTCTTGCCGGGACGCGTCCGCACCGCCGCGACGAGACGCCGTGAAACTTTCATCCTAGGCGTCCGCCGGGCGGTGAGCCGCGAGCGGAATACCCCGGTCGCGCACGGCCGCATCCGCGTCGCCGGCGGGCGGCGCGGCGAGGCGCCTGCCAGCGGACCGGAGGGTAGTACCAGTGCCCCCTCCGTCTCTCCGGCGAGTACGAGCTGGTGATCTAGACATAGGAGGCGTCCACGGACGACCGCAGCCGCCGTGCAGACGCGCGAGATCGTCCGTGGACGTGGACGATCGCGCAGCGGCAAGGGGATGGAGCGCGGTGTGTTTCTGGCGTACTCCGGCCGCCCCTGTCGCCGGGCCGCCGGCGGCGCGAACACTGGCCGACCACGCGCGACGGGTGGTGCTTCTCGAGCGGGATGTGCTCGCCCCGGGGGCGGTCGGGCACACGGCGGTTGACCCTGTTGTGGCAACAGGGTCTCTACTGGGGACCCGACGAGTCGACCTAGGTGAGCCCATATGAATGCACCCACGTCTCGCTACCGGCTCGTGCCGATGTGGCCACGCGACCCGGACGAGGCCGGCCGGACCGCGTCGTCACTGGAGCTGTTCTTCGACCTGGTCTTCGTCATCGCGGTCAGCATCGCTTCCGTCCAGCTGCACCACCAGCTCACCGAAGCGCATTTGTTGGACGGCATCGTCAACTACGCCGTCGTGTTCTTCGGGATCTGGTGGGCGTGGATGAACTTCACCTGGTTCGCCACCTCGTTCGACACCGACGACTGGCTCTACCGACTGTTGACCATCGTTCAGATGGGCGGCGTGCTCGTGCTCGCCTCCGGCATACAGGCGGCGTTCGAGGACCAGGACTATGTCGTACTGATGCTGGCATACGTCGTGATGCGCATCGCGCTCGTCGCGCAATGGATGCGCGCGTCACGCTCGGCCGGGGACACCCGCCGGTCCACCACCACCTACGCCATCGGGATCGCCGTCGTTCAGATGCTCTGGCTGGCCTCTCTGCTCCTGCCCGCCGCCGCGTTCTGGGTCGCCGTGATCGTCCTGATTGGGGCCGAGCTCGCTGTGCCGGTCGCCGCGGAACGACGGGCCGGAACCCCGTGGCATCCGCACCATCTGAGCGAACGGTTCGGCCTGTTCACCCTCATCCTGCTGGGCGAGAGTCTGCTGGCCTCGGCCAACGCGATCATCGAGGCGCTTCATGAGGGCGACACACCCGGGCCGCTGATCAGGGTGGCCGTGCTCACGCTCGTCGTCACGGCCGCGTTGTGGTGGGTGTACTTCTGGGCACCGCACCACACCGCCATCAGCGGTCTGGGTCTCTCGCTCGGTTACGGCTACGGTCACTACTTCATCTTCGCCGCGGCCGGCGCGCTCTCCGCCGGAATCGAAGCCGAGGTCGATGTCATCACCGGCCACAGTGAGCTCGACCCGGTGGTCGCGTCCTTCGCCTACACCATTCCGATCGCCGTCTTCATCCTCGGGATCTGGCTGCTCGTGATGCGTCGCAGCGCCGGGAGCCACATCAACATCATCGTGCCGGTCGGAGGGGTCCTCGTCCTCATCGACCCTCTCATCCCGATCCCGTTCGCGCTCACCGCCGTCATCCTCACCGGTGTGGTGGCCGCCCTGATCTGGCAGAAGCCTCTGAACCGCACGCCACAAGCTCACCCTGCGGCTCTGATGACATCGACCCCGAAGTAGACAGATGGAGGGCACATGGCAGTCGAAGTTGTAAACGTTCCCGAGGCCAAACGGTACGAGGCCCGGCAAGAAGGAGAGACCGAGTTGGCGGGCATCGCGGAATACATTCGCACGGCGGAGCTCGTTACGTTCGTACACACCGAAGTTCCTCCGAAATACGAAGGCAAGGGAGTAGGAGCGGCGCTGGCCCGCGCCTCCCTTGACGAGGCTCGCGCCGCGAACCTGCGGGTGCTGGCGATCTGCCCGTTCTACACGGGGTGGATCGCCCGGCACCCCGAGTACCAGGACTTGCTGTACGTGAACAACGTACGAACCCCCTTCACCGCTCTGGACGAACAGAGCGCCGACAATCGGCGCTTCCTGTTGCGGCACATAGAGGTGGCCGCCCGATTGCCGACGATCCGTCGAGTCCGCCGAAGGGCGCTGGAGGCATGGGACCTCCAGGATCCTGGCCGGCTGCTGGACGTGGGCTCGGGCGCGGGTGAGGTGGTGCGCGACCTCGCAGCACTGGTCGGCCCGGCCGGTGAGGTGATCGGCGTCGACAACTCGCAGGCCGCCGTGGACTTCGCCCGCGAGCGAGCGGACGCCGCGGTGGTGCGGTACGACCAGGGAGACGCGCTCGCATTGCCGTACCCGGACGATCATTTCGACGGAGTCCGGTGCGAGCGCGTGTTGCAACACGTCATCGATCCCGATGCCGCCATCGCCGAGATGGTGCGGGTGCTGCGTCCCGGCGGCCGGGTGTGCCTGATCGACACCGACTGGGAGTCCATGCTGTTCGACGGGACGCCGCAGTTGAGTGAGACGTACCGAAAGCTCGCTCCGGCGTTGCCGGCCGCGACGTCCACCGGGCGCACGCTGCGCCGCCGACTGGTCACGGCCGGTCTCGCCGACGTCAGTGCCGAGCCGGTCACCGTCGCGATAACCGACTATGCCGAGGCGGCCGCCCTGATGTCCGTCGTGGACCGCGCCGTATTGCAAGGCCCTCTCTTGAATCTGGGCGAGACCGCGGAGCCGTGGCTGGCGGAGGTGGACCGAGCCGTCGCCGACGGCACGCTGCTCGCGGTGCTCACGATCTGGGTCGTCACCGGCACGAAGCCCGCCCCTTGATCAGCGCTCGTATCGGACTGGCAGCGTCCGAAGGCTGTGGACCAGTGGGCTCGACCGCCATCGCGATCCGGGGGCGGCCGCCGCGAGCTCGATCTTCGGAAAACGGTCGAACAGCGTACGCAGAGCGACCTCCCCTTCCACGCGGGCCGGCGGCGCCCCCCCCTCTGCGTCAAGCTCAAGTGAGACAAACAGGGACTAAGTTCCTTAACTGATATGAGCAGGGCGAGAACGGGTATCGAGCGCCGCGCCCAAGCCCGCCATGAAGCCCGCCATGAAGCCCGCAAGAAGCCCTACCTGATCGCCCGCGCACCCCGACTCCCCAAGATTCCCCAGGTCGCCTACATCAACCAGCCCGAGGAACCCGAGGAACCCGAGGAAGAGGCCGCCTGGCGATCAGACCAGCCGACGCCCTGTCGCATTTGACTTGACACCTACCGATTCGAGGAGATCCGCCCCAGGGCCCGCCAGCCAGCGGTCGAAGCGCAGCAGGAAGGGAAACTCCGCGTGCAACGCGTCGAGTTCCGCGTTTCCGGCCAGCCTGCCGTCGTCGACGAGTGCCGCCAACTTGCCGAGAACCTCATCCTGTGCCAGCAGGGTCGTCGGCAGGCGGCTGTAGCTGATCGGCCGGCCGGTGGCCTGGGTCAGCTGCGCGGCCAGGGCATCGCCGGTGAGAGCGTCACCGGCGATCTCGATGGTGCGGCCGGTATAGCGATCGGGTGAGCCGAAGACCTCGGCGACGACGCGGCCTATGTCGCGTACCGCGATGAACTGCATGGCCTGGTCGGGGCGCATCAGGAAGGACAGGTGTCCCCGTGCCAGGCCCATATCGGGGGTCACCAGGAGCTCCATGAATGTCGCCGGCCGAATGATGGTGCTGGCGATGTCCAGGTTCCGGACGTGGGGCTCGATGCGGCTCTTGGTGTCGAGATGGTCGACGCCCGTCGTCGAGCCCGCAGTGATCGCCGAGCTGTAGACGAGGTGGACGACGCCGCAGCGCTCGGCGATGTCGGCCACCGCCGTGCCGAAGCGGACCTCGTCCTCGTTGGTCACCTCGGCGCCGGCCTGGCCGGAGTTCGGCTGGACACTGAAGACGCCGTGGGCGTCGGAGAAGGCAGCGCGGAGCGACTCCGGATCGGCGAGGTCACCGCGGACGGTTTCGACGCCGGCGGCGGACAGGGACCGGGCCCGGGGGCCGGACGGATCGCGCACGACCGCGCGGACTGCCCAGCCGTCGGCCCTCAGCGCAGCGGCGACCGATCCTCCCTGCTGCCCCGTGGCGCCCAGGACGACGACGGTTTTGCTGATGTCGGTCATGCCGGCCACGTTGCGCTCCCGGCAATCACGGACGTGTTCCTGGCGAACATTGCTGATCCCCCTGGGGTACTGGGAAGTGAGTCGGAGCAGGTCGTCGTTCAGTCCGGACCAGGTGACACCCTGTTCTCACCACCAGGTCAAGGTTTCGAGCGGTGCGTCATACTTCAGCGGTGAAGAGCAGGACGCCGGCCGGCAACCATCGGCGGCAGCGTGCGAGCAGCGTCGCGGGCGCGTCGAGCATCGCGATGAAGCGGCGCTCGGCCGCGGCCCTTTCCGGCGTGGCGTCGGTCGTCGGTTTTCTCCTGATCCTGCAGTTCGCCTCCGGGCTCACCCAGGGCCGGCTCGCACCCCTGGTGCCAGGCATCCTATGAATCGGCGGGCCCGTACCGGTGGGTTGCCGGCGACCAACCAGGGTCACGGCCGGCGAAGGCGACGACCCGTTCCACCGGAGAAGCGTCGGGCGAGACCGCGTGCTCCGGGCCGAACGCCATGCCGGGGCCGCGCCACTCGGGCTTGAGCGTCGCCCGGTAGAAGGCAAGTGCTCGCTCGCAGGTCGCCTCGTCCGGTTTCCAGGGCAGACCCGCCGCGGTGGCCATGTCCCAGCCGTGAGTGATCACCTCGATCAGCAGCATGTCCAGCACCACGGCGCCGGGAAACGCTCCACCGAGGTGAGGCACGTTCACGATGGTCGTCTCGACCCCGGCCGCCAGCGCGGATCGCAAAGTTGCCGAGAGCCGCGGGAGGACGGCTTCAAGCTGGTCGGGCCCTGAGTAGGCGTGCGGGTCCGCTGCTCGCTCCTCGGCGCCAGGGTCGCCGAAGGCGGCGTCGAAGTAGGTCAGTCCGCCGGTGAGGTGCTGCCGCAGGCGCCGCACGTCGAACCCGTCGCACGGAGTCGGCAGCGCGTACTGCTCCACGGTGGTGTCGGCCGCTACCCGCGCCAAGTCATCGAGCAAAGTCAAAATCACGCGGGCATTCAACACTGTGTTCCGGCAACAGGGTCAAGTGCCGTCGGCGCCGCCGGTCGATCCCTCGCCGCTCCGAGCCGGAAGAAGCGGAACGGCGATGCGGCGCGGGAAGGCGGTGCCCGTGGTAGCCCTCGACGCTTCCGAAGCGGTCCGAAGCGGCCTCCCAGTCCTGGCGGGCTCGCAGGATCTCCTCGTGGTCGCGGACGACGAAGTTCCACCACATGACGATCTCCTCCTCGAACGGCGGGCCACCGAGCAGGATGGTGCGTGCCGGACCGTCCGAGCGGTTCGTCACCGTCAGGATGTCGATGCCCGGCGCCACGTAGCCGAGCTCCCCCGCGGGGACCGCGGTACCGTCCAGGCGTACGTCACCGGCATCGACGAGCAGGCCGTGCTCGAATCCGGGGTCGATGGACAGCGTGACCGTGGCGTGCGGCTCGAGGTCGAGCTGCGCACCCGGCAGGGGTGTGAACGTCCGCACCGGAGAGGTCTCGCCTGCCACTGAGCCGAGGAAGACCCGCAGCTCGGCCCCGTCGATCCGTACGGGCTCCGGCACGTGGTGCTGGAAGTCACGCCCGGCTTCCCGGTCCGCGTCGGGCAGGGCCACCCACAACTGGACGCCGTGGAGGACCGCGGTGTCCGCGGTGGAGACCTCGGAGTGGGCGATGCCGTGGCCGCCGGTCATGAGATTGAGCTCTCCTGGACGGATGAGCGAGCGGTCCGCCCAGGGGCACGTCGCGGGCCGAGAGCACCTCGACCCCGGTGGTGCTTCCGACCTGTGTCACGGACCGCATCACTTCCGAGGCCGCTTCCGGATTGCTCACTTGGATCACTCCACGATCGTGTTGTGCACGGCTGCCTGGGTCAGAAGTCGGAGCTCGGCGGCCTGGACGTTGGCGCCGAAGGCGGCGGTGCCCGGCTCGAGCCGGACACCCTCGGCGAGAGGTCCGATAGGCACGGGGTCGAAGCCCAGGTCATCGACGAGCGCCGCGACCTCGGTAACGTCTGCCTCGCTGTCACCGGCGACCGCGATCGCCTTGCGGCCCGGTGCCCCGGCGGGCCGGCTCTCGTCCTCCAGGTCGTGGTACCCCATGTGGTTGAAGGCCTTGACGACGCGTGCACCGTCGAGGAAACGCTGCACCTCCTCGCTGGAGGAGACGCCGGGCGCGAGGAACCGCTCGCGGGGCCCGTCGACCTCCCACCAGTGGTTCATGGTGTCGATGACGAGCTTGTGGCGCAGCTCGTCGGTCGGGAGCGCGCGATACTTGCTGAGCGGGAGGGCGAGAATCACGACGTCGGCGTCCCGTACGGCTTCGACGGACCAGACGGCGGTGGCGCCGGGCGTCAGGACGTCGATGGTGAGGGCGATCTTCGCGGGGTCCCCCGACCCCGCGACGAGTACTCGATACCCGGCGGCGAGAGCGAGGCGGGCCAGGACCGTACCCACCTTGCCGGCCCCGAGGACGCCGATGGTGCGTACGGCCGTGCGCACCGTCATCGGGCCACCTCCAGCGTGCTGGGCTCCTCGGCGAGCAGCTCGCGCACCATTGGGATCACCTTGGTGCCGTACAGTTCGACGGCGCGCAGACGGTCGCCGGCCGAGACGGAGCCGGCGGCGGAGTAGATCAGGTCGAAGCGCCCGACGTCGAGCGTGCGGATGGCACGGGCCATCTTGCGCGCGACGGTCTCGGGCGAACCGACGTAGAGGGAGCCGTGCTCGACGTCGGCCTCGAACTCCTCACGCCGCACAGGGGGCCAGCCCCGCAGGGCGCCGATGCGGTCGCGCATCTCCTTGTATCCAGGCCAGAAAAGTCGCTTGGCCTCCTCGTCGGTCTGGGCAACGAAGCCGGGCGAGTGCATCCCGACCGGGTAGGCGGTGGTCTCCAGCTGTTCCGTGGCGCGCCGGTACAGGTCGACGTACGGGGCGAACCGGTCGGGCGCGCCGCCGATGATCGCGAGCATGAGCCGGAACCCGTACCGCGCGGTCCGGATGACGGACTGGGGCGACCCGCCCACACCGACCCAGGTCGTCAGCCGCCCGGACTCCGTCTTGGGGAACACGTCGGCGTCCTTGAGCGCAGCGCGCGTGGTGCCCTCCCACGTGACCGGTCCCTCGTCCAGCAGCTTGTGGAACAGGTCGATCTTCTCCTCGAAGAGGATCTCGTAGTCAGCCAGGTCATACCCGAACAGCGGGAACGACTCGGTGAACGACCCGCGGCCCAGGATCACCTCGGCGCGCCCGTTCGAGAGCGCGTCGACCGTGGCGAAACGCTGGAAGACGCGCACCGGGTCGTCGGAGGACAGGACTGTCACACCCGAGGCGAGGTGGATGCGCTCGGTCCTGGTGGCGATGCCGGCCAGCACCGTCTCGGGAGTGGAGATCGAGTACTCGGGGCGGTGGTGCTCACCGAGGGCGATGACATCCACGCCGACCTGGTCGGCGAGCACAGCCTCGTCCACGACGGCGCGGATCGCCTGACCATGGGAGACGACATTTCCTTGATCGTCGCGAGGTAGGTCACCGAAGCTGTCGATACCGAACTGGACGGCGGTGCTGTCGGTCATGGGTTCGCTCCTTGCGGGATACGGGTCTCACCGTGATTGGGATTGACGTGTCAATCCTGTAACGTGCAGAGTTGACGTGTCAATTCCGGGAGGTACCATGGCGCAGAAGAAGCGCCGCGTGATGCCCACGCGCGAGGAGCTGCGTATCTGGCGCAATTACATCGAGACCACCGAAACATTGCGCACCCTCCTGGAGGGACGGCTCCAGAGCGAGTCGTCCTTGTCCTCCGCTGACTATCGAGTGCTGCTCGCACTGAGCGAGGCGGATCGAAGGACGATGCGTTCCTCCGAGCTGGCCCAACTGATCGGCTGGCAACGCAGCCGCCTGTCACACCACCTGGGGCGGATGGAGAAGCGCGGGCTCGTACGCCGAGCCCCGTGCCCCGACGACGTCCACGGCATCGACGTGCGGCTGACCGACTTCGGAGCGGAGTCGTTCCGGCACGGCTCGGTGCCGCACCTGCGTGACGTGCGCGAGCTCTTCGTCGACGCGCTCTCCCCACAACAGCTGGTACAGGTCGACGAGTTCACTGAGGCGCTACGCCGACACCTCGACCTCGAGCCGCAGCGCGTGCATCAGGAGAAGGGAACTCCATGACCACGCAGATGGTCGGCAAGACCTACAGGTTCGACAGGGGGTGGCCGAAGGTGAGATTCACCTTCGACTCGCCGTCGCAGGGCGGCTTCGTCGTGGAGGAGGGCGGGGTCATACCGAGATCGAGCCCGCGCTCATCCCCGTCCCCATCACCCTGACCGCCATGATCCTCGTGCTCGTGATCGTTGTCCTGGTCCTGCACCCACCCGTGAGCTCACCGACCCCACCACTCCCGGATGCGACAGGCGCGCAGCCTCGCTCGACTATCGGACGGCGATCGCAACGCTGACGGCGGCTGCCGCGCTGGAGGCGGCGATGTCCTGGACGGGCTCGCCGTTGCCAGAGCCCTGCCGGACACCACCCTGGCCCATTTTCCGAACCATGTTGTGCATATGGGAGACGAGGCTAGAGTGGCCGAGTTCTCCAGGAAAGGATCATCATGCTCAGCATTGTCCGGCGTTCTGCCCTTGCAGGCGCGCTCGCGATGAGCCTCGCCGTGGCCACCGTCGGCTTCGCACCTCCCTCGGCCGCGGCGACACCGCCGTACGGACTCCTCAAGCTGGTCTTCAGGTGTGCCCACGTGGGGGCCGTGTCGGTCACGGTCGTGGGTCCGGGCGTCGCGGGCAGCGCGCGCGACGAAAACGGCACGTACTACTTCCGGGGCCGGCCCGGCGCCTACCGGGTGAAGCGCCTCGCGAACGGACGGATCGCACCGAGATCCAGGCTCATCCAGATCCCGAAGTTCTCGACCCGCACCGTCAATGTCTGCTCCCTCAAGTGGCCCGGGCGCCCGTGACCCTGGGCCGCCTTTTTTGCGTCGGGCCCATGTTGCGGGGCAGGATCTGATCGGACCGGGCGTAGGCGGCGTCCCAGGTGGCGGGGACGTATGTTCACGGCCATCGCTCTGTGCTCCTTCGATCTTGGTTCAGCAACCTGAAGGATCACGCGATGGCCGTCCTCATTTCACGACGTCACGCCTGCCACCTGGGAAAACTCGTACACTACCTCCGTGGACGCAACCGCATCCGCTGTCGTGCCCGCGAGGACCGATGGGAACACAGTTTCGAGAACTCTCCTGTGGACTTGGCTCGACGGTGGGATCACGTCGAATCCCGTAAACTCGCATCGAGATCATCGCGTGGACCTCCAGGCGTCGGCCACGACATGCATCCGTGTCCGATGTGATCCAGGAAGGGACAGACATGGCCTGGAGCACCCGAGAACTCGCCGAGCTCGCCGGCACCACGGTGAACACCATCCGGCACTACCACCGGCTCGGCCTGCTCGAGGACCCGGAGCGCCGGTACAACGGATACAAGCAGTACGGCGTACCGCATCTTGTCTGCCTGCTGCGCATCCGCCGCCTTGTGGAGCTCGGGGTGCCACTGTCCGAGATCGGCGTGGCGAAGTCGAACGGGGACGTTCCCCTGGAGGTGTTGCGCCAGGTCGACGCCCAGCTCGCAGCCGAGATGGAGCGCCTGCGCAGGGCCCGCTCCGACATCGCCGTCATTCTGCGCGATGGCGTGCCGGCTGACACCCCGGCGGGCTTCGAGTCCGCCGCTGGGCACCTGTCCGCGGCCGACACCTCCCTCATCCACGTCTACACCCGGCTGTATGACGACGACGCCCTGAAAGACCTGCAGCGCATGGCGGAAACCGACACCGATCCCGTCAACGCGGAGGTGGACGCCCTTCCTCCGGACGCGGACGAGGCCACCCGGCAGAGCCTCGCCGAGAGACTTGCACCGCTCATCGCCCAGAACCTCATCGACTATCCGTGGCTGAACAACCCTGCCGGGCGCCTGTCCAGGAGCGAGCACACCACTCAGCAGACGTTCGTCGACGCCGTAACCGCGCTCTACAACACCGCGCAGATCGACGTGCTCACCCGGGCCAGCGTCCTCGCGCACCGGCAACTGGGCCTCGCGCAGGCGGCCGAGGACGACACAGATCCCGCTTGACTCCTCCCGTCGGGAAACTCACGACCAAGGGCAGCAAGGCCCGTTCGGAGCCGGGAGGATGGGGAACCTGCCGCCTCGCCGCGCATCAGCAATACGGCGACAATCGTCGCGGTCGCCACGGCGATCACCGAATCCCAGCTGCAGAAACTCGGCCATTGGTGCCAGGGAGCGACTGTCACGCTGGAGCGGACGGCCGGCCCTGGCGCCGCCGTTTCTCCGATCGGCGAACCGACAACTCACCGATAGTGCAGCCGCCGGATCGAGTGCGACGTCCGTGATCGGTGTTCGGGTCACTATTTGCCGCGCGGCGGGTTGGAGTCGTCTTCCGGAGCGATAGTGTCCGAACCGCGGCCGTGCCGTGCCCCGGTGAGCACCCCTGTCACCAGAAGGGCGGCCAGGCGGGCGGCGTCATAGTGGGAATCGTTGCCGCCGCCGATGCAGAGGTTGCCGATGCCGCGCATGAGCATGTACCCGGACACTCGCCCGGTGGTCTCCGGTTCGAGCGCGGCGTCAAGCAGGGCGTCGCAGACCGGGACGAGCCGGTCGACGAAGTACTGATGCAGGGTATTCACGCCCTCCTTGTCGGACCCCAGAGCGCCGGCGAGCCCGTGCTTGGTCACGAGGAAGTCGACGAAGCCGGCCGCCCATCGCTGGAGGGCGACCCCGGGGTCGCCGGACTCGCGCAGGAGTGAAGGGCCTGCTTCCGCCAGCGCTTCCACCTGGTGCTGATACACCGCCGCCACCAATGCGGGACGCGTGGGGAAGTGCCGGTAGATCGTCCCCATGCCCACCCCCGCACGTTCGGCGATCAGCCGCACAGGCGCGTCCACGCCGTCCGTCACGAAAACAGCGGCGGCGGCCTCCAACAGGGCCTGTTCGTTGCGCCTGGCATCGACGCGCTTCGCGCGGGGTGTCGAGCCGGCAGGACCGGGAGTCGTCATGGGAACCTCCGTCGAGACTTGCGAAATGGAGCACTGTTCCGTATCGTTTCGGAGCGACGCTCCGCTTAAATTGTCCTCGGCGGGGGCTCCGAACGCAAAGGACAAGTGATCTCCCATGAGTGGTACCCCCGCAACGGCCGACACCCCGATCGTCCATATGCTCGACGCCGTCGTCGGCCCCGGTGCCCCAGTCGTCTCGGTCGCCCCGGTGCGCCTCGACGCGCCAGGGCGAGCGCTCCCCCTCGACGTGCGCGTCTCTGCCCCCGTGACCGGGCAGCACCTGCCGGTGCTGCTGTTCTCGCACGGCAACGGGTGGTCGCTCGACGGATACGCACCCCTGACGGCCTTCTGGGCGTCTCGTGGGTTCGTCGTCGTCCAGCCGACGCACCTGGACTCCCGTCGTGACGGCATCGGGTTCGACGACCCCGGGTTCGGCCACGTCTGGACCGAGCGGCATGCCGACCTCGTGCGAGCCATGGACCAGCTCGAGGCGATCGAACGTGCGGTGCCAGGCCTTGCCGGGCGGGTCGATCAGGACCGGGCCGTCGCGGCCGGACACTCCTGGGGCGCCCAGACCGTGCAGATGCTGCTCGGCGCCCGCGTCCTCGACAGCACGGGCAAGGCCGGCCAGGACTACGCGGACCGGCGCGTGCAGGCCGGCGTGCTGCTGGCCGCGACCGGGATCAGGGGAGAAGAGCTGTACCCGTTCGCCCGGGAGCACTTCCCGTTCATGAACCCGTCGTTCACCGAGCTGACCACGCCCACGCTC
The DNA here is from genome assembly GCF_040639135.1 of Streptosporangium sp. NPDC023963. Classification (NCBI taxonomy): domain Bacteria; kingdom Bacillati; phylum Actinomycetota; class Actinomycetes; order Streptosporangiales; family Streptosporangiaceae; genus Streptosporangium; species Streptosporangium sp. NPDC023963. The sequence continues at coordinate 240,300 of NZ_JBEZZK010000013.1, forward strand.
GTGGTGGCCGGCGACCACGACCAGTCGAAGATGTCCAGCCGCGGCCCGGACTGGTTCACAGACGCCTACGCCCACAGCCCGGGCGCCACCGACCTGCTGACCCTGTTCGGCGCCGAGCACTCCCTGGGCGGCATCCCGAGCTGGGAAGCCGCCGAGACCACCGACGAGAACCCGGAGCGCGTCGCGGTCCTGCAGCGACTGACCACTGCCTACCTGCGCAGCGCGCTGGACCCGGCCGATACCGGATGGGCGAAGGCCACCGCAGCGCTGGCTGAGACCGGTGCGGCACTCGGCCGCATCGACAGCAAGTAGCCCCGGGCACGTAGTCCCCAGCGCGACTGGTTCGACCGGGTCGTCAGCGACCGACCTGAGCCGCATCATCCCTCGCGCGCCGCGGCGCCGTTCCCCGAGGCGGATGCGCACGGATGGCGGTAATGCGCATATGCGCGGGAATGATCAGAGCCCGCCCCGCAGCGGTGAGCCCTGCCCGACGGCTGGAGCGCACGAACAACGGCGTGCCGAGAATCTCCTCGAGCTTACGGATCCGATGGCTCAGGGACGGCTGGGAGATGTAGGGCCGCATGGCCGCGCGGCCGAAGTGCAGCTCCTCGGCCACGGCCAGGAAGTAGCGCAGGAGGCGCGGGCCGATATCGATAGGCAGATCCTATCGTCGGGCGTCGGGCCAAGTCTTGGACGCCCGCGGGACGCCCGCCACAGCGTCGGGTCACGCCACGGGAGGGACTTCGCCCCACTTCGTCGACGCCGGTCCGGCATGCCCGGAACCGGTCCCGGTCGGCGTGACCGAACGGCCTCCCGCACAGCCTGGCAGCTCTGAGCCTGCCCTTTCCTCTTGGCGATCGCCCCCATCACACAGAAGGAATCATCGTGACGCGTACCCCAAAGGTCGGACTCGACGCACTGCTCACCCCCGAGGAGAGCGTCCTGGTGCTCATCGACCACCAGCCCTTCCAGGTCGCCAACCTCCACAGCCACGAACCGACGCTCGTCATCAACAACACCGTCGGCCTGGCCAAGTTCGCCAAGGTGTTCGGCGTGCCGACCATCCTGACCACCGTCATCGAGGAGCGGGGTGGCCACCTGATCCAGGCGATCCAGGACGTCTTCCCTGACCAGAAGCCGATCAACCGCACCTCCATCAACACCTGGGAGGACCGTCGTGTGGTCGAGGCCGTGGAGGAGACCGGGCGCAAGAAGCTGATCATCGCGGGGTTGTGGACGGAGATCTGCGTCGCCATGCCCGCCATTCACGCGCTCGCCGACGGGTATGACGTCTTCGTCGTCACGGACGCCAGTGGCGGGGTCAGCGCCGAGGCGCACGACATGGCGGTGCGCCGTATGGAGCGCGCGGGCGTCGTCCCGGTCACCTGGTTGGTCGTGTCCAGCGAGTGGCAGCGCGACTGGGCGCGCGAGGAGACGGCCAACCAGCTCGGGCCGATCCTCTTCGAGCACGGCGGCGCCACCGGCGTCGCGCTCGCGTGGGAGCTGCAGCTGCTGGCCACGCCAACCACCGACGGTGCCGGTGCGTAGTCCGGTCTGTCGCTGAGCTGGAGGCGGCCTGGCGCTCGTGGCGCGCCAGGCCGCCTCCTGTCTCAGACTTGACCTGGTCCCTAGGGCACGGTTTCAACTGGGAAAGTGCCGAGATGCCTCGGCATCGCGGCCAGTACTCACAACGACGAAAGGTGGGCGTGTCACCATCCTCGCGGATATTGGCAGTGCCGCTCCTGGAGCGTGTGGATCGAGCACGCGACGCTGAGCGGGACCGGTCTCGGAGCGTGTCCTCCACCTCAGAGGCAACTGGCTCCTCGACGGCATCGGCGTCCGACGGCTTACGCCATACCGACCTCGCGCCCACCCATTAAGAACGTCTACCCATTGAGAACAGAGAGAACATGATGGAACACCCCATCACGCCTGTCGAGTACCACCGTGGGCTCGTGAGCGACAAACGCCGTATCGGGCGAGGCATCCTCGCCATCGCCCTCCTCCTCGGGGGCATGCAGATCTTCATCTTTGCGCTCGCCATCATCGCCACCCTCATCGATTCGGCGATCGGCACCGAGGCCAGAAAGGGGTACACCCCACTCGTCAACGCCGCGGGTGCGTTGTCCGTGACCTTCCTGATCCCGTGGAGCATGCTGATCCAGCGCTGGCTCTACGGCGTGCGCGGCGGGTCGCTGTCCTCGGTGCTGTCGCACTTCCGCTTCGACGTCTTCGGCCGCGCCCTCGTGGTCCTCCTTCCGGTGATTGGCGTGTTCCAGATCGTGTATTACTGGACGCCGTTGCCGCAGACGACCTGGACATGGCACGACACCCTGCTTCTCGCCGCCACGGCACTCGTCCTGACGCCGTTCCAGGCCGCGGGCGAGGAGTACGGCTTCCGCGGTCTCATCTTCCGCGTCGTGGGCAGCTGGACGCGCAATGCCCGCCTCGGGCTCGTGCTCGCCATCATCATCTCGAGCGTGCTCTTCGCATCGGTCCACTTCTCCACGAGCGGGTTGCTGAACCTCTGGTACATCGTCTTCGCGGTCGGCACCGCGTGGATCACCTGGCGTACCGGCGGGCTCGAGATCGCCGTCGCGCTCCATGCGGTGTACAACGCTACGCAGTTCGTCATCGACGCCGCGCTCCAGGTGGACCCGACCGTGGCTACCGACCGCTCCGCCGGCGCGATCGACCTGAGCGTCCTCATCCCTGTTCCGCTCGTCATCGGCGTCGTCATCGTCGTGGCGATCCGTACTCGACGCACAGGGACGGTTCTGACGCCGAGGGCGGCAGGGGCTCCTGCGCAGACCTCGACTGTCTAGAGGTCCCCGGACGCTCCGGGATGGTGCGGCTGGGCGAGGAGAACCAGTGCCACGAGCGCGCGGCGAATTCGGCCCCGCCCGGTCCAGGTGCTCCCCGACTGACGGGTAGTCCATCGATCAGGACGATCCGAGGCCGCGGTCAGGCGGAGAGCTCGTTGTACCAGGAGCGCCACACGAGGCGCTCAGGCCTGGTGCAGCCCTGTTGCAGCAGTCTCGGGGGCGGTTCAGTGTTTCCTGGGGCCACACCGTTGACCGTTTGTGTTTGCCTCTACGGCGGATTGTCCACTCAAGAGCGGATCAATCGATCCCTCCTCAAGAAAGGTTGTTCATCGTGCGCACACCAGAGCCTTGTGGGCCCCAGAGCGCGGATCCCCGACCCGGCCCCGCGGCACCCATCAGCCGGGCTGCAGCGGGGCAGGCACCAGTCGTCACGGGCGGCGACAGCGGATCGCGCTGGTCGGGAGCCGAACAGTGACGGGGCCCGCGGAGCAGGGCCACGCCGCTCCTCTTCACGCCGGTGACGCAGCCGTCGCACTGCCTGGGACACTGCCCGAACGTCCGTTCGGCGTCCACTTCCGGATGGTGCGCTGGAAGTCCCTGGTCGTCCTGATCGCGATACCGGCGATGCTGCTCCTGGTCCAGATCATCGTGTTCCAACCGGTCGTCCTGATCGAAGGCCCGGCGGACCCGAACAAGCCTGCGCTCACACCGCTCACGATCGTCGCCACGGGCCTCAGCACCGCCATCACCGCGTTGCTCACGACGATACTGGTCTCGAAGATGGCGAAGGTGCCGTGGCGGGCGGTGTTCCGTCACACCCGCACCTTCGACTGGCGCCGCGTCGGGGTCTATCTCCTCGGATCTGCGGGCCTGGTCGGTCTTACGATCATCGTGACGGCACTCATCCAGCCGGGGTCCACCGGGATGGGGGAATTCAAGATCGGGGCATCCACCGTCGCCATCCTCATCGCCACTCTTCTCGCCACCCCTCTGCAGTCGGCAGGTGAGGAGATAGCCTTCCGAGGAGCGGCCATCCCCGCCGCCGGCTCCTGGTTCCGTAGCATCCGTCTCGCCATGGCGTTCGGCGTTATCGTCTCCGGAGCGCTCTTCGCAGTGGTCCACGTGTCCCTGGACCCGTGGCTCGTCAGCTATCTGTTCGTCTTCTCCGCGTGCACAGCGCTCATGGGCCTGATCAGCGGCGGGCTGGAAGCCGCGATGGCATTCCACGTCTCCAATAACGTTCTCGCAGGCATCGTGAACGGCCTCTTCGCAGGCGGCGGCCCGTCGGTGATCGACCGTGCCGTCGGCTCCGGGCCCGGCGCCTCCATCATCATCCTCATGGTGATGAACGTCCTGGTCGTCGTCATGGTCTGGCTCGTGGAGCGCTCCAAGCGCTCCAAGCGCTCGAACTCGACGGCGCCCGGGAACCGCTGAGAGCACTCGAGCTCCGGCCGCCCGCGTGTCCCGTACCGGGGGCGCGCGAGCGGCACCCGCGTTCACGAGGCCCCAGAGGTCACACGGAGAAGTACTTGGCCTCCGGGTGATGGAACACAAACGCATCCGTCGACTGCTCCGGATGCAGCCGGCTTGAACCGCGCCGGGATTGCTGGAGGCTCCACACAACCCGGCGCGGTTCACATGAGGCGAACCTTCGTTTCGCTCACAAGGATCAGACCGATCGCGCCTGCTCAGGGCGTCAGCTGCCTCAAATAGAGCTGTAGGGGTCCTGGCCCGAGCGGATCCGGCCGGTCATGGACTTGAGGGCATCCAGGGCCGTGAGGTAGGTCATCGGGCCGAACGACACCCGTGCCACACCGAGCGCGGCCAGCCTGCCCAGGTCCATGCCGGGCAGGAAGGTCACGTTGACCGGTCCGGCGATGGCTCTGACGAGCTCGGCGATCACCTCCTCCGAGGGGGCCAGGATGGGGAAGACGCAGTCGGCGCCGGCCTCGAGGTAACGGCGGCCGCGTTCGGCGACCTCCTCCACCGAGGGCGAACCGGTCAGGAAGAGATCGATCCGGGCGTTGATCACCAGGTCAGGGCTCGCCGCCCGCAGCGCCGCGATGCGGGCGGCCTGCGTGTCCACGTCGAGCAGGCCGCCCGCGCGATGGTCGCTCTCCTCGAAGTTGAACCCGGCCGCGCCGATGGCGGTGAGCCGCTCGACGAGCTCCGCGGGCGGCAGGCCGTATCCGGCCTCGGCGTCCACGGTCACCGGTACGTCCACCGCACGGATGATCTTGGACGCGATGTCCAGCATCTCGTCCACGGGCGCGCCCTCGTGGTCGTCGTACCCCAGCATGGCCGCGATGGACGCGCTGGCGGTCGCCAGGGCGGGGTTTCCCGCCTCGGCCACCACGGTGGCGGAGGCCGCGTCCCACACGTTCGGCAGGATCAGCGGGTCGCCGGATCTGTGCAGGTCGCGAAGCAGCGCGGTCCGGGTGTTCGTCATCGGCCGTTCCTTGTCGTCGGGGTCGGTGCGTCATAGGTATGAAGAAATCGGGCCTCCGTTTGTGACAGGATCGCGATGTGATTACCGCCACAGCGGCCCGCTGCCCGGGTGTCCGCTGTGGGCCGACTTGCCATTTCCTTCAGTCGGTGAGTAGGTCATATCTCATATTTGCCGGACCTCACATTTCGCCCCGCTGAATCGTCAGAGATATGCCCCCTCTTACACGCGTCGCCATTCACGAAACCCGGGAGGGGGTGACCGGAATGATTCCCCCGCGACCGGGTCGACCGTGCGTGCCGGTCTGCGGTGCCGGGAGCGCTGCGGCTCGTCGCGAACCCGGCGCGACCGTGGGCGGGACGCCACCGGCCTGCGGAGGGTCGTGACCTTCAGAGGCTGGGCTCCCTCCAGGCATGGAGTTTCTCCGGATTCACGATCACCCAGATCTGAGTGATGCGGCCGCCGTGAACGGCGAAGGCCACGATGCCGTTGACTTCGCCGTTCACATGGCTCACCAGGCCGGGGCAGCCGTTGACGTTCTCCTCGGTGAGTTCCTGGGCGAACTTGTTCCGGAGCAGGCCGAGGAAGTAACGCGCCGTCTTCTGGGCGCCGAGGATCGCACGCAGGGCCACCCGGGCCTTTCCTCCGCCGTCGGCGCGCACGGTGACCTGGGGGTCGAGCAGGCTGATCAGGGTGTCGAGGTCGCCGTGCTCGCAGGCGTTCTTGAAGGCGGAGACGATGTCGCGATGCTGGTGGGCGGTCACCGCGCGGCGCCGGTCGGACTGCAAGTGGCGCCGGGCCGAGGCGGCCAGCTGACGGCAGGCCGCCGGACTGCGCCCCACGATCTCGGCGATCTCGGTGTGGGGCAGGTCGAAGACGTCATGGAGGATGAAGGCGACCCGCTCGGCGGGGGTGACGGATTCCAGCATGACGAGCATGCCCATGCTGACGGAGTCGGCGAGAGCCACCTGCTCGGCGGGGTCGCCGGCCCTGTCCCTGCCGGTGCTGGCCCACCGGGAGTCATCGGGCAGCGGTTCGGGCAGCCAGTCCCCCACATACCGCTCCCGCCGCGCCCGGGCCGAATTGAGCTGGTCCAGGCAGATCCTGCAGGTCACCCGCACCAGCCAGGCGGCCGGTGACCGGATCTCGCGCCGCGCCTCGTCGGACAGGGCGAACCATCGTGCGAAGGCGTCCTGCACGACGTCTTCGGCGTCATGCGCGCAGCCCAGCATCCTGAACGCGATGTTGACCAAGGTGACGCGCTCATCCAGCATCACGGCGGTGTGCTCATCGAAGATCGGGCGCGGGGAGAGGGGGCCCTGCCGCCGGTCAGCCGGCACGACGGCTCTCCCGCGTCTCGTTCCGCGGCCGAGTGAAAGTGCTCCCGGCCTCACGATTCGTCATATGGCCCATCACCCTGTCTCCTTCGGTCTCCTCCTTCTTCTCTGACGGAACAGGACCGCCGGTTGTGATGACGTTCGCGGTTTCGGTTCGGGTAAGGATCTCTGCCCGGAACGGCGGCTCAGCGCTCATATCCGGCGGCTGAGGCCTTTCCAGGCGTGGAGTTTGTCGGGATTCACGATCCTCCAGATGTCGGTGATGCGACCGTCCCGGACGGCGATGGCCATGACGGCGTGGACTTCACCGTCGGCGTAGCCGACCAGCCCGGGGCAGCCGTTGACGTTCTCTTCGACGATCTCCTGGGCGAATCGCTCGCTGAACAGGCCGAGGAAGTAACGCGCGGTCTTCTCGGCGCCGAGGATCGGGCGTAGGGCCGCGCGAACCTTTCCTCCGCCGTCGGCGCGCACGCGGACTTCGGGGTCGAGCAGGCTGATCAGGCCGTCGAGGTCGCCGTGCTCGCAGGCGTTCTTGAAGGCGGAGACGATGTCGCGATGCTGGTGGGCGGTCACCGCGCGGCGCCGGTCGGACTGCAGGTGGCGCCGGGCCGAGGCGGCCAGCTGACGGCAGGCCGCCGGACTGCGCCCCACGATCTCGGCGATCTCGGTGTGGGGCAGGTCGAAGACGTCATGGAGGACGAAGGCGACCCGCTCGGCGGCGGTGACGGATTCCAGCATGACGAGCACGCCCATGCTGACGGAGTCGTCGAGACTCACCTGCTCGGCGGGATCGCCCGGCCGGGACTTCCCGGCGCTGGTCCACCGGGCCTCGTCCGGAAGCGGTTCGGGCAGCCAGTCCCCCACATACCGCTCCCGGCGTACCCTGGCCGAATTGAGCTGGTCCAGGCAGATCCTGCAGGTCACCCGTACCAGCCAGGCGGCCGGTGACCGGATCTCGCGCCGCGCCTCGTCGGACAGGCCGTACCACCGCGCGTAGGCCTCCTGCACGACGTCCTCGGCGTCGTTGGCGGAGCCGAGCATCCTGAACGCGATGTTGACCAAGGTGACGCGATCATCAGGCGTCACAGCGCCGCGCCCGTCGAAGATCGGGCGCAGGGAGGGGGTGGCCTGCCGCCGGTCAGGTGGCACCACGGCACTCCTTCGCGATCCGGGTGGGCCTACCACGGAGAATCCCTATGTCGCCCGTTGCCCGAGTTATGCCGCTGTGCGCCAGGTCCATCCCCCATCGCGGGCAAAGAGCCTTTGACGTCGTCCAGACTCGGCGCAGGTGTACGGGCAGGGCGGTCAGCCCGTTCATGACCACGGACGCGCAGCGGGTCATGGCACCGGGGCCGGTGTCGAGGCGCATGCCGGCCGCCCTGACCGGGGAACGAGATGCGGCGGCGACGGTCCGGCATCGAACTCGCGGTCTTCGTCGACGGCGGACGCGGAGGTTCCTCCCCGCCACACGCGACATCGCCGGCCGATCCCCGCGCGTCGCCTTACTCGGAGGACCCCTGCGTCGTCGTTAGGGTATGAGCCTCACGCAACTGTGGAAAGCCCGCCTCGCGCGCGGCGGTTACGCGGACGTGGTGTCAGACCGCCCCTCCGGAACGATCCGGGCGGCCGACGGCATGCCCCGCGGCACCGTACCCGGCGCCGGGTGTGACGAGATCGACGACCGGCACGTTCGCCGTACGCCGGCCCGGGAACGCCGCCGCGCCGGCGCCTGCCTCCGGGCCGAGCCCGTTCGCCGTCGCCGTGTGCGTCATGTTTGAGCCGCACCGGCCTGTGCGCTGTGCCGGCGCGGGGATCAGCGCGATCGTGGGTGAGCGGCGGCTGCTGGGTGAGGTCGCCGAGCGTCTGCTCGGTTCGGCACGCGACGCCGAGGACGTGGTGCGGGAGACCTATGCCCGCTGGTACGCGATGCCGGAGGACGTGCAGGAAGAGGTCGGCTGGCCGACCGCCTGGCTCCTCAGCGTCACGAGCCGCCTGTGCTGTGACCGGCTGAACAGGGCACGTCTGGGTCCGCCGCACGCGACCGAGCACCCGCGTCCCCGGGAAGGCGCGGCCGGTGGCCGGCCGGCGGGCTCCTCCGCGCCCGGCCACCGGCATGATCGCATCGTCCAGGTGTTCAAGGATGTTTGCGAGGGGACGGACGAGATCACCGGCTTGACCGCCCTGCTCGCTCCTGACGTCATCGTGATCACCGACGGCGGCGGCCGGGTGCGTGTCCCGCTGCAGCCGGTCAGCGGCACCGAGCAGGCCGCGCGATACATCCTCGATCTGTTCGGCGGTCAGGCCGGCGTGACCCTCGTGAAAACGTCGGTCAACGGCGGGCCGGGGCTCATCGTCCGCGTGGCCGGCACCACGGCCGCGGTCGTTGTCCTGCACTTCTGCAGGGACCTCGTCTCGGACGTGTGGATCGTGATGAACCCCGACAAACTCGGCGCGTTTCGAGGGCCTGAGGACCCTCCGGCGGGCACGACGTGGACATGATGCCGTGAGCCCTGGACGACGTCGGCAAGGACTCACGTTCTCGCGAGGCGACCGGTCGTGCCGGTCCGGCCTGTTCGCCCCGCCGGTCGTGAGCCGGACCCTGGCCGGGGCCGGTGACGACATCCTGCCCGGACTGCGGGAGATCCTCGCTGTGACCTCAGTCGAGCACGGCGTGGCCGAGGATGTGGTCGCGAAGCAGGGCCCCCGCGTCGGGGTCCCCGCGTTCGAACGCCGCCATGAGCGGCTCGTGGTCGGCGGCGTTCTCGCAAGGCCGCATCCGGAACAGCCGGATCGACAGATGTGTCCACACCTCGATGCCGAGTGAATCCCACACCGCCAGGAGCACGTCGTTGCCCGAGGCCGCGACGATCTCGCGGTGGAACGCGACGCCGTGACGTACCTGGTCGGCCACGGAGGAGGCGGCCGTGGCCTGGTGCAGGCCGGCGAGGTGGACCCGCAGCGCCTCGACGGGCGGGTGACGCAGCCGCACGGCCGTCTCCTCCAGGCCCGCCCGCACCTCGTAGATCTCGCGCAGGTCGGTCACGGTGAGCCGGCGGATCCGCGCGCCCTTGTGCGGCGACGACTCGACGAGCCGGAGCGCCTCCAGCTCGCGCAGCGCCTCGCGCACCGGAGCCTGGCTGACGCCCAGCTCCACCGCCATGCGCCGTTCCACCACGCGGTCACCGGGCCCCCACCGGCCGCTGATGAGGCCGTCGAGCACGGCCTGCCGGATCTGATCACGAAGTGGGAGTCGTGTGACAGTTTTCACAGGTCCATAATGGCAGATGAAAACACCCGATGATCGATCATCGGGTGTTTAATGGTGATATGGAGAAGGACGTTGACCCGCAGGAGACCGCGGAATGGCTGGAGTCGCTGGAGGCGGTCCGCCGGGCGGCAGGTCCGGAACGGGCCGAGTATCTGCTGAAGCGGCTGGCCACGAGCAGCCGGTACATCAACACCGTGCCGACGTCGGAGGAGCCCGGCTACCCCGGTGACCTCGAACTGGAGGAGCGGATCGCGGCCTACGACCGGTGGAACGCGGCGGCGATGATCACCAGGGGCAGCAGGCTCGGGCTCGGCGGCCATCTGGCCACCTACGCTTCGGCCGCCTGGCTGTACGAGGTCGGGTTCAACCATTTCTTCCACGGCGGTCACGACCAGGTGTACTTCCAGGGCCACGCGTCCCCGGGCGTCTACGCCCGCGCGTTCCTGGAGGGACGGCTGACCGAGGGTCAGCTCGACCTGTTCCGGCGCGAGCCCGAGGGCGGGTTGCCGTCGTACCCGCACCCGCGGAGCATGCGCGGATTCTGGCAGTTCCCCACGGTGTCCATGGGCCTCGGGCCGCTCAACGCGGTCTACCAGGCCAGGTTCAACCACTACCTGCACAACCGCGGTATCAAGGACACCTCACTCAGCCACGTATGGGCCTTCCTCGGCGACGGCGAGATGGACGAGCCCGAGTCCACGGCGGCCCTCACCCTGGCCGCCCGCGAAGGGCTGGACAACCTCACCTTCGTGATCAACTGCAACCTGCAGCGGCTCGACGGACCGGTACGCGGCAACACCCGCATCGTTCAGGAGCTCGAAGGCGTCTTCAGGGGCGCGGGCTGGCACGTCGTCAAGGCGCTGTGGGGCGCCGAATGGGACGGGCTGCTCGGTTCGGACGAGCTGGTGTCCCGGCTGGGCGAGATGCCGGACGGGCAGTTCCAGACCTTCGCCACCTCGACCGGGGCCTACATCAGGCAGCATCTGTTCCACGGGCTGGACGTGCCGTACTCCGACGAGGACCTGCGGCGCATCGTCGGCGGCTCGCGGGCCGGCCACGAGCCGCGCAAGGTGCACGCCGCCTACCGCCGGGCCCTCGACCACCGGGGCGCGCCCACGGTGATCCTCGTGCAGACCGTCAAGGGGTGGACGCTCGGAGCCGGCGTGGAGGCGCGCAACGCCAACCACCAGATGAAGAAACTCACCCAGGAGGAGTTCCGGGCGCTGCGCGACCGGCTCGGGCTGCCGGTGCCGGACGAGGCGCTCGACGCGGACCTGCCGCCGTACCTGCACCCCGGGGCCGACTCGCCCGAGGTCCGCTACGTGGCCGAGCGCCGCCGGGCACTGGGCGGGCCCATCCCCCGCCGAACCGTCTCCCACCGGCCGCTGCCGGCGCCGGCCGAGGGGCCGTTCCGGTCCCTGGAGAAGGGGTCCAAGCAGCCGATGGCCACCACGATGGCCTTCGTCCGCCTGGTCAAGAACCTCATGAAGGAGCCGGAGACCGGGCGCCGCTGGGTGCCCATCGTGCCCGACGAGGCCAGGACCTTCGGCATGGAGTCGCTGTTCCCCACCGCCAGGATCTACTCGCCGCTGGGCCAGCGTTACGAATCGGTCGACCGGGACCTGCTGCTGTCCTACCAGGAGGCGGTCGACGGCCAGCTCCTGATCGAGGGCATCACCGAGGCGGGATCGATGGCGTCGTTCACGGCCGCCGCCTCCAGCTACGCCACCCACGGCGAGGCCATGATCCCGTTCTACATCTTCTACTCGATGTTCGGCTGGCAGCGGACCGGCGACCAGATGTGGGCGCTGGCCGACCAGCTCGGCCGCGGATTCCTGATCGGCGCCACCGCGGGACGGACCACGATGACCGGCGAAGGGCTGCAGCACGGCGACGGGCACTCCCAGCTGATCGCCTCCACCAACCCCGCGTGCCTCGCCTACGACCCCGCCTTCGGCTACGAGGTCGCGGAGATCGTGCGCGAAGGGCTCCGGCGCATGTACGGGCCCGACGGCGAGGACGTCTTCTACTACCTCACCCTCTACAACGAGCCGCTCCCCCAGCCCGCGATGCCCGAGGGCGTGCGCGAGGGCATCCTCAAGGGCATCTACCGGTACTCCTCCGGCGGCGGCCAGGCCCATCTGCTCGCCAGCGGCACCGCGATCCACTGGGCACTGGCCGCGCAACGGCTGCTCCAGGAGGAGTACGGCGTGGGCGTCGACGTCTGGTCGGTCACCTCGTGGAGCGAGCTGCGCCGCGACGCGATGACCTCCACCGCGGTGCCCTACCTCCGGCAGGCCCTGGCCGGGACCGAGGGCCCGGTGATCGCGGTCAGCGACTGGATGCGCGCCGTGCCGGATCAGATCAGCCCGTGGATCGACCGGCCGTGGACCTCCCTCGGCACCGACGGGTTCGGCCTCTCCGGCACCAGGGAGTCCGTACGCGAGCACTTCGGCGTCGACCCGCGTTCGATCGCCGACGCCGTGCTCAAGTCCGTCGAGGAGGCCGGCCGGAGATGAGCGGGTCGCCCGGCTGTCGAGGCGAGCTTGAGCGGTTCGGCGGCAGCGTTCGGCGGCAGTGTGCGCCGGCCCGTGGAACCCCCTCCGGTGAGAGGACGGCAGCCGGCGGGTACGGATCCTCACATCCGCGCCGGCCACATCGTCATAGGTGCATGACAGACGAAGTACGGCGGGGGGTGCGGATCCTCGGCGACACGGCTCCCGCCGAGCGCTGGACCCTGTTGGGGCTCGCCTATCGGATGCTCGGTTCCGTGCACGACGCCGAGGACGTCGTGCAGGAGGCGTATTCACGCTGGTACACGATGGCCGAGCGGGAGCGGCGCGACATCAGGTCACCCATCGCGTGGCTGAGCAGGGTGACGAGCCGGATCTGCCTGGATCACCTGATGTCGGCCAGAGTGCGGCGCGAACACTACGTGGGTGAGTGGATCCCCGAGCCTCTGCGCGACCACGGCGCTTGGACCAGCGCCGCCGGCCTGGTCGACGACCCTGCCGACCGGATGATGCTGCAGGAGTCCGTCAGCATGGGCATGCTGACGGTGCTGGAGACGATCACACCCGCCGAACGTGTCGTGTTCGTGCTGCACGACGTCTTCGGCATGCCGTTCACCGAGATAGCCGAGGTGGCCGGCCGCAGCCCGGCGGCCTGCCGCCAGCTCGCCGTCAGCGCACGACGCAGGCTGGCCGGGGAACGGGCCCGCCCGGCGAACGATGTCGAGCGGCACCGCGAGGTCATCTCCGCGTTCAGGCGGGCCTGCGAGAGCGGGGACATCAACGCCCTGGTCGCCACGCTGGATCACGGCGTGGTCGTTCATTCCGACGGCGGGGGCAGGGCACACGCCGCCCTGCGCCCGGTCGCCGGCGCCCGGAAGGCGGCCCGTCTGTTCCTCGGCCTGCTACGCAAGCAACCGGGTATGGAATTCAGCGGGGAGGACGTCAACGGACGGCCCGGTGCCGTCATCCGCAGGGGCGGCGTCACCGTGGCGGTGATCGCGACCGAAACCCGCGGCGAGGTGCTCACCCGGATGTGGATGGTCGTCAACCCCGACAAGCTGCACGCCTGGACCGGCCAGGGCGCCGGCCGAACGACACGCGGCCTCCCTTCGGGTTCGTAACCGGAGCGTGCCGCCGGCTTCAGGCCGCACGCAGCGGCTGCCCCGGCGTGCGGATCAGGTCCGCGACGGAATCCTGGATCCGGTGCCGGTACGGCCGGCGCGAGCCGTAGCCGAGGGAGGCCGCGACGTTGGCGCCCGCCAGCCCGCCTTGACACAGCGCGTGCCGCCCGCTCATCGGGGCGATCTTGCCGCGCCTGGCGGGGTCGGGGACGGCGGCCACATCGCCGCAGGCGTAGACATTCGGAACGCCGGGTACGGCGAGGTACTCGTCCACCCTGATCCTGCCCTGCTCGGCCGCCAGCCCGAGGTCGGTCACGAGCGGATCGGGACGCACCCCGAAACTCCACACGATCGTGCGGGTGGGGACGAACTCGCCGTCGGTGAGCCGCAGCCCCCGGGAGGTGAGCTGGCCGATCGAGGTCTGCGTCCGGATCTCCACGCCCCGCGACCGCAGCACCCGCGCCGTGGTCCTGGACAGGCGGTGCCGCATGTCAGGCAGCAGTCGCTCGGCGGGATCGGCCAGGATCCAGCGGATCGGCTGCCGGTGCAATCGCGGCCAGCGGCCTGCCCACCTGACCCGCGTCGAGGACGCCCGTCATCAGCTGCGGGAGCGACTCCGGAGGCAGCGTGACGGCGGCCGGGTTGACCAGCACGATCTCCGCACCGTCTCCCACCTTGCGGGACAGGGTCAGCGCCGCCTGGTATCCGGCGACCCCCGCTCCGACGATCACAACCTGTGGCCTGTCCGGTGTCACCGTCGTCTCCCCGAGGTGATCGCCGGCTCCCGGCGCTCCTGCCGCGCCGGTGCCGGCCGTTCGTGGTATCCGCCGTCCGGGGATCGTGTGATGATCCCGGTCTCCACGCCGTGCTCGGCCACGTGGTGGTCCGTCTGCCGCAGTGCGAGGCAGATCCACCGGGTGACGACGAAGGCGATGACGGGGCCGATGACCACGGCGAACCTGAAGAAGATCGTCACAGCCTCGAGGGTGAGGTGGAACCGATGAGAGATCTGGTCGTTGGCCGCGGCCGCCCACAGCAGGCCGTAGAACGTGACGCCGGCGACCGCGACGGCCGTCTTCACCGGCGTCTCGCGTGGCCGATCGAGCAGGCCGTGCGCGAGCGTCCCGCGGGCCGTACGGCTCGTGGTCCTGGGCCGGCCCAGCGCGTCGCGGCGGCCGCGTCGCGAGACGAGGAAGCGCTCGGCCGTCGGGTAGGCGGCCAGGACGGTGAAGAAGACCCCGGGTAGCACCAGTGTGGGGACGAGGACCGCGAGACTGAGCGTGTGGTCCCCGATGGTGAGTTCCCACCCGGGCATGATCCGGAGGGCGCCGTCGAGGAACCCCATGTACCAGTCGGGGACCGAGCCCGCCGAGATCTGCGTCGGTTTGGCGGGGCCGTACAGCCATACCGGGGCGATCTGGAAGCCGAACCCGAGGATGATCAGCATGCCGACCGTCGCGAGCGCCATCGCCGGGCGCGCGCTCCGCCGCGCCGGCAGCGAGGCGGCGAACCGGGAGTGGCCGTGCCGCCGCACCAGCAGTTCACGGGCGATCAGCAGCACGGCCACGACGACCGCGATCAGCAGGTGCCCCCCGTACATGACCGGAACGACCCTGTCACCGGGGAAGTCCGGGCCGAACAGCACCGACAGCGCCCAGGTTCCGACCACGGGGACGGACTGCGCGACCGACATGATCAGCCACAGACTCCCGCTCGACAGCATGTCGTCGGGCAGGGCGTTGCCGGTCTCGCCCGCGGCCATGCCCAGCGCCAGCAGCGCCACCCAGACCAGCCACTGCCCGGTGCGCGGGCGACGGAACGCGCCGGTGAGGAACATGCGCAGCAGTTGCGACACGACGGCCGCCACGAAGACGAGCGCCGCCCAGTGGTGGATCTGGCGGATGAGCAGGCCGCCGCGCACTTCCAGGCTCAGACGCATGGTCGAGTCGAAGGCCTTGCTGACGGGGAATCCGCGTAGCGGGCCGTACGAGCCGTCATAGGTCACCTGGGACATGCCGGGGTCGTAGAACACCATCAGCACCGCCCCGGTCACCGCCAGGACGACGAATGACCAGACGGCGATCTCCGCGAACATGAACGACCAGTGCGAGAACTGAAACGAGCGGCGCTTGGCCGTCGAGGAAAGCATTCGGGCCCCTAACCTTGCCTTACTCACATGACGAAACAGCGCCGGCGGTTGTGACGGCGACGGCGCGTCGACGACGGTGACAAGCGTCACCACCGCCGGACCGGCGTCATGAGGGCCGGACACGACCGCGCCGGTCTCGGACGGCGCCTGTGCGCCAGGTGACGGGTGAGGCTGGATGCGCCATCACGTTGGGCAGGCCGGTCAAGCCGGGTCCCACGACCGGGCCCGCTCAGCGGGATCGCCCCGAAGCGGGCGATCGGGCGCTTCGAGCCGCGCCGTCTCGGATCATGGATATCCGTCCGGCACCATCACAAAAAGAGGTCCTGTCTCGTCGTGTTGAGTGAGAACGCGGAGAGGGTCGTCCACCGCAGGGCATCGATCCGCCTCGTCACGTCGGCTGGAACGGGGGCAGCGGTTTGATGTCTCCGAAGAACGTCGAAAGGTCGGCCCAAGCGTCGCCGCGGCCGATGTGATGGTTTCGGCGATTACGGCGGGCATCGCGCCCGGGCCGGCAGGGGGTGCACCGGAGTGAACACGTGAAGATGTCCAGTGGGGTCGAGTGGGCTCTGCACTGCTGTGTCGTCCTGACCACGGTGCGAGAACCGGTGCCGGCCGCGCGGCTGGCGCGACTGCACGACGTCTCACCCAGTTACCTCGCCAAGCAGCTCCAGGCCCTCTCGCGTGCCGGTCTCGTCCGCTCGGTCCAGGGCAAGGCGGGCGGCTACGTCCTCACCCGCTCCCCCGCGCTGATCACCGTGCTCGACGTCGTCGAGGCCGTCGACGGGCCAGGCTCGCCCTTCGTCTGCACCGAGATCCGCCGGCGCGGCCCGCTGGCCGCCTCGCCGGAGTCCTGCACCACGCCCTGTGCCGTCTCCCGCGCCATGGCCGGCGCCGAGACGGCCTGGCGGGAGGCCCTTCGCTCCGTCTCCGTCACCGATCTGGCCCACGACGTCGGCTCCGACCTCGGCCCCGGCGCACTGGCCGGGATCAGGACCTGGTTGGACGCGGGCGAGGCCGAACCGGCAACCTAGCAAGGATCTACGGAACCTCGTCCTTCTTCCACGGGCTGACGCCGATTTTCCCGGTGGTGCCGAGATCGAGCTCCGGCGTCACCATCACGGGACGAGCACCGGCCTTCGCGTTCACCCTGACGTACGGCAGGTTCACGGGAGTGCCGGCAGTGACGGTGTTGCGCCACATCAGGCCGGCGGACGCGCTCTCGCCCGGTTTCAGGGTCACCGCCCGAGGCGGGTCGTCGAAGCCGGTGACGGCGGAGATGCCGCCGCTGCCGTGCAGGACCTTGACGCCGGCGACGGGCTTTCTGTCCTCGTCGAGGAGCCGGAGCCGCGGGTAGCCGTTGAGGTGGTACGTGCGGGTCGAACAGTTCTCCAGACGGAGCCCCACCACGCGGAGCCCCATGGCGGCGTCACCGTTGCCGGATGTGACGCGGATGCCGGAGGGCGGGCAGGGACCTGCCGGGGCGGGTGCCTCGTCCGCCGGGACGCTTCTGACCTCGGCGATTCGCACACGCACCCCGGCGGACGCCTGCGAGGGAAGTTCGACCATGTCGACCGTACGCTTCACGGTCTGACCGGGCCTGACCGATGGAACCGTCTGTTTCGTATCCGCCAGCGCCTCTCCGGAACGAGACACGAACTCGAAGGCGATGGTGTACGTGAAAGGTTCGGTCTCGTGGTTGGTGACCTGGAACTCGGCGGAGAACGGGGGGAGGTCGCAGGTTCGGGACCGTCCGCTCAGGCCAGTGATCCTGACGCCGTGTTTCTCCAGATCCGCGGAGCCGCCGGGAAGTGCCGAGGTGCCGGACGTGGACGGCGTACCGGTGGACGAGGCGCATGAGGGGTCACCGCGCCGGTCTGCCGAGTCGGGCCCCGGCGTCCGCTGCGAGCCGCCGCTTCGCACAGCGGTCCCCTCCCATCCGCACGCCGTGAGGAGCAGGACTCCAGCGAGCACTGCGGGAAGGCCGAGGGAGGTGGTACGCATCCGATCGTGACGCACGGCAAACCTCGGCTCGCAACGATGGGGAACAGGCCGTCGAGGCCTCGCATGGCGTGATCATAGGAGTTCGAAGGTGTGTGATCAACGGATGAGCGTACACGGCGACAGGCCCCGGCCGGAGATCGCGAGGCAGGCGAGAACCACATGGGTTGGTCACGCGTGGTCCCGTATGGCAGGCACCCCTGTCCCGGCGCGAGCGCGGGATCACGCCGGTCGTCCCCCGCCGGTCGTCCCCCGCCGGTCGTCCCCCGCCGTTCCCCGGCAGGGGGTGGCGCGTTCCTTCACACTGGCGGTCGTGAACGATTTATGCCCGGAGCCTGGCTGGAACCCGATCACACTCGCTCCCGAGCTGTCCCAGCTGGCGGGAGTCCTGGCCGGCTTCGTGTTCACCAGCATCGTGGTGATGCTCAGCCAGTCGTGGCCCAAGCGGCGCAGGATCCCGGCCATCAGCCTCTTCGTCGCCGCGTTCGCAGCGCTGGCGCTCAACAGCTACCTGTTCGCGGTGATCGCCGGCGAAACCCCCAAGGGCGGGTCCTGCTATCGCATCTGGTCCGAAACAATGATCGCCAGTGGCTTGCTGGGAGTAGGGGTCGTGGCTCTTACCAGCGGCATCGTCTGGCTGCTCGCCGCTCACCTCGAACAGGACACCGACGGCGACGTCTGGGACGAGACGATCGGCCTGGAGCGGCTGGCCCGCGCCGTCCTGCACGGCGTGGCGGTGCTGGCGATCGTGCTGCTGTTCACCACTTCCCTGGACTACCTCTACGTCTCCTTCGGCACCCGTCCACCGACCTGGCTGATCGCCTCGGTGTACGCCTACCTCGCGGCGATCCTGGCGGTCATCGTGCTGATCCGCATACGGCTGCGGCGCACGGCCGCGGCGACGGACCTCGCGCGCCAGCTGTCGAAAGGCACGTTCGGCGCCGTCCGCTACGCGTTCGTGATGGCCATCGCGCTCGGGATGCTCCTGGCGTATGCCGACGTCTACTGGAACCCCACCCCCGCCTGGCTGGCCATCACGGTCATTCTCCTCGCGATGCCGGCGTCGGCCCCCGTGCTGATCAGGCTCGTCTACGCCGTTCCGCGGCTCGGCGCGAGGACTCCCGCGCCCCCGCCGGAGTCCATGAGCCGGCCCCTGCGGTGGGCCGCTCTCGTGCTGATCGCCTGGGCCGTCCGCCGCCGCCTCAAGTAACACCCGAGGCCCACAGGCCGATCGTCTGGACAGGTGGTCGGCTCAGGTGAGAGATCCCCGTCGAGGAGCAGGGCCAGGTATCTCCTCCGCCCGGAGGGCGCCGCCTTGTGTGTCGCGCACCGATCAGGTTTCCGCGCCGCGCCCGTCTGTACGTGTGAGATCGACTCACGAGAGGCTGGCACGATGCGAAAACTGATCTTCGGCATGAACGTGACCCTGGACGGCTACATCGCCGCGACCGGCGACGACCTCGGCTGGAGTGGGGGGGAGGGACCGGACTCATCGTCGAGCGACGAGCTGTTCCAATGGTGGTCCGACCGGGTGGACGCGACGGGCCTGGCGCTGTACGGGCGCAAGCTGTGGGAGGCGATGAGCTCCCACTGGCCGACCGCCGACAAGCAGCCGGGTGCCACACCGGCGGTGATCGAGTTCGCCGGCCGCTGGCGGGACATGCCGAAGGTGGTGTTCTCCTCTACGACCAGCACGGTCGACTGGAACACCCGTCTGGTCACCGGCGACGCGGTCGCCGAGATCACCCGGCTCAAGGCCGAGGACGGCGGTCCGATGGACATCTGCGGCGCCACGCTCGCCGGGGCGGCCATGCGGGCCGGGCTGATCGACGAGTACGTGCTGGTCACCCATCCGGTCCTGGTGGGCGGCGGCACGCCGTTCTTCACCGCGCTGGACAGCTGGGTGAACCTGACCCTGGTGGAGACCCGGACGTTTCCCGGCGGCGTGGTGCTGACCAGGTACGAGACGAGGCGATGAGCAGGGGCCGAATGCCCGGCTCGTGAGGCCGGGTCGAAATCCTTCCTGGCGTGCTCACCGTGACCCTCGGCGACCCTCGGCGACCCTCGGCGACCCTCGGCGGCCCTCGGCGGCCCTCGGCGGCCCTCGGCGATGAGGGAACCTTCCCCGGGCCCTTCCTCGCGTTCCGAGTGAGCTGCCGACCGACTCGCCGAAGCTGAGGACGACGGCGTCGTTGATCATGACGATGTTCTTCGGATGCCCCGCCGGCAACGCCGGCGGGGCGGTGGTGTTCGAGTTGTCGCGTTGGTGTTCAGCCGGTCGGGGTGCTCATTCCGCGGTGACTTCGGTGACGGCGGCCCGTGCGCTGGACTCGTCGACGACGGGGACTCGTCCGATCACAGTGCCGGGGGCAGGCCCAGCCATGGTTTGTCGATGGCGTCGAATCCGGTGAGCTCGGCGATCTTCCCGTCGACGATGTGCAGGACCGCGATGGCAAACAGCCGGTACTCCGGATCGCCGGGGGTGCGGAGGTACAGCGCGGCGGCAGGCATGCGGTTGACCGTCGTGGTGATACAGCGCCAGTCGTCGTGGCCGCGCTGGAAGAGCCCACCGGAGACCCAGCCGTCCACCGCGTCCTTGGCCGTGACGATCAAGGTGCCCGGCTCGGGCAGCATCGCGAAGCGCAGGTCGTCGCGCAGCAGGGCCATCAGCCCGTTGAGGTCGTTGCGCTCATGGGCGTCCATATACGACTTCACCACGCCGCGCTCGTCATCCGACAGCTCGTGCGCGGCAGGGCTCCGCCAGTCGAGGCGGCGGTCGGGCAGCTGCTCGCGCATCGTCACGCGCGCCCGCTGCAGTGCGCTGGTCACCGATGCGACGGTCAGCTCGAGGGCGTCGGCGGCCTTCGACGCCGGCCAGCCGAGGACGTCGCGCAGGATGAACACCGCCCGCTGCCGCGGCGGCAGGTGCTGGACGGCGACGATGAACGCCAGCTCGATCGTCTCCCGCGCCACCACCGATTCCTGCGGGTCCTCCGGGAGCATCCGGTCCGGGTAGGGCTGCAGGTAGCGCACTTCCGAGTCCGCGCCCGGCAGCTCGGCAGGCACGGGTGTGCGGTCGTTGCGCTTCTCCAGGAAGTCGAGGCAGGCGTTCGTCGCGATCCGGTACAGCCAGGTCCGCAGCGCGGCGTGGCCCTTGAACGACTCCCGCTTGTTCCACACCCGCAGGAACGTCTCCTGCGTCATGTCCTGGGCGTCCTCGTAGTTCGCGAGCATCCGGTAGCAGTGCACCTGCAGCGCACGCCGGTAGCGCTCCGTGATGAGCGCGAACTGTGCCGCGTCATTCGAGCGGGCCGCCGCGATGAACGCGGCCTCGTCGTCGCGTAGCAGTCTGGAGTCGGTCATGGTCGTCAATCCTTCCGCGGGTGGCGAGGGGCCACCAGAACTGACGACGTGGGGGAGGATTTCTGAGCGGTGAAGCCGCCGGCACCGGGCCGTTCGTCAGGCCGGATGGGTCGGGTCGACCCAGGGGACGTGTTCGGGTCGGGCACACCCTGGACGTCGAGGTGGGGTCCCCGTAGTACTGGGGAAAGATCGGGCGGATATTGGCCGGTCTGGCTGATCGCCCGGTGCGGCGGCCGATCCCGGCCGGCCAGAGGCAGCCCTATGCGTCGTCTTCGGCGTCCGGGTCACGCAACGGACGGTGGTCGCCGCCGAGGTCGGGTAGGTGAGCTCGTCGATGCTGATGTGGTGGCGCGCGAACGGCGACAACCGCGGCACGTCCTCGACGAGGGCCTTGAGCGACAACGGAACGGCCAGTGGCGTTAGCGAGTGGACTCGGGTGGAGTTGCCGCCATCCACCGTTCCGATGTTGGTGAACGGCGAACCGGCAGGGATCTTGTAATGGTTTGATCGCTGTGTGTTGATTACCGGCGTGTCGGTCCTACTTTGCGGCGTATGCCGGTGGAGTTCTTGACTGATGTTGAAGCGGCGGGCTACGGCTGGTACGCCGGACCGCTGGCGCGGGCGGACCTGGATCGGGTGTTCCTCTTGGATGAGGAGGACCTGGCGCTGATCGGGCTCCGCCGGGGCGAGCATATGAAAGCTGTTGGGGTGGTCTGGGAAGTTATGCACCCTTGGGTTCGTCAGAACCCAAGGATTCCTATGGCCGGTCCCGGAGCGGCACCGGGCAGTGCCCAGGGCAGACGACGGCGGCCGCCCCGGCCTCGCGAGCGGCTGAGCTCGTGTGCGGAGCCGCTCCCCGCGTGAGCAGGCGTTCTCTGTCAGGGCAACACTCGGCACCGGATCGTGCCGTCCTCGACCAGGGCCGGCACACGACTCCTCGGCTTCACCACCGCTACAAAAACCTCAGCAACGAGGGAGAAACTTCACCGATCCCGAGATCCCCCCAGCTGTCAGGCTAACGCGCTCTACGCGAAAACGCCCTGGTCCTGGGGCTGGGCGACCTGGGGAGACGCTCGGGAACCCAGAGCTTATTTCTTAGTAGTTAGTAGTACGTCGCGCTCTTGGGCGGCAGGTCATGCGGCAGGTCATGCGGCAGGTACTTCCATTGGACGCCGGTTCGTCCCTGGTAGCGGATCGCGTTGACGATCTCGCGCATCGCGTGGTTGCCCTTGTGGCCGCTGACCGGCGGGTGCGCGACCTTCCATGCCGTGATGACCGGTTTGATCAGCGCCCACTGCTCGTCGGACAAGTCGCTGGGGTACGGCTTGCGCTCGCGTAACCGGTCATCCCAGCACATCCTGGCCCGCCAGCCAGCTGTAACGCTAAACGTCCACCCGATCACACTGTGACATCACAGGCATCGGCTTGCGAACCGCCCTCTGAGGGCGTGGTGCTGGTCGGTGTCCAGACCGCGGTTCCATCGGGGCCGGGCGCCGCTTTGCGCGGGGTTTCGACGGGCACTACCCCAGCTGGTCGCGGCGGCGTGTCAGGTAGGCGGTCTCGGCGGTGTTGCCCGCCAACTCGATGGCTTTGTCGTAGGCCACGCGCGACTTCTGACTGCAGCCCAGCCGGCGCAGCAGGTCGGCACGGGTGGCATGGTAGGCGTGATAGCCGGCCAACGCCTCGGCGAGGCGGTCAACGATGGCCAGTGCCACCTCCGGCCCGTCGAGCTCGGCCACGGCGATGGCCTGGTTGAGGGCGATGATCGGTGAGGGGTCGAGGCGGACGAGCTGGTCGTAGAGGGCGACGACCTGCGACCAGTCGGTGTCGCGGCTGTCGCGGGCGGAGGTGTGCACGGCGTTGATCGCGGCGAGGATCTGGTAGCGCCCCGGAGCCACCCCGGCAGCGGCAGCGGCCAGGCGCTCGCGCACCAGCCGATGACCTTCGGCGATCAGTTCCGCGTCCCAGGCCCCACGGTCCTGCTCGTCGAGCGCGACCAGTTCGCCGTTCGCCGAGATCCGGGCGGTGCGGCGGGCCTCGGTGAGCAGCATCAGCGCCAGCAGCCCGGCCACTTCTCCGTCCTGCGGCAGGAGCGCGCGGATCAGGCGGGTGAGCCGGATCGCCTCAGTGGTCAGGTCGTGGCGTACGGGATCGGTGTCGGGGCCGCTGGCCAGGTAACCCTCGTTGAAGACGAGGAACAGGACGGCCAGGACGCCGGAGACACGAACTGGCAGATCGTCGGCGGACGGCATCCGATAGGGGATGCGAGCCGCCTTGATCTTGGCCTTCGCGCGGGTGATGCGCTGCTCCATGGTGGTCCCCTGCACCAGGAAGGCACGGGCGATCTCGGGCACGGTCAGACCGCCGACCATGCGCAGCGTCAACGCCACGCGCGCTTCCACCGCCAGCGCCGGGTGACAGCAGGTGAAGATCAGCCGGAGCCGATCGTCGTCGATGGCGCCCAGCGGCTCAGGCGGGGCCTGGTCGTACAACATCTGCGCCTCCTTCTGCTTGTCGCCGCGCTTGTTCTCGCGCCGGATCCGGTCAATGGCCTTGCGGTTGGCGCTGGTGGTCAGCCACGCGCCCGGGTTGGGGGGCAGGCTGTCGGCCGGCCACCGCTCCACGGCGGTCGCGAACGCCTCGGCCGCCGCCTCCTCGGCGATGTCGAGATCACCGAAACGCCTGGTCAGGGCGGCGACCACCCGCGCCCACTCGTCGTGGTGGGCCCGGGTGATCGCCTCCTCGACGTCGCTCACTGGAACGGCCGCACCTCGATCTTCCGATCGCAGACCTTCGACGCCTCGGCGGCGAGCTCGAGCGCCACATCCAGATCGGGGGCCTCCCACACCCAGACGCCGGCGAGGTACTCCTTCGACTCCACGAAAGGCCCGTCGCTGAACACGGCCTGCTCGCCTCGGTTGTCGATGACCGTGGCCGCGTCGGTGTCCGCGAGTCCGCCCGAGAAAACCCAGTAGCCCTCGGCGATCAGTCGTTCGTTGAACGCGCTGATGGCAGGCTGCCTGTCCGTGCTGCCGGGATTGCTCTTGTCATCGATCACGGAAACCAGGTACCGCATCTGAAAATCATCTCCTGTGGTGTCAAGACAGCGTGGTTCGGTGGTAGGGACTTCAGGCCGTTGCATACCGCGGGCGCCCGGCCGGCCGGTAGACCTGGATCGTCACGCCATTCGAGGTGGCTCGCGAGTCGACCAGTTCAAGTGCTGTGTCCGGGCCCGTGGAGGGAAACAGCCGTGTGCCCTGGCCGACGACCACGGGATAGGTGAGCAGGGTGATCTCGTCGACAAGCTGGTTGTCGAACAGCCAGCGGACCAGGCTGCCGCTGCCGTGCACCTGCAGCTCACCCCCCGGCTTGGCCTTCAGCTCGCGGACGGCGGCCGCGACGTCACCGGAGAGGACGGTCGTGTCCGCCCATTGCGGGTCGGTGAGCGTGGCCGATGCCACATACTTGGGCTGCGTGTTCAACGCCACTGAGATCGGGCTGTTGCCCTGATCTGCCCCCCAGGATCCGGTTCCCCAGGAGCCGGCAAAGATCTCGTAGGTCCGCCGTCCGAACAGGAACGCGTCAGCGCGCTGGAAGACCTGGCCGAGGAACGTCTCGCCCTCGTCGTCGAACAGCGGCAAGGCCCATCCGCCGCGCTTGAATCCACCCCTGCGGTCCTCGTCCACCGCGCCGAGACCTTGCATCACGCCGTCGACAGAGACGTTCGTGATGGTCGTCAGTTTCATGATCAAAATTCCTTCTCGCCGGGTTTTGTCGTCGTTCGATTCGACCGGACCGCGGCGCCGATCTCAGCGGTCGCAACAGGATCCGTCCGGCCGAATCTCCTGTGGTTTGGGGACGCCCCTCGTGGGCGACCTCTCACCCCTGCTACGAACAGCTCAGCCCCGATCCGACACCGCCGCCCGGACTTCTTTCGAGGATTTTCCGGTACGCCGGTTGTGAGCGATCCGAGAGCCAGACGGTTCCGGGGCGGCTACGCCGGATTCCTTGGACGGTCACCACGTTGAGCAAGACGCACGGATGAGCCCGGCCACTACCCTCAAGGGCGCGGTGGCAGCCGCCCCGCGAGCACGGCATGCCGGGCGGAGCCGGGGCTGAGG
The DNA here is from genome assembly GCF_040639135.1 of Streptosporangium sp. NPDC023963. NCBI lineage: Bacteria > Bacillati > Actinomycetota > Actinomycetes > Streptosporangiales > Streptosporangiaceae > Streptosporangium > Streptosporangium sp. NPDC023963. Next base: position 265,441 of record NZ_JBEZZK010000013.1, read on the forward strand.
GCCCAGGAACAGCCGCTATCGCTGAAAACAATCATGGTCGCCAGGTGTGGTGACCCGCTTGGGCTGTTCCGTTTGGAGATCCCCCACCGGAACACCTGTCAACCAGGATGGACGCCCTGGTCGGGGTGTTCCGTAAGGCTGTTTCGCGAACTGTTCCGGTGACGGGGCCTTACCCGGAACACTGGAGGACGTGAAGTTGCTGAGGTTTTTGGGGTGCCGGTAAGAACGCTGTCAGTGCGCCATGGAAAGCGCTGTTTGTCCGAACGGGGGTGAAAGACCACCGTCGCCCGGCCGTCGTAGCGGTGAGGTGAAGCAGGAGGCAGCCTGATCCGGGGATCACCGGGGAGGGCGGGAGCAGCCTCGACAAAGTCGGGTCGGTCCAGCACTACCGGATGGGCCGGGCCCGGTGAGCGAGACGGGAAGGTATACGCGAGGAACCGGTGTCTTACGCCTCTTGAATTCCTGCCAGCTCCAACTCGGTGGATATGGGCTGGTCAGCGGTGCGCACCCGCCTCTCATCGCGGGCGGGGAACTCCTGGTCGGGTATTGACAGTCTGGGCTGGGAGGCCACGGCGAAGGACTACGGCGTAGCCGTGGCGAGGCCGTGGCGAGGCCGTGGCGAGGCCGCAGGGGTAAAGCCGGGTGCCTAACCCGTCGATCGGACAGCAGTGAACATGGGAACCGCTCGGGTTCGCTCTCTTGCTGCTTGCCTTTCAGGCGGGCGGAGGGAGATAGGCGTGATGCCCGCCGAAGGCGCGAGCGGGGCGGAGCCGCCGTAGTACTCGGAGCCGGGGAAAGCCCGGCACGTGGGGAAGGGCGGCAGCGTGTCAGTCAAGGAGAAGAGTGCAATGTCCGAAGACGCGCCGGTGAATACCGGCGCCGTGCGGTGGCCGGATGCTGATGCGGCTTACCTGGCGGTACGGAGGATGCAGATCAAGTTGCACCGGTGGGCGGTCGAAGACCTTGACCGTCGGTTCGGTGACCTGTTCAACCTCGTCTATGACCCGGCGTTCCTGATGCACGCGTGGGAACGCGTGTCCACCAACGCCGAAGGACGAACTCCGGGAGTCGATCGGGTCACAACCTTCCAGGTCGAGACCCGGATCGGGGTCGAGGCTTTCCTGGCGCAGATTCGCACCTCGCTGAAATCGGGCGAGTTCGAGCCTGCCGAGGTGCGGCAGGTGATGATTCCCAAAGCGGGCGGCAAGCTGCGCAAGCTGGGCATCCCCACCATCGCCGACCGCGTGGTCCAGGCCAGCCTCAAGGCGGTGCTGGAGCCCATCTTCGAGGCGGACTTCCTGCCGTCCTCCTAGGTCCTGTTTCGTGGATCACTGAACGTGAATGGCGCGACCCGTGTCTTGGGCCTCGCTGGGTCCTCGCGCTGCGCGCATATCACGCTCAGGC
>NZ_JBEZZK010000014.1:0-245761 GCF_040639135.1 Streptosporangium sp. NPDC023963
CCCTCCTGTTCGCCCCGGTCGTCCTGCTGCTCGCCGACCTTCTCGAACGGCGGAGACGTGACGTCGGCAGATGGCTCCTGCTCGGCGTGTTCATCCTGGCGGTCATGGGAGCCAAGGCCACCCATCTTCCCCCGCTCGCCGCAGGACTGGCCGCCGTCGTCGGGGTCGAGGTGGTCAGGCGGCGCCGGGCGCCCCGGGCCGCGCTCGCCGCGCTCGGGATGACGGTGGCCTGCTTCCTCTTCGCGCAGGCAGTGCTGTTCGGCGGTGCGAGACAGGGGATGACGGTCGACCCCCTCTCCCTGCTGCGCCGGGCCTGGGGAGAGCTGACCGGCCACGCCGGCGCGGTCGAGCCGCCGACGCTCTCGGTGCTCGGTGTCACGATGCTGTACGCGCTGTGCCTGGCCGTCGCGTGGTGCGGGATCCTCGGGCTGCTGTGCAGGCCGCGACTGCTCCTGCGACCGGCGGTGGTCCTGCTGCTCGGGATGGGCGCCGCGTGTGTCGCCGCCGTGTTCCTGCTCGGGCACCCCCACCTCGGCCAGCTCTACTTCTTCGGGGCCGGCTATCCCTACCTGATGATCGTCGCGGCCTACGGGCTCTCCGTCGTCGTGCAGCGGGCACGGATGCCGCTCAGGACGATCGCGTACGCGGTCGGCACCGGTGTGACGACGGCCTACCTGATCCGCATGCTGTGCGATGTCAGGACCCCCCTGCCCCCGGGCCGGCCGGACACCCTGCTGTACCTGCCCTACGCCGCGCTGCTGGCCGTCGCCGTGCTAGTGACCGCCGCCCTGGTGACGACCGGGCGCGGCGGCCTCCGGGCCTGGGCCTTCGCGCTCGTCGCGTTCGCGGCGGTCGGGCCGCCCGCCGCCTGGTTCACGCGCGTTCTCCCGGGCGCGGAGAGCGTCCCGGCGGCCCGGACGTTCGGGGAGGTCCCGCCGGTGGCGGTTCAGGCGGTTCCCCCGGGCGCCCTGGAGGCCGGCCGCTGGCTGCGCGCCCACTCGGATCCGGACGACCTGGTCGCCACCAACGCGCACTGCCGCTGGGGGTACGAGGACCCGTGCGACAGCCGCCAGTTCTGGGTGGCCGCCCTGTCCGAACGGCGCGTGCTGGTCGAGGGTTGGACCTACACCTCCGCGAACATGAGCCGCTGGCGTCCGGGGTCCCTGCCGGAGCATCTGCCGTTCTGGGACGGCGAGCGGATCCGGCTGAACGACGCCGCCTTCCAGGCACCCTCGGCGGCCGTGATCGGGCGGCTGCGCGAGCGCTACGGGGTGCGCTGGCTCCTCGCCGACGAGCGCCGCACCGGCCGGGCACCGGGGATCGGGGACATCGGGGACTTCGCCGAACTCCGCTTCCGTTCCGGCGACTACGCCGTCTACCGGATTCCGGACGGATCGGCGTGACCTAAGGCTTGCGTAATGGATCGCCAAGGAACGACGGCGCAACACGTGCCGGCCGGTCCTTTCGTTGTTCACTTCGGCCGTGAACGCAACCGACCTGAAAACGATCCCCTTCAACCGGACGCACATCTCGGTGAACGAGCTGGATTACCTGGGGGAGGCCGTGCGCCTGCGATCCACCTGCGGGGACGGGCCGTTCACCCGGCGGGCCGCCGGGATCCTCGGAAAGATCACCGGGGCGGGCCAGGTGCTGCTGACCACCTCCTGCACGCACGCGCTGGAGATGTCGGCGATCCTCCTGGACCTCCAGGCCGACGACGAGGTGATCATGCCGTCGTTCACCTTCATGTCGACGGCCAACGCCTACGCGCTGCGCGGGGCGGTCCCGGTCTTCGTCGACTGCAGGCCCGACACCCTCAACGTGGACGAGCGGCTGATCGAGGCGGCGATCACCGATCGCACGCGGGCCGTCGTGGTCGTCCACTACGCGGGCATCGCGTGCGCGATGGAGGAGATCGCCGAACTCTGCGACCGGCACGGCCTCACCCTCATCGAGGACAACGCCCACGGCCTGGGCGGATCCTACCGGGGCCGGCCGCTCGGATCGTTCGGCAGCATGGCCGCGCAGAGCTTCCACGAGACGAAGAACGTGCAGTGCGGGGAGGGCGGCGCGCTACTTCTGAACGACGCCGGTCTCGTCGCTCGCGCCGAGGTCATCCGGGAGAAGGGCACCGACCGCAGCCGGTTCTTCCGCGGCCAGGTCGACAAGTACCGGTGGGTCGACATCGGCTCCAGCTACCTGCTGTCCGACGTCCTGGCCTCGCAGCTGACCTCGCAGCTGGAGTCGTTCCACGAGATCCAGTCCCGGCGCCACGCCATCTGGTACCGGTACCACGAGGACCTGGCGGACTGGGCGACCGGGAATGGGATCTCCCAGCCGGCGATCCCGGACGGTTGCACCCATCCGGCGCACCTGTACTACCTGCTGCTCCCGGACCTGGAGAATCGCCAGGCCTTCATCGGCCATCTCCGGAGGCGAGGCGTGCAGGCGACGTTCCACTACCAGCCCCTGCACGCCGCGCCCGCGGGGGCGAGGTTCGGCCGCGTGGCCCCGGGCGGTTGCCCGGTCACGGAGAGGGTCGCCGACCGCCTCGTACGGCTGCCGCTCTTCGCCGACCTGGACGAGACCGCCGTGGCGCGAGTGGTCGACGCCGTCCGGTCCTACGAGGTGAGCTGATGGCCTGGCGCGACGTGATCGAGGCGCGGGCCGTACGGGCCGTGGAGTCGCCGCTGGAATCGGCCCGGTTCGGATGTTCCGTGGAGCGCCTCACCGTCTCCGCCGGGTCCGGGGCGCCGTTCTCCGCGGTCCGCGAGGCGCTCCTGGGGTCGGTCGCGGACGTCGTCGTGCTCCGGTATCCGGCCGAACACGTCGGCTGGTTCGCGAAGCTGACCGCGCTCGGCCGGACCGCCGTGTTCGCGGACTCCCTCGTGTACTGGCGCCTGCGCGCGGGGCAGGGGCGCGGGTCCGCTCCGTCGTCCGATCTGCGGACGTCGGAGCCGGTCGGTCCCGCCGCGGTGGAGGCACTGGTCTCCGACATCTTCGGCGCGTACGGGAACCACTACCTGGCCAATCCGCTGTTCGACGCCGCCAAGGCCCTGGCGGGCTACCGGGAATGGGCGCTGAGGTCGTCCGCGGAGGGGGAGTGCCTGGCGCTGGAGGAGCGAGGCGCGGGAGCGGAGGGGCCCCGCCTGCTCGGGCTGGCCACGCTGGAGGAGGACGGCCCCCGGACGGAGATCCTCCTGGCCGGAGTGACCCCCGGCTCGCAGGGGCGTGGTCTCTACGCCCACCTGCTCAGGGCCGTCGAGGACCGCGCGCTGGCGCGTGGCGCGGCAGAGGTCGTCATCTCCACCCAGGGGCACAACACGCGGGTGCAGAGGGCATGGGCGAGGTACGGATTCGAGCCCGTCCAGACCTTCCTCACCGTTCATCTGGTCCGGAGCCGGCTCCTGCGTGTGCGGGAACACCAGGGCCGCCGGGCCGCTGGGGAAGATCGGCGGTAGACGACCCGACGCGCTCGCGCACCACGTACGTCGGGCGGCCCATGCCGTTTCCGTGAATGCGGCCGATGTACTCACCGAGGACTCCGATGGACACCAGTTGGGCGGAGGAGAAGAGCGCGACCATCGAGGCGATGGTGGTGAACCCGGCCACCGTGGTGTCGCCCGCGGCGAAACGCCACAGGACGGCGCCCCCCAGCAGCAGGCCGATCAGACCGACGAGGAATCCGAGGTAGCTCGCCGCGCGGAGCGGAGCGGTGCTGTAACCGAGGAGCATGTTCATCGCGTGCCCGACCAGCAGGCGCGGCGTGTAGTTCGACCGCCCGTGGTCGCGCTCGTTCATGCGCACGCCGACGGAGCCCACCTGCGTGGTGGCCCATGACAGGGCCACGTCGATCGACGCGTGCGGGCCGGACAGGTCCTCGAACCCGTCGCGCAGGTGCGTGCGCAAGGCCCGGAAGGCGCTGATCGTACGCGCGGTGCGGATGCCCAGCGCGCCGGCCATGGCGGCCTTGACCGACCGGGACGCGAGACTCCGCAGGAACCCGTGCTCCTCCTCGTGCGGGACGCCGTACACCAGGTCGAGGCGGTCGCCTTCGAGGGCGGCCAGGAGGAGAGGGATCTGCTCGGGGGGATGTTGCAGGTCGTCGTCCATGGTGACGACGACTTCGAACGCCGCCTCCCTGATGCCGGCGACCAGCGCGTTGTGCTGCCCGTAGTTCCGGGACAGGCGGATCGCCCGGACCGCGTCGACCCGGCGGGCCAGCTCGGCGGCGGTCTCCCACGTGTCGTCCGGGCTCCCGTCGACGACGAGGATCACCTCGTGCCGGACGGACAGCCCGTGAAGGACCGGCATGAGCCTGTCCACCAGCGCCGGAAGGGTCCGCGCTGAGCGGTAACACGGAATAACCACCGACACCGACATTGATCCCCCGGTTATTTCCCGTCGCCTACTACAATCCTGTTTCATCCCAATGTCAGATCACGATCCGGAGCGACCGTCGCATGGTTGAAGTCAAAGGTGAGGCCGCCCGTGACGATAATTCGCATTTTGGGCGGCCGGCTGTGATCTCGGCTTTTGCTGGCCACCGCATCACATATCTGCTCGCCGGCGCCATGACGGCCATGGTCTATTACGCTCTCCTCGGCCTAGGATTACTGGCCCTTGAAGATCGCGTCCCTTATCTTTTCCTGGCCGTGGCCGGCCACTTGATGACCGTGGTGATCGTCTACCCCTGGTACAGGCTGGTGGTCTTCCGCGACTCCGGGCATTCCTGGCCGGTGGGCTACCTGCGGTTCTATGCGGTCGGGCTGAGCTTCCTCGCGGCATCCGTCATCGGGGTCCCGCTTCTGGTGGAGCACACCGGGATCTCGATCATGGTGGCCCAGGGGGTGGTGATAGTGATGAGCCCGCCGCTGAGTTATGCGATAAACCGGGCGTGGGTGTTCCGTGACCGAGGAAAAGTGTGAAAACGGCAACACCCCGTACGCTCCTCAGTAAAGGCGCGAGCCGGTGAAGAGGTATCGATTCCGGATCCCTGTAAAATCGGGCGGACATGTGGTCGCACGGCCATGCGTTCTTCGCGGAAGGACTCAGAGAGCGTTGAAGGCACTCGTTCTGGCGGGCGGCAAGGGAACGAGGCTGCGCCCGCTGACCCATACCTCGGCGAAACAACTGGTCCCGGTCGCCAACAAGCCGGTGCTCTATTACGGGCTTGAGGCGATCCGGCGGGCCGGCATCACCGACGTGGGCATCGTCGTCGGCGACACGGGCCACGAGATCCGGGACGCCGTGGGCGACGGTTCGCGGTTCGGGCTGGACGTCACGTACATCCCCCAGGAGGCTCCCCTCGGGCTGGCGCACTGCGTCCTGATCGCCAGGGAGTTCCTCGCCGACGAACCGTTCGTGATGTACCTGGGGGACAACTTCCTGGTGGACGGCATCACCGAGCTGGTGGACGCCTTCCGCCTGGCCGACCACGACGCGCAGATCCTGCTCACCAGGGTCGCCGAACCGCAGTTCTACGGAGTGGCCGAGATCGGGCCGGGAGGGGAGATCCTCGGGCTGGAGGAGAAGCCCGAGCACCCGCGCAGCGACCTCGCGATCGTCGGGGTCTACATCTTCTCCCCGGCCGTCCACGAGGCGGTCCGGGCGATCACCCCGTCGGCGCGCGGCGAGCTGGAGATCACGGACGCCGTCGCGTGGCTCCTCGGCAACGGCTTCCGCGTCCACTCGCATCTCGTCAGCGGCTACTGGAAGGACACCGGGCGCCTCCAGGACATGCTGGAGTGCAACCGCATCGTCCTCGAACGTGTCGAGCCCGACATCCGGGGCACCGTGGACGACCTGAGTGAGATCACCGGGCGGGTCGTCCTCGAGGCGGGCGCGGTGGTGGAGAACTCGATCCTCCGCGGTCCGATCGTGATCGGCGCGGACACCAAGATTCTCTCCTCCTACATCGGCCCCTTCACCTCGATCGGCTCCGGCTGCCTGGTCGGCGGCGCCGAGATCGAATACTCCATCGTGCTCGACGGCTCCTCCGTGCAGGGCGTCTCGCGCATCGCGCACTCCCTGATCGGGCGCAACGTCGAGGTCAGCCGCGCGGCCGGCGTGTCCAACACCCACGAGCTCATGGTGGGCGACCACAGCAGGATCCAGGTGCGCGCATGAGAGTCCTCGTCACCGGCGGAGCCGGGTTCATCGGGTCCCACTACGCCAGGTCCCTGCTGCTCGGCTCCTGGCCCGGCTGCGAGGACACGCGGGTCACCGTCCTGGACAAGCTCACCTACGCGGGCAACCTCGCCAACCTCGCCCCCCTCGACGGACACCCCGGTTACGCGTTCGTGCGGGGCGACATCACCGACGCGCGGCTCCTCGCGGACGTCGTCCCCGGCCACGACGTGGTCGTGAACTTCGCGGCGGAGAGCCACGTCGACCGGTCCATCGCGGGCGCGGGCGATTTCGTGACGACGAACGTGCTGGGGACCCAGAGACTTCTCCAGGCCGCGCTGGAAGGCGGAGTCCGCACGGTCCTGCAGGTCTCCACCGACGAGGTGTACGGCTCGATCGAGGAGGGGTCCTGGAGCGAGAGCGAACCGCTGCTGCCGAACTCGCCCTACTCGGCGGCCAAGGCGGGTGGTGACATGCTCTGCCGCGCCTACCACCGCACCCACGGGCTCGACGTCCGGGTGACCCGCTGTTCCAACAACTACGGCCCCTACCAGCATCCCGAGAAGCTGATCCCGCTCTTCGTCACCAACCTCCTCGACGGTGAGAAGGTCCCGCTCTACGGCGACGGGCTCAACGTGCGCGACTGGCTGCACGTCGACGACCACTGCAGGGGCATCCAGACGGTGCTGAGGAAGGGGACGCCCGGTGAGGTCTACAACATCGGCGGCGGCGTCGAGCTGACCAACCGGGAGCTGACCGGGCGGCTGCTGGCCGCGCTCGGCGCGGGATGGGAGGCGGTCGAGCCCGTGGCCGACCGGCTCGGGCACGACCGCCGCTACTCCGTCGACTGGACGAAGATCCGGGCCATCGGCTACGAGCCCCGCAAGGACTTCGGCGACGGCCTGGCCGAGGTGATCCGGTGGTATCGGGACAACCCGCGGTGGTGGCGCCCGCTCAAGGAGCGGACGCCCTGACACCGCACCCGTGCCGCGGGGCACCGGTCACGCAAGCGTCGCGTCAGTCGGCGTGGAAGATCGGGTCGACCCAGTAGTTCGTCGCCTGGTAGCTGCTCGTCGGGAAGATGTTGTTCGCGTTGTAGGTGTAGACGCCGTTGCCGCCTTCGGCGCCGTTGGCGAGGGCGGTCAGGGGGCCGTTGACGTACTGGGAGGTGAAATAGGGGCGGTTCATCGAGTAGTAGCCGGATGTGGTGTGGTACGAGGCGACATAGGTGGTGCCGCCGGTGACGTCGACGGGTTGCGGGAAGTTGACCTGCTGCCAGCCGGTGGCGGTCTCTTCGGTGAAGGGGATGCTGGCCAGGAGTTCGCCGTTGCTCGCCCACAGGCTGGCGGTGTGGACCCCGGTGTTCTGCGGGCCCTTGTAGAACCGGATTCCGCTCACCTTTCCGTTCGTCGCCGGCTTGAACTTGACGCCGACGGAGATCCCCTGCGAGTCGGACTGCGACGGGACGGCGGGCACCGCCACCCTGTTCCACAGGCTGTTCGTCGGGACGAACACGATGTCGACCCAGTAGTTCGTCGACTGGTAGCTGCTCGTGGGGAAGGCGTTCGCCGCCCCGTAGGTGTAGACGCCGTTGCCGCCTCCGGCGCCGTTGGCGAGGGCGGTGAGAGGGCTGTTGACGTACTGGGAGACGAAGTAGGGACGGGTCATCGCGTAGCGGCCGGCCGGAGCGTGGTACGAGGCGATGTAGGTGGTGTCGGCGGTGATCGGCACCGGTGTCGAGAAGCTGACCTGCTGCCAGCCGGTGGCGGTCTCGTCGGTGAAGGTGGCGCTGGCCAGGAGGGCGCCGCCACTCGTCCACAGGCTGCCGACGTGGGTGCCGGTGTTCTGCGCACCCTTGTAGAACCGGATGCCGATCGCGGTGCCGCTCGTCGCCGCCCTGAACTTGACGCCGAGGGTGACCGCCTGCGTGTCCCACTGCGCTGGGATTCCGGGCACCGCCGCGCTGTTCCACAGGCTGTCCGACACGCTCTGGGTGACGGGCGGTGACGTGCTCGGCGCGAAGTGGATCAGGGCCTCGTTGTCGAAGGTGTCCCCTCCGAGATAGACGGCGATGATCTCGTGCTCTCCACCGGAGAGGTCGGAGACCGTGATCCGGGCGGGGGCCGAACTGTCGTGAAAGGCCGAGCCGAGGACGGTCGAGCCGTCCTTGAAGACCACCTCGCCGGCGGGTACGACCGTGCCGCTGACCGCCTCCACCGTCGCCGTCAGGGTGACGGGCTCCCCTCTCCACGCGGGGTCGGTGGAGGAGGTCAGGGTCGTGGTGGTCGGCGGGTCGTTCGGCACGGTGACGCGGGTGTGCGGCAGGCTGCCGGTGCCCTGGATGACGACCGTGCCGTCGAACGAGAAGACGCGGCCGTTGATGTTGGCCCCGCTGCTGATCATGACTGAGTCCTGCGCCAGGATGTTGCCGCGGAAGGTGCAGTACGTGCCCAGCGACGCCGGGCCGTCGATCTGCCAGAAGAGGTTGTCGGCCTGGGCGCCGCGCAGGAGGCTGATGTTGCTGACGTTCGCCGTGCTGAGGGTGGACGCCTGGAAGATGAAGACGGCGTCCGGGTCGCCCTGCGCGTCGAGGGCGAGGGTCCCGTTGATCGAGAAGCTGCCGCTGACGGAGGCGTAGACGCCCGGTCCCTTGGTCGTCCCGCCCAGCTGGGCGGCCACCGTGGCGTTGGGCGTGCGTCCGGCGGCGTCGGCGTAGGCGCCGGCCGCGTCGGCCTTGGCCTGCGCCGCGACGGCGTTTCCTATCTGCTTGGTCCCCGAGACCGTGCCTGGCGGGAAGCCGGTCACCGTGGTTCCCGGGCTCACCCCCAGGTCGCCGGTGACCGTCGTGGAGTTCACGTTGGTGACCGCGGCCGCCAGCACCCCGAACGGCGCGGCGTCGCCGATGTCCACCGGATCGGCCGCGCTCGCCCCGGCCGGGGTTCCGGCGACCGCGCCCATCGCGAGGGCGGTCGCCACGGCCGCCTTCAGCAGGACGCGGCCGACGGCACCTCGCGGGCGGGGCGGGCGGAACCGCAAGAGCGGCCGGCTCCGGGAACCCCCGGTGTCGATCATGGTTACGGCCGTGCCGGCCGTCTGGTCGAGCGCGTCGCGAACGGTTTTGGACATGCGACACAACTCCTCACTGATCTCGTGATGCGTCAGACGTCCGGTGCGGTCCGTCGCCTGTGATCTGTCATGAATAAAGCTCAAGGTCTTTGTCTGGCCTCTATGTGATTTATCGTATTAATCACATAGAGGAGGCTAAAGGTGGATGGTGAGAGAAATAATCGGAATGTCGTCACGTCGCTGAAAAGGCGTCACGTGACACGCTGACGACTCTGCCGTGGAGGGTGGCGTGCGCGGGCTCGCGTGCGGCCAGGAAGAGCGCATGTTGGTATGCGGCTGATGGAAAATTTACTCGATAATTCTTCCGTATATTACTTAATTTTCGGCGTTAAAGTGGTATCGATCCTGTTCGGAGGGGTGTCCAGGTATGGGGGGAAGGTGGTCGGATTTCGTCCACGCGCTCGCCGGCCCACTTGCTGGTCGCCCACAATATGTGCATAAAAAGCATAAATGCATATTTAAAATTATTAGTAGATGTTTCAAGGTTTTGATGCTGTTATCGAGGGCCGGTCCGGTCCCGTGCGCCGTGCTTGAGCAGTCCTGGAGTCCGGGCGACACGCCCGGACGGCGGCTGGATCGGTGGTGTGGGAAAGCGGGACTCCTACAGTCGAGGTCGGGTCTTGTCCCAAATCGACGGGGGTTCTGCCGTGGGAGAGAAACTGGTTGTGATCGGCCAGGGGTACGTCGGCCTGCCACTTGCGATGGGGGCCGTCACGGCAGGCTTCGACGTCGTGGGAGTCGATCTGGACGAGTGGCGGGTCAAGCGCCTCAACGCCGCCGAGTCCTACGTCGAGGACGTCGGCGACGAGACGCTGTCCCTGGCCCACCGGTCCGGCCGATACCTGGCCAGCGCCGACTACGCCACCGCCGAGGGGTTCGACCTCTGCGTGATAACCGTGCCGACGCCGTTGCGCGAGGGCGTTCCCGACCTGCGCCACATCGGCGCGGCGGGGGAGTCGATCGCCCCGCTGCTGCGGCGGGGCGTCACGGTGGTCCTGGAGTCCACCACCTATCCGGGGACCACCGAGGAGTATCTGCTGCCGCTGCTGGAGGAGGGCTCGGGACTGCGGGCACCGCAGGACTTCCATCTGGGCTACAGCCCCGAGCGAATCGACCCGGGCAACGAGCGCTGGCGCCTGGAGAACACCCCCAAGGTGGTCTCCGGTGTCGACGGGACGTCCCTGGAGCGGATCCGGGCGTTCTACTCGCGGATCGTGGACGAGGTCGTGCCGGTCTCCTCGACGCGGGTGGCCGAACTGTGCAAGCTGCTGGAGAACACCTTCAGGCACGTCAACATCGCCCTGGTGAACGAGCTGTCGATCTTCGCGCAGCAGCTCGGCATCGACGTCTGGGAGGCCGTCGACGCCGCCTCCACCAAGCCGTTCGGCTACATGCGCTTCACCCCGGGGCCCGGCGTCGGCGGGCACTGCCTGCCGATCGACCCGTCGTACCTGTCGTGGAAGGTCAAGCGCAGCCTGGGACACAACTTCCAGTTCGTGGAGCTGGCCAACGACATCAACGCCCACATGCCGGACCACGTCGTGCGCCGGGTCGGTCTCGCGCTGAACCGGGTGCGCAAGCCGGTCAACGGCAGCCGGGTGCTCGCGCTCGGCCTCGCGTACAAGAAGAACGCCGGAGACTGCCGCGAGTCACCCGCGATCGACGTGGTCAGGGGCCTTCGCAAGCTGGGCGCGGACGTGCGGGCCGCCGACCCGCACGTGGACTGCTTCCTGCTGCCGCAGGGCATCGAGATCGTCGCGTTCTCGGAACGGGAACTGGCGGAGGCGGACGCGGTGGTGGTCCTCACCGACCACGACTGCTTCGACTACGGGCTCGTCCAGAGGGCGAGCGCCCTCGTCTTCGACACCAGGAACCGCTGCCGGGGACCCAACGTCGAGAGACTCTGACCTCGCGTCGCGGGCGACCGGCCGGTTCCGCCGGGAGGACCCGCGCCGTGCGGCCGCCATCCCGGGAGGCGGGTGGCCGGACGGTCGCGCGGGGCGTCAGGACCTCATGACGTGGGTGGCCGGTCGATCGTGCCGGGCGTCAGGACCTCATGACGCGGGCGATCAGTTCCTCGACCTGGCCGTTGAGCCTGGCGCCCCGGGGCCATCCGGCGTAGTGGGTGAGGAAGACGACGACCTCGCGGAGCTCGTCGGGGGTGAGGTCGCCGGTCCGCAGCGCCGCGTCGAGCTGGACGTCGACGTCCTCGCCCATGCCCTGGCCGACGAGCAGGCCGACCAGCAGCATGCGCCGGTCGCGGTTCGAGATCCCCTCCCTGGACCACACCTCGGCGAACAGGTTCTCGGCGGTCGCCCCGAAGAGGTCGCCGGGCTCGTTCTCGCCGTGCTCCCAGCCGTAGACCTGTTCCATCGAACACCTCCGTGTGGAGCCCCCCGGCAGCCGTTCCCTGGCGGGGACGGCCAGTGGGGTCCCTACCCCGCCTGCCCCGCCCCTTCCGGCGCCAATGAAAGATCTTTTTTCCCTACAGTTCTGACATGTAGATATATGTCGTATCAGAGATCATCCGGCATTACACGCGCGGACCCCGATCGGCGGTGGCGAGTGGAAGGGGAAGCGAGAAAGGGAGAAGCCACGATAATCGGGCTATGCGGTTCGACATCCTCGGTCCCACCCGGATCCGGCTCGACGGCGGGCGCGTGGTCTCCGTGGGCGGGCAGGGGATGCGCGCGCTGCTCGTGATGCTCCTCCTCGACGCGGGGAGGGTGGTGACCACCGAGCGGCTGATCGGTGGCCTGTACGGCGACGATCCGCCCGCGAGCGCCGCCAACGCCCTGCAGTCCCAGGTCTCGCGGCTGCGCAGGACGCTCGGCGTCCAGGAGATGGTCGAGTTCCACCCGGCGGGGTACCGGCTCGCGGCCGGTGCCGACGCCGTCGACGCCCACCGCTTCGAACGGCTCGCCGCCGAGGGCCGCCGGGCCCTGGCCTCCGGCGAGCACGGCAGGGCCGCCGGCCTGCTGGGCGAGGCCCTCTCCCTGTGGCGCGGGCCCGCCCTCGCCGACGTGGCGGAGTCGCCGTTCGCCCAGGCGTCCTCGGCCAGGCTGGAGAGGCTCAGGCTCGACTGCGTGGAGGACCGCGTCCAGGCGGAGCTGGAGCTCGGCCGCCACCGCGAGCTCGTCGCCGAACTGCAGGAACTGACCGCGGCCCACCCCTTCAGGGAGCGGCTGTACGGGCAGCTGATGCGTGCCCTGTACAACGCGGGCAGGCAGGCCGAGGCCCTGGAGGTGTACGAGAGGGCCAGGCGGATCCTCGGTGAGGAGTTCGGCGTGGACCCGTCGGCGGAACTGGCCGCCGTGCACCTGGCGGTGCTCAGGGCCGATCCCGCCCTGACCGGCGCCTGCGGCGACGTCGCGGACGGCACTGCGGACGGCGCTGCGGACGGCGTCGCGGCCGGCGGTGCCGCGCCCGTCCGATCGGGTCTGCGGGCCCCGCTGACCAGTTTCGTCGGCCGGGAGGACGAGATGTCCAGGCTCCACGCGCTGCTCGGCGAGGCGAGACTGGTCACCCTGGTCGGTCCCGGCGGCGCGGGCAAGACCCGGCTGGCCGGTGAGGTCGCCGCGGGGGAGCGGGGCGACGTGTGCTTCGTGGAACTGGCCCCCGTCCTCGGCGAGGGGGAGGCGGCCCAGGCCGTCCTCGGCGCGCTGGGCGTCCGCGACGCCGGCCTGTTCCCCGGCTCCGCCCGCCCGATGCCCGCTCCCCTGGCCAGGCTGGTCGCGGTGCTGGCCGACCGTCCCCTGCTGCTCGTCCTGGACAACTGCGAGCACCTGGTCGCGGAGGTCGCCGAGCTCGCCGACCGCCTGCTCGCCGCCTGCCCGGGGCTGCGCGTCCTGGTCACCAGCAGGGAGGCGCTCGGCATCACCGGGGAGGTGATCCACCCGGTCGCGCCGCTGCCGGTGCCGAGGACGGGCACCGCCGCGGGAGAGGCCCTGGCCTACCCGGCCGTGCGGCTCTTCGCCGACAGGGCGGCGGCCGTGCTCCCCGGCTTCCGCGTCGACGACGCCAATGTCGAGCAGGTGCTGGGCATCTGCCGGGCTCTGGACGGGCTGCCGCTCGCGCTGGAGCTGGCCGCGGCGCGCCTGCGTTCCCTGCCGGTGGCCGAGGTGGCCTCCCGGCTGGACGACCGGTTCCGGCTGCTGTCGCGCGGCAGCCGCACCGCGCTGCCCCGGCACCAGACGCTGCGCGCCGTGGTCGCCTGGAGCTGGGACCTGCTCGACGACGACGAGCGGTCGCTGGCCGGGCGGCTCACCGTCTTCGTGGGCGGCGCGACGCTGGAGGCCGCCGGGCGGGTGTGCGGGCTGCGCGAGGACGAGACCGTCGACCTGCTGAGCTCCCTCGCGGAGAAGTCGCTCGTCGAGCGGGTGGGCGGGCGCTACCGGATGCTGGAGACCATCCGCGCGTACTGCGCGGAACGGCTGGCCGAGACCGGCGAGACCGAGGCGCGCCGCGAGGCGCACGCCGCGTACTACGCGGACCTGGTGGCCACGGCGGACTCCCACCTGCGCGACGCCGGGCAGCTGGAGTGGCTGCGGCGGCTGGACGAGGAGCACGACGACCTGCACGCCGCGCTGCGCTGGGCCGTCGACACCGGCAGGACCGGGCTGGGGCTGCGCCTGCTCGCCGGGCTCGCCATGTACTGGTGGCTGCGGGGCCGCCGCTCGGAGGGCGCGGCCCTCGCCGCCGACCTGCTCGTCGCGATCGGGCCGGTCCCCGCCGAGGGCGCGACCGGACCCGCCCCGGCCGGGGGAGCTGCCGGAACCGCACCGGCGGAGCGCGCGATCGGGCGCGCCCCGGCCGGGGGAGCGGCCGGGGCCGCACCGGCGGAGCGCGCGATCGGGCTCGCGCCGCTCGGGGATGTGACGGGATCCGCTCCGGCGGGGAGCGCGACGGCGGCGGCCCCGGTCGAGGGGATGGAGGAGGAGTACGCCCTGTGCGCCCTCGTGGCCTCCTCCGGCGAGACACGGTCGCCCAGGCATTTCGCCCTTCTGGAGACGATCGTCCAGATCATCCCGCCGATCGACCTGCCGTACCGGTGGCCGTTCCTGGGCATGTTGTGGCCGATGTTCACCGGCCCGCCCGACTTCCTGCCGGAAGAGCCGAAGGTCTTCGCCATCGCCGACCCGTGGCTGCGGGCGCTGTCCCACTTCGGCTACGGCTACTTCTACCGGTACGGCGGCGACGCCGAAAGCGCCGAGCGCTCCTTCGGGGAGGCGCTGGAGCTGTTCCGGTCCATCGGGGAGCGCTGGGGGAGCGCGCTCACGCTGGCCGAGCTGTCCGGGCTCGCCGACCTGCGGCAGGACAGGGACGCGTCGCGCGCGCTGGGCGGGGAGGCGCTTCGCCTGGCGGAGGAGCTCGGGTCGGACGAGGACATCGCGGAGCTCGTCTGCCGCGGGGCCGCGGGGACCGTACGCGACGGCGACCTCGCGACCGCCCACGCCGAGTATCTCCGCGCGATCGACCACGCCCGCCGGGCGAGCGCCCCCGACGTGATGGCCAAGGTCCACCACGGTCTCGCCGAGATCGCCAGGCTTCGCGGGAACCTGGACGAGGCGCTCGACCTCTGCCTCAGAGCCCTGGAGCTGTGCACGCAGGAGTGGTACAGCACCGAGGAGGTCCGGTTGCGCATCATCGTCGAACTGGGCCGGATCACCGCGTCGGGCGGAGACGGCGCCGCGGCGAGGACCTGGTACCGCAGGGCGCTGGAACCGGCGCTGCAGCGTTACCCCCTGCTGGCGGGCTCGGCGATCGAGGGGCTGGCGGAGGTCGCGTTGCTGGAGGGGGACGCCAAGGGCGCGGCCCGGCTGCTGGGCGCGGCCGCGGCCCTCGGCGGCACCGCCGCGGCGGACCCCGGTGCCGGTGTCACGGCGGCCGTCCGCGCCCGGATGGGCGACGCCGCGTACGAGAAGGAGTGGCGCGCGGGAACCCGGACGCCGCGGAGCGGGATGCTCGCGATGCTCGCCCCGTGACCCCGCACGCCCTCGGTGCGGCGGGCGTCAGCGGGAGGTGCGCGGGCCGTCAGCGCCGCCGGTCACGATGACAGACATGAACGATCACTCTCCGACCACGGGCCGCCGCAGGTGGGCGACCCTCGCCGTCGCCTGCCTGGCGGCGCTGCTCCTGTCCGTCGACGTCACCGTCCTGCATCTGGCCCTTCCCCAGCTGGTCGCGGACCTGCGGCCCTCGTCGACCCAGATCCTGTGGATCGGCGACGCGTACGGCTTCGCGCTCGCCGGGTTGCTGATCACGATGGGTAACGTCGGCGACCGGATCGGCCGCAAGCGGCTGCTCCTCATCGGCGCCGCGGCCTTCGGCGTGGCTTCGGCGGTGACCGCCTACGCCCCCACTCCCGAGCTGCTCATCGCCGCCCGCGTCCTGCTCGGGGTGGCGGGCGCCACGATCATGCCCTCGACGTTGTCGATCATCCGCAACGTCTTCACCGACCCGAAGGAGCGGACCACGGCGGTCGGCCTGTGGAGCGGGATGGGCGCGGCCGGGTTCGCCCTGGGGCCGGTCGTCGGCGGCCTGCTGCTCGACCACTTCTGGTGGGGCTCGGTCTTCCTGATCAACCTGCCGGTGATGCTGCTCATCCTGCTCGCCGGCCTCGTCGTGCTCCCGGAGTCGAGCAACCCCGCCGCGGGGCGGGTGGACCTCGTGAGCGTGCCGCTGTCCATGGCCGGGGTGGTCGGCGTGATCTACGCCGTGAAGGAGGCCGCCGTGCACGGCCTCGCCGACGCCGGTGTCCTGGTGCCGGGAGCCGTCGGGATCGCCGCCCTGGCACTGTTCGCCCGGCGGCAGACGAGGCTCGCCGAGCCGCTGATCGACGTCCGCCTCTTCCGGCGCCGGGCCTTCACCGCCTCGGTCGGCGCCAACCTCGTGGCCATCTTCGGCATGTCCGCGCTGTCGCTGATCTTCGCCTGGTACTTCCAGCTCGTGCTGGGCTGGTCGCCCCTGCAGGCCGGTCTCGCGGGACTGCCCGGGGGCATGTCGGCGGCGGTCGGCGGGGTCCTGGCGGCGGGACTGATCACCCGCTGGGGCAGGGCCAGGGTGGTGGCGCTCGGCCTGGCGATGACCGCCGCGGGCTTCGCCTGCTACAGCCAGACCGCTCTCGACACCCCCTACCTCTACTTCCTCGCCCCGATGATCGTTTGCGGGGTGGGCATCGGGCTGACGTTCGCCGTCACCAACGACACCGTGCTCGCGAGCGTGCCCCGGGAGCGGGCCGGCGCCGCGGCGGCGATCTCCGAGACCTCCTTCGAGCTGGGCGGCGCGCTGGGCATCGCCGTCCTGGGCAGCGTCCTCACCGGCGTCTACCGGGGCGAGCTCAGGCTTCCGGCGGGGGTGCCGGGCGAGGTGGTGGGCCCCGTCAGGGAGTCGCTGCCCACCGCCCTGGAGGCGGCCGCGACACTGCCCGCCCGGCTGGGCGGGGCCGTCGCCGAGGCCGCCAGGCTGGCCTTCGTCACCGGGGTCCACGTGACAGCGATCGCCGCCGCGGTGACGATCGCCGTCCTCGCGGCGGTCTCGCTCGTCAGCCTGCGCGGCGTCCCCGACGTGATCCCCGAGGAGCTTCTTCCCGAGCCGCGTCGGTGACTCGTACGAGCGCCGTGCGGATGTGCGGGCGTGGACGCTTCGGTGAGGACGTCCCGCGCCGGGGCGTCCGCCCTCAACGGCGGCGACACCGTGTCCTGGCCGCCGGCCGTCCGGCGAAGCCTCGTCGCGGGGGAGCCCGGTTTTCTGAGAGCGCTCTCATGTGGATGTCGCGCCCGCTGGTGCGGGCGCGGCGATGCGCCTGGTAGAAGCGGTTCGCGAGCGATGAAACGCCCGTGGCTCGCGTGCGGGGTTGAGAGAGCGCTCTCGCGAGGGTATTGACTCGGCTGTGTCACAGCGTCAGGATCTGCGCAGTGCGGACTCGGGGGATTCGCCACGCCCATCGCAGTGCCTGAAGAACGGATCCTCGATGATCAGACCCTTCGCCCGATCGGGCGCCCGCCGGAGCGGACTCGCGGTGCTGGCGAGTCTCGCCGTCCTGTCAGCGGGTGCCACCGGGATTCCGAGCGCGGGAGCCGAGACCGCGACGGGCGGCCGGCAGCCGGTGATCGGCAAGCCCGCCCTGGACTGGCGCGGCTGCGCCCGCATCGAGAAGAAACTCCCCACCCTCTCCGAGTGGCCCAAGGTCGAAAGCAGGATCGGGCGGAACCGGTCCGACGAGAAGCGGGTGGCGAAGATCCTCGCGGGCATGACGCTCGCCGAGAAGGTCGGCCAGATGACCCAGCCGGAGATCGCCGCGATCACTCCCGACGAGGTCGGGCGGTACTTCATCGGCTCGGTGCTCAACGGCGGCGGCTCCTGGCCGGGCCGGGACAAGCACGCCACGCAGAAGGCCTGGCTCGACCTCGCCGACGCGTACTGGAACGCCTCCGTCTCCACCCGCGCGAAGATCCCCGTCATCTGGGGCATCGACGCCGTCCACGGAAACAACAACGTCTACGGCACCACGGTCTTCCCGCACAACATCGGGCTGGGCGCAGCCCAGGACCCGTGCCTCGTGCGCGACATCGGGGCGGCGACCGCCCGGCAGATGCGTGCCACCGGCCAGGACTGGGCGTTCGCGCCCAGCGTCTCCGTTCCCCAAGACGACCGGTGGGGCCGCACGTACGAGGGCTTCTCCGAGGACCCCCGGATCACCCGGGCGTACGGGTACGAGGCCGTCAAGGGTCTGCAGGGCAGGCACCCGCGCGGCATCGGCCAGGACGGCGTCATCGCCACCGCCAAGCACTTCATCGGGGACGGCGGCACCCTCAAGGGCGTGGACCAGGGCGTCAACCCCGCGTCCGAGGCCGAGATGATCAACCTGCACGGCCAGGGCTACTACGGCGCCCTGGCGGCCGGGGCCCAGAGCGTGATGGTCTCGTTCAACAGCTGGACGAACGCCGAGCTCGGTATCGACGAGGGCAAGCTGCACGGCAGCAAGCGCGCCGTCAACGACATCCTCAAGCAGAAGATGGGCTTCGACGGCGTCGTCGTCTCCGACTGGAACGGCATCGGCCAGGTCGCCGGGTGCACCAACGCGAGCTGCCCCCAGGCGATCAACGCGGGTATCGACGTGGTGATGGTGCCCAACGACTGGAAGGCGTTCATCACCAACACGATCGCCCAGGTCGAGAGCGGCGCGATCCCGGTGGCGCGCATCGACGACGCGGTGACGCGCATCCTGCGGGTGAAGCTGCGCGCCGGGGTGCTCGACGGTCCCAAGCCGTCCAGGCGCGCCTTCGCAGGGTCTGCCGAGGCTCTGGAGTCGAAGAGGCTCGCCAGGGAGGCCGTGCGCAGGTCGCAGGTCCTGCTCAAGAACAACGGCAGGGTGCTGCCGCTGGCCGCCGACTCCAAGGTCCTGGTGGTCGGCAAGAGCGCCGACAGCCTGCAGAACCAGACCGGCGGCTGGACGCTCACCTGGCAGGGCACCGGCAACGTCAACGCCGACTTCCCCAACGGCACGACGATCCTCGGCGGCCTGCGCGAGACGCTCGGCGAGGCCGACGTCACCTTCAGCGAGACCGGCGACGGCGTCGACCCCTCGGCGTACGACGCGGTCATCGCGGTGATCGGCGAGACGCCGTACGCCGAGGGCGTCGGCGACCTCGCGCGGCGCACGCTGGAGGCCGCCAAGATCTACCCCGCCGACCTCGCGGTGCTCGACAAGGTCACCGGCAAGGGCGCGCCCGTCGTCACCGTCTACGTCGGCGGCCGGCCGCTGTGGATGAACAAGGAGCTCAACCGCTCCGACGCCTTCGTCGCCGCGTGGCTGCCCGGCACCGAGGGCGGCGGCGTCGCCGACGTGCTCGTCCGGGGCAAGCATCGTGACGGCTTCACCGGCAGGCTGCCGTACTCGTGGCCGAAGGGCGCCTGCCAGTCGCCGCTGAACCCGGGTGCCGAGGGCTACGACCCGCTGTTCCCGCTCGGTTACGGCCTGCGCGACGGCCAGAGCGGGTCGGTCGGGACGCTCGACGAGACCGCGCCCCCGTTCGGCTGTGGCGAGCAGGGCGGTGGCGGCGAGGCGAGCGAGGAGCTGGAGATCTTCAACCGGACCGACATCGCGCCGTACAAGGGCTTCATCGGCTCCCCCGAGAACTGGGGCGGCACCGAGATCGGCGCCGACGGCCAGGCGGCGCACGCCGAGATCGGCGTGGTGCAGTCGGACGTCAACGTGCAACAGGACGGCCTGAAGGCGACCTGGACCGGCACCGGTCCCGCCCAGCTCTACATGCAGAACCCGGCGGGCGGTACGGACCTGCGGGGCTACCTCAACGCGAAGGGGGCGCTGGTCTTCGACACGATCGTCCACCAGCCCCCGGCCGCCAGGACCGTGCTCAGCGTCCACTGCGTCTACCCGTGTTTCTCCGAGGTGGTGGCGACCTCCCTCTTCCAGGGGCTTCCGATCGGTACGAAGTCGACCGTCAAGATCCCCATCGCCTGCTTCGCCGCGGGCGGCCTCGATCTGGAAGTGGTCAACACTCCGTTCCTCGTCTACACCGAGGGGGCCTTCTCCGCCTCGTTCGCCAACGTCCGCTGGGTGCCGCAGGCGGCCGACGACCCCGACGCGAAGAAGTGTGAGGACCTGACCTAGGCAGAGGACCCGACCTGGGAATTCGAAGGCGACGTGGCCGGAGGGGCTCGCCCCTCCGGCCACGTCGCGCGTCCGGCCCGGCCACGTCGCGCGTCCGGAGAACTCCGGAACTCCCGGCGGAGGTTCCGGGAGACGCGGTGGGTGTCAGTCGGTGGGCAGGAGGGTCCCCAGCGGCCCGAGGTCGAGGTTGAGGTCGGACGGCGAGAGCCCGAAGCGCTCGCACAGCTCGGTCATGGCCTCCTCGAGGCGCATCAGAGTCACGCCCAGCACCTCCACCTGCTCGTCCGACAGGTCCCCCTGGTCCATCCTGCGCACGCACTGGCGTTCCACCAGCTGCCGTATCAGCTCGACGAGGGTGAGCACGAGGCGGGTCAGGTCCCGTTCGACGGCCTCCGGGTCGGTGTTCACCCGCCACCGGACGGCCCGCGCCGGTCCTCGCGCGTTCCCTGCCGCGCCCGCGGGTGCGGTTCGCGTGACCTTGAACCTTCTCGCGGTGGGGCGCGGCCGCCCCCGGGGGACGCGAGGGTCCCCCGTGCCGCGGAGGTCCTCCGCGAGGGGGGCGCCGGGAAGGCGGTTCACGGCGGGCCCCCTTCCTCGGAGGCCCCGAGGAGGGTGACCGCACCGGGCGGCCGGGCGGACGGGATCGGGTCGGAGGCCCGTACGGAGGTGATCAGAGCGCGCAGGGAGATGCGGACGAGGTCGATGTCGGCGATGGACAGCACGAGGTCCCCGCTCACGACCACCCCGCCGGCCAGCAGCCGGTCGAGCAGGTCCACGAGTGCCACGCGCTCGGGGGGAACGCGTCCCTGGGCGGCGAGCTCGGCGCCTCGCGGGTGGTGGTCACGGGTCATCGGACGTCTCCGCGCGGGCCGGGCCGAGGTCCATCGAGGTGAAGGAGTACGGTGCCCAGGGGCCGGTGAGCTCCATCTCGATTCCCTGGCTCCGCAGCGAGTCGACGGCCGAGGTGAACTCCTCGCGGCGGTCCTCGGCGACGAGGTAGGCGCCGTTGAGCAGCATCATCTCCTCGCGGCCGGACAGTTGCGGGTCCTGCGGCCGGTGGCGGTGGCCGGCGACCGAGACGGACACCAGGGCGGCGTGGATGTCCTCGGCACGCCGCGCCGCCTGGCGCCAGGCGGCCTCCCGGCCGCGCAGGCTCGCCCGGCGGCGCTCCAGGTACGCCCTTCCCGGGCTGCCGGTCTCCGCGGGCGCCTCCTCGGCACGAGGGGCGTCCGTGCCCGGTTCGGCGTACGCCTTCACCCCCCACTCCCTGCACCCGGTGACGTGGGCGAGCACCTCGGTGAAGTCGTCGTGCCTGCGCCGGAGCAGGTCGTGGACCTGGTCCTCGGTGCTGTAGACCGTCACCAGCCGGACCGGGGCCGTGGGAGCCCCCTCCGCCACGGCCTCCACGACGCGGTTGTGGGCGCGGGCCGTCCCCCCGACCCAGTCCAGGTCCTCCAGGGAACGCCGCAGCGGCTCCTCGCCGAACTCCTCCAAAGGCACCGGGCTCACGTACGCGACCAGGCCCTGGTGGGTGATCGCGCGCACCGGCGCTCCGGCCACGCCCACCACGTGCTCCGGGAGGGCGCGGCCCACGTCCCGGGCGATCGCGTAGAGATACGTGCCCGCCTCAGGCATCGCGCTCCTCCCTCGGCCTCACGGCCCTTCTCGGCTCCCGGGCGTCGTCGGGCGGACGGGTGCCTTCGCCCCTGCCGAGGGAACGGCGCCGGGTGACCTGGCCGTCCTCCACGGTGGCCAGCCGCTCGCGCAGGACGCGGTTCTCCTCGACCAGGTCGCGATCGCGGGAGGTGAGCCACGGATCGTGTTCCCACCAGTCGATCCCCAGCTCCCGCGCCGTGTCGACCGAGGCGATGAGCAGGCGCAGCTTGATGGTGAGCAGCTCGATGTCCAGCAGGTTCACCCGGATGTCGCCCACGATCACCACACCCCTGTCGAGCACCCGCTCCAGGATGTCGGCGAGGTTGGCGGACGACTCCCGCCCGCCGGGCGTCCCCCCGCCGTAGGACCGGGGGAAGGCGCCGCCGGGGCGTGTCACGTCGGCCACGTCAGCCCGCCTCGCCGCTGTCCGCCCGGCCGCGCCTGTAACGCCTCGCCCTGCGGTACGACAACAGGTCGCCGGCGGGGTCCATCTCGACCTGGTAGAGCGACAGCATGTCGCCCGACGAGGGGACGTGACGGTCCTCGACGACCTCGACCTCGACCAGCCAGCCGTCCTCGGTCCGTCGCACCAGCGTCACCCCCTCCGTGTCCTTCGCGGTCAGGCCGACGATGTGCCGCAGCCCGGCCGCTCCGGCGGTCGCCGCCGACAGGGCGGGGGGACGCCGCCGCGTCTCCTTCGCGGGCTCGTCCTCGTCCTCGTCATCGGCCTCGTCTTCGTCGAGGTCCTCCTCGTCCAGGTCCTCCTCGTACGGTTCCTCGTCCTCGAAGGCCTCGTCACCGGCGGTCCTGTAGGAATCGTCGGCGGAGCGTTCCTCACGGGTTCTGCGCCTGACAGGCACGCGATCACTCCCCTCGTCGTCTCCGTACCGGTGCGGTCGTACCGGCTAATCGATCATCTCTGCGAGAATCCGTTCGGCCGCCGCGGCCTCCTCCTCCTCGGAGATCTCGCCGGAGGCCCTGGCCTCCGCCAGTTCCTCCAGACGGCGCCTGACCGCCGCGGGGCCCCGGATCTCCTGTTCGGCCTGCTCCTGAAGCAGCTCCGCGAGCCGGATCAGTCCGCGCAGCGGCGCGAGCGGCAGGCCGAGGATCAGCCCCAGCGGTTCCACGACCGATCACCTCCCTTCATGTCCTGACCTCTATGTCCTGACGAAGTCGTACGGTGCCAGCGGGCCGAGCAGGCGCAGCTCGACACGGCCGGCCCACCGGGTCCGGAACTCGTCGAGGGCCTCCTCGATCTCCGGCCGCCGGTCGGTGTCCGCGAGCAGGGCCACGTGGGCGGCGTCCTGCTCGTGGGTGGGCTCGCGCACGACGATGGAGACACAGAGCGGGTCGAAGGCGTCGACCAGCGCACCGGTGTCGGCCTCGCGCCTGGCCGCGATCGACATGTTGACCAGCTCTCCGAGCCGCATCCTCGCGTCCCACGTCACCTCCTCGGGCTGCCCGCGGATCGCGTCGCGCAGCCGCGCGATCTCCGGATCCTCGTCGAGGACCTCCCGCAGGACGGCCTGCTCGACATAGCGTCCCTTCACGACGTACTCCGCGCGTCCTTCCAGTTCGTTCAGCGTGGCGAGGAACTCGTCGTGGTGGGGGGCGAGCAGCTCGTCGACGACCGCCCGGGTGTCCGTCACCACCGCCCCGAAACGCAGGGGGAGTACCGGCACCTCCGCCGCTGTGGCGTCCAGCAGCCGCTCGTGGGCCATGAGATCGTCCGGCCTGCCGAGAGGGCGTTCGGTGGAGACGTCGCTCACCAGGGCGGCGATCTCTCCATGGGGCACCAGCTCGACCGTGTTCGGCGGGTCTCCCACCCCGCGGGTGCCCGGGGTCAGCTCCACGTCTGACGGAATGATCCCGTACACGTAGGTACCGGTCGCGCGCCCGGGGGCGCCGGGTCGTCCTGACCGGGCCGTGGCGGCCCGGTCAGCCCGGGCGGCCCGAGCGGTGTCGTGCCGTCCAGCCGTCTCGGGGACGTCGGTCCTGGGCCTGCCGGATCGGACCGTCCTCTGCTTTCCACTGGAACCGCGCATCTCACTCCTCCCTGCGCCGTCTGCGGCGGGGCGCCGGCTCATGCTCCTCGTCGGCCTCCTCGAACTCGTCCTCACCGGACTCGCCGCTCGTCAGGCCGCGGATCTTCTCCTCTGCCGTGTCCAGCAGCCCCTGCGTCGCGCCCTTGACCTTTTTCCTGCTACCGCTCTCCGTCATGTCCTCCACCAGCTCCGGCAGCCCCTTCTGGTTGCCGGTCTGGGTGAGGTCGAGGCGGTTGACGGCCTCGGCGAAGCGCAGATAGGTGTCGACGCTGGCCACCACGACGCGCGCGTCGACCGTCAGCAGCTCGATCCCGACCAGGGAGACCCTGACGTAGGCGTCGATCACGAGTCCCTTGTCGAGGATCGTGTCGATGACGTCGACCAGTCCCGATGAGGACCCGTGGCCGCCGGCCCCGCCGCCCGAAGGTTGGACGATGGTCATGGCGTCTCCTCCCTGATGTCCCCGTGACCTCCCCGGTCACGTACGACTTGCCGCCTTGCGGCGGGCGGGGCGCTTGGGCGCCGCCTCCTTCGCGTTCTTGGGACCTACGGCGCTGCGGCGCTGTGACGGGCGCCTGGGCGGCTTCTCCTCCTCCTCTTCCTCCTCCTCGTCGGCCGCGCGTTCTCCTTCGGGCTCCTCTTCCTCCATCTCGTCCTCGTCTTCTTCCTCGTCCTCGTCGGCCGCGCGTTCCGCTTCGGGCTCCTCTTCCTCCTCTTCCTCCTCCTCGAATTCGTCCTCCTCCTCGGGCTCCTCCTCCTCGGGCTCCTCCTCCTCGGGCTCCTCCTCCTCGGGCTCCTCGTCTTCGGCCTCGCCGTTCTCGGGGCGTCCGGTCTCCTCCTCGGAGTCCTTCTCGGCCTTCTCCCTTTCCTCCTCCTCGCGGAGTGCCGTCTCCTGGTCCTTGACGACCTCGCTGTCGCGGATCTCGCCGCGCCACCCCTCCAGCTCGTCGGGATGCAGGAGCACCCGGCTCATGACGTGCCGCCGGAAGTGCTTGAGTTCGAGGCGCGCGCGCCTGCCCTGGGCGCGCCACAGGTTGCCGGTGCGCTCGAAGAGGCCCTGCGGGTAGTACTCCAGGACGAGCAGGATCCGGGTGAGCTCGGGGGCGATCTCGTGGAAGGTCACGGCGCCGTCGACGTGGCCCTTCTGCCCCTTCGACCGCCAGATGATCCGCTTGTCCGGCAGCTGTTCGAGGATCGTCGACTCCCAGACCCGGCGGGACCAGAAGACCTTCGCCGTCCACTCCAGTTTCTCGTCGGACTTCTGCTCGACGCCCTCGACCTTCTTCATGAAGCTCGAGAAGTCGCCGAACTGGGTCCACTGGTCGTAGACGACACGTAGGGGGGCGCCGACGTCGATCGTCTCGATGATGTTGATCATCTTCAGCTTCCCGCTCTGGCCGCCCTTTCCGCCCCCCGTGAGCTTCTTGGCCAGGCCGCCGACCGCCATCTTTCCCAGCCCCTTCACCATGCCTCCGGCGATCGCCGTCTTGGGGTGTTTGGAGCCGGTCAGCGCGCTGATCAGACTGGACCCGCCGCTTCCGGCGTAGTCGGTCAGCCGGCTTGTCACCCCTTCGACCTTTCCGCTCACCGACGACAGAGCCCGCTCCCCGAGGGCTCCCATGAGGTTCTGAAACTCCTGGCTGATCCGGTTGGCGGGTGGCTCGTCGCCGCCCTTACGGTCGGGACGCTTCTTCGAGGTCTCGGCCATCAAGGTCACCCCCGTGCCCTGGCGGGCGTCGGCTTGGTGCGGGAAGAGGTCGATGCCCTCCGAGAGGGGGGCCGGCGCTTGGCCCTGGGCCGCGGCTCTTCGTCCTCTTCGTCCTCTTCCTCTGCTTCGTCCTCCTCGTCGCCAGAGGCCTGCGGTGCCTTCCGGGTGGGCTTGGCCGCGCTACGGCGCCCGGAGGAGGCGGGACGTCTGCGGACCGGCGGGGCTTCCTCCTCGTCCTCTTCCTCGTCCTCCTGCTCCTCCTCGTCCGTCTCCGGCTCGTATTCGTCCTCTTCCTCTTCCTCCCGCCGGGCCTTCCTGCGGGACAGGATGCCCTTTATGCGCCCGCGGCGCCCCTTGGGCTCCTCGCCTTCCTCGCCCTCCTCGGGCTCCTCTCCCAGGTCCTCCAGCGGGTTGCGCAGGGACTCCGCCCGGTCGTGAAGCCTGGTGCTCAGCGAGTCGATCTGCCTGCTCACCGCGGCCTTGGCTGCGGCCTTGCTCGCGTCCACGAGATCGCCCCGGACGCTTTCGGTGATCTTCGCCAGTTCGGGGGAGGAGCTGAGCACCTTCAGTCCCTGCTGGAGAAGGTCGCCCTGGCCGGCGCTCAACCGGCCGGTCGCTCCGGCGGCGGCCAGTGCCATCGCCAGCCGTAGCTTCTGGCGCCGCCCCAGGAGGTAGCCGCCGGCTACGGCGAGGGCTATTCGTACTTCATTGTTCACGATCATCACTCCTTGTCGACTGTCTTGTCGTGCGCTCCACCTCCCTGAGGGGTTTTCACCGGCACATCGCTGAGGAAGGCGGCAGTGATGATTTTTGATGCCCTTTCTTTTAAGGGCATCAAAAGTCATTATATTTTCTAGGCTGCATACCCCCATACCCCGAAGAAGCTGAATAAAGGTATATATAGGTAAAAAAGTAACAAAAGGGGCATTGCTCTGGTAGGGGATGTCCGCGAGTTCTTTCACGTCCCCTGTCAGGGTGGGCGCGCCGGCGTGGGGCGGGTGGAGGGAATGGCCGCCCGAGCTCGGCGGCCCGGTCGCCGAGGGTCCGCGACCCCGCAGGGAGGCCGTCGATCACTGGCGGTCGTGGTCTCGACCGGCGGTCACGACTCGCGGTCGGCTTGTGTGATTTTACTGCTGAACATTATTCATCGTTACCATTAACGCAGAAGGGAATGGGTAAGCGAGTTATTCGCTGATTTATGTGTTGGCGAGGCGGTGTCCTCCGCGTTCGCGCCGCCAGGAGATCCCGCCGTTCCTCACCGGTCCTGGATCCGGGCCTTCCCCGCCCCGCTCCCGCCCTGGGTCATCTCCCTTCCGGCCTCGGCCCCGGTCCCCTTTTCTCCTCGCCCCGCCGCGACCGGAGTCCGGTCCCTTTCCGCTCCGGCCGCTACCGGTGTCCGGTCCCCTTCCGGGCGGGGACGGCCGGAGCCCGGCCCGGGGCCGCTCGGGAGTGTCGCGAGGGCGTGGCCGGTGGCCCCGCGCCGGTGCCGGCCCGCTCACGACACGGTTCGGCGCGCGGTGCGGTCCGGAAGTCGTCCGGCCCGGAGAAAAGGCGGAGAGAAGGCCCGCCCGGCCTCTGTTCCGAGGCGGAGGTTGAGGGTTCAATGATGTCGGGAATCCAACAACGGCACTGTGTAACAAGCGAAGCCGGGTTCCCGGAAAGATTTGGTCAATTTTTCGCAGATTGAGGGAGTCGAAAGAGGAGAGAGTCGCCTGAAAAACGGGCACAACCACCTCGTTAACCCGTAAAGCGGAGGTATAGCCCTGGTGAAAAGATCAAGGGCCGGGTTCGCCGTGGTGGCTGTGGCGGTCGTCTCCGCCATGGTCGGCGGGCTCACGGGATGCGCACGTGCCGAGTTCACCTACGTCCGCCACGACGACGGGCAGACGTACTTCAAGGTTCCGGCGACCTGGCGGAAGGTCGACCAGGCGGCGCTGGACAAGGCGACCATCGGGGCCGATCCGGAATCGGCCACCGCGCGGCTGCGCAAGCAGCTCATCTGGTCGGCCGCCTACGACGCCCACGCCGAGCCGTCCGCCGACCACCTTCTCGGCTACGGCACCGGAGACGAGCCGTTCGTCTTCGCCCGGATCGCCAAGCTCCTCCCCGAGGAGCAGGACTCGCTGTCCCTGAACACCATGCGCAACTCCGTCCTGCCCGTCACCGAGACGGTGCGCAAGGAGTACGCGCAGATCCCCGGTTATCCGTTGCGGGACTTCGAGCTGCTCGCCGACGAGGTGCTCCAGCCGGGAGACGGCCTGCGCGGGGTGCACGTGCGGTTCAACTACGCGATCCAGGGGGCCGGGACCGAGACCTTCGACCTCACCTCCTACCTGGCCCAGGACGGCAAGCAGGTCTCCACCCTGCTGATCCGCTGCTCGGCCGCCTGCTACCGGAAGCGCGCCGGGGAGTTCGAGAAGATCGCGCAATCTTTCAAGGTCAAGCGGCTCGCCGGGTGAGGAGAAGCCCGTCCATGAAGTCACCTCCACCGCCTCCCAACTTCGAAGGACTCCGGGCCCCCGGTTCCGGTCCGACGGATCCGCATCCCGACAAGCGCAAGAAGATGCCGTTCTGGGACCGGATCAAATTCCTGCTCATTCTTACGATCATCTATTTCATTCTGGTGTGGAGTGAGATGGCCTCGTACGAGGGCATCATCACGTTCCGGGATGCGATGATCAACACCGCGATCGCGGCGCCGTGGATCTTCTGGCTCCTCGGGGCCGAGTTCCTGCGGCAACTCCACTTCTTCGTCAGCGAGCGGTCCGCCGGATACAACCGGTTCTGGACGCGAAGCGTTTTCGGCGGCTTCGAGCGCTGGACCCACCGCCGCTTCTCCGACTGGAACCGCTTCAGGATGGCACGTGCCATCAAGTGGGTGTTCTGGATCGCGGTGCTCGCCCTCATCCTCGGCGAGGTGCTGGACACCTCCCCGGCGCTCGCGCTGTTCCAGGCGCCGGCGCTGCTCTGGCAGGCGCTGCCGTACGTGGCGCAGCTCGCCTTCGCGTTCTTCTTCATCGCCTTCCAGTTCATCGGCCTGTTCTGGCTGCTGTCGCGGGGCGGCGTGGAGACGTACTTCCCCGACGACATCAAGACCCGCTTCACCGACGTCTGGGGCCAGGACCACGTCGTCGAGCGGGTCAAGGAGAACATCGTCTTCCTGGAGAGGCCGGACGCGATCGAGGAGCGCGGCGGTTACGTGCCCAGCGGCCTGCTGCTGTGGGGCCCGCCGGGCACCGGCAAGACCCTGATGGCCGAGGCCGTGGCCGGGGAGACCGGCAAGCCGTACGTGTTCGTCGACCCCGGCGCGTTCGTCAACATGTTCATGGGCATCGGCATCCTGAAGGTGAAGTCGCTGTTCAGGAAGCTGCGCAAGCTCTCGCTGCGGTACGGCGGCGTGATCGTCTTCTTCGACGAGGCCGACTCCCTCGGCAAGCGCGGCTCGCTGGCGCAGCAGGGGCCCAGGGGCGGTCCCGGGTTCTCGCCGCACACCACCGGATGCCACGGCTTCGGCTACCTCAGCGAGGACACCCGGTGGCTGCTGACCCGCCAGGGGGCGGCCGAGCCGAAGGAACCCGACACCGGCCGCAGCCGCTTCATGATGGGCGGCATGGGCGGGGGCGGCGGCGACCCGGGCACGCTGCAGGCGCTGCTCACCGAGCTGTCCGGCCTGAAGAAGCCGAGGGGCATCGTCAACCGGCACGTGCGAAGGCTCTTCGGCATGCGGCCCAAGCCGCCGCCGAAGTACCGGATCCTGGTCATGATGGCCACCAACATGCCCAACTCGCTGGACGAGGCGCTGCTGCGGCCGGGCCGCATCGACCGCATCTACAAGGTGGGCTACCCGTCGAAGGCGGGCCGGGTCCGCACCTACCGCGGCTACTTCGACAAGGTCGACCACGAGCTGACCGAGGCACAGCTGGACAAGCTGGCGACGATCACGCCCTACGCCACCGGTGCCACGATCAAGGACCTGGTGAACGAGTCGCTGATCACCGCGATCCGCGACGGCCGGGAGACCATCACCTGGTCGGACGTGACCCGCGCCAAGCGGCTCAAGCAGCTCGGGCCGCCCGAGGACGTGGAGTACATCGAGCGCGAGCGGCACGCCGTGGCCGTGCACGAGGCCTGCCACGCCGTGGCGGCGTACCGCACCCGCTACCACCTCGAGATCGACATCGCCACGATCGAGAAGGGCGCCGACTACCTCGGCATGGTCGCGAGCATCAAGCCCGAGGACCAGTTCACCCGCTGGAAGTCCGAGCACGAGGCCGACATCATGGTCTCGCTCGCCTCCCTGGCGGGGGAGCGGATGTTCTTCGGCGAGGACAACTCCTCCGGTGTCTCCGGCGACCTGTTCTCCGCGACGTACCTCACCGCGCTGATGGAGGCGCACTGGGGCATGGGCCGCGGGGTGACCTCGGTGCCCGCGCTGCAGGAGCTGGAGATCATGGGCGGCAAGTCGATGCCCAAGCCCGGCGGCGGGGGCATCGGCTTCACCAAGGCGCCGGGCGGCGGCCAGCCGCTCGCCCCCGACGTGCTGGGCGAGCGCATCGAGTTCAACCTGGTGGGCCTGCTGGAGCGGACCGAGGAGCTGCTGCGCGAGCACCGGCGGGACGTCCTGTGCCTGGCGCACGCGCTGGAGGCGCACAAGACGCTCAACGGCGACGACGTGGTCGCGATCCTGGAACGCGGGCGGGGGCCGTTGCTCGACGGCTCCGTCTACGCCTCGGACGACTTCTACGCCGAGATCGAGGAGTATCACCTGGAGGCGGCGCGGGCGCACCGCGAGCACAGCCACGTGGCGCGCGCCCTGCCCGTCCCGCCGGCCCTGCCCCGGCTCGAACCCGCCGCGGTCATCCACGGCGCGGTGCTCACGGGCAACGGTCACGGTTCCACGGTGTCGAGCACGGTGCGGAACACGATGCCGGGCACGGTGTCGCCCGCTGTGTCCCCGGCGTCCCCGGCGTCCCCGGCGTCCCCGGCGTCCCCGGCCGAACCCGACTTCGTGCCCTGGGGCGACGACGCCCCGGTGCGCCGCCCGTCGCCGCAGCCGCCGCCCGCGCCGCCGCCCGCCGCCCCCGCGACGCGCGGCGGGAAACTGCGGACGGTTCTCGTGATCGCGGCCAGCCTGGCCGCGCTGGCGGCCTTCACGGCACTGGGCACCTACGTGCTCAACGGCGGGACGGTCGCGCCGGGCCGGACGGGCTCGCCGGATTCCGGCACGCTCATGGTGGTGTTCGCCGCCGTGCTGGCGGCGATCGTGGGGGCGGCGATCGTGGCGGCGGTCACCCGGGGGGCGCAGGCGGCCAGGGTCAGGGCCGAGGCCCAGCGGGACAGCGCCGTGGAACGGGCCCAGCTGCTCGCCGCGGCGATGGACCCCGAGATCGCCATGCGGATCCTCGGCTACAACGGCAACGACGAACGGCCCCCGCGTTGAGGTTTCCCGACGGGCGAGAGGCGCCGGGAAACGAGAGGGCGACGAACAACGGACGACGGGTGACGGATGACGGACGGACGACGGTTGACGGACGACGAGTGACGGACGGACGACGAGTGACGGACGGATGACGAGCACAGCCCGCCGGGCCGGGGCCGCGGGCGGGCTGTGGCCGGAGGTTCCGGGGAGACCGTGAGGCTGGTCTCCCCGGAGGTCCGTCAGTCGAACTCGCCGTCCTTCACACCGCCGACGAAGGCGTCCCACTCGCTCCGGGTGAACGCCAGCGCCGGGCCGCCCGGATCCTTGGAGTCGCGGACGAGATACAGCTGGTCGGCGTCCGCCTTGTGCCTGGCGACCACAGGGTCACCGGGGACGACCGCCACCTCCACGCAGTTGCCTCCGTTGGTGCTGCGGCCGCTCTTGCGCCACTGGGCGCCGGACAGATCCATCGTGGACCCTCGCACTTTTTCTTCCTTCTACGGCTAGGGGGAGGAAAACCTTCTCGCCATCTGGGCGATGAAGGCTGCCGAGGCCTCCTGACTGAGAGCCATGGCGCAGAGGCTCTCGAACATGGAGGCGTATCGGCGGACTTGCTCGGGGTCGTCCGGCACGCTCCCGCTCGCGGCCTGCTCCAGGTAGAGCAGGTCGGGAGCCTCGGGTTCGGGGAAGCTGAGCAGGCAGAACTGGCCGTCCATCGCGGGATGGGCCCCCGCGGAGAACGGGACGACCCGTATCTCCACGTTGGGCAGTCCGCCGAGGTGGACGAGGTGCTCCAGCTGCTCCGACATGATGTCGCGTCCGCCGATCCGACGCCGGATCACCGCTTCGTCGAGCACGGCGACGAGGTGGATCGGGTCACCGGGTCCGTGCAGCAACCGCTGACGCGAGATGCGCACGGAGACCGTCTCCTCGACCTTGGAGGGGGTCTGCACTACTGAGGTCGCCTCGGTCACAGCGCGTGCGTACGGTTCGGTCTGCATCAGGCCGGGGACGACGAGCGGCTCGTACGAGCGCACGAGCGACGCCTCCGCCTCGAGCCCGATGTAGGAGTCGAAACCGGGTTTCAGGGTCTCGCGGTGGGGGTGCCACCAGCCCCGCCTCCTGGCTTCGACGGCCATCTGGATCAGGGAGTCTCGAGCCTCCCCGGTCACGCCGTACACCTCGGTGAGGGCCGACACGTCCGAGGGGCGAGGCCGGGACAGGCCCGTCTCGTACCTCCAGACGGTGGTGTCGGTGGAGCCGATCCGCTCGGCCACCTCCACCCGCGTCAGCCCGCTGTCCTTTCGCAGACGGCTCAGCTCAGCCATCAGACGGCGATGACGGGCCGTGGGGCTGCGTCGAGAAGCCACGCATCTACCTCCCTCCGTCCTTTGATAGCAAATCTGCGGAATCCCAACATGAGGTATTGCAGTCCTTGATAGAACAGTTCACCGTGAGTGAGTGTGCCATCTCACAGGGCGATGTGCATGGAATATGCGTGTCAGGGAGTGAGGTCAATCATGACGACCGGACGGCGGGCCGTCTCACCTCGATCAACGGTCACCCTCAAAGGGGTTCCGGAGTCGGTGTCGGTGGCGCGGAGCCGGGTCAGGGAGCTCCTCGGTGAGGGGCACCCCGCGTCCGACGACGTCGTCCTCCTGGTGAGCGAGGTGGTGACGAACTCGGTGCTCCACTCCGGTTCCGGAGGGGGCGGCGAGGTCGCGATGACGGTGGCGGTGGGATCGGCCGCGGTGCTGGTCGAGGTCTGCGACGCAGGGTCCGGGGCGTCGGCGCCGCACGTGCGCAACGACCCGGAGGCGGAGGGCGGGCGGGGCATGTTCCTGGTGGATCTGCTCGCCGACAGCTGGGGCATTCAGGACGGCGCCCCCGAGGGATCCAGGACGCTCTGGTTCGAGGTCGGTTTCTGAATCCGGCCTTGTTTCCGACCGGCCTTCTGCTCGGGCGCGAAGTCGCATTCCCGCCGCTCCCAAAATTTGGGCCTTTGCTAATCAACGCCGCTGTCTGACTCTCGGTGGAGGCGCGCGACAAAACCCTAGAGTGCGTGCCTGAGGAGGACGCAGGTGAGACGCCGTCTGATCGTGGTGTTCGCCGCCCTGGCGCTGTTGTGCCTCGGTGTGACCGGGGCGGGAGCCTCGGCCGAGCCACAACCGAACAGCCAGTACAAGGTCCAGGGGCCGAGCACCGCCCAGCAGCGAAGCGCGGTGGCCGCCACCGGCGCCGCGATCGACCAGGTCGACCCCGACTCGGTCGTGATCACCGCCAACGAGGACGAAGTCGCCGCGATCAAGAAGCTCGGCTACACCGTCACGAGGATCCCCAGGTCGTTATCCCCGACCGGGCCGGAGCGGCGCTCCGACTTCCCGTCGGCGGATTCCGGCTACCACAACTACGCCGAGATGACCGCCGCGGTGAACCAGATCGTCGCCGACCACCCGACGATCGCCCGCAAGATCAGCTACGGCACCTCGTACGAGGGACGCGACCTGATCGCCGTCAAGATCAGCGACAACGTCGCCACGGACGAGAACGAACCCGAGGTGCTGTTCACCCACCACCAGCACGCCCGCGAGCACCTGACCGTCGAGATGGCGATCTACCTACTCAACCTGTTCACCGACGGGTACGCCACCGACAGCCGCATCGCCAACCTGGTCAACGGCCGCGAGATCTGGATCATGCCGGACCTCAACCCCGACGGCGGCGAGTACGACATCGCCACGGGCTCCTACCGCTCCTGGCGCAAGAACCGCCAGCCCAACTCCGGCTCCTCGGCCGTGGGCACCGACATGAACCGCAACTGGGGCTACAACTGGGGCTGCTGCGGCGGCTCCTCCGGCTCCGCCTCCAGCGACACCTACCGGGGCTCGGCGGCCGAGTCGGCCCCCGAGGTCAGGGCGGTGGCCAACTGGGTGCGCAGCCGGGTCGTCGGCGGCGTGCAGCAGATCAAGGCGCACATCGACTGGCACACCTACAGCGAGCTGATCCTGTGGCCGTACGGCTACACCTTCAACGACACCGGCCCCGGCCTGACCCAGGACGACCGCGACGCCCACGCGGCCCTGGGCCAGAACATGGCCTCCACCAACAACTACACCCCCCAGCAGGCCAGCGACCTCTACATCACCGACGGCACGATCGACGACTGGCTGTGGGGCGTCTACAAGATCTTCAGCTACACCTTCGAGATGTACCCGGTCAGCTCCTCGCCGGGCTTCTACCCCCCTGACGAGCAGATCGTCCCGCAGACCACCCGCAACCGGGAGGCCACGCTGCGCTTCCTGGAATACGCCGACTGCGTCTACCGGATCATCGGCAAGGAGTCGCAGTACTGCGGCACCGGCACCCCGCCGGTGACCGTCTACTCCGACGAGTTCGAGACGGCGACCGGCTGGACGACCAACCCGTCCGGCACCGACACCGCCACCTCCGGCCTGTGGGAGCGCGGCGACCCGGCGGCCACCACCTCCAGCGGCGCCAAGCAGCTCGGCACCACCGTCAGCGGCACCAACGACCTGGTCACCGGCAGGCTCGCGGGCTCCGCGGCGGGCGACCACGACATCGACGGAGGCATCACCAGCATCCGGTCACCGGCCATCACCCTGCCGTCGACCGGGACGCTGAACCTGTCGCTGTCGTGGTATCTGGCGCACGGTTCCAACGCCTCCAGCGCCGACTTCTTCCGGGTGAAGGTCGTCGGCTCCACCACCACCCAGGTGTTCCAGCAGCTCGGCGCGGCCTCCAACCGCAACGGCGCCTGGGCCGTGGCCACGGCCGACCTCTCCGCCTTCGCGGGACAGAGCGTCCGGATCCTGATCGAGGCCGGTGACGCCTCCGGCGCCTCCCTGGTCGAGGCCGGGGTCGACAACGTCAAGATCACCCAGCAGCCCTGATCCTCCCTCGGGGCGTCTCCACCGGGGGCGCCCCGAGCCACCCGCCACCCCTCCCTCTCACCGGAACCCCGAGAGCCCCGGGAACTCCGGAGATCCCGGGTCGCGCAGGAGTCCGGGGGAGCGGGGGAGCCTGGAGGAACCGTGGTGGCGGGGCCCGCGAGGCCCCGGGGTTCAGGCGCGGCGGCTCAGGGGTTCAGACGCGGCAGATCAGCTCGCCGTGGAGCAGCGACAGCCAGCCGTCCGGCTCCCCGGCCCAGGCCCGCCAGCCCTCCGAGATACGGCGCAGGTCCTCCTGGGCTGCGGCGCCCGAGGCGAGCGCCTGGCCGGCCATGTCGGACTCCAGGATCCGCTCGGCCCACATGCCGCCCCACCACGCGCGGTCGTCGGGAGTGGCGAAGCACCAGGTCGAGGAGGTGGCCGAGACGTCGGTGAACCCGGCCGCGTGCGCCCACGACAGCAGTCGCCGTGCCGCGTCGGGTTCGCCGCCGTTGGCCCTTGCCACCCTCTGGTACAGGTCCATCCACTCGTCCAGCTCGGGTGTCTCGGGGAACCAGGCGAACGCGGCGTAGTCGCTGTCGCGCACCGCGACGATCCCGCCCGCCCTGCAGACCCGCCGCATCTCGCGCAACGCCCGGACCGGGTCGCCGACGTGCTGCAGCACCTGGTGGGCATGGACGACGTCGAAGGTGTCGTCGGGAAACTCCAGCGCGTGCGTGTCCGCCACGGCGAACGTGATGTCGGAGCGCCCGCGCCGCGCCGCCTCCGCGCGGGCCGGCCCGAGTGCCGCCTCGGTGATGTCGACCGCGGTGACCGCGCCGGGCGCGATCCGCTCCGCCAGGTCGACGGTGATGGTGCCCGGCCCGCAGCCCACGTCCAGCAGCGTCATGCCCGGCCTCAGGTGCGGCAGGAGATGGGCCGCCGAGTTCTCCGCCGTACGCCACCTGTGGGATTTGAGCACGGACTCGTGGTGCCCGTGCGTGTAGACGGCGTCTTTGCCGGTCATGGAGTCCTCCCCTTCTCGTCACGCTGGTCGGACCATAACATGAGTCTCATATATCAAGAAAAATTGTCTCAACATATGGTCGATATTGATGTGGCGGGAACCGCCGGCGAGGAGCGCCAGGGGCGTACGGCGGGCCGATGGCGGCATGTGCGACCGGTTCCAGGCGATGTCGGGAACGTCAGGAACGCCGGCGTCGCCAGGGGTGTCGAAGGCGTCGGAGACGTCGGAGACTTCAGAGGCGGAAGTCCAGGTCGGGGACGATCTCGGCGACGTCCATCTGAGCCTTCTGGAGCCTGCCCGAATGGTCCCAGTTCATCGCCTGCCATCGGGTGAACTGGTCGAGGACCCACATTCCCGACTGGCGGCTGCCGTTGCCCGACTTGCCGTTGCCGCCGAAGGGCAGGTGGGCCTCCGCGCCGGAGGTGGAGTTGTTGACGCTGACCATGCCCGCGCCGATGCCCTCGCGGAAGCGGAAGGCCGACGCCGGGTCGGTGGTGTAGATGGACGAGGAGAGCCCGTAACCGGGAAGGTTGGCCAGGTCGACGGCCTCGTCCAGCGTGCCGAAGGGCGTCACGCCGACGATGGGACCGAAGGTCTCCTCCAGGAAGAGCCGGTCGCCGGGACGGACGCCGTCCACGACCACCGGGTGGTAGTAGAGGCCGCCCTCGCCGGTGAAGTCACCGCGCGGGTTGTCCGGGGTGATGCGGCCGACGGGACCGGAGACGACCGTGTGGTGCGGCTGGATCCAGCCCAGATACTCCTCGTAACGCGAGGCGAATTTCCGGTCGAGCAGCGGCCCGCACAGCACGTCCCCCGCGGGGTCGCCGACCGCGGCCCCGGCCACGGCGTGTGCGTACCGGCGGAGGAACTCGTCGTGGACGCTCTCGTGCACGATCACCGTGCCGAGCGACGTGCAACGCTGCCCGGCGGTGCCGAAGCCGGCGAACAGGGCACCCTCCACGGCGAGGTCGAGGTCGGCGTCGGGCATGACCACCATCGGGTTCTTGCCGCCCAACTCCAGGCAGGGGGACTGCAGGTGGCGCCCGCACAGCTCGCCGACGCGGCGGCCCACCTCGGTGGAGCCGGTGAACCCGACCTTGTGCACCGTGCCCTCGGCCAGCGCCGCCTCCAGGCCCTCGAACGTCGCGGCACCGTCGGCGAGGACCAGGTTCAGCACGCCGTCGGGCAGACCGGCCGCGGTGAACAGCCGGTAGAGCGCGTGCGCGGAGGCCGCCGCGTACTCGGCGGGCTTCCACACCACCGCGTTGCCGCACAACAGCGCCGGGACGAGGTACCACGACGGCACCGCGACCGGGAAGTTGCCCGCGGTGATCACCGCGGCCGTCCCCACGGGAACCCGGAAGGTGAACAGGTTCTTGTCCGGCATCTCCGAGGGAACCGTCTGCCCGTACAGCCGCCTGCCCTCGCCGAGGAAGAAGTCGCACGTGTCGACGATCTCGCGTACCTCGCCCAGCGCCTCGGCGTACGGCTTGCCGATCTCGCGGGTGACCAGGCGGGCCAGCTCTTCCGCGTTGGCCTCCACCAGGCGTCCGATCGAGGCGATCACCCGTCCCCGGACGGGCGCGGGGACCCGCGCCCACTCCCGCTGCGCGGTGGCGGCCGTGCGGCACGCGGAGGAGAACGTGCTCGCGTCCGCCAGCCGGACCCGCGCCACCACCTCGTCCACGCGAGCCGGGTTGACCGACTCGTACGCAGTGCCGCTGGACGTTTCTTTTCCGCCGATGACGGAGACGATCTCGCTGGTCACCTTCGACCTCCCGGTGTGGACCTGTGACCGCATTCTCCCCGCGCAGGGGGAGGCCGTCACATCGGCCGGGGGGCGTTCGCGTCGTTTCCCCCGACGGCCCGGCCGTCACGCCGGACGTCACGGTGTCCAGCGAGTCGTCCGCGTGTCGTCCAGCGAGTCGTCCGTCACGTCATCCGTACGCCGTCCGTCAGACCATCCGGAAGTCGGCGAAGTCGAAACCGGGGGACACGACGCAGCTCACCAGCACGCCCTCGGCCCCGGCCGGGCGGGCGGCCTGCCAGGTGCCGCCGGGCACCACGGCCTGGAGGACCTGCCCCTCCTCCACCAGCGGCCCCAGGGTCACGGTGCCGGAGGGCTGGCCCTCGTGACCGCCGAGGATCAGCGTCAGCGGGCCGCCCCGGTGCCAGAACCACACCTCGTCGGAGGCGACCACGTGCGGGCGCGACTCCTCGCCCGGCTCCAGCAGGAAGTAGATCCCGGTGGCGGTGGCCCGTGTGCCGGCGTACCCGGGCGGGGTGAGGTCGACGGAGGTCTTCCAGGTCTCGCGGAACCAGCCGCCCTCGGGGTGCGGCAGCAGGTCAAGGGCCTCGGCGAGCGGAGGACGCGAAGGGGTCGTCATCGCACCGATTCTAGGGACCCGGTTCCGGAGGGCGTACCGTGGGGCGGCTGTTGAGGACGGGCCCGGATTTGTCGGCGGGGTTGGCTAGGTTCGGTCCGTGATCGAACGGTGGAACCGGGATCAGGTGCTGGCGCTCGCCCCCGACGCCTCGTCCCAGAAAGCGGCCCGCGGAATCTCCGCCCCCGGCAAGTGGTCGGGGTCAGGAGCCACCGCCGACGCGGTGTGGGGCGAGTGCGCGGGCAGCGGCTCCAAGCCCTACCGGACGTGTGTCGACCTGTCCGAGCCCGCCTACCGGTGCAGCTGCCCCAGCAGGAAGTTCCCGTGCAAGCACGCTCTCGGCCTGCTGCTCCTGTGGTCGGCCGACGGTGTCCCCGCGGCCGGGGAGCCCGCCGACTGGGTGGGCGAGTGGCTCGACGGGCGGCGCGGCCGCGCGGCCAGGGCCGCGGAGGCGGGGACGGCCCGCGCCGCCAGGGCCGCCGAGCCCGGTCCCGCCGACGGCCGCCGGGCCGCGCAGCGCGAGCAGCGGGTGACCGCGGGGCTGTCGGATCTGGAGCGCTGGCTCGCCGATCAGATCAGGCAGGGCATCGCCGGGTCACGGCGCCACGACCTGTGGGACGACCTGGTCAAGCGCCTGGTCGACGCCCAGGCGCCCGCCGTCGCGGGCTCGCTGTCCCGCCTTGGCACCGTGCTGGACGGCGACGACTGGCCCGCTCGCCTGCTCGGCGAGTACGCGCTGCTGCACCTGCTCTGCGTGGCCCACCGCCGGCTCTCCCTCCCGGACGGCGACGGGGCCGGTTCTCAGGGGGGAGACCGTTCTCAGGGGGTGGACCTGGAAACGGCTCCCGCCGGGCTTCTCGAAAGGGTGCGCGACCGGATCGGCTTCCCGGTGACGAAGGAGGAGGTGCTGGCCCGCGGTGCCGTCCGCGACCGGTGGGACGTGCTGGGACGGCGCGACGAGGAGCACGATCGGCTGATCGCGCGCCGGGTCTGGCTTCGCGGGCGCGCGACGGGCCGGGCGGCCCTGGTGCTCTCCTTCGCCCCGGTCGGGCAGGCTCTCGACGCCTCGCTCGTCACCGGCACGACCATCGACGCCGACCTGGCGTTCTATCCCGGTTCGGCCCCGCTGCGCGCGGTGGTCGCCGCCCGTCACGATTCCGCTCGCCGTGACGCCGTCCGGCACGGTGCCGCTCATCATGACCCCGTCCTGGACGATCCCGCCGGGGACGAACACCTCGGCGACGACGCCGTCCGGGATGAACCCGCAGGCGATGGCGCCCCCCGCCACCATGACGACCGCCACCATGACGACCGCCATCATGACGACCGCCATCATGACGACCGCCATCATGACGACCGCCACCATGACGACCGCCACCACGGCGCCCCGGCCGGGCCGCCGCCCGGCTCGACCGTCGAGCAGGCCCTCGACGAGGTGGCCGAGGCCCTGGCCGGTGACCCCTGGCTCGACTCCTGGCCGCTCGTGCTGGCGGGGGTGACTCCCGCGGGGAGCGGTTCGCGGCTCCTGGCCGGACCCTCCGGCGGGCTGCCGATCCACCCGTCCGCGGGCACCCCGTGGCGGCTGGTCGCCACCTCCGGCGGTCACCCGCTGACCGTCGCCGTCGAATGGACCCCGAGGGGACTGCGTCCCCTCACGACCTGGGACGAGGAAGGCCGGGTGATCGTCCTGTGAGCACCTCCGCCGAATGGGAGGACCTGGTGTCCGCCGCGCTCGTCGGGACCGACCGGCGCCCCCTGCCCGGTCAGGGGGCGAGCGAGGTCGAGCTGCTCGGGCGCGCGGCCGTGCACACGCTGCGGACGCGCGCCGGGCGGAGGCCGGTCGTCCCGGCCGAGCCGCCCGCCGTCGCGGCCCCCGAGGAGCAGCCCGCGGTCTCACGCGCCGCGGGCGACCGGCTCGCCCGCATCCTCGGCGGTGAGCAGCCGAGGCTGCTCACCGAGTGGCTGGAGACCGCGGCCGCGCGCGGCTACCGCCTCTCGCCGCACCTGCTGCCCGAGCTCCTCGACCACGCGGCCAAGGACCGGTCGATCCGCCCGCACCTCGGGGTCCTGGCCGGAAACCGGGGACGCTGGCTGGCGGGACTGAACCCGGCGTGGGGCTTCCTGCTGGAGGAGGTCACCGGGGTCGCCGGCACCGGCTCCGGCTCCGGCGGGGCCTCCCAGGTCTGGGAGTTCGGCACCTCCGGTGACCGCCGCGTCCACCTGGGAGCGCTGCGGGCGGCCGACCCGGCCGGGGCCAGGGAGCTGCTCGCCGCCACCTGGGAGAAGGAGACACCCGACGACCGGGCGGCGTTCC
Organism: Streptosporangium sp. NPDC023963; assembly: GCF_040639135.1. Classification (NCBI taxonomy): domain Bacteria; kingdom Bacillati; phylum Actinomycetota; class Actinomycetes; order Streptosporangiales; family Streptosporangiaceae; genus Streptosporangium; species Streptosporangium sp. NPDC023963. Next base: position 40,332 of record NZ_JBEZZK010000014.1, read on the forward strand.
TGGAGGTCCTCGTCACCGGGCTCTCACCCGACGACGAGCCGTTCCTGGAGGCCGCCCTCGACGACCGCCGCCGCGAGGTCCGCCACCGGGCCGCCGACCTGCTCACCCGGCTGCCCGGATCATGCCTGGCCCTGCGGATGGCCGAGCGGGCCGCCCGGTACGTCACCGTCGTCGGCGACGAGATCCACGTCGACCCGCCGGTGGCCTGCGACAGCGCCCTGGAGCGCGACGGCGTCCGGGCCAAGGCGCCCCGGGGGATCGGCGAACGGAGCTGGTGGCTGCAGCAGACCGTGGCCCGCACCCCGCTCGGGGTCTGGCCCTCGCTGCTCGGACGGCCGCCCGGCGAGCTCGTCCGATTGAAGATCGTCGACTGGGGTCGCGAGGTCATGGCCGGCTGGGTCAGGGCCTCGGTCCTCCAGGGCGATCCTGAGTGGGCGCTGGAGCTCTTCACCTGGGATCCGCTCGCCGACCTGCTGGCCGCGCTGCCCCCCGAAAAGCAGGAGGTCGTCGCCGCCGACTTCGTCCGGTGGCACGGCCTGGACGGTCAGCTGATCATGGTTCTCGGCGGGGCCGCGGCCCCGTGGGGGCCCACCCTGGCCAGGGCCGTCCTCCAGAAGATCATCGATGTCTCCGGCACCCAGCCGTGGAACCTCGGGGAGCTGGTCAAGCTCGCCGGCGAACGCATCGACCCCACCCTGCACGGCCTGGCCGGACGGCTCTCGCCGGAGCCGCCCATCCAGGAGGTCGCCGCCCTCCTGCGTTTCCGTGACGACATGCTGAAGGAGCTCACGTAGTGACAACGGTTCTGCGGGCCCATGCCGAAGACCAGTACGCCGAGGAGCTGGCGATCCTGGCCAAGGGCGACGATCGCCCCCGCCCGCCCGGGTGGAAGCTGTCTCCCTGGGCGGTGACCGCCTACGTCCTCGGCGACGGGGACCAGATCACCCCCAAGTACATCGGGCCGCGGCGCATCGTCGAGGTGGCCGTGGCGACGCTCGCCACCGACCGCGCGCTGCTGCTGCTCGGCGTGCCCGGCACCGCCAAGACCTGGTTGTCCGAGCACCTGGCCGCCGCGATCAGCGGTGACTCCACCCTCCTGGTGCAGGGCACGGCGGGCACCGCGGAGGAGGCCGTCCGCTACGGCTGGAACTACGCCAGGCTGCTGGCCGAGGGCCCGTCCATGGAGGCGCTCACGCCGAGCCCGGTGATGCGGGCGATGGCCGAGGGGCGGCTCGCCCGCGTGGAGGAGCTGACCCGCATGCCCTCCGACGTCCAGGACGCGCTGATCACCGTGCTGTCGGAGAAGACGCTGCCGATCCCCGAGCTCAACCGGGAGGTCCAGGCCTCACGCGGTTTCAACATCATCGCCACCGCCAACGACCGGGATCGCGGCGTCAACGACCTGTCGAGCGCGCTGCGCCGCCGGTTCAACACCGTCGTACTGCCGGTTCCCGCCACCGCGGAGGAGGAGGTGGACATCGTCTCCCGGCGGGTCGGCCAGCTCGGCCGCTCCCTGGAGCTGCCCGAGACCCTCACCGGCCTGGAGGAGATCCGCCGCGTCGTCACGGTCTTCAGGGAACTGCGCACCGGCGTCACCGAGGACGGCCGTACCAAGGTCAAGTCCCCCAGCGGGACGCTCAGCACCGCCGAGGCCATCTCCGTCCTCACCAACGGCATCGCCCTGGCCGCGCACTTCGGGGACGGGGTGCTCCGCCCCTCCGACGTGGCGGCCGGCATCGTCGGCGCCGTGATCCAGGACCCGGTCTCCGACCGCGTCGTCTGGCGCGAATACCTGGAGACCGTGGTGCGCGAGCGCCAGGACTGGCGCGACTTCTACCGGGCCTGCCGTGACGCGGGCTGAGGCGGCGGCCCCCGGGACGGGCGCGCTCCCGGTCCCTGCGCTCCCGGCCTCTGTGTTTCCGGCCTCTGTGTTTCCGGCCCTTGCAATTTCGGCCCCCGCTTTCCCGATCCCCGCGATCTCGGCGTCCACGTTCTCGGCGCCGGTGTCGCCGGTGCCGCCGGTGACGATGGTTCCCCGGGCGGGAGGGGGACGCGGATGAGCGTCTCCGTGCTGGGCATCCGGCACCACGGCCCGGGGTCGGCGAGGTCCCTGCGCGACGAGCTCGAACGTCTCAAGCCGGACGTCGTGCTCATCGAGGGCCCGCCCGAGGCCGACGAGCTGGTCGCGCTGGCTCATGACCCCGACCTCCAGCCGCCGGTCGCGTTGCTCGCCCACGTGCCGGGGGAGCCGTCCACGGCCGCGTTCTGGCCGTTCGCGGTGTTCTCGCCCGAGTGGCAGGCGATCCGTCACGCCGTCGCGGCGGGCGTCCCGGTCCGGTTCTGCGACCTGCCGGCCGTGCACAGCCTCGCCTCCCGTCCCGGCGCGAGCGGTCACCCCGAGCCGGGAGAGACGAACGACGGACCTGCGGCGCACCCCGAGGGGGAGGCGCCGGAGGGTGCCGGGGAGCGGGGACCGGACGCGAAGGCCCCCGGCTCTCAGGATGAGGCCACCGATGGTGAGAAAGAGGGCGACACGGACGACGCCGCCCCGGAGGCCGTACGGATCGACCCGATCGGGGCCCTCGCCCGCGCCGCCGGGTACGACGACCCGGAGCGGTGGTGGGAGGACGCGGTCGAGCACCGTGGCGACACCCCGTTCCACATGATCGCCCAGGCCATGGAGGCCGTCCGCGAGGGGCACGTCGCCGACGAGTACGAGGCGCGGCGCGAGGCCTTCATGCGTCGCACGATCCGCAGGGCGGTCAAGGACGGGTTCGAGCGGATCGTCGTGGTCTGCGGGGCCTGGCACGTCCCCGCGCTGGCCGGCACGGCGCGTGAGGGCGCGCCGTGGGGGGCCGGGCTGCCCACCGTGAAGGCCGACGACGCGCTGCTCAGGGGTCTGCCCAAGGTCAGGGCCGAGATGACCTGGGTGCCGTGGACGTACGGGCGGCTGGCCGCCTGGAGCGGGTACGGCGCGGGGGTGACCTCCCCGGGCTGGTACCACCACCTGTTCGCCTCCCCCGACCGGCCGGTCGAGCGGTGGCTGACCGGGGCGGCCGGGGTGCTCCGCGAGGAGGACCTGCCGGTCTCCTCCGCGCACGTCATCGAGGCGGTACGGCTCGCGGAGAGCCTGGCCGTGCTCAGGGGGCGGCCGCTGGCCGGGCTGGCGGAGGTCACCGAGGCGGTCAGGGCGGTGCTGTGCGAGGGCGACGACCTGCCGGTGGAGCTGATCCAGCGGCGCATGGTGGTGGGGGAGCGGCTCGGCCAGGTGCCCGACGCCACCCCGATGGTCCCTCTCCAGCGCCACCTGCGCGAGGAGCAGCGGCGGGTGAAACTCAAACCCGAGGCGCTCGACCGGGAGTACGACCTCGACCTGCGCAAACCTCTCGACCTGGAGCGCAGCAGGCTGCTGCACCGGCTGCGCCTGCTCGGCGTCGACTGGGGCACGCCCCGCGAGAGCAGGAGCAAGGGCACCTTCCGTGAGTCGTGGTCGCTCGCCTGGCGGCCCGAGTTCGACATCGACCTGATCGAGGCGGGCGCCTGGGGCACGACCGTCCCCGCCGCGGCCGCCGCCCGCGTCCGCGACCTCGCCGACGGGGGAGGGACGTCCGGCCCGGCCACCCGGAGCCGGGCGCCCGGCGGGACGTCCGGTCCGGGAGGAGGCGGTCCGGGGGCGGCCGGTCCTGGAGGGAGCGGTCCTGGAGGGAGCGGGCCGGCCGGACGTGGAGGGCCCGGCGGCACGTCCGGCGGCGCCACGCTGGCCGGGCTCACCGGCCTGGTGGAGCGCTGCCTGCTCGCCGACCTGCCGGAGGCGCTGCCGCACGTGCTCGACGCACTGTCGGCGCGGGCCGCGCTCGACGGTGACGTCACGCACCTGATGGCCGCGCTCCCCGCGATGGTCCGCGCCCAGCGCTACGGCGACGTGCGCGGCACCCCCGCCACCGGCCTGGTCACCATCGTCGAGGCCATGCTCACCAGGATCTGCGTCGGCCTCGGCGGGGCCGTCACCGGTCTCGACGACGACGCCGCCCGCGACCTGATCCGCCACATCGACGCCGTCCACGCCGCCGTCGCCCTCCTCGACACCGGACCCGCCCGCCCGGCCGGTTCCCGTGCCCTCGGTGGTCCCGGGGAAATCGACGGTTCCGGGGAAGGGGACGTGTCCGAGGGAGCGGGCGCGGGCGGCTCGCGAGTCCCGGGAGGTCCGGCCGGTTCCGGGGAGGAGACGCCGCAGGACCGGTGGCTGGTGGCGCTGCGCGGTGCCTCCGGCCGCGCCGACCTGCACGGGCTCATCGAGGGACGGCTCACCAGGATCCTGCTGGACGCCGCCGACCTCGACACGGACGAGGTGGGACGGCGGATGTCGCGGGCGATGTCGGCAGGACACCCACCGGCCAGGGCGGCCGCCTGGATCGAGGGGTTCCTGTCCGGGGGCGGGCTGCTGCTCGTACACGACTCCCGGTTGCTCGGGCTGGTCGACGAGTGGCTCACCGGGCTCGCCCCGGAGACCTTCGTCGACGTGCTGCCCCTGCTCCGCAGGACGTTCGGAGCCTTCGCCGCCCCGGAGCGGCGCTCGATCGGCTCGCGCGTCCGTTCCCTGGAGGCGGGCGCCGGCGGCCCGGCGCCGGACGCGGAGGACTTCGACGAGGAGCGCGCGGCGGCGGCCGTGCGGACCGTGCTGACGATTCTGGGACCGGCGACCGCGGGCCCGGCGATTGCGGGAAGGACGGGCAGCGCCGATGGATGAGAGGCTCCGCCGATGGCGGATGGTCCTGGGCGGGGACGCCGACGGCACCGGGTGCTCGCTGTCCGGGACCGACGCCCAGATGGACGCCGCGCTGGCCGCGCTGTACAACGGCGGCGAGGGCGGCGAGGGCTCAGCCGAGCGGAGCGGGGGCCTGGGCGCCTCCGCGCCCAGGGTGGCGCGCTGGCTGGGCGACATCCGCTCCTATTTCCCCTCGACCGTCGTCCAGGTCATGCAGAAGGACGCCGTCGACCGGCTGAACCTGACCCGGTTGCTGATGGAGCCGGAGATGCTGGACGCGGTCGAGCCGGACGTCCACATGGTCGGCACGCTTTTGTCGCTCAACCGGGTGATGCCCGAGAAGGCACGCGAGTCGGCCAGGGCGCTGGTGCGCAAGGTCGTCTCCGAGCTGGAGCGCAAACTCGTGCAGAAGACGAAGGCCGCCGTGACCGGTGCCCTGGACCGCTCGGCCAGGACCCACCGGCCCAAGCGGGCCGCCGACATCGACTGGGACCGTACGATCCGGGCCAATCTGAAGAACTACCTGCCCGAGCGCAACACCGTGATCCCGTCGAGGCTGGTCGGATACGGCAGGCGGCAGCGGGCCGTCCAGCGCGAGGTCGTGCTCTGCATCGACCAGAGCGGGTCGATGGCCGCCTCCGTCGTCTATTCGAGCGTCTTCGGCGCGGTGCTCGCCTCGATGAGCTCGCTGAGGACCTCGCTGGTCGTCTTCGACACGGCGGTCGTCGATCTCACCGACCAGCTCCACGACCCGGTGGAGCTGCTGTTCGGCACCCAGCTCGGCGGCGGCACCGACATCAACCGGGCCATCGCCTACGGCCAGGGTCTCATCACCCGCCCCAACGACTCGATCTTCATCCTGATCAGCGACCTCTACGAGGGTGGCGTGCGGGAGGAGATGCTCCGCAGGGTCGCCCAGATGACCGCGGCCGGTGTCCAGGTGATCGTGCTGCTCGCGCTCTCCGACGAGGGCGCGCCCTTCTACGACCACGACAACGCCGCGGCGCTCGCGGCCATGGGGGTGCCCGCCTTCGCCTGCACTCCCGACGCCTTCCCCGACCTGATGGCCGCGGCGATCGAGCGCCGCGACATCGGCCAGTGGGCCGAGCGCCGGCTGGAGCGCGCCGTCACCTGATCCCGTCCCGGCGAGGGCGGCAGGGCCACGGGGGCCTGCCCTCGCCGGGACGCCGGTGATCGCGTTCTCGGGTGCTCGCCGATACTGTCGGGGATCGGCCGCGTGTCACGGAGGTGGCGGTGCACATCAGGACGTTGGGACAGGGTATGCGGGTGTCGGCCCTGGGGCTGGGCTGCATGGGCATGTCGCAGAGCTACGGCCCGAACCCGGGCACCCGCGAGGACATGATCGAGGTGATCCGGTCTGCCGCGGACGCCGGGGTGACGTTCTTCGACACCGCGGAGGTCTACGGCCCCCACGTCAACGAGGAGCTCGTCGGCGAGGCCATCGGCCCGATCCGTGACCAGGTGCAGGTCGCCACCAAGTTCGGCTGGGACATCCGGAACGGCAGGTCCGTCGGTTTGAACTCCCGGCCCGAGCAGATCAGGAAGGTCGCCGACGCCTCCCTGCGGCGCTTGGGCGTGGAGGTGATCGACCTGTTCTACCAGCACCGGGTGGATCCGGACGTGCCGATCGAGGACGTCGCCGGTACGGTCGGCGAGCTGGTGCGGGCGGGCAAGGTCCGGCACTTCGGCCTGTCCGAGGTCGGGGCCGCCACGCTCCGCAAGGCTCACGCCACGCATCCGGTCACCGCGGTGCAGTCGGAGTACTCGCTGTGGACCCGTGACCCCGAGCCCGAGGTGCTCCCCGCGTGCGCGGAGCTGGGGGTTGGGTTCGTGCCGTTCAGCCCGTTGGGAAAGGGATTCCTGACCGGCACCGTGGACCCCGGGGCGTCCTTCTCCGAAGGCGACATCCGGGCCACGATCCCGCGCTTCGACGCTGAGCACCTGCCCGCCAACCAGCCTCTGGTGGATCATGTCCGTCTGCTGGCCGAGGCCAAGGGCGCGACGCCGGGACAGATCGCCCTGGCATGGCTGCTCGCGCAGCGGCCGTGGATCGTCCCGATCCCGGGAACCCGCCGCCTGTCACGTCTGCGAGAGAACGCGGAGGCGACAGCGGTGGGGCTGTCCGCGGACGAGCGGGCAGACCTGGACGACCTGGCCGCCAGGGTGGGCGTGGCCGGTGACCGGTACGGCGAGGCGCACATGAACCTCGTCGGACGCTGAGTCCGTGAGCGGCGTCGGGCGTCGAGCCCGCGACCGATGCCGGACGCTGAATTCGTGACCGGCGTCGGGCGTCGAGCCCGCAACCGATGCCGGACGCCGAGTCCGTGAGCGGCGTCGGGCGTCGAGCACCGCCTGACGAGTGCGCTCCCCGCGCTGGAGCCGTGTGACTCCCAGTGATAGTCGTCACTTGTCGGCGATATCTGTCACCAAGATCCTCATGGGAGTCGGGAAATGGGATTGGCCGGCTAGCCCTGCCCCCGGGAAGGTGAGACGGGCGCCGTCTCGCCGGAACCGCCGGACGAGCCGGAGGCGGCAAGGTCGAGAAGCGTCATCGCGTCGTGATCCGGGCTGCCGAGCGGCGCGATGTAGACGACGAGGCGCTGGCCTTGTGCGCGGTTCAGGGACAGCCCCTCGTGCGAGAGCGTCATCGTGCCGACCTCCGGGTGCCGGAGCGTCTTCTCGCCGTCGCCGATCGTGTGCACCTCGTACCGCTCCCAGAGCCGGTTGAAGTCGGGGCTCTTGACGATCAGCTCACCTACGAGTGAGGCGAGATCCGGGGCATCCGGATCGGTGCCGGCGATCGCCCGCAACTGGGCGACGCATCCCTTGGCCTTCTGTTCCCAGTCCACCCACAGCTCGCGGGCAGCCGGGTGCAGGAAGGTGTACCGGACGGTGTTCCGCTGTCGCTCCGGCCAGTCGGCGATGCCGTGGAGCAGCCGCAGCCCGCCGGGATTGGCCGCCAGCAGGTCGTTGGTACGGCTCACGACGTACGCCGGGTTGGGCCGGAGCGTCTCCAGAAGCCGCGTGACGGTCGGACGGACCCGCCGCGACGGCAGGGGACGGGGCTCGGGCGCACGCCGCGCCGCCCGCGCCGCCAGCTCGCGCAGGAAGCCGCGCTCTTCCTCGTCGAGGCGGAGCGCGCCGGCCAGCGCCTCGACAACGGAGGGGCTCGGATGAGTCTCCTTGCCGCGTTCCAGCCGTATGTAGTAGTCGATGCTCACGCCGGACAACGCCGCCAGCTCCTCCCGGCGCAGACCCGGCGTACGGCGCGTGCCGGTTCCGGCGGGCAGCCCGACGTCTGCCGGGCGTATGCCGCCACGGCGAGCCTGCAGAAACTTCCCGAACTCGGTCATATCATCATTTTGTCAGCGGGTGGTCACGGGTCCGGCCTGGAGCCAGGCCCTGTCGCACCCCCTGTGGCGCACCCCGGAAGATCACGGTCTGCCCCGCCCTCGCGGGCGTCACCAGCCTGGACGGATGACCTCTCCTGCGCCATCCCGCGCGTCACAGGATGCCCGGCAACGCACGGCCGCACCGAAACTGATCCTGGCGGCCACGTTCATGGGCATCTTTCTGCTCAACCTCGACGCCATGGCGATGAACGTGGCGCTGCCCGGGATCGGGCGGGCCCTCGGCGGCGGCACGGCGGGACTGCAATGGATCGTGGACGCCTACACGTTGATGTTTGCCGCGCTCCTGCTTTCCGCGGGCACGCTTTCCGATCGCATCGGGGCGAGCCGCGCGTTCGGTGCCGGCGTCGCGCTCTTCACGCTCGCCTCGGCGGCCTGCGCACTGGCGCCGGGAATGGGCGAGCTGATCGCCGCCCGCCTGGTCCAGGGGAGCGCGGCGGCGATCATGCTGCCCTCCTCGCTGGCCCTCGTCCGGCAGGCCTTCCCGGACGCGGGCGCACGGGCACGGGCCATCGCGCTGTGGACCGCCGGCGGAGCCGTCGCGATCGCCGCCGGCCCGGTGGTCGGCGGGGTGCTGTCCAGCACCCTGGGCTGGCGGGCGATCTTCGTCGTCAACCTGCCCGTCGGCATCGCCACCCTCGCGGTGTCGACCCGCGCGGAGCGCTCGCCGCGCCGCGCCGCGCCGCTTGATCCGTACGGCCAGCTCACGGCGATCTTCGCACTCGCGGCGCTCACCTTCGGGGTGATCGACGGAGGGGAGAACGGCTTCGGCGAGCCCGTGGTGCTGGGCTGCCTGGGGCTCGCCGCGGTGGCGGCGGCCGCGTTCGTCATGACCGAGGCACGTACCGCCGCGCCGATGATCCCGCTCGACCTCTTCCGTTCGCGCACGGTGACGGTCGCGGTCGTGATCGGCTTCGTCGTCAATGCCGCGTTCTACGGGCTGGTGTTCGTGTTGAGCCTGTTCTTCCAGGACGTTCTGAACCTGTCCATCATGGCCGCGGGGCTGATGTTCCTGCCGATGATGGCCGTGATCGCCGGAGCCAACCTGGCCTCGGCCAGGGCCGCGGCACGCTTTGGGCCGCGGATGCCGATCGCCGTGGGACAAGCGATCCTCGCGCTGGCGATGTTCGGCCTGCTCTGGATGGACGAGGCAACCAGCAGACCGGTGATCGCGGCGATGCTCGTCCCGGTCGGCCTCGGCCTGGGTCTCGCCGTACCTTCCCTGACCGCCATCCTGCTGAACGACATCGCCGCGGACCGGGCCGGAATGGCCGCCGGGATCCTGAACTCCTTCCGGCAGACGGGCGGCGCGCTCGCCGTGGCCGTCTCAGGAGCCCTGATCGCGGACCGGGGTGAGTTCGTTGTGGGCCTGCGGGTCGCCTTGTGCGTCGCGGCTGTGATGCTGGTGGCCACCACGGCCGCGGCCCTCACGCTGCCGCGCGGCCGTGGCTGACGGGACGGTGACGGGGATGTCCGGCGCGGGGCCCGGTAAGGAACTCAACCGGCATGAGGCGGCACCCTGGCCAGATACCGGGGTATCCGTGCTGTCCGCCACCAAGTTGTCACCATAGGCCCTGCGGCTGGTGACAGTTATCACCGGGAGCCACAAGCCGTCCGTCAATCATGTCTGGAAACCAATCATGTCTGGAAACTCCAGCAAACAATATGAACGATCGGTCGTTAATGTTGTTCTCGCGCGACCCGGGCATCGCACGACCCGGCTCTCGTGCGACATGGTTCTTTCGCGCTACCCGGGTCTTCCGCGGGGTCTGGTTCTCTCGTGCGGACTGGTTCTTTCGTGCGACGTTGCTCTCTCGCGCGGTCTGGTTCTTTCGCGGGCCCCGGTTTTTCCTACGGGCCGGAGGGCCGGGTCACCTTCAGGGGCCGCGGTACTCGGGGCGCCGCGAACGGGCGGGCTCTCGGGAGCCCGCCCGCTCGGCGGTGAGTGTCAGTGCGCGACCTCCTGCTCGGCCCGTGCCCGCCGGGGGAGCAGGAAGGCGGTCACGAAGGTGACGACGAGCAGGCCCACCTCGACCCAGATCGTCAGCAGCATCGCGTCCTCGAGGCTGCGACCCTGCTTGACCAGGCCGAAGAAGAGCGTCCCGATCGCCGCCGTACCCAGGGCGCCGCCGAGCTGCTGGACGGCGGTCAGGGTGCCGGAGGCCGAACCGGACTCGTGGGGCTCCACCCCGGCCAGCACGATGTCGAAGAACGGCGCCATGATCAGGCTCATCCCGGCGCCGGTGAGCAGCAGGGCGGGGGCGAGCTGCCACGGGGTGACGCCCATGCCGGCGATGTTCAGGGTGAGGGCGACCCCCGTGACGCCCCCGGCCATCACGACCGCGCCGATGTGGATCAGCCTGCGCCCCACCTTCCGTGCCAGTCCCGAGGCGTTGACGAGGGCGAAGCCGACCAGGGTGCCGACGGCGTTCGGCAGGCCCGCGAGCCCCGCCTTCAGCGGGTCGTAGCCCAGGGCGATCTGGGTGTAGAGCCCGAACACCAGGGAGAACCCGACCATCCCGGCGAAGAAGACGAGGCCGGTGAGCAGGCCACCGGTGAAGGATCGCTTGCGGAACAGGCTCATCACCACCAGCGGATCGCCGCCCGCGCGCTCCTTGCGGGACTGGTGCAGGCAGAAGAGCGCGAAGACCGGGATCGAGGCGGCCATCAGGACGAAGGTCCACGCGGGCCAGTCGAGGTCGCGGCCCTGGACCAGGGGGAAGATCAGCAGGAAGGAGGCGGCCGAGATGAGCCCGGTGCCGGTCAGATCCAGGCGCGAGGCGTGCGAGGTCCTCGACGCGGGCAGGTAGCGGAGCGCGCCGAGGATGGCGATCAGGCCGACCGGCAGGTTGATCAGGAAGATCATGCGCCATCCGGTGCCGAAGAAGTCGCCGTCGACGAGCCAGCCCGCGAGGACGGGGCCCGCCACCGTGGACAGCGCCATGACCGGTCCGAACGCGCCGAACGCGGCGGCCAGCTCCCTGGGCGGGAAGACCTCCTTGATGATGCCCAGGCCCTGCGGCACCATCACCGCCCCGGCCAGGCCCTGCAGCACCCGCGCGCCGATCAGCATCTCGGGGGAGGTGGCCAGGCCGCACAGCAGCGAGAACAGGGTGAAGCCGACGGCGCCGGCCACGAACATGCGCCTGCGCCCGTAGAGGTCGCCGAGGCGGCCCCCGGTGACGAGACCGACGGCCATCGCCATGGTGTATCCGGCGCTGAGCCACTGGATCATGCTCGACGAGCCGCCCAGCTCCTTCTGGATGGACGGCGCCGCGATGATCGTGATCATGGCGTCCATCAGGTCCATCACCTCCGCGGCGAGAACCACGAAGAGGGCGGGCCAGCGCCATCGGTACGGCGCCGCGCCGGTGGGTGAGGAGCCGGTCTCGACCGTGTGCGTCATGGGGGATCCGATCTGGAGACTTCGATGACCGATGAACGGTGTTCGTTGGATGCGAACACTGTTTTATAAACGAACGACGTTTGCGTCAAGTACATCGTTCGCAATAGACGAACGATGTTCGTAGAAAGTACGGTGTTCGCGACCGTGATCCGCCGCGGTATAGGATCGGCGCGTGACCGAGATCCCCGTCCCGCCGTGGCGCAAGACCCGCAAGGTGAGCGCTCCGCGAACCGTCCTGAGCAGGGATCTCATCGTCGCCACCGGGCTGCGCGTCGTCGACGCCGAAGGGCTGGAGGCGCTGAGCATGCGCCGTGTCGCCCAGGAGCTCGGCACCGGTCCCGCCTCGCTCTACGCCCACGTGGCGAACAAGGATGAGCTGCTCGACCTGATGTACGACGAGGTCGTGGGCGAGATCCACGTGCCCGAGCCGGAGCCGGAGCGCTGGCTGGAGCAGCTCAGGGAGATGGTCCTCGACGCCTTCCGGGTGTTCAGCGCCCACGCCGACATCGCCAGGGTCGGCCTGGCCGGCATCCCGACCGGGCCCAACGCGCTGCGGGTGGCCGAGGGGCAGCTGGCCGTCATGCTCGCGGGCGGTGTGCCGCCCAGGGCCGCCGCCCTGATGATCGACCGCCTCGGTCTGTACGTCTGCTCGGACGCCTACGAGGGGTCGCTCTACGTCAACCGGCAGCGCGGCAGCGGCAAGGACCTGGCGAGCTTCCTGGGTGAGTTCTTCGGTCAGATCGCCGCGTTCTACCGCAGCCTGCCCGTCGACCGGTTTCCCAACATCGTCGCCCAGGTCGACACTTTGATGGCCGCCAACGGCACCGAGCGGTTCGAGTTCGGGCTCGACCTGCTCCTGCGGGGCCTGGTCTCCCACGTCCAGGACGCCGGTCCTACGACCAAGGGCTGATCCGAAAGCCTGATGCGTGCCACCGCGCGCCGGTCGTACCGTCGATCTCATGACTACCGTGATGACCGACGAGCCTCCTGCCGGGATATTCGCCCGGAGTCACCGCGCCCTGACGGTCGGGATGGTGGCCCTCATCTCCCTGGCCGCCTTCGAGTACCTCGCGGTGGCCACCGCCATGCCGGTCGTGGCCGACGAGCTGGACGGTCACGCGCTGTACGGGCTGGCGTTCAGCGGGGCGCTCGCGGCCGGGGTGATCGCGACGGTGCTGGGCGGGTGGTGGGGCGACCGCGGGGGGCCGGTCGCGCCGCTCTGGACCGGGGTGGCGGTCTTCGCCGCCGGGCTGGTCGTCGCCGGGGTGGCGCCGACGATGGACGTGTTCGTCGCGGGCCGGTTCGTCCAGGGCTTCGGCGCGGGCATGTTGCAGGTCTCGATGTACGTGCTGGTCTCGCGGTCCTACCCGGCGGATCTTCACCCCCGGGTGTTCTCGATCTTCGCGACCGCCTGGGTGGTGCCCTCCATGGTGGGGCCCGCGATCACCGGCGTCGTGGTGGAGAACGCGGGCTGGCGCTGGGTCTTCATCGGAGTGACGGCGATCCTCCTCCCGGCGGCCCTGCTGCTCTGGCGCGGGCTGGCCTCCGCGCCGATGACAAAGCCGGAGCCGGAGCCGGAGCCGGTGCCTGAGTCGGAGTCGGGGGCGGTTCCGGGGGTGACGCCTGTGCAGGGGCCGGAGCGGTCGCCCGGCGCCCGTTCCTCGATCGCGCGCCGGCTGGGCTGGGCGCTGCTCGTCGCGGCCGGGGCGGCGCTCATGCAGTACGGCGCGTCGGCGCTCACGCAGTCCGGGGGCACGCACTCCGGTGGCACGGCGTCGGATGGCATGGCGTCAGGTGGCATGGCGTCGGGTGGCATGGCGTCCGCCACGGGGTTCGTCCTGCTCGCCGCCGGTCTGGCCATGCTGGTCGCGGCGCTGCCCCGGCTGCTTCCCCCGGGGACCCTGCGCGCGGCCCGCGGCCTGCCCTCGGTGATCTCCCTGCGCGGGATCGCGGCGGGCGCGGCCATCGGCGGTGAGGCGTTCCTGCCGCTGATGCTCAACGAGGAGCGCGGCCTGTCGCTGACCATGGCCGGGCTCACCCTGACCGGCGGCGCGCTGAGCTGGTCGTTCGCCTCATGGGTGGTGGGCCGATGGCGGTTCGACCGGGTCCTGGTGCTGCGCTCGGGCTCGGTGCTGATCGCCGTGGGCCTCGCGCTGATGGGCCTGACGGTCTTCGGCGCCGTCCCGGTGGCCACCGCCTTCGTCGGCGAGATGGCCCTGGGACTCGGCATGGGCATCGTGTACCCGACCCTGTCGGTCCTCATCCTGGAGCTGTCGCCCCCGGGCGAGGAGGGGGAGAACAGCGCGTCGCTCGGTGTCGCCGAGTCGGTCTACACGGTCGTCGCGGTAGCGATCACCGGAGCGCTCCTCGCGGCCCTGGGCGCCTCCGCCGCCGTATACGTGCTCTGCTTCGGGCTGACGGCGCTGATGGCGGCCACCGGAGCCCTGGTCGCCGGACGCGTCCTCCCCCGGAGCTGAGTTCCCCCCGTCCCTCCACTCCTCAAGCCCTCCGGGCCCCCGGACCCTCCGAGCCGGAAAGGGCGGAAGCACCGGACCGGATTCCCCCCTCCGCGCCGGAGGTGTTCCCGGACCACCGTGGCACCATGGGAAGAACACCGTTCTTCGCGGTGTTGAGGGGGGAGTCCCGCCTTCGGGCGGGATTCGCGTTTCCAGAGCCCGGGTCCTCCGAGCCTGGGAAGTCGTCGGAGCCCGGAGTCGTCCGGGCTCGGAGAGGTCCAGGGGGGTCCATGCCGCGCGTCCGTGAGCTTGAGGTGTTCCGGCTGGTCCTGCCGTACGGCAGGCGGCCGGAGAGCATCCTCGTCCGGCTCACCGACTACGGCGGCATGACCGGGTGGGGAGAGGTCGTCGACGCCGACCCCAAGACCTGGGTCGCGCTGGAGGAGGGGCTCGCCCAGGCGCTGATCGGCGTCGACTGGGAGCATCCCGACGAACTGGGAGCCGTCCCCGGGGGGTCCGCCGCCGACATGGCCTGCTGGGACCTGTGGACGAAGATGCGCGGGGTGCCGCTGGCCCACGCGCTCGGCGGCACCCGCACCTCCCTCATGGCCACCGTCAGGATCGGTGCCGACCGCAACCTGGAGAGCCTGGTCGCGAGGGTGAACCGGCACGTCTGCGCCGGGTACGCCCACGTCACCCTGGACGTCCACCCCGGCTGGGACATCGAGCCGCTGCGCGCCGTCCGCCGGGCGTACCCCGCGCTGGGCATCGGCGTGGACGCCCGCGGCGCCTACACCGACGTCGACGCCCTCGAGGCGCTGGACGCCTACACGCTCTCCGTCATCGAACGCCCCTTCACCGGTCTCGCGAGTCTCGGCGACCACGCCGACCTGCAGGAGCGCGTCGCCGCCCCGGTGCTGCTCGAGGTCGCCTCGGCCGCCGAACTGGACGAGGCGATCACCGCGAGGGCGGGCCGGGCGCTGCTGCTCCGTCCCGCGACCCTGGGCTCCCTGCGCGAGGTGCGGCGGGTGCACGACCGCGCGGTACGCGCCGGGTGGGAGATCGCCTGCGCCGGGGGCAAGGGCACCGGGCTGGCCCGCGCGGCCACCGTCGCCGCGGCCAGCCTGCCCGGCTGCGGCCTGCCCTGTGACGTGGCCGAGCCGCCGCGCAGCGCGCAGATCGTCGACCCGCCGGTCGGCGCCTCGGGCGGCGTGGTGGCGGTGCCGCTCACCCAGGCGGGTCTTGGCCACCGCATCGACGAGGACCGGGTC
The DNA here is from genome assembly GCF_040639135.1 of Streptosporangium sp. NPDC023963. Classification (NCBI taxonomy): domain Bacteria; kingdom Bacillati; phylum Actinomycetota; class Actinomycetes; order Streptosporangiales; family Streptosporangiaceae; genus Streptosporangium; species Streptosporangium sp. NPDC023963. The sequence continues at coordinate 55,661 of NZ_JBEZZK010000014.1, forward strand.
CGCCGCCTGTCCAAGGAGTCGTACTCGGTCTAGCGGGACCGCTCGGCACCCTCACCGATCCGGTCGCGACGGTACGGGGGACACCGGCCGCTGAGATCGCTGAGGCCGATGAGGCCGCGGGGCCGCGGGGGTGCGCGGCCCCGGGGGTCAGCCGCAGCCGTCCGTGATGCCCTTGGGCGCGTCGGGGGCCGGCGGCCGAGGACCGGCGGTGGCCTTCGGTGTGCTCTTCGGGGTGGCGGTGGGGGCCGCGGTGGCGGTGAGGGGGCGCCGGGTGACGGCCGAGGCGCGCAGGGCCTTGGCGGTGACCGTGCGGATCTTGCTCCAGTCGGGGTAGCCGGTGTTGATCAGTGGCGGGACGAACTGGACGCTGGTCACCTTCGCGTTCTTGACCTTCAGCGCCAGCGGGACCAGGTGCTCCAGCATCGGGCGCGGGATGTCGGTGCGCAGCAGTTCCTTGGTGGCCAGCGCGACCTGGTTGAAGCGGGACAGCACGGTCGCCGGGTCCGACTGGGAGAGCAGGGCGCCCAGCACGCAGCGCTGGCGTCCCATCCGTGTGTAGTCGTCGCTGTTGGTGCGCGAGCGGGCGAACCACATCGCGTCGGCGCCGCGCAGCTTGCGGGTTCCGGCCTTGACCAGGCCCTCGTTGTACTTGCCGAAGACCACGTCCTGGGGAACCGTCAGCGTCACGCCGCCGATGGCGTCGATCAGCCGGGCGAAGCCCCACATGTTGACGAGGGCGTACCAGTCGATCTTCAGGCCCAGCGTGTAGCCGACCGTGTCGATGAGCGTCTTGGTGCCCTGGCCCTTGCGGCCCCCGAAGATCTCCGGGTGGGAGTCGGCGTACTCCCAGACCGCGAAGAGCAGGTCCTCGCGCGAGCCGTCGGGGTTGGCCGGGAGCCGGAAGCCCTCGGGGAAGCGCTTCGCCATGGGGGAGCCGGGGACGAAGCGGACGTTCTCCAGGTTGCGCGGCAGGCTGAGCAGCACGGTGTTGCCGGTCTTGACGTCCACGCTGGCCACGTTGATGCTGTCGGTCCGCACGCCCACCCGGTGGGTGTCGGCGTCGCCGCCGAGCAGCAGGATGTTCACCCGGTTGCGGCCCGCCCACGGGTCGTCCTCGTCGCCCCCGCCCCCGTCGCTCGCGGGGCGCGGCGTGGACGGGGCGTTGAAGACGTCGTCCAGTGCCGACTGCGAGACCGCCGTGTACTGCCCGACCAGGCCGAACGGCAGGAGTACGGCCACCGCGAGCGTTCCCGCCACGCCTCCGGCGATCGCCTGTCCCACACTGGGCAGCGTGCCGGGGTTCATCACGACGAACGAGTGCACGACCAGCGCGAACCAGGCGGCGCCGAGCGCCAGGGAGACGACCACGGTGACGTTGGTCAGCGCGGAGGAGGCGGCCAGCCGCCCGGCGATCCCGCCGAGGTCGGAGGTGAGCGCCACCCAGAGCAGGGCCAGCAGCAGCGCCGTGTACGTGCACAGGATCGCCAGTCCCGTCCTGCGCCATCCGGCGCGCAGGTGCGCGGCGCCCGGGACGATGGCGGCCAGTGCCGTCCAGCCGATGACCGCGCCGACTCCGGGCGGCTTTGATCTGTCCCGCAACTGCTCCCCGTTTCCTCGCGCTTGACCGCCGCAGGGAGATGGTAGGGGGGCGAAACCAGGTCGCGGGCGACAAGTCGGTGAACAACTCGGGAAGCTAATGCTCCTATATCGCGTCATTTCTACAGCAATAAGAATCGATCATGGTTTTCGCCGAGATCGAATCACGGCGTCGCCGCGGTGATCCTCGGGGTCCTCGGGATCCCCGGAGTCCCCGGGATCCTCATGGTCCTTGGGGATTCTCGGGTTCCTCGGGTTCCTCGGGTTCCTCGGGGTCCTCGGGGTCCTCGGCCACCCGCACCGGCTCGACCCCGGCGGAGCCGTCACGGTCTCTCCGGAGGCACACACCCGTGGCCTTCTCCGCCAGGTACTCCGGTCCTCCTCGCGCGATCCCCCTGATGAGCGGACAATTCGTACGAACTACCCTGGCCGTCATGCCCGACGTTCTCGGTCCCGACTACGAGCTCACGGTCCTGCCGATGGCCGACGACGACGAGGGCGCGGTGGTGGCCTCGCTGGTGCGGCGGCGTGCCGCCGAGCCCGCCCGCGGAGCCGTGCTCTACCTGCACGGCTTCACCGACTACTTCTTCCAGACCCACCTGGCCGACCACTTCGTCGCCAGGGGCTTCGACTTCTACGGGCTCGACCTGCGCAAGTACGGCCGCTCGCTGCTGCCGCACCAGACCCGCGGGTTCGTGCGCAGCCTCACCGAGTACTTCCCGGAGATCGACGAGGCGGTACGGATCATCCGCGAGCGCGACGGGCACGATCACGTCGTCCTCAACGCCCACTCCACCGGGGGCCTGATCGCCCCGCTCTGGGCCGACCGGGTCCGCGGCCGGGGACTGGTCCAGGCGCTGGTGCTCAACAGCCCCTTCCTCGACCTCAACGTCCCCGCCCCCGTGCGGATCGCCGCGGACCTGCTGCGGGTGCAGCTGTCCCGGCTGCCCACCCGCGCGGTCCTGCCCATGGTGACCGCCACCGCGTACGGCACGAGCCTGCACCGCAGCCACCACGGCGAGTGGGACTTCGACCTGGAGTGGAAGCCCATCGGCGGGTTCCCGGTGCACGCGGCCTGGATCGGGGCGGTCCGCCGGGCGCAGCGCAGACTGCACGACGGCCTCCGGGTGGACGTGCCGGTGCTGGTGCTCTGCGCGGAGAAGGGCCTGCGGCTGCGCGCCTTCGCGCCGGAGGCGCGGGAGGCGGACGTCGTGCTCGACCCCCGGCGGATCGCCCGCTGGTCGACCAGCATCGGCTCGCACGTGACGTGCGTCCGCGTGCCGGGCGGCATGCACGACCTGGTGCTGTCACCCGAGCCGGTCCGCAAGCGCGTCTTCGCCGAGATGGACCGCTGGCTCGACGGCCGCCCCTGACGGTCACGGGGACGTGACGCCGCCTTCGGCCGTCGTGGCCTGCCGGGAGACGCACGGGGAGGGAACGCCGCGGCCCCACCGGTGAAAAGCCCCGCCGGTGAAGCCCTACCGGTGAAGCCCTACCAGGGAAACGAGAACAGGCCGTAGTAGGCCGCGGCCACCAGCAGCAGGCCGGTGCTGCCCAGCACCCCGGCCACCGCGAAGCTCTGCGGGCGGGAGGGCTGCCAGCCCTCCCGCAGCCCCGACACGACGGCTGCCACGCCCGTGACCTCCTGCAGCAGCATCAGCAGCGCCAGGATCCTGATGACCAGCCACCCGGCGAGCACCGCGGGCCACGCCCCGGCCTGGTTGACCGAGAACAGCACGAGCAGCGTGATGAACGCCACCACCGAGAAGAGCAGCCCGACCCCGGTCCACGCCATCCGGCGGAACCGCCGCCGGATCGGCGGCCAGATCAGGACGTCGGCCTGCGCGGCCGCCGCCCGGCCGCGCAGCCGCGCGGCCATCTCCGCCACCGGCCCGACCACGTAACCGACCACGGCCAGGCAGAGCGTCAGGCCGATCACCGTGCCCCCGGCGTACCAGGGAGCGGCCGGAACGTCGCTCGCCTCCAGGCGCTGGACCGGCGTGGCGCCGGCGATGTGCACCGACGGCGTGGCCGTGCCCGGCAGGCCCAGCACCCAGTTGGCCAGCGTCCGCAGGTAGTCGGGGACGAGGGGGCCGCCGTGGAAGCGCATGCCGTGGTCGGCGCGGTCGAGGTAGCGGATCGTGTAGGCGTCGTTGCCGCCCTCGGCGAGCGCGCCGGTCAGCGCCTTGCTGCTCTCCACGAACGGGATCGAGGGATCGCGCGTGCCGTACAGGGCCAGGACCGGCTGCCGCAGCTCGCGCAGCGCGGGCAGGCCGTCGTAGCGCAGGAAGTCCGCGTCCACGGCGCCGATCGCGCGGATGAGCAGCTCGCGCACTCCGCTGGGCGCGTACAGCCGCTGGAGCTGCTCGCCCAGCGCCCACGTCACCTGCCGCATGGGGGAGACGTTGGGGGCCGACACCAGCACGGTGAACCCGACGGCGCCGCTGTCGTTGGCGGCGAGGGGCACCACCCAGCTCCCCTCGCTCACCCCCCACAGTCCCACCCTGGCCGGGTCGACGTCCTCGCGCGAACGCAGCTCCCTCAGGACGCGCAGGGCGTCGCGGGCGAGGAGGCCGAAGTCGCGCTTCATGAAGTCGTAGCCCACGGTCCGCTTGTCGTAGACGAGGGTGACGATCCCGGTCCTGGCCAGCCACTCGGCCTGGGTGGTGAACTCACCCCGCACCCCGGGGCCCGCCCCCTGCACGAAGACCAGCGCCGGGTGCCGTCCCGGGGTCATCGGCGCGCGGATGGTCGCTCCCAGCAACGTGCCGTCCTCGGCCGTGACGGTGACGTCCTGCGTGGTGATCTGCCTGTTCGAGGGGACGTACCTGAGCTCGGCCGGCGGCTGGGGAGGGAGGGTCTGGAAGACCGGATCGACGTGCAGAGGGGTCGGGTCGAACGGCGGCGGCAGGGTGTAGCCCACCGTCGCGAGAACCACCAGGATCAGGCCGGAGGCGACACTCAGGACACCGCGGCCCACCTGGACACCGACGCGATCCCCGATGGTCACTCGCCTCCGTGATCGTCGTAGTTCCGGTATCGTTCCATCCGATCTTCAAGCGTACTCACCACCGGAAGTCCCCACCAGAGTGGGGGATTCGCGTGACGCGAGTGGCCACATTTGTCGCTGAGTCCTGTTAGCTTCGTGCGACATGCGGGTGTTGCACACATCGGACTGGCACCTGGGCCGCTCGTTCCACCGGGAGAGTCTCCTGGCCGCCCAGGGCGTCTTCGTCGACCACCTGATCGAGACGGTCAGGTCGGAGCGGATCGACGTGGTCGTGGTCTCCGGTGACGTCTACGACCGGGCGCTGCCCTCGGTCGACGCGGTCGACCTGTGCAACCAGGCGCTGCGCCGGCTCGTCGACGCCCGGGTGCGCACCGTGCTGATCAGCGGCAACCACGACTCGGCCCGCCGCCTCGGCTTCGGCGCCGACCTCATCGACGCGGCGGGCGTCCACCTGCGCACCGACCCGGAGCGGGTCGGCGAGCCGGTCGTCGTCGGCGACGTCGCCTTCTACGGCATCCCCTACCTGGAGCCCGAGCTGGTACGCGTCCCCTGGGAGCTGTCCGAGCGCACCCACACCGCCGCGATCGAGCACGCGATGTCCCTGGTCCGCGCCGACCTCGGGCGGCGCGGCCCCCGGTCGGTGGTCCTCGCCCACGCGTTCGTGACCGGGGGGCAGGGCAGCGACAGCGAGCGCGACATCAGCGTGGGAGGCGTCGCGCACGTCCCGGTGCGCGCCTTCGACGGCGTCGACTACGTGGCGCTCGGCCACCTGCACGGCCGCCAGCGGATGAGCGAGACCGCCCGCTACTCCGGCTCCCCGATCGCCTACTCCTTCTCCGAGGCCGGCCAGACGAAGGGCTCCTGGGTGGTCGACATCGGCCCCGGCGGCTACGAGGGCGCCGAGTTCGTCGAGGCCCCGGTGCCCAGGCCGGTCAGCCGCCTCACCGGACGCATCGACGAGCTGCTGGCCGCGCCCGAGCACGCCCGTCACGAGGACCACTGGCTCCAGGTGACGCTCGTCGACCGGATCCGGCCCAAGGGCGCGATGGAGCGGCTCCGGTCCCGCTTCCCGCACACGCTCGCCCTGTCCTTCGAACCCGAGGGCGGGGTCCACGAGACCGTGACCCGCGCCAGGGCGGCCGGGCGCCCCGAGATCGACGTCGCCCTCGACTTCGTCCGCGAGGTGCGCGGCGAGGCCGCCGACCCCGCCGAGACCCGGCTGCTGCGGGAGGCCGTGGAGTTCTCCCGCATGAAGGAGGCGAAGGCGTAGATGCGCCCGCACCGTCTGTGGATCACCGCTTTCGGCTCCTTCCCCGGTGAGGAGCAGGTCGACTTCGACGCCCTCGCCGAGGCGGGGCTGTTCCTGATCCACGGCCCCACCGGCGCGGGCAAGACCACCGTGCTCGACGCGCTCTGCTACGCCCTGTACGGCAGGGTGCCCGGCAGGCGCGACAGCGCCAAGAGCCTGCGCTGCGACCACGCGCCCCCGGGCCGGGGGCCCAGCGTGGCACTGGAGGTCACGGTCAGGGGCCGCAGGCTGAAGATCACCCGGTCGCCGGCCTGGCAGCGCCCCAAGCTCAGGGGCACCGGCACGACCAGGGAGAACGAGAAGGCCCTGCTCCAGGAGCTCGCGCCCTCCGGGGAATGGGTGGGGCTGACGACCAGGGTCGACGAGGCGGGGGAGTTCGTCGGCACCCTGCTCGGCATGAACGCCGAGCAGTTCCTCCAGGTCGCGATGCTGCCCCAGGGGGACTTCGCCAAGTTCCTGCGCGCCGACGGTGAGGACCGCCGCAAGGTCCTGGAGCGCCTGTTCTCGGTGAAGGTCTACGCCACCGCCGAGTCCTGGCTCGCCGAGCAGCGCACCGAGGCGTACCGCGAGCAGCAGACCCTGCGCAAGGAGGTCGACTTCGCCGTCAAGCGCCTGGAGGAGGCCGCGGGCCCGGCCCTCCTGACCGCGCTGGCCGTTCTCCCCGAGCCGCGGGTCCCCACGGAGGTCACGGAGCCGGGAGAGTCCGTGAAGATCGTGGAGCCCACGGAGTCCGCACAGTCCACGGAGTCCGCACAGTCCGTGGAGTCCGCGCGGTCCGTGGAGGACGACCCGCTGGGGTGGGCCCACGCGCTTGAGAACCTCGCGCGCCTGGAGGCCGCGCGGCTGGACGGGCAGGGAGCCGAGGGCGAGGCCGCCGTACGGCGGGCGCGCGAGAGCCTGGAACGCGGCGCGGCGCTGGCCGACCGGCGACGGCGTCACGCCGAGGCGCTGACCAGGAGCCGGGCGCTGGAGGAGACGGCCGAGGAGCGGGCCGACCTGGAGACCATCCTGGAGGAGGCGGCGGCCGCCGACCGGGTGCTGCCGCTGATCCAGGGTGCCGAGCAGCGCGCCGAGGCCGCGTCCAAGGCCCACCAGCTGGCCGCCGACGCCGTCGCCCGCGCCCTCCCTCTCCTCGGTGCCCCCCTCGGCCGGTGGGACGCCGTCCGCGGCCACACCGGCACCGCCCACACCGGCACCGGTACGGCAGGCACGGCCCACGGCGACGACACCCGTGACCACACGGGTGCCGGCGCATATGACGGTGTCCGTGACCCTGCGGGTGACAACCCTTATGACGACGCCCGTGACCCTGCGGGTGCCGGCGCCCACGAGGATGTCCGTGACCCCACGGATACCGGTGCGGACCGCCGCCACGCCGTACTCGGCCACCTGGCCGCGCTGGAGCGCGACCGCCAGAGTGAGATCACCCGCCTGGGCGAGCTGCGCGCGGAGGAGTCACGCCTGGCGGGAATCGTCCGGGAGCGGGAAAGGACCGCTCGCGAGATCGTCGAGCTGACCGCCGCGCAGGCAGAGGCCGACGCCCGCCTGGAGGCCCTCCCCGGTCTCCGCCGGGAGCTGGACGAACGTCTCACCGCCGCCCGCCTGGACGCGGCCCGCCTCCCCGCCGCCGAGTCGGCGGTGGAGGGCGCCGTCACCCGTCTCCGGGCGGCCGAGCACCGCGACCGCCTCGCCGCCGACCTGTCCGCCGCCCGCGCCGACCTCGCCGCCAGGCTGGCCGCCCTACCTCCGGAGGTGCGCGAGACCTCCGCCCCCGACGCGACCCCCGACCCCGACGAGGTCCGCGAGACCCCCGACTCCGACGAGGTCCGCGAGACCTCCGACTCCGACGAGGTCCGCGAGACCTCCGACTCCGACGAGGTCCGCGAGACCCCCGACTCCGACGAGGTCCGCGAGACCTCCGACCCCGGGGAGGTCCGCGAGACCCTCACCGCCCGGGAGAGGGAGCGCGGGCGGGAGCTGGCCGGGCTGGAGGGGCTGCGGGTCGAGGAGGCCCGGCTGGCCGAGCTCGACGGGCTGATCGCCGCGCTCGACGCTGAGCTCCCGGCGGTGGTCCGGCAGGAGGCCGAGGTCCGCGAGACCCTGGAGGGGCTGCCCACCGCGTCGGCGGAGGCGTCCGCCCGGCTCGGTGAGGCCAGGGCCGCCGCGGCGGGGATCCCGGCGGCGCGGGCGAGCGCCGACACCGCCGCCGCGGTGCTCGCCGCGGCACGGCGCCGCGAGATACTCCGCGTCGAGCTGGAGTCCGCGCGCGCCGCGCAGACCGAGGCCACCGACCTCGCCCAGACGCTCCGCGACCGGCACCTGGACATCCGGCAGGCCAGGATCGACGGCATGGCCGCGGAACTCGCCGCCAAGCTCACCCCCGGTCACCCCTGCGCGGTCTGCGGCTCACCCGACCACCCCGCCCCCGCCGCCCCGGCCGACCAGGCGCCCACCGCCGACGACGAGCGCACCGCCCAGGGCGCCTACGAGGCAGCCATGGAACGGCGCCAGGCCGCGGGGAACACCGTCACGACGCTGGTCTCCCGCCTCGACGAGGCACTCGCCGTCGCGGGAGAGGTGACCGGGGAGGAGGCGGGGGAGATCCTCGCCGAGACGGGCCGGAAGCTGGAGGCGCTGACCTCCGCCGCGAGCTCCGAGGAGGCCATCGCCGCCGAGGTGGAGCGGATCGCCGCCGAGCTGGACGGCGCGAGGACCCGGGCGGCGGAGATCGCCCGGCGGCTCGCCGAGGGTCACGCCCGCCGTACGGGCTGGCAGGCCGAGCGCGAGCGCCTCACCGCCCGCCTGGACGGCGCCCGGGGCGCCGACCCCTCGGTGCGGGCCCGCCGCGAGCGCCTGGCACGGGAGGTCGCGCTCCTGTCCGCCGCGCTCGCCGCCGCGACCCGCGCCATCGAGGCCGCCGCGGCCCACCGCGAGGCGCGAGACCGGACCGACCTGGCCGTACGGGACGCCGCGGGCGAGCTCACCGAGGCGGAGCGGGCACTGGCCGCGCTCCGCGAGTCGGCGGGGGCCGAGCCGGTGCTGGCGGCCGAGGCCGGACGGATCGCCGCCGAGTCCGAGCGGCTCGGGGAGCGCTCGCGCGAGCTCGCCGTCGGGCTCGCCTCCCGCCGTACGAACGCCGAAAGGCTCGGTGCCGACGCCGAGCGGCTGGCCGCGCGCCTCGACGAGGCACGCGGCCAGGACCCGACACTGGCCGCCAGGCTGGATCGGCTGGCCGACGAGGCGGAGCTGCTGCGGGAGGCCGTCGAGGCGGTCAGGGACGAGCGGGTCACCGCCGCCGAGCTCGTGACGGCCCGCGACCGGGCGCTGGGCGCCGTCGTCGAGGCGGGCTTCCTCGGGCTCGACGACGCCCGTGCCGCCGTCCGCTCCCCCGCCGAACGGGAGGAGAAGACCGCCCGGCTCCGCGAGCTCGCCCAGGAGGGCGCCGCGGTCGCCGCGATGCTCGCCGACCCCGAGCTGGTCGCCGCCGCGGCCGAGCCGGAACCCGACCTCGCGGGGCTGCGCGAGGCTCGGGACGCGGCCGACGCCGCCCACGCCCGCCTGCTGTCCGAGCGTGACCGGGGCGAGGCCCGCCTGGCCCGGCTGGCCGCGCTCCGCACCGAGCTGGCCGCCTGCCTGCGACGTTGGGAGCCCGCCGACGAGCGGCACCGGCTGACCGAACGGCTCGCCACCCTGACCGGCGGCAACTCCACCGACAACCGGTGGAAGATGCGGCTGTCGTCCTACGTGCTCGGCGAGCGCCTCGGCCAGGTGGTCGAGTCGGCCAACGAGCGGCTCGACCACATGTCGGGCGGGCGCTATCTCCTGGAGCACAACCGCGACCGCTCCGCCGGAGACCGGAGCAGGTCCGGCGGCGGGCTCGGCCTGCACATCCTGGACAGCTGGACCGGCGTGGGCCGTGACCCGGCGACCCTCTCCGGCGGCGAGAGCTTCATCACCTCCCTCGCCCTCGCCCTCGGCCTGGCCGACGTGGTCACCGCCGAGGCCGGGGGAGCGGACATCGGCACGCTCTTCGTCGACGAGGGCTTCGGCACCCTGGACGAGGACACCCTCGACGGGGTGCTCGACATCCTCGACGGCCTGCGCGACGGCGGCCGGGCGGTCGGCATCGTCAGCCACGTCGCCGAGCTGCGCACCCGGGTGCCCGCGCAGTTGCACATCCGCAAGGAGCGCCGGGGTTCGACCGTCCGCCAGTGACCTGTTCGCAGGTCAGCGACACGCCGGTGGTTTCACGGCCATTACCGCGAGGACCCTCTATTCTCGGCTACAGCGAGATCGTCATTCGGGCGGCGCGTGACTGCGAGACGGTCTTCGGACGGGGCGCGGGCCGCGACGGGCAGAGGTGCCGTCGCGCGTGACAGGGGAGAGGGCGGCCGGTACGCACCCGGTCGCGCCCCTGTGCCGTCTCGGCCCTCGGCCTGGATCCCCGATCCGGTGACGACCGTCGACGGCACGCCCGGTCGTGGCAGCGCAGCGGGGCGTGGCCGATCCGCGGCGGCACGGTTCACCGGACGGCTCTCACGAGTCGAGACCCTGAGCCGCCGTGACCTCGGAGGTAGAGGAGAGGGACGTATGAGGAGCCTCATCTGGGCCGGGCCGCGCCACGCCGGAAGATACCGGCCGGCAGGGCCCACGGTGGCGGGTCCGGCGTCGTCTCCCGCCGTGAGCGTGCTCCTGGCCTGCCTCCTGGCCGTTCTCCTGATCGTGCTCCCGGCCGGGCTGTCCGGCGCGAGCGCGGCGGATCCGCCGGTGTTTCTCGGCGCGGCCGGGAGTTTCGCCGTCCTGGCCGGCGACTCCGTGGTCAACACCGGTGCCAGCATCATCACCGGTGACCTCGGGGTCACCCCGGGCATGACGGTGTCCGGTTTCCCGCCCGGGGACGTGACAGGGACGATCCACGTGAACGACGCCGCCGCCGTCCAGGCTCAGAGTGACTTCGCCCTCGCCTACAACGACGTCGCCTCCCGCACTCCCACCGCCACCGTGCCCACCGACCTCGGCGCCACCACGCTGACGCCGGGGGTCTACAGCTCGCTCTCCGGCACCTTCAGTAACACCGGCGACCTCACCCTGGACGCCCAGGGGGACCCGGACGCGATCTTCATCTTCCAGGCCGTCTCCACCCTGCTGACCGCGGGCGCCAGCACGGTGACCCTCACCGGCGGCGCCCAGGCGCGCAACGTCTTCTGGCAGGTCGGCACCTCCGCCACGCTGGGAGCCGCCTCCACCCTTTCCGGCACCGTCCTCGCGCTGGCCTCGATCACCGCCGGCGCCGGCATGGTCGTCGACGGGCGTTTCCTGGCCCGCGACGGCACCGTCACCCTCGACAGCGACACCATCACCCGCCCCACCGGCACCCTGTCCATCAGCGCGCCCCAGAACGCGAACCTGGGTTCCGCGGAACCGGGCGCCGAGGTCTCGGCCCGGCTCGGCGCGGTCACCGTGACCGACACCCGCTACGCCTCCGACGCCGCCTGGACCGCGACCGTCAGCTCGACGACCTTCACCACCGGTGGCGCCACCCCTTCCGAGACCATCGCGAAAAGCCTCATCGACTACGCGCCCGGCGCGGCCACGGCCACGGCCGGGGTCGCGGAGTTCACCCCCGGCACCTCAGGCGGCCTCGGCTCCGCGCGCACCGCCTTCACCGCCTCCGAGGGCACGGGCGAGAACTCCGCCACCTGGAACCCGACGATCACCGTGACCCTGCCCGTCGGCGTCCGCGTCGGCACCTACACCGCCACCATCACCCACTCGGTCACCTGAGCCGCGGCCACCTCGCCGTGTCCGGCCCCTCCGGCTCCTCCGGCCCGGCCGGCCCCTCCGGCTCCTCCGACCCGGCCGGCCCGGCTGTCCCGGAACACCGAACGCGTCCGGCGCACGCGGGCTCGGCGAGCCGCCCGGCCGCCGCTCCCTGCTCCCCGATGTGAACCCGGCGGTCAGGGGGTACGGCGCAGAGGTGGGCGGCGGGCCCAGGTGGCCCAGCGCCAGAGCCATTCCAGCGGGCCCTGGCGGTAGCGGCGCAGCCAGAGCGTGGACACCAGCCACTGGGGGACGAGAACGGCCCCGGCGATCAGGAGCACCGTCGCCTCGGACCAGCCGTCCGGCGGGCCGCCGACGAGGCGGGCGGCCACCAGGACGAGGACCGTGGCGGACAGGTAGTTGGTCAGCGCCATCCGGCCCAGCGGCGCGAAAACCCTCTGCAGCGCCGGACGGAGCGGCGTTCTGAGCAGGAGCAACAGGGCGCACACGTAGACGCCCGCCATCAGCGATCCGGCGAGGCCGAACCAGGAGTTGAAGTACGGGTCGCCGGGCCGCGTTCCGACCTGCAGCCACACGGCGGGCACCGCCCCCGCCGCGAAGAGCAGGCCCAGCGTGGCCGGAACGCGGACGGAGCGCTCCATCCGGTCGATCACCCCGTACCGGGTGAGTGCCGAACCCAGCAGGAACAGTCCGGGCACCAGCGGCACGCCGTTGCTGTCGAGGATCAGCGGCGTCGCGACGAGGACGGCGGCGAGCCCCGCGACGGCCCGGCGCGGCAGCCAGGTCGAGGGCAGCAGCACCACCAGGCCGACGACGGCGTAGACGGTCAGGATGTCGCCTCGCCACAGCAGGAACATGTGAGCCAGGCCCACGGCGAGCAGGACCAGGAGCCGGCGCGCCAGGAGCACCCGCGGGCGCGGGGCGTGGCGTCCCGCGGACTCCAGCAGCAGCGAGAAACCGACGCCGAACAGCAGGGAGAAGATCGGGAAGAAACGCTGGTCGACGAAGAGCCCCAACCCCAGCCAGGTGCCGTCCTGGCTCTCCACCACCACGGACCTCGTGACCTCGGTGGCGTAGATCATGTGGGCGATCGGCTTGACGTTGGCCAGCAGGATCCCGCACAGGGCGAACCCACGCAGCACGTCGAGCGCGGCGACACGCGGCCGGCCGGAGAAGGTCGTCGTGGGGTGTCCCGGCCCGGTGGCCTCCGGCGACGGGGGAAGCGTTTCATGTGGCATGGAACCTCATCCTGCGGACCCCGGCCCGCTCCCACATCGGCGGAAAGCAGGGAGGGAACAGTACTTTCGGCCGGTACAGGCCGGTGGGGCGCCTCCCCTAGCCTGGAGGCCGTGGGTGTTCCCGATCGGTTCAGGGTGGCGGCCGGCGCCGGGCTCGGCGCCGTGTTCGCGGTGGCCGTGGCCTTCCAGGCGTACCAGGTCGCCGGCAGCTGGGGCGCCGGGTACTGGCCGTTCGGCGCGGCGGTCGCCGCCTGGGTGTGCGCGCTCGCCCTGGTGCGCCGCCGCGACCCGCTGTGGACCGCCGTCGCCGGCCTGGCCGTGGCCGCGCTCGCCGTCCTCGTCACCCGCCTCGTCCACCTGCCCGCCGAACCCAGCCCCGCCGCGTCCCTGGGGGCGGCGGTGCTCGTCGGCTCCGCGGTCAGGACGCTGCCCGCCCGCACGGCCTGCGCCGTGGCCGCCGCGGGGCTGGCCGTGGTGGCGGGCGGCCTTCTCGCCAACCCCGGCTCGGCCGTGCCGGTGGTGAGCGGCCTGCTCTGGCTCACCGCCCTGGCGGCAGGGGGCGGCCTCCGGCTGCTCGCCGCCCACCGCCGTACCGTCGCCGAGCGGGTACGGCATGCCGAGCGCCTCGATCTGGCCAGGGAGCTGCACGACGTCGTCGCCCACCACATCACCAGCATCGTGCTCCAGGCCCAGGCCGCCCAGCTCGTCACCGCCAAGCACCCGGAGAGGACGGCCGGCTCTCTCGCCGGCATCGAGACCGCGGGCTCGGAGGCCCTGGCCGCCACCCGCCGCGTGGTCGGCCTCCTGCGTGACGCCGCTCCCGCCGCCGAAGGCCACGAACGGCTCGACGAGCTGATCGAGGACTTCGAGAGCCACGGCCGCCGGGCGCACCTGCGGCTGGACGCCGAGCCGTCCGGCTGGCCGCCCCAGGTGAGCAGCACCGTGTACCGGGTCGTGCGGGAGGCGCTGACCAACGTCTCCCGGCACGCCCCGCACGCCCGCGAGGTCACCATCGGCATCACCCAGCACGAGGGGGCCGTCACGGTCGAGGTCGAGGACGACGCCCCTCGGTCGCCCGCCCGCCGCTACCGCCGCGCCGGATACGGCCTCATCGGGATGCGCGAACGCCTCGAAGCCCTCGGCGGCACCCTGACCGCCGGCCCTCGCCCCGGCTCCGGCTGGTCCGTCCGCGCCACCGTCCCCACCGGCGAGCACCGGTGAGACGGCCTGTGCCCACCGGAGGACACCGATGAGACCGCCTGTACCCGTCACGGAGCTCCGATGCCGGATGGCGCGGACCCTGCCCGTCAGGGGGCGCCGATGACCATCCGGGTGCTTCTGGCCGACGACCAGGCGATGGTCCGGGCCAGCCTGCGGATCATTCTCGAAGACCAGCCCGACATCACCGTGGTCGCCGAGGCGGGCGACGGCGTCGAGGCGATCGAACAGGCCCGCAGGACACACCCGGACGTGTGCCTGGTGGACATCCAGATGCCCCGCCTCGACGGGATCGAGGTCGCCCGCGCGCTTGCCGGAGCCCCGCCTAGGGTGGTCATGGTCACCACGTTCGACCTGGACGAGTACGTCTACGGCGCGCTGCGCTGCGGCGCGGCCGGATTCGTGCTGAAGGACGCGGGTCCCCGCCTGCTGGTCGAGGCCGTGCGGGCCGCGTACACGGGGGACGCGCTCATCTCACCGTCCATCACACTGCGGCTGCTGCGCCACCTCGCCGAGCGCGGAACCCGGACCGGGGCCCGCGTACCGGCACAGCCCCTGACCGCGCGGGAGACCGAGATCGTCCAGGCGATCGGCAGGGGACGCACCAACCAGGAGATCGCCGACGAGCTGTTCATCTCGCTGAGCACGGTCAAGGGGTATGTGTCGGGCATCACGGCCAAGCTCGGCGTACGCAACCGGGTCGAGATCGTGGCCTGGGTCTGGGAGAGCCGAGGCCGGGGCGGGCCGCCCCCCGGAGGATGATCCGGTAACCGGTAGGCATCGGATGTAGTGATATCAGTGACATACGGGCTCAATCATCGGGTAGGCATGCCCAATGTCTTCTTTGCGCTACGAAGGGTGGCTGCTGGCCGGGCGCTACCGTCTCCTGGCCGGACTGGGCAGAGGCGGCACGGCGACGGTGTGGCGCGCCCATGACGACCTCCTCGACCGTGAGGTCGCGGTCAAGGAGGTCGAGCTCCCCGATCACCTGACCGGGCCGGAGCGCGAGGTCCTGCTGGAACGCACCATGCGCGAGGCGCGCCTCGCCGCGCGGCTGCACCACCCCAACATCGCCGCGGTGTACGACGTGGTACGGGCCGACGACTCCCTGTGGATCGTGATGCAGCTCGTGCGCTCGCGCAACCTCGCCGAGGTGGTCGCCGAGGAGGGGCCGATGCCCGCGACCACCCTCGCGCGCGTCGGGCTGGACGTGCTGTCGGCGCTGGAGGCCGCCCACGCGGCCGGAGTCATGCACCGCGACGTCAAACCCGCGAACATCCTGCTCACCGAGGACGGGCACGCCATCCTGACCGACTTCGGGCTGGCCGCCGCCGTCGACGAGGACGTGTCTCTCACCAGGACGGGGATGGTCGTGGGCACGCCCGCCTACATCGCCCCCGAGCGCGCCGGTGGCGTCGCGTCGAGCGTGGAAAGCGACATGTGGTCCTTCGGGGCCACCCTGTACGCCGCAGCCGAGGGCCGCTCCGCGTTCGGGCGCAGCACCGCACTGGCCACCCTCGCCGCCGTGCTGACGGCCGATCCCGAACCGTTCCGGCACGCCGGCCCCCTGGCGCCCGTCATCGCCGGCCTGCTCGACAAGGACCCCGCCCGGCGCACCGGCGCCGCCCGTGCCCGGAAACAGCTGGAGGACGTGGCCACGCTGTGGGAGCGGGACGCGGACGTCACCGCGGCGCCCTTCCTCGCCGCCCGCGTCGTGGCGTCGGCCGCGGACCAGCGGTCCACCGGGCCCATCGAGGCCGACCGCCGCTCCACCGGTCACCACTTCCACGAAGACGCGGGTCGTGGTTTCGCGGCGCACCACCTTCGTGAGGAGGCCGGGCCCACCTCGGCACACCGGCGGATGATCGGGCGCCGGCGCCTGTCGGCGGGTGTCGCGGTTCTGGCCGCCGGCGTCCTCGCCGGCGCGGCCCTCACCGCCGGATGGCGCGACGGCGAGTCCGGCCGGCCGGAGCGGGTCGCCCCTTCCGGGACCGCTCCCGTCACGGCGCCACAAACCACCCGCACCCCCGAGACGCGGCAGGTGATCGACGACGAGTACCCCACCGCCGCGCCTCGCCGCAGCGGGCGGACCGACGTCGCCCCCAGGGCGGCGACCACCGGATCCCCCGGGACCGGCACGTCCGGGACCTCCGCGAAGGAGCCCAATCCCAACTCCGGCAAGGACAAGGACAAGGACAAGCCGGCGCGGCACGGCAACGGCCAAGGGAACGGCCAGGGCAACGGCCAGGGGAACGGCAAAAATCACTGAGGACCGGGACCTTCGACTCGGGCGACGTTCCGCACCGCTACCGGCCGGTCGCTGCCTGACACGCCGCCCCGGACGCTCACCGGGCACGGCGTGTACGCCTCAGGCGTTCTGTCACTCGTCCACGTAGAGGCAGAACGGGTGCCCCGCGGGGTCGAGGAGGACCCGGACGTCGTCCTGCGGCTGGTGGGCGGCGAGTGTCGCGCCCGTCTCGATCGCGTGGGTGACCGCGCCGTAAAGGTCACCGACCTCCAGGTCGAGGTGCATCATCATCTGCTGCGAGCCGTCGGCGTTCGGCCAGACCGGTCGTACGTAGTCCTTGGACGTCTGGAAACCCAGGTACGTGCCCCCGCCGGCCGGTGCGACCGTGGCCCAGCCGGGCTCGTCCTTGGTGATCTTCCAATCGAGAAGGCGCGCGTAGAACCGCGCGAGTTCCTGTGCGTCGGGTGCGTCGAGTACCACACCCCAGTAGTGAGAGTCCGTTCGTCCGCGCATGGCTGCGTCCTGCCCCGAAAGCCGCTCGGATCACGCGGCGCGCGGGCATCACCGAGGTTCTTGTGCGCTTATCGGAGGCGTCAGGCGATATTTCAGAACATGTTGTGCTTTCGGGTTGCAGGGCCTTCGCGGAGCTCGCAGACTCGTGTCCTGTGATCAACCGGGTGATGGTGACGATGGTGACGATCTGTCTGCTCCTGGGCGGGACCGGTGCCTGTTTGATCCTTGGCGAAATCGGTGCGGCCGAGGTGGGCTCCACCAGGATTCCCAAAGGGTTCCTGCTGACCGAACCCACGGCGAGGGCGCCGCTTCCTCCCGTGGCGGTGGGCGAGGAGTGGTGGAAGATCAGCGACAGTACGACCCGGCAGTTCGAACTCAACCCCTGCGGCACGAAGGGGAAGTCCCGTGACGGCCGCGTCGCGATGCGAACGATCACGCACCTGACCAGCGGTCCCTCCTACGACAGCGAGCAGCTCGCGCTGTACCCGAGCGCGGGATCCGCCCATGCCGCGTTCCTCAGGCTGAGTACGGATATGAAACGGTGCGCGAAGCAGGAGACCGCCGCCCGTCCCGGGCGTGTTCACGTCGGCAGGGCTTTGCGCGCCGGGGACGAGGCCATGATCGTCGGAAGCCACTCCTCCAGGAAGGGGAAGCGTGATCGTGAACCCAGCTCTCTGTGGGGCGTCGGCCGCCGGGGCGCCGCCCTCTTCCTCTACACCCATGACATCGCCGACAGGGGAGTGAGCGAGAAGATCGCGGGCCAGGTGAGGAAGATGGCGGAGAAGGTCTGCGCCCTTCGCGGGGTGTGCGGGTAGGACGGTCGTCGCTCTCCTGGACACTGCAGGTATGCATGACGAGAACTCCAGGTCGGGGGATCGTGCCGCCCGGGCGGGGTCTGGCTGTGTGGATCACTCCCGGGCGAGATTCGACTGTGAGAATTACGCCTTTCCCATACCGGCCCCGTCCAGCGGACGGCCGGTGGCCGACGACCACGGGACGGTGTCGCTGCGGCTGCCGTTCCGGGCTCCGCTGTGCCCCGGCAACCTGTTCGGGCATCTCGCCGCGACCTCCGTGCCCGGGGTGGAGGAGTGGCGCGACGGCGCGTACCGCCGCACGCTGCGCCTGCCGCACGGCCACGGCGTCGTCACCCTGTGGCCGATGCCCGACCACGTCGGCTGCCGCCTGACCCTCAGCGACCGCCGTGACCTCCCCACCGCGATCGGCCGGTGCCGGAACCTGCTCGACCTCGACGCCGACCCCGTCGCCGTCGGAGACGTCCTTCGTGCCGACCCGGTGCTCGCACCCTTCGTGGACGAGCACCCCGGCCGCCGGGTGCCCCGTACCGTCGACGCGTCCGAGCTGGCGGTACGCGCGGTGCTCGGGCAGCAGGTGTCCACCGCCGCCGCCCGCACCCATGCCGCCCGGCTGGTCACCGCCCACGGCGAGCCGATCACGGACCCCGAGGGAGGTCTCACCCATCTCTTCCCCACCCCGGAGGCGCTGGCCTCGCTGGATCCTGCGAGGCTCGCCCTTCCCCGGACGCGCCGCGCGACGCTCACCGGCCTGATCGCCGCCCTGGCGGCCGGCGAGATCGATCTCGGCGCCGGAGGCGACCGGTGTCGAGCACGGGCGCAGCTCTCGGCGCTTCCCGGGCTCGGGCCCTGGACCGTCGAGACCATCGCGATGCGCGCCCTCGGCGACCCCGACGCCTTCATACCCGCCGACCTGGGGATCCGCGTCGCCGCCCGCAGGCTCGGCCTTCCCGTCACCCCCGCGGCGCTCACCCGCCGTGCCGCCGCCTGGCGCCCCTGGCGCGCCTACGCCGTCCAGTATCTCTGGGCCACCGGCGACCACCCCGTCAACCGGCTGCCCGCGGCCTGAAACCAGCCGGAACCGTCCCGCCGGTTCAGGTCGTGCGCTCCGCGACGAACACGAACTCGCGATCCGGCGCGGGCCACGGCTCGACCTCGCCCGTACCGCGGGTGATCGTGCCGCCGGTCCGGATCGTGCCGCCGGGGGTCGCGGGAGACGTGAGCCCGGCCGGCCGGCCACGCCGGGCCTCCGGGTCACCGCGCGTCGAAGGTCGTCCTGGACTCCAGGATGCCGGCGGCGTTGCTCTCCGCCCAGCCGGCCAGGCCGCGGACGACCTCGAGCAGGTCGATCCCGCGCGGGGTCAGCGCGTAGTCGACGCGCGGCGGGGTGGTGTCGTGGACGGTCCGGGTCACCAGGCCGTCTCGCTCCAGCCCTCGCAGTGTCGCGCTGAGCATGCGCTGGGTGATGGGCTCGCTCATCCGGCGCAGTTCGTTGAACCGCCGGGTGGTGTCGCCCAGCTGGCAGATGACGACCACCGACCACTTGTCGCCGATCCGCTCGAGCACGTCGCGGATCAGGGCGCGGCCCTGCTCGCACAGGCCGGGGGTGAGGTCGTCCGTCTCGGTGGTCGGATGCGCCATGGTCGTCAGTATACGAGAGATACCTGGTTCTGTCCTGGACGGTTCTCCCGGGGATACCTGGGCACGTTGAAGTGCTCTCTTGCCGCCTCCTCCACTTCGATGCAATGGTACGAACAACGGACCTGGTATCTAAAGAGAACTGCCTTGGAGCTGCGGGTATGCAAGTGATTGGGTTTTACGAGTTCGGGGGACCCGACGTGCTGCGGGTCGTCGACCTTCCGGAGCCGCATGCCGGACCCGGTGAGGTCCGGGTGCGGGTGCACGCGGCCGCGGTGAATCCGGCGGACACGCTGCTGCGCGCCGGCGTGCACGCGGAGGCGTTCGCCGGGGTGCCGGCCCCGTACGTCACCGGAATGGACATCGCCGGCGTGATCGACGAGATCGGCCCGGGGACGGAGACCGAGCTG
This sequence comes from Streptosporangium sp. NPDC023963, assembly GCF_040639135.1. Classification (NCBI taxonomy): domain Bacteria; kingdom Bacillati; phylum Actinomycetota; class Actinomycetes; order Streptosporangiales; family Streptosporangiaceae; genus Streptosporangium; species Streptosporangium sp. NPDC023963. The sequence goes on from NZ_JBEZZK010000014.1 coordinate 75,434, forward strand.
TCCCCGGGGGAGCCGGTGATGGCGATGGTGATGCCGATCGGCCCGGCAGCGGGAGGCTACGCCGAGTACGTGGTGCTGCCGGCCGGCTGGGTCGTCCGCGCACCGGCGGGCGTCGATCACGCGGCGGCGGCGACGCTGCCGATGAACGGGCTCACCGCGCGGCTGGCACTCGACCAGCTGGCGCTCGCGCCCGGCTCCGTCCTCGCCGTGATCGGGGCCGCCGGGACACTCGGCGGCTACCTGGTCCAGATGGCCGCGCACGCGGGGCTGACCGTGATCGCCGACGCCGCGCCCGCCGACGAGGCCCTGGTCCGCCTGTCCGGCGCGACCGAGGTCGTGGCCAGGGGGTCCGACGTCGCCGACCGTATCCGGGCCCGGTACCCGGACGGCGTGGACGCGGTCGCCGACACGGCGCTGGTCGGGCCGCGACTCCTCGGCGCCGTACGTGACGGCGGCGTGTACGCCCGGTTCCGCACCGGCGATGAACCCGGCGGCCACGAGTTCGACGGCGACGGCCCGATCACGGTGCAGACGACGTTCGTCCCCGACTACGCGGGGCGGACGGACAAGCTGGACCAGATCCGCCTGCTCGCCGAGGCGGGCGTGCTCGTCCCGCGCGTCGCGGCGACCCTGCCCGCCGCCGAGGCGGCCGACGCGCACCGGCGGCTCGCGGCCGGCGGCGTCCGCGGCCGGCTCGTGCTCACCTTCTGACCTTCCGAACTCACCGAACCTCACCGACAAAGGAGTGGTCATGTCCGCACGCCTCGCAGAGAAGGTCATCCTGATCACCGGCGCCACCTCCGGCATGGGCCGTGCCGCCGCCGAGCGGATCGCCGCCGAGGGCGCGAAGGTCGTCCTGGCCGCCCGCGGCAAGGAGGCCGGCGACGCGCTGGTGGCCGGCATCCGCGCCGCCGGAGGCGAGGCCACCTTCGTCCCGGCCGACGTGACGGTGGAGGCCGAGGCCGCCGAGCTGGTCCGGCAGGCGGTGAGCCGGTACGGCCGGCTCGACGGCGCGTTCAACAACGTCGGCGCCGCCACCGCGATCGGCCCGGTGACCGGCATCGACGGCGACGCCTGGCAGGCCGACCTGGCGCTCAACCTCAGCAGCGTCTTTTACGGCCTGAAGCACCAGATCCCCGCTGTGCGGGACGCCGGTGGCGGCGCGATCGTGAACAACGCCTCCAACCTCGGCGTCGTCGGGGCGGCGGGCATGGCCTCCTACAGCGCCGCCAAGCACGGCGTCGTCGGGCTCACCCGGTCGGCGGCGCTCGACGAGGCCGCGGCCGGCGTACGGATCAATGCCCTGATCACCGGCGGCGTCGACACCCCCCTGCTGCGCGCCAACCTGGGCCCGACACCTGAGGAGTCCCTGAGTGCGGCCAGGGCGATGCACCCGCTCGGGCGGATCGCCCGGCCGGAGGAGATCGCGGCGTTCGTGGCGTTCCTGCTGAGCGACGAGGCCGGGTTCATCACCGGAGCCGCGCTCGCGATCGACGGCGGGATGACCGCCGCCTGACGACGGATCCCGCCGTGGCGGGCGCCGGCCGCCGCGGGGGCGCGGACGGTACGGGGCCCGCCGGCCACGGCGCCGTCGCATGACCTTACTCAACGAACGATCGACATCTCATTCTCCGTGACCCCGTCACGGACGACTGTTCAGGAGCGCCACATGAACACCGTGGGTAACGACGACGCGCTGCGGCGCCTTCTCGACATCGAAGAGATCAAGCAGCTCAAGGCGCGCTATTTCCGGTTCCACGACACCAAGAAGTGGGACGAATGGGTCAGGCTGTTCACGCCGGAGATCCATCTCGAGATCGATGGGACGGTGCTCCGCGATCCCGTCGAGCTGGCCCGCGTCACCAGCGGCTGGAACGGGAACGCGATCGCCGTCCACCGGGGCTTCATGCCCGAGATCGACATCACCGGTCCCGACACCGCCACCGGTATCTGGAGCATGGACGACTATCTCGAATGGCCCGAGAAGGACGGCCTGCCGCAGGGGATGCGGGGCTACGGGCACTACCACGAGGAGTACCGGAAGATCGACGGCAGGTGGCTGATCAGCCGCCTGAGGCTGGACCGCCTGAAGCTCGAGGTCTTCGAGGGCGGCCTGCCTCCCGTGTGAGGGCGATCCCCTGAGCGCTCGATCCCGGGCTCGTCACCGGCTCGTCACCGGCTCACCGCGGAGGCCAGGGCACGCACCCGCTCGGCGTGCCGGTCGTGGCCGATGACGACCGGCGGCTCGTTGTACGGCATGGCGTCGGAGGAGCGGCGCAGCTTGACGTACTGCCCGCACGCGTCGACGGCGTAGGGCTCCATGTCGTCCTGGAGCGCGCCGATCACCGTGATCCCGTACGTCTCGCCGATCCGGCGGAACAGCGCCACCGCCTCCCTGCGGTGCTCCTTGCCGAGGTTGCGGCCCAGCTCGTCGAGGACCAGGCACAGGTGCCCGCCGCCCGAGGACGCGATCGCCGCCGCGCAGACCAGTTTCACCGCCTTCTCGTCCATCAGCGCGGTGTTGGCCCGCCGGTTGTACGGCACGAACCCCTGCCCCTCGCCCCTGCGCCACTTGGGCGTCACCCGCCACGCCCAGCGCTGCTCGGGGTCGGCGGGCGCGGGCGGGACGGGGAACTCCAGCGTCGCGCCGTAACCTCCGTAGGAGGTGTCGAGCTTGTCGAACTCCTCGGCCACCCGGGTCAGCCGCGCCCTGATCGCGGCGGTCAGCGCGGACCGGTGCACCGCGGTGGACTGGGCCGCCTCCTCGGCACCCCTGGCGGCGGCCGTCAGGTCGCGCTGCCGGGTGACGATCTGCGTCTCGATCTGGCGGCGCCGGTGCCGCTCGTAGTCCTCCTGGCCGCGCAGGTAGGACGCGAGCGCCGAGCACACGCCGGGGAACGTCGCCTGCTCGCGGGCGGTGCGCCCGGCGCCCGGCGCGGTCCGCTCCCTGACCAGGAAGCGCAGCTCCTCGGGCATCTCCTCGTCCTCGCCGGGGAAGGTGTCGCGCAGCGCCTCGTCCAGGCGGCGCTCGGCGGCCCGCCACCACTCCTCGGACGTCAGCGGGCGCTCCTGCTCGTCCAGGGCTCCCAGCCATTCGCGGGCTCCGTCGACGGTGCCGCCCCAGTCACCGGCCAGCGTGTCCAGCCCGAGCGCGTCGCGGTCGGCGGTGATCCTCGCCGCCTGCTCCGCGGCCTGGTCGCGGTCGGACTCGTGCCGGGCCCTGCGGCCCTCCAGACGCTCGATCTCCATGTTTCTCGTACGGGCGCGGAAGTCCAGGGCGCTCGCCCGGCGTTCGGCCTCGTCGACCTTCGGCGCGATCCCGGCCAGCGCCTCGGACAGCTCGGTGAGCGCGCCCCGGCGCTCGGCCAGCCGGCGCTCGATGTCGGCCAGCTGCACGGACGCCTTCGCCCCCTCGAGCCTCCTGCCCGCCTCGGCCACGGCGTCCTCCGCGGCCCGTACGACCGCCGCCGCGCTCTCCTGGGTGTCACGCGCCCGGTGCAGGCGCTGCTCGGCCGCCTTGATGCGGGCTTCCCTGCCGGTGACCGCGACCTCGAACGATCCCACGACGGTGACACCCGCCGCGCTGACCAGCACCGATCCGGGCAGCGCGTCCAGGGCTCGCGCGGCGGCCTCCAGGTCGGCCGCGTCGACGATCACCGCGTGCTCGTGCGGCCACCCGCGGGCTCCCAGCGGTGCCGCCTGACCACCTCGGCGCTGCGCGGCCTCGTCGTCGCGCGCCTGCTCGGCGACGTCGATCGCGTCGAGCAGGCCGGTCGCCCCGACACCCGCCCCGGCGAGCGCGCTGAGCTGGGCCGCCGCCGGGCCGCCCTCGGCGTCGTCCAGCGCGGCCTTCGCCCCCTCGGCCTCCCGGTCGGCCACGCCCAGCGCCTTCAGCGCCTCGTTCAGCCGCGTCCTGGCCTCGGCCAGCTCGGCACCCGCCGCCGCCACGTCGCGCCCGTCGGCCAGGCGGCGCTGCTCCTCAAGGCCGGGAATCCAGCCGCGCAGCTCGTCGACCGAGTTCTCGGCCACCGCCCGGTCGGCGTCCAGCTTCGCCGCGCGTGCCTGCAGGGTGGTCAGCTCCCTGCGGGCCTCGGCCAGCCCGCGCTCCAGGGTGTCGTCCTTGAGCGTGGCGATCTCGGCCCTGACCTCGGCGATCGCCCCCGTGGCACGGTCGCCCGCCGCGCGGACCCGCTCCAGCTCGGCCGCCAGCGCCTCGTCCCGCTGCCCGGCGTCGGTCAGCCGGCGCGCCAGCCGCCCCCGCCAGCAGCGCAGCGCGTCGGCCAGCCGGACCCGGGCCCGGTCACGCCTGTCGAAGGTCTCCAGGAGCGTGCGGGACTCGCCCTCGAACTCCCGCAGCAGCTCCACGGCCCGCGTCGCCCGCACCCGCCTGGCGTGCTCGTCGCGGCGGGCCTCCCGCTCCTGGTCGAGCTCGGAGTCCAGGCCGGTCAGCGCGGCGATCGCCTCGAAGACCCGCTCGGGGGAGATCTCGTTGAGCGGCTGGGAGAGCAGGTTGGTGGCGACCTTGCTCCGTACCGAGGTCGACAGGAACGACACGCACCTGACGCGGTCGCCGTACAGGAACCTGGTCAGGTCGCGCGCCACCACGTCGCGGCGTCCCGCCGAGCGGGGCAGCGCCGCCCACAGCTCGTCGGCCCGCGCCACCCGCTCCGCCTCCGAGGCCGCCGCCGCCAGGTGCACCCCCTGGATCCACCTGATCTCCAGATGCGGGGCCTCCTGGTTGACCCGCAACCACACGGTCACCGCGTCGTCCAGGGAGGCGTCGTCCATGGAGGCGTGGTCCGGGGAACCGGTGCCCAGGGAGCCGCCGTCCACGGGGCCGCCGTCCACGGGGCCGCCGTCCACGGGGCCGGCGTTCGCGGAATCGGTGCTCGCGGGGTCGGTGTTCGCGGGACTCGTGGAGACGGAGCCCGTGGAGACGGAGCCCGCGGGGCCGGAGCCGGTGTGCGCGGGGCCGGCCGCCGCGAAGACGCCGACGATGTAGCCGTGGTCGGCGCTGGCCCACGTCCGGCCACCGCCGCCCGCCGCGAGCTCGGCGTTGAACAGCAGCTCCGCGACGGATTTCGCCCCCGAGGCGAACCGCCACTGCTCGTCCCCGAGCAGCGCGGTGATCATCGCGATGAACGACGACTTGCCCGCGCCGTTGGAATCCTTCGGCCCCGCGCCCGCGACCACGATCAGCGTGCCCGGCACGGTCGGCACCGGGTGGGTCGAGAGCCGGGAGATGTTGACCGGCTGCACGGCGATCAGCACCCGGTCGCCCACCACGTTCTCGCTCGGGGCGGTGGCGCGGGTCGTCTCCACGGGGACCAGGGTCGCCTGCGTCCCGCCCGGGTCCCCGGCGGTCTCGGAATCCCTGGTCCTCCCGCTCCGGGTGCCCCCCGCCTGGATGTTCCCGGCGCGAGCGCCTCCGGTGACCTCGGCCGGGGAGGCCTTTCCGGCCCCGGTTCCGGCCCCGGCCGTGCCGGTGCGGTTCTCCGTGGCCCTGGCTCGGCTCCCGCGGGAGCTCTTCGCGGCCTGGTTCCGCTGGTCGGTCAACCCCGTCGTTCCTTTCTTCCATCCTGCTTCCGGCGCCCGGGGCGCCGGGTCTCCGGCACCCCGCCCCGGGTTCCGCTCATCGTGAGCGACGGTCTCTTCGCGTCCGCTCGGCACCGGGGGCGCCGGGCCCGCCGAGGGCTCCGGCGCCCCGCCTTCGCGAGGGGCGGTCTTTCCGGACCCGCTCACCGCCGGTTGGCCCGTACGGCCGCAGCCAGCGGGGTGTGCGGTCCCGCGGCGAGGATCAGCTCCTCCTGCAGGCGGCGCCTGGCCTGCGGGGTCAGCCGGTGGAACTGCGGCCCCGGCACGTAACCCCCGGCCTCCTCGCCCGCCTTCACCTGGGTCACCAGACCCGCGTGGCGCAGGACGCGCAGCGCGGCGTCCAGCTCACCGATCGGCAGCCTGGTGTGCCGCCGGAGCTCGTCGACCTGGGCGGGGAACGGCGAGAGCCAGCTGTCGGCGGGCAGCAGGCCGTCGGCCCGAGGGATCGCCACCGAGTGGATCAGCACGAGCACCAGAACCGCCCGCTCGGACTCACCCAGAGCCGGGCCCACCCCCGAGGCGGCACCCGTCCCCGGGACCGTTCCCGCTCCCGAGGCCGTTCCCGTTTTCACTCCCGAGGCCGTTCCCGGCGCCGGTCCCGATCCCGCGCCTGGTCCCGATCCCGGGCCCGGCCCGGGGAGCACGCCCCCTCCCGCGAGGGTCTCGGCCGCGTAGCCCGAGGTCCACGCGTCGCGGTCGTGGATGAGGACCCGGCCGCGGCGCTCCAGCATCTCGGCGAGCGCGCGGCGCAGCACCGGGTCGCGCAACGCGGGAAAACGGGCCTCGTGCACCGGCTCGGCCGCGTGCTCCACCGCCATGAAGGCCGCCACGACCTCGGCCCTGCGCCGCTCGTCGAACGGGCCGAGCAGATCCTCGTCCACCTCCTCGGGAACCGCGACACCGGCCCCCGCCTCCGCGCCGTCAGGGACGCCCTCGACGACCGGGAGCACCTCCGGGCCGCCCGGAACCTCCTCACCGGCGGGCAGCCGGCGCATCAGCTCCCGCAACTGGGCGTGCGACGCGGCGGGCCAGGAGGCGCACCGGGGGCCGAGCCGTACGAGACCGCCGGTGACCTCCAGCCAGGCCGAGTCGTGCAGGCGGCGCAGCGCGCCGACCGCCCAGTTGCGCATGAGGTCGTCGCCGCGCCCGATCAGCGCCCGGTACGTCGACAGCACGTCGTCCACCGTGGCCGTGGTGCCGGGCCAGGGGTCGGCGGACAGGTCCGTCCAGCAGCACCGCAGCGCCGCGGCCAGCACCCGCCGGGTCTCCCCGGATCGTTCCACCGCCATCGGCGCGACCTGGTATTCCTCCAGGAGCGACGGGGTGGCCCCGTCGGGCCAGACCGGCAACGCCAGGCCCGTCCCGTCGCCGCGCCCCAGCCGCGCCATCCCGGCGGGAGCCGCCTCTCCGGCTCCGAGCGGGAGAGGACCGCCCGCCCTGGCGCGGACGTGCGCCGCCCGGGACGGCTCGGCGCCGGTCACGGGGATCCGCGCGCCGGTCCCGGCGTCGGCCCCTGCCGGACCGGCCGCCGTCGCTCGCCGCCGCGCGCCGTCCCCGGTGTCCGCCGGTCCCGCGGCCACCTGCTCGTACGCCGCTCCCGCCGCCCCCGCTCGCTCGTCCGCCGGGGCCGTCGCGGCCGGTGCGTGTCGCGGATCAGCCGGCACCGACGGTCCTTTCGAGAAGGCCGTGGGAGAGCCAGGCGGGCTCGCCGCCGGGGTCGGCGGTGAGGCCGTCGGACCAGCGCAGCCGGTAGGGGGAGTCGGGACGCAGGTCGGCGGAGACGAGGTCGGCCAGCAGGCGGCGGGCGGAGACCCACTCGCCGTCGGCGGTGAGCAGCTCCTCCAGCCGGGCGGTGGAGCGTCCGGCGAGCGCGGCCTCGGCCACCGCGGTCAGGTGGTCGAGGCCGTCGGTGCCGGGCTCGTGGGTGCCGGCGGGACCGGGGTCGGGCAGGGCCGAGCGCGGGGGAGTGGGCTGGGCGGGTGCCGGGCGGGGACTCTCGTCCACGGCCCTGACGATCGCCGCCGGGTCGTGCCAGGGGGCGGGGGCGTCGAAGACGAACCCGTCGAGCACCGCGGCCAGGCGCTCCCTGCTCGCGGTCTGCGCGAAGGTGCGCCAGGTCTCCGCGGGCAGCAGCGTCAGGTTCCTCGTCGTGCCCGCGGAGTCGGCCAGGCGCCCGGCGGCGCGGCGCGAGGCGTCGCTGTAGGAGTAGATCGAGGCGCGCAGCTCGGTGCAGGTGCGGTCGAGGTCGGGCCAGCGGGTGAGGATGGTGGCGTGCAGGCTCTGCGCACGCCGGGCGATCTCCTCGGTGCCCCACAGCTTGGGCGCCTGCTCGCGCAGCTCCTCGATGGTGCCGCCGGTCAGCGTGATCAGCTCCAGCGCCCACAGCCGGAAGGCGCGCGACAGGTTCTGCGCGCTGGCGCGGGCCTCCTCCATCGTCGTGCGGGGGTCGGCCACGTTGAGGTCCTCGAGCGCGAGCAGGCGGTGCATCTCCGACTGGCCGCCGTCGTCCATCATCCGGCGGATGAACATCAGCCCCACCACGCTGGTGAACGACGCGCGGTAGCGGAGCTGGTTGGGCTTGGGGAACACCTCGCGGATCGCGCCGAGACCGCGCAGGACCCGGAGCCGGTTCTCGAACCGGTCGAGCGGGTAGGCCCGGCAGACGTGGCGCATCTGCTCGTGGGTCAGCCACTCCTCGCCCGCCTCGGCGAACGCCGCGAACAGCGTCTCGGCGATGTCGACCAGCGCGGGGTCGTCCACCACCGCGCCGCTGTCGCGGGCGAGCGCCGCGAACATGCGGCGGTAGGTCGAGAGCACGGCCTCCTCGGTGAGGGCCGAGTCGAGCGTGATCTCGTGGTTCGTCTCTGGCACGCGCCCTACCGTAAGGCTTGCGCCCGACAATCCCGACCCGGACCGCCGAGAAGGGCCTCGCGGAGAGGCGCAGCTGAACACGGGGCGCCCGGTCCGGCGCCGGCTGCCCGCTCGGACCTCCCGCGGTCGTGGCCACCCAGGCCGGATGTCACGGGGTGGCGGCGGTCGCGGGCAGGACTCCGGCCTGCCGGAGCCGGTCGCGGGCGGCCTCGATGGCCTCGGGGGTGGTGGCGAAGACACGGCCGGCCCGGTCGAGGTGGGCGATGACGCCAAGGGCGTGCAGGGGCTGGTGGTGGCCCTGGCGGATACCGGAGACGTAGACGGTGATGCCACGGCGTTGCAGCCGCTCCATGGCGTCGCCGAGGACCAGGGCGCCGCTGGCGTCGATGGTGGTGACGCGGGACATGCGCAGGATCACCACGGAGACGGCGGCGACCTCGGACAGCTCCAGCAGGAAACGGTGGGCCGCGGCGAAGAACAGCGGTCCGTCCAGGCGGTAGGCGACGATGTGCTCGGCGAGCAGGGCGTGTTCCTGCTCGCTGTGGTCGCCGGGCAGCTCAGGGTGGATCGGCGTCATGTCCAGGCGGACGTCGCGCGCGATGGAGCGCAACGCCAGCGCACCGGCCACGACCAGGCCGAGGATGACGGCCTGGACCAGGTCGAGCGCCAAGGTGGCGACCGCGGTCAGTACCAGGACGACGGCGTCGCCGCGGGTGGAGCGGATCATGGCTTTGACCGAGCCGACCTCCACCATCCGCACCGAGGTGGCCAGCAGCACGCCGGCCAGCGCGGCGAGCGGGATCCGGGCGACCAGGTCGGAGGCGAGGAGCACGATCACGGTCAGGATGCCCGCGTGGGCCAGCGCGGCCAGCCGTGACTGGGCGCCGGAGCGGACGTTGACCGCGGTGCGGGCGATGGCACCGGTGGCCGGGACGCCGCCGAACAGCGGGACGACGAGGTTGGCCAGGCCCTGGCCGAACAGTTCCCGGTCGGGGTCGTGCCTGTGGTTGACGCTCATGCCGTCGGCGACGGCGGCCGACAGCAGCGACTCCAGCGCGGCCAGGGCCGCGACGGCGACCGCGGGGGCGAGCAGCGAGCTCAGCGCGCTCACGTCCATGAAGGCCAGCGAGGGAGCGGGCAACCCGGCGGGCAGGTCCCCGATGCGTGCCACCGGCGGATCGGCCAGCTGCGTCAGCAGGGTGGCGGCGGCCACGGCGAGCAGGGAGAAGGGCACGGCGGGCCGCCATCGCGCCCCCAGCAGCATCACCGCGGCCACCGTCAGGGCGATGGCCGGGGCCCACCACAGCGGCTGGGCGAGGAAGTCCCGTGCGGCCTGCCAGGCCACGGCGAGGACCTTGTCCCCTTCCGGGACCGGCACGCCCAGGGCGGCCGGAACCTGCTGCAGTCCGATCACGCAGGCGATGCCGATGGTGAAGCCCTCCACCACGGGGGCCGGCACCAGGGCCATGTACTTGCCCGCGCGGCCCAGCGCCAGCGCGATCAACAGCAGCCCGGCAAGCACGCCGACCATCAGCACGCCGGAGGCGCCGTGAGCATGCATGATCGGCACCAGTATCACCGTCATCGCCCCGGTCGGGCCGGACACCTGCAGGCTCGAACCACCGAACAGCGCCGCCAGTATTCCGGCGACCACCGCGGTGGCCAGACCCGCCGCGGCGCCCATGCCCGAGGAGATGCCAAACCCCAGCGCCAGCGGCAACGCCACGATCGCCACCGTGAGCCCGGCCAGCAGGTCACGGCGGGGACGGCGGCCCATCGCGGCCAACTCCCCGCCCTCGGGCAGCACGTCGCGCAGGCGGGCCCAGCCCGAGGAAAGCAGGGGGATCACGAGGTGCCGGTCTCGGTCTTGATCAGTTCGCTCAGCAGCTCGTGCTGCCCGGTGAGCATCTGCGTCAACAGCTTGCGCGCCGCGCGCAGCAACTCCGCCACATCACCACCGGCCAGGGCGTAGACCACGGTGGAACCGTCGCGGTGCGCGGTGACCATCCCCGAACGGCGTAGCACGGCCAGGTGCTGCGACAACCCCGTCGGCTCCACCTCGATGGCGGCCAGCAGGTCCCGCACCGGCATCGGCCCCTCCTGCAGCAGCTCCAGCACCCGGATCCGGACAGGGTGGCCCAGCAGCCGAAACAGCTCCGCCTTGGCCTCGTACAGTGGGACCGACATCACAGGGCGGCCCTCTCGCCCGGACCGGCCTCACCCGGGCCGATCGGTACACCGTGCGTACGAGCCAATCGCGTCACGTGGTCCCATTCCGCTTCGGCCGACATCAGCTCGCCGACGTCATCGCCATGGCGGGCCGCCTCCAACGCCGCGGCCGCCCGGCGTGCTCTTTCCCTGACCGCGGTGGCGAAAGACCCGTTCATGGCACACCCCTGATCTCGGTCTCATCCAACGGCACCATCATGTACTTAATTGCGTAAGTTCGCAATTCACGGAAACGCGAACAGGGTATCGCGAGCACGCGGTCACGGTCCCACCGCCTCGCCGGCCTGACTCGCCTTCCAGGCCGCCCTGTGTCATCACCGGCCCGCCCGGTCGAGCCCGGTCCGCCGGCGAGATCGGCGAGATCGGCGAGCGGAAACGGGCCGGGGCCGGAGCCGGGGACCTGGGCGGGCCGGAAGGCGCGATGGGAGCGCGCCCACGATTCTCCGGCAACTATTCGCAACATTTAAGACAGATCGCAACATCCGACGTACGGTCGGAGAACCAACCCCCCGCGGTGACAAGGTGATGGAGATGGCGACCTCCACAGCACGCATCGACGAGGCCAAAGGCATTCTCGCCGCCAGGCTCAGGGCGCTCCGCGCCGACGCCGGGCTGACAGGGCGGGCGCTGGCGGCGAAGACCGGCCTGGACCACACCAAGATCTCCAAGATCGAGAACGCGGTCCAGATGCCCAACCAGGCGGACATCCGCACGTGGTGCGAGGCCTGCGACGCGGACGAGCAGGTGGTCGACCTCATCGCGGCCGCCCAGAACATCGACGCGATGTACACCGACTGGCGCCGCCTGGAGGAGAGCGGCCTGGGCCACGTCCAGCGCTCCTTCCAGCCGCTGTACGACAAGACCCACCAGTTCCGCGTCTGGCAGCATTCGGCCGTGCCCGGCCTGCTCCAGACCCGTGACTACGCCCGGGGCCACCTGCGCGCCATCATCGACTTCCGCGGCATCCCGGACGACATCGAGGCCGCGGTCGCGGCGAGGCTGAAACAGCAGGAGATCCTGCGCAACGGGAGCAAGCGGTTCGCGTTCATCGTCGGGGAGCAGGCGCTCCGCATGCCGCTGGTCGGCCCCGAGCAGATGGCCGCCCAGCTCGACCGGCTGGCGGAGCTGACCTCCGGCACCGCGAACGTGTCCTTCGGCATCGTCCCCGCGACGATCAGGCCGCCGCTCATGCCGCCGGAGAATTTCTGGATATACGACGCCAACCGGGTCCGCGTCGACACCGTTCCCGGCCAGATCCAGCACAAGGCGCCCAGCGACGTGGTCGTGTACGAGAAGGCGTTCCAGGCGCTGAGCGGTGCCGCGGCGTACGGGAAGGAGGCCCGGGACATGCTGCGGGCCGCGGCCGGCGGGTTCCGCGGGAAGTGACGTCCTGAGGGCGGTGACGCCCGCGGGGGGCGAAGGTCCGTGAAGGGGGTGCTTCGCGAGGGGCGGACGCGCAACATCACGCAACATCGTTGAGGCGGGCAGCCGAAGATCCTTACCCTCGCCAGCGTGACCGTTGATCACAGAATCCCCGAAGACCTCGCGCCTACTCCCGCCGAACTCCGGGCCCGTGAACTGGCGGCCCTGCTGGCCCGATCCCACAACATCCCGGCGGACGTCCATCGCCTGCCTTCCGGAAAGATCGTCATCTCCGTTTACTACGGCCTGGTCGCCCGCCTGGACGACGCGTGCCGCTTCTGGTGGATGGTCCCGGTGCCCGCGGACCGGGACAGGCCGCTGTGGACGAGTGCCACCACCCCGGTCGCGGCGGCGATCCGGATAGCCGCTCACTACCGGGAACTGCGCGCCCGCCCGCTGGTCCACCTGATAGGCGGCGGTTACCTGCTGACCGACGTCCTGATGGAGCACCACGAGGCCGCCGCCCCGGTTTGACGGTGCGGCCGAACCTGTCCTGATTCGATGGTGCTCGCCGAGCTCGTCACGGTTCAGCCGCACTCGCCGTTGTCGTCCCGGTTACGGACCGCAGCCGGAACCGCCTCCGCGGAGCCCGCCCCCGGCGTCCGGCGAACGCGAGGCCGGTCGCTCCGGGCAGAGGGCCGCGCGGCCCGTCGCGGCCGATGCTCGCGGCCGATCCGGGGGCCTCGCGCGGGTCACGCGGCCCTTTCTGGAGGGCGCCCGCCGGCCGCCGGTCCTCATCGGGTGCTCGGTGAAGTCTCCGACCTGCGCGAATCACGGTTCAATGCCCCGTGTTTCGTGTTTAACTCGGACTTGCGGTAGTCACCCGACTTCCTTGGGTAGTGTCCCCGGGCCAGATGAGAGCGCGCGGTGTAGCAAGGGGGAGACGATTCATGATCAGCGTCCTGATCGCCGAGGACATGCATCTCGTCCGAGGAGCCATGGTCGCCCTGCTCTCCACGGAGAGTGACATCAAGGTCGTCGCCGAGGTCGGTCACGGCGACGAGGTGGTCCGCTCCTGCCTGCTCCACCGGCCGGACGTCGCACTCATCGACATCGGCCTGCCCGGCACGGACGGTCTCACCGCGACGGCGGAGGTGCACCGCCGGCTTCCCGAGTGCGGGACGGTGATCCTGACCGGGCTCGCGACCCCGGCCGCGCTGCGCCGGGCGCTGGACGCCGGGGCGCGCGGCTTCGTCGTCAAGGACGCTCCCGCGGGCCAGCTCGCGGGCTGCGTACGCCGGGTGGCCGCCGGTGAGCGGGTCGTCGACCCCGAACTGGCCGTCGCCGCCCTCAACGCGAAGAGGAACCCGCTCACCGCGCGCGAGCTGGAGGTCCTGCAGGCCGCGGCCGAGGGGGCGCCGGTCGGGGAGATCGCCGACCGTCTCTGCCTGTCCGGCGGCACGGTACGCAACTACCTGGCGCGAATCCTCAACAAGGTCGACGCCCGCACGCGCGTCGAGGCGGTCAGGATCGCCAGGGAGGCGGGCTGGCTGTGGTCCCACGACCTGACCGAACCGACTCTGAGCCGCTACCGCTCGCTCAACTGACCGCGCGCCCCGCGGACCCCGGCGCCGCCCCGGCTAGGGGGCGGCGGCGTCGACGAGGGCCTGGAACAGGCGTCGCGGGTCCTCGGCCAGCCGGTTGCACACGTACAGCCACCACTCGGTGCCGAAGACGACGTACTCGCGGGTGGGGTGGCCGCGTTCGGCCATCGCGGTGAGGCGGTCGGGGCCGAGGCCCAGGAGGGTCTCGAACTCCCACGGCGCGTCGGCACGGCCCGTCCCGCCCAGCCGGCGGTCGATGCGGTGGATCAGGTCCCAGTCGTGGGTCGCGAACGAGCACAGGTGCCCCGAGCCGGCCAGCGACTCGGCGTGGCGCAGGTAGGCGGCGGGCAGCGCGGCGTCCCCGCGTGCGTAGGCGACGGTCTCCGGTTCCAGGAAGGCGCCCTTGACCAGGCGGATCCTGCCCGGCAGGGCGAGAAGTCCCCGCAGGTCCTCGCCGGTGCGGTGCAGTCTCGCCTGAACGGTGATCCCGACGTGGTCGAATCGCTCGCACAGCCTGCGGTGCACCGACAGGACCGCGTCGGTGCGGTCGGAGCCCTCCGCCGAGATGATCATCTCCCGTCCGGTGCCGGCGGTCGCCCGGGCGATACGGGTGGCGTTCTCCAGGGCGAGTTCCTCGTCGATCGCCAGGCCGATGTGCGAGAGGTCGAGGGAGATCGAGCACCGCGGCGGAAGCAGGCGGGCGGCGTCGACGAACACGGCCGTCTCCGCCAGGGCCCGCTCCGGGTCACGGCAGCTCTCCCCCATGTACTCGACGTTCGCGCGGTGGCCGCCCGCGAGGATCTCCGTCACGCGTCCCAGCGCGTCCGCGAGGGTCTCGCCGGCCACGAAGCGCCGGGCCACCCGCCGGGCGAGAGGACCGAGCACGGGGTCCGAGGGCACCCGCCACTTGAGCTCCTCGTCGAGCGCGAGCGCGCGCAGGACCTGGGCCGCCCCGATGGAGGCTTCGTCGGTACCGGTGAGCTGAACGGTGGTCATCGCGCGCCTGGCTTTCGAGGGTGAGGAAGACGCCGGTCCGGCCGGCCCGATGCCAGCTTTCCAGCGGCCCGCCGGCCCAGAAAGTGGCAGAAATGACTAATATGGTGAAATTCCTGCCACTCATCGTGCCGGGCACGTACCGTCACCAGGAGGTCTCCCATGCTGCGCGACGTCGCCGTCCTGGCCCTCGACGGCGGGCACGCCTTCGAACTCGGGGTGTTCTGCGAGGTCTTCGGCATCGACCGCGGCGACGACGGCCTGCCCGCCTACGACTTCGCGGTCGTCTCCGCCACGGGGAGGAGCGTTCGTACCAGGCACGGCTTCCACGTCGAGACCCCGTACGGGCTGGAGCGGCTGGAGTCGGCGGACCTCATCGGCGTCCCGGCCTCCGACCCGGGCGTACGGCAGCCGGAGGAACTGTTCGAGGCGCTGCGGGCCGCGGTACGGCGCGGAGCCCGCGTGCTCAGCATCTGCTCCGGAGCCTTCCTGCTCGGCGAGGCGGGCCTGCTGGACGGCCGCCGCTGCACCACCCACTGGCGCTACGGAGAGGAGCTCGCCCGCCGCTATCCGCGGACGCGGGTGGAGCTGGACGTCCTCTACGTCGACGAGGATCCCGTCATCACCGGCGCAGGCACCGCCGCCGGGATCGACGCCTGCCTGCACCTGGTCCGCAAGGAACAGGGCAGCGCCGTCGCGGGCGACATCGCCCGGCGCATGGTGGCGCCCCCGTACCGCGACGGCGGCCAGACCCAGTACGTCAGGCGCCCGGACCCCGAGCCGGCCTCCGGGCACCTCGCGTCACTGCTGGTCTGGCTGGAGGCCAACCTTCACCGGGAACTGACCGTGGAGAGGATGGCCCGCCGGGCCAACATGTCACCGCGCACCTTCGCCCGCCGCTTCAACCGGGAGATCGGCACCACGCCGCTCCAGTGGCTCACCGGCCAGCGCGTCCTGCTGGCCCAGCGCCATCTCGAGAGCACCGACGAGCCGATCACCCTGATCGCCGAACGAGCCGGATTCGGGTCGGTCGCCACGCTGCGCCACCATTTCGCCCGTCAGCTGGGGACCACGCCCCACGCCTACCGGCGCACCTTCCGCGGCCCGCGCGAGGAAGGCGGGCGGCGCGTCGTTCCCTCGGGGACGGCCGGGGCGACACCGTCGAGGACGACCCTGCCGCGGTAGGACTCGTACGGCCCGTTCGCCGCGGCGGCCGGATCAGCGGCCCGGCGCCGGCCAGAAGCCGAGGTTGTGGTCGGCGGCGTAGTCGACCGGTTCGATCGCGTCCGGCTCCAGGGACTGGGTGTGCGGGACGGGGGCGGCACGGCCGAAGCGCTCCCAGCGGGGCAGCCCCTTTCCGTTGGGATCGCCGGTCCGGGCGAAGTTGGTCCAGTAGGCGATCATCTGGTCGGACAGCCTCCGCTGGGCCGGGGTGAACGTGACCGCCTTCTCGGTGAACAGGTACGGCATGTCGCCCGCGTGGTAGGCGCCCCAGGGAAAGTCCGTCTTCAACGGCAGGAACATCGGGGCCCGGCGGTCGGCGAACTGGTAGGCGTACGTCGGCGCCTTCCCGCTGAGCAGCCCGTTCTGCTCGAAGGTGGCCCTGGCCCACATGCGGTCGGTGATCACGGCGGCCCACGCCAGCCCCGGCGAGCCGTACCGGGCGACCGGATACTCCGCGCGCACCCGCGCCGCGTCCCTGCCGAACGCGGTCCGCAGCAGCCTGCCGTACCGCTCGGCGGTAACCGGCGTGCCCGCCGCGTCGTGGAACAGCCCGACGAAGATCCGGTGCTCGTCGCGGGTCGCCCCGGAGATCACCGGAACCCGGTGGAAACGACCTGCCCGCAACTCCGCGGCCGGTGATCCGGGCAGCGTCTCGCCTCCGTAGGCGTACGTCTGGAACATGTTCATGATCTGCGGCACTTCGAGGATCTTCTCCACCGGAAGGGCCCGCAGGCAGCGGAGGTCCTCGCAGCCGAGCCGCGGGGCCACGTACGTCCCCATGTTCTCGACCTCCGCCACCGGGCGCCAGGCGTAGGACGGGTAGGCGGGGACGCCCTCACCCATGCTGCCGGCGAGCATGTCCATCATGCCCTCGCCGCTCTGCATGACGGCCCGGTCGAACAGGCCTTCGCCGCCCGGCGAGGTCAGGTGCCCGCTGATGCTCAGCGCGCCCCACGAGACGCCGAACACCGTCACGTTCGCCGGGTCCCCGCCGAACGCGGCGGCGTTGCGGCGAACCCAGCGCAGCGCCGCCTGCTGGTCCTGCAGGCCGTACGTGCCCGACCCCGCGAGCCCCGGGTACCCGAAGCCCCCGAACACCCCGAGCCGGTAGTTGATCGTGACGACGACGACATCCCCGCGGACGGCGATCCGGCGCACGTCGCTGAGGTCGCCGGAGCCCAGGGCCCCGTCACCGTGGATCCACACCATCACCGGACGGCTCTTTCCCGGCGTGCGCGGCGCCGTCACGTTGAGGAACAGGCAGTCCTCGTCGGAGCCGGTCACCTTCGCGTAGTCGCTTCCCACCTGCGGGCACACGCTGCCCGGCCTGGTGGCCTCCCTGATCCCGGTCCAGGGTCTCACCGGCGCCGGCGAGTTCCACCGCAGCCTGCCCACCGGCGGGGCCGCGTAGGGAATCCCCTGGAAGATCCGGTGCTCGCCCGTCACCGTTCCCCGTACGGCTCCCGCGTCCGTCCGGACCACGCTCTCGCCGGTCTTTCCCGGTCCCCGCCCCGGGGGCTCGCCCGCGCACGCCGGCACCAGCAGCGTCGCCGCCATCGCGGCACTCGTCGCTTTTCGTCTCATGCCCTCCACGCTGTCAGCGGACGGACTGCTCCAGCAGATCCGTCGATCCCGAACCCCCCAGGACAAATGTCCTCTTCCTGGCACCGTCCTGCGCGGGAAGGTGCCAGGAGCCGATACGGGTCAGCTGCCCGCCGGGGGCTCCAGGTCGAACGCCTGAGTTCACGCGTCGCCCGGCGTCGTTCCGCGGAGAGCGTGTCGCGCGCCACGCCGTACAGCCGGCCGACTTCGCCGCCAAGGTCGGGACGGTAGGTGTGCGCCGAGTCGAGCACCGCGAGGAACACCTCGGCGACCGCGCCCCGCTCGCCGCCCGTTCCCGCCGGCGAGGGGATCCGGGCACTCGCTGCCGCTCTGCCTTCAGCGGTGCCGGCCTGCGTGGTGGGCCTGTTCGTGGTGGGCCTGTTCGTGGCGGGCCTGTTCGTGGCGGGCCTGGTCGTGGCGGGCGAAGATGTCCAGCAGCATGCCGATGGGCACATCCGCCTCGGTGGGGTAGCGGAAACGCTGGTCGGGGTTGATCGTGTAGTGGTTGCGGCGGCCGACTTTGGAGCGGGTGAGGTAGCCCGCCTGGTGCAGGTCGGTCACGATGCCCTGCGCCGCGCGTTCGGTGATGCCGATGACGGCCGCGATGTCGCGCAGCCGCGCCTGCGGGTCGCGGGCGATCTCCAGCAGGACCCGGGCGTGGTGGGTCAGGAAGGTCCACGAGGACGAAGGCTGGTCGGGACTGTTTTCGGCCACGTCACATTCTCCCAGCATCGCCGGAGCGGGTCGTTACGGAACGGGCAGGGACAGGCACCACCATAGGAAAAAGTATACCGGAAACATCTTTCGTGTATCTTTGTTCCGACGTAAGGTGGAGACGTTCAGGTCCGTCGGCATGCACCGGGGCGAGTAAGGGGATCGATCACATGGCTGTCGTGCAGCATCGGCCCGTACCGGCCGGCTCGCCACGCCCGGTGGCACCGGCTGCCGGTCTCGTCGGCCGCCGACCCGCGACGAACGCCTGACGGTGAAGTCATGACCGTCCAGAAGCGGGGTGTGTCCGGCACGATCTGGGTCGACGCCGTGCTCTACCTCGATCGCACGCTGCGCATCACCTACAGCCCGGCCTCGCCCGGAGGTGCGGTCCGGCTGATCGGCGAGCTCGACGCCACCAACACCCGGGCGGCCGCCCGGACCCTGGCCCAGGTGCGGGCGGCCGAGGACATCCTCGTCATCGATGTCGGCCGGCTGGAGTTCGTCGACCTCGCGGGCCTGCGCATGCTGACCGGCCTGT
Organism: Streptosporangium sp. NPDC023963; assembly: GCF_040639135.1. Classification (NCBI taxonomy): domain Bacteria; kingdom Bacillati; phylum Actinomycetota; class Actinomycetes; order Streptosporangiales; family Streptosporangiaceae; genus Streptosporangium; species Streptosporangium sp. NPDC023963. The sequence goes on from NZ_JBEZZK010000014.1 coordinate 94,166, forward strand.
GCCGCGACGGTGTGGCCCACCTGGCCGACGTGCCGGCCGGCATGCGCCGCCTGCTCGGCCTGCTGGACCGGGTGGACGTCCTCGACGAGTGCGCATGACGGAGCCCGGCCGGCGTGGTTCAACATGTCTCCGAGCGCGCGGGTTGACGAGTCCAAGGCGGCTGTGGCATGCTGAACGCGGCACCGAGGGTTGACTCTCACAGTAGATGTAGACACTCATTTGTCCTTTGCGGTATGCTGCCTCCTCGCATGCCGCTCGACGCCCTGGATTCTTCCGGGGCGTTTGGCATGCGCGCAGTCCGATTCCATCGGTGCCCCCGGAAGGACATCTGTTGGCAGCCTCGCGCAACGCCTCCGCCGCATCCGCATCCGCTCCCCGTCGTGTGTCTTTCGCGCGCATCCCGGAGCCGCTAGAAGTTCCTGACCTTCTCGCTCTTCAGACCGAGTCCTTCGACTGGTTGCTCGGCAACGAGAAGTGGAAGGGGCGGGTCGAGGCGGCTCGCCAGGCCGGGCGCAAGGACGTTCCGGCCCAGTCGGGCCTCGAAGAGATCTTTGAGGAGATCAGTCCCATCGAGGACTTCTCCGGGACCATGTCCCTGTCGTTCCGCGATCACCGGTTCGAGCCGCCCAAGTACTCGGTCGATGAGTGCAAGGACAAGGACATGACCTACTCCGCCCCGATGTTCGTCACGGCGGAGTTCGTCAACAACACCACTGGTGAGATCAAGAGCCAGACCGTGTTCATGGGCGATTTCCCGCTCATGACCGGCAAGGGCACTTTCATCGTCAACGGCACCGAGCGTGTCGTCGTCTCCCAGCTGGTCCGGTCCCCGGGCGTCTACTTCGACCGCGGTGTCGACAAGACCTCCGACAAGGACGTGTTCGGCTGCCGCGTCATCCCCTCGCGTGGGGCGTGGCTCGAGTTCGAGATCGACAAGCGTGACAGCGTCGGTGTCCGCATCGACCGCAAGCGCAAGCAGGCCGTCACCGTGCTGCTCAAGGCGCTCGGCTGGACCAGCGAGCAGATCCTCGAGCGGTTCGGTCAGTACGAGTCCATGCGCGCCACCCTGGAGAAGGACCACACGGCCGGCCAGGACGACGCCCTGCTCGACATCTACCGCAAGCTGCGCCCGGGCGAGCCGCCGACCAAGGAGTCGGCGCAGACGCTGCTGGAGAACCTGTACTTCAACTCCAAGCGTTACGACCTCGCCAAGGTCGGCCGATACAAGATCAACAAGAAGCTCGGGGTTGACAGCGAGATCACCCAGGGCACGCTCACCGAGGACGACATCGTCGCCACCATCGAGTACATCGTCCGGCTGCACGCCGGCGAGACCTCGACGGGTGAGGTCGTCGTGGAGGTCGACGACATCGACCACTTCGGCAACCGGCGCATCCGCACGGTGGGCGAGCTCATCCAGAACCAGGTCCGCCTGGGCCTGGCCCGCATGGAGCGCGTCGTCCGCGAGCGGATGACGACCCAGGACGTCGAGGCGATCACGCCGCAGACCCTGATCAACATCCGCCCGGTCGTGGCGTCGATCAAGGAGTTCTTCGGCACCTCCCAGCTGTCGCAGTTCATGGACCAGACCAACCCCCTGGCCGGCCTGACGCACAGGCGGAGGCTCAACGCGCTGGGCCCCGGTGGTCTGTCCCGCGAGCGGGCCGGGATGGAGGTCCGTGACGTCCACCCCTCGCACTACGGCCGCATGTGCCCGATCGAGACTCCCGAAGGACCGAACATCGGCCTCATCGGTTACCTCGCGTGCTTCGGCCGCATCAACGCCTTCGGGTTCGTCGAGACCCCTTACCGCAAGGTCGTCGACGGGCGGGTCACCGACCAGCTCGACTACCTGACCGCGGACGAGGAGGACCGCTTCGTCAAGGCGCAGGCCAACACGGTGCTCGACGCCGACGGCACCTTGGCCGAGGCACGGGTCCTGGTCCGCACCAAGGGCGGCGAGACCGAGCTCGTGCGCGCCGACGAGGTGGACTACATCGACGTGTCGCCGCGCCAGATGGTGTCGGTCGCCACCGCGATGATCCCGTTCCTGGAGCACGACGACGCCAACCGGGCCTTGATGGGCGCGAACATGCAGCGCCAGTCGGTGCCGCTGCTCAAGAGCGAGGCGCCGCTGGTCGGCACCGGCATGGAGTACCGTGCCGCGACCGACACGGGCGACGTCATCACCGCCGACAAGGCGGGTGTGGTCGAGGAGGTCTCCGCCGACTACGTCACGGTGATGAACGACGACGGCACCCGCACGACCTACCGGGTCGCCAAGTTCAAGCGCTCCAACCAGGGCACCTGCTTCAACCAGAAGCCGATCGTGAAGGAAGGCGATCGGATCGAGGTGAACCAGGTCGTCGCCGACGGTCCCTGCACCGACGACGGCGAGATGGCCCTGGGCAAGAACCTGCTGGTGGCGTTCATGCCGTGGGAGGGCCACAACTACGAGGACGCGATCATCCTCTCCCAGCGCCTGGTGCAGGACGACGTCCTGTCCTCGATCCACATCGAGGAGCACGAGGTCGACGCCCGCGACACCAAGCTGGGCCCCGAGGAGATCACCCGCGACATCCCCAACGTCTCCGAGGAGGTCCTGGCCGACCTCGACGAGCGCGGCATCATCCGCATCGGCGCCGAGGTCGTCCCCGGCGACATCCTCGTCGGCAAGGTCACGCCCAAGGGCGAGACCGAGCTCACCCCCGAGGAGCGCCTGCTCCGCGCGATCTTCGGGGAGAAGGCCCGCGAGGTCCGTGACACCTCCCTGAAGGTGCCGCACGGCGAGCAGGGCAAGGTCATCGGCGTCCGCGTGTTCAGCCGCGAGGAGGGCGACGAGCTCCCCCCCGGCGTCAACGAGCTGGTCCGCGTCTACGTGGCCCAGAAGCGTAAGATCACCGACGGCGACAAGCTGGCCGGACGGCACGGCAACAAGGGCGTCATCTCCAAGATCCTCCCGGTCGAGGACATGCCCTTCCTCGAGGACGGCACCGCCGTCGACATCATCCTCAACCCCCTGGGCGTGCCCGGCCGAATGAACGTCGGCCAGGTCCTGGAGACCCATCTGGGGTGGATCGCCGCCCGAGGGTGGGACATCACCGGCATCCAGGAGGCCTGGGCCGAGCGGCTGCGCGACAAGGGCTTCGCCGAGGTCGAGCCGCGCACCAACATGGCCACCCCGGTTTTCGACGGCGCCAACGAGGAAGAGATCATCGGTCTGCTCGACAACACCCTGGTCAACCGCGACGGCGGGCGCATGGTCGGCGCGAACGGAAAGGCCCAGCTGTTCGACGGCCGTTCCGGGGAGCCGTTCCCGCACCCGATCTCGGTCGGCTACATCTACATCCTGAAGCTGCTCCACCTGGTCGACGACAAGATCCACGCGCGTTCGACCGGCCCCTACTCCATGATCACCCAGCAGCCGCTCGGCGGTAAGGCCCAGTTCGGCGGCCAGCGCTTCGGTGAGATGGAGGTCTGGGCCCTGGAGGCCTACGGCGCCGCCTACGCCCTGCAGGAGCAGCTGACCATCAAGTCCGACGACGTCCTGGGCCGGGTGAAGGTCTACGAGGCGATCGTCAAGGGCGAGAACATTCCCGAGCCGGGCATCCCGGAGTCGTTCAAGGTCCTCATCAAGGAAATGCAGTCGCTGTGCCTGAACGTCGAGGTGCTCTCCAGCGACGGCATGTCCATCGAGATGCGCGACACCGACGAGGACGTCTTCCGCGCCGCGGAAGAGCTCGGCATCGACCTGTCCCGGCGTCCCAATGAGGGCGCGATGTCCGTGGACGAGATCTGACGGTTTCCGCGCGACGTGCGGGTGCAGGCCCGCGCCGGAAGGGAGGCGGCCGTCTTCCGGCGCGGGTGGGGCACGCTGCGCGGGACCGGAACCGGCCTGCCCGGACACGGTGCGCCCGCCTGGGTCCGGGGCGAAGTGCCGACCGCGCGCCGCTCCAGAGGGTTCCTCGAGCCGCGCATTCCAGCCAGGACAATCCGCCCGGCTCTCCGAGGTCGCCCCGGCCACGGCGGAATCCGGTGTCGCAAGCTTTGGAGGACACGATGAACGCCGAGACGGCCGCACTGCTCTTCGACGTGGTCGAGCGTCTCCAGAAGAACATCGTCGCCCGCGACCGCCCCGCGATCGTCGCTCTCGAAGGAGAGCGGAGGCTCGTGCTCATCGACTACGACTATCTCCGCGATCCGCGGTCCGCCACCTCGTTCGAGACGCGAGCGGCCGCCAGGGCACGGGAGATCCAGGCGACGCGATGGGTCTTCGCCGTCCCTCTGGTATGGGTCACCGCCCCTGACGTCGTCTACAGCCGCGCCGTGTCCAACCTCCCTCTACGCGAGGGGGAACAGGAAACGATCACCTGGATGAGTTTCGACGAGAGCGAGGGCGTGGACTACGGGCGCGTCCCCTACGCGCGCCGCCCCGGCGGGGAACCGGTGTTCGGCGACCCGGAGATGTTCGCCGTGGGCGTGCGTCCTGCCCCGACCATGCCGGGCCACATGCTCCTCCAGGAACTCTTCCAGAACAGCTGATCCAGCCCAGCGATCACGGTCGCCTCCTCGATGGCCTTCTACGCTCCACCGGCGCCTCCTCGATGCCTTCTACGCTCCACCGGCGACACGGCGACGCCGGGTGTGGCGCGTCGCCACGCCGCCCGTGCCACACCCGGCGACGCCGCAGCCGCGGATTCGTCCACGGGGTGTCGCTGACGGGCACCACCGGTGAGCGGGCCGTCCTCGCCGCCTCTGCGGCGGAGCCCGCCGAGCGGATCAGGCACGTCACCGGCCGGCCTTGCTAGGATTTGGCATTTCCACCCCGGACCAGGCACGCGAAGCCCGCCGGCACGCCGACGGCGTGGTGGTCGGCGCCGCGGTCGTGCGGCGGGTGCTCGACGGGGCCGGGCCGGACGACCTGCGGGCCTTCCTCGCGACCCTGCGGCAAGCCCTCGACCAGGAGTGTGACCGACCACGATGAACCCCGACGCCGGGCACGAGGCGAGATACCGCGCCATCGCCGCCGACCTCGCCGCGAAGATCCGGTCGGGGCACTACGCCCCCGGTGAGGCGCTGCCGCCGCAACGGGAGCTGAGCGCCTCCTACGGGGTGACCCTCATGACCCTGCGCCAGGCGTTGCGGGAGCTCAGCGACGAGAGGCTGATCGTGCAGCAGCCAGGCAAGGGCACGTTCGTCGCTCCGCCCCACCTGGCGTACCAGCTCGACTCGCTCCGCAGCCTGGTCGACGACCTGCGTAAACAGGGCCACGACGTGCGTACCGCGGTGGCCGGGCGGGCGGTGCGCAGGGCCCCCGCCCGGATCGCCGCGGAGCTGCGGCTGCGTCCCGGCGACACCGCCCTGCGGCTGGAGCGGGTCCGCGAGTTCGCGGGACGCCCCGCCGTACACCAGGTGTCCTGGGTCCGCCGGCCGGTGGCCGACCGGATCCGCGACCGCGACTTCACCGTCGTCTCCCTCTACACGGCCCTCGCCGACGCGGGAGTGACGGTCGCCCGGGCGACCGAGGTGGTCCGGCCCGGCTCGCTCGACCCCGCCGCCGCTCGCCACCTCCACGAGCCGCAGGGCAGCCCGGTGCTCGTCAGCAACCGGATCACCTACACGCTCGACGCCACGCCCGTGGTGTCCGACCATGCCACCATCCTCGGCAGCATGATGGAGATCCGCACCGAACGCGCCGCCACCGGTCTCTCTCTCACCTGGGGCGCCACCAGCTGAGGACCTGTGTGGTCCGTCCCGCCGCGGTCCCGTCCGCGGCGCCGAGAAGTGCCGTCGTGTTCGAGCGGGACCGGCCTCCCCGGCAGGTCCCGCAGCCGGACGCCTCAGCGGTCGGAGGACTGGCTGCCCTGGATGAGGCCCAGCACCGCGTCCCGGAGCTCGCGGAAGACCGCGAGGGTCTGCTCGGCGGCCGCGGCGACGGCCGCCCGGCCGGGGACGGTGGTGGGCTCCAGCAGCACGGCCACGGTGTCGGCCAGCACCTCGTCGGGGTCGTCGACGCCGGACGGGGCGGTGGCCGGCTCGGAGACGGTGGTGAGGAATCCGGTGAGCACGGCGTGCAGGGCGTAGGCCTGGGCGGGCAGGGGACGGTCGTGGCGGATCAGGTCGTGGCGGCGCAGGATCGGCAGGACCGCCTCGCACATGGCGGCCGGCCGGGTGCGGTCGTACAGCTCACGGTCGCCGGGTTCCTGGCCGAGCAGCCGCCGCAACTCCGCGTCGTCGCTCTGCAGGCGGCGTGCCAGCGGGAGCGTGCTCGAGGCGCGAACCAGCAGCGGGGCCAGGCGGCGGGGCCGGACGGTGGCGGGGTCGGCGCCGATGTGGCCGATGACCTCCTCCAGGAAGGTCAGCCGGTCTCGGGCGAACAGGCCGCGGATCAGGTCCTCCTTGCTGGACCAGTACAGGTAGACGGTGCCCTTGCCGACGCCGGCCGCCCGGCTGATCTCGGACACGGTGACCTTGCCCGCGCCGTGGTCGCGCACCAGCTCGCGCGCGCTGTCCAGGATGCGGGCGGCTTTGCGCGAGTGGAGTTCGACCAACGGGCTCACCGGAGCTGTCCTCCTTGTCGGTGGTTCGGACCTGGTCAGGGGGCGGCGACGTCGACGTTCTTGGCCCGCATGTGCTTGTTGTTGAGCATTATCCTGCCCACGGCCCTTCCGACGCCCGGCGCGCGCATCAGGCGCATCATCCCGGCACGCAGGAGGAGCTCTTTGCGATCCCGCGGCGTGAACATCCGGCGCCCGGCCAGGGCGCCTTCCTGCTGGGCGCGGATGAAGGGCCTCATCCGCGTCTCCCAGGCCCGCAGCGCGCCCGGCAGGTCGCCCGGGTGGCGTTGCAGCATGGTGCCCAGCAGCTCGGCGCCGGCGATGCCGCTGGAGGCGCCCATGCCCGTGTACAGGGTCACGCACCAGGCCGCGTCCCCGAGCAGGACGACCCGGCCGCGGTGCCAGCTCGGCATCCTGACCTGCTGCACCGAGTCGAACAGGGTGTCGGAGGCCTGCTCGTAGCGGGTGAACAGGCCCTCCAGCAGGGGGCCGGTGGGCTCGGGCCCGAACGCGGCGCGGATGGACTCGATCGGCGGACGGGCGAACTCGGCGTCGACGTCGCCGGTGCGGTAGGAGAACAGCAGGCTCGGGGCGTGATCGGCGAAGGGGAAGGCCCACGCCGAGCGGCCGGGCTCGGCCAGGACCACCCCGTCGGACGGGCCGAAGCCGTCGACCGGCCCGTCCAGGAGGACCGCGCCGACCATGTGGTTCAGCGGACGCAGGTAGTCCCCGGGGCCGAAGACCAGCCCGCGCACCGTGGAGCGCGTCCCGTCGGCGCCCACCACCAGGTCGAAACGCTCGGTGACGACGGCATCGGCCGCGGTGTCGTGCAGCGACACCTCCACCCCGGATCCGTCCTGGACGATGCGGACGGGCACGGTGGAGTAGCGGATCTCCACGTCCGCCGGCAGCGCCGAGAACAGTCCCCGCTCCACGTCGCCCCGCAGCAGCCGGCGGGGCCCTCCCTGCAGCGCGGCCGGATCCAGCCCGGGACGGCGACGCCCCGCCCGGTCGACGTCGTACATGGCTATCCGCGACCCGCCCCGGGTGCCGATCCGGTCCAGTACGCCCAGCCGCCGGGCGGAGGCGACACCGGCACCGAACAGCATGATGAAGTATCCGCCCGAGCGGCGGGTGGGTGCCCGCTCCACCACCACCGGTTCCCAGCCGATCTGACGCAGTCGCAGCGCGGTGGTGATGCCGGCGATGCCGAGCCCGACCACCAGGGCGCGCCGGCCGGTGGGGGTGTTCTTCATGGGGACTCCTTTGGCGTGCTTGCCTGTCACCGTTCTGAACGAACTGACCAGATTGGTTATTCCGGTCAGTTTCAGTTCGGTGGGCACCCCTTGGACCGCCGTGGTCATGGGAGTCCCGAGCCCTGACGGAGGCGAGGCCACGCGCGGCACACCGTGTCCTGCCCGTGTCCTGCCGGGGCCGGACCGCGCCGCACGGGGCGGAGCGAGAATCCGGGGCGGGAGAAGCGAGAATCCGCCGGCAGGGCGCGTACGCGCCTCCCCGCCGCCGATCTCCGGCGGATCACGTTCGCCCCGGCTCCGAACGCCGGCCGGTGATCGAAAAGACCTCGAAAGCCCTCAGGTGCCGGCTTCCAGGCCGGTGTGGGCGGCGAGGAAGGCGAGCATGTCGGCGGCCAGGTCGACGGCGCGGCCCGCCGAGCGGGAGCCGTGGCCGACGTCGCCCTCGTGGCGCAGCAGGATCGGCCGCGAGCCCGACGTCGCCGCCTGCAGCGCCGCGCACATCTTGCGCGCGTGCATGGGGTCGACACGGGAGTCGCCGCCGAACGTGGTCAGCAGCGTCGCCGGGTAGTCGACGCCGTCGGCGACCCGGTGGTAGGGGGAGTAGCCCAGCAGCCAGCCCAGCTGCTCGGGGTCGTCGGCCGAACCGTACTCCGAACGCCACACCGGGCCGAGCCCCGACCGCTCGTACCTGACCATGTCGAGCAGCGGCGCCGAGCAGACGGCGGCGGCGAACAGGTCGGGGCGCTGCGTCAGCGCGGCTCCCACCAGCAGCCCGCCGTTCGACTCGCCGCACGCGCCCAGCCGCGCGGGGGTGGTCCAGCCGTCCGAGACGAGCTTCTCGGCCGCCGCCGCGAAGTCGTCGAAGACGTTCTGCTTGCGCTCCAGCATGCCGTCGCGGTGCCAGGCCGCCCCCTCCTCGCCGCCGCCGCGCAGCTGGGCGAGGGCGAAGACCCCGCCCGCCTCGACCCAGGGCAGGATGTAGCTGGAGTACGACGGCGCGAGCGAGAGCCCGAACCCGCCGTAGCCGTACAGGATCGTGGGCCTGGGACCCGAGCCGGGGCGGGCCAGCACGACCATCCGCACCGGGGTGCCGTCCGCCGAGGCGAAGACCAGCTGGCGGGTCTCCAGCTCCGGCACCTCCACGGCGCCGGGCGCGGCGCTCCACGGCGACGTCTCCCCGGTGCGCGTGTCGTAGCGGTGTACCCCCGCGGGCGTGACGCTGTCGGTGTAGGTGAACCAGACCTCGTGGCCGCCCTCGGGGCGGGTGGTCATCCCCCCGGCGGAACCGAGGCCGGGCAGCGGCACCGAACCGCGCCGCCTCCCGGTCGCCAGGTCGTGGACGCTGATCTCGCCGACCGCGTGCCGGGTCCAGCCGACAAGGAGCGTCTGCCCCGCGATCGCGAACTCGCCGATCACCGCCTCCGGGTCCTCGTCGACCAGGCCGATCCAGTGCTCGGGGCCCGGCCGCGCCGGGTCGGCCACGCACAGCCGCCCCCGCGGCGCGTCCAGGGTGGTGAGCAGGTACAGGCGCCCGTCGCGGCCGACGGCGGGCGCCGTCACCGCGCCCGCCCCCCGTTGGATCACCCGCAGGTCGGGACGCTCGGGGGAGGAGGACGACAGGTCGGCGATCCAGAGGTCGTTGCCGTCGCCCGCCATCGCCGAGACCGTCAGCCAGCGCCCGTTGTAGCTGATCCCCAGCCCGTACGAGCGCTCCTCAGCCATGATCACGGCGTCGTCCCCGGCAGGGGTGCCGAGACGGTGCAGGCGTACCTGGCGGCCGCGGACGTAGAAGAACGCCTTCCCGTCGGGCAGCCACGCCACGGGCGCGTACCGGCAGCGGTCGATCGGGCCGTCCACCACCCGGCGGGTGGCGACGTCCATGACCCGCAGTTCCGACCGCTCGTCCCCGCTCCTGGACAGCTGGTACGCCACCAGCCTGCCGTCCAGGTCGGGCTGCCAGTGATCGAGCGTGGTCAGCCCGCTCGGGTCGAGCTCCATCGGGTCGAGCAGCGTCTCCTCCACCCCGTCGGGACCGGTGCGGTAGAGGACCGCGTGCTCCTGCGAGGCCGTACGGCGCAGGAAGAACCGGCTGCCGCCGCGCCACATCGGCGTGCCGACCGTTCCGGCCCCGGTCAGCGCGGCCACCCGCGAGCGCCACAGGTCGCGGCCCGGCAGCGTGCCCGCGTGCTCGCGCCACAGCTCCTCCTGGGCGGCCGTCCAGCTCCGGGTCTCCGGGCTGTCCGGATCCTCCAGCCACCGGTACGGGTCGGGCACGGCGTGGCCGTGGAGGTGGTCGACGACCGGTTGCCGCTCGGCGGGAGGGTAGATCATCGGATTCCTCCTGGGTGAGGACCTCGGGCTCGGGCTTCGGACGGGAGTCACGGCACCAGCTCCTGCGCACTCGACGGGTTCCACTGCCCGGCCAGGTCGGCGTAGAGCGGGGAGGCGGCGAGCATCTCCTCGTGCGTGCCCAGCCGGACGCTGGTGCCGTCCATGACGAGGATCCGCCGGGCCCGCAGGGCGGAGGTCAGCCGGTGGGCGATGACGAGCAGCGTGCCGCCCCGGCGGGCGAACGCCTCCTCGGCGCGGGCCTCGGCCGCCGGGTCCAGGTGACACGTCGCCTCGTCGAGGATCACCAGCCGGGCCGGGGCGAGATAGGCGCGGGCCAGGGCGACCAGTTGCCGCTCGGCGGGCGACAGCAGCCCCGAGTGGATCTCGGTGGAGTAACCGCCCAGCCGCGCCACCAGGTTCGTCAGGCCGACCGCGGCCACCGCGTCGTCCACCGCCTCCGGCGAGGCGTCGGCCAGGTAGGTCAGGTTCTCCAGCAGGGAGCCGCGGAAGACGTACGCCTCCTGCGGGATGAGCACCCGGTCGGCGGGGTCGAGCCGGTCGGCGGGCACCCCGCACACCAGGACCTGGCCCGCCCCCGGCGCGAGCACCCCGGTCAGGAGCGCGGCGAGCGTGGATTTGCCGATGCCGCTGGGGCCCACGACCGCGATGTGGTCCCCCTCGGGGACCGACAGGTCCAGGCCGTCGATCACCGGTTCCGCGTGCGGGCCGTACGCGAACGTCACGCCGCGCAGCTCGGCCGCTCTCGCCTTGCCGTCGCCGCCGTCCCGTGCCGCGATCCGCCCGCGCGCCCGTACGGGCGGGTCGCCGTCGCGCAGCAGCCGGCCGAGCGCCACCCGCAGCCGGACCCCGTTGATGCCCAGCCCCTCCACGAGGTTGCCGAGCGCGGGCGTCAGCGACTGCGTGACGTAGGCCAGGGCGCCCAGGATCACCCCGGCGCCCGCGCCCTCACCCACCAGCCAGGGGGTCCCGGCCAGCACCAGCAGGACCGGCAGCCAGCCGCCCACCGCCAGCGACAGCGTGCGCAGCGCGGTCACCCGCGCCAGCGACCGGGCCGCGCGGGCCTGTTCGGCCACCCGCAGGCCGACGTCGTCCGCCACCCGCTCCTCGGCGCGGCAGGCGGTGATGTCGCGCAGCCCGCCCACCATGGTGGCCAGCGACCCGGCGGTGCGCTCGTCGGCCAGGATGAAGTCCCGCTGCCGCCTGGCCAGGGCGCGCAGCGACAGCAGGAAGACGACGAGGCCGGCGACGAAGGGGGGCAGCACCAGCGCGAGCACCTCGGGCACGAGGGTCGCCAGCCCGAGCATGACGCTCACCACGGTGAACGCGAACGACCTGACCACCGTGATGACCGAGGCGAAGGCGTCGCGGGCCAGCTCGACCTGCAGGTTGGAGCGGGCCACCGCGGCCGCCCCCGGTCCCCGTCCGGACATGACCGAGTGGCGCAGCGCGTCGTCGACGACGTGCGCGAGCAGTTCCTCGCGGAACGGCTCCACGATCGCGGCGACGGCCATCACCACCTGCCGCGCACCGACCGCGGCCAGCAACCACGCGCCGCCGAGCAGCGCCAGCCAGGCGAACCCGGTCGCGGGGCGTCCCGCGCCGAAGCCGTCGTCGATCGCCCGCGCGATGGCCAGGCCGATGACCAGGGAGGGCGCCGTCTCCGCGACGGACCAGCCCGCGAGCCTGACCAGCTGGTACGGGTCCCTCCTGAGCGCCCGGCGGAGGGGTCTGTTGACGACGTGCACGTCCGGAGGGCTCACGACGTGCCCGCCCGGAAGGAGGCGCCCGCCTGGAACGACGCGTCCGCCGGGGAGGAGGCGTCCGGCGGGAAGGACGCGCCCGCCGGGGAGGAGGCGCCCGACGGGAAGGACGCGTCGTCCGGGGAGGACGTGTCCGTCTGGAAGACGGCGCGGTAGGCCGGGTCGGCCCAGAGCGCGCGGTGCCCGCCGCACGCGCGCACCCGGCCGTCGTCCAGCCAGATCACCCTGTCGGCCGCCGCGGCGGTCGCCACCCGGTGGGTCACGATCAGGCGCGTGCGGTCGCGCAGCTCCCTGGACAGCGCGCGGGCGACCTGGCGCTCGGTGACGGTGTCCAGGCTGGAGGTGGCGTCGTCCAGGACGAGCAGGCGCCATCCCTGCGCGAAGGCGCGGGCCAGGCCGAGCCGCTGCCGCTCACCGCCGGACATGGGCGCCTCCTCCAGCGGCGTGTCGTACCCCAGGGGAAGCCGCCGGACGAAGGCGTCGGCGCGGGCCGCCCGCGCCGCCGCCCGCACGACCTCGCCCCTCCCGCCCGCCCGGTCGTCCCGGTCCTCGTGGTGGCCGGACCCGGTACGGGTGCGACGGCCACGGCCGGTGCCGGGGGCGGCGGCGGGAGCGTCGAGTCCCAGGGCGACGGCGTCGCCGACGGTGTCGCCGAGCAGCGCGGGGCGCTCGAAGGCGTATCCGACGGCATGGCGCAGCGCCTCGCGGGAGAGGTCGGGCAACGGCACGCCGTCGAGGAGGACCGTGCCGTGCCGCGGGTCCACCAGCCGTCCGGCGACCGCGGCGAGCAGGGACTTGCCTGCCCCCGAGCGGCCGACCACGGCCACCGCCTGCCCGCCGGGGATGACGAGATCGACGTCGCGCAGGCCGCCCGCGTCGACGCCGCGAAGCTCGAGCGTGCCGGGGCCGGGAGGCAGCGGGCGCGTACCGTAGGCCCGCGGGCTCTCGGCGGTCAGCTCCTCCACCCTGGCCGCGGCGGCCCGCGCCCTGGCCAGGCGGCTGACGTAGCCCAGCGCCGAGCCGAGACCGGCGCCGAGCACGACGTAGCGGGCGGCGGCGTACAGCTCTCCGGCCGTGAGGTCGCCGGCGGCCAGGCGCAGCCCGCCTACCCCGAGCACGGCCACCTCCAGCAGCGGGACCACCGCTCCCGCCTGCACGCCGGCCCGCGCGTTGGCCCGCCACATGTCCATGGCATGCCCGCGCAGCCGGGGCAGGGCGGTGAGCACCCGCGCCCGCTCCTGGTCGGCGGTGCCGGCCGCGGCGATCGTACGGGCCCCGGCGAGGGCGTCGACCAGGCGGGCGGCGATGTCGCTCTGCGCCGCCTGGTAGTCGCCCGCTATGGAGGTGCTCACGGTGAGGAAGGCCCGCAGGACGAGCGCGATGAGGACGAGCCCGGCGACCAGCGTCACGGTCAGCAGGGGATCGATGAGGGTGAGGGCCACCACGCCACCCGCGGTGGGGATGACCAGCGCGGCCCCGGTGACGATCGACTCGGGGGCGCGCCCGATCTCCTCGGTGTTCAGGCCCATCCGGGTGACCAGGTCTCCCTCGGGGAACCGGCGGGTGATCACCGGCCCGACACCGAGCACGTTCCGCACGACCCGGTTCCTGAGCCAGGCCGAGGAGCGCGCGCCGCTCGATCCGGCGGCCCAGACGCCGAGGGTGTCGCAGAGCACGGTCAGGATCACGGCGGCGGCGCAGGCGCCGAGCCAGGTCGCCGCGCCGGTGCCGCCACCCGTACCGGCCACGAGCTCGTCGACCGTCCTGCCCAGCACGAGCGGGAGCGCGAGCTGCGCGAACGCGCCCAGGACGGAGGTGACCGCGAGGACGGCCAGCCAGGGTCCGCCACGCCGCACGGTGTCGGCCACCAGCCGGTCCGCTGCCCGCACGTTGGCTCCTCCTCGGACTTCCCGAACTTCTCCGACTTCTCGAACTTCTACGACTTCCCGGGCTTCTCCGACTTCGCGAACTTCCCCGATGTTCCCGGCGCCCCGGACGTCCTCGACGCCGCGGGCCTCCCCGGTCTCCCGGTCTCCCGGCGTCCTCTGCGTCCTCGGCGTACCGGATGCGTCCTCGGCGTACCGGACCCTCCCGGAACGGGAGTGCCCGGGACGGCCGCCGTCGCTGGCCGTCCCGGGCACGGGGTCTCACTAGTGGCAGAGCAGGAGGCTCAGGTTGCTGGGCTTGCCGGACTGGCAGCCCAGGACCGTGAGGGTGCTACCGCCGCCGCCGCCGTGGCCGCCGCCGTCGGGGGTCTCCAGGGACTGCAGGTCGAGAAGGACCATGGGATTGCCTCACTTCTGATGAGAACTCGGTGGGAACCGAACCGATATCGGGGAAAATCCGGGAAAGCGGGTGCCTAGTGGCAGAGGGCGACGCTCAGGTTGCTGGGCTTGCCGGAGTTGCAGCCCAGGACGGTGAGGGTGCTGCCGCCGCCGCCACCGCCGCCGCCGGTGGGGGTCTCCAGGGACTGCAGGTCGAGAAGGACCATGGGAGGTGCTCCGTTTCTACGGGGTTCTACGGGTTCTGGATGTGTGGAACGGGAGGAACTAGTGGCAGAGCAGGAGGCTCAGGTTGCTGGGCTTGCCGGACTGGCAGCCCAGGACCGTGAGGGTGCTACCGCCGCCGCCGCCGTGGCCGCCGCCGTCGGGGGTCTCCAGGGACTGCAGGTCGAGAAGGACCATGGGATTGCCTCACTTCTGATGAGAACTCGGTGGGAACCGAACCGATATCGGGGAAAATCCGGGAAAGCGGGTGCCTAGTGGCAGAGGGCGACGCTCAGGTTGCTGGGCTTGCCGGAGTTGCAGCCGAGAACCGTGAGGGTGCTGCCACCGCCGCCGCCACCGCCGCCGGTGGGGGCCTCCAGGGACTGCAGGTCGAGAAGAACCATGTCGTTACACCTCCTTCGATGTCGATGTGCCGTGGGGGCCAAACCACCCGGCGGATCCGTGCGCGGACACCCCTGCCGGGGTGCTCGTGCCGCCGGGCGGCTCGATGAAGGGGAGGAACACCGGCCGGTCGTGCAGCACGGCGCTCATCGCGAACAGGACTCCGGCCGTACCGGTCGCGAAGTCCATGGAAAGCCTGAGCAGCTGGTTGCCGGGGAAGGCCAGCCCGCCGCCGTGGGGCAGCGCGTGCCAGTCCAGCCCGCGGAGCTGCTCGGCCAGGTCTGTGTGGCCGGTGTGGAGGGCGTGCGGCTCGGGCCCCAGGCCCCAGCCGAGTCCGCCGATCATGCCGCTCCGGCCGGTGAACAGGCCGGACTGCACGAAGTAGCGTCCTCGCGTGACGCGCCGGCAGCCGTCGAGCGCGGCGCGGAAGTCCTCGTCCTCGCGATGGGCCAGGTAGCGGGCGAGGACCAGGCCGATGCCCACCGACCCCTCGTCCAGGTAGGGCAGCGTGCGCCAGCCCTGGTCGACCTGGAGGGTGCCGTCCTCGCCGGTGACGCAGCGCCGCAGGTCCTGCCGGAGCGCCACGGCCGCCCGCTCGAGCAGCGACGCGTCGCCGGTGCGCTCGTAGGCGTGCAGGAAGAGGAGGGCGGGCCCGGAGGAGCCGTACATCAGCCCGGCCCGGGGGTTGGCGCCGCCGCTGACCTCCGGCACGTCGTCGGGCCCGCCCAGCCTGTCGGAGCAGATGCCGGTGATCTGCAGGGCCACCTCGGTGAAGGTCCGCTCGCCGGTGGTGCCGCCCAGATGGAGAAGGTTCAGGCCCATGCCGGCCAGGCCGCCGAACAGCCCGAGCTCCAGCGCCTCCCACTTCTGGCGCAGGCACAGGTCGGCGGTGTCGATCGCGTCCTGGCGGTGGCCGAGCAGGTCGAGGACGTAGGCCACGCCGTGCAGGCCGTCGTAGAACCCGATCCCCGTCCCCGGGTCGGGGGCCAGCGCCTTGGCGCGCAGCCAGTCCTCGTACTCGGGACGGCGCTCGGCGCCGGTGGCGGCCAGCGCGTAGAGCACGCCCGCCGCGCCGTACGCGAGGTTGACGCCCCCGCCGGGCTGGAACTGGGCGACGTCGCCGGGGAAGAGCCGGTCCTCGCGCTCGGGGGTGGCGCTCGCCAGGATGGCCCGGGTCATCGCCTCCCTGAGCCGGGGCCAGTCGTCGAGCCCCGGCTTCGGGTACGGGGTGGCCGCCGCGGGCGCGGGACCCGTGACGGTCAGGACCGCCTCGTCGAGCACCTCGCGCGGTACGGGGAAGGTCTCGCCGATGAGCCTGGCCAGGTCGGTCACCTTGGCGCGGTCGAGCGGCAGCATGATCGTGAGCTGCGGGGCGAACAGCCCGAGGCAGAGGCAGGCGAGGGCGTACAGGTCGACGTCGACCCCCTGCCGGTCGGCCGGCGCGCCGAACGCCGGGTGGGCGAGCGCCGCGCGGCCGCGGTCCTCGATGAGGGTCGCCACCTCGTAGTCGATCAGTGCCAGCCGGCCGTCCTCGGTCACCAGGATGTTGTTCGGGTGCAGGTCTCCGAAGACCACCCCGCGCTCGTGCAGGGACGCAACCGCCCGGCGCACCTTGGGGAGCGTGTCGAGCACCCAGGCGGTGTACTCGGCGATGGCCTCGTCGTCGCAGGTCGCCCTGGTCAGCGGGTACTTGTGCACGAGCTGCCGCTGGAGCGGGTTACCGTCGACGAACTCCTCGACCAGGAAGTGGTGCCCGCCCAGGGTGAAGTAGTCGATCAGCGCGGGCACCGCGTCCAGCCCGGCCAGGCGCTCCAGCATGTCGCGCTCGTGCGCCAGCCGTGCCACCGCGTCCCGGCCGGCGGCGTCCAGCCCGGCGTGCGGGCGGGCCTCCTTCAGCACGACCCGCCCCCCGGTGCGAAGGTCCTCTCCCAGGTAGACGCCACCGCCGTTGGAGAACTGCATGACGCTCTCGACCCGGTACGGCAGTCCCTCGGTGGTGACAGCGTTGCGGGCGGCCACGTGGGGTTCGAGGAAGGCGGGCAGCGTCACCCAGGACGGCACGCCGAAGGCGGGCTCCCGCACGTCGGGGACGAGCCGTCCCTCACCGTCCTCGATGGCCAGCACCAGCTCGCCGTTGTCGGCCAGGCAGCGCCGTCCGGCGAAACCGCCGTACCGCACGAAGAGCGGGCCCTGGCCGTAGCGCAGGTCGCTGAGGATGTACGGCCCCTCGACGCCCCGCAGCAGCTCGTCGAGCTCCTTGAGCGTGAGCTCCAGCTGCGCCTCGTCCACCGGGTAGATCGTCACGAGCTTCCCGCTGGCACCGCGGGGGGCGGCCTTGGAGTTCAGCATGGTCATGACCGGCAGGCTGCGCAGGAACTTGAACGCGATGTCGCGGGGGACGCAGTAATCCCAGACCGCCTCTATGGCGCGGTCGGCGTCCTCGGCGCGGGCGGAGACGTGGATCTTCCAGCCCTGGGCGGGAGTGCGGCCGGCGAGCGGCGCGTAGTGCATCCAGGTGTCGGTCGCCTGGTGCTGCCAGCCGTCCGGGACGTCCCGGGCAGCGAGCGCGAAATCGGGGTGATCTCCCCGGCGGCCGTCAAGCGTGTCGTAAAAAAGCGGGTCCGCCAGGCAATAAAGTTCATACTGGTCATCCACGGCATTCTCCCCTGCTGTCTTCCAGAAGAGAGAATTACGGATAACCCGAGAAACCACTAGTTACAAATTAAACCACTCGTATATGCGAAACTCACAGTGCCGACCGTGAAGGTGCGCGCTACCTGCGCTTTCGCGGCGGACGTGAAGGTTATTCGGAAAAATTACCAGGAACCTCGGCTATCAGGGTGAACCACCCGTCCGCGCCGCCGACCGCCCGCACCGTGCCGCCCAGCTCGCCCACGCGGTGGGTCAGGTTGTCCACGCCGCTGCCGGTGGAGTGCGCCTCCCGCCGGGGAGCCCCGTCGTTGACGACGGTCAGGCGCAGCCGGCCGCCGTGCTCGACCAGCTCGATCGCGCACCGCTTCACCTGGCTGTGCCGCAGCATGTTCGTCACGCCCTCGCGGACCACGGCGCCCAGCGTGGCGCTCACGACCTCGGGAAGCTCGTCCACGTCCACCCGGACCGAGCAGTAGGCCCCGAAGCCCTCCATCAGGGCCCTGGCCCGCGCGGCCTCGCCGGAGAACGACAGCCGGTGACGGGCCTCCGACACGTTCCGCACGGCGTGCGCGGCCTGCCGCACCGCCTGCAGCACCTCTTCCAGGTCCTTGCTCAGGCGCGTGTCGCCGTTCGCCCTGCGGTGGGCCAGCTCTCCCTTGATGGACGCCAGCCAGAGCCAGTGCCCCACGATGTCGTGCATGTCGCGGGCGAACCCCTCGTACGCTCTGGTGAGCGCCCTCTCCCGCTCGGCGCGAAGCCGCCTGAGCCGCCGGAGGAGGACGAACGTCACGCCCAGCGAGACCGCCAGGACGCCCGCCCCGGCCGCTCCGACGAGGTAAGCGGGGTGGGGCATGGAACGCCTCTCGCAGGAGAAATGATATTCCCGATAATGAAATTAAAAGATTACCCGAGCTGCCGATCGAGAAGCGTGGTTACGGGGTGTAGCGATATGAAGGTTAAGTGTCGGATGATTACCCCGACATCATGATATGAATCGCGTAATTAGTCGGATTCCGGGGAGGCGGACAGGGCGGGGTGCCGCGCCGCCGTTCCGGGCGCCGCCCGGTGGTCAAGGGTTCAGAACAGCGCGAACGCCGGGGGGAGCAGCAGGTAGGACCCGGCCACCAGGCACGCGCCCGCCACCACCAGGAACAGGAACACCCAGAACCCGCCGGGCAGGAAGGTCAGCCTGGCGAGCTGGTCGGCGTCGGAGTCGGGCGCCTGGTGGCGACGCCGTTTGCGCTGGAGCTCCACGATCGGCCGTACGCCTCCCAGCAGCAGGAACCACACAGCCAGGTAGGCCAGGATCGCGTCCATGTCGGGCGCGGCGTACCAGGTGAAGGCGAAGATGGCGCCCCCGGTGGCCAGCAGGCTCACCACGCCGAACAGGTTGCGGATCAGCAGCAGCATGCAGAACAGCAGGCCGATCACGATCGTGATCAGCACCGCCACGTAGCCGGAGGCGGTCAGCCACGCCCCGCCCAGTCCCAGCAGGGAGGGGGCGACGTATCCGGCGGCGGCGGTCAGGATCATGCCGAACCCCCGGGGCTTCCCCCTGGTCAGGGTCACGCCCGAGGTGTCGGAGTGCAGCCGGATGCCCTCCAGCTTGCGCCGGGTGAGCAGGGCCACCAGCGCGTGCCCGCCCTCGTGGGCGATGGTGATCAGCCCTCGTGACAGCTGCCACGAGGTGGACCACGACACCACGCCCAGCGCGGCCAGGGCGGACAGCAGCACGACCCACAGGGGCGGCCCGGAACGGGTCGTGGTCAGGGTCACCCAGAGGTCGGACAACGCTCGTTTCTCCTTCGCGGCGTGAGAGCAAAGCGTCCCACGACTGCCGGTGTGCTGGCGATAAAGTCGGAACCGTGCCGAACATGATTCCGGAACTCGCGGACGCAGGTGTCCCCGCCTGGTGGCGAGAGCTGGGCCTGCCCGGTCTGGCGGACGTGCACGTCCACTTCCTGCCGGATCGGATGGAACGCCGAGTCTGGCACCATTTCGAGCACGGCAGCCCCCTGATGGGGAAAGGGTGGCCGATCCACTACCGGCTGCCCGCCGGGGAACGGGTCGCCAGGCTGCGGGCACTGGGGGTGAAGGTCTTCTCCGCGCTGGCCTACGCGCACCGGCCGGGCATGGCCGAGAGCCTCAACGAATGGACGCTCGACTTCGCCGGCCGTACCCCGGGATGTCTTCCCTCGGCCACCTTCTACCCCGAACCTGGAGCTCTCGGTTACGTCCGGGACGCGCTCGGCCGAGGAGCGCGGATCTTCAAGGTCCACCTCCAGGTCGGCGACTTCGACCCCCGGTTCAAGGAGATCGACGAGGTGTGGGGGCTGCTGGCAGAGCGGGGCGTGCCCGTCGTCGTGCACGCCAGCTCGATCCCGCTGCCCGGCCGTCACACGGGACCGGGGCCGATCGGCGGGGTGCTCGACCGCCACCCGGCCCTGCCGATGATCGTCGCGCACCTCGGCATGCCGGAGTACGACGAGTTCTTCGAGCTGGCCGAGACCTTCCCGAACGTGCGGCTCGACACCACGATGACCTTCACCGACTTCGCCGAGCGCGGCATGCCGTTCCCCGCACGCCTCCTGCCGCGCCTGCGCGACCTCGGCCTGGCCGGCAAGATCCTGCTCGGCAGCGACTTCCCGAACATCCCCCACCCGTACGCCCACCAGCTCCACGCGCTCGACCGCCTCGGCCTCGGCGACGGCTGGCTCCGTGCGGTGTGCTGGCACAACGCGGACAATCTCCTCGACCTTTCCGCGCACTACACTCGGTCGGCAGGATGTTGATGACCGGGAGAAACTCGTGAACGATCGGAACGCCGAGCTCATCAAGACGTTCTACGACGCCTTCGCGCGCCGCGACGCCGATGCGATGGAGCTCTGCTACCACCCCGACGTCACCTTCGGTGACCCCGTCTTCCAGGACCTGGAAGGACGCGACAGGGTCATGGGCATGTGGCGGATGCTGCTCGGCCGCAGCGCCGACCTCGACGTGACCGTCCGCGACATCACCGCGCGCCCGCACGAGGGCACGGCGCACTGGACCGGCCGTTACACCTTCGGCAAGACGGGCAGGAAGGTCGTCAACGAGGTCGACGCGCTCTTCCGCTTCGAGGACGGGCTGATCGTCCGCCACCACGACGAGTTCGACCTCAAACGCTGGTCCAAGATGGCAATGGGCCGGCCGGTCGGTATCGTCCTCGGCTGGACCCCGATGCTCAGGGCGAAGATCCGCACCACCGCGATGCGGTCGCTGCAGGAGTTCATGAGCGCCCGATGAAGTTCATGAGCGCCCGATGAGGAGAGACGCGTGACCGACCGGCGAATGCGGGGCCTGCGGAGCCTGGTGCGCGGGCGTCCCGGCACCGGCCGGGAGTCTCCCGAGCGGTCGATGGACCCCAGGTCCGTCGGCGACGGGCGGCCGGTCCCGCCCCGCTCGCGTGTCATCGACAACGCGATCTACGTCAACGGCCGTCGCGCCGCAACCCCCGAGTCGCTGCCCGACGCCTTCGAACGCCTGAAGAACACCCCCGGCAGCATGGCCTGGATCGGCTTCTACCGGCCCGAGGACGGTGTCATCCTCAACGTCGCCGAGGAGTTCGACCTGCACGAGCTGGCGGTCGAGGACGCCATCGTCGCCCACCAGCGGCCCAAGGCCGACCGCTACGGCGACACCCTGTTCGTGGTGCTCCGCCCGGCCCGCTACCTCGACGAGGCCGAGGAGGTCGACTTCGGCGAGCTGCACGTCTTCGTCGGCCCGAACTTCGTGATCACCGTACGGCACAGCGAGGCGCCCGACCTGTCGCAGGTCCGCCGCCGCATGCAGCACGACCCCGAGCTGCTCGGCCAGGGCCCGCAGGCGGTGCTCTACGCCATCCTCGACGCGGTCGTGGACGGCTACGCCCCCGTGGTCGCCGGCCTGCAGAACGACATCGACGAGATCGAGGTCCAGGTCTTCGGCAACGAGCCCGGCGTCTCCCGCCGCATCTACGAGCTGTCGCGCGAGGTGATCGAGTTCCAGCGGGCCACCCAGCCGCTCCTCGGCATGATCGAGGGTTTCATCGCGGGGGCCGCCAAGTACGGGGTGGACCAGGAGCTGCAGAGATACCTGCGGGACGTGGCCGACCACGCGATCACCGTCGCCGAGCGGGTCAGCGGCTTCCGCCAGATGCTCCACGACATCCTCGTGGTCAACTCGACCATGGTCGCCCAGGCCCAGAACGAGCACATGACCAACCTCACCGAGGCGAGCAACGCCCAGAACGAGGAGGTCAAGCGGATCTCCGCCTGGGCCGCGATCCTGTTCGCCCCCACCCTCGTCGGCACCATCTACGGCATGAACTTCGACGTGATGCCCGAGATCCACTGGAAGTGGGGCTACCCCTTCGCGGTCCTGCTCATGGCGGGCGTCTGCCTCACGCTCTATCTGGTGTTCAAACGCCGCGACTGGCTCTGACACCGCCGTGGGCCCCGGACCGCCGGCCCGGGGCCCACGGCGAAGGTCAGCCGAGCTTGGTCAGGATCAGGTCGAGCTTGCCCTCCATGGAGTCCATCCGTCCTTCGAAGGAGTCCATCCGACCTTCGAAGGAGTCCATGCGGCCTTCGAAGGACTCCATCCGACCTTCGAAGGCCTTCATACGGCCTTCGAAGGACTCCATCCGGGTGTCCATCTTCACCTCAAGGCCGTCGACCTTGGCGTCAAGGCCGTCGACCTTGGTCTCCAGACCGTCCACCTTGGTCTCCAAGCCGTCGACTTTGGCGTCAAGGTTGTCGACCTTGGTCTCCAGGCCGTCCACCTTGGTGGAGAGCGCGAAGAGATCCTCCTTGGTGGCCATCCGGTTCATGATCTCTTCGAACATCGGCGCGGTATAGGTCATGACCTCCTCGCGGATGGTCTTGGGGAGATCGTGCAGAGTCTCCTTGATGTCCGCCAGGTCCTTGCCGGTCCTGAAGGCCCAGGCCTCCAGATCCGTCACGCGCTGAACGGTGCTCCGGGTCACCACGTCGGGCATGCTACCTCCTACTCAGGGGGAATGGAGGGTCGGTCCGCCGGCGGGCCGAGGCCATGACCCGTGACGGCGTGCGATCAATTGAACACTTTCCGATGGGAAGGTGGGGCCGATTCCGGGATTCCGGGCCGAGGGGAGGGTCAGCCGAGCAGCTTGCGGGCGGCCGCCTCGATCTCCGCCTCCGACAGCAGCACGTGCCTGGCCGCCTCGCCCAGCGGGATGAAGCTGTCCGAGGAGGTCACCCGGGCGATCCTGCCGGTGAAACCCGCGTCGAGCAGCTCGGCGACGATGCTCTCCGAGACGCCACCGGTACGGCGCGTCTCGTCGGCGATCAGCACCTTGCCGGTCAGCTCGGCGGCCCGCATCAGATCCTCCACCGGGAGGGGGGAGAGCCAGCGCAGGTCCAGGACCCGGCAGCCGTGCCCCTCGGCGGTGAGCCGCACCGCGGCGCGCAGGCTCATCCGCAGGCCGTTGCCGAAGGTCACGATGGTCAGGTCGCGGCCGTCGCCGTAGCTGCGGGCCCGCCCGATCGGGATGTGCGTCTCCGCCCATCGGGCCGGGGGGGCGTACGGGGCGAGCCAGCCGCTGTCGCCCTCCTCGAACATGTCGCGGGTGTTGTACAGGGCGATGGGCTCGAGGAAGACGCAGACACTGCCGTCGACGCGGGCGGCGGCCAGGCAGGTGCGCAGCATCGAGGCGGCGTCGTCGGGCCGGGCGGGGGAGGCCACGACCAGGCCCGGGATGTCGCGCAGCGCGGCGACGGAGTTGTCGTTGTGGAAGTGGCCGCCGAAGCCCTTCTGGTAGGCGTAGGAGGCGACGCGCACCACCATCGGGTTGCGGAAGGCCCCCTGGGAGAAGAACTGGAGCGTCGCGGCCTCGCCCCGGATCTGGTCCAGGGCGTTGTGCAGGTACGCCAGATACTGGATCTCGGGCACCGGCAGCAGGCCGGAGACCCCGGAACCGAGCGCGAGGCCGAGCACGGCCTGCTCGTCCAGGTGGGTGTCGAACACCCGGCCGGGACCGAAGCGTTTCTGCAGGCCGCGGGTGACGCCGTAGACGCCGCCCTTGCGTGCCACGTCCTCGCCGAAGACCAGCACGTCGGGGCGGGCGGCCAGGGAGTCGGCGAGGGTGCGGTTGACAGACTGGGAGAAGGTGAGCGGGCCCTCCTGCTCCGGGAGCCTGCCGGCGAAGGCCCTCGCCCTGGCCTCCGGGGCCGCCGCCCCGGCGCCGGCCGCGGCGACGGCCGCGGGGGTGCGCGGGGCCAGCGGCTCCACGATGTCGAGGGCGGAGACGAGCCGGGGCCGCCGGGAGCTCTCCATCGCCATCTTGAACAGGTGCTCGCGCGTCGTCTCGTACCGCAGCAGCAGCTCGTCGGGGGTGGTGAGGCCGGCCTCGACGAGCAGCCTGGCGGTCGCCACGAGCGGGTCGCGCTCCAGGTCGGCGTCGATCTCCCGCTTGGTCCGGTAGGACAGCTCCACGTCCGAGCCCGCGTGGCCCATCAGCCGGACGGTGCCGACGCGCAGCAGGGCGGGGGCGCGGTGTGCGCGGACATGGTCGGCGGCGGCCAGCGCCACGTCGTGGACGTCGGCGAGATCACAGCCGTCGGCCTCGAAATACCTCACCAGCGGGTGGTGGGCGGCCCGGACCCAGCCGTCGGGGGTGCGCACGCTGATGCCCAGGCCGTTGTCCTCGCAGACGAACAGGATCGGCAGCGCCAGCTTCTGGTACGAGCCGTAGGCGGCCGTGTTGAGGCCCGACAGGGCGCTGGCGTGGTTCATCGAGGCGTCACCGAAACTGCACGTCGCGATCGCGTCGGCGGGCCACGGCCCCGGCAGGCCGAGCTGGCGGGCGCGCTCGATGGCGAAGGCCACGCCCACCGCGCGGGGCAGGTGGCTGGAGATCGTGGAGGTCTGCGGGATCACCGCCAGGTCGGGGTGGCCGAAGACCTTGTGCCGCCCGCCCGCCATCGGCTCCTCGACCGAGGCGGTCAGGCCGAGCAGCACGTCGCGCAGCCCCTCCTCGGGCAGCCGGCCCGCCATCGCCGACCGGGTCAGGTAGAAGGCGCCGGACCGGTAGTGCAGGAGGGCGGGGTCGGTGGCGCGCAGCGCGGCGGCGACCGCGGCGTTGCCCTCGTGGCCGGCCGAGCCGATGGTGTAGAAGCCCTGGCCCTGCTCACGCAGCCAGCGGGCGGTGACGTCCAGCAGCCTGCTGCCGAGCTGGAACTCGAACAGCTCGCGACAGCGGGCGCCCGTCAGGGTCGTGCCCTCCCGCACGGGCAGGCCTGGATCGCGCGGCGCCCCCGGGGAAAGGGCGGTCACGGCCTCGGTGAAATGGGTCTCAACAGTGTCGCGCGCCACAGCCCGATTATGTCCCCCATGGACGGATGCCGTCCTCAACCTTGACATCTTTGGTGCGCACGGACTTGCGGGCCGATCGCATTTAACCATTATTCATGACAGCTTGTCAGGTCTGTTTTCACCGATCCGCCCGATGAATGAACCGGAGACCTCACGCCGGGGCTGACCAGCACAAGGGGCGGAAGCCCCGAACGGTGAAAGCACATTCGTTTCCGGGTCCTGTGTTGCGATCCCCGGGCATCTCGCGCCCCTGTTGCCACAAGCCGTTCCTCCTGCGGACTTCCCCAGGAGGGTGTCTTTGCCATCCGCGGACACAGCGGCTGCCAGCATCTTCGGAGTTCACGTCCATCACACCAGTCACATCGGTCACATCAGTGGAGGCGCACATGCTTGGAAAACTGATTCTCACCGGGGCGGTGGGGGCGGCCGTCATGCTGCCGGCCGCCGCCCACGCCGCCGTGCCGTTTCCGGATACGGCGTCGCCCGTCCCGGCGCTTTCCGGCGACACACCGGTGCCCGGGATACCGGCCCCCGCCGCACCGGCCGCCTGGAGCGCACCGGCGCCCGGAGACGCACCGGTGCCGGGGGCCGCATCGATGTCCGCGCTGTCACCCTCGGCCGAGACGCCGCCTCCGGTGCCAGGGACCGCTCCGGGCACCACGGCCGCGGCGCCCGGGACCCCGCCGCCGCCGGACACCCAGCTGCCGCCCGGCGGCACCCCGCCGGTCGACGTCGTTCCGCCCATCGCCACCCCGCCCGGCGGCACTCCGCCGGTCGATGTCGTTCCGCCCATCGCCACCCCGCCCGGTGCCACTCCGCCGGTCGATGTCGTTCCGCCCATCGCCACCCCGCCCATCGTCACCCCGCCGGTAGACGTCGTGCCGCCCGTGGCCGTCCCGCCGGTCCCGGTCGCACCGGCGCCGGTGATATTCGCCGCGCCGGGCACCCCCCTCGCGGTCACGTCGGCCGTCGCCGCCTGGGCGAGCGTGCTCTGCACGCCGACCGCCGTCGTGGCGGTGGCCGGGTCCTGCCTGTGACCGGTTCGTGCCGGTGATCGGACATCCGGCCCCGTGACCGCCTTGCGCCGGTGACGTGCCGGTGACAGACCGGTGACAGACCGGCGGCCGTGCCGGTGACCGGCCGCCGTAACCGCTCCGGCGGGCCCTGGCGGCACGTGTCCCGGCCCTGCCCGGTCATGAGCGCCCTCCCGCTTGTTCATGAGCGCCCTCCCGCCGCCCCTCGGGCGGGAGAAGGCGTCTTTGCCGATACGGGCCGCAAAACACGAAGAGTCTTGGAGAAGCGCACCCCTCTCGGCAGGCGGATCGGAGAAGGATGGGAAGGAGTGACGGGGGAGAGGAGCCGTGATGCCGGTACAGGACGACGGGCGGCCGGTGGTCGCCGGATTCGACGGTTCGGCCGAGAGCCGGCTGGCCCTGCGGTGGGCCGTTGAGGAGGCCCGCCTGAGATTTCTCCCGCTGCTCGTCTGCCACGCCTGGCAGTGGCCCTACCCCAGGCTCTCCCTCGCCCCCGAGACCACCGAGGTCGTACGCCGCATGGGCAGGCGCGTCCTCGACAGCGGGCTGACGACGGTGCGCGAGCTGGCGCCCAGGATACGGGTGCGCGGGCAGCTGGTGGAGGGGACCCCGGCCGCGGCCCTGGTGGGCCTGTCGGGCGCCGCGGAGCTGATCGCGATCGGCCCGCGTGGCGCCGGCGGTCCCGACGAGCTGAGGATCGGCTCGACCGTCGAGGTCGCCGCGCACGCCCGCTGCCCGGTGGCCGTCGTCAGGCGGTCCGGCCACCCGCGCGCCGGTCGCGTGGCGATCGCGGTGGAGGGCCCAGACCTCGACTCGCCGGAGCTGGGCATCGCCTTCGAGGAGGCGAGGCTGCGCAGGGCGGCGCTGCTGATCATCTGCCTCTGTCCCGAGAACGCCCACGACACCAGGCAGGTGGCCGTCCGCTTCAACACCAACGTCGCGGTGTGGGAGGAGCGGTATCCCACCGTCGAGGTGGAGAGCCTGATCGAGACGCGGCCCCACGTCGAGGTGCTCCGCCACGCGGCCGACCGTTCGGACCTGCTGGTGGTCGCCGACCGGGAGCACGACGACCCGCTGGATCCCGCCATCGGCCCGGTCTGCCAGGTGATGCTGCGCGAGGCGCCGTGCACGGTCGTGGTGACCCCCTCGCAGGCGTGGCACCCGTCCTCGCGGCGGGAACGTCTCGTCAGGAGTTAGCGCTTCCTAACCCTGGGTGGCGGCGAGCGCCGCACGGGCCATGCCGCGCAGCAGTTCGGCCATCGCCGCGGGCGGCAGCTCGCCCGCGCTGTGCGGGGTGGAGTTGAGCAGCCCGAAGACGGCGTGGGTCGCGGCGCGCAGCCCGGCCTGCGGGCGTCCCGGGTAGAGTTCGCTCAGCACGGTGACCCACTCCTCGACGTACAGCCGCTGGAGCCTGCGGATCCGCCGGCGGGCGGGCTCGGGGACGTTGCCCAGCTCCCTGTCGTGCACGGTGATCAGCGCCGGATGGCTGAGCGCGAACTCGATCTGGCAGCCGAGCAGGGCGTCCAGCGCCTGCTCCGCGTCGGCGGCCTCGGTCACCCGGCGCGCGCCCGAGGCGTGCAGGCGCTCGCTGACGTCCAGCAGCATCTCCGCGAGCAGGGCCTCCTTGCCGCTGAAGTGCCGGTAGAGGGCCGGGCCCGAGGTGCCGACCGCACCGCCGATGTCCTCGATCGAGACGCCGTGGAAGCCGCGCGCGGCGAACAGCTCCGCCGCGGCGTCCAGGATCTCCGCGCGTCGTGAGCCTCGGTTGCGGGTGGAGGGCTGAGCAGTCGTCACCCCTCGCATGGTAGACGGTAACGTTAATGATGACTAACATCTGCGATGGAGTTGATGACCGGTGACCCAGCGGCGGCGAAGCCGGGCGGATCAGACAGGCCGGGCAGGCCGGACGGGGAGGCTCGGATGAGTGGCTGGCCGGTGCTGCGAAGCGCCTGCGACCCGGGTGGCGAGGATTTCAAACGCAACGCCGAGGTCAACGAGCGCCTCGTCGCCGACCTCCGGGAACGCGTCGCCGTGGCGGGCCTGGGCGGCCCGGAGAGGTCGCGCGCCCGGCACGTCTCCCGGGGCAAGCTGCTGCCCCGCGACCGCGTCGACTCCCTGCTCGACCCGGGCTCGCGCTTCCTGGAGCTCTCCCAGCTGGCCGCCAACGGGATGTACGGCGACGCCGCCCCCGCCGCCGGGATCATCACCGGGGTGGGCCGCGTCTCCGGGCGCGAGTGCGTGGTCGTCGCCAACGACGCCACCGTCAAGGGCGGTACCTACTACCCGATCACCGTCAAGAAGCACCTGCGGGCCCAGGAGGTCGCCCTCCACAACAACCTGCCATGCGTCTACCTCGTCGACTCGGGGGGCGCGTTCCTGCCCCGGCAGGACGAGGTCTTCCCCGACCGCGAGCACTTCGGCCGGATCTTCTACAACCAGGCCACCATGTCGGCGCGCGGCATCCCGCAGATCGCCGCGGTCCTCGGCTCCTGCACGGCGGGCGGCGCGTACGTCCCGGCGATGAGCGACGAGGCGGTGATCGTCCGCAACCAGGGCACGATCTTCCTCGGCGGCCCGCCGCTGGTGAAGGCCGCCACCGGCGAGGAGGTCAGCGCCGAGGAACTGGGCGGCGGCGACCTGCACGCCCGCGTCAGCGGCGTCACCGACCACCTCGCCGACGACGACCGCCACGCGCTGCGGATCGTCCGCGACATCGTCTCCACCCTCGCGCCGCGCACGCCCTCCCCCTGGGAGCGCGCGCCCTCCGAGGAGCCCGCGCACGACCCCCGCGACCTGTACGGCATCGTCCCCGCCGACACCCGCACGCCCTACGACGTCCGTGAGATCATCGCCCGGATCGTCGACGGCAGCAGGTTCGGCGAGTTCAAGGCCGAGTACGGCGCCACGCTCGTCACCGGGTTCGCCCGCGTCCACGGCCACCCCGTCGGGATCGTCGCCAACAACGGCATCCTGTTCGGCGAGTCGGCGCTCAAGGGCGCCCACTTCATCGAGCTGTGCGACCGGCGCAACATCCCGCTGGTGTTCCTGCAGAACATCAGCGGGTTCATGGTCGGCAGGGCGTACGAGGCGGGCGGCATCGCCAAGCACGGCGCGAAGATGGTCACCGCCGTCGCCTGCGCCCGGGTGCCCAAGTTCACCGTGGTCGTCGGCGGCTCGTTCGGGGCCGGCAACTACGCGATGGCCGGGCGCGCCTACTCGCCCCGGTTCCTGTGGATGTGGCCGAACGCGCGCATCTCGGTGATGGGCGGCGAGCAGGCCGCCAACGTCCTGTCCACGGTGGGCGACGCCGACCCCGACGCCATCCGCGCGCAGTACGAGGAGCAGGGCAACCCCTACTACTCCACCGCCCGCCTCTGGGACGACGGGGTCATCGACCCCCTCGACACCCGTACCGTCCTGGGCCTGGCCCTGTCCGCCTCGGCCAACGCCCCCCTCGAACCCGTCGGCTACGGCGTCTTCCGGATGTGACCCCACCCATGACCCTCTCACCGCCACCCCGTCGGATGTTCGACACCGTCCTCGTCGCCAACCGCGGCGAGATCGCCCTGCGGATCACCCGCACCCTCAGGAGGCTGGGCATCCGCTCCGTCGCCGTCCACAGCGACGCCGACGCCGGGGCGCGGCACGTCCGCGAGGCCGACGTCGCGGTGCGGCTGCCCGGCGGTTACCTCGACATCGACGGCATCCTCGCCGCCGCGGCGGCGACCGGCGCCCAGGCGGTGCACCCCGGATACGGCTTCCTCGCCGAGAACGCGGCCTTCGCCCGGCGCTGCGCGGAGGCCGGGCTCGTCTTCGTCGGCCCGCCGCCGGAGGCCGTGGAGGCGATGGGCGACAAGATCCGCGCCAAGGCCACCGTCTCCGCCGCCGGCGTCCCCGTCGTCCCCGGCGGCGCGGAGCCCGGCGACGACCTGGCCGAGGCGGCCGTACGGGTCGGCTTCCCCGCGCTGATCAAGCCCTCGGCGGGAGGCGGGGGCAAGGGCATGGTGCTGGTGCGCTCCGCGGCGGAGCTGCCGGAGGCGCTGGCCTCCGCCCGGCGCACGGCCGCCGCCGCGTTCGGCGACGCGACCCTGCTGATCGAGCGGTTCGTGGAGAACCCCCGGCACATCGAGATCCAGGTGATGGCCGACGCGCACGGCGGCGTCATCCACCTGGGCGAGCGCGAGTGCAGCCTCCAGCGCCGGCACCAGAAGATCGTCGAGGAGGCGCCGTCCCCGCTCCTCGACGCCGCGACCAGGGCCGCCATGGGCGCGGCCGCGGTCGAGGCCGCCAGGTCCGTCGGCTACACCGGCGCCGGGACGGTCGAGTTCATCGTCCAGGGCTCGACCGGCGACTACTACTTCATGGAGATGAACACCCGCCTGCAGGTCGAGCACCCCGTCACCGAGCTGGTCACCGGCCTGGACCTGGTCGAGCTCCAGCTCAGGGTCGCCGCCGGCGAGCCCCTCCCGCTCACCCAGGACGAGGTGCGCCTCGACGGCCACGCCGTCGAGGCCCGCGTCTACGCAGAGGACCCCTCCCGGGGCTTCCTGCCGACCGGCGGCCGGGTCCTCGCGCTGCGCGAGCCGCCGGGGGTGCGGGTCGACTCCGGCCTGATGGCCGGCGGCCTGGTCGGCAGCGACTACGACCCGATGCTGTCGAAGGTCATCGCCTGGGGGCCCGACAGGGCGGCCGCCCTGCGGCGGCTCGACGGCGCGCTCGCGGCCACGGCCGTGCTCGGGGTGCCCACCAACATCGCCTTCCTGCGGGCCCTGATCGGCCACCCCGCCGTGGTCGCCGGAGACCTCGACACCGGCCTCGTGGAACGCCACCTCGGCGAGCTGGTCCCCCGCGACGGCGTTCCCTCCGTCCCCGACGACGTCCTGGCCGCCGCCGCCCTGGTCCTGCACCGCGAGCACGTGCCCGCCGTGTCCACCGGCAGGCCCGCCGACCCGTGGGACGTCCCCGACGGCTGGCGGCTGGGCGAGGCGGCCTGGACCGTCTACCGGCTGGAGACCCGCGACGGCGTCCGCGAGCTCAGGGTCCGCGGCCTGCCCGCCTCGGGAGCCGAGATCCGCCTGCCCGAAGCCGACGTCGTACGGGCGCGGCTCGCCGACGAGGGCGGCAGGAACGGGGACGGCGACCTGCTCGTCACCCTCGGCGGGACCGCGAGGCGCTACGCCGTCGCCAGGGGCGGCGACGGCGGCGACACGATCTGGCTCGGCCGCGACGGCGACGCCTGGGCGCTCACCCGCCGCCACCTGGGCGACCCCGGCGACCGGACCGGCGCGGGCGGCCCGGGGGACGGGCAGGTCCGCAGCCCGATGCCGGGCACCGTACTCGTGGTGAAGGCGGGCCTCCGGGAGCGGGTCGCCGAGGGGCAGCCGCTGCTCATCGTGGAGGCGATGAAGATGGAGCACACCGTGACCGCGCCGATCGGCGGGATCGTCGCCGAGCTGCGGGTCCGGGCCGGCCAGGCGGTCGCCATGGACGCCGTGCTGGCCGTGGTCCGCGAGGAGGAGCCGTGACGGTCCTCGCGACGGTCGCGGAGGCCGTACGGGAACACCGGGAGATCGCGACGCCGGTGGTCAGATGGGCCGTGACGCACGGCGACGGGGAGATCACGGCCGGATGGGTCGCCGAGGTCGCGACACCGGCGGCCCCCCGGGCCGCGAGGGCCGTGCGGCGCGAGCCGGCGAGGGGGGCATGATGCGCGAGCCACAGCGGGTCCGGGCGGCGGGGCTGCCCGAGCGGGTCACGATCTACGAGGTCGGGCCGCGCGACGGGCTGCAGAACGAGGCCGCGGTGGTCCCCGTCGAGGTCAAGGCCGAGTTCATCGCCCGGCTGGCCGCCGCGGGACACGGCGTGATCGAGGCCACCAGCTTCGTGCACCCCAAGTGGGTGCCCCAGCTCGCCGACGCCTCGGAGCTGCTGGCGAGCATGGAACGGGTTCCCGGCGTGCGCTACCCGGTCCTCGTCCCCAACGAGCGCGGCCTCGACCGCGCGCTCGAACACGGCGTCGACGAGATCGCGATCTTCGCCAGCGCCACCGAGACCTTCGCCGGCCGGAACCTCAACCGGACGCTGGAGTCGCAGTTCGAGATGTTCGAGCCGGTCGTCGCGCGGGCGCTGGCCAACGGCCTGAAGGTCAGGGCGTACGTCTCGATGTGCTTCGGCGACCCGTGGGAGGGCCCGACGCCCGTCGCCCAGGTCGTCTCCGTCGGGCGCAGGCTCCTCGACCTGGGCTGCTTCGAGCTGTCGCTCGGCGACACCATCGGTGTCGGCACCCCCGGCCACGTCGCCGCGCTGATCGAGGCCTTCGGCGGCCCCTCCCGGCTCGCGGTGCACTTCCACGACACCTACGGCCAGGCCCTGGCCAACACCCTCGCCGCCCTGCGCGAGGGGGTGACCGTCGTCGACGCCTCCACCGGCGGCATCGGCGGCTGCCCGTACGCCGAGAGCGCCACCGGCAACCTCGCCACCGAGGACCTGGTCTGGATGCTGCACGGCCTCGGCGTCGAGACCGGACTGGACCTCTCCTCGCTGGTGGAGACCAGCACCTGGCTGGCCGCGAGGCTCGGCCGCCCCAGCCCGTCGCGGGTCGTCCAGGCCCTGGGCGAGAACCCGTCCCGCACCACCGCAGAGAACGTCGAGGAGTGACCATGTCCACATCGCCCAAGCTGACCGAGGAGTACGAGGAGCTTCGCAAGACCGTCGAGGCGTTCGCCCGCGACGTGGTGGCCCCGGTGATCGGGGACCTCTACGAGCGCGAGCAGTTCCCCTACGACATCGTGCGGCAGATGGGCGCGATGGGCCTGTTCGGGTTGCCGATCCCTGAGGAGCACGGCGGCATGGGCGGCGACTACTTCGCGCTCTGCCTGGCCCTGGAGGAGCTGGCCAGGGTCGACTCCAGCGTGTCGATCACCGTCGAGGCCGCGGTGTCGCTGGGCGCGATGCCGATCTACCGGTTCGGTACGCCCGAGCAGCGCGCCGAGTGGCTGCCCCGGCTGACGTCGGGCGAGATGCTCGGCGCCTTCGGCCTCACCGAGCCCGGCGGCGGCTCCGACGTGCCCGGCGGCATGCGGACCACCGCCGTGCTGGACGGCGACGAGTGGGTGATCAACGGTACGAAGGCGTTCATCACCAACTCCGGCACCGACATCACCGGTGTCATCGGCGTGGCCGCGATCACCGGCGAGCTGGCCGGGGGGAAGAAGGAGATCTCCACCATCCTGGTGCCGTCCGGCACCCCCGGCCTCACCGTGTCGAAGAAGTACTCCAAG
This sequence comes from Streptosporangium sp. NPDC023963, assembly GCF_040639135.1. Classification (NCBI taxonomy): domain Bacteria; kingdom Bacillati; phylum Actinomycetota; class Actinomycetes; order Streptosporangiales; family Streptosporangiaceae; genus Streptosporangium; species Streptosporangium sp. NPDC023963. The sequence continues at coordinate 127,316 of NZ_JBEZZK010000014.1, forward strand.
GTGGGCTGGAACTGCTCCGACACCCGCGAGCTCTCCTTCGACGGCTGCCGCGTCCCGGCGGCGAACCTGCTCGGCGAGCGCGGGCGCGGCTACGCGCAGTTCCTGCAGACCCTCGACGAGGGCCGGGTCGCCATCGCCGCCCTGTCCACCGGCCTGGCCCAGGGCTGCGTGGACGAGTCGCTGCGCTACGTCCGCGAGCGCCACGCCTTCGGCCACCCCATCGGCCACTACCAGGCCATCCAGTTCAAGATCGCCGACATGGAGGTCCGGACCCACACCGCCCGCCTGGCCTACCACCACGCGGCCGCGAAGATGCTCGCCGGCGAGCCGTTCAAGAAGGAGGCCGCCATCGCCAAGCTCGTCGCCGGCGACGCCGCCATGGACAACGCCCGCGACGCCACCCAGATCTTCGGCGGGTACGGGTTCATGAACGAGTACCCGGTCGGCCGCTTCTACCGCGACGCCAAGATCCTGGAGATCGGCGAGGGCACCAGCGAGGTCCAGCGGATGCTCATCGCCAGAGAGCTCGGCCTGAGCGGCCTCTGACCCGCCGACACACGGACAGGGGAGAGCGGGTCCGGCCACCGCCCGGCCGCGGTGGCCCGGTGCTCGAGGTCCCCTATCCGCAGTTGCCGAAGGTTTTGCGGCCGCCGGTCGCCTCGGCGTAGTCCAGGCGGGTGTCCCGGGTGCTGCCCCAGTACGAGACGCACTTGCCGCGGGCCTTCACCTTGACCGGCCCGGCGTAGTACTTGAACTTGCCCGCGTCGGTCTTCGGCTTGCCGCCTTTCACCGTCAGGGTGGCGGTGGTGTAGGTGGCGGTCCGGTAGAAGGCGGTCTTGATGCTGACCACGCAGTTGTAACCGGTGCTGCGGTTGTACATGAGGTAGACGTGGCCGAAGGTGTCACGTCCGGATTTGAGGGGGCGGACGCCGTCCTTCGCCCGGGTGAACCCCGCCCCGCAGAGTCCTTCGGGAGTGTAGGGGGCGGAGGCCGCGTACGCCGTGTACGCCGGGTTGGCCGCGAGAACACCGGCGGCCAGGGCCGCCACGGCGACGACCCTTGTAACGGACCCAGTCACTTGTCTCCCCTTCGACGGTGAGCCGCGGCGCGTGCCGCGGCGGATCAACCATTGATCTTGGCCCATCTCCCTGTTTCCCGGCAATGGCCGACGGACCGCCGCTTTGTGAAAATTTGACGTGGCGGCCCGGCGTGGCCCCGATCCCGCCGGGCACGTTGCGGGGTACAGCCGTTGCGCGGTGCTCGTGAACATCAGGTGCTCGTGAACATCACTGTGAGGTGATGGGAGAACCACATGCTGACAGGGTTGCCCGCACTGGGGTCCGGCCTGGGACATCGCGTGGAACTGGCCGAGGCGATCGAGGCGCACGCCGGCCGGATCGACTGGCTGGAAGTGATCACCGAGCGCTACCTGTTCGCCCCGGCCGACGAGCGCGAGCGACTGGAGGAGCTGGTCCGCCTGTTCCCGGTCGTGCCGCACGGGGTGGAACTGTCCATCGGCTCGGAACGGGAACCGGACGGGGCGTACGTGGAGGCGCTGGCCGCACTGGTGGCGGACATCGGCGCGCCGTGGTTCAGCGACCACCTGTGCTTCACCCGTACCGACAGGGTCGACGTGGGGCTGCTGGTGCCGCTGCCGCGGACCCGGGAGGTCGCCCGGCGGCTGGGGCGCAGGGCGCGGCGGGTGCAGGAGGCGGTGGGCCGGCCGTTCCTGCTGGAGAACATCACCTACTACGTGGACCTGGCCACCCCGCTGACCGAGGCGCAGTTCATCACCGAGGTGATGGAGCACTGCGAGTGCGGCCTGCTGCTGGATCTGGCCAATCTCGACATCAACGCGCGCAACCACGGCTTCGACCCGCTGGGGTTCCTCGACGCCATCCCGCTCGAACGGGTCGTCCAGGTGCATCTGGCAGGCGGTGACGACGGTGACGGTGACGGTGACGATGGCCGGCTGTCCCTCGACAGCCACGGTGCCGCGATCCCGGACCGGGTGTGGGACCTGCTGGCGGAGCTGATGTCGCGTACGCACGTCAACGCCACGCTGGTCGAACGCGACCAGAACTTCCCCGACGACTTCGGCGACCTGCTGGCCGAGATCGACCGCGCGCGAACCGTGCTGCGCTCCCGCGCCGGAGGTCCGGACGGCGGGCGGGTGGCGGCGCGACCGGCGGGGGGCGCGTGATGGGCGTGCAGGACGCGCTCGCGGCGATGCTGACCTGCGAGGCGGAGTCCGCGCTGCTGCGCGAGGACCCGGTGAGGCTGCAGCGCCGGTACGAGCTGAGCGACGCCGAGCTGGCCATGTTGGGCGGTGCCGCGCCAGACGGCTACCGGGTGACGCGCGACGGCGTGCGGGGCAAGCTGCGGTCGGCGGTCGCCGCCTGCCTGCCGGACACGGTCGCCGAGCTCACCGGCGGTCACCGTGCCCTGTGGGAGCAGTTCACCCGCGGCGCGCTGTGCCGCCCGCAGCCGGTGGACCGGCCGTTCGGGATGGGGGAGTCCGAACGGCTGACGGCCTGGCTGGCGATCCACGCGGCACCGCGGCTGACCGCCTACGCCCGTTACGAGCTGGCGCGCGCCGCGCTGGTCCACGACCGGGACGCCGCGCTGGCCGCCCGCGCCGCCGCCGTGGCGGGTTCGGACGGCCGGCCGCCGGCCGGGGCGCTCCGGCTGTCGGCCGCCGCCGGGGTCGGGACCTACACCCACGACGTCACCGCGGGGCCGCCGATCGGCGAGCTGCCCGCGGTGCGGACGCGAGTGCTGCTGCAGCGCCGCTGGCGGGCGCCCGTCGTGCGGGCCTACCGGATCGGTGAGGGCACCGCGATGCTGCTGGCCCGCTGTGACGGTACCCGCGACGCCGGCCAGGTGATCGCCGAGGTGGGCGGTGACCGCGCTCGTGCCGCGGAGACACTCGCCGAGCTGGCACTGGCCGGTCTGGTGTGGTCACGATCCTGACCCGGACGCGACCCCTCGCGGGGGTCGCCACCGATCCTCCGCGCCCGGCGCACCCGGTGTGCCGTACGCGGGGAAACCGGCCCGGCATCGGGTCGTCGTCCAGCCCTGCCTCGGCAGGCGCTCTCCTGGAGGGAGAAACATCGTGAACGATGACATCACTCGCGAGGACAAGGCACCGGAGTTCGTTTTCGAGACGGTCACCGACGCCGACGGCCGGGAAACCACGGACCGCTCGTGCTGCGGCGGCGGTCGCTGCGGACGCGACGATCCCGACGGGTGAACCGGCCGCCTGAGACGGCAGGCCGGTGAGCGGGGGCGAGGGAGAGCAGGGGGAGCAAGGGGAGCAGGGGGAGCAGGGGAAGTACGGCCGCTCGCGACCTCCCTTCCCCTCGCCTCCCGTTCCACCGGCACCGGCTACGGCGGTCGCGCCGAAGAGCGGCCCGGCCCCGTGAGGGGCCGGGCCGCTCTTCTCTCGAGGGCCGGGCCGGGGTGTCAGTGCGAGGGGATCGTCGCGGTGAAGCCGCGGCCCGCGAAGGTGCCGGAGACGGCGGTGTCGTCCTCGGCCAGGAACGCCTTCCACGACAGCTCCAGCGCGTGCGATCCGCCGTCGCCGCCGGTGACGGTCAGCCGGGCCGTGGCGTCGCCGCCCAGCCGGACCTCGCCGTTCACCGTGAGGTCGCCGACGAAGCGGACGTCCCGCAGCCGGACGGTGCCCGCCTTGTCGTCGAACGTCAGCCGGCCGCCGCGCAGGCCCTCCCGCGTGGCCGGCAGCCAGAACGGGGACCTGAGAGGGTTGCGCCCGGCGGTCGCGTCGGCGGCGGTGGCGAAGGCGGCCGCGAGGATCCGCCGCTCCTTCGCGTCCAGGCCGGTGCCGCGTGCCGGGGGCACCTGCGCCACGGTCCGGGGGAAGGAGCCGAGGGCGCGGTAGTTCGCGTCGTCGCAGCGGGGCGTGCCGTCGAAGTCGGCCGGGCCGGCGAGGAAGGCGCGCGCCGCGCCGCGGACGCACTCGTTCACCTGGGCGCCCGTGGTGAGGTTGTGGCCGGCGAAGCGCACCCGGGCGAAGGTGGAGTCCGGGAAGCGCCGGGTCACCGCGGCCGCCTCCGCCGGGGTGGTCGAGTCGAAGTCGCCGCCCAGGGTCAGGACCGGCACCCGGGGGTACCCGGCGCCCGGCGGCACCGGCGGGCTGGTGCGGGGAGTCGGCCAGTCGACGCAGAAGTCCTGCGTGCCGGCGGGAGGCCCGCCCAGCTCGGCGACGGTGAACGGCCTGAACGGGCGTTCCTCGTCGTAGTGGCGGTCCATCTGGCGCCGCCGCTCGTCCGCCGGTGCGGCGCGCTCGAACGGGAAGGCGCTGTCGGCGCACACGTAGGAGAGCAGGCCCGCCAGCTCCGGCGCGCGCAGCGGCTGGCCCGGTGCTCCGTCGACCATCCGCATGAGGCGGCGCAGCGGGAGCGGGTCGCCGTCCAGGTGGGCGGCGACGGCCGCGCCGGCCTCGCGGCCGGCCACCGGGAGGAAGAGGAAGTCCGGCAGGCGCGCGAGCGACGACAGCCGGATCTCCGGATCGGGGTGGGCGCGCAGCCGCCGCACCAGCTTCGAGAAGGCGCCGGAGGGATCGCCCGGCAGGCGGCGGCAGGCGCGTGAGGGGTCGCAGGCCACGTCGAGCAGGTCGGTGCGCTTGCGGATGCGCTCGGCCACGTAGCCGTCCTCGCCCGTGGGCACCACGCTGTCGAGCAGCACCCCGGAGAGGGTGCCCGGGTGGCGGGTGGCGTACGCCTGGGCGAACAAGGTGCCGTACGAGATGCCGTAGAACGTCACCTTCGGCACGCCCAGGGCGTCGCGGACGGCGTTCATGTCGGTGACGGCCTGGTCGGCGGTGAAGAACCGGCTACGAGGACCGAGGTGGGCGGCGCAGGCCTTGACGGTCTCCCGGACCGTCAGATCGAGCCCCGGGCAGAGCAGCGGGGCGGGCTTCCCCAGCCCGCGCGGCTCGACCACCAGCAGGTTGTGCCGGTCGAGCACCGGTCCCAGGCCCTCGGCCAGGGACGGCACCGCGGGGAGCGCCGACAGCGGCCCGCCCGGATTGGCCAGCACGGTCCCGGAGGCCGGGCGGGAGGCGTCCTTCCTGGGCAGCCAGGCGAACGCCACCGCGATCCGCTCCGAGTCCGGGTCGCCCCAGTCGAGCGGAACCCGTATCTCCCCGTCGCAGCGGGTCTTCGCGGAGGCGCACGGATGCCGGAACCCGCCCGCGCCCCTCCCGGCCTCTCCGCCCGCCTTCCCTGCCCCGGCGCGCGCGGTGGCGGAGGACGTGTCGTGGCCGCGGGCGGCGGCGTTCGGGGCGGTGAGGAGCGAGAGGAGAAGCGTCCCGCAGGTTCCCGCCGCGACGAGCGCCGTCGCGGCCCGGCGTGTGATGGATCGCTGGTTTCCGTTCATGTTTCCAGGCTCGTCCACGACCGGGCCCCGTCCCTCGCCGCGAGGAACGGTTTCCCGCCTGGGAGCCGGGCACCGGTCGCGCCCCCGTCTGGGAGTACGGTCCCAGACGGGACGGGGAGCCGGGTGGGAGCCGGGCGGTGCCCGGGAGGGGCGGCCGTCACAGCCGGGGAGGGGTGCCGGAGGGGACAGCCGGTGTGCCGGGGAGGGGGCGGCCGGTGGTGCCCGGGGTGATGACAGCGCCGGGGCAGGCGCGCAGGGGGCGGCCGGTGGTGCCCGGGGTGATGACAGCGCCGGGGCAGGCGCGCAGGGGTCAGCCGGTGGTGCCCGGGGTGACGAAGCCCGCCTCGTAGGCGACGACCACGGCCTGGGCGCGGTCGCGGACGCCGAGTTTGGCGAACAGGCTGGTCACGTGGTTCTTCACGGTGGAGGCCGCCACGTCGAGCGTTTCGGCGATCTCCGGGTTCGACCGCCCGTGCGCGATGAGGACCAGCACCTCCCGCTCGCGGCCGGTCAGACCGGCGAGCTCCGGCGGCATCGTCGCGGGCCGGGGCCGTACGGCGCGGACGAAGGTGCCGATCAGCCGGGTCAGCAGCCGCGGCGCGACGACCGAGTCGCCGCGGTGCACCACCCGCACCCCCTCCAGCAGCTCCTCGGGGGAGACGTCCTTGGGCAGGAAGCCCGAGGCCCCGGCGCGCAGGGCATCGACGACGTACTCGTCCAGGTCGAAGGTGCTCAGCGCGAGCACGCGCACGCCGGGCAGCTCGGCGGTGATCCGCCCGGTGGCGGTGACGCCGTCGGCCTCGGGCATGTGCAGGTCCATCAGCACCACGTCGGGCAGCAGGTCGCGGGCGAGAGCGAGGGCCTCCTCGCCGTCGCCCGCCTCTCCCACCACGGAGAGGTCGTCCTGGGCGTTCAGGATCATCCGGAAGCCGGAGCGCACCAGCGCGTGGTCGTCGACGACCAGCACCCTGATCATGTCTTTCCCTCCCGCTCTGCCGGTTTCCGCCCGGTGGGTTCGGGCCCCGCGGGTTCCCGTCCGGGTTCTTCCTGTCCGGTCGCTTCCCGTTCCGCCGCCGCCCTCCCGACAGGCCTGCCCGCGACCGGTGGGCGGCCGGCCGCCTCCTGCTCGGCCGGTCCCTCGCCGGCGCCTCCCCGCCCGTCCGTTCCCAGCACCGGGAGGGGCAACCGCGCGTGGACCCGGAAGCCCCCGCCGGGCAGGGGACCCGTCTCCAGCCGCCCACCGCAGAGTGCCACACGTTCGGCCATGCCGCCCAGCCCGAAACCCCCACCGGAGTGGCTCTTCCCGGCAGAGGCCGTCCCGGGCCCCTCGTCGACCACCTCCACCTCGACCGCGGCGGGCTCGTACTCGACCCGCACCCTCACCGGGACGTTTCCGGCGTGCTTGCGCGCGTTGGTCAGCGACTCCTGGACGATGCGGTAGACGGCGTGGTCGACCGCGGCGGGCAGCCTGCCGGGGGTGCCGGTCACCTCCAGGACGGCGGGCTGATCCGCCTCGCGGGCCCGGCCGACCAGCGAGGGCAGGGCCGCGGCCCCGCGGGCGGGAGAGCCCGACCCACCGGGACGACCCGCCCCACCGGGAGGACCCGCCCCACCGGGAGGACCCGCCTCGCCGGGACGACCCGCCCCACCGGGAGAGCCCGTCCCACCGGGAGGACCCGCCTCGCCGGGGAGGCCGGTTCCCGCGCCGGTGGGGGAGCCGCCGTCCACGGGGGCGGCCCCCGGGCCGGCCGGGTCGTCCGCCCGGTCGGCGCGCAGCACGTGCAGCAACTGCCGCATCTCCGCCATCGCCTCCCGCCCGGCGCGCTCGGCGCTGAGCAGGGCGGCCTGCGCCCCGGCGGGATCGCGGGCCATGGTGGTGCGCGCCGCCCCCATCAGGACCTGCATCGTGCTGATGTTGTGGGCGACCACGTCGTGCAGCTCGCGGGAGATGTGGCGGCGCTCGGCCCGTACGATCTCCTCGGCGAGTTCGGCCTGCCTCCTGCGGGCGGTCTCCCGGCGCAGCCGTACCAGCCTGCCCAGCCCGACGAGCAGCAGCGGGACGAACACCCCGAGGGAGCCGGAGTCCTGGCGTCCGGCTCCGGTGACGAGCTGGACGGCCGTCGACACCGCCGGGTAGAACAGGCCCACCGCCACGGCCGCGACCCAGGCGTGCGGGGCCGCGCCGTACCTGCCCGCCGCGTACAGGGCCAGCATTGCCTGCAGGCCGTACCCCTGCCAGCCCGTCGACACGACGATCACGCTGTCGCAGACCACGGTGACGGCCACGACGCCGATCGGCCGGCGCCGCCACCACACCAGGGCCGCCGACGAGACGGTGAAGAACGCGAATGTCAAAAGGGGGAGCTCTCGCGTGCCGAACCTGTCCTGGAGGACGCTCAGGGTGACGTACACCGCCCACACGCCCAGCGCGAGCAGCGCGTCGGCGACGCGCGAACGCCTCGCCGCGGGCCATCTCCCTCCGGGCACGGGGAGCCTGCCCGCGAACCACGCCCCCACCGTCGTCCGGCCCATGGGAGACCAGGGTTCCAGACCGCGGGCCTTTGGGCCATGGCCTCCGGGATGGCCTCCGGGATGGCCTCCGGGACCACGGGTCTTCGGGGACCGCCGCTCCGCGGCCTCCTCCCCGCCGATCAACGGGACCGCCGTGCCCGATGCCGGGGACCTGAGGCAGTGAAACTTTCAACGCACGTCAGGGTGTTCGCACAGGTCAGCGTGTAACGGTGTGAGGCGGCGCCTGTGTCCCCTACGTCAGGAAGGGGTGTGACACCTATGGTGGGAGCGCTCCCATGCCTCCCTCGAAGGAGCCGTTCCATGCCAAGAAGGTCGATCCTGGCCACGCTCTGCGCGGCTCTGGTGATCGCGTCAGGTGCCGCGGTCGCCGCCGCCTCCGGCGCGTCCGCCGCCGACTCCCCGTTCTACGTCGATCCTGAGACCGGTGCCGCCAAGTGGGTCGCGGCCAACCCCGGAGACTCCAGGGCGCCGGTCATCCGCGACCGGATCGCCGCCGTGCCGCAGGCCCGATGGTTCACCACCACCAACACCTCCACCGTGCGCGGGCAGGTGTCGGCGTTCGTCGGAGCGGCGCAGGGAGCGGGCAAGATTCCCATCCTCGTCGTCTACAACATCCCCAACCGCGACTGCAGCGGCGCGAGCACGGGTGGCGCGCCCAACCACACGGCCTACCGGCAGTGGGTCGACGAGGTGGCCGCCGGTCTCCAGGGACGCCCGGCGTCGATCATCCTGGAGCCCGACGTGCTCCCGATCATGACCAACTGCATGAACTCCTCCCAGCAGCAGGAGACCAACGCCTCCATGGCGTACGCCGGCAAGAAGCTGAGGGCCGCCTCGTCCTCGGCCAAGGTCTACTTCGACATCGGGCACTCGGGATGGCTGTCGCCGTCGGAGGCCGCCGCCCGCCTGAGGGCCGCGGACGTGGCGAACAGCGCGGACGGCATCTCCCTGAACGTCTCCAACTACCGGTGGAGCTCCACCGAGATCGCGTACGCCAAGAACGTCATCTCCGCCACCGGGGTCTCCCGGCTCCGTGCGGTGATCGACACCAGCCGCAACGGCAACGGCCCGCAGGGCAGCGAGTGGTGTGACCCGGGCGGCCGGGCGATCGGCACGCCGAGCACCAACGCCACCGGCGACTCGGCGATCGACGCCTTCCTGTGGATCAAACTGCCGGGCGAGGCCGACGGCTGCATCGCCGGGGCCGGGCAGTTCGTCCCGCAGCGCGCCTACGAGCTGGCCATGGCGGCCCCGCCCGTCACCCCGAGTCCCACCCCCACCGTGACCCCGACCGTGACCCCGACGCCGGGCGTGGGCAAGGCCTGCACGGCCTCCTACAAGGTGGCCGGCTCCTGGCAGGGCGGCTTCCAGGCCGACGTGACCGTGCAGAGCACCGGCACCGCGGCCCTCTCGGGCTGGACGGTGAACTGGTCCTTCCCCAACGGCCAGAGCATCACCCAGCTCTGGAACGGGCAGCACACCCAGAGCGGTGCGAGCGTCTCGGTGCGGAACGTGTCGCACAACGGCAACCTCTCCCCGGGCGCCTCGGCGTCCTTCGGGTTCACCGGTAACTGGTCGGGCAGCAACGGTGCGCCCTCCTCGGTCAGCTGCACCGCCGCCTGACCCGGCGGTGCGGCCGTGATCCGGTACGGCTCGCGCGGTATGCCCCCCGCGCGAGCCGTACCGGATTCTTCCGTCTTCGCCGCGGTTCCGTGGCCGAAAGGGAGAACCGGTCCCTCAGATCCGTTCCGCGCGTTACCCTGGGCTTTTGCCCGGCCGGTGCGCACGCAGCGGGCCCGCCGGCGCCGCCTTCATGGCCGCGGCGGCCTTCGTCATGATCTGCCGCATGGTCTCGACCTCCTCGGGGGTGAGCCGGTCGATCAGGAAGGCGCGCACGACGGCCACGTGCCCCGGCGCGGTCCGCTCCAGGCAGCGCATTCCCTCCTCGGTGAGCACGGCCAGCACGCCCCGCTCGTCCGACGGGCACGCCGCCCGCGTGACGAGCCCCCTCCGCTCCAGCTGCCCGATCTGGTAGGTGAGGCCGCTCTTCGAAACGATCAACCGGTTGGCCAGCTCGGTCATCCGCAGCTGCCCGCCGGGCTGCTGGGAGAGTTTCGCCAGGATCTCGTACTGGGCATGGGTCAGGCCCGAGTCGGCTTTCAGCTGGTCCTCGACACGTCGCTCCAGAAGGTGCGTCGCGGCCACATAGGCCATCCACGCGGCCATCTCGCTCTCATTGAGCCATTTCGTGTCGCTCACCGGAGTATTGTACGGCTTGTTCAAATTTGAACTAACCGCTATGGTTTAGTACAAATTCGAATGACAAGAGGAGTCATCATGCTTGACCAGGCACGGCCCTACGCCTTTCTGCTGGCGCGGATCGCCCTCGGCGTGATCTTCTTGGTCCACGGCGCCCAGAAGTTCCTGACGGGACTGGACAAGACCACCGGGTTCTTCGAGTCCGCGGGGATCCCGCTCGCGATCGTCGCCGCACCGGCGGTCGCCGTCCTCGAGGTCGTCGGCGGCCTCGCGCTCATCCTGGGCGCGGCCCTGCCCGTGTTCGGCGTCCTGCTCGCGCTCAACATGCTCGGCGCCATCGTCTTCGTCCACCTCGCCAACGGCTTCTCGGTGGGGGAGGGCGGCTACGAGTTCGTGCTCGCCCTCGCCGCCGGCACCCTGGCCGTCGCCTTCAGCGGCGGCGGGGCCTTCGCCGTCGACGCCCTCTGGCAGCGCCGCCGCCAGCCGGCCGCCGTCTAGCCGGTCACAAGCCGGACCGGGTTGAACCGGTCAAGGTGTCAAGCCGGCCAAGGCGGTCAGGGCGGGTACGGCCGGAGAACGGGATTACGGATGCCGGGCCTTTCTACAACGGGAGGGCCCGGCCGACCGGAATTCACGAGATCGAAAATCGCGAGATCCTACCCCGGACAATGGGCATAGCTATTTCGACAGCGCCCAAAGAGCTGGGGGTCGGCGTGCGTTCGCTCCAAAGAATCGGCAGGGATCTCAAGGCTCGGCAGCACATCGACGCGTACGCTCTCACGTTCGTTCTCTTCGCCTTCGCCTTTCTCTCGATCTTCGCCGACAAGCTGGACGTCGACCTCAGATGGGCGGTCCTGTTCTCCGGGGTCGGATTGCTCCTCTACCGGATCACCCTGCCCGCGGAGCAGGCCGAGCCGTCGGCCGGCCTTCTGCACGACCGTTCCGTGTACGACGTGGTACCGCTGTCGTCGCTGCTCGCCCAGGCGCGCGACGTGCGCGTGTTCGCGCCGTCCGCGGTCAACCTGCTGTCGGCGCAGACCTGCGAGATCATGCGCAACACGGTGCTCGCGCGGGAGCGAGGAAATGTCAGGATCGTCATTCTCGACCCCCTGGAGAAGGCGGCCGTGCGGCAGGCCGCGAAACAGCTGGACGATGCGATCGAGTTTCCCGTGCAACGGCTCCCCGCCGCGCTGGACAGCACGATGGAACGCCTCCGGCTGATGAACGGCTGGAAAACGGCGGGCGAGTTCCAGTACCGGCTGCTTTCCTACAACCCGGGATTCAGCCTCGTGCTCGTCGACCCGGAAACCCCCGGGGGCCGTGTCATCGTGGAGATCCACGGCTACCACAACGCGTCGACCTCCTCGCGCATGCACCTGGAGCTGACCCGCGGTCGCGACGAGCGCTGGTTCACCTACTGGCTGAACCAGTTCGACCACATGTGGGAGGCGGCGAGGAGCGACGATGTCACGCCGTTCTCCGCAGGAGCTCCTCGGCCTGCTTCCGCAGATGTGGCGGAAGTCCAGGAGTGACCGCGCCGAGCGCCCGCGAGGCGAGTCTCTCCGCCGTCACGGCCCTTCCCAGCAGGGCGTGGACGCGCGCGGCCCGCACCAGGACGGGACCGCTGTCGGACCCGTCGGCGAGCGCGTCGAGGATCTCCTGCTGGGCGGCGTCGAACCGCCGCTCCAGGGCGAGGGCCAGCGCCCTGGCGGCGATCGTGGCCGGCCGCTGGTGCCTGCGCACGAGGTCCAGGTCGCGCAGGGCCTCCGTGGCCTTCCCGAGGTCGGCCAGGATCTCGCCGCGCAGCGCGAGCGCCTCGGCGGGGGGCTCGTCCGCGAGCGCCACGGCCCCGTTGAGCAGGGCGAGGGCGGCGTGCGGCTGTCCCAGGTGCCACAGGGCCTGCCCGAGCGCCAGATGCGCGGGCAGGTCGTTGGGGACCCAGGACAGGGCGGCGCGCAGCCGCTCGACCGCCCTGTCGTGGTGTCCCTGCGACAGCCAGAGCCGTCCCTCCCCGGTCAGCGCGGAGGCCACCCCGTTGAACCGCTGGAGCGTCGCGAACATGCCGGCCGCCTCCTCGAACCGGCTCAGCGCGCTCTCCGCCTCACCCTCCGCCGACGCCACCTCTCCCAGGATCAGCAGGGCTTCGGCGCGCACCCAGGCCTCGCCGCTCCCCGAGGCGCGGACGGCCTCCTCCGCGAGGCCGCGGGCCGTCTCCCAGCCCCGCCTGGCCAGGGCCAGCCTCGCGTCGTCGAGATAGGCCGCCGGGTGCCGCGACTGGCGCACCGAGCCGATGAGGCGGTCGTGCTGCAGCTCGTACCAGCGGATTCCCAGCCGGTGCTCGCCCCGCAGGATGTGGGAGTCCTCCAGCGCCTTGGCGACGGCGTTCGGCATGCCGGCCGTCTCGTGCAGGCCCTCGTAGACGGTGTTGCGCGTCCCGTGCTCGGTGACGAAGGTCCTGCGCAACCAGGCGCGGATCTCGCTCGAGGTGACACCGGACCCGGCCGAGACGCGCGCGAGCATCCGATCGCAGAAGCCGGTCAGGAACCGGTCGACGTTCACGTGCAGTTTCACGTGCTCCACGCTGATCTCCCGCAGGCCGGAGGGCAGCGACTCCCACAGCGCGGAGCAGACGACCTGCAGCTGGACCGGCTCGACGGTGTTCAGGGTCAGCGTGGTGGTCTGTCCCTCGTCGTTGGAGATCGGGACGGTGCGCAGGTCGTCGACGAGCTGTTCCGCGGCGCCGGGGGCGAAGAGCCGGCCGGTGCCCTCGAGCGGCCTCGTGGTGGCGTCGAGCGCCGTGGCGCGGGTGAGCGGCAGCAGCTGGAACCGCGCCCGCGAGCCACGGCCCAGTGGGCGCTCGTACGGCAGGACGGAGGCCAGATACTCCTCGCGCAGCGACAGCAGCAGGTGGAGGCCGTCGTGGTCCTCCACCGCACTCGCCAGCTGGCGCAGGAGTCCCTGACGCTCCTCCTCCCGGTCGAGTGGGCCGCCGAACAGCTCCTCCGCCTGGTCGACGGCGACCAGGACGGGTACGGGGTCGCCGTACCTGTCGACGCGTTCCGGGCGTTCCGCCAGGAAGTCCGAGACCGTCAGCCCGGCCAGCGCGGGCAGCGGCCGGTCCGGCGCCCAGGCCGACAGCAGCGCCAGCACGTAGGGGTTGCCGGCCACCTTCGGGCGCAGTGCGGTGATGCCATGGGGAGACACGCGGGCGACGGGCAGGACGTCGGCGCGCTCGGGCTCCACGCGCGGCAGGACACCCGCGTGGAGAAGGGACGTCTTGCCGACCCCCGACGCCCCGAACAGCACGGTGAGGCCCGTGGCCTGCCAGATGGTGGCGATGTCGCGGGCCTCGCGCTCCCGCCCGAAGAACAGCGCGTGCTCGCTCCGGTCGTAGGGGCGCAGTCCCACGTACGGCCGGATGGTCCCGTCACCGCCGCGCGTCCCGGTCGTCATGGCATCCGTCCCATTCTCCGCCGGAGTTCCGCGCAGAACTCCGAGGCGGTCCCCAGGAAGATCGAGATGTTCCAGCGGTCGAGATAGTGGGTGATGTAGCGTCTGGCCTTTTCCTCGGCGGCCCCGGCGTCGCCCGCCGACCCGTTGACCTCGGGCATGAGCTGCACGCTCACATGCCGCCGCTTGTTGCTGCGGGGCGTGTTGCGCACCAGGCCGTGAAACAGCACCCGGAACGTCCAGTCCTGCAGGCTGTAGCCCACGAACAGCAGCGGCCTGGTGGTCATCGCCCGCAGGATCGGGGTCGGCAGCGGGTGCCGCCCGTCGGTCGCGACGGCGTCCACCATGTTCACAAGGTACGTCAGGTAGTCGGCCTCGGTCAGCACCAGCGACGCGGGCTCCGCCCAGCTTCCGTGCAGATGGTAGACGACGGGCCGCTCCACCGTCGGCTCCGGCAGAAAGGGGGCGGCGGCCGGGTCGGTGTCCCACCAGGGGGAGACGGCCACGTGAGGCTCCTTGCCCTCCGCCCGCAACGCCCCGGCCAGGAAGTCGTCGTAGTTCGTCGTGAGGAACGTCGTCACCGGGAAACCGGCCAGCAGCCGGTGCGGCTCCCCTGGATCACCCATGGGAGGCCGCCCGTGCGAGCGCAGGTGGCCGCAGACCGTCTCCTTGAGGTCGACCGGATCGCGCACCACGGCCTCGCCGTACTGCATCACGCGGGCCAGGTCGCCCGCGTCGGCGAACGGATAGCCGTAGCGGAGGGCGTACCGGTTGCTGAGGACGGTGCCGGTGGGAAGGGTGCCGGCGCAGGCTCCCGCTCCGAGGAAAGGGGCGCAGTCACCCCTGCCGAGCTGGTCGATCAAACGTTCCCAGTCGGTGTCGTCCACGGCTCCACCATGTTTGTCGACAAAGAGCGTAAGTCCCGCACTCCAATGTCGCACATCGGTGGGTTGTCACAAAGGTTTTGATATGAACGAATCGAATCCGGCCACCGGGCCGGTGTCCTTGTCCTCGGCTATTCTCCGGTACGCGCGGGCGATGGCGGAACCGTCGGCCTTGTCGAGATCGGCCAGGCTCTCCTCTGCGACGTCGAACAGGTCTTTGCTGAAATCAGCGTCGGCTATGACGGCTTCATCGCTCATGCGGACTCCCTTGCGCCCCCGCGTTCCCGGCTCTCCGTGTGTCCCCGCGCCGCCCCATCGTTACACTCTTCCGTTGGTCAGGCGAGTGCTTCGAAGGATAAATTGGAAGACGGGGAGATATGGTTTACGGATAAAAACCCTTTTTAGGATGTGACGGTGATGCCCTTTGGGGCGTAGCCATAAGACTCTGCCTCCTTCGTTTATGCGCTTGCGGGGGCAAGGAGTCTAGGCTGATCCCAACTCGGGCGAGTGGAGGCGGTCGCGTGCCCATTTCACAGTCGTCGGGGCCTTCCCGGTCAGCGGGACGCCAGCCCCAGGTCTGGGGCAAGATCCCCCAGCAGAACAAGAACTTCACCGGCAGGGAAGACCTTCTCGAAAAGCTGCACACCGGGGTCACCTCCGAGGTCACCGCGGTGGTGCCGCACGCCCTCCACGGGTTCGGCGGCGTCGGCAAGACCCATGTCGCGATCGAGTACGCCTACCGCTACCGGCACGAGTACGACCTGGTCTGGTGGATTCCCGCGGACCAGCCGATGCTGGTGCGCTCCTCGCTGGCCGCGCTCGCCCCGCACCTGGGGGTGCCCTCCTCCTCCGCGATGGGAGTGGAGGACGCGTCCGCCGCCGTGCTGGACGCGCTGCGCCGCGGCGACCCCTACTCCCGCTGGCTGCTCGTCTTCGACAACGCCGAGCAGCCCGAGGACATCAACGAGATCATCCCGCGCGGCCCCGGGCACGTCCTGATCACCTCCCGCAACCACGCCTGGCAGAGTGTGGTCGACACCCTGCCCGTCGACGTCTTCAGCCGGGCCGAGAGCATCGAGTTCCTCAGCAAGCGGGTGCCCAGTTCGACCAGCCTCGACGACAGGAACCGGCTGGCCGAGCAGCTCGGCGACCTGCCGCTGGCCCTGGAGCAGGCGGGGGCCCTGCAGACGGAGACCGGGATGTCCGTCGGGCAGTACCTCCGGCTGCTGCAGGAACAGACGACCCAGCTTCTCGGAGCCAACAAGGCCTCGGACTACCCGCTCTCCATGACCGCGGCGTGGTCGCTGTCGGTGTCCCAGCTCAAGGCGAAACTGCCCGAGGCCGTGGAGCTCCTGCGCTGCTGCGCCTTCTTCGGGCCGGATCCCATTCCCCGCGACGTGTTCGGGGTGCTTCCCGACGACTTCGCGCCCGGATCGCGCCTCGGCCCGCTCCTCGACAACCCCATCCTGCTGAGCAAGGGCATCAAGGAACTGGGACGCTACGCCCTGGCCAGGATCGACTCCGACAACCGGACCATCCAGGTGCACCGGCTGGTCCAGGCGCTCCTGCGTGACGAGCTGGGCGAGGAGGAGCACGCGTCCTTCCGCCACGAGGTGCACCTGCTGCTGGCGGCGGCGTCACCGGGCCTCCCCGACGACAACCTCCTGTGGCCGCGTTACGCGGAGCTGCTCAGCCACGTGACACCCGCGGAGATCGAGGTCAGCCGCGACACCCGTATCCGCCGCTTCGCCCTGGACGTCGTGCGCTACCTCTACTCGTCGGGGGGCTACCAGTCGGCGCGGGATCTCGTCGGGCGCCTGATCGAGAGATGGCGGGCCGACAGCGGCGAGGACGACTGGCACGTGCTCTCCGCGCAGCGGCACTTCGGGATCGTCCTGCGCGAGCTCGGCGACTACCGGGCCTCCTTCGAGCTCAACCGCACGACACTGTCGCGCATGCGGGAGGTCCTCGGGCCCGATCACGAGGAGACCCTGCTGATCACCAACAGCCACGGCGGCGACCTGAGGATGCGGGGTGACTTCGCAACCGCCCTGGAACACGACGAGGAGTCGCTGAGCCAGCACCGGAGGCTGTTCGGCCCCAAGCACCGCCGAACGCTGCGGACCATGAACAACCTGGCGCTCGACTACATGTTGCTCGGCGACTACCAGAAGGCGAGCGAGCTGCAGCAGAGCGCGTACACGCTGCAGCGCGCCGGCGATTCCAAGTCGAGCCAGCAGTCCATCCTCACCTCGTGGAACGGCCTGGCCCGCATCGTGCGGCTCAGGGGCGAATACTCCGAGGCCTGCGACATCGGCGAGGACGCCTACGATTCCAGCGTCCAGGAGCTGGGGGCCGACCACCCCAGGACCCTGCGCGCGGCCAAGGACCTGTCCATCGCCAAGCGCAGGGCGGGACTGATCGACGAGGCGTTCGAGATCGCCCAGCGGACCTTCGAGCTGGAGGAGCGCATCTTCGGCCGTGACCATCCCGACACGCTCGCGGCCGCCCTGTGCCTGGCCAACGCGCAGCGCACCAAGGGAGAGATCGACGAGGCGCTGGAGCTGCTGCGCGACACGGCGGCCCGCTACCCCCGGAGATACGGGAACGAGCACCCCTTCATCTTCGGCTGCAACATGAACCTGGCGCTGCTGCTGCGGGTCAACGGAGACGTCGAGGAGGCGACCGAGCTCGACCTGAGTTCTCTGGAGGGCTTCGACCGCACGCTGGGGCGTGAGCACCACTACTCGCTCACCTGCGCGATCAACCTCGCCAGTGACCTCGCCGCCGGCGGAGACGTCCCCCAGGCCGGGCGACTGGGGCAGGAGACCCTGGCCCAGTTGCGGGAGCTCCTGGGCGTCGACCACCCGCTGACTCTCGCCTGTGCGAACAACCTGGTCGTCGACCTGCGGGTACTGGGCGAGCCGGCGGCGGCGGAGACGCTGGCGGCCGACACCTTCGAGCGCTACCGGCGGGTGCTGGGCGAGGACCATCCCGACACGACGGTGGCGCTGAGGGGGGAGCGGCTCGACTTCGACTTCGACCCGCCCGCCCTCTAACCGTTGCGCCGGAGCCAGCGCGCGTAGTGGTCCTCCGAGCGTTCCCGGCTCATGGCCCGCGCGCGGGCCGGTACGCTCTCCCGCGACCAGCCGTCGAGGCGCCGCGCCATGCCGGCGGTGAAGTTCTGCCCGGCGGGGGTCAGCCGCCCGCTGCCGAGGAGGGTGCCGGTGACGAGACGCGAGGCCTCGCGCCACTGGAAGAACTCCGCGTTCGCGCGCAGGGCCGCCTCCCCCGACTCCAGGCCGCGCTGGCGCATCCAGAAGCCGGCCACGCCCAGGAAGGCGTACGCGCCCTGGAGCAGTCCCGGTACGGGGCGGGGATCCTCCCGCCAAGGGGCGTAGTAGCGGGAGCCGTCGTCGGGCAGGGTGAGGGGGACGAGGTCGAGCAGGGCCGAGAGCTTCGCGTGCTGTGTCTCGTGCGTCAACGTGACCGCGAGCGAGGAGGCGTCCGGCGGCGTCGACAGGGCCACGCAGCCGAAGGTCTCCCGCGAGGACGAGCTCGACTGGCCCCTGGCGGGCGCGGTCAGCGGCGTGAGGACCTTGATCGCCGTGGACACCTCCTCGGCCACGATCCGGTGGTGGCGCACCAGCAGGTCCCAGGCCTGGTGCAGCGTCGACTGCCATCGCTCCGTCTCGGCCTCGGTGAGACGCCCGCCGATGTTGGTCGTCTCGGGCATCCGGTAGGGGTCGAGGTCGTCGATGACCAGGTGGAGCGACATGCCGTCCGCCTCGCTGGACAGCGACCGCAGCCCTCTCCACCTCGGGTCGTCCTGGCGCGGGTCGCGGGGAATCCGGACGATGGTCCCGGCCGCCGCGATCTCGGTGCCGTCGGCGGCGCACTCGACCGTGGCCGTCGAGACGGTCGGCGGCAGGACCGCCTGGCCCAGTGACGGCAGTGTGACCACTCCCTCCACCGCCGGTACGTCGATCTCGCAGGTGGTGCCCGAACGGATCGCCGCGGCGGCGGCGAGTGCCGCGAGCTGTCCCGGAGCCGCGGCGCCGTCGCCCGCGGCGAGCATCCTGACCGTCCGGCGCGCCCAGGCGCCCACCGACGGGTGGCGGAGGACGGCGTTGACGATCTCGGGGTGGCGACGCTGGACGGTGGCGAGCAGGTCGTAGGCGCGGCGGGCGGCGGCGGCGTCGGGATGCCCGCTCGCCCGTGCGCTCTCCAGCACCCCGCGTACGAGGAGGACGTGCTTGCTGTGCTGTGCCGCGGAGAGCTCGGCGACCGCGGTGGTGCCTCCACCGCCGCCGGCGAGTTCCGAGAACGTCCCGGCCGCGATCCGGTGCTCACGTAGGTGCATTGTGCCCTTTCCCTGCCCTTTCGATCGGGCCGAAAGGTCGGCTTCGACCGTTCTCTGGATGTGCCCGATGAGCCGGAGGAGGTCGGGGGAGTAGACGGAGGGGTTGGCGAACCCGTGGCCGGAGCGGTAACGGTGGGCGTACAGGCCCCCGCCGCAGACCCGGGAGACCGGGCAGGCCAGGCAGGTCGGGGAGAGGGCCCTCTCCCCGATCTGGCGGGCGGCGATCGAGGGCAGGAGCAGGGCGTCGTCGAAGGAGTCGCGGGTGACGTGCAGCCCGGTCTCCGGCGCTCCCGGGTAGGCCGACTTCAGGGCGTCCGACTGCTCGATACCGCCGTCGGTCTCCACGACGACCATCCCCACGGGGGACAGGCCGATGTGCTCGCTCGACGACGAGCCGCCGAGCAGCGCGTGGATGATCTCGTTGAACATCCGGACCCAGGTGGGCCGCCGCGGTTCGGCGTACCATCGGTCGAAGATCTGGATCAGCCAGTCGGCGTACGGCGTCGCGTCGGTGTCCGGGGTCCGGCCCGGAGGCGGCGCCGACCAGTTGCCGTGCGGGAGCAGGAAGTCGACGGCCGGCGGATCGAAGGCGAGGAGCGCCTCGTAGGCTCCGATCGGATCGTTTCTGAGGTCGATGGTGCACAGCAGGCCGCTGAAGAGGTGCCTGAAGGCGGGCGAGCCCAGCAGGCCGAGGGCGCGCAGGACGTCGGCGTGGCTTCCCCGGCCGTTGGCGCGGCGGCGGCCGCGGTCGTGCATCGTCTCGTCGCCGTCGAGGCTCACCCCGACCCGGACGCCCAGCTCGTCGAAGAGCCGCAGGTAGGGAAGGTCGAGCAGGGTGCCGTTCGTCTGCAGGCCGACCGCGGTCCTGGTGCCGGGGCCGACCGCCGAACGGACCAGCGTGACGAGCTCGCGGATCGCCTCGTGCCCGGCGAGCAGGGGCTCTCCCCCGTGCAGGATGAGCTCTATGTCGGCCAGGTCGTGGCGGTGGGCGTGCTGGGCGATTCTCGCGGCCGTGGCGGCGAAGATCTCTCGTGACATTTGTTTCGGTCGGTTCTGCCACGAAGAATCGGCCATTTCGTACATGTAGCAATATTTGCAGGCAAGATCGCATCTACTATGGATCTTCAGGATGAACTGCCTGAACGGAGTCGGCCGCCAGCCGTCTGCCATCAGCTCTCCGACATCGAGAGTCGACGGCCACTCGTGCATCGCTGATCAGCCCCCTGCTGAGACCTCGTTATGTGACGCCCGAAAGATGTCTACACGATAGATGATGGCCGGTCGCCGTTCCAGGGTGAGGGGAAAACCAGTGATCATGTCGGGGAAGGGTACGTATTAGCGATGCTGAAACTTGACTATTGATGCAAACTCATGCCATATAGGTAATGGCGCAAGAGAGGTGTGCCGCGTTTGCCTGAGAAACCTGACCCCATAATCCCCTCAACCAGGAGCGTCTTCCCCGAGACGCTCGATGTCGGGGGATTGCTGGACTCGGGGTGGCGGCCGGCGGCTTTCCGGCAGTTCATCTTGAAGATCCACAGCAGGTGTGATCTGGCCTGCCGCCACTGCTACGTCTACGAGATGGCCGACCAGTCGTGGAAGGCCCAGCCGCGGCGCATGTCGAAGGCGATCGTCGACTGCACGGCGAGACGCGTCGCCGAGCACGCGCTCGCCCACGAGCTGGCCGAGGTCGAGGTCATCCTGCACGGGGGAGAGCCCCTGCTGGCCGGGCCCGATCTCATCTCCTACGCGGTGCGCACCATCAGGGGGGCCGCCGCCGACGTCGGGACCCGCGTCCGCGTCGGCGTGCAGACCAACGGGCTGCGCCTGGACGAGACCTATCTGCGGCTCTTCGAGAGCCTGGAGATCCGCGTCGGGGTGAGCATGGACGGCTACGCCGAGGGCCACGACCGGCACAGGCGCTACGCGGACGGCAGGGGGAGCCACGCGATCGTCGCCGACTCGCTCCGCAGGCTGACCGAGGGCCCGTTCCATCACCTGTTCAGCGGCCTGCTGTGCACCATCGACGTCCGCAACGATCCGCTGGCGACCTACGAGGCGCTCCTCGCCTTCGACCCGCCGGCCGTCGACTTCCTGCTCCCGCACGGCAACTGGTCCACCCCGCCGCCGTACCGCCTCCCGGACGTCACCGCGACGCCGTACGCCGACTGGCTGATACCGATCTTCGACCGCTGGTACGGCTCGGCCGCCGGCCAGACGGAGATCCGGCTGTTCCGCGAGATCATGCGCCTGCTGGCGGGAGGCGCCTCGCGCAGCGAGACGGTGGGACTCTCACCCGCCAGGATGGCCGTCGTGGAGACCGACGGCAGCATCGAGCAGTCGGACATCCTGAAGTCCAGTTACCACGGAGCGGCCGCGACCCGCCTGCATCTGCTCCGTGACTCGTTCGACGCCGCGCTCAGGCATCCGGCCATGGCCGCCCGGCAGATCGGCGAACTCGCGCTGGCTCCCGTCTGCCTGGCCTGCGACATCCGGCCGGTCTGCGGCGGAGGGTTGTACGCGCACAGGTACAGCGAGGCCGCCGGTTTCAAGGGGCCCTCGGTCTACTGTCCGGATCTCTACCGGCTGATCACCCATATCCGTACAAGCTTCGCGCGAGATGTCGCCCGGTTGAAGGGAAGTCGATGAGGCTCGGTGCGCAGGGAGTGTCCGACACGACGGTTCTCACGCTGGCGGCCGGTGAGGGCGGAGCGGACGCCGTATCCGAGCTGAGCGCGGTCCAACGCGTCAAGAACAGGCTGCTGGTACGCGGGGTCGCGGCCGAGGCGCGGTCGGCGGGGCACCCCGGCGCCGCCCTGGCGACGCGCGCCTACGACCTCCTGGCGGACCTGGAGGGGGCGGCGGGCGAGGAGGTCGAGCGCGTGCTGCGTTACCCGGCGGTGGGGGCGTGGGCAGGGCGGACCTACCGGTCCCTGAGGGGCGGGAACGGCACGCACGACGATCCCGCGCAGCTGGGAGCGCTGGCCGTGGCGGCCGCGGTGCGGGCGCGGATCGGTTGCCGCGTCCGGCTGCCCGTCCGCGACGGCGCGATCACGCTGCCGTCCCTGGGGCGCCTCGTCCTTCCCTCCGGCGCGGGGGAGACGGCCGACGTGGTGGTGAGGCCGGACGGGGACGGTGCCGAGCTCGACGCCGGCGGCCTGACGGTCCGCGTCCACCCCTCCGGGGACCGGCCCGGCTGGCAGGCTCTGCGCGAGCTGCGGGTGACCCCGGGATTCGACCTGGTCGTCGACGACCTCGACCCGTACCGGTGGGCCGCGGAGGAGGTCGTGGAGCCGCGGCTGGACCCCGGGCGCCTTCGCGCGTGGGGGACGCACATGGACGAGGCGTGGCGCGTCCTGACCGCCCACCACGAGACCGTGGCGGAGGAGGTGGGCCTCGCCGTGTCGGTGCTCACCCCCATCAAGGCCCCGGAAAGGGGACAGAACAGCGCCTCCTCGCGCGAGACGTTCGGGACCATCGCCATGTCGGACCCGTGGCACGGCGTGGGGCTCGCCGCCACGTTCGCGCACGAGATCCAGCACGCCAAGCTCACCGCGCTGACCGAGGTGATCCCGCTGACCCTGCCGGACGACGGCAGGCGCCACTACGCGCCCTGGCGGGACGACCCGCGCCCCGTCTACGGCCTGCTGCAGGGTTCCTACGCCTATCTCGGGGTGGCGGAGTTCTGGCGGAGGCAGCACCGGTTCGAGCGGGACGAGGAGGCGTTCCGGGCGCGGGTGGAGCTCGCCCGCTGGAGGCGGGCCGCCTACGCGGTCACCGGCACGCTGCTGGCCGGCGGGGGCCTGAACGAGCGCGGGGAGGAGTTCGTGGCGCGGATGAGGAAGACGCTGGAGGAGTGTGCCGCGGAGCCGGTGGACCCCGCCGCGGAGAGCCAGGCCCTCCGCGAGGCCGAGCACCACCTCGACGCGTGGAAGAGGCGCAACCCCGGGTTCCGGGCGGACTAGGCCGGGGCGGCCCGGCGGTCGGATCGGCCGGTCAGATCGGAGGAGGGTCGAAGTCGCAGTCGATGCGACGGCCCTCGCTCGCGAAGAGCGCGTCGGGGTGGCCGGCCTCCAGCGGGCGTTCGTAGCGCCGCATCGTGTCCTCGTACAGGATCTCGGCCTCCTGCTTCTCGCCGGCGGCCCTCAGGTCGAGCACGAGGTTGCCGGCGCAGGACAGGCTCAGGAAGTGGTTCTCGCCGAAGAGGGCCCGCAGCCGGGCGAGCGTCTCCCTGCCGAGCGCGCACGCCTGGACGGTCTCCCCCATCGCCGCGAGGTCCGTCTGGAGGCTGACGGCGCACGTCAGCGGGTAGTGGTGCTTCTGGCCGACCTTGGCGACCAGGCCCTCCACCGCCCTCTCGTTCAGCCGCCTGGCCGTCGCGAGATCGCCCCGCAGACGATGCAGGATCGCCAGGTTGCCGCCGCAGGCGAGGCTGTAGGGGTGATCCGCGCCGAACACCTGGGGGTAGTAGAGGGTGACCGTCCTGTCGGCCGTCGCGAACGCCTCGTCGAGGTCGCCGGCGGTTCGCAGGGCGTTGGAGAGGTTGATCGCGGCCGCCATCGTGTCGGGGTGCTCGTCCCCGAAGAGCCGCTGCAGGCGGGTGTGCGTGTCGCGCGCGAGGTCCAGCGCCTCGGCCACCTCTCCCGAGCGCCGCTTGGCGATGGACAGGTCCTTCGCCGTCAGCAGCGTGGCGTGATGGTCGAGTGTCAGCTCCTGGACGCCGTAGGCGTAGGCCTCCTCGCCCAGGTCGCACGCCTCGGTGTAGTCGCCGCAGAGCCGCACGGCCCTGGCCAGGCCGTTCCACGACAGCAGCAGGACGGTCCTGCCGATGCCTCCCCCCGCGTCGCTCATCTCCAGGTACGTGTCCTGGTGCAGGAGCCGCGCCTGCGTGTAGTCGCTGGTGAGGGCGTAGTCGAGGGCCAGGTTGTTGAGCACGCGCAGGGTGGACGGGTGGCCGGCGCCCCGGCTGGCGGCATGGGCCGCCCTGGACTCCTCGTCCAGTCTCCTGGCGGCGATGAAGTCGCCGCGCGCCCGCAGGGACGCCCCGTAGCCGTTGGTCGTCAGGAGCGTCTCGTCGTGGTCGGGGCCGAAGACCTCGCGCATGTCGTCGAGGGTCCTGTGGTCGATCTCGTACGCCTCGGAGTACTGGCCGAGCCCGCGTAGCACGTTGCCCAGGTGCTTGTGCGCGACGAGCACGTCCGGGTGTCTCGCCCCGCTGACCTCGGTCCACCTCTTGGCGAAGCTCTCCAGGAAGGTGCGGGCCGACTGGTAGTTGCCCGATATGTAGAGGTAACGGGTGACGTTGAGGGCGAACTGCCTGACGGTCGGGTCCGTGCACTCCTCCAGGCCGGAGGGGGTGACATGGGCGACCAGCTCCTCGAAGCGGCGCCACCTGGCGCTCTCGTCGGGGTCGTTCGGGGCGCTGCCGGCCAGCAGCACGTGCACCTCGTGCCGGATCTCCGCCTGGTCCTCCTCCGGCAGATCGTCGCGCAGGAGCGCCTGGATCAGGCGGTGGACCTGGATGGTGCGGGTGGCGGGCTCGATCCTGGCCAGCGCGAAGCGTCTCAGCTCGCTCAGCGCCGTGGCGAGCAGGATCGGATCGGACAGGATCCTGCCGAGCCGGGGGACGACGGCCTTGTTGCCCCTGCGGAAGACGTCGCGGGGAATGGGCTCGGGGCCGAAGAAGGCGCAGCACCGCAGGAGCGTGATGGCCTCGGGGAGGCGGTCCTCCAGGAGCGACACCGACACCTTCCAGGCCGCCGTCATCGACAGCGGGTATCCCGGCGCCCTGTTCGCGCCCAGCAGCCTGCTCGCCTGCTCGTCGAGCTGCTCCAGGTATTCGTCGACCGACATGCCGGTCTCGTACTGCAGCGCGCCGGCCTGTTCGAGGGCCAGGGGAAGGTCGCCGAGCTGCTCGGCCAGCCGCGAGGCGTCGTCGTCGGGAACCTCCCGGCGCAGGCGCTTCTTCAGGAACGCCACGCTCTCCTCGCGGGTGAAGACGTCGACCTGGAGGGTCTCGAAGTGGTCCTCCCACTTGGGGTTGCGCGAGGTGATCAGGACGTGACCGGGCCCGCGCGGGATGAACTCCTGGACCTGCCCCGGCTCCTCGGCGTTGTCGAAGATCAGCAGCCAGCGCCGGTAGGGGGTGCCGCTCTGCAGCGTCCTGCGCACGGCCTCGGCGGCCTCCTCGACGCCGGTGGCCGAGGCCGGCGGCAGGCCCAGGTGGGGCGCCATCGCCGCCAGCGCGGACGGCACCAGCACGCGCTGGTCGGAGGGGATCCACCAGACGAGGTCGTAGTGCGACCGGTAGCGGTGGGCGTACTCGATGGCCAGGTGGGTCTTGCCGACACCACCCCACCCCTGCAGCGCCTGGGGCTGGGGCACGACGGCGGTGACGGTGCTGATGCCCTGGCGGAGCTTGACGAGCATGTCGTCTCGCCCGGTGAAGTTCCTGTTGCGGGGCGGCACTTTCTCCCAGACCTCGGGCTGTCGTTCCGGCACCGTGTTCGCCGCGTGTGAAAGCTCCACCACCTCGGGCCTCCGCTTTTTTCTAGCCAAAGGGATCGTACGGTCATCCTAAAGGTTGATTCGAAGAGTGGGGTATTACAGAATCACATTGAGAAAAAACACGGCCGGGTGACTTTCGAAAGCGGTGTCGCACCACCATTTTTGGATGCCCGCAATCTGGGTGCCGGGCCGGACCGGATGCGACGCGACACGGATGGGAGCACGCATGCGCGATGACAATTCGAGGTCGGACGGTCTCGTCGACCTTGAGGGCCTCTCCCTGGAGAGACTCACGGAGGTCGACGAGGCCTGGCTGCGGAGGATGCTGGAACCGTTGCTGCTGGAGACGGCGGAGCCGACGGCGGGATTCACGAGTTCGATCTGAGGAATCACCTTGCCGTTTCACGCGGGTTGCGGCAGAAAGGTGGTCGTGAATCGTTCGTCCACTCCGGTCGCATCGGCGATACGAGGGGTGCCTTCCCGCGCGGGGGGGATTGACCGTGCCAATAGAGTCGTACGGCATCGAGTCCATGACCTGATTGGACCTGCCGTCCGTGAGGTGGTGCCCTGCGTGCACGACATGGGGGAGGCCGAGTGGGAGCGCCTGCTCGACCAGCTGAACAGCGGAGACTGCACGCCCTTCCTGGGATCGGGGGCGTGCGTGGGCACTCTGCCGACGGGGACGGCGCTGAGCCGCGACATGGCGCGCCGATGGGACTATCCCTTCGGTGACGACCACGACCTCCCCCGGGTGACGCAGTTCGCGGTGATGAGATACGGGGATTCCGTATACGTGAAGAGGCGGATCTGCGACGAGCTCGACGCCGGGGGCGCGCCCGACTTCATGGACCCCCTCGAACCGCACGGCCTGCTCGCGAGCTTTCCGCTCCCGGTATATCTGACGACGAACTACGACGACTTCATCCTCCGCTCGCTCGAGGCGGTGGGAAAAAGGCCGAACGTGGCCGTCTGCCCGTGGAACAAGGGGCTGGCCTACGCGGAGGATCTGTTCAGCAGCGAGGCGGGCTGGAACCCCAGGCCCGAAGCCCCGCTCATCTACCATCTGCACGGCAATCTGCAGGATCCGGCGTCGATCGTGCTGGCCGAGGACGACTATCTGGAGTTTCTCACCAACCTCGCGGTGGACGGCGTCGCGGGCGGCCAGCGGATGCTGCCCACCTCCATTCTCGCGGCGCTGACCAGGAGACCCCTGCTGTTCATCGGGTACAGCCTGCAGGACTGGACGTTTCGCGTGCTCTTCCACGGGCTGTTGAAAGCCGTTCCCGGAATCAACCGCCGCAGGCACGTGAGCGTCCAGCTCGCGCCCTCGCTCGCCAGCACGAGGGCGGACGTGCTGGAGGTCCAGCGCCAGCTGGCCAGATACTACGAAGACTGGCGGATCTCCATCTTCTGGGGGACGGCGGAGGAGTTCTGCCGTGAGCTGCGCCGGCGGATGGGACCGGTACCGTGACCCCTGACGCGACCCCTGACGCGACCCCCGGCCGAGACCGGCCCGACACGGCCGGCCAGCCGTACGTCGGCCTGCGGGCCTTTCGCCGCGAGGACGGTTCCAGGTTCTTCGGCCGCGACAGGGAGGCCTGCGAGGTCTCCGACCTGTGGCAGGCCGGGCGCCTGACCGTGCTGTACGGGCCGTCCGGCGTGGGCAAGACCTCGCTGATCCAGGCGGGGGTGCTCCCCCTGCTGGACGCGGGCAGGACCGACGTCCTGCCGATAGGCCGGGTGTCGCACGGCTCGCCCTTCCCGTCCGCCGCGCTCTCGCGGCACAACCCGCACGTGTTCGCGCTGCTGTCGTCGTGGTCCCCCTCGGAGACGCCCACCCGGCTGGCCGGGCTGACGATCCGCGAGTTCCTGAGCCGGCGCCCGCCCCGCCAGGATCCGTACGGCGACCCGGTGCTCACCCTGGCCGCGATCGACCAGGCGGAGGAGCTCTTCGGCGACTTCGCCCACCGCCAGCCGTACCGGGAGTGGTTCATCAGCCAGCTCGTCGAGGCACTGGACGAAGACCCGAACCTGCGCCTCCTCGTCTCGATCAGGGAGGACCACCTCGCCTCGATCCTCCCCCACGAGCCGAAGCTGGCGGGCATGGCCAGGAGCCGGTTCTCGCTGACCGCCCTCGACACGGCCGCCGCGGTCCGGGCGACCGAGGGGCCGCTGGAGGGGACGGGACGCTCGTTCGCCCCCGGCGCGGCGCGGGGCCTGGTGGACGACCTGCGCATGATCAGGGTCGGCAGGGCGCTCGGCGAGGAGGTCGTCGCCGACGCCCAGGCGGTCGAGCCCGTCCAGCTGCAGGTCGTGTGCTCGGCCATGTGGCGCTCGCTGCCCGAGGACGTGCGCGTCATCTCCTCCGACCACGTCCGCAGGTTCGCCAACGCCGACCGGTCGCTCACCGACTTCTTCGAGCGGATGATCGCCGAGGTGGCCCGCGACCACTTCGGCGACGACGTCGCCGGGCTCAGGAGCTGGCTGCGCCGCTGCCTCATCACCGAGCTCGGCACCCGCGAGGTCGTCTACCAGGGGGAGACCGTCACCGCGGGCGTGCCGAACGCGGTGGTCAGGGCGCTGGTCGACCGCCACATCCTGCGCGAGGACATCAAGGCCGGTACGCGATGGTGCGAGTTGTCGCACGAGCGCCTCATCCAGCCGATCCTGCAGAACGACCACGTCGTCGTCGTGCGGGCCGAGAGCCGCTCCCTTCCCGACGACTACCTGCGGGCCGCCGAGCTCTCCTTCCGCGACGGGGAGTTCGCGCTGGCCGCGAAGCAGGCCGAGGAGGCGCTGGCGCGGTGCGGGGGCAACACCAGGATGCGGGCGGAGATCGAGTCCTTCCTCGGAAACGTCGCGCACCGGCGGGAGGACTTCGAGAAGGCCGTCTCCCACTACCGCACCGCCGCGGTCCACTTCGAGACGCTGGGGGCGACCTCGGCCGTCGGCGGCCTTCTCGCCGGGATCGGCAGGCTGCGGCTGGCCCAGGGACGCACCTCGGTCGCGGTCCGGGAACTGTACTCGGCCATACGCCGGGTGCCCAACGACCTGAACATCGAGACCGAGCTCGCCTGGGCGCTCTGGTACGACGGCCATCCCGACGCGGCGCGCGACGTTCTCGACGACGTCCTGGGCAGGGAGGGGAACATCACCGAGGCGTTGCGAGCGCGGGGCGAGATCCTCGCCGGCCTCGGCCGGGCGGAGGCGGCGCTGCGTGACCTCGACAGGGTCCGGCCGCTGCAGTGGCCGTCCACCCGGGCCGCCCACGCTCTCGCGCTCGCCCTCCTGGGGCGCCTTCCCGAGGCGGAACGGGAGATCAGGGCCGTGCCGGCCGAGGCGGGAGATCACGGTCCGGCGCTGCTGTACGCCGCCCGGGTCCACGCCCTGGCCGGTGACGCCGCGTCCGCGGCGGATCTGGTGCTGCGGGCGAGGGCGGCGCGAGCGCCGGGCCTCCCTGCCCATCTCGTGGCGGAAGCGGATCGGCTGCTCGCCACGTTGTGAGCACCCGCGCTCCCACCTGGGTGCCGGTCGCCCTGACCTTCCTGGCCGTTCCGGCGAGACCCAGCCGCGCGTGGAGACGCAGCAGCGAGGCGAACGTCACCACCGCGGCGACGGCGAACATCACGACGGTCAGGATGACGGCCGCCACCCGGATGCCGAACACGGCGACGAGGATCCCGCCGAGCGGGGCGGCGACGCACACGGCGCCGTGCGCGACGAGGCGGTGCACGCTCATCACCCGTCCGAGCTTGCCCTGGTCGACGGTGCCGACCTCGAAGGTCCTGATGGCCACGTTGCTGAGCGCCCCGGCGCACCCGGTCAGCAGTATCGCGAGCCCGAAGAAGAGCGGGCCCTCCCCGTACGCCGCGATGAAGAGCGCCAGCACCCATATCCACAACTGGGCGAAGAGCGTGAAGTTCCTCGGTTCGAGCCTGAGGTAGGGGGCCAGGCCCGATCCCGCCACGCCGCCCACGCCTCCGGCGGCCAGGACCAGGCCGACCTGGTACGAGGGAAGGTTCGCCGACCCGGCAATGAAGATCATGATGAGCGCGTTGATCATCAGGTTGGTGACCATGGTCAGGGCCATGGCCCTGCGCAGGAACGGGTGCCGGGAGAGTTCCTTGAAGCCGTCGGCTATCTCCCGCAGCAGGTGCCGTCCCGCCAGGCTTCTCACGCCGTCCGCCAGCTCCCGGAGCGCGCGCGGCAGCGTCCGGCCCCTCCCCTTCCCGGCCGTCACGCTGAGGGGAGAGAGAAGGGCGAGGAAGAACAGTCCCGCGTTCACCGCGAAGGACATCGCGTGCATGACCCCGAACAGCCACCCTCCGAGCGGCCTGCCGGCCAGCACCGCGATGTGTGAGATCGTCTCGCTCCTGGCCATCACGATGGAGGCCTGGTCCCTCGTGACGAGGGACGAGATCAGCGCGGTCTCCGCCAGCGAGTAGACCACCCACAGCGTGCCCTCGAGGAAGGCGGCCGCCAGGAGGTGGGGCAGCGACGGATGGCCGAGGACGAGGGCGAGGAAGACGCTGAGGACGGTCAGTCCTCGCAGGGTCTCGGTGAGGAGCATGAGCGAACGCGGATCCACCCGGTCCGCCAGGACGCCCGCCGGAATGTAGAAGACCAGGATCGGGAAGGTCAGGGCGAAACTGGTCCAGCCCGCCTGCACCGGAGAACCGGTCAGTGCCAATGCCAGGAGGGGATAGGCGACACTCACGGCTCGTGATCCCACGGTCGAGAACGTCATCCCCAGCCAGACGCGGGCGATTCTTCTCATCGGCTAGCTCGACGTCGCTCTCTGATCCCGGGCCCTGGTGCGACATGGTCGCTCACCGTCCCCGTCCGCGTTCTAGGGAACACCTCACAAGGCAATTCGGGGAGAGAGCTATACAGACTCCCGTTGTTAGGTGAACGATGACAATTTCTTGACAAAAAGCCGCAGGAATCGGCAACAGCGCGAGCCGGTTCGGCAAAACGGGTCACACTGGTGTCACCAAGTCACTTGAGTCCCAAGAGCATAGCGCCGAAAAAGAGCAGCGGGGAAAGGTCGGCCGTTTCCGCGTCCGAAGGACCGCGTCCGGGAGCCGCCGCCGGAAACCCGGCCTCGGTGGTCGCCGCGGCCCGGCAGTGGATCGGAGCGGGCCGGTCGCCCGGTGCCCGGGTCGCCTTCCGGCATGGACCCGCGCCCGGGGTGGACCCGCGCCTTCTCCCGGGCCGTCGGAAACGGCCCGGGAGAAGGCGGGAGTCACGCGGGCAGCTGGGCGTCCAGGCGGTAGCCGTCCACGGTGACGTAGACCTGGTCGCCCGGGCGGGCGTTCAGGCGCATCAGGACGGGTTGCAGGGAGTCGAAGACGGGATGGTCCCGCCAGACCAGGACCACCGCGTTGTCACCGGGGCCGGTGACCGACAGCAGCGTGCCGGGACGCATGCCCAGCTGGGTGGCGTACCCCTCGGGCACGGCCACCGGGCCGCCCCGCAGGTGGTCGCTGGTCACCTCGATGCGCTGCCAGCGGGCCGGGTCGGACGACGGGCTCGCGGGCGGGTGCATCGGGACCCGCTGGCTGGTGATCAGGTGCGGCCTGGAGTTCCCGCTCGCCAGGGCCGACAGCGTGGCCAGGGCGGCGCGGGGGTCGATGGCGCCGGTGTTCACCTGCGGGATCGGCTGCCCGCCGCGGTGGTGGTGGTGGCCGTTCGCCCCCGGGGTGCGGCGCGGCAGCTGCCTGACCGCCTCGGTGGCGCTCTCCTGGGGGGCCGCCTCCTGCGTGGCGCTCGCGGCGAGGGCGTCCAGCCAGGCCTGGACCGAGTGGGACCGGATGCCGAGCTGGTGCTCCATGAGCCTGAGCGCGTCGCTGTCGATCGGCTTGCCCGCCAGGAGCTGGCGGGTCCGGTCGCGCAGGCCGCCCAGGTCGCCCACGACGAGCCAGTCGTCCTGGAGCCGCCGGTCGGGCATGAGCGTGACCAGCACCCTCCACAGCGGGGTCCGCAGGGTGGGGACCTCGATCGGGTGCGCGGGGTCGGCACCGATGAGCTGGTCCTTGGTCGCGGCGGAGCCCAGCCACTCGGTCAGCCCGAACATGTGCCCGGTGAGCGGCGCCGACTCCGAGGAGCGCAGCCAGAGCAGGATGCGTTCCTCGGCGGCGCGCTGGGCCGCCGAGAGAGCGTCGCGGTCGGCGTTCAGCTTGTGCGCGAGCGCGCGCAGGCTGATCGGGTCGACCGCGAAGAGCCGTTCGACGGCGACCGCGCGCTCCAGCGGGCTCCAGTCCCTGAACATGTTGTCGACCAGGCGGACCAGCGGGTAGTCGCTGAGAAGGGCCTGCGGGCTGGGAGCGACCGGCTCCGGGGCGGCCGGTTCCGGGACCGGCGCCTGCCGCTGCTCCTGCGGCGGCGGCGACGGCTGGGCGGGGACCTGCGGCACGGGTGTCTGCGCCGGGTCCTGGACCCGCTCCTGGAGCGGGACCTGCGCGTGGACGGCGGCCGGCGCGGCCTGCTCGGCGATCCCCGGGATGTGGCCGAGCACCTCGCGGAACACGGCGGTGACCACGATCTCGGGGGAGAACGTCGCGGGCCCTGTCGCGGGCCCGCTCAGGTCTCCCGCGGTCAGGCGGCGCAGGCGGTTCCAGCCGCCCAGGCCGGCGATGGCCGAGCGCGTGGGCTCCGGCCAGCCGGGCAGGGTGGGGTCGACCGTGTGGACGTGCAGCGCGGGCAGCACGTCGCTCAACGGCAGATGGTCCCAGCGTGACAGCGAGAGCCGGGCCAGCCGGTCGCAGACCCAGTCGAGCCCCGCGGCGCCGAGGGCCTTGGGCAAGGTGACCGACGACCACCAGCCGGCGGGCAGCCGGGGGTCGGCCAGGGCTTCGGCGACCTGCTGGGGGCGGCTCCAGCGCAGGGCCGGGACCAGATCACTCAGGCAGATCGATGACTCGGCATCCATCGGCGGACCGTAACCTCCCCAAAGTGACGCGTGTGGCTAATGGTGCAGCTTACGCCGCAAGCTATCAATTGGTGTTAAGAGGGTAAAGCTCCTTAGTACCCAAATCAGACGGAAGGACACGCGGACGTCCGCCCAGGACCGTCACGGCCTCCGCTCCGGCACGGCGTCCGGCGTCCAGCGCGGCCTCGTCCGCGGCCCCGCTCAGCAGGGCCGTGAGCAGTCCGGCGGCGAACGCGTCCCCCGCTCCAATGGAGTCAACCACCTCGGTGGTGAGCGCGGGAACCCGAGCGGCCAACTTTCCGTCCCTGGCCATCAACGCGCCGCGGGATCCGAGCTTCACCGCCGCCGCGCCGTAGCGGAGGCTCAGGCTCTCGGCCGCCCCCTCGGCGGTGGTCTCGCCGGTGAGCAGCAGCGCCTCGTCCAGGTTGGGGATGATCAGCTGGGCGGTCAGGGTCTCCTGGACGAACCGCTCGACGCCGAACGAGCGCAGGAAACCGGTCGAGGCCGGGTCCACGCTGATCGAGACGCCGCGCCGGGACGCCTCGGCCATGGCGAGCCGGGAAAGCTGGAGCCCCGGCTCGGCGAACAGTGTGTACCCGGACAGGTGGAGATGGCCCACCCCGTCGAGCAGGCTCTCGTCCCAGTCACCCGTGCCGATGTGCCCGCCCGCGCCCCTGTTGGTGAGCATGGAACGCTCCCCGGTCACGTCGACCATGGCGATCACCACCGCGGTGGGCCGGTGGGGGTCGACCCGCAGATGCGGCCGTACCCCGAACCGCCGCAGCTCGGCGGCGTGCCAGTCGGCGGTGTCGAAGCCGGCCCGGGTCAGGATCCGCACGTCGGCGCCCAGCCGGGCGGCCCAGGAGGCGGTGTTGGCCCCCGACCCGCCGGGGCGCAGCACGATGTCGGCGGCGGTGTCCGTCCCGACGGCCAGGCCGCTCCTGGCGGACCCGCCGTGAAGTGCGACGACGTCGGTCACCACGTCGCCGATGACCAGCAGACCCGTTCCGGTCACGGTGTCCTCAGTCTCCCCGGCTCCAGGAGGCCGCGATCTGCCCGGCGACGCGGGCGTTGCCCCGCACCGCGGCCAGGTTCGCCTCGAGCGAGGCGCCGTCGGTGCCGCGCACCAGGTAGCCCAGCAGGAACGGGGTGATGGCCTGACCGGTGATCTGCCGCCGCTCCGCCTCGGCCAGGGCCCCGGCGAGGACCCGGTCGTGCAGCTCGGGGTCGAGCTGCTCGGGCAGCGGCACCGGGTTGGCGACGATCAGCGCGGTCTCCGGGCCGCCGAGCGTGTCCTGGGCCCGCATGATGCCGGCGGCCTCGTCCGGGGTCTCGATCCGCCAGTCGACCGGCTCGCCCGAAGTGTGCAGGTAGAAGCCGGGGAACTCGTCGGTGCGGAACCCCGCGATCGTGACGCCGCGCGTCTCCAGCCGCTGCAGGGTGGCGGGAACGTCCAGGATCGACTTCACGCCCGCGCAGACCACGGTGATGCGGGTCCGGCTCAGCATGTCGAGGTCGGCCGACTCGTCCTGGCTCTCGGTCCACCCGCGGTGCACGCCGCCGAGACCGCCGGTGGCGAAGACCCGGATGCCCGCCCTGGCGGCGAGGAACGAGGTGGCGGAGACCGTGGTCGCCCCGCTCGCCCCGAGCGCGGCGGCGGCGGGCAGGTCGCGGAAGCCCAGCTTGCGCAGCCCCGGCTCACCGGCGACGCGCTCCAGCTCGCTCTTGTCGAGACCGATGCGCGCCACGCCGTCCAGCACCGCGATCGTCGCGGGCACCGCCCCGGCCTCCCGGACGATCTGCTCCAGCTCCACCGCGACCTCGAGGTTGCGGGGCTGGGGCAGGCCGTGGGAGATGATCGTGGACTCCAGGGCCACGATCGGGGCGCCCTGCTCCAGCGCCTCGGCCACCTCGCTGGAGGGGCGGAGCATGCCGGAGAGGGACTGTCGGGTGGTACGCATGAGCTGGTTCTGTCTCCTTGTCCGAGGTCGTAATCATTGCTTGCTTTTGGAACGGTGTAAACGACACCGTCTTCCCCAAAAAGAGCACGTTACGGCGGTTGCGGGGAGACGTCCACTTAAAGATCAGCCAATGAGTACCACTCCGAGCAGTGAGATCCCGCCGATGATGACCGTGGCGATCCCGCCTAGGAGCAGCGAGCGCCCACCCCGCACGAGCCTCCGGAGGTCGACACCGGTGCCCAGGGCGAAGAGCGCCGCCGCGAGCAGCACCGCCGTCAGGTCGGGGACCACCCGGGTGATCCCGTCCGGCACCACACCCAGGCTCCGCGCCGCCACGGCCGCGACGAACCCGGCGACGAACAGCGGCACCACCGGCGGGCGCCGCGTCGCCCGCCCGGCCTCGGGGCGCTCCGCCGCGGTACGGCGCGGAGAGGCCGCGGCGCGGCGCAGGGAGACGGAGGTGAGCCCGACGATCGGGGCGAGCAGGACGACCCGGGCGAGCTTGACGGCCACCGCGCTCACCAGCACCCCCGCCCCGGCCGCCGCGCCGATCGCCGCCACCTGCGCGACCTCGTGGACCGAGGCCCCGGCCCACAGGCCCAGCTGGTGCGGGGTCAGCCCCAGCGCCCCCGCGAGCAGGGGCAGCGTGACGATCGAGACGCTGCCGTACAGGACGACCACGCCGACCGCGGCCGCCACGTCGTCGTCGTCGCTCTCCGCGACCTCGTGCATGGCGGCCACGGCCGCCGCCCCGCAGACGGACACGCCGGTCGCGATCAGCAGGGACCTGCGCGGGCTCACCCCGACGCGGCCTCCGATCCACCGCGTCGCGGCGAACGTGACGCCGGTCCCCACGGCGACCACCGCCAGTGCCCTCCAGCCGAGCGCCAGCAGTTCCGGCAGCGCGATCTGCAGGCCGAGCAGCACGATCGCCAGGCGCAGCACCCGGCGGGCGGCGAACCCGAGCCCGGGGGCCAGCGACCGGTGCAGGCCGCCGAGGTTGGTGAGCGCGACCCCGAGGACCACCGCGATCACGGCGGCGCTCACCCCGGGAACGATCCTGGTCGCGGCCGTCGCCAGGACCACCGCGACGGTCGCGGCCCCCAGCCCCGGCGCGAGCGCTCCGAGCGCTCCGAGCGCTCCGAGCGCTCCAGGTCTCGTCGCCGGTGCCGGTCGTACGGGTACCTGAGGGGTGCTCGCGGCGGAGCCGGGGGAACGGGTGAGAGGGGAGGGGGAGACGGGCATCCCACGAGTGTCGGCGCGGCGCCGGGAGGCCGGTAGCCATCACCTTCCTGGAAGGTCATAGCCTGGAGCTATGAGCGAGCTGCCCGACCTCGAATCCCTGCGCCTGCTCGTCGACGTGGAACGCCTGGGCAGCCTCGGCCAGGCTGCCCGGGCCGCGGGCATCGCGCAGCCGTCGGTGAGCAAGCGCATCTCGCTGCTGGAACGCCGCCTCGGGCTGCCACTGCTGGAACGCACCCCGCGCGGGTCCACCCTCACCCCGCAGGGCGTGATGGTCTCGGCCTGGGCCACGCAGGTGCTCGCGGCGGCGGAGGAGCTCATGCGGGGGGCGGAGGCGGTGCGGCGCGGCCGGGCCGCGCACCTGCACATCGCCGCCAGCATGACGGTGGCCGAGTACCTGCTGCCACGCTGGCTGGGGGAACTCCAGGACCGCGAGCCCCAGGTCCAGGTCGGTCTGGACGTGCAGAACTCGGCCGAGGTGGCGAGGCTGATCGGCGGGAAGATCGAGCTCGGGTTCGTGGAGGGGCCCTCGGTCCCGGCCGGGCTGGTGTCGCGGGTGGTGGCCACCGACAGGCTCGTGGTGGTGGTCGCGCCGGGGCACCCGTGGGCGCGCCGCCGCACCCCGCTGCTCGCCGCCGAACTGGCCGCCACCCCGCTGGTCGTCCGCGAGCGGGGGTCGGGCACCCGCGAGACGCTGGACCTCGCGCTCACCGGGCACGACGTCGCCGCCCCGAAGCTGGAGCTCGGTTCCAACGCCGCGGTCAAGGGCGCCGCCCGCGAGGGCGCCGCCCCCGCCGTGCTCAGCGGCTACGCGGTGGAGGCCGAGCTGGCCACCGGCCGCCTGGTCGAGGTGCCCACGAGGGACATCGACCTCACGCGCCGGCTGCGGGCGATCTGGCGCGACGGCCGTGCCCCCACCGGCCCCGCCGCCACCCTCCTCACGATCACCCTCTCCGCCGCCCGCGAGGGGCGGTGATCGGGGTGGCCGCGGGGCGCGGGCGGGGGCGCGTGCGATTGCCGGCAGGTGAGGCGGCGGAGCGCGTGCGGTCGCCGGCAGGTGGGGGCGGTGGAGCGGTGCGGCTGCGCTCATGGCTGCCGATACAGCGATATTTCGGGATTTCGGGATATGGTGAGGCGCATGGTGACGGTCGAGACGCCGAGCGTGCTCTGCCCCGAGCCGCACTGGCAGACGGGTCTCTGACAGCCGCGGCCCCGGCCCCGCGTCCCCTCACCTCATCTCACCCCCATCGGGAAGTCTCGTGCTCCGCTCTCGCTACGAAGCCGTGATCGTCGGAGGCGGCCACAACGGCCTGGTCGCCGCCGCCTACCTCGCCCGCGCCGGGCGGCGCGTCCTCGTCCTGGAACGCCTCGGTCACGTCGGCGGCCTCGCCGTGTCGGCGCGGGCGTTCCCCGGGGTCGACGCCCGGCTCTCGCGCTACTCGTACCTGGTCAGCCTGCTGCCCTCGAAGGTCGTCGCCGACCTGGGGCTGAAAATCGCGCTGCGCCGCCGCCGGTACGCCTCGTACACGCCGGTGGGGGAGACCGGGCTGCTGGTCGACAACGGCGACGCCGCGCGGACCGCGGAGTCCTTCGCCCGGGTCACCGGAGGCGACGGCGAGCTGGAGGCGTGGCGGCGCTTCTACGGGATGACCGCCGACGTCGCCGAGCGGGTCGCGCCGACGCTGCTGGAACCCCTCGCGGACCGGGCGGCGATGCGGAACCTCGTCGGCGAGGAGGCCTGGCGCGACCTGTTCGAGCGGCCGGTCGGCGAGGTGGTGGACGAGCGGTTCGCCGACGACACCGTGCGCGGCGTGGTCCTCACCGACGCCCTCATCGGCACCTTCGCCGACCCCTCGGACCCCGGCCTGCTGGCCAACCGCTGTCTCCTCTACCACGTGATCGGCGACGGGACCGGCGACTGGAACGTCCCCGTCGGCGGCATGGGCGCGGTGTCCGGCGCGCTCGCCGACGCCGCCCGCGCCGCCGGGGCGGAGATCCTGACCGGCGCCGAGGTCCTCGCGGTCGACCCCTCGGGCGAGGTCGCCTTCCGCGACGCGGACGGCGAGCACGCGGTGACGGGCGAGCGGATCCTGGCCAACGTGCCGCCCGCCGTGCTCGCCCGGCTGCTCGGAGAGGCCGAGCCCGTCCCGGAGGGGGCCCAGCTCAAGGTCAACATGGTGCTCTCGCGGCTGCCGCGCCTGCGGGATCCCGGCGTGGACCCCGCGGCGGCCTTCAGCGGCACGTTCCACATCAACGAGGGCCGCGACCAGCTCGCCCGCGCGTACGCGGAGGCGTCGGCCGGGCGGATCCCCTCGCTGCCCCCGGCCGAGGTCTACTGCCACTCGCTGACCGACCCCTCCATCCTCGGCCCGGGACTGCGCGAGGCCGGAGCCCACACGATGACGCTGTTCGGCCTGCACATGCCCGCCAGGCTGTTCCGCGAGGACCCGGCGGGGGCGCGCGAGGCCGCGCTGCGCGCCACGCTCGCCTCGATGAACGCGGTGCTCGCCGAACCCGTCGAGGACTGCCTGCTGCGCGCCCCCGACGGCAGTCCGTGCCTGGAGGCGAAGACCCCGGTCGACCTGGAGACCGAGGCGGGCCTGCCCGGCGGGCACATCTTCCACCGCGACCTGTCCTGGCCGTACGGGGAGCCGGGGCGGTGGGGGGTGGAGACCGCCTTCGAGCGCGTCCTGCTCTGCGGCGCGGGCGCCCGGCGCGGCGGCGGCGTCAGCGGCATCCCCGGCCACAACGCCGCCATGGCGCTGCTCGCCTGAGGCGTTCATCCGGCTCTCATGATGGGCGTCTACCGTGGAGGCCATGGCCGAGGGTGAGGCGGCGCGGGTGCTGGTCGTGGACGACGAGCCCGCGCTCAGGGAGGCGTTGCAGAGCAGCCTGGAGTTCGAGGGCTACCGGGTCGGCCTGGCCTCGGACGGCCAGGCGGCGCTGGAGGCGATCGACCGGGAGCCGTACGAGCTGGTCCTGCTCGACGTCATGATGCCCCGGCTGGACGGGCTGACCGCCTGCCGCAGGCTCAGGGCGGCGGGCAACCACCTGCCGGTGCTCATGCTCACCGCCCGCGACGCCGTGGGCGACCGGGTGTCGGGCCTGGACGCGGGGGCCGACGACTACCTGGTCAAGCCGTTCGAGCTGGACGAGCTGCTGGCGCGCGTCAGGGCGCTGCTGCGGCGCGGGGCCCTGAGCGCGCCCGCGGCCGAGGACGACGCGGTCCTGACCTTCGGCGACCTGCGGATGGACGTCGCCGGCCGCGAGGTCACCCGGGGCGGCGAGCCGCTGGAGCTGACCCGCACCGAGTACCTGCTGCTGGAGCTGCTCATGATCCACCCCCGCCAGGTGCTCACCCGCGAGCAGATCCTCGGCGAGGTGTGGGGCTTCGACTTCGAGCCGTCCTCCAACTCCCTCGACGTCTACGTCATGTACCTGCGCCGCAAGACCGAGATCGGCGGGCGCCCCCGGCTGATCCACACCGTCCGGGGCGTCGGCTACGTGCTGCGGGCCTCCGCGTGAACGGTCGCCGCTCCCTGCGCTCCCGGCTGACCCTGCTGGTGGCGGCGGCCGTGGCGCTGGCGATCGCGGTGTGCGCGATGCTGTGCTGGTTCGTCGTGCGGGCCGAACTGCTGCGGCAGGTGGACGGCTCGCTGGAGGGACGGCCGCAGGGCATGGAGTGGATCGGGCCGTACTGCCCGGGCGGGCCGGGAGGGCCGCGGGGGCAGGGAGTCCCGGGAGTCCCGGGAGACCGGGGAGAGATCGCCGGCCGCAGGCTGCCGTCCCGCCTGCCGCCCGTCCAGCTGGTCTACGCCGACGGCGGGAGGTGCGTGGCCGGTTCCACGCCCGTCAAGGTCACCCCGGCGGACCTGGCCCTGACCCACGGCCCCCCGGGCCGGCGGGCGTTGCGGAACGGCGTGACCGACGGCGGCGAGGAGGTCCGGGTGATGACGAAGAGCGTCCGCCCGGGTCTCGCGGTCATGGAGTCCCGGTCCCTGGAGGAGGTCCGCTCCACCCTCGCCGCGCTCGCCTGGCTCCTCGCGGGGGTCACCGCGCTCGGCGTGCTCGGCGCCGCCTCCGCCGGGCTGCTCGTCTCCCGTACGGCGCTGCGTCCCGTCGGCCGCCTGACCGAGGCCGTCGAGTACGTCGCCAGGACCGAGGACCTCGACACCAGGATCCCGGTCGAGGGCACCGACGAGATCGCCAGGCTCGGCGTCTCCTTCAACGCGATGACCACCGCGCTGGCCGGGTCCCGCGAGCGCCAGCGACGGCTGATCGCCGACGCGGGGCACGAGCTGCGCACCCCGCTCACCAGCCTGCGCACCAACATCGACCTGCTGCTGCGCAGCGAGAACGCCGGACGCCCCCTCGACGCCGCTCCCAAGCGCAGGCTGCTGGCCAGCCTCAAGGCCCAGTTCGAGGAGATGTCCACCCTCGTCGGGGACCTGCTCCAGCTCTCGCGCTCGGAGGACGAGCACGAGCCGCACGTCGAGGTCGCCTTCCACGACACCGTCGAGGCGGCCGTGCGCAGGGCCCGGCTGCGCGCCCCCGACACCGCGATCGAGGTGGAGCTGAGCCCCTGGTACCTGCGGGGCGACCAGGCCGCCCTGGAGCGGGCCGTGGTGAACCTGCTGGACAACGCGGTGAAGTTCTCGGCCGGCCGGGCCGATCCGGTGAGCGTGCGGCTCCGCGGCGGCGAGCTGACCGTCAGGGACCACGGCACCGGCATCCCGGAGGAGGAGCTGCCGTACGTGTTCGACCGGTTCTGGCGGTCGTCCTCGGCCCGCAGCATGCCCGGCTCGGGACTGGGGCTGGCCATCGTGGCCAAGGCCGTGCGCGACGCCGGGGGAGAGGTGAACCTGGAGAACGCCGCCGGGGGCGGCACCCTCGCCCGCCTCCGCCTGCCCGGTTCCCCCACCGGGTCCCCCGCCGCCGCGGGCGCGTGAGCCGCTCGTACGGTGACCGGATACGGCCGGTGAGACCGGGGCGAAGCTATTGACTGATTCGCCAATCAGGAGTAGTGAGGCGGTGGCCGCGCGCTGCTGTAGTCTTGCGCCGTGCACAGCGGAGGAGGAGCGCGCAGCAGCCGCGCCGACCAGGCCGACCAGCGCCGAGCGGAGCTCCTTGAAGCCGCCAGGCGAGTCGTGCTGGAGCGCGGGCTGGCCAGCACCCGCGTCGCCGACATCGCCAGGGCGACGAACGTGAGCGGCGGGCTGATCCACTACCATTTCGCCACCAAGGACGATCTCATCACCGAGATGCTCCGCAGCACCAGCGACTCCGAGATCCAGCGGCTGAAGGAGATCGTCGCGGGCCCCGGCACCGCCGTCCAGCTTCTCGACCGGGTCCTGCGCTTCTACATCCCGGCCTCCCGCTCCGACCAGAGCTGGATCCTGTGGGTCGACGCCTGGGCCGTCGGGGTGCGCGAGGAGCACGTCCGCACGATCCTGCTGGAGCTCGAGGGCGCCTGGATCGAGATCCTCAGCCAGGTGATCTCCGACGGCGTGGCCTCGGGCGAGTTCACCTGCGACGACCCCCTGGGCTCGGCCGAGCGGATCGACGGCATGCTCGACGGCCTCGTGGTCCGGTACACCCTGCACACCGGCAACATGTCGCGGAGCAGGATGCTCCACCACGCCCGGGTCGCCGCCGCCCGGGAGGTCGGCCTCGCCCTCTCCGACTTCCCCGACGCGCCGGCCGAGTCCCCCTAGCGGTGCCTCGTCAGGCGGTCGGGGCGGTCGCCGGTGGCAGGCGGGGCGTCGGCCTGCCCAGGTGACCAGCGGGTTTGGAACCCTTCGACCAGCGGGTTTGGAGCCCTCGCGCCGCTAGGGCTTGCGGGCCAGACCGCCGTAATAGGTGTGGTACAGCAGGGCGTTCCTGACGAAGAAGCTCGGCTCGTCACGCCACTCGGGGAGCGGGACGAGGCCCGGTTCGAGCAGCTCGAAGTCGCCGAAGTACTCCGTGATCTCGTCCCTGGTGCGCCAGCGGCCGGTGCCGAGGTTCTCGTTGAAGAGCTTCTCGACCGTCGTGGC
Source organism: Streptosporangium sp. NPDC023963 (assembly GCF_040639135.1). Classification (NCBI taxonomy): domain Bacteria; kingdom Bacillati; phylum Actinomycetota; class Actinomycetes; order Streptosporangiales; family Streptosporangiaceae; genus Streptosporangium; species Streptosporangium sp. NPDC023963. The sequence goes on from NZ_JBEZZK010000014.1 coordinate 168,880, forward strand.
CTGCTGGGACGCCGCCTGGTGCGCCTCACCGGGATTGCAGAAGTGTGAGATCGCCACGAAGCTGCCGGACACCAGCGGGGCGCGCAGCGTGGCCGCCACTCCCGCGGGATCCTCCTGGTCGTTCAGATGGTGCAGGATGCTCAGCATCAGCAGCCCCACCGGCTCGCTGAAGTCGATGAACTTCTTGACCTGATCGCTCTCCAGGATCGACCGCGGGTCGCGCGCGTCCGCCTGGATGACCGTCGTGCTGTCGTCGGTGGTGAGCAGCGCCCGCCCGTGGACCAGCACCATGGGGTCGTTGTCCACGTAGACCACCCGGGCGGCCGGATCGACCTCCTGCGCCACCTGGTGCACGTTGCCCTGGGTGGGCAGGCCCGACCCGATGTCGATGAACTGCCTGATCCCCGCCTCGGCCGCCATGTGGTGCACGACCCGCCGCAGGAAGGCCCGGTTCTGCTGCCCGGCCTGATCGGCTCCCGGGGCGATCTTCAGGGCCGCCTCGGCGACCTGCCGGTCGATGGCGAAATTGTCCTTCCCGCCCAGGAACCAGTCGTAGACCCTCGCGATGCTGGGCTTCGTCGTGTCGATCTCCGCGGGAAGCTGACTCCTGTTCAGCGTCGCCCCGCTCCAATCCTCGCCGCTTTCGGACACCTCGCCACCTTCGTTCCGATCGGGGCCCCGCTTGATCGCGGGGAACTGGGCAGATAATAACCACGAATCCCACTGAGGACAGATATGTAGCGACAAGCTCATGCATAAGCCCTGAAATCATGATGTGCCGATGGCTCTAAGAAAACCGCAAATCGCTCAATCAGGTGACTTTCCCCCAAGTTCGCGGTGACCACGAGGTTCACGGGGTGGGCGTTGAGCAGAAAGGTTTTGGGGCCTGTGCCGAGGCGGGCCGGAGCCGTCCGCCGGTCACGGCGACGAGGCCCGTGACCTCGTGGCCCTAACCGAGGGATTCGGCGGCCTTGGACATCGGACCTCCCGCGTCACCGGTGTTGAGCGTGCCGGCGGGCTCCACGAGCAGGATGGCCGTCTCCTCCTCGGCCATCGGGCAGTGCTCGACACCGCGGGGCACCACGTACAGCTCGCCGGGCCCGAGGACGACGTCCCCCTCTCTGAGCTGGATGGTGAGCCGGCCGCTGACGACCAGGAACAGCTCGTCGGTCTCCGGGTGGGTGTGCCAGACGAACTCCCCCTTGAGCTTGGCGAGCTTGATCTCGTAGTCGTTGAGGTCGGCGATCTTCTTTTGCGTCCACAGCTCGCTGAACCGGTCCAGCGCGCGGACGATGTTGACGGGATCCAGGGAAACGGACAATTCACTGCCACCTTTCGAACAGGACCGCCCCGATCGGGGCGGTGGCCGATGTGACGAGCGTGGCCCGCTCGCGGGCCGTCCGTCTTGTACGTTCCTTGCATGACCTCCCGCCGCCCGCCGCCGACGATCAGGGCGTGGCGGCCGCCCGTCGCCGGCGTCGCCGAGGTCTTCCACGCGCACTTCACCGACCACGCCTACCCGGCCCATACGCACGACACGTGGGATCTCATGATCCTCGATGCCGGCGCGGTCGACTTCGGGCTGGACCGTCACCGGCACGGCGCCGCCGACCCCGCCGCCGCCGTCGTGCTCCTGCCGCCGGGTGTCCCGCACGACGGCAGGACCGTCACCCCCGCCGGCTTCCGCAAGAAAGTGCTCTACCTGGACACCACCGTGTTCCCGGAACACCTGACCGGCAGGGCGGTGGACGCCCCGATCGTCGCCGACCCGCTCCTGCGTCACCGGATCCACCGGTTGCACGCCGCTCTCGGCCGGCCCGGAGAGGAGTTCGAGGCCGGATCGCGCCTGGCGTTCGTCGCGGAGCGGCTGCGGTTCCATCTGGAGGCGTCGCGGCCTCGCACACCCGGCCGTGAGGCACACCGCCTGGCAGCCGGTCTGCGCGAGCTCCTGGACGCGCGTGTCCAGGAGGGCCTGTCACTGCGGGAGGCCGCCGCCATCCTGCACGCTCACCCGACCCACCTGATTCGATGCTTCAAGCAGACCTACGGCCTGCCGCCGCACGCCTACCTCACCGGCAGGCGTGTCGAACACGCGCGCCGGGCCCTGCTGAGCGGCCGGAGACCGGCCGAGGTGGCCACGAGCGTGGGCTTCCACGACCAGGCGCACCTGACCCGGCACTTCACCCGGCACGTCGGCACCACACCCGCCCGTTACGCGACGCGGACCTGAGAGGGGGGTCTCGTCCGGCTTCCGGCCGTCGCGGCGTGTCCGGGCGGTCAGGTCCGGGGGGTGGGCAGGGCGGCGAGCAGGAAGGCCAGCCGGGCCGCGGCGGCGTCGATGTTCTCGCTGCAGCCGAGCCGGTAACCCCACGACGTGATGAAGCCCCCGTCCGGGGAGCAGGTCACGGTCTCGGCCAGGGTGCTGCTGAAGCGGTTGCGGACGTAGACGTAAGCGGGATCGCCGAACGAGATCCGTTGCACGGAAAGGTCGGCGTGCAGTCGTATCGCGGCAACGAGTCTCTCGAGACAAGACAGCGTGTCCAGCATCGTGCGTCACCTCCGTCTCGACAGAGAATTGCACGATCTTGGGATGCTAATCAAGCAATTGCGGTGTTTGGTCCGCTGATTGTCCGGAGAAATCGCTGAGTACTCGGACGATCACCGATCTGGCATCCTCCCTGAAGGCCGCGACCTCGCAGAGTTCCTCGAAGGTCCGCGCGTAGAAGGCGACGTCCTCCGGGTCGCGCAGCAGCAGGTCCCTCGTCCTGGTCGGTACCGCCACGTGGTCCTCGTCGTACATCCAGAAGCCGTTGAGCGGCGCCGAGGGCAGGGGCGCCTCGAAGGGGATCACGCCGAACTCCACGTTCGGCAGCGCCGTCACCGCCAGCAACCGGTCGAGCTGCCCGCGCATCACGTCCAGCGGGGCGAGCCGGTGGCGCAGCGCCGCCTCCGGCATGACGAACCTGAACCGCTTGCTCTGGTCGTAGAGGATGTCCTGGCGCTGCATGCGCACCCGGATGGCCGCGTCGATCTCGTCGGGCGCCTGGTAGAGGCGCTTGATCCGGGTGAAGATGCTCCGGGCGTACTCGGTGGTCTGCAGCAGTCCGATGATCACGCCGGGCTCGAACACCCGCAGCTGGGTGGTCCGCGCCTCCACGTCGCGAATGTCCTCCTGGAGCGCCGCCAGCCCGCTGCGGTGCCGCTGCCGCCAGGAGTCCTGGCGGTCCAGGAGGCTCGCGGCCTGCTCCACCAGCTCCCCGGCGATCTCGGGGGAGGCGTCCACGGCCCGCGCCCACCGGGTGACGTCGTCCTCGGTCGCGGTCTGGCGGGCGTTCTCGATCCGGGAGACCTTGGACGCCTGCCATCTCAGCCGCTCGGCCAGCTCCTTGCCCGACAGGTGGGCCGCCTCACGCAGGTGCCGTAGCCGCACCCCGAGCTCGGTTCTGGCCTGCTGGAACCCGGTCACACGATCTCCTCGGCCGTTCGCGCGAGCCGGATGGCGCGGCCGCCGTCCGCCTGTGCTCCCCGCGTGCTCACGTCACCTCCCGCATGGTGCGCACGACGCTAGACCCGAGCGTGTGGATCAAGCCAGAGAGCACTCCTAATCGTGACCAATATTTACAGAAAGTACTCGGCGCGCGATGTCCGCGAGAAGTTCACGCGGTACCTCGACGGCGGTTTCACCGTCCAGGACGTGGCGCAGATCGGCCAGCGCCGCCGCGTCGGTCACCCGGAGACCCTGCACCACGATGGTCCCGCGGTCGGTCTCGTAGAGGGAGGGACAGGCCCCCGCCTCGGAGGTGGAGCCAAGAAACCGGAGACGCATGACTGAATCCTTCCCGAACCACATTCTTGAAGCAATTGCGAGCAATCCTGGGACGCGAAAGGTTGCATGAAGGTTTCAAAGGGACGGACCGGTACCGGATGAAAGGGGCAGTGGGTGCTGAGGCGCAGGCCGGGAACCACCCGGCGGACCTGACGGGTGAGGTGTTCCACGCGGCGGGAACCGCCCGGGCGGGGCTCCTGCGCCCGGGCGGTGCCCCTAAGCCCACGCGGTTCCCCTGCGCCCGGGCGGTTCCCCTACGCCGGGTCCGGAGTCTGGGTGGTTCCCGTGCGGGAGGCCCGCTCGATCGTGTCGACGAGCCGGTGCCGCCGCAGGGCGTACTCGAAGCCGGGCACGGTGCGCGTGCCCTCACGCAGGTCTCGCCCGAAGCGCGCGTACACCTGGGCCACGCCCTGCGCCGTCGCGGGCAGGTCGCGCGGGACCGGGTGAAAGCGGCTGTCGGGGAGGGCGATGTCGGCGAGTGCCCGGTCGTCGCCCCGGCCGCCCCGCAGCCGCAGGTCCAGGGCCTGGAGGTTGCCGTTGATGCCGGGGGCGGTCAGGACCAGGTCGCCGTCGGTGCCGTTGATCTCCCAGTGGAAGTTGTCGCCGCGGGAGGAACCGCCCCGGTAGAACATCGAGAGGGCGGCGCCGCTGCGGAAGGTGCCCGTGACGGACACCTGGTCGGCCACCGTCACCGGGATGGTGGAGCCGTCGTCGACCACCTGTGCCTGCGTGAGGCTGGTGACCAGGTTGGCCGAGACGGTGGCGAGCTCGCCGAGCACGGCGTTCACCGCCTCCAGGGCGTGCAGCGCGGAAGCGGTCAAGAGCGTCGCGCCGGCGCCGGCGTCGTAGAGGTAGGCGTGCGCGCGGTCGGTCACGGGACTCCAGGCCAGGCCCGATCCGACCAGTGTCGTGCCGAGGACCTTCCCGACGTAGCCGTCCGCGACCAGGTCACGGGTGTGGCGGATCGCCGGAAGGAAGCCGCCCTGCAGCCCGATCACCGTACGGACCCCCGCGGCCTCGGCCCGGGCGGCCAGGTCGGCCGCCTCGTCGGTGCCGACGCCGAGGGGCCACTCGCTGTAGACCATCTTCCCCGCCGCCAGCGCCGCGGAGATCAGCGCGTGGTGGTGAGGTACCTTGACCGACACCACCACCAGATCCACTCCGGGGTGGGCGATCAGATCGGCGGGGTCGTCGAAGGCCGCCGGGACGTCGAACTCCTTGGCGGCCTGGTCGGCGGACGCGCGGCGTGACGTGCTGATGGCGCGCAACTCGTAGCCCGGGAGGGCCTTGAGCGCGGGAACGTGGCTGATGGCCGCCCAGCCGCCGGTGCTCGCCCCGATGATGCCGACGCCGATGTTCATGATGCTCCTAAGGTGATGCCCGGTCGCCGGTGGCGAACGGGGTGTGCCGATGTCGTGTGCGGGGGGTTGGTGTGGTGGGCCGGAAGCGCGGGATCAGCCGCCCCGGACGCCTCCGGCCTCGAAGCGGCGGTGCGGCGGGTCGCCGTCGTCCATGGCGTCTCCTCCTGTCCGCCGACGGCGGATATCTTGAATGATCGTTACAGATTCGGGCCGTGAAACGTCAGTCGAGGCAGCCCAGGGCCGCCTCCACGACGCTCATCAGGTACCGGCGGTCGGGGTTGATCGCCCCCGTGACCCGTAACCCGTGAATGACGGTCATGAGGAACCTCGCCGAGTCCCGGGGGTCGCGGACGCCGACCGGCTCGCCGCGGGCCTGGGCGGCCGCGATCGCCTCGGTCAGCTCGTCCTCCAGCAGCGAGGTCGTCGCCCCCACCCGCGTGGCCACCTGGGGGTCGTGGCACAGCCGCTCGGTCGCGGCGCTGACGATCAGGCAGGCCTGCTCGCGCCCGTCCCGCAGGATGGTCTCCACCAGGTCGACCAGGATGTCGCGGACCAGCTCCCGTGCCGGGGTGCCGCTGCGCAGCAGATCGACCAGGGGGAGCGCGTACCGCTCCCGGTAACGGTCCAGCACCGCCTGGTACAGGCCCTCCTTGCTGCCGAACGCCGCGTAGAGGGAGCCGCGGCCCACCCCGGTGGCGTCGACCAGGTCCTGCACCGAGGTGCCCTCGTAGCCCTTGTGCCGGAAGACGAACATCGCCGCTTCCAGCGCGGCCTCCGTGTCGAACTCCCTCACTCGTGCCATATCGCCCAAACTAGCCTTATCTGGAACGAACAGTCAAGTTTTCTCTGGCTCGTTCAGATATCGGCGGTGCACGGGCCCGAACCGGCCGGGGAGGTCGAGGCTCCCTTCCCCGGTACGCCGTCACGTCGACCTTCCCCGGCACGCCGTCACATCGACGGCGGAGGCGCCACCGGCAGGACCGTCCTCCGCCCTCGGGCGGGGGAGGATGTCACATGAACGTCCGGGCGCGGGCGAACAGGTTCAGCGTGGTGGCGTGGAGCAGGTCCCCGATCTCCTTGGGAGCCTTGCCCGCGCAGGCGCGGGCGTGCGTGCCCTCCAGGACGATGCCGAGCTTGAAGCAGGCCATCACCGCGTACCAGTCGACGGCCGACAGATCCCGGTCGGACAGGGCCGCGTAGCAGTCGACGAGCTCGGCGGCCGTGGCCAGCCCGGTGACCCCGCCGGAGATCACCCCCACGCCGTCGGGGGCCGGCCAGGTGGCCAGCAGCCATCCCAGGTCCAGCAGCGGGTCGCCCACCGTGCACATCTCCCAGTCGACGATCGCGGCCACCCGGGGCCCGTCGCAGGCGAACATGAGGTTGGCCAGGTGGTAGTCGCCGTGCATGATCCCCGGGGTGAACTCCTTCGGCCGGTTGCGCTCCAGCCAGCCCGCGGTCTCCGCCAGCCCCGGGATGTCGGGCCCCGGATATCCCTTCAGGGTTCCGTAGCCGTCCAGCTCGTCCATCCAGCGGGGCACCTGCCGCTCCAGGAACCCCTCGGGGCGGCCGAACCCGTCGAGCGCGCCGTGGTCCACCCGTCCGAGGTCGGCCAGCGCCGAGGCCGCCTCCAGTCCCATCCGGTGCCGGATCGCGGGGTCGCCGGCGTGCGGCTCGGGCAGCTCGACGGTGGCGTTGAACCCCCGGACCGGCTCCATCAGGTAGAAGACCGCGCCCATGACGCTCTCGTCGGTGCAGGCCGCGACCAGGCGCGGCGCCGCCACCGGCGTGTCGCGCAGGACCGCGAGCACCCTCGCCTCCCGGCGGAGCACCTCGTTGCTCCTGGCGCGCGGGTGCAGCGGCGGCCTGCGCAGCACGTACGACGCCCCGCCCCGCTCGAAGCGCACCATGACGTTCTGCGTCCCGCCCGTCACCGGCGCGACCCGCTCGAACGGCCCTCCCGGCAGCCCCCGCGCGTCCATCCACGCACCGAGCGCGTCGAAGTCGATCGCGGTGACGTCGATGTGCGTGGACGTCATGCACCCTCCTTGACCGAATTATGTTCTAGGTGGGGCGAATCTATGATTCCCGTTCGCGACGGTCAATAGTCTCCCGCTCCGGCGGAAGCGGCGTCCGCGCCGCGAGAACTCGTTTCGCGGCGTCGGGTGAGGTCTCGCGGCGTCGGGTGAAATCGGGTGAAAGAGGGTGACCGCGCAGGGATGTCCCCGTGTCGCGCGCCGTTCACGCACGGGAGCGCCGGGGCGGCGGTCAGGACCTGCGGGTACACACGGTCCGTCAGAGAAGGCGCCGCGGTATGTCGGCGAGCCCGGCGCGGAGTTCCTCCCCGAGGGCCTTGGCCTGGGCGTCGAGACGGGGACTCGCGGCCACGCCCCGGCCGAGGAGGCCGTGCACGACGAAGTTGAGGGCGAGCAGGTTGGGCAGCTCGAAGCGCTCGACCCTCAGCCCGGCGGTGAACGGCAGGAGTTCCGCCAGGCGTTCGACCGTCAGGTAGCCCTCCAGCCACCCGAACCGCTCCGCCGTACTGACCCAGACCCCCAGGTTGGCGTTGCCGCCCTTGTCCCCCGAGCGGGCGCCCACGATCGTGCCCAGCGCGACCCGCGCGGTCTCACCGTCGCCGTGCTCGCCGTCGCTGTGCTCGCCGTCGTCGTGCTCGCCGTCGCTGTGCTCGCCGTCGCTGTGCTCACCGTCGTCGTGCTCGCCGTCGTCGTGCTCGTCGTGCTCGTCGTGCGGGGCGGCCGGGGCGGTGCCGGCGTCGCTCCCGTGGTCCGCGGCCTCGCCGCCGCTCGCCGCCCGCGCGGTCGGCGCATCCGGTGTGCCGGATACCTCGGACAGGTCGCGTGCGCCGGGTGCGTCGCCTGTGCCGGACGCGGCGGGGAGCTCGCGGCCGTCGAGCCAGACGCGGGCCCGCACCGTCTCCGCCGGGACGAGCGCGGGCCAGTAGACCCCGTACGGCGAGGCGTCACCGGGCGGGGTGAGGCCGTAGAAGCCGGGATAGCTCGCCAGGCCGGTCTCGACCACGGCCGCGGAGAAGGCGCGCCCCGCCCTCCGCCGGTCGGCGTCCATCACGGTGACGCGCAGCAGGGCGGTCCCGGCGAGCGGTGCGTGCGGGGTGAGCGGTGAGAGCGGTGAGAGCGGTGAGAGCGGGGTGAGCTCCACGTGGACCTCGTCGAACGACTCCTTCGGCACCCGCGACCAGATGGCCTCCTCGGCCAGCCGGGCCTTGGCCTCGATGTCCAGGCCGGTCAGGACGAGCGTCATCGTGTTGCGGTAGCCCGCCAGGTAGTTGACGGCGACCTTGAGCGTGGCGGGAGGGGCCTCGCCGCGCACCCCCGAGACGCGGACCCGGTCGGGGCCCTCCTGCTCCAGCCGGATCGTGTCGAAGCGCGCGACCACGTCGGGCCCGAGGTAGCGGGGCGACCCGATCTCGTACAGCAGCTGCGCGGTGACCGTGCCCACCGAGACCAGCCCCCCGGTCCCCGGGTGCTTGGTGACCACGCTGGAGCCGTCGGCCTCCAGCTCCACCAGCGGGAACCCGCAGCGCGCCGGGTCGGGCACCTCGCCGAAGAACGCGTAGTTGCCGCCGGTCGCCTGGCAGCCGCACTCGATGACGTGCCCGGCGACCACCGAACCGGCCAGCGCGTCGAGGTCGTCAGGACCCCACCCGTACCGCCAGATCCCCGGCCCGGTGACCAGGGCGGCGTCCGTGACGCGGCCGGTCACCACCACGTCCGCCCCGGCCGACAGGGCGGCGGCGATCGGGCGGCCCCCCAGGTAGGCGTTGGCGGTCAGGGCGGGGGCGGGCAGCGGCTCACCGGTGTCCGCGTTGAGGGCGCCGGCCAGGTCGTGGCCGGTCAGGTCGTCGCCGGTGACGTGGGCGACCCTCACCGGCAGCCCGAGGCGCCCGGCCAGCTCGCGCACGGCCTCGGCGCACCCGGCCGGGTCCAGCCCGCCCGCGTTGGAGACGATCCTGACGCCCCGCTCCAGGCACGTCCCGAGGACCTCCTCCAGCTGCTTGAGGAAGGTCGGCGCGTAGCCGGGGCGGCCCTTCAGCCGGTTCCCGGCCAGGATCAGCATGGTCAGCTCGGCGAGCCAGTCGCCGGTGAGCACGTCGATCGGGCCGCCCTCCACCATCTCCCTGGCGGCCGACAGCCGGTCGCCGTAGAAGCCGGAGCAGTTGGCGACGCGCAGCATCAGCCCTCCTCGGTCCGAAACGCGCCGCCGCGCGCCTTCGACTCTTCCGATTCTTCCGATTCGCCGTACGGCATCAGCCCTCCCCGATCCGGGACGTGCCTCCGCGTGCCCCCGGCTCGCCGTACGGCATCAGATCGTCTCCGGCGCGGGGATCCACGACGCGGGCCGCTTCTCCATGAAGGCGGCGATCCCCTCCTGCCCCTCGGCGGAGGTGAACCGCCGCGCGGACAGCTCGGCCATCTGGCGCATGCCCTCCTCGACGCTCAGCCCGGGCACGGTCCGCACCAGCTGCTTGGTGAGGGCGAGCGCCTCGGGGCCGCCGCGCAGCAGCATGCCGGTGTAGTGGGCGACGGCCGCGTCCAGCTCCTCCTCGGGCACGGCGCGGGTGAGCAGCCCGATCTCCACGGCGCGGGCGGCGTCGAACGTCTCGCCGGTGAGCAGGTACTCGGCGGCGGCGCGCGGGCCGAGCCGCCGCAGCACGGTCACCGAGATCATCGCGGGCACCACGCCGAGCCGCACCTCGCTGAACGCGAACGACGCGGAGTCGGGGGCGATCGCGAAGTCGCAGGCCGCCACCAGGCCGAGCCCCCCGGCCCGCGCCGTGCCGTTCAGCCTGCAGACGACCGGCTTCGGGCTCTCCCAGATCAGGCTCATGATCTCCGGGAACGACGCGGTCACCGGCGCCTCGTGCGCGCCGCCCGGCGCGACCCGCTGCTCCTTCAGGTCGGCGCCCGCGCAGAACACCGGCCCGGTCCCGGTGAGCACGATCACCCGGACGCTCTCCTCGGCCAGCGCCCAGTTGAGCCGGTCCTCCAGGTCGCCCAGCAGCCGCACCGACAGCGCGTTGCGGTTGCGGGGGGAGTCGAGGGTGATCGTCGCCACCCCGCCGGACACCTCCCTGCGCACCAGGCGTTCCACCGGCCAGCCCCCGTCGCTCTTCATCTCGGTCCTTCCGTCGTCGTGACCTCCTCCCGGCTCCCGGGAACCGGGGGAGGAGGTCACGTCTGCTCCTCGATCACGGCCAGCACGGCCCCCGCCTCGACCTGGCGGCCCGGCGTCACGTTCACCGCCGCCACCGTGCCCGGCGCGGGCGCGGCGATCCGGTGCTCCATCTTCATGGCTTCGAGCACCACGACCACCTGCCCCGCCCCGACGGTCTCGCCGGTCTTGACGTCGACCCGCAGCACCGTACCGGGCATGGGCGCCACCAGGGAGCCGGGCAGCACGTGTTCCACCGGTTCCGGCAGGCGGGCCAGCGGGGTGAGCCGTACGGAACCGAGGGGGGAGTCCACGTGCGTCACGCCGTCGTAGCGGGCGACGGCGAAGCGGTGCCGCACGCCCGAGGTCTCCAGCACCACGAGCGAGGGCGTCGCGCCGACCAGGACCGTATCGGGAAACCCCTCCGCCCGCAGGCCGTCCCTGGTGATCCGGTACGAGATCTCGGCCTCCGCGAAGGCGGCGCGCTGCGGCTGCGACACCACGTTGCGCCACCCGCTCGGCAGTCCCGCCTGCACGGTCGCCGCCGCCCGGTTGGCCGCCGCCCCCGCGAGCGCGGCGGCGAGGGCGGACAGGCGCACGAGCTCCGGCCGTTCCCGGCCGGGCGCCGGGGGGCCGGTGAGCCCGTGCTCCTCCAGGAAACCGGTGTGGGTGTCCCCGGCCAGGAACGCCGGGTGGCGCAGGACCTCGACCAGCAGGTCCCGGTTGGTGACGAGACCGTGGATCCTCGCGCCCGCCAGCGCGGCGGCCAGCCTGCGCACGGCGTCGGGGCGGCTCGCGCCGTACGAGACGACCTTGGCGAGCATCGGGTCGTAGTGGACGCCGATCTCCGAGCCGTCCTCGACGCCGGAGTCCAGCCGCAGCCCGTGGCGCCCGCCGGGTACGGGCGCGAAGCGGGAGTCCACGCCGGGCACCTCGAAGCGGTGCAGGACGCCGCTCTGCGGAAGCCAGTCGCGGGCCGGGTCCTCGGCGTACAGGCGCACCTCGACGGCGTGCCCGGACGGTCCCGGCGGCGACGCGGGAAGCCGGGCGCCCTCGGCGATCCGCAGCTGCCACTCGACGAGGTCGACGCCGTGGACGCACTCGGTCACCGGGTGCTCCACCTGCAACCGGGTGTTCATCTCCAGGAAGGCGACCGTCTCGTCCCTGACGAGGAACTCGACGGTCCCGGCGCCGACGTAGCCGATGGCCCGCGCGGCGGTGACCGCCGCGTCGAGGAGCCGCGCCCGCATCGCGGGGGAGATCGCCGGGGACGGGGTCTCCTCGACCACCTTCTGGTGCCGCCGCTGGATCGAGCACTCCCGCTCGCCCAGCGCCCACACCGTCCCGTGCCCGTCGGCCAGGATCTGCACCTCGATGTGCCGGGCGCCCTCCAGCAGGGGCTCGACGAACACCGTGCCGTCCCCGAACGCCGACGCCGCCTCCCGGCGCGCCGACTCGACCGCCTCGGGCAGGTCGTCGGTGAGCCGCACGACGCGCATCCCGCGCCCGCCGCCACCGGCCGACGCCTTCACCAGCAGGGGTACGGCCCGTCCGGAGGCCGTCCCGCTCATCCGGGTGAACACGGCGTCCAGGTCGCCTTCCAGGTCGTCCGCCGAGTAGCCGGGTCCCGCGACGAAACCCGGCAGCACCGGGACCCCGGCCCCGGCCATCAGCGCCTTGGCCTCGATCTTGGAGCCCATCGCGGCGACGGCCCCGGCCGGAGGGCCGACCCAGGTCAGCCCGGCCTCCGGCACGGCCCGCGCGAAGGCGGCGTTCTCCGACAGGAAGCCGTACCCGGGATGGACCGCGTCGGCGCCCGACGCGCGGGCCGCTTCGATGATCTTCTCCACCGACAGGTAGGTGTCGGCGGGCCGGACCCCGCCCAGCCGTACGGCGTGGTCGGCCTCGGCCACGTGCGGCGCGTCCGCGTCGGCGTCGGAGAAGACCGCGACGGTCTCGATGCCGAGGTCGCGGCAGGTACGGAAGACGCGGCGGGCGATCTCACCCCGGTTGGCGACGAGCAGGCGGCGGATCGGCGAGACGGGCATGGTCATGGTCACGGTCACATCCGGAAGACGCCGAAGCCCGAGGGCCGCGGGACGGTGTCGTTGTCGAAGGTGGTGTTGTGGGAGGCGGTGTTGCCGTTGCTCACGGCGGACAGGCACAGGCCCAGGACCGTCCGGGTGTCGCGGGGGTCGATCACGCCGTCGTCGTAGAGGCGGCCCGACAGGAAGAACGGCAGCGACTCGGCCTCGATCTGCGCCTCGACCAGCTGCCGCATCGCCGCGTCGCCCTCCTCGTCGTAGACCTGGCCGCGCGCCTGGGCGGCGGCCCGGCCGACGATGGACAGTACCCCGGCGAGCTGGGCGGGCCCCATCACGGCCGACTTGGCGCTGGGCCAGGTGAACAGGAAGCGGGGGTCGTAGGCCCTGCCGCACATCCCGTAGTTGCCCGCCCCGTACGAGGCGCCCATGACGATCGTGATGTGCGGGACGGAGGAGTTGGACACCGCGTTGATCATCATGGCGCCGTGCTTGATGATGCCGCCCTGCTCGTAGTCCTTGCCGACCATGTAGCCGGTGGTGTTCTGCAGGAAGACCAGCGGGACGCGGACCTGGTTGGCGAGCTGGATGAACTGCGCCGCCTTCTGCGCCTCCTCGCTGAACAGCACGCCCCGGGCGTTGGCCAGGATCCCGATCGGATGGCCGTGCAGGCGGGCCCACCCGGTCACCAGGCTCCCGCCGTACAGGGGCTTGAACTCGTCGAACTCGCTGCCGTCCACCACCCGCGCGATCACCTCGCGCGGGTCGAACGGGATCTTCAGGTCCTCCGGCACGATGCCCAGCAGCTCGTCCTCGTCGTACAGCGGCTCGCGCACGGCGCCGGGGGAGACGCCGGACCCGCGCCGGTTCAGTCCCCTGACGATCCGCCGCCCGATCCGCAGCGCGTCGTGCTCGTCGGCGGCGAGGTAGTCGGCCAGGCCGCTGACACGGGCGTGCATCTCGGCGCCGCCCAGCGACTCGTCGTCGGCCTCCTCCCCGGTGGCCATCTTGACCAGCGGCGGCCCGCCGAGGAAGACCTTCGCACGCTCCTTGACCATGACCACGTGGTCGCTCATCCCCGGCACGTACGCCCCACCGGCCGTGGAGTTGCCGAAGACCAGGGCGATCGTGGGGATCCCGGCCGCCGACAGGCGGGTCAGGTCGCGGAAGATCCGGCCGCCGGGAATGAAGATCTCCTTCTGGGTCGGCAGGTCGGCCCCGCCCGACTCCACCAGGTTGATCAGCGGCAGCCGGTTCTCGAGGGCGATGTCGGCCGCCCTGAGCGTCTTGCGCATCGTCCACGGGTTGGACGAGCCGCCCCGCACGGTCGGGTCGTTGGCGACGAGCACGCACTCGACGCCCTCGACCACCCCGATCCCGGTGACCACGCTCGCCCCGACGGGGAAGTCGCTGCCCCAGGCCGCCAGCGGCGAGAGCTCCAGGAACGCCGAGTCGGGATCGACGAGCAGCTCGATCCGCTCCCTGGCCAGGAGCTTGCCCCGCGCGCGGTGCCGGTCGACGTACTTCCCGCCGCCGCCCGCCACCGCCCTGGCCTGCTCGGCGTCGAGCTCGGCCAGCTTGGCGAGCATCGCCTCGCGCCGCGCCAGGTAGTCGTCACCGGAGGTGTCCAGGCGGCTCATGAGCCCGCTCCCTTGGTTGACGCGGACGTCACATCGACGCTCCGGCCTGTTGGTGCTTGTGCTTGTGCTTGTGCTTGTGCTTGCGACGGTGACGGTGTTCGTACCGGCGCCGGGCCCCACGCCGGAGCCGGTGTCAGGCCGATGGCCCGGGCCCAGAGCGTGGAGAGCGCCGCGACGGCGGTCCGCTCGTCGGCGTGCTCGCCGAGGTCCAGCCAGACGTGGGCGAAGTGCTCGACCATCCCGCCCAGCATCACGGCGGTGAGCCGGGGGTCCAGCGACGGGTCGGCCAGCCCCTGCTCCTGCAGGCGCCGCAGCCCCTCCGCGCCCCGACGCACGAAGACCTCGCGCAGCTCGAGCAGGAGGCCGCGGAAGCTCTCGTCGGTGGCCGCGACCTGCTCCAGCATCCGTACCAGCCGGGAGTTGGCGGCCCACGCGCGCAGGTAGAGCAGGTTGGCGGCCTCGATGCGGGCGTACGGGTCGCCGGGGGCGGCCGGCCCGACCACGCTGGCGGTGAACATCTCGCCCACCACGGTCGCCGCCACCTCGCGGAACAGCTCCTCGCGCGAGCCGAAGTAGGTGTAGAAGGTGCCGTGCGAGACCCTGGCGCGGGCGCAGACGTCGTCGACGCGCACGGCGTCGTAGCCCCGCTCCTCGAACGCCTCCCGCCCCGCCTGGACGAGCGCCGCCCGGGTGCGCCGCCCCCTGCTGCCGAGGGTCTCGGACTTGACGATCACGTCAAGTACGGTAGCCCACAACCGGCGCCCCCGCCAGGGGCGGCGTGTCTTCCCGCCCGGGATCCGGTGACCTGACGACGACCGGGAAGACGGGAAGACCTGGGCCGGGTTTCGAAGGTGGCCGACATACCGAGATGTCGCCCCGAGCGAGCGCATGTTCCGCGAGAGCGAGGGAAGCGGCAGCGCATGAACGAGAAGTCGGACGACGCGGCGAAGGCCGCCATGGGCCTCCCCATCGGTGTCGGTATCGGTGTCGCCATCGGCGCCGCTCTGGGAGTCGCCCTCAACAACCTGGCCATAGGCCTCGCTCTCGGGATCGCCATCGGCGCCGGCCTGGGAGTGGCCTTCATGGCCTCGCGCAAGAAGGGCGGAGGCAGGGGGTGAACGACCCCCTGGTCCACACCGGGCACCGTGCGAGCCGGTCCGTCCGCGCGGTGCCCGGCGTGGACCGGTGAGCGCGTGCACCGTCCGATCTCCGTCCGTACGGTGAGCGCGCGTACCGTCCGATCTCCGTCCGTACGGTGAGCGCGTGCACCGTCCGATCTCCGTCCGTACGGTGAGCGCGCGTACCGTCCGACGCGGGCCGGTGAGCCCTACGCCGTTCTACGCGGGCTGCGGCTGTGACGGGAAGCGCGGCGCGAAGCTCTCCCGTGACCGCGCCATGACCGTCAGCAGGGCGTCGCGCTCGGCCGCGAAATCCCCGGGGCCGGTGCTGTCGCGCTCGGCGCGCTGGTGCAGCATGACCAGCTCGGTCGCGGCCTGCTGGTAGTCGGACATCGCGCGGCCCGCCCTGATCTTCCTGGCCCACCGGCGGGCCTGCCTGCGGGTGCCCAGCGAGCCGAGCATGCCGATGTCGTCCGGCGTGACCAGGCCGGTCGGCAGGTAGGCGGGCAGGTACACGCCCATCATGGCCACCAGCCGCCGCCGCTCCCGTACGGTGACGACGACGAGCGCGCAGATGACGACCAGCTCCAGGAGATAGGCGATCCCGAGGGCGGGCAGACCCCCCAGCGTCGCGGACCCGTTCCACAGGCCGTGCAGGAGCACGGCGCCGAGGTAGCCCAGCGGGACGGCCAGGGAGGCGCCCCTGCGGCGCGCGGTGACCGCGTAGGCGACGCCGAGCCCGATCGTCGAGGTGAAGAGGGGATGCGCGAGCGGCGACATCAGCCCCCGCAGCACGAAGAGTTCCACCGCCCCCTGCGTGCCAGCCTCGGCGAACTCGGCGGAGTAGTAGATCATGTTCTCCACCGTGGCGAACCCCAGGCCGACCATGGACGCGTAGATGATGCCGTCTGTCGGGCCGTTTATCTCGCGCCTGCACCGCCAGATCAGCCACAGGAGCGCGGCGCCCTTGAGCGCCTCCTCGACCACGGGGGCCACCACCACCGTGGTGATGTCATCCGCCGCCTGCTCGCCCACACTGAAGGCCTGCACCAGCACCGTCGTGCCGCCCGTCCCCAGGACGACGCCGAGGACCACCGCGATCCCGGCTCCCCAGGCGAACGCGAAGAGCAGGTTCAGCCGGGGTTCGGGCTCCAGCCGGTCGAGCGCGAGCACGGCGGCGAGCAGGATCGGCAGCGGTGCCAGTCCCAGGGCGAACGAGATGCCGAAACCGGCGGTGCCCCCGTTCGCCAGGACGATGCCCATGGCGATCAGGACACAGATCCCGGAGACCGCCAGAGCGGCGATCAGCCCCCTGCCAGGCCGGGGCGGCAGAATCGGCGGTCGTCCGCCCTGCGTGGGGGGCACGGCCGCCTCGTTCGTGTCCATCGGTGTCGGTCTCCTCATGGTGCTTCTGGTTGAAAAGCACCACAGTCCCGCAAATCGGTTGACATCCTCTTGACATTCACAAAACGACCGGCCACCCGGCGGCTCGCCCCCGGTCCCGGTCGGCGGGTGGTGAGACCTCGGTGACCGAGCGGCCGGTATGCCGTCCCCGGTGAACCCTCCCCGGGGCGTCGTCCCCCGGGGAGGGTTCACCTCGTCAGGGGGAGAGCAGCCGGGTGAGGCGGAGCGCCTCGCGGACCATCCGGCTCGACCCGCCGCGCGCGGCGATCGCGGCCAGGCCGGGGACCGGCGTGGCGTCGCCGGGGGGAGCGGTCCTGACGCCGAGCGCGAGTAGGTCGGCCAGGCCGCTGGGCGGCCGTTCCCCGTCGGGGGGCAGCACGTGCGGAAGGGCCGCCGCGACGGCCGGCCACACCCGCGCGCCCGCGCCCGCCCGTTCCGCCTCGGCCAGCGACGGGATGACGCGGCCCAGCGTCACCATGCCGTTCCGGACCAGGCGGCCGAGCTGGTCTCCCAGGTCGGCGGTGGGCAGGTCGCCGGTCGCGGCGAGGGCGAGGAGCAGGTCCAGGGCCGCCGTACGTTCGGCGGGGTCCTCGTTGTTCAGGTGGAAGACCAGCATGGTCGCGAAGGCGGGGCCGAGGGGGCCGTCCGCCCGGGCGAGATCGTGAAGGACCGGCAGCCGGGGACTGTTCTCGGGCCAGTCCCAGCTGAAGAACGGCAGCAGGTGGGCCGCGACGACCTCGCGGTGGGAGGGCATAACCCCGGCCCACCAGCTCATGTAGCCGCCACGGTTGTGAACGTAGGTCTCGGGATCGCGGCACAGCAGGTCGACCAGGTCGAGCTCGACCGGCGAGGCCGCGACGAACGAGACCGCACGCGGGTCGTAGGGGTCCAGCGGCGGTCGCCCCTCGTCGAACCAGCGCCGGGAGGCGCCTTCGAGGTGGTTGTACCGGACCGTCACGACGGGATCGGCCAGCCCCTCCCCGGACATCCACCGCGCCACGAGCCGCCCGGCGGGGCTGGTGAGCCGGGCGGCCCTCGCGGCCACCTCGGCCTCGACCCGCCGGGGGATCCGCAGCAACGCCTGCTGCAGGTCGGCGTCCGGCGGGTCCACGCCCACGGCCTCCAGCCGTTCGAGACGGGCGAGGAGCTCGGCCGGGTCCACATGGCCGTCGGCGCTCGTCGGGGTGGCCAGCAGCACCGGCGGCAGGGCGTCCGCCCGCGCCGCGGTGACGAGCTCGGCCATCCGGCGCAGGGTCAGCACGTGCGGCACCGAGACATGGCCGGGCCCCGGAAATTGGGGCGCGGACGACGGCGCCGACGGAGAGGCGACGGCCTGCATGGCCGCCCACAGCCACGCCAGCGGGTTGTCGTTCTCGCTCCATCCCCACCTGCGGACCGGCACCTGGGCCAGGACCGCCCGTACGGCCTCGCGGTCCCGGTGGGTGAGCTCGACCAGCCCCGCCATCAGCCGTTCTGTCTCCAGCCGGTCGAGCTGACCGTAGGGGTCGGCCGCGAGCCGGGCGAACTCCGCGCCGAGCTCAGCCACCGTGGCGATGGGCGGCGGTAACTCGACCCGGGGGAGTCGCGGGGCGACCAGGAGGACGGGCCTCTCCTCCTCCCCGCCGGGCCGCTCCGCGATGCCGAGGAGCGCGCGCAGATCGGCGGGCAGGGCGCCGGCCGCGTCGCGGAGCGCTGCCGGGTCCAGGTGCGCGGCGTGCTTGACGGCCAGCCGAACGGCGCGTTCCTGCACGTCGGAGGCCTCGTGAGCGAAGGCCGTCGCCAGGGCCCCGGCCGCCGCCCCGGCATACTCCGGCGACAGCCGCACGGACCGGTCGAGCCACGAGAGACCGGCGCGCACGAGCTTCTTCTCCGGCCGGTACATCAGCGCCTCGACGGCCTCGGCGAAGTCGCCGGGGGACACGGCGGGCAGCTCGCGCAGGTGGCCCAGGGCGAGCTCGGCGACCGTACCGGGCGCGGACGGCAGCAGCCGCAGGTAGTCGCGAGCCCGGGACCCGACCTCGGCGGGGGTGGGTTCGAGCGCCTGGTGCAGGCGGACGAAGAAGCGCAGCTCCAGCGCGGTGCCGCCGCGCAGGAAACGGCCGACGCACCCGTCCAGCAGCATCGCGCGGTCGACCCGGCCGTCGGCGGCCAGCGTGCGAAGCCCGCCCAGCCAGGTGCGGTCGGAGGTGGGGTCACCGTCCCACTGCAGGGCCTCGCCGACTCCCTGGGCGTGAAAGATCCGCGGCAGGAGCGCGTCCAGCAGCGGGTCGGCGGCCAGCACCTCGGCCACCGGTCCGCGGCCGAGCGCCGCCGACACCCAGCCCACGACGAAGCCGTCGTCGGCCGGCGGCTCGATACCCGTCCGGTGGATCAGGGACGCGGTCAGCTCGTAACTCGGGTCGCTCCCGCGGAGCCTCTCCGCCAGCCGCGCCGCCAGCTCGGCCTGCCACGCGTGCGGGCGGGCGCCGACCAGGCCGAGCAGCCGATCGGTGTCGTCCACCGTCTCGCGGGAGCCGACCAGGCCGCGCCGGGTGAGCCAGGACGCGACGGAGGCCGCGGCGGCGATCGTGCCGGCGCCCGCCGCGCGCAGCGCCTCGGCCCGGTCCCCGGCGCCGCGCCAGGAGTCGAGATAGAGCCGGATCTCCTTGAGATGCCCCGGCAGCCGCTTGGCGACCTCGCGCCGGGCGGCGTCGTCCAGGGTCACGACCAGCTTCGCGACGCCGTCGGCGTCGCTCTTGTCGATCAGGTCGCGTACGTCGTCCCACGCGCTCACGCCTGGGCTCCCTTCATGATCTGTACGGCGAGCACGTGCTTGCACGGTCCCCGTTGTCCTTGGTGCCTGGCCCACCACGGGCAGGTACAGGCGGTGCCGCGCACCTCGCGGACCTGGTCGCCGGAGGTCACCAGGGCCCGGTCGGGCCCGTCGAGCCGTACCGCCCCGCCGTCGGCGAGCTCGCGGGCGGCCCTGGCGCGCGGGTTCATCGCGGCGACCCTGTCGCGGTCGTAGGGCAGCTCGCGGTGGAAGTAACCGGCCTCGGCGGTGTCGTAGCCCACCCGGCCGGCCGCGCCGAGCTGGGTCAGCGCGGCCCGCACCCGGGACGCGTCGATACCGGAGCGCTCGGCGAGCAGGTCGGGCTCCACCCTCGGTTCGAAGGCGAGCAGCGCGCCGACCAGGTCGGCGTCGTCCGCCGCGTCGTCGGAGGCCAGCGTCCGGAGTACGGCCCCCTCGGTGGAGAAGGAGCGCCCGCTGTCCGGGGACAGGGTGAGCACGTAACGCATGCCGGGCAGCTCCAGCTCCCACGCGCTCGCCACGGCCGCGTCAGGGCGGGCCGGGCCGTACAGCCGCAGGGTCCTGGCGAAGCGCAGCAGCGTGAGCATCGTCGCCAGCCGGTCGGGGCCCGGCAGGCAGACGGCGCCGGGCGCCGGGCCCGCGGTCAGCCGCAGCGAGCGGCCCGAGGGCACCGCCCACAGGGTGGAGCCGACCCGCCGGGGCAGCGTGCGCAGGAAACGCGTCGCCTCCGGTCCGCTCAGCTCCGCCCGCAGGTCGAAACCCGCGGTGACGAGCTGGACCTCGGCGAAGCCGCGCAGCCACCGTTCGGGCAGCGGCACCTTCTTCTCCACCACCGCGCCGTCCAGCGTGGTGACGGCCAGCTCGTCGCGCCCGACGCCCAGGTGGAGGGGGTCGGCGCCGCCGACGCGCGCCAGCGCCTCGCGCAGCGGGCCGTTGACGTCGACGTTGGTGGTGCCCAGGTCGACCACCTCCCCGTCGAGGGCGCGTTCCAGCACGTCGAGGCGGGCGTAGACGCCGCCGCAGGCGGAGAACGACTCGAAGCGGAGCCGGTCGCCGTTGCAGGTGACCACCGGATCGCGGGAGAAGGTCGGGGCCGGGCGGTCGTAACGGGCCTGCGCCACGTTCGCGACGGCGAGCAGCCCGGCCGCGGCGGGGGCGGCCTCGGTCAGCAGGCCGCTGAAGAACCGGGGATGGCTCAGCGGGCCGCGCGCGGTACGCCCGCCCGAGGTGGACAGGGCCAGCCGCCCGGCGGTGAGCGTGGAGGGTCCGGCGTACGCGTACGCCTGCACCGCATTGGTCATGATCGGGACCGTAGCCGTGATCACCGACATTTCTCATAGTGGAGACCGGTTTCGTCTGTAGCGAATCAGCGCCCGGCGGCAGAGGTCGCCGTCCGTTCGCCTCCGCGGGCTCAGAGGTGCGCCGAACATTTCCCGGCGTGAATGGTGACCCACTTTTGAACGCGTTCAGCGCGCTGTACTACGGTGGTCTCACACGTTCTGGGGAGTCCGATGAAGATAGTGATACCCGGAGGAAGCGGTCAGGTCGGCGCGATCCTGGATCGTGCGCTGACGGCCGCGGGGCATGACGTCGTGGTGCTGACCAGGCGGCCGGCGCGTGAGCGTGAGGTCCGCTGGGACGGGGAGACACCGGGACCCTGGGCACGGGAGATCGACGGCAGCGACATCGTGGTCAACCTGGCCGGGCGCAGCGTCGACTGCCGCTACACCGCCGCCAACCTGAGGGCCATGATGGACTCGCGCGTGCGCTCCACCCGGGCCGTGGGCGAGGCGATCGCGGCCGCCGCGCGGCCTCCCCGGGTCTGGCTGCAGATGAGCACCGCCACCGTCTACGCCCACCGCTTCGACGCGCCCAACGACGAGGCGACCGGCGTGCTCGGCGGCACCGAACCCGGCGTCCCCGGCTACTGGGCCTACAGCGTCGAGATCGCGAAGGCGTGGGAGCGGGCGCAGGAGGAGGCCGAGACCCCGCACACGCGCAAGGTCGCCCTGCGCACCGCCATGGTGATGAGTCCCGATCGCGGCGGCGTCTTCGACGTCCTGCTGCGGATGGCGCGGCTCGGCCTCGGCGGCCCGATCGCGGGCGGCGCGCAGTACGTGTCCTGGATCCACGACCGCGACTTCGTCCGCGCCGTCGAGTTCCTGGCCGGCCGGGACGACCTCGCCGGGCCGGTGAACCTCGCCGCCCCCGATCCCCTGCCCCAGCGTGCGTTCATGCGCGTGCTGCGCGCCGCGTGGGGTGTTCGGGTCGGCCTGCCCGCGACGAGGTGGATGGCCGAGCTCGGCGCGTTCGCGCTGCGCTCGGACACCGAACTCCTGCTGAAGAGCCGCCGGGTCGTCCCCGGACGCCTGCTCGAAGCGGGTTTCGCCTTCGACCACGCCCGCTGGCCGGAGGCCGCCGGCGACCTCGTACGGCGCGTGCGCGGCGGGTCCGGCGTTACCGGGTAGGGCTTGGCGGATCAGACGCCCTCGGGGCGGATGCCCAGCTCCTCGGCGACGTGCTTGACGTGCTCGTCGCCCATGCCGTTGCGGAAGGTCCTGACGGCGAGTTCCGAGGGATCGTGGAAACCGAGCGCCCGCAGTGCCTCGACCGCCTGCGTGGCCAGCGGCCCGATGTCCGCCCAGACGACCGGGCTGCCGACCGTCCAGCAGGCGGATCTCGCGGTGACCATGTCGGGAGTCCAGCCGAGTTCGAACAGTCGCCGCTCGCGGTCGTTCCCGGGGTTGTCCGGATCCGG
Organism: Streptosporangium sp. NPDC023963; assembly: GCF_040639135.1. Classification (NCBI taxonomy): domain Bacteria; kingdom Bacillati; phylum Actinomycetota; class Actinomycetes; order Streptosporangiales; family Streptosporangiaceae; genus Streptosporangium; species Streptosporangium sp. NPDC023963. The sequence goes on from NZ_JBEZZK010000014.1 coordinate 191,007, forward strand.
GTCCTCCGTCGACACCGGCCGGTAGTCGAGCGCGCCGGTGTCCATGGAGCCATAGTGATCCGTCATGAACTGCACCCCGCCGCGTTCCCTGTTGGTCAGGATCACGGCGCTGTCGGTGGGGAGGGTCTGCAGCACCCAGTCCAGGCGCCGCCGCAGGTCCTCCCACTCGGTGCACCGGGCGGGGGCGCCGGTGGCCGTGGGCCGCTCGTCGCGGTCTTTCAACAGGTACGGGGCGTCGAGGGGGCCGTCGTCACCCCACGACCAGCAGCGCAACCGCTCCGGCGGCACGGCGAGCACGTCGCGCAACGCGCCGATGACGGCCTCGGCGCGACCCGTGAGGAATTCCAGGTCGCTCTCGTACCATGTCCAGCCGACGGTCCAGGTGGGACGGATCTGCGAGGTTCCGGTGGCCTCCAGTCTCCAGCCCAGCGCGTGAAGCCGCTCCTGCCGGGCGTCGGAAAGCCCGCGCGCCTCGAAGATCTCCGCGCAGACGTACCGGTCCATGAACTTGCTCAACATGACGTACGTCCCGGTCGCCGAATCGCCCAGGCGTATGCGGTCACCTGGCGCGTTGGAGCCGTTCAGGCACTTGGCGATCCACGGGGGAGCCGATCCGACCTCACCGGAGTAGGGCCGCGCGAGGACGTCCCAGATCGAATCCCGCGTGCCGTCATCGCCGCGGCTTCCGGAACCGTGAGTGTGCGAGCTCATTCACCACGTCCAACGGGTTTGTACGAGAAAGATCTTCCGCCCGATGCTACCGGCCACGGCGGTACGTGCCGATCGAGCGGGCACGGGACGAGGCCCCCGGGACCGGCCGTACCACGTGGTCGGAAAGCGCGCCCAGGAGGCGAGCGTTCGCCGACGGGGCAACGTCCCTCCCGGCTGACGTGCGGCGTCTCGAAGGGTCCAGGAGATCGGTGGCCCGCGCAGGCCCGCCTGGAGCGGTTCGCGGCGCGGTCGGCCCGGTTCTTTCCGGGTGCTTACGTCCCTCTTTCGGGGTGCTTACGTCTTCGCGCACCCACTCAACTTCGTGGCCGGCAACGCGCACGATGACGAGCGTCATGACCATAAGGAATGGAGTTTCCCCATGCGTCAATCGGCTCTCTACCGGGCCACCGGGGCGGCCGGCCTCGTCTGCGCCGTGCTGCTGCTCGTCAACATCCTGCGCCGCGCGGGCGTGCTGCCGGAGACCGCGCTCACCCACGCCGTCGCACCGTTCGGCGCGCTCGCCGGACTGCTCGCGATCACCGGCCTCTACTTACTGATACGCGACACGGCCGGCGGGCTCGGCCTCGTCGGCTACCTGCTCAACTCGGCCGGCCTGGCCGGGGCGTTCGCGATCGAGTACACCCTGCACTACGTCTTCCCGCTTCTGGGCAGGTCCGCGATCGACGAGTTGCTGGCCGGGGGCACCGGACGGGCCTTCCTCGTCACCTCGGTCGTCCTGATCGTGGGAGTGCTGACCTTCAGCGCCGCGGCCCTGCGCTCGGGCGCCCTGCCGGTCGTCGCGGTCGCGCTCTACGCCGCCGGCATGATCCCGGGCTCGCTCCGGAACCTGGTGCCCGTACCGGTCTACCTGGCCGGCCTGGTGATCGCGGCCGTGGGCATCGCGTGGATGTCCGCGCGGCTCTGGGCCGCCCGGGAGGAGACCGCCCCCCTCCGGGCTTCCGGCTGACAGGGAGTGTGGCCGAACCCCGCGTTCAGCCGCAGTGGCTCCAGCCGCTCTTCCACGACTCGGTGCTATGCCCCACAGGCCGCACATTCGTAACGGAGACCGGCCCTGCCACGACGGTCCTGCTCGTAACGGATCAGCATCCGGCGGCAGCGGCCGCAGTTGTCACCGAGCTGCCCGCTTCCCGGGGCTCCCGCGCCGGAACGCCGCCGCTGGGCTCGGCGTGCGGCATCGGCGAAGGCACGGTGCTCGGTACGGAGCACAAGCCCCGGCTCCATCCCGAGCAGAGATGCCGACGAGGACCAGACAACGTCGCCGATGATGGCACTGGATTCGAGGATGGGCAGGCAGGGCCGGATATTGACTCCCTCCCGCCGGGCCTGGAGGGCTTCGACGGAAAGGTAGCCATCTCGCTCCGGCTCCATCCAGATCGTCACCGCTTCCGAGCCGTCACCGCGGACGGAGGTGAGCTCGGGAAGGAGCGACGGCAGAGCGCGATGGGAACCGCGAGGCAGCCACATGTCGACCGTTGCGGCTCGTTTGATGTCGGACCGCAGCCGTTCCACGAGGTCCTCATCGATGCGCTCGGTCACTCCGGCAGAAACTGCCGCCTGCCACGGCATCGGTGCCGCGGTGTCGATGAGGTGGGCGAAGAATGTCCACACCGGGTCACGGGAGGCGGCAGACCGGTGGTGCAGGGCGTCCAGCGCGCCGATCACCACGAGGTGGTCACGTGCCCGGCTGGCTGCCACGTTGAGCAGGCGGGCGCCCTCGCTGCCGGTGTGCCCCTCGGTGAACCAGCGGTTGAGCGGCGAGACGCCGCGGCCGGTGTCGACGGTGTCGTAGATGACGATGTCTCTTTCGCCACCCTGAAAGCGGTGGACCGTGGAGGCCGCCCAATCCTCCAGATGATCCTCTGGCAGAAGCGACTCCAGCAGACGGGCCTGCGGGGCGAAGGGCGTGATCAGGCCGAGGTCCGCTGCCGTCGCGGTGGCGTCGCTGGTGAGCGAGGCGGCCAGCTGGGCATGCGCGAGATTGTAGCGAGACTGGCTGCCCTGTCTGCGCGCCGTACGGCTGCGCATGGAGGCGGTGTCGATGACGACGAGCTCGGCTTTGGCCCATGACGCCCGGCTGCGGACGGTTCTGCTCGCCGTGCCGGGCGCTGTTGAAAGCCGACTGCTGTAGAAGGCGGTGCTGACGACGTCGCCGATGGTCTGGCGCATGCGGTACTGCTCGGTCAGGGCGGCCAGGCGAGGCGGATCCTTGCGCTCCGACACAGCCACGGGGATGCCCGCCTTCTCGAACGGGCTGTGGCGCAGCCATTCCTGTGCTTCGGGAGTGTCGGCGATCACCACAGGCGGTAACTGCCGGAAATCACCCGCGATGATGGTGTGCCCGCTACCCGCTCCAGCCACGAGCATGGCGAGCGCGGCTGTGGTCATGCTCGCCTCGTCGAGGACCACGACGTCGAAGCTGAGATTTTTGAGGGTTTCCAGCGCGAGCTGGTGAGCGGTGGCGGCCACCACGGTGGCCTCCCGGCAGACCTGGCGCCGGACCTGCCCGAGTCTGCTGTCCAGCTCACGCAGGAGCGCCTGCAACTCGGCGATCTGTGTCTCCAGCCGCAGTCGTTCGGTTTCCTCGGCTCGGGTCAGCTCCCGTTGCTTGAGCGCGTTGAGATCTTTGCGGCATTCACGTAGCTCCCGGCCTTTCTCGACGCGGTGCTGGGCCAGGGGAGCCCCTCGGGTGGCGGCGATCTCCTCGACGAGGACCTGGCGGGTCAGGGACGGGTCGGCGGGTTGGCCGATCCGGACGAGCGCACCATCGGCCAAGCCGGGGCGGCGCCTGAGTAGCGACTGGATCGCCACGTCTAAGGCCGCGTTGGTCGGCGCCGCCAGCAGCACCCGCTGCCCACGTGCGCACAGTTCGGCGATCAGCGCGGCGACCGTTGTCGTCTTGCCAGTGCCCGGCGGGCCCCAGAGCCAGGTCACGCCGGGCGTGAGCGCGAGATGAACGGCCGTCCGCTGCCCCTGGTTGAGGTCTGCGGGGCCGATTGGTTTTACGAGACGTATGGGTGCTCCGGCCTCAGGCGGCGTCACAGCGGCCAGGGCGGCTACGGCGTTGAAACCGGGGCCGCCCTCGACCAGCTCGTTGAGCCGCTTGCTCTGTTCGGTCAGCAGCCACGACAGGTCCGTGCGCAGCGTCGCCTCAGTCACCACCGGTGCGTCGGGTGGTGTCGACAGTGTGACAACGCTGCCGAACACCGACACGACCTCCACCTGGAACTGCTTGTCCTTGATGATCAATATGGCAGAGGTGCCCTCACCGGCGCCGATCTCGCCCTGCGCCTCGAAACGTCGCAGTTTGCCTCTTGACACTGCCGAGCCCGCGACTGCGATCAGCGGGACATCGGTCTGTACTCGGCGTTTGGAGACGGCCGTCAGTTCGTGACGGAGCGCGGCCGCCGCCTTCCTGGCGGCTTCGGGCCACTGGGGCGACATGGGGCCGGCGGGCGGCAGGGGCTCGTGCGCGGGCAGGCCAAGCGACATGGCCATACGTGTGGCCTCCGCTGCGGCTCGTTCCTCGACAGACTCCCGAGGGCGAGGTTGTACGGCAGGGAGAGCAGCCCATCCTCGCGGTACCCACATGCCGTCACGAAGATCGGCGAGGCCGTGGGTGGCGCAGATTTCCCAGAGTGCCCCGGAGTCGGTTCGCCGCAGTCCGGCCTGATGGATCGTGGCGAGCAGGTCATCAGCCCTAATGGGCCCGTTTGCCAGTGCTCTCTGGATGACGCTGACCAGGTTCGGCTTCCTGAGACCTGTCATGGGAGTTCCAGTCAGTCGGTGCCGGTAAGGACAGACGATCATCGGGACAACCGATCCGGCTTTCGCCAGGGATGCCGCTGGGGTCCTCGTGGGAAGCGCAGGCCGGGTTTGGTTGAGCCTTGCGGACGTCAGGGGTCTGCACGCCGTCCAGGGCTTGGGCCAGGCGCCGCTGGATATTTTCGGTCACGATCAAAATCGGGACATAGTAGTTCCGAACCTCGCCACGTCCATGAGGTGATCTCTTGCATCGTCGCGGTTGCGGTCGCCATGCCGAGGAGAAGAATCGTGACGAATCCGTCTTCGCGGGCGGATAGCCACCAAAGAAGGCTCCGAGTTCATAACAATCAGCACATGCGGCGTAACCTTCCCCCCGTCAATCCCTGATATCACGGGCATGTGGCCTCTCCATGCAGCTTCCCTGTCATCGCGGCCCGCCCCTGCTCTCCTCCGTGATCAGCCTGTCCGCTTCGGACTCGAAGTCGTTCGACTACGGGAAGGCTATAAGTCTGTTAACTAAGTCAATAGAGAAACCCTATCTCACTTTTGAAACATCGTGTAGCCTGCCGGGAATAGTGGGGTTTTGCCTAACCACGGTATTGGATCCCGCTGACGGCCGCTGGGGCGCGTTCCCAGCTCAGAGCATGGGGAGAACGCGGAGTGCCTGTGAACCTGGACCGGGTGGCGAGTCGTTTCCGTCTCCTGGAGGCCGTGGGCAAGGGCAACATGGGGGAGGTCTACCGCGCCGAGGACCTCCAGGCGGACACCGAAGACCGGGACCGCGTAGTCGCGGTGAAGCTGATCCTGCGCAACCGCTCCGGTGCGATCATCGACTCGCGCGCCGACGACAAGGCGGTCCAGCGGTTCGGCCGTGAGATGCGCATCATGCGCAGGCTCGACCACCGCAACCTTCCCCGGATCATCGCGGGCGACGTGGACGCCAACGGCCTGCCCTACATCGCGATGGAGTTTCTCGACGGGGAGACCCTGAAAGACCTGGTGAGCGAGCATCCGCAGCTCCCCGTCAGCTGGGGGGCGGCGCTGGGCGCGCAGATCGCGGACGGACTGTCCGCGGCGCACACCGCCGGTGTCATCCACCGTGACCTCAAGCCCGCCAACGTGATGCTGCTGCGCGGCGGAGTGGTCAAGGTTCTCGACTTCGGCATGGGGCGGATCCTCGACGACATCGAGGGGGGCAAGGTGACGAGCACCGGTGTTACGGTCGGCACCGCGCGCTACATGGCCCCCGAGCAGTTCCTCGCCTCGACGGTGACACAGGCGGCCGACCTGTACGCCCTCGGCTGCATGCTGTTCGAACTCCTCACCGGTGTCCCGCCGTTCCACAGCGAGTCCGCGTACGAGCTCGGTCGGAAACACCTCACGGAGCCGCCGCCCCCGGTACGGCTGCTCCGCTCCGATGTTCCCGCGGAGTTGGAGAGGCTCATCGAACGGCTGCTCGCGAAGGACCCGGCCGACCGGCCCGCCGACGCCGTCACCATCCGCGAGACGCTGCTGCCGTTCGCCGTGGGGGAGGAGCGCGTCCTCGGCTGGGACGGGCTCGACCCGGTACGACACCTGGCGAAGGTACGCGCGGAGAGCCGCCTCTCCCAGCCGGCCACTGAACCCGCAGACACCCCCGAGCCCCAGACCTCCGGGTCCGGGATGGACGTCTTCGGGCTGCACCGCAAGCTCATCAAGGACTACCGCTCGTTCACCGAGGGCGGCACGGTCATCCGCGACGACCGGATCGCGGCCTTCGTCGAGAACGACCTGGACGCCAAGTCCCAGTGGCCCGACCCCTGGCTGTCGCTGAACCCGTTCTTCGCCTCGGGCGGCACCGTCCTCGAACTCGCGACCGCAGGGGTGCTGCATCCGGAGTGCGCGCGCATCTTCCAGGCGGGGAAGACCGAGGACGGCACGGTGTGCGACGGCCGCCCGCTCACCCTGCACCGCCACCAGCGCGAGGCGATCGACACCGCCAAGTCCGGCGCCTCCTACGTGCTGACCACCGGAACCGGCTCGGGAAAGTCCCTCTCCTACATCGTGCCGATCGTCGACAAGGTGCTGAGGGACCGCGAGCGGCAGGGACCCGAGGCGCGCAAGCGGGTCCGCGCGATCATCGTCTACCCGATGAACGCGCTGGCCAACAGCCAGATCAAGGAGCTCGACAAGTATCTGCGCGACGGTTACGGCCCCGGCCGCGAGCCGGTCACCTACGCCCGCTACACGGGCCAGGAGAACGAGGAGCAGCGCAAGGAGATCCGCGACAACCCACCGGACATCCTGCTCACCAACTACGTGATGCTGGAGCTGATGCTCACCCGACCGGGTGACCGGCGCTCTCTCATCAAGATGGCCAAGGGACTGGAGTTCCTCGTCTTCGACGAGCTGCACACCTACCGAGGCCGCCAGGGCGCGGACGTGGCCCTGCTCATCCGCCGGGTGCGTGAGGCCTGCCAGGCGACGCGTCTGCAGTGCATCGGCACCTCCGCCACCATGTCCAGCGAGGGCACCGCGGAAGAGCAGCGGAAGGCCGTCGGCCGCGTCGCCACCACCCTCTTCGGCACCACGGTGGGACCCAAGAACATCATCGGCGAGACCCTCGTGCGCGCCACCGACGAGGCCCCCGGCACGGTCCCGGTCGAGCGCCTCCGAGCCCCGGGCGCGCCGCGCGCCTACGCCGACCTGGTGAAGGACCCCCTCGCCCGCTGGATCGAGACGCGCTTCGGTCTCACCACGGACGAGACGGGGCGGCTGGTCCGGCAGAGACCCGCCAAGATCGAGGAAGCGGCCCTCGAACTCGCCGGAGACAGCGGGCTGACCGCCGCCGAGTGCGTGCGGGCGATCCGCCGCACGCTGGAGGCCGGTTCCGAGGCGAGAAACCCCGTCACCGAGCGCCCCCTGTTCGCCTTCCGGCTGCACCAGTTCCTCTCCAAGGGCGACACCGTCTACGTCACCCTTGAGGACAAGCCGGTCCGTCACCTGACGCGCGACTACCAGCTCGTCCAGCCCGGCTCGGACGGCAAGATCCTGCTGCCGCTCGCCTTCTGCCGCGAGTGCGGCCAGGAGTACCCGACCGTGTGGCGCACCGAGAAGGACGGTCGCGTCGTCTACGAGCCTCGCCGCGACACCGCCGCCACCGGTGGCCGCGCCGGGGACGGCTACCTCTACGTCGACTCTGACCGGCCCTGGCCGAGCACGCCGGAGGACGTCATCGCCGATCGCCGGCTGCCCGAGTCCTGGCTGGAGATCGACGAGCGGGGACAGGAGGTGATACGCGCCTCCTACCGGGTCCGGCTGCCCAGAGCCGTCACCGTCGACGCGTACGGGGTCGAGGGCCAGGGCGAGCTGAAGGCGGCCTTCATCCCCTCGCCGTTCCTCTTCTGCATGCACTGCGGGGTGAGCTACGAGCAGGTCAGGGGGAAGGACTTCGCCAAGCTCGCCACCCTCGACCAGGAAGGCCGCTCCTCGGCGACCTCCCTCGTCTCCGCCTCCATCGTCCGCTCCCTCAAGGAGGTGCCCGCCGAGGCGCTCAAGAAGGAGGCCCGCAAGCTGCTCACCTTCGTCGACAACCGGCAGGACGCCTCCCTGCAGGCCGGTCACTTCAATGACTTCGTCCAGATCACCCAGCTGCGCGGTGCCCTCTACCACGCGGCCGTCGAGGCGGGGGAGGCGGGCGAGGAGGGCGTCAACCACGAGGAGCTCGCCTCCCGCGTCTCGGTCGCCCTGGGTCTGAAGCTCGCCGACTACGCGGGCAGCGCGGACCTGCCTCCCTCGATGGCGCGCAACGCCGCGAAGACCTTCCAGGACGTCGTCGCCTTCCGCCTCTACCTGGATCTCGAACGCGGCTGGCGCATCACCATGCCCAACCTGGAGCAGACCGGCCTGTTGGAGATCCACTACGCGGATCTGCAGTGGCTCGCCGAGCAACAGGACCGGTGGTCGGGGACCCACCGGAAGCTGCGCGAGGCGGCCCCCGGCCAGCGTGTCGAGATCATGCGGGCACTGCTGGACGAGATGCGCCGGGCCCTCGCCATCGACGTGCAGCACTTCCGTGAGGACTTCGACACCCTCCAGCGCGCCAGCGAGGAGCGCCTCGTCGATCCCTGGGTACTCGCCGCGAGCGACCGTCCCAAGGTCGGCACCGCCTACCCACAGGGTTCCAGGCCCGGTCTGGACCGGTCGGGTCTTTTCCTGTCCGGCCGAGGCAAGTTCGGCAAGTACCTGCGGCGGGTGCACTTCGGCCAGGACCTGCCGGTCGACGACGCCCAGCTGATCATCGCAGAGCTGCTGAAGGTGCTCGCCAAGGCAGGACTGGTCAAGGAGATCGCCACGACCCCGCAGCGCGCGGGCCGCTTTCGGAGCGGCTCAGGGCCGGCCGTCACCGGTTACCGCATCTCCGCCGCGGCCCTCATCTGGCGGGCCGGAACGGGGGAGAGTGGCACCCACGACCCGCTGACCCGCACCTACGCTAGCGGCGACGGCCCCCGGGTCAACGCCTTCTTCCGCGACCTCTACCGGGGCGCGGCCGGTGCCCTCGGGGGCCTCGTCGCCCGCGAGCACACCGCCCAGGTCACCCCGGAGGAGCGGGAGCGACGCGAGGAGGCCTTCCGCAAGGCCGAGCTGAAGCTGCTCTACTGCTCGCCGACGATGGAACTCGGCGTCGACATCTCCGAGCTCAACGCCGTGATGATGCGCAACGTGCCGCCCACCCCGGCCAACTACGCGCAGCGCAGCGGCCGGGCGGGCCGGTCCGGGCAGCCCGCGCTCGTCACCACCTACTGCGCGACCGGAAACAGCCACGACCAGTACTACTTCCGCCGCTCCGAGCGCATGGTCGCGGGAGCCGTCGCCCCACCCCGTCTCGACCTCGCCAACGAGGACCTGGTCCGTTCGCACGTCCAGGCCATCTGGCTGGCCGAGGCCGGGCTCAAACTGGGCAACGCCATCCCCAACATCATCGACATCGGCTACGCCGAGGACGCCCGCGTCCCCAATCCCGCACTCGCCCTGCAGGACCACATCGACGAGGCCCTGCGCGACACCGCCGCGCAGGAGCGTGCGCTACAGGCCGCACAGAAGGTCTTCGGCGGACTGCTGACCGACTTCGCGGCCACCACCTGGTGGGACGACCGGTGGATCGAGGCGGCGATCCGCCTGGCTCCGAAGGAGTTCGACCGGGCGTTCGACCGTTGGCGTGGCCTGTTCAGGGCGGCCCTGGTCGACCAGGCCGAGCAGAATCGGCGGGTCCTGGACCACACCCTCTCAGAGCGCGACCGCAAGATCGCCGTCGGCCGCCGCAGGGAGGCCGAGACTCAGCTCAACCTCCTCAAGAACGAGAGCGCGGACAGCAGGTCGGTGCTCTCCGACTTCAACCCCTACCGCTACCTCGCCGGCGAGGGCTTCCTGCCCGGCTACTCCTTCCCGCGTCTGCCGCTCGCCGCCTACATCCCCACGACCGGCAGCCGGTTCGGCGACGGCGACTACCTCCAGCGTCCCCGCTTCCTGGCCATCCGCGAGTTCGGGCCCGGAGCGCTCATCTACCACGAGGGGTCCCGATACCAGGTCACCCGCATCCAGCTGCCGCCGGACGCGACGGGCGACGTCGTCACCAGCAGCGCCCGCAGGTGCGCCGGGTGCGGCTACCACCACGACGTCCACGACCGCGACGACCGCTGCAAGATGTGCAAGGAACCCTTGGGCGAGACCACCTACGGGCTGCTCCAGCTGCACACCGTCTACACCAGGCGTCGTGAGCGGATCTCCTCCGACGAGGAGGAGCGGCGCAGGGCCGGGTTCCGGCTGGTGACCTCCTACAGCTTCCAGGATCACGGTGATCGTTCCGGCCGTCAGGACGCCCTCGTCTTCGAGGCCGGAGACAAACTCGCCATCCTGTCCTACGGCGACTCGGCGACCGTCCGCATCACCAACGTCGGCCGGGTGCGAGCCAAGCCGACCGAGCCGGACGGCTTCTGGCTCGACCCCGCCGACGGCCGCTGGATGAACGAGCGTGACGCCGGTGAGGCCTCCGGCGACTCCGGCGAGATGCCCGTCATCGACGCGGACGGCAACGAGAAGCGGCGCAAGAAGCGGGTCATCCCCTACGTCCAGGACAGCCGCAACATCCTGGTACTGAAGCTGGACGAACCGCTGGACGAACCGGTCGCGCTCTCGCTCATGTACGCGCTGGAACGCGGTATCGAGGCCGCCTTCGAGCTGGAGGACTCCGAGCTGAGCAGCGAACTGCTGCCCCCCGACGACGGTCCCCGCGACCGGATGCTGTTCACCGAGGCCGCCGAGGGCGGCGCCGGCGTGCTGCGCCTGATGCAGTCCGAGTCCGGAGCGCTCGCCCGCGCCGCCGCGGAGGCCCTCGCCATCTGCCACTTCGACGCCGACGGCAACGATCTCGGCGGACCGCACCCCGACCGCCCCTGCGCCAAGGGCTGCTACGAATGCCTGCTCACCTACGGCAACCAGTTCAACCACGCCCTCATCGACCGCCACTCGATGCGCGACCTGCTGCTGCGGATCGCGGGCTCGACGGCCCGTACGACCGGCAGGGGCGAGTCCCGCTCCGAGCAGCTGGCGCGGCTGACCGCGCAGTCGGACACCGCGCTGGAGACCAGGCTCATCACCTGGCTCAAGGAGCGGGGTCTGCGCCTGCCCGACGAAGCGCAGACCCTCGTCGCCGAGGCACATGCCCGGCCCGACTACGTCTACCGGCTGCCCGGCGCCAACGTCGCGGTCTTCGTCGACGGCCCCGTCCACGAGCACGCCTCGGTCGCCGAACGCGACCGCGAGGCGGAGGAGCGGCTGTTCGACAAGGGCTGGGACGTGGTCCGCTTCCCCCACGACGCCGACTGGTCCGCCATCGTGGCGGAGTTCGGGCGTTACTTCGGGACCGGCGCCTGAACCAGGAAACCGACAGCGATCAACTAGCCAAGGATCCCCCCTTTCGATGACGACTCCCCCCACCGTCGGTTCCCTGGTCTCCGCCCGAGGCCGTGACTGGGTGGTGCTCCCCGAGAGCGCCCCCGACATGCTCGTCCTGCGTCCCCTCGGCGGAGCCGACGACGACATCGCGGCCGTCTTCCCCGACTTCGAGAAGGTCACGAGCGCCGAGTTTGCACCCCCGGCAGCCACCGACCTCGGCGACGCGCACGCCGCGGGCCTGCTCCGCTCGGCCCTGCGCATCGGCTTCCGCTCCGGAGCCGGTCCCTTCCGCTCGCTGGCCGGGATCGCCGTCGATCCCCGCGCCTACCAGCTCGTACCGCTGATGATGGCGTTGCGCCAGAAGACGGTACGGATGCTGATATCCGACGACGTGGGCATCGGCAAGACCATCGAGGCCGGTCTGATCGCGAGCGAGCTGCTCGCCCAGGGCGGCGCGAAGAAGCTCGCCGTGCTCTGCTCACCCGCGCTGGCCGAGCAGTGGCAGCAGGAGCTGCGCACCAAGTTCGGCATCGACGCCGAACTGGTGCTGGCCTCCACGGTCTCCAGGCTGGAGCGCGGCCTGGACCTGGGCCAGTCCCTCTTCGACCGGCACCCCCACGTGGTGGTCTCCACCGACTTCATCAAGTCCACCCGGCATCGCGACGACTTCGTCCGGCACTGCCCAGACCTGGTCATCGTCGACGAGGCCCACACGTGCGTCGCCGCCGACGAGAACAGCTCCACGCAGAACCAGCTGCGCTACGAGCTGCTGCGACGCATCGCCGACCCCAAGGCCGACCGCCACCTGCTGCTGGTGACGGCGACCCCGCACAGCGGCAAGGAGAGCGCGTTCCGCAACCTGCTGGGCCTGGTCAGGCCGGAGCTCGCCGAGGTCGACCTCGGCTCGGAGGAGGGCCGCAGGCTGCTCGCCGCGCACTTCGTGCACCGAAAGCGAGCCGACGTCCGCCAGTTCCTCACCGTGAACGACGGGCTGGCCGACGACAGCCTGGCCGAGGAGACCTCGTTCCCCTCGGACCGGTACTTCAAGGACGAGACCTACAAGCTCTCCCCGGCCTACCAGGCACTCCTCGACGACGCCATCGCCTACGCACGCGAGCGGGTGACCGCCGCCGGCGACCGGGGCAGGCGCGAGACCCGGATCGCCTGGTGGTCGGCGATCGCGCTGCTCCGCTCCCTGGTCTCCTCACCGCGTGCCGCAGCTCAGACGCTGCGCACCCGTTCGGCGGCGGCGAAGGCCACCACCGCCGAGGAGGCCGACAGGCTCGGCGCACCCCTGACCAGCGACTCCTCGGAGAACGACGCCCTGGAAGGTCTCGACGTCGCCCCCGGCGCGGAGATCGCGGAGATCACGGGGACCGGCGCGGAGATCGCGAAGACCGGAAAGGGGGACGCACGGCTCGCCGAACTGGCCGACCGGGCGGCCCGCCTGGAGGGAACGGCCGACGACCTGAAGCTGGCGGCGCTGGTCAGGCACCTCAAGAAACTGCTCGACGAGGGCTACCACCCGATCGTCTTCTGCCGCTACATCCCGACCGCCGAGTACGTCGCCGAACACCTGGACGGCAAGCTCGGCAAGAAGACCGTTGTCCGGGCCGTCACCGGGACCCTCTCCCCGCAGCAGCGCCTGCAGCGCATCGAGGAACTCGCCGACGAGGCGGGCGACGACAGCGCGGCCCGCCGCGTCCTGATCGCCACCGACTGCCTGTCCGAGGGGGTCAACCTCCAGCACCACTTCGACGCCGTCGTCCACTACGACCTGGCATGGAACCCCACCCGCCACGACCAGCGCGAAGGCCGCGTCGACCGCTACGGCCAGAAGCGGGACATCGTCAAGATCATCACTCTCTGGGGCAGTGACAACGGCATCGACGGCAAGGTCCTCGAAGTCCTGATCAAGAAGCACCGCCAGATCCGCAAGGACCTCGGCATCTCCGTCTCCGTCCCGGACGCGGCCTCCTCCGGGGTGACCGACGCGATCGTCGAATGGGTGCTGATGCGCGACCGGCAACGCGGTCAGGAGACGCTCTTCGGCCTGGAGGAACTCGGCGCGATCGACGACAGGGCCGCCGAGCTGGAGACGGAGTGGAAGTCCGCCGCCGAACGGGAGAAGACCTCCCGCTCCCGCTTCGCCCAGCGTTCCATCCACCCCGAGGAGGTCGCCCGCGAGGTCGCCGCGATCCGCGACACCCTCGGACGCTCGGCGGAGACCCGCGACTTCGTACGACACTCCCTGTCAGCCCTCGACGGCGTCCTGCGCGACGACGCGAGCGGCGCCGGCGACTTCACCGCGGAGGTGAGCGGCGCCCCCGCCGGGCTCCGCGACGTCCTCGCCCCCGTCCTCGGCGGCGACGCCGTCGAGCTGGGCCGCCCGGTCCCGTTCCGTACGACGGCTGCGGTGGCACGCGGTGAGGCCGCCCTGGTCCGCACCGATCCCGTGGTCGGCGCGCTCGCCGGCTACGTCCTCAACGCCGCACTCGACGCCAAGGCCGAAGGACCTCGCCCGGCCCGCCGCTGCGGAGTGATCCGTACCAACGCCGTCGGCGACCGCACCACGCTGCTCCTGGTCCGCTACCGCTTCCACCTCACGCTGCCGTCCAGGTCGGGGGAGCGGGAGCTCGTCGCCGAGGACGCCCGGCTGCTCGCCTTCGAGGGCTCACCCGCGAACGCCGTCTGGCTGCCCGCCGAGAAGGCACTGGGCCTGCTCGACGCCACCGCCGACGAGAACACCGCCCCCGCCTTCGGCGAGCGCACGATGAGCCGCGTCCTGGACGGCCTGCCCGCCACCAAGGCGCGTCTGGAGGCGTACGGCGAGGAGCTCGCCGACGAACTCCTCGCCTCGCACCGCCGAGTCCGCAGCGCCTCCGGCGAGATCGTCCGGGGCGTGGACGTCACCGCGCAGAAACCCGCCGACATCCTCGGCGTCTACGTCTACCTGCCGGCCTCCGGCGCCGTCACCCCCACTCCCGCCGCCACTGTCGCCGTCGCCGGAGGAGCAGCCTGATGTCCGCCACCGTCCGCAACCAGGTCTTCTCCGCCGTCCACACCATCGGCGGCCTGATCCCCGCCGACATGCTGGTCCGCATCTCCGAGGGCCGGGACGTCAAGGGCTCACTGCCCGCCGACTACCGCGCCGTCGGCTCCCGTTCGGTACGCGACGACGCCGAGCGCCACTGGGACTACCTCAAGTCGATCTGGAAGGAACTGCGCGAGAAGCTCCCCGTCGCCCCGGAGGTCGAGGCCCCGTCCGACCCCACCGGTCTCGCGATCAAACAGTGGCTCGAACCGCTCTTCGCGGAGCTCGGTTTCGGTGACCTTGCGGCGGTCGGGGCGTCGGGCATCCCGTCCGACGACGGCGGCAAGACCTTCGCGATCAGCCACCGCTGGGGTCACGTCCCGCTGCACCTGGTCGCCTGGAACGCCGCCCTGGACAAGCGTCCTGGCGGCGCGGGCACCGTCCCGCCGCAGTCCCTGCTCCAGGAGTGCCTCAACCGCACCGACGCCCAGCTGTGGGGAGTGCTCACCAACGGCCGCCGCCTGCGCCTGCTGCGCGACTCCAACGCGCTCGCCACCGCCTCGTACGTCGAGTTCGACCTGGAAGCCATCTTCGACGGCGAGCTGTTCAGCGAGTTCGTCCTGCTCTACCGGCTGCTGCACTTCACCCGCTTCAGGATCGAGGAGGATCAGGCACCGTCGGCGTGCTGGCTGGAGAAATGGCGGATCGAGGCGATCGCGTCCGGCACACGGGCACTGGAGAACCACCGCGAAGGGGTCCAGAAGGCCATCACCGCGCTCGGCACCGGCTTCCTCAAGCATCCCGACAACAAGGCCCTCCGCGAGAACCTGGACGTCGACGCCTTCCACGCCGCACTGCTCCGCCTCGCCTACCGGCTGATCTTCCTCTTCGTCACCGAGGACCGGGACGTGCTCCACCCGCCCGGGACGGACAAGAGAACCCGCGAGCGATACGCGGCCTACTTCTCCTCCGATCGGTTACGCGGCCAGGCACGCCGCCGCCGGGGCACCGCGCACACCGATCTCTACCAGGCTCTGGGGATCGTGCTCAAGGCGCTCGGAGACGAGAAAGGTCGCCCGGAACTGGGACTGCCCGGCCTCGGCGGGCTATTCGACGACACCGCCGCCGATGCCCCGCTGCACGGCCTGTCGCTCTCCAACGTCCATCTGCTGGAGGCCATACGCCACCTCGACCGGGTCCGCGACGTGAACTCGGCCCGCTGGCGTCAGGTGGACTATCGCAACATGGGCTCGGAGGAACTCGGCTCCATCTACGAGTCGCTCCTCGAACTCGTCCCCAAGCACAGCGCCGTCGACCGCACCTTCGAGCTGGTCAACCGCCTCGGCAACGACCGCAAGAAGACTGGTTCGTACTACACACCGAGCTCCCTGATCGAGACACTGCTCGACTCCACCCTCGATCCGGTCATCGACGACGCGCAGAAGCGCGGTGAGCTGAAGGCGTCGGCGGCGGGCGAGCCCGACCCGGCCGAGGCCATCGTCACCGAGCTGCTCTCACTGACCGTCTGCGACCCGGCCTGCGGCTCCGGCCACTTCCTGGTCGCCGCCGCCCGCCGGATCGCCAAGCGCGTCGCCGCTGTACGGGAACGCAACCCCGAACCCACCCTGGACGCGGTCCGGCACGCGCTGCACGAGGTGATCGCGCGCTGCGTGTACGGCGTCGACCTCAACCCGATGGCCGTCGAGCTGGCCAAGGTGTCGCTCTGGCTGGAGGCCCTGGAGCCGGGCAAGCCGCTCGGTTTCCTGGACGCGCACATCAAGCACGGCAACGGCCTGATCGGGGCGACACCGGTCCTGCTGCGTGACGGTATCCCGAACAAGGCGTTCAAGGCGGTCGAGGGGGACGACGCTGCATTCGCGAGGTCTCTGGAGAAGCAGAACGACCAAGAACGCGCGGGACAGGGCACGCTGTTCGAGGTGGTGAAGGAGACGAAGGTGGCCAACACCGCCTTCGCCGCCGGTCTGCGCCGGATCAGCACCGCTCCTTCCGGCACCCTCGCCGAGGTCCACCGGCAGGCCGAGGACTACCGCGCCTGGGAGACCTCCGCCGCGTACGTCCACGCCGTGCACGTGGCCGACGCCTGGTGCGCGGCGTTCATGTGGCACAAGACCAAGGACGCCCCGCCCGCGATCACCGAGAAGGTTTTCCGCGCTCTGCAGGACCCGGAGGCGACGGCGGCCTCACAGGAGACCCACGAGGAGATCGTGCGGCTCCGCGAGCAGTACCGCTTCTTCCATTGGTATCTGGCGTTTCCCGATGTCTTCACGGTTCCAGATGGCGGCGCGGGCGTGGACCCTGCTACCGGCTGGACAGGCGGCTTCTCCTGCGTCCTCGGCAATCCGCCGTGGGACAAGGTCGACTTCGAGGACAAGAAGTACTTCAGCATTGTCGAGCCGTCGATCGCCGAGATCTCAGGCACGGCCCGCCGGACCCGGATCGCCGAGTGGGCCGAAGAGAATCCGGGGGCCGGTAAGCATTACTGGGCCGAACGCCGCAAGGTCAAGTCCACGTTCTTGTTCGCGGGCGGCTCTGGGGCATACCCGCTGTGTGCCAAGGGGCTTACGGTTAAGGGCGTCAACTCGCTTCAGACCGATCAACTCTTCGCCGAGCGGTTCACGATGATCGCCGCACCCCAGGGGCGCTTCGGCTGCATCATCCCGACGGCCATCGCGACGGGGGCGGGAGCGCAGCACCTCTTCAGCGACCTCACCCGGCGCGGCGCCATCGCCTCCCTGTACGACTTCGAGAACCTCAAGCCACTCTTCGTCGGGGTGGACTCCCGCTACAAGTTCTGTCTGCTCTCGATGACCGGCCGGAACCTACGTGAACCGGCGGCGAAGTTCGCCTTCTTCCTTGAGGACACGACCGACCTCGACGACTCCGAGCGCGTATTCGCGCTCAGTCCCGAGGAGATCGCCCTCATCAACCCCAACACCGGAACTCTCCCCATCTTCCGTACTCGCAAGGATGCTGACTTAACTGTTGCGATTTACCGGCATGTCCCGGTCCTATGGAACGAGACCGAGAAAAACGGCAATACCTGGGGTATTACCTTCAAGAATCTCTTCAACATGACCGACGACTCCGACCTTTTCCGCACGCGGGAACAACTGGACAAGGAGGGGTGGGAGTTACACGGCAACGTGTTCGTCCGGGGCGGGGAACGGATGCTGCCGCTGTACGAGGCGAAGATGGTCAACTTCTTCAACCATCGCGCCGCCGACGTGGTCAAGAGCGAGACAGCGGTCAACCGTCAGAACCAGCCGCGTTACCTCACGGTCAAGGAACTTCAGGATGCGAATCGGCTTGCTCTACCATTGAATTGGATCGCCGATAATGGACTGATTCCGACACAGAGGAATGGTAAGGATATTTCTGTTCCCGGTGTCTCCTTACGCCTGAAGGATATTCAGTGGGATCGAGACTGGCTCTGCGGTTGGTGTGATGTCACCTCGTCGACCAACGAGCGGACCGCTATTCCCGCCTTCCTTCCACGTGCCGCTGCTGGACACACGTATCCCCTGATGCTGCCGCGTGTCTCACCCATCCTCGTCGCTGCCCTCGTCGCTGCTCAGAGTTCCCTGGTCTTCGACTTCGTGAGCCGCCAGAAGGTAGGCGGCATTCACATGGCTCTCATGACATGGAAGCAACTCCCTGTCCCCGCGCCTCGAACACTGGAACCCCATACCCCCTTCCTCGTTCCTCGCGTCCTCGAACTCGTCTACGCCGCCCACGACATGGCCGGACTCGCTCGTGACCTCGGCGACACCGATGCTCCCTTCCGATGGGACGAGGATCGCCGCGCTCAGATCCGCGCCGAGCTGGACGCCTACTTCTTCTACCTCTACGGCATCGACCGCCCCGACGTGGACTACATCCTGGAGACCTTCCAGACCGAGAATGGCGGCCTCAAGAACAACGAGATCGCAAAGTACGGCACGTACCGCACCAAGGACCTCGTCCTCGCCGAGTACGACTGCATGGCCGCATCCGGCGTAAGCCTCACCACCCCCCTGCTAGACGGCGAGAACTACACCTCCACCCTCACCCCGCCCCCCGGCCACGGCCCTCGCCATCCCAACCAGTCGACCACCACGACCTTCCAGAGCTCGGAGAGTGCGTCAACGACCGGCGAAGCACCCAGAGCGGCCCTCCATGTCGATCCCGAAGTATCGGAGGAACCCCCAGTCCCGGAAGTATGTCCGGGGACCGGGCGGAAGGGACGCCTGGAGTTCCGGGACGGGTGGGAGGACTGGTACGTCCACTGCCCCGTCTGTGGAATGACATGGTCGGGTGGCAGTGACGTGATCGACCCACACAAACCCCCGCGTTGACGTCCGCGCCAGACTGCTGCGCCTGCGTGTTCGGCTGGTCGACACCACCCTGCCTTCACGCGGTCACGAGTTGCCCGTCTGGCGGCCCACTCGGCTCAACGCCCGCCACCAGAACGCGCCGCGCCTGGCCGAACTCGTGCTGCGCGGCGCCTCCGTCTTGACCAGCCACCGGCCGGGCTTGAAAGCCCTGGCCCGGCGGTTGGTCACGGTCATGCCCGCACAGCCGATGCCCGTCAGAGAGAAGCTCGGTCTCGTGTGCAGCGGTGATCAAGGTTTGCAGGCGGATCGTACTTCCTGAAGTTCTTCGCGAAGCTCGTCCCAGGGGAAGGTGACCGCTCCGGGCTCGCCCGAGTTGGGGGCGGGGAGCCGCTCCACGTCGAAGATGACCCGCACGCCCCACTCGCGCAGTAGGGCCAGGCTGTTGGCGAAGGCAGGGTGGCGGGCGAGTGCGATGTTGGGCCAGGGCACGGCCACGAGCGGCAGTCCGAGCCCGAGCGCCTCGTTGAGCAGTCCCAGGGCGAGGGTGTCGCTGATGCCCTGGGCCCACTTGTTCATCGTGTTGAAGGTGGCGGGCACCACGGCCATCGCATCAGCAGGGGGAAGGACGTCCGGCTCCTCGGGGCGCTTGTAGTCGCTTCGCACCGGGTATCCGGTGAGCTGTGCGAGCCGTGTCGTGTCGACGAACTTCGTCGCCGACGGTGTGGTGACCACGCAGACGGTCCAGTCCTGCGCTTGGGCATGCCCCACGAGACGGGGAAGCTCCGCGGCCGGTCGCCCTCCACACGCGATCACATACAGAACCGGCTTGCCGCTCGTCATGTTCCGCCGCTCTCCTCACTGCAGAAATCACTTAACGTTGTCACCCGATGACGTAGCGACAGGGCTACTGTGAGCCCAGGCGAACACTACGTCCGAGGGCCGAGGTCCTGCCATGGCGACGCGACACAAAGATCCCGGCGAGGCGGACCGGCTCATCGGCCAACGCGTCCGCGCGCTCCGGCTACGCCGAGGACTCGGCCTGCGAGCCTGCGCGGAACTCTGCGGACGCACCGAAGAATGGCTCCGCCAGGTCGAACGCGGTGAACAACGCCTGGACAAGCTCTCCACACTGGTCGGCTTGGCTCACGTGCTCGGAGTCCGCGACCTTGCCCTCATCGTGGAGAACCGCCTGGACGGGCTGACCTGCAGCCGCAGCGAGGGCGGCAGACTCCAGCACGAGGCGGTGCCTGCCATCCGGAATGTGCTCTCCACCCCGACCTTTCCCGCCCAGCCGGTCAGTGACCTCACGATCGAGATCGGCAGAGTACGACGTCGGCTGGCGATGGCCTGGTCGGCTTGGCATCGGTCCGCCCGGCCGTACACGGCGCTGGGCATGGTGGCTCCCGGACTGCTGCGAGACACCCTCGGTCTTCACCGGTCGGCGCAGCACTCCGAACGTCCCCAAACCTGGGCGATCCTGGCTGAGGTGTTCCAGTTGGCCCAGCGGTTCCTCTACTGCGTCGGTGAGCCCGAACTCGCGGCCCGTGCCGCTGATCGCGCGATGGTCGCCGCTGAGGAAACCGACGACCCGGTCCTGATCGCGACCTCGGCCTGGACCTCGACCATGTCCGCCCTGGGCCGTGACCAGATCGACGAGGCATGCGAGATCGCCACGACGGCGGCCGACCATCTGCGGCCCGCTCTTGGCACGTCCGGCAACGCGCTGTCCGCGTGGGGCTCTCTTCAGCTGTTCACCGCGATCACGTACGCGAAAAATCGACAGACCGCGAACGCCTGGCGGCACTGGGACCTCGCACACCGCGCGGCGACCAAGCTGGGACCCACCCACCACAACCCGCTGACGATGTTCGGGGAAACGAACGTGGCCATCTACGCCGTCGCCATCGAGGTGGAGGTCGGCTGCTCGGCCGCAGCGGTCGACCGCGCGAAGGCGATCTCGATCTCCACCATCCCCTCGTCGAACCGCCGCGCGCAGCACCTCATCGACCTGGCACGCGGCCAACTCCACCGCCGCGACCCCGACCAGGCGCTGACGTGCCTGCTGATGTCCGAACGGCACTCCACGGAAACGATCGTCTTCAGTCCGGTCGCCCGGCAGACCATCACACAAATGATCGAGAAACAGCGCCGCCCCGCACACCCCCTCCTCGATCTCGCCACCCGAGCCCGCCTCATCGGATAGCGACCCCCAACCGCTGGTTGGGTTCTCCGTCCAAGGCCCGTCGTACGGTCAGCGGCATGAACCGAGAACGTGTCGGCCAGGAAGCCCTTCAACGGGCACTGCGGGAACCGGCTGAAGAGCCGAGAGCACGGCGCCTCCGTGTACGGCTCCGCGACATCGAAGACCGCCCGATCCGCCGAACCCGAGGCCGGTCCACATCTGCGGTCTCCCTTGCCGGACGTGGAGCGCACAAAGGCCGGCGTCCACGGACCTGATCCCCACTCGTCCGAGACGCCGGCCTCTCCATCCCGCGATGACCAAGCAGGATTCGGCTCACCAGTGATGGAGACCGGTCTTTTCTCTAAGCGCGCACGCCAAGTGCGGCACTCCCTCTGTCGGCCTCGCCCTCGCTGGAGCACTTATGAAGACACCTCAAAACGCCCTTGAGGCATGCTGGGATCTGCCCGCCGATCCCGAAGCGGTCGGTAAGGCGCGCGGTCTCGCGCGTGAGGTTCTCGCCGCCTGGGACATGTCCTCCGTGGAGAAGAACGTGACCATGGTCGTGTCCGAGCTGGTGAGCAACGCGATCCTACACGGCAAGGCGCCGATCACCCTCGCCCTGTACATGTACGGGCGGGTGGTTCGTGGGGAGGTCACCGACCACAGCGCCGGGTGGCCGAACCCGGTCCCGGCCGGTCCGGAGGAGGAGCATGGTCGCGGGCTGGCGATCGTCACGGCCTACGCCGACCGGTGGGGCGTCGTACCGGCGTCGGAGGGCAAGCCGGCGGACGGCAAGATCGTCTGGTTCGTCTGCGCGGAGTGGAGGTCTCGGTGAGCGGTCCGCTGCCCATCGTGGACCTGTCCGACGGGGTGCGCCTGTGTGCGGGGTGTGGAACCCACATCGTCACGCTGGCGGCGGCGGTACGCCTGATCTGGGCCGATGTCACCGACGACGTGATCCCGGCCGAGACCGTCGAGCAGATCACCGCGCCGGTCGCCGACATCTGGGTCGACGTGCTGTGCAACCCGTCCTGCTCAGCGGGCGACCACGAGCCACACCCGGGTCGTTCTCCTCTTCCCGGCTCGTCGGCCTAGCCGATGACGGCGTTCCAGGTGCCGCGCCGCAGGTGGATCGTCCCGTCCGGAGTGACCCGGGCCAGGGCGCCGTACAGCGGGAGTCGCCCATGCCGCAGCCAGTGGTCACGGACCTCGTCCAGCAGGTCCCACAGGCGACGCGGGCCACCCTGATGCACCACTGGTGGCGCCTGCCCGGCCTGCTCGGCGCGTGCCCATGACCCGTCCGCGTGGAGCATGAGCGCGATGCGGGTGTCGCCGTCGGTCTCGTGGTGGTGCTCGATGCCGGGGGCGGCGAGTTCCAGCATGGACCGTACCTCCCATGACTCGATCACATCCAGCACCGGGAACCTGCCTGGGCCGACGTCCTCGCCGTCCTCGGTCCGGGCTCGTTTCAGGAGTGTCCGTTCCCGGCGTGGGTAGTCGGCGCCGACGCGGGTGGGCATGAACATGGCCCAGTCTCGCTCGATGCGACCGATCGCGCCGCCGTCCTCGGTTTTGGTGGCGGTGAGGATGATCGACGTGTTCGTGATGGTGGTGGCGAGCCGTCCCCCGGCCGGGAGCGCCGCCAGCCAGGAGGTGGGGACCGGCCGTACCGACACCATGGCGACGATCCGATCCACCGGCCCCGGCAGGGAGCCGGTGGCGTCGCCGGTCACCATGGACGGCTGGTGGCCGAGTTCGGCCAGTCGTTCCCCGGCCGCCTTGACGAGGTAGGCGTCCACGTCGATCGACGTGACCCGGGCCGCGCCGAGACGGGCGCACAGCAGCGCCGTTCCGTACCCGGAGCCGGTGCCCACGTCCAGGACGGTGGAGGTGTCCTCGATGGCGGCGTGCTCAAGCATCTGCACGACCAGGGTCGGCAGGGTGGACGAGGACGTCGGTTTCCCGGTCGGATGGTCCTGCGGCCTGGCGTGGTCGGCGTGTGACGTGCCGACCTGGGTGACGAGGCTGCGGTCGCTGTAGGCGGCGGCCATCCAGGCTTCCGCGTCGCCGGGCCCGTCCTGCAGGGTCCACGCTCCGTTGCCGGCGGCTTTCCACCAGCGGGGTACGAACGTGTGCCGGGGTGTGTCCGTGACGGGGAGCCGCCACGGTGATCCGGGGCGGGTGGCATGCTCGGCGAGCGCGGAGGCGTACGGGATCCAGTCCATGCTCAGGAGTCTGCTCCCGCCGTACCGGCCGTCGCCACTGTGCGGCGGGGGATGGTGACCGGCAGCGGCACCGGAGGCGGAGCGACGGTCTCGGCCGGGGAGCAGTCGTTGCCGTCGCTGTCGGGGTTGCACGCCGTGACGGGGCGGCGGCGCGGCACCTGGACGAGTAGGTTCCGCCACGCGGCACCCGTGAAGATGTCCGTCAGCGGAGTTCGGCGGACGTCGCCCGCGGAGGGCAGGAAGCGCGACAGTACGCACATGCGGACTTCGCCGTCGCAGGAGACGGCGGCGCGACCGTCGCCGCACCGGCCGCACAGCTCTGCCACGGTTGGCGTTGTGCCTGCCGGTACGACGCCTCGGCCGACACCACGCACCCGGTCGACGCGGATCCGGGTGACGCCGAGCCGCTCCAGCTCAGCACGAGCCTGCTCGGTGCGCTGCCCATCGCCGAGATCGATGATCCCGACCCGGAGAGGGATACCGCGGTCGAGTGCCTCGATGATCGCGGCCTGGGTACGGGCATGGCTGCCTGCTCGCCGAGTGAGCCGGTCGTGCTCGGCGGAATCGTCGCTGTAGTAAGACGTCGCCAGCTCGACGCCGGGTTGGGAGAACACCTGCCACAGCGGAGGGAGGATATGCAGGAGGTTGGAGAACACCTCGACCTGCAAGCCGTTGCTGATCGCGTGGGTGAGCAGATGCGCGAAGCCGGGGTGCACGGTCGGCTCGCCGCCGATGAACTGAATCTTGCGGATACCGGCGGCGGGCGCGGAGGAGATGAGCTGCTGCCAGTCGGCGGTGCTCATGGTGCCGTGGCTCTCGGTGGGGCCGGAGCGGGCGTAACAGTGCGCGCAGACGAGCTGGCAGCGGTTCGTGAGTTCGAGTTCGAGGAACTCCACGGAGGCCGGTGTGAGCGGGGAAAGAGGATCGGTGACCATCATGTGCCCTTTCCGGTTAGGGGAACGTGCCGTGCCGTGAGGTGCGCTGTAGTGCGACTCCACCCTTTGCCGGGAGGGGCGCCGCTGTGGCCGTGGCTCTCGGCTGCGTGTGACGGAGCCGTTGTGCAAGCGAAGGCGATGTGCGGCGGCAGGTGAGCGGATGCTCCTGACGGTAGAAATCAGCGCGTGCGAGGTTCAACGAACTTGCAGGTGCTTGCACAATTCATCGGGTAAGAGCATGCAGCGCGGCCGAGATCAGTGCCCGCGCGTCGGCGCCGTACACCGCGAGTTCGGCAAGCTCGGTGAAAGCGCGGTCGTACATGTCGATCTCGCTGGGCCGCGTCACCGTCAAGTATCCCGACACAAGCTCCACCGACACCTGCTCGGTGCCGAAGATCCAGAACCCCTCGACGGTCCATCGCATCGGAGTCCGATCCGAGCCGAGCGGAATGACGCCGAGGCTGACAGACGGCAGGGACGCCACCACGGTCAGGTGGTCGAGCTGGGCGGCCATCACCTCCCTGCCCCCGATCACCGAGCGCAGCACCGCCTCTTCCACGAGGAAAGCGAACTGATGACCGCCTTCGTGGAGAACGCGTTGCCGTTCCATCCGGGCCGCGACAGCGGCATCCACATCATCGGGGATCGACCGTCGTTGCATGATCGCCCGTAGGACCGCGGTGGTGTAGGCGCGCGTCTGGATGATCCCTGGGACCAGGCTGGGCGCGTAACTACGGAAGCGACGGGTCCGCTCGTACAGCGGCAGTTGCGCCTCCTGTGCCTGCCGCAGACCGGCCCGCTCCATCCGTTTCCACTCGACCCACATCGAGTTCACTTCACGTGCCGCGGCGATCAGGTCGGGAATCTGGTCCTCGGCGTCGCACACCCGGCACCAGACACGGATGTCGGCGTCGGCGGGGGGCGTCTTCGCGTTCTCGATGCGGGAGGTTTTCGACTCATGCCATCCGGCCGCCGCCGCCAGCGCTCGTGCGCTGAGACTCGCATCGAGGCGGATCTCCCTCAGTCGGCCGGCCAGGGATTTCCTGGCCGCGCGGGCGCTGGAGGAGACGGACGAGGACACGAGAGGACATTAAACGATCAGGTGGGCCGATACTCCTGGTGGGGTGTCGCCCGCTCCCAGACCGTGTCGAACGCGTCCAGAAGTCGCTTGGCCAGAGCTTCGTCGGCTCGCCGTTCAACCCCGTCCGCGGGCCACGTGCCGTCGCCGGTGAAGTGGTTGAACACGACCACGGATCCGTCGAAGATCCACAGATCGCTGCCCGGAACGAGCAGGTCGGCGGCCTGCCGCCGGGGCAGCCACCGGACCTCCTCGCCTGCGGCGATGTTGTGTGCGGCGGTGATGTCGTACTCGTAGCGGATGTAGTCGGTCACCGGTTCGGACACGATCCGGGCCCGCCGTACACGGACACCCCGGGCGACCGTCGCGACGATCAGATCGAACCAGTCGCTCCAGCGTTCGGCCGGGTCGAACCGGTTTCCCGCCATCCAGGCGAGGTAGTCGGGATCGTTCGGAGTGTAGACGTCCCGGAGCTCCAGGTGTACGGCTGAGGACTGGGCTGCTCTGAGCCCGTCACGGATGTCCGATGTCATTGCTCGCCGCCTCTGTCGTGCCGTTCACCTCGGGGAAGAACTGCATCATCACCGCTGGGAGCCGGATCACCGTCTCGTGGCCGGGGATGTCGCCGGTCTTCCTGCACTCTTCCAATATCGCTTCGTCCACCTTGTACGACTGAACGATGTAGTCGCCGGTCTCCTCGTCGATCCAGATCGTCGGAGAGCCGTCGTTCGGAGTGCCGGGATTGATGCCCAGAAACCGTAGCGCCATGATGACCTCCACCATCGGGAGTATGCACGGACTTGCACCAGCGGACTTTTACCCGGTGTGGCGAGCCGGTAAAGGCGCCCGGCCCGTTGACCGCTGCTCTGGCCGGAGCCGGACACGCCGGTGGGGAGATGCCCCGCCTCTCACCGGTCGGTGTGGGGGTGCAGGACTCCACCGGTGAGGCCGCCGCGGGCCAGGGAAGTGGCGCGGTTGTCGGTTCGGTGAGTTCCCGGACACGCCGTTCGAACTCGTCGAGGACGTGGAAGGCTGTGCCGCACAGCCGTTGGTCGTCGATGCTCATCTGCGGAATGCGCGAGCTGCGGACATCGCTGCGGAAGGTGCCGCTGGTGCTGGTGGAGACGGCCTCCCCGGTTTCTTTGACTGAGGCTTGTCTCGGCCCTCGTACGGCACCAGTACGCACGGACCTGCACTATGGCCACAGCCGCCATACTGCGAGACGTAGAGGTTTGGCGGCTTTACCTGTCTGCTGTTGCCTCGCGTGTGGGCACCTGGACGGAGGCGCTCGTCGGTGAACTGTCCAATCCTCGTGATGCGGGGGCGAGGTGGTGTGCTGCCGTCATGCTCCAGACGTCGTCCCCGTCCCCGCCCCGGAGCACCGCTGCCGCCGTGGCGACCGACCCGGCTCAACGAGCGGTATGTCGGGGCTAGGCGGTGGCGCGGTTCGGCGCCGTACGCGCGGCGAACCAAGCCGGACGCCGGTCAGCGGAACGAACGCCGGTAAGCGGCCGGGGTGGTGCTCAGCGCCTTGCGGAAGCGGCGGCGCAGGTTGACCGCCGAGGACAGGCCGACGCGCTGGGCGATCGTCTCCACCGGAAGGTCGGTCTCCTCCAGCAGGGCGCGGGTGCCGGCGATGCGCCGGTCGAGCAGCCAGCGGCCCGGGGAGATGCCGAGCTGCTCGGTGAAGTGGCGGCTGAGGGTACGCGCCGACATCCCCGACCGGGCCGCCATGTCCTCCAGGGTCAGCGGCCGGTCGAGGTTGGCGGTTATCCAGTCGAGGAGCGGGGCGAGGGAGTCGGGGAGCGGCCCGGTCGTCGGCAGCGCGGGGTACTGGCGCTGGCAGCCCTCCCGGTGCGGGGCCGCCGACAGCTGCCGGCCGATGCGCATGGCGAGGGCCGCGCCGTGGTCGCGCCTGACCTGGTTGAGGCACAGGTCGACGGTGGTGGCCGTGGCGCCCGCCGTCGCGACGTCGCCGTGGTCGACGTACAGGACGGTCGCGTCGGCACGGACCCTCGGGTAGAGCCGTCCCAGCTCGTGGGTGAGCTCCCAGTGGGCCGCGGCGCCGCGGCCGTCCAGCAGGCCCAGGCTCGCCGGGACGTGGACGCCCGCGCAGACCCCGACGATCCGCGCGCCGCGGCCGTGGGCGGCCAGGACCGCCGCGCCGAGTTCGGCGGAGACGTCCGGCCCTGGGCACCAGCCCGCGATGAGGATCGTGTCGGCCTGCGCCAGGGTCTCCAGGCCGTCGGGGACGACGATGTCGGCGCCCAGCGTGGTCGGGATCGCGCCGGGCCGCTCGGCGCAGAGCCGGAAGTCGTAGTGCTGGGGGATGTCGGGACCGTGGTAGCCGAACACGGCGGACGCGCAGGTCACCGGATACATCTCCTGTGTGGGGCCGACCAGGGCGACCACGCGATGCCTCATGGCAAGAATGTACCCAACAATGTCATTCGGGACGTCTGCGGGGATATGCGCTGATATCCAGAATGAGTGGTCATGGAGTTCGTCACATGACCGCGATTCTCGATCGTGAAGATGCCGCGAGCGTCCCGCCCGCGCTCTGGACCAGGGATTTCTCGTTCTATTTCGCGGCCCGGGTGGTGTCGCTGCTGGGCGACGCCATGATGCCGGTCGCGACGGCGCTGGCGGTCGGCGCCGTCTACGGGGTCTCGGGCGTGGGGTACGTTCTCGCCGTCTGGACGGCGCCCTTCGTGCTGTTCGTGCTGTTCGGCGGAGTCTTCTCCGACAGGATCGGCGCACGCGCCATGATGGTCGGCGCGGACCTGGTGCGGATCGTCACCCAGGGCGTGCTCGCCGTCGCGTTCTTCACCGGCACCCCGTCGCTGTGGCTGCTGATGGTCGCCTCCGCGCTGTCCGGTACGGCCGCCGCGATGTTCCAGCCCGGCGTCAACGGCATGGTCCCGCTGGTCGCGAAGGACCCCCAGCGGGCCAACGGCACCCTCAAGATCGCTGATGCGGCCACCCAGCTCGGCGGCCCGGTCCTGGCCGGACTGCTGATGGCGCTGACCGGCGCGGGCGCCGTCTACGCCCTCGACGCGGCCACCTTCCTGGTCAGCGGCCTCTGCCTGGCCCTGATCAGGCTCGCCCCCGCAGCCGGGGCTGGAGCCGGAGCCGGGAAGTCCTCGACGGTCCTGCTCGACCTGCGGCGCGGCTGGACGGAGTTCCGCTCCCGCAGCTGGATGTGGTCGGTGATCCTGGTCTGGGTCTTCTTCGGCATGTTCGTGTTCGGCCCCTACATCCCGCTCGGCTCCCGGCTGATCGGCGACCGCCTGGGCGAGGCCGCCTACGGCTGGGCGATGGCAGCCCTCGGCGCCGGCACCGTGCTCGGCGGCCTGGTCGCGATCCGCTTCCGCCCCGCCCGCCCGCTGGCCGCGGGCGCGGTCGCCCTGACCGGCTTCATCTGCATCCCGCTGTCGGCCGCCCTGGAACTCCCGCCTCTCCCGCTGATGGCGGGACATCTGCTCGGCGGCGCCTCCTGGGCGTTCTGGTCGGTGATGTGGTCGACGAGCGTCCAGACGCAGGTGGCTCCGGACGTTCTCAACCGGGTGACCGCCTACGAGGTCGCCGGCTCGGTCTCGGGCGTCGCCGTGGGCCAGGCCCTCGTCGGCCCGGTCTCCTCGATCGTCGAACCCCGGGACCTGCTGTTCGTCTCGACCGGCGTCACCGCCGCCGTCTGCGCCGCACTCCTGCTCATCCCGCCGATCCGCCGCCTGCACAGGATCTGACCGTCCGGGCGGGAAGGGGTCCGCACGCCCGAGCGTCTGATCACCGCTTCCGGCACTCCGAGCGGCCCGGAGTTCCGGTCGCTCCCGGGGGATCTGCTCCGGTGCTGCCCGAGGACGGCTTTCGACGGCGAACGACAGGAACCGGCGAGACCTGCGGCACCTCTGTGCTCAGCCGCAGTGGCTCCAGCCGCTCCTCCACGACAGTGACCCGTGCGAGCCGCCCCAGATGACGCACTTCTTGACGGCGGGGAGCCGTACGGGGCCCGCGTAGACGGTGAACCTGCCGGAGTTGCTCGCGGTGGAGCCGCCCTTCACCTGGAGGATCGCGTTCATCGCGATCTTGGACGGGAACACGTACCTGGACATGGTGACGACGCAGTTCCTGCCCTGGGCGGTGTTGTAGAGGAGGTAGACGGTCGCCGCGCGGCCCAGGGCCCTGGAGGCGACCACCTTGTAGCCGCTCCCGCAGACGCCGGTGGCCGTGTAGGGGTTGGGCCTCTGGCTCGGCGTGGCGGTGGGCTTCACCGTCGGTTTCGCGGTGGTGGGCTTGGAGGTCGGACTCGGAGACGAGGAGGGCTTGGGGGTGCCGCTCGGCCGCGGCGTGGTCGTCGGCGTGGTCGTCGGTTTCGCGGACGGGGTCGGCTTGGCGGTGGGGGTCCGCGAGGGGGATCCGCTGGGCTTCGGCGTCGGCTTCCCCGTATCGGGGTCCTGACCCCCGGCCGGCCGGGAGGTCGGAGGGGAGGTGCGCCGGGACGGATGGGGCGTGATCGCGGCGACCGTATCCTCCTCCGAGGCCGGCTCCGAGGGCTGGGGGGATTCCTCCACGACGTCGGGGATGAGCGTCGGCTCCTGATCCGCGGCCTCCGACACGGCGGAGGTCGCCACCGGTCGCGCCGCCGCGGCCTTGCCGTCGTCCTGGAGGAGCGCCACGGCCCCGGCGGCCACGCCGAGCGCGGCCACCACCGCCACCCCGGCGAGCAGGAGCCCCACCGGCCGGGGCGCCTTCCTCCCGCCGGGTTCCTGACGCTTCTGTCCTGATCCGCCATGCTTCGGTCCGCCGTGCCGCGGCCCGGCCTGTCCGGCCTGACTCTGTACGCCCTGCCCGCCCTGTCGCGCGGTCGTCCCGGGCACGGGCGCGGGTCCGACGCCGGACGCGGGTCCGACGCCGGTACCGGGGAGGGGGAAGGCGGCCGGGCGCGGCACCGGGGTGGTGGGGCCCGAGCCCATCAGGTGGCTGACGAGCTGCTCGGCGGTGGGGCGCTGGGCCGGGTCCTTGGACAGGCAGGCCGCGACCAGGTCGCGCAGCGGCCCCTCCAGCGGGCCCAGTTCGGGCTGCGCGTTCAGGATCCGGTTGATCACGACGGCGATGGAGTCCTGGCCGAACGCGGGCGTGCCGGTCGCGGCGAACACCATCGTGACGCCCCAGGCGAACACGTCGGCCGCGGGCGTCACCTCGCCGGGGCCGAGCTGCTCGGGCGCGAGGTAGGACGGGGTCCCCATCGCCACCCCGGTCGCCGTCATCCCCGGCGAGTCCAGCGCCCTGGCGATGCCGAAGTCGATCACCACCGGGCCCTCGGGGCCCATTAGCACGTTGGCGGGCTTGAAGTCGCGGTGCAGGATGCCCGCGCGGTGGATCGCCGACAGCGCGGTGGCCGTGCTGACGGCGAGGCGCTCCAGGGAGGCGCCGCGCCGGGGCCCCTCCCGGTCGACCAGCAGGCGCAGGGACGGTCCCGGGACGTACTCGCTCACGATGTACGGGCGGCTGCCGGCGAGGTCGGCGTGCAGCACGGCCGCGGTGCAGAACCGGGCCACCCGCTGCGCGACCGACACCTCGCGCAGGAAGCGGGCCCTGGCCTCGGGGTCGCCGGTCAGCCCGTGGTGCAGGAGCTTGACGGCGACCTGCTCGCCCCCGGGCCCCCGCCCGAGGTAGACGATCCCCTGGCCACCCTCGCCGAGCCGTCCGATCAGCTCGAACGAGCCCAGCCGTGGTGGATCCTCCCCGGTGAGCGGCTCTGTCATGTGTTCCCCCGAAACAAACCCTGAACAAACCCCGAAAAAATGGTTTATGTGTGGCAGAACGCTACCAGCGTGAGTGCCGATGGACAGTTGCCGCGGCGCGAAAGCCCGTTCAGATGGCCTTGCCGGGATTGAGGATGCCGAGCGGGTCGAAGACCTTCTTGATCCCGTGGTGGATCTCCTCGGTGACCGGTCCGGTCTCCAGCGCCAGCCAGCGCCGTTTCAGCAGCCCGACGCCGTGCTCGCCGGTGAGCGTGCCGCCCATCTCCAGGGTCTCCCTGAAGAGCTCGTCGGCCGCCGCCCACACCTGCGGCGGCGGCTCGGTCAGGGCGTGGTCGAAGATGAAGACCGGGTGCAGGTTGCCGTCGCCCGCGTGGGCGACCGTGCTGATCAGCACGTCGTACTTGACCGCGATCGCCTCGATCTTCTCGATCATGTCCGGCAGCAGGGAACGCGGCACGCACACGTCCTCCACCAGGCACTTGCCCAGCCGTTCCTTGGCCTGGTACGCCATCCGCCGGACCCCGATCAGCTCCTCGGCCTCCTGCGCCGACGACGACACCGCCACGAAGGCCGCGCCGTTGGCGGTGCAGAGCTCGGCCATCCGCTCGGAGACCGCGGGGCCGTCCGCCGCGTCCGACTGCGCGATCAGCATCGCCCGGGTCGACTCCTCCAGCCCGATGTTCCGCCAGTCGTCGATGGCCTTGAGCGTGTTGCGGTCGAGCATCTCCATCAGCGACGGCTGGCAGCCGGCCGCGATGATCGCCGAGACGGCGGCGGCGGCGTCCCTGAGGGAGGTGAACTCGGCCGCGATCGTCGCCGGGTAGACCGACGGGGCCCTGCGCAGCCGCACCGTCGCCGCGGTGATGACCCCGAGCGTCCCCTCGGAGCCGACGAACAGCCCGGTCAGGTCGTAGCCCGTCACGCCCTTCACGGTGCGCCGGCCGGTGTTGATCACCCGGCCGTCCGCGAGCACGACCTCCAGGCCCATCGCCGAGTCGCGGGTCACGCCGTACTTCACGCACCGCAGCCCGCCCGCGTTGGTGGCCAGGTTGCCGCCGATGGTGGAGATCTCGTACGAGGAGGGGTCGGGGGCGTACATCAGCCCGTGCTCGCGGGCGGCCCGGTCCAGGTCGGCGGTGATGACGCCCGGCTCGACCACGGCCATCTCGTCGGCGGGGGACAGCTCCCTGATCGCCGCCATCTTGTGCAGCGCCAGCACCACGCATCCCTCGACGGCGGTCGCCCCGCCCGCCAGGCCGGTCCCGGCGCCCCTGGGCACCACCGGCACCCGGTGCTCGGTGGCCCACCTCATCACGGCGACGACGTCGTCCCTGGTGTGCGCCAACACCACGGCGAGCGGTCTCCCCGGCTCCAGGAAGGTGCGGTCCCGCGCGTAGGAGTCGGTCACGTCGGGGTCGGTCAGCACCTTCTCCGGTGCGAGCGCTGCGACGAGTTCGGAGATAGCGGTCACACGTTGGACTGTACGGCCTGTGCCAACATGCCTTCTCCGGACAAAACGCACTTTATTGCAGTTTCGCAACATCATTTGGACTCTTGACTCTAACTTTACCTTCTCGTCTAATCTCCCGGTTCGGCGCGCTCATACGGCGGGCCGGTGAGTGGGACGCGTCCGGCCAACCCGGGCGCAGGGAAGGGGACACGTTGTCCGGCAGAGTCAGTAGTGGAGGCGCCGGAAGGCGTTTTCTCGCGATAGTCCCCGTACTCGGCCTGGCCGTCACGGGACTGGCCGTGGGCGGGGCCTCGGCGGAAAGCGACACCTCGGTCGCGCGCTACCAGCCGACCGCGGCCGACTACTACATCAACTACGCGCCCCCCAGGGACGAGCCGGAGGTCGACGACCCGGCCGTGCCGTCGGCGAAGGCGCGCAAGGTCAGCCCGTCCAAGAAGATCGCCGAGAAGTACTCCGCGGGCAACCCCGTCGCCGCGCGGGTGCTGGCGGCCCGTGAGGCCCAGGCGATCAGGACGGGGACCAACCCGGCCGACTTCCTCTTCAAGAAGTCGAAGACCGTCAAGACGGCCAAGCTCCTCACGCTGCTGGTGGAGTTCAACGACAAGGCCAACGACGACTTCTCCGGTTTCTCCCGCCCGGCCGACGTGAACAGCGAGGACCCGGCCGAGTGCGTCACCGAGCCGGCGGGCACGCTGCTCAACGGCCCGCTGCACAACAAGATCCCCAACCCGGCCACGCTGTCCCACAAGGACAACAACAGCTTCTGGGTGCCGGACTTCAGCCCCGACCACTTCAACAAGATGCTCTACACCAAGCAGGGCATCACCCAGCGCGTCCGCACCGACCTGACCGACCCCCGGGACGGCCGCAAGGGCATCGACATCTCCGGCTCCACCATGAAGAACATGTACGAGGAGATGTCCAAGGGCGCCTACACGGTCACCGGGCAGGCCAGCCCGTGGATCAAGGTCCCGCACTCCGAGGCCTACTACGGCGCGCGCGCCTGCGGCCAGCCGGTACAGGACATGAGCGGCCACCCGGACAACCCGCTCGGGGCCGGCCAGCTCGCCATCGACGCGGTCAAGACCCTGGCCGCCACCGACCCGGACTTCCCCTGGGCCGACTACGACATCGAGGACGTCGGTGACGCCGACGGCGACGGCAACTTCGCCGAGCCCGACGGCGTGGTCGACCACCTGGTCCTGGTCCACGCGGGCAAGGACAAGTCCTCCGACGGCGGCGCCGAGGGCACCTACGCGATCTGGGCGCACTCCAGCGCGGTGGCCGGCGGCTACCAGGTGCCCGGCGAGAACGTGAAGATCTCCAACTACATCGTGCAGCCCGAGGACTCCGGCGTCGGCGTCTTCGCGCACGAGTACGGCCACGACCTGGGCCTGCCGGACCTCTACGACACCAGCGGCCAGGCCTCCTCGGCGGTCGACTTCTGGGACCTGATGTCCAGCGGCTCGCACAGCGGCCCGATCTTCCAGTCGATGCCCTCCCACATGAGCATCTGGAGCAAGTGGATCCTCGGCTGGGCCGACCCCAAGGTCTTCAACCCCGGCGACCGCGGCGGTCTGGTGACGATCGGCCAGGCCTCGCGCACGCCCAAGCTCACCCAGGACGGCGTCAGGGTGAACCTGGCCAGCCCCCCGGTCACGATGGTCGAGCCGCACAGCGGCACCAAGACGTTCTGGTCGAACTTCGACCAGGAGTGGGCCGACGTCAAGCTCGGCCGTGACGTCCAGGTGCCCGCCGGGACCGACCTGAAGTTCTGGATGTGGAACAACTACGAGATCGAGGAGGACTGGGACTACGGCTTCGTCGAGATCTCCACTGACGGCGGCACCACCTGGGCCCAGCAGAAGGTCTACACCGAGGGCGGCGCCCTGGTCTCCACCGACGACGACTACACCGACCCCAACAAGAACCTGGCCACGTTCGGCAACAAGAAGTACGGCCTCACCGGCAACACCGACGGCTGGCGGCACGACTACGTCGACCTCGCCCCGTTCGCCGGCACGACCGTCAAGCTGCGCCTGACCTACAACACCGACGCCGCCTTCACCCCGCGCGGCTGGCACGTCGACGACTTCGCGCTCACCAACGGCGCCGAGACCGTCTGGAGCGACGACCTGGAGAGCGGCGCCGGCGGCTGGACGACCGGCCGCGGCACCTTCAACGGCACCACCGGCGCGGGCTGGGTCGTCAACGACGGCAAGCGCGAGGTCTCCCGGTTCTACCTGGCCGAGTGGCGCAACTTCGACGGGTTCGACAAGGGCCTGCAGTACACCTACACCACCAACTACTCGCGTGAGGGCGCGTGGAAGGTGGAGAAGGTCAAGTACAACGCCCCCGGCATGCTGGTGTGGTTCCGCGACTCGAACTACACCAACAACTCGCTGGCCAACAACCTCGAACTGGCGCCGAGCATCGGTTCCAAGGGCAGCCTGCTCCTCGTCGACTCCCACTTCGACCCGCTGCGGCGGACCGGCGCGGCGGCCGAGAAGGACACCACCACGCTCAAGAACATGAACGGCCGCGTGCAGACCTCGAACGCCGCCTTCTCCTTCTCCAAGACCTACCCCTTCACCGAGTGCTTCGAGGGGCCCGGCGAGCCCTTCAGCGAGTACTGCACCAAGGTGGCCGCGCAGCGCGGGGTCTCCGAGTTCACCGACGCCAAGACCTGGTACCCCGGGTTCGAGGCGCGCGGCACCAGCCTGTTCTACCGCGACTTCGACGCCTCGGTGGTCGTCCCCTCCAAGGGCGACCAGCCCTACAGCACCCGGGTCGTCAACGCCGACGGCACCCCGGCCACCGAGCTGTACGGGACCGACATGGGCAACGGCCACGTCCTCGGCTCCGGCAACCCCGGTGACGAGGGCAAGGCGCTGGGCGTGAAGATCAAGCTGGTCACCCCGTTCCCGGGCGACCTCGGCGCGATCGTGCAGGTCACCCCGCCCAAGAAGTAGATCACCCCGCCCCTCGGGCGAATGAGGGCCCACGGGCCCCGGGGCCCCGCCGTCACCGACGGCGGGGCCCTACCATTTGAACGGGCAACCACCCGATCGGATAGGGGCAGCGTGGGAGAGCTTCGAAGCAAGGCCGAGCACACCGAGGCCATCCGGACCAAGGGCAGGGTCTGCGTGGTCGTCAACACGCGCTCGCGCCGCGGCCGGCGCCACTACCCCGCCGTGGTCCGCGCGCTGCGGGCCCAGGAATTCGACTCGATCCGCTTCTTCCCGGTGGTCGACACCAAACGCCTGCGCGCCACCCTGGAGCAGGCCCTGGCCGACGAGCCCGACCTGCTCGTCGTGGGCGGCGGCGACGGCACGCTCAGCGCCGCCGTCAAGCACGTCGCCCACCGCGACGTCGCCCTGGGCGTGCTGCCCCTGGGCACCACCAACAACTTCGTCCGCAGCCTCGGCGTCCCCCTCGACCTCGCCGGGGCCATCGGCGTCCTCCGCACGGGGAAGGTCGCCGACATCGACCTGGGTGTCGCCGGAGACCGCGAGTTCGCCAACCTGGCCAGTTTCGGGGTCTCCGTGGAGGTCGCGGGCAAGGTCAGGCACGGGGTGAAGCGCCTCCTGGGCCGCGCGGCCTACCCGATCACGGCCCTGACGATCCTCCCGGGCCACCAGCCGTTCCGGGCCTTCCTCACCGTGGACGGGCGCCGCCACGAGCTGCTCACCCACCAGCTCAACATCGCCAACGGCCGCTTCCACGGCGGCTGGCAGGTCGCCAGGGACATCAGCATCGACAACGGCCGCCTGGTCGCGTACCAGCTCGGCTCGGGCAAGCGCCTGCGCCTGCTGCTGGAGACCATGGTCCGCGCCGGCAGCGGCCGCTGGCGCAGCCTGGCGGGAGGCCCCTTCGTCGTGGGCCGGGAGATGTATCTGGAGACCGACCCGCCGATGGCCGCCGACGTCGACGGTGAGGTCCGCCTGATGACCCCCATCATGATCCGCACCGTTCCCAACGGCCTGCGGGTGATGGTCCCGGACGATTTCGTCGACTCCTGAGCCCGCGATGCGGCCCGGGAGAGCCCGGGGAGCCGGGAGGCCGGGTGCCGGTGGTGATTGGAACCGGTCTCAGCGGGTAGTCGGAGGTTCCGACAGATGGAGGACACCATGGCATCGCTGATGGATCGGGTTCGAAACTACCTGCGCACCCCGCAGGGACAGCGGCACATGGAGAAGGCCAAGACGATGGCCCGCGACCCGCGCAACCAGCAGAAGCTGCGCGGGCTCCTTGCCCGCTTCCGGGGCGGCCACACCCGCCACTGACCCGCCGCCCGGCGGGCGCCGGGGCCCCGGCCGAGAGCCCGGGCCCGGCCCCCGCACGGCCGTCGGCCGGGCGGGCGGCCGGTTGGCTCACGGCTGCTCTCCGGTGAGCCTTCGCGGCTGTTTTCCAGTGAAACTTTACGGCTGTTTTCCAGTGATACGCCGGAATCTCGTCCTGAGCCTGTCGAGCAGCGGCTCCGGTGCCGGCAGACCCCCGTGGTGCTCGTCCTCGTACCGCGCGGGTGCCTGCGGGCGGGCGTCCCGCGGGTGGTGTTCCGGCCCGCGCTCCTCCGGCCGCCCGGTGTCCGCCACGCCGGCGCCCGCCGCGGCGGGGATCTCGGGGACGCCGGGGAACTCGGGGACGACCTCCCGAAGGGCCGGGGCCTCGGGGTGGCCGAGGTGCCGCGGCCGAAGGTCCTGGGGACGAAGGTCCGGCACGGCGGGCTCCGGCGGGCGGGGCCGCCGTATCCGCCGCAGGTCGGCCAGGGCCTCGGCCGCGCCGGGACGCTTGCTCGTCGCGTGGTCGCGCATCCGCCGCAGCAGGTCCATGACCTCCACGGGCGCCTCGCCGGAGGCGGGCTCGGCGTCGGGGGTGATCGGGGGAAGCCTCCCGGTCAGCAGCTGGAAGGCGATCACCCCGGCCGCGTACACGTCGGAGGCGGCCGTCATCCGCTCCGGCATGGCCTGGCACTCGGGGGCCGCGTAATGGGTGTCGAGGACGTTGGGCAGCTCGCTGGCCACGGTGTGCGCGCGGGGGCCCGGCTTGGCGTAGTCGAACCCGGTGAGCATGGCCCGGCCCTCCTCGGTCACCAGCACGCACGCGGGGCTGAGCGCCCGGTGGATCACGTTGTTGGCGTGCACGTGGGCCAGGCCCAGCAGCATGTCCTCCACCACGTCCAGCCGGGCGGCGGTGGAGAGCGTGGACATGGGGGCGGTGAGGTGCAGGTGCAGCGCCTGGCCGTGCACGTCGTCGAGGACCAGCACGAACCGGCTCTCGTCGTCGATGGCGAAGAAGTCACGGGCCCGCACCACGCACGGGTGCGGGGGAATCCTGGTGAGGGCCTGGTAGGCGTTGGTGATCAGCCGTCGCTCGGCCGCCCTCGGTTCCTCCTCGGCCAGCGGGTCGGCCCGGTAGACGCGCAGCAGGACCGTCTCGCTGCCCGGGACCGTCGCGTTGATCGCGCGGTACTCGGTGACCCGGTTGTCGCCGCCCAGCTGCTCCTCCACCTCCCAGCTGCCGAAGCGCGGCGGCGCCGTGGAGCGCCGCACGCTCCCGTTGAGCGCCTCGATGATCGCGGTGCCGTACGGCGCGGTGTCCGTGGTGTGGCCGCGCCTGACGCGGGAGACGTCGCCCAGAGTGCCGATCAGCCCGGCGAGGTCGGTGACGTGCCGCGAGTCGCGGCCGGCCGGGTCGACCAGCTCCGCGTCGGTCCCGGTGAGCACCACGAGGCTGTCGACGTAGACCCGGTCCAGCTCGCGGCGCTCCTGGGTGAGCAGGCCCTTGAGCGCGCGCCCGTTGCCGCGCAGCTTGGCGACGGGGGAGCCGAACGCCTCCCGCCGCTGCGGGAACCAGCGGGTTCCCGCGACCTCGATCCGGCCGCGGGTGCCCTTGACGTCGATGACGCAGAGCGAGTGGCCGGTCAGGACGATCACGTCCACCTCGAAGGTGTCGTCCCCGCGGGGCACCTCGATGTTGTGCAGCAGCAGCCAGTCGTCCGGGGCGTTGTCTCGCAGATGCGCGATGACCCGTCGCTCGGCGTCGTTGACCGGGCTCCCGCCGCCGACGATCTGTGCCATCTCTAGCGTGCCGCCTTTCTGATCGCGCTCATCGTGCCACGCACTATCCCAAGAGGCTCATCTTCGCCCGTACCTCTACTTTTCCACCACTGGGACACGCGGGCCTCCCTATGATCATGGCGTAGTCCCGGCCGCGAGGCGTGATCGACGTGTCCGGAGCATGTCCGCCCCGCTCCCGGCCACCGCCACCGCCGTGCCGTTCGGCACGCCGGCCGGGTTCGCCGACCCGGCCCGGCCCGGCCCGGCGCGGCCCGGCCGCCGCGCGACACGGCACGGTGTCGTCTCCGCACCCCCCTGTGATCATCGCAGCCAGGCCCATGTTTGCCGGGGGAGGAGAGGGTAGACGTCCTTTCCTGTAGGGGAGGAGGCAGCCCATGACCAACACCAAGGAATCACTGCCGACGTCCGAGCTGATCCGGCAGATGTCGGAGCAGGTCTCGCGTCTCGTCAAGGACGAGCTGCGCCTGGCCAAGGCCGAGCTGACGGAGAAGGGCAAGCACGCGGGAATCGGCGTGGGGTTGTTCGGCGGAGCGGGAGTGGTGGCCCTGTTCGGGGCCGGCGCCCTGGTCGCCGCGGTGATCCTGCTTCTCGCGCAGGTCATGCCCCCGTGGGCGGCGGCCGCGCTCGTGGGCGGGGTGCTGCTGGTCATGGCCGGCGCGCTCGGGTTCTTCGGCAAGCGCCAGGTCGCCGAGGCCACCCCGCCGACCCCCGAACGGACCATCGAGAGCGTCAAGGACGACATCGACGCGGTGAAAGAGAGGGCGCACCGATGACTGAGACAGACCCGGGCGGACCCGAGCGGCCCCAGGCCGTGGCCGGAACCACCGGATCCCGCAGGAAGGGCGTCGACGAGCCGATAACGCCTGACGAGAGCGGATCGCTGAACATCCCGCCGAACCAGCCGGACGGCACGCCCGCCGAGGACCCCGGGGTTTCCGAGTCCGAGCGCGACGGCACGCCCCGGCTCCCGGAGGGCGCGGCGCTCGCCGCCGTACCGGACAGCACGGCGAGGAGTACCCCGTACGTCAACACCGGTGACACCGGTGGCGGCGCGACGGAGGTCGGCAAGACCGTCGGAAACGACGGGAACGACACGGAGACCGTGCGGCGGGACATCGAGGAAGCCCGCCGCGAACTGGGCGACACAGTGGAGGCACTGGTGCACAAGACCGACGTCAAGGGCCGTCTGCAGGAGACCGCCGCTCAGGTGGGCGACGACCTGCGCAAGGCGGGGGCGGCGACCGCCACCACGGCCACCGAGATGGTGGAGCGGGTCAAGGTGGCCGCTCCCGAGATGGTCGGGCGGGTGAAGGAGGCGGCCCCCGAGGTCGTCGGCCGGGTCAAGGAAGTGACTCCCGTCGAGATCAAGGACGCGGCGAACAGGGTCACGACCGAGGTGGGCAAGCGCCCGGTGGTGACGATCGCGGCGGTCGCCGCGCTCGTCCTGGTCGTCTTCCGCGTGCTGCGGCGAGGCAAGAAGAAGTAGATGACCGGCAGCACCGGCAGGGCCGCCCCCGACGATTCGCGGGGGCGGCTCGCCCTTGTCCCGGACACCCCCTCGCAACTGCCCCGGCGGGCCTGGTGGGGGGTCCTCAAACGGACCGTCCTGGAGTTCCAGCGGGACGGCCTGCCCGACTGGGCCGCGGCCCTCACCTACTACGCGGTGCTGTCGATCTTCCCCGGCCTGATCGTGCTGGTGTCCGTGCTCGGACTGGTCGGCCAGGACGTGATCTCCACCATCCTGGCCCAGGTCGCGGCGCTCGCCCCCGGCGACGTCACGCAACTGGTGAAGGACCAGGTCGACCAGGTGCGCGGCAGCGGCAGCACGAGGGGTCTCCTGGCGATCGCCGGTCTGCTGGTGGCGCTCTGGTCGGCCTCCGGCTACGTCGCCGCCTTCGTCAGGGCCGGAAACGCGATCTACGACATCCGGGAGGGACGTCCCCTGTGGAAGCTGACCCCGCTCAGGGTCGGGCTGACGCTGGTGGTCGTCGTCCTGATGGCCGCCGCGGCGGTGGCCGTCACCTTCACGGGAAGGCTCGCCGAGCTGGCGGGCGAGGCCCTGGGAGTCGGGCAGACCGCGGTCACCGTCTGGGGGTACGCCAAGTGGCCGGTCCTGGTGCTGATCGCCGCGGGCCTGGTGATGCTGCTCTACTGGGCCGCGCCCAACGTCCGCCAGCCCGGATTCCGCTGGATCAGCCCCGGCGGGCTGCTGGCGGTGCTGCTGTGGGTCGTCGTCTCCGCCGGGTTCGCGGCCTACGTCGCCAACTTCGGCTCCTACGACAAGACCTACGGCACGCTCGGCGCCGTCGCGGTGTTCCTGGTCTGGCTGTGGCTGTCCAACATGGCGATCCTGCTGGGCGCCGAGTTCGACGCCGAACTCATGCGGGAACGCCGGATCGCCGGAGGCCATCCGCCCGAGAGCGAGCCGTACGCCGAGCCCAGGGACGAGGCGAAGGAGGAGGACGGCCCCCTTCCCGGTCCCGGCGAACGCTGACCGGGTGCCGGTGGACCGCCACCCCCGGGCCCCGGCCGGACGGCACTCTCGGCTCTTTCGGGCACCCCTCTCCCGTCGCCGGCCGGACGCCCCCGGTCCCGGCGGCCGCCCTTCCCGGCCCGCAGGGGAACGGGGCGGTCACCGGAGATCCGGCCGATACCTGTGCGCGCAAGCGAGCCAAACTCATGTCTGTCGGGGTAATCTGACCGTTTCCGGGTGGGCGGCGGACCCCCTCCTCTCCGCCCACCCGGACCTTCCCGCGACCGATGCGCCGGCCAGGTCGCCGTTTCCGGCCCGGAAGGGCGAACTATGCTGATCTCGGACGTGCGCGGAGCCGCGCGCATGTAGCGTTCTCGGGCAGGACACGATGTTCTCGGGCAGGACACGATTCTCGGGGCAGGACACAGGAGGTCTCATGCGCCGTGCTCTCGGGGTCGCCGCGGGCCTCGCCCTCATCGCGGCCGCCCTGTCGCCGCTGCCGCAGGCCCAGGCCAGTTGCGTCACCGCCGCCAGGAAGTGCCAGGGTGAGCCGCTGATCGGCATCGAGCTGACGGCCGGGGCCGCGCCACGCCCCGACTCTCGGGGCCGGGTCTCCTACACCCTCGACTACTCCATGACCTGGACCCCCTCCTTCGCCCCCTACTGGGGCGCCTTCTGGGTGGGGGGCCGCTTCCCCGAGGGCACGCGGGGAGGCGTCCGGGCGGTGCTGCTCGACGGCGCCGGCGGGCGGGTCTCCGTCCTGCGCTGCCGCGAGCGCTCCGACGGCGTCTGGTGCGCCGCGGGAAGCCACGTCCCGCACCGGGGACGGATCGTCTTCACGACCCGCCTCGCGCCCGGCACCGAGGCCAAGGCCGTGGCCAGGCTCGGCTTCGACAGCTTCGAAGGGCTCGGCAGGGAGGAGTCCGAACGCGGTTTCAGCCGGGCGCAGGCGCGGGAGAGATTCTGCGAGCACCGTTTCACCACGACCGTCACGACGACGCAGGCACCCTGAGGAGACGAGTTGAACGCCGTACTGACCGGTGTGCACCACCTCAAGATCTGGGTGAGCGACCTGGAGCGGAGCCGTTCCTGGTACGAACGGGTCCTGGGGCTGGAACACCACACCAGCTTCCAGGACGAGGACGGCGTGATCAGGGGCATGAGCTTCACGGTCCCCGGCGCGGCCTTCCAGATCGCGCTGCGTGAGAACCCCGACCTGGCCAGGGCGCTCTTCGACGCCGATCCCTTCGCGCTCCAGGTAACCCGCGAGGGGCTCGACGGCTGGGTCGCCCGTCTCGACGGCCTCGGCGTCCCGCACAGCCCGGTCTTCCGGGCCTCCGCGGGCCACGCGATGGGCTTCGCCGACCCCGACGGCGTCCAGATCCGCCTGTACGCCTCGGACGAGGAGGTTCACGCCGCCCAGGTGGGCGCCGGAGGCGTCTATCAGGGCCAGGCACCCGCCCCCGCCCCCGAGCGGGACCGGGACTGAGAGGTCCCGCCCCGGAGGCGGAAGCGGGCGAGTGCCCGGCGTGTCCGGCGTGTCCGTCGTACCCGGTCCGGGGGCGAGGGGTCAGGAACCGGCGGCCATGTCGAAGAAGCGCAGCTCCAGCCGTACGGCGCGGCGGAAGAAGTCGAGCACGCGCAGCCGTCCCTCCTCGTCCAGCCCAGGGCCCAGCCGGTCCAGCTCGTCGCGCAGGAAGTGCACCCAGGCGCGGAAGGCCGGGCCCTCGTGCAACTCGATCCACTCGCGGTGCACGAAGGTGTCCGGAAGCGGCTCCTCGGCGCGGGAGGCCCAGCCCAGGTAGGACCATTCGGCCACGCACAGCACGGCCAGGACGAGCGGGTAGTCCAGGCTGGTCCTGGCCTCGTCCATCAGGGCGCGGAAGTCGGCCGTGACCGGTTCCAGCTCCGGAGAGGTCATCTCGGCGGGGGTGGCGCCGAGGGCGGCGAGGGCCCGGTGGAAGTACGTCAGCTCCTCGGTGGTGGCGATCTCGCCCAGGAACTGGCCGAACGGCACCCGCGACTCGAAACTGTCCGCGCAGGCCACGGCCGCCCCGAGCAGGGCGGTGAAGGAGTCGACGAACTGGAAGTCCTGGACCAGGTAGCGGCGCATGTCGTCGTCGGGGACGTCGCCCCGGGTGATCGCGGCGGCGAACGGGTGGCTCACCACCGCCGTCCACTCCGGCTCGCTCAGCGAGCGCATCCACTCGCTGAAGGCGGGATCGACGGCACTCGCGCGCCACTCGTCGTAGGGGATCTGCTCCACGGGGCCTCTTCTCGCGATCTCGGCATCTCGGCATCTCGATCAGCGTGCATGCTAGCCCCGCCGGGCCCGCCGCGCGGCGGCCCCGCGCATTCCGTGATCACCCAGGTCAAGGAGTCTTTGCAGGTCAGGACGGGTTCTTCTGGGGATCGTCGGGCACGTTCCGGCAGGACGATCCCGAAAGAGCGCCCGGAGGGATGTGAGGCCGTGACCGAGGAGGCTGGGACCGGGGAGACCGTGACCGGGGACGCGGCGATCGAAGAGGCCCTGACCGAACCGGTCGTCAACGCCGCCGTCATCTACTACTCGGCCACGGGTACGGTCTTCGCGCTGGCCAAGGCGGCCGCCGCCGCCGCGGAGAAGGCCGGTGCCGAGGTCCGCCTGCGCAAGGTCAGGGAGCTCGCGCCGGCCGAGGCCGTCGCGTCCAGCGAGGGCTGGGCCGCCCACGCCGCGGCCACCCAGTACGTCGTGGAGGCCTCGCTGGAGGACCTGGAGTGGGCCGACGTGCTCCTGTTCGGCACGCCCACCCGGTACGGCAACCCCACCGCCCAGATGAGGCAGTTCATCGACACCACCGGCCGGCTGTGGGCCCAGGGCCTGCTGGTCAACAAGATCGTTTCGTCGTTCACCGCGAGCTCGACGACCCACGGCGGGCAGGAGAGCACGATCCTCGCGATGAACAACACCTTCTACCACTGGGGGGCGATCATCGTGCCGCCCGGCTACGCGGACCCCGTCCAGTTCCGGGCCGGCAACCCCTACGGCGCCGGCCACACCTCCGACAACGGCACGATCCCGCCCGGCGACGTGCAGCTGGAGGCGATGGACTTCCAGGCCCGGCGG
The DNA here is from genome assembly GCF_040639135.1 of Streptosporangium sp. NPDC023963. Lineage (NCBI taxonomy): Bacteria > Bacillati > Actinomycetota > Actinomycetes > Streptosporangiales > Streptosporangiaceae > Streptosporangium > Streptosporangium sp. NPDC023963. Next base: position 235,117 of record NZ_JBEZZK010000014.1, read on the forward strand.
GCGGTGGAGGTCGCCTCGGCGTTCCTCCGCGGGCGCCTGCCCTGACGGCGGCGTTCCCCCGCGATCACCGGGTGACCGGGGCGGCCTCGCCGGCCCGGCCGTATCGGCCTACCCGGAAACCGGCACGGAGCAGGTCATTGACCGCCGAAACGCCGGACGATTAGCGTCGAGGTCCCGGCGTCCAGGGGAGAGACCGTGACCGTGCACGAACCCGGCCTCGGCCGGTACTACGAGGACTTCGTCGTCGGCGACGTCTACCAGCACCCGCTCGGCCGCACGATCAGCGAGGCCGACAACACCTGGTTCACCCTGCTGACGATGAACACCAACCAGAACCACTTCAACGCCCACTTCGCCGAGCGCGCCCCGGTCGGGAAGATCATCGTCAACTCCGGCCTGTCCGTGGCGATCGTGCTCGGCATCTCGGTGATCGACGTCAGCCAGACCGCCCTGATGAACCTCGGCTGGGACGAGATCAGGCTGACCCACCCGGTCTTCCTGGGCGACACCCTGTACGCGGAGTCGATCGTGCTGGACAAGCGGGAGTCGCGGTCGCGGCCCTACGCCGGGATCGTCACCTGCAAGACCCGCGGCCTCAACCAGGACGGCGACGAGGTCATGTCCTGGCGCCGCGCGGTGATGGTCTACCGCCGCGACGCGCCGCAGGACAAGAACTACTTCCCGCGGGCCAGGACCGGTCCGCTCACCCCCTGACGGCCGCTTCGCGGAAAGGACCCCGTGATGGACTTCGAGCTCAACGAGGAGCAGCAGCTGTTCCGCCGGACCCTGCGGGAGTTCGTCGACAAGGAGATCGTGCCGGTCGCCTCCGAGTGGGAGCGGGCCGGCCGCTACCCCACGGAGATCGTCGAGGGCTTCGGGGAGATGGGGCTGTTCGGGATCACGATCCCCGAGGAGTACGGCGGGCTCGCCCTGGACCGCGTGTCGTTCGCCCTGGTCTTCGAGGAGATCGCACGCGGGTGGATGGGCGTGGCCGGGGTGCTCGGCTCGCACTCCCTGGCCGCCTGGATGATCGCCAGGTACGGCACCGAGGAGCAGAAGGACGCCTACCTGCCGGACCTGGCCACCGGCGCCCGCCGTACCGGCATCGCGCTGACCGAGCCCGCGGCGGGCACCGACCTGCAGGGCATCCAGACGCGGGCCGTCCGCGACGGCGACCACTACGTGATCAACGGAACCAAGACGTGGATCACCAACGCCAGGCACGCCGACCCGATGCCCGTCCTGGTCAAGACCTCCGTCACCGACCCCGCGCACCGCGGCATGTCCCTGCTCCTCGTCGAGGCCGGAACCCCCGGCTACACCGTCAGCCGCGACCTGCCCAAGCTCGGTTACAAGGGCACCGAGACCTGCGAGATCGTGCTGCAGGACGTGCGCGTCCCGGTGTCGGCGCTGCTCGGCGGGGCCGAGGGGCGGGGCATGCAGCAGGCCCTGTCGGCCCTGGAGCTCGGCCGGATCAACATCGCCGCCCGCGCGGTCGGCCTGTCCCAGTGCGCCTACGACGCCGCGCTGAGCTACTCGCGCGAGCGCCACGCCTTCGGGCAGCCCATCGCGGACTTCCAGGCCATCCAGCTGAAGATCGCCGACATGGCCACCGACATCCAGGCGGCCCGGCTGCTGACCTACTGGGCGGCGGTCCGCTCCGAGGGCGGCGCGGTGAACTCCGAGGCCGCGATGGCCAAGTACTTCGCCTCCGAGGTCGCGCTGCGCGCCACCACGGAGGCGATGCGGATCCACGGCGGCTACGGCTACTCGCAGGAGTTCGTCCTCGAACGTCTTTACCGGGACGCGCCGCTGATGGCCATCGGCGAGGGCACCAACGACATCCAGCGGATGGTCATCGCGAGGTCCCTCATCTCGGGCGCGGCCAAGCTCGGCTGGTGACGCGGTGACGCGGTGGCGCGGTGGCGCGGTGAGGCGGTGGCGCCGGTGACGCTGCCGGCGCCTGGTGACACGGCCCCGCTCCCGCGCCGCCGGGGGACCGTACGGGCCGCCCGGCGTCTCCTATCCTGACGTGATGCCGGTCTCTGAAGTGGTGCCAGGTGAGGACTGTCTGTTCTGCGCCATCGTCGCCGGGGGGCGACCGGCCCAGGTCGTCCTCTCCGACGGCGTGGCCGCCGCCTTCCTGGACACGCGGCCGGTCTTCAAGGGTCACGTCCTCGTGGTCCCGCGGACCCACGTCGAGACGCTGGCGGACCTGCCGGTACCGATGGTCGGCCCGTTCTTCGAGCGCGTCCGCGCCCTCTCCGCCGCCGTCGAGCGGGGCCTGGAGGCGGCCGGCACGTTCGTCGCGATGAACAACCGGATCAGCCAGAGCGTCCCGCACCTGCACGCCCACATCGTTCCCCGCAACCGCAAGGACGGCCTGCGCGGCTTCTTCTGGCCCCGTACGAAATACGAGGACCCCGCCGAGGCCGAGTCCTACGCCCGCCGCATCCGCGAGGCCCTGCGGGCGGGGACCGCGCGGCCCTGAGCGCCGCCCCGTCCGCATCATCTTGATCTACAATGTAAAGGGACTTGGTCGGGTGCTCGTCTTGTACCCGGAGCACCTCGCGCCGCATGGAAGATCCTGTTCGACCCTGTTCCGATGTGGAAGAAGGGTGTGATCCCGATGGGTGAGGCGCGGGCGTGGCCGGGCGTATAAGGTCCGGAGCGTGGAACCCCTCGTTGCCGTGTTGCTGGTCGCCGCCCTGGTCGGCGTACCCGCTCTGGTGCTGTGGCGGGTGCTGCGCGGGCGCAGGGAGCTGGGCAGCAGCCCCGCGGAGCGGGCCACGTTCGAGACCCTGCACACCGCCTCCCTGGCCGCGCCGCCGCTGCGGGCGGGGCTGACCGAGGCGGGGGCGCAGAAGGCGTCCCGTCATCTTCGGGAGCTGCTGGGCTCCCCGGCGCTGGCGATCACCGACGAGGAGCGGCTGCTGGTCTACGACGGCGAGGGCGACCACCACGCCCGCGAGGCGTTCGCCCACGCCGCCAAGACGCTCTCCGGGGGCCGGACCCGGGTCCTGGGCCCCGAGGTCGTCTCGTGCGACCTTCCCGAGTGCCCGATCAGGTTCGCCGTGGTGGTGCCGCTCACCACCGACGGCAGGGTGGTGGGCTCCCTCGCCTCGTACGGCGGGCACGCCTCGGCGGGTCTGGTCAGGGCCGCCCACGAGGTCGCGAACTGGGTCGACTCGCAGCTGGAGCTGGCCGAGCTGGACCGGTCGAGAACGCGTCTGATGGAGGCCGAGGTCCGGGCGCTGCGCGCGCAGATCTCCCCGCACTTCATCTACAACTCGTTGACGACCATCGCCAGCTTCGTCCGTTCCGACCCGGACCGTTCCCGCGAGCTGCTGCTGGAGTTCGCGGACTTCACCCGGTACTCCTTCCGGCGGCACGGGGAGTTCACCACGCTGGCCGAGGAGCTGCGTTCCATCGACCGCTACCTCACCTTGGAGCGGGCCCGCTTCGGTGATCAGCTCCAGGTGACGCTGCGCATCGCCCCGGAGGTGCTCGCGGTCGCGGTGCCGTTCCTGTGCCTGCAGCCGCTGGTGGAGAACGCGGTCCAGCACGGGCTGGAGAGCAAGCCGGGGGTCGGGCGCATCTCGATCGTCGCCGAGGACGCCGGGGCCGAGTGCCGGATCAGCGTGGAGGACGACGGCGTCGGCATGGAGCCCGACCGCCTGCGCCGCATCCTGGCCGGTGACGCCGACGAGCGCTCGGGGGCCGGGGGAGTGGGGCTGGTCAACGTGGACGAGCGGTTGCGCCAGGTCTACGGTGACGAGTACGGCCTGGTGGCGGAGACGGCCAAGGGGGCGGGAACGAAGGTCAGCGTCCGCCTGCCCAAGTACCATCCGGGTGTCTCCGCCCGTTGAGCCCGCGCCTGGTCCGGACCTTTCCCCCTACCGAAAAGTTGACAGGCGATGTCTGATTCATCACCCTCTAGAAATTCCCTCGTGAACGATCTGGAGGAGTGACCGTGACCGGCCTGCGCGTCCTTGCGGTGGACGACGAGCTTCCCGCGCTGGAGGACCTGGCCTATCTGCTCCGGGACGACCCCCGTATCGAAGAGGTCTCCCTGGCCAGGGACGGGGCAGCCGCGCTGCGCGTCCTGGACCGGGCGATCGCCGACGGGCGGCCGATCGACGCGGTCTTCCTCGACATCCGGATGCGCGGCCTGGACGGGGTGGTGCTCGGCCGGTTGCTCTCCCAGTTCGCCAACCCGCCCCGGGTGGTCTTCGTGACGGCCTACGAGGAGCACGCGGTCGACGCCTTCGAGATCAAGGCCGAGGACTACCTGCTCAAGCCGGTACGGCCGGAGCGGCTGGCCGAGGCGATCCGCAGGGTGTTCGTCTCCGCGGAGCTGCCGGAGAGCGAGGGGGCGGGCCGCGCCGACCCCGACACCATTCCGGTGGAGCTCGGCGGTGTCACCCGGTTCGTGGCCAGCACCGAGGTCCGGTACGTGGAGGCGCAGGGCGACTACGCCCGCCTGCACACCGCGGGGGGCAGCCATCTCGTGCGCATCTCGCTGGCCACGCTGGAGGAGCGCTGGTCCTCCGCGGGGTTCGTGCGGGTGCACCGCAGCCATCTGGTCGCGGTCAAGCACATCGACGAGCTGCACATCGACTCGGGCCGGTGCGTGGTCCGCATCGGTGAGACCGAGATCCCGGTCAGCCGCCGCCACACCCGTGAGCTGCGCGATCTGCTGGTTCGCAGGGCGCGCAGGGGCAGGTCCGAATGAGCCGTGACCCCGAGCCCGGGGAGGGCGCCGAGCCGCGCCGGTGGATCGCCGACCGGTCGCGCAGGGATGCCGACCGGACGCGTAAGGACGCCGACCGGTCGCGCAGGGATGCCGAGCGGACGCGCAGGGATACCGAGCGGACGCGCAAGGACGCCGACCGGACGCGCAAGGACGCCGAGCGGACGCGCAGGGACGCCGAGCGGACGCGCCGGGATGAGCGTCCGCGGCGCGAGGTGGTGACCAGCCCTCGTACGATGGCGCCCCGCCACCCCCGCTATCCGGTCACCCGCGAGATCGACGAGCAGACCCGTCTGGGCGAGGTGTACATGCGCTCGCTGGTCCGCACCCAGTTCCGCCTGGCCCTGTTCGTCTGCACGGTGCTGGGGTGCGTGGTGGCGGGACTGCCCCTGATGTTCATGCTGGTGCCGGAGCTGCGCGCGGTCCACCTGCTGGGGATCCCGCTGCCCTGGGCGGTGCTGGGCGGTCTGATCTATCCGGCGTTCGTGATCGGTGCCTGGCTCTACGTCCGGCAGGCGGAACGCAACGAGCGGCACTTCGCCGAACTGGTGGACAGGGCCCGTTGACCAGGCGACGGACCGTCCCGGGGCCTGAACCCGAGGCCCCCACGACAGGAGACGTCACGGGAGATGGCATGGAAGACGTCGGGGGAGGCGTCGGATGAGCACCGCGTACGGTGTGACGGCGGTCGTGCTGGTGGTGCTGGCGGCGGTGCTGATCGGCGCGTTCGGGATCAGGCTGTCGCGGACCACTTCCGACTTCTACGTCGCCTCCCGCACGGTCTCCCCGTTGTGGAACGCCTCCGCCATCGGCGGGGAGTACCTGTCGGCCGCGAGCTTCCTGGGCATTGCCGGGCTGATCCTCACCTACGGCGCCGACATGCTGTGGCTGCCGGTCGGCTGGACGGGCGGCTATCTGGTGCTGCTCGTGCTGGTCTCCGCGCCGCTGCGCCGCTCGGGGGCGTACACGCTGCCCGACTTCGCCGAGGCGCGGCTGGAGTCGATGGCGGTGCGGCGGATGGCCGGGGTGCTGGTCGTGCTGATCGGCTGGCTGTACCTGATGCCGCAGTTCCAGAGCGCGGGCCTGGTCCTGCGGGCCATCACCGGTGCCCCCGAGTGGGCGGGGGGCCTGCTGGTGGCGGCCGTGGTCGCGGTGAACGTCATGTCCGGCGGCATGCGGTCGATCACGTTCGTGCAGGCCTTCCAGTACTGGCTGAAGCTCACCGCCCTGGCCGTGCCGCTGGTGTTCCTGCTGCTGGCGTGGCGCGACGGCGGCTCACCGGGACTGAGCGCGCAGGACGCGGCCACGTGGGCGCTGCCGCTGTCGACCGGCAGGGAGTACGGCCTGTACTCGACCTACTCGCTGATCCTGGCCACGTTCCTGGGCACGATGGGGCTGCCGCACGTGCTGGTCCGCTTCTACACCAACCCCGACGGCCGGGCGGCGCGCCGTACGACGCTGGTGGTCCTGTCGCTGCTCGGTGCCTTCTACCTGCTGCCGGCGGTGTACGGCGCGCTGGGCCGGATCTACGTCCCGGAGCTGGAGGGCAGTGACACGGTGGTCCTGTCGCTGCCCGGGCGGCTGATCGGCGGCGTGGCCGGGGATCTGCTGACGGCGCTGGTGACGGCCGGGGCGTTCGCGGCGTTCCTGTCGACCTCCTCGGGGCTGACGGTCTCGGTCGCCGGGGTCATCGGGCAGGACATCCTCAAGGGCGGGGTGCGGTCGTTCCGGGCGGCGGCGGTGCTGGCGGTGATCGTTCCGCTGGGACTGGCGGCCTTCGCCCGCTCGCTGCCGGTCGCCGACGTCGTCGGCCTGGCGTTCGCGGTGGCGGCCTCCTCCTTCTGCCCGCTGCTGGTGCTGGGCATCTGGTGGCGGCGGCTCACCCCCGTCGGCGCGATGGCCGGGTTGCTCGCCGGTGGCGGCCTGGCCTGCGGCGCGGTGCTGATGACGATCGGCGGGGGGCCGCACACCGGCCTGGTCGGTGCTCTGCTGGCCCAGCCCGCCGCGTGGACGGTGCCGATCGCCTTCCTCGTCATGGTGGTGGTCTCGTTGCTGACGCCGGGGCGCATCCCGCCGAACGTGGCGCGCACGATGGTGCGCCTGCACACCCCCGAGATCCTCAATCTGGACCGGGGTGACTGGCGGCCCCGGTCCTCTTGACGGCTCCGGCGAGCTGTGACGGAATGACGCTTATGGGCCGATATTTCGGTTGTTCTGACTAGATTTGGTACTCGCCGGCTCCGGTGATGAGGCGCTCGCCGAGGTCGGCGACGCCACTGCCGTGCTACCCGGGAGCCGGTCGGCACGCCGGTCCGCCGTGTCCCACGGGAGCCGGACCGCGCACCGGTCCGCCGTGTCCCACGGGAGCCGGACCGCGCACCGGTCCGCCGTGTCACATGAGAGCCGGTCGGCGCACCGGTCCGCCGGTCAGCGGTGATGCCGGAGGTCCTGCGCCGGCCCCGGTTCCGGCTCATCTACTTCGGGATGGCCGTCAGCCTGCTGGGCGACGCCTCGCTGCTGCTGGTACCGGGGATCCTGGCCAAGAGCCTCACCGGCTCCGACGCCGCGGCCGGGCTGACCCTGTTCTTCTTCATCCTGCCCCTGTGCTTCTCGCCCCTGTTCGGATACCTGATCGACCGGGTGGACCGCAGGAGGCTCCTGATCGTCACCTGCGTGCTGTCGGGCGTCTCGCTCGCCCCGCTGGTCGCGGTCACCGGGCCGGACACGGTCTGGCTGATCTACCCGGTGTCCGCGGCCATGGGCTGCTCGTACGCGGTGATCTTCTCCGCGCTCGGCGGGCTGCTCAAGGCCATCCTGCCCGAGCACCTGCTGGCCGAGGCCAACGGAGCCCTGCAGACCACCCGGCAGGGACTGCGCCTGTTCGGGCCGTTGCTGGGCGTGGCCGTCTACACCGCCTTCGGGCTCGGCACGCTCGTGCTGTTCGACATGGCCACCTTCCTGGTCGCCGCGGGGGTCTTCGCGATGCTCCCCGCGCCGGAGTCCCTTCCGCGCGTCTCGCCGGCCCCCCCGGGGCGCTGGCGCGAGGAGTTCTGGGCCGGGGCCCGCTACCTCTCCGCCGAACCGGCGCTGCGGCGCGCGACCGTGGCGCTCTGCCTGATGTTCTCGGTGGCCGGGGCCGCCGAATCGCTGATCTTCGCGGTCATCGAGCACGGCCTCGCCAGGTCGCCGGAGTTCACCGCGTTCACCTCGACCGCGATGGGCCTCGGCGCGATCGCCGGGGGGCTGCGGAGTTCCACGGTGATCGCGCGCCGGGGCGAGCTGTTCGCGATCGGCACGGGCATCGGCCTGTACGGCGTGGCGGTCCTGTGCTGGGTGCTCCCCGCGGAGACGGTCGTGCTGGGGGCGATGATGGTGGCGGGCGCCGGGCTGACCCTGGAGGGGGTGGCCAGGACGACCCTGGTGCAGCGCCGCAGCCCGGCCCACCTCGTCGGCCGGGTCTCCACCGCCCTGGAGTCGCTCACCGGGTTCACCCAGTTGCTGTCCCTGCTCGGCGGCGCCGTGCTGGTGTCGCTCGTCGACTACCGCCTGCTGCTGGCGGTGGTCGGCCTGACGGTCTGCTGTGCCGGTGTTTACGCCCTGCGGGGCGGGCCGTGGTGAGATCGGGCTCCTGCGGGAACCGTTCGTCGTACGAGACGGACCTTTCACCGCAAGCCCGATCCAACTGAACGCGACGCGGCAGCGCCTCGGCGAAGAGAGCGCGTGCGGGTCTCCTCCAGGGGTAGCGTCCACCCCTACGTTGTCCGTGATCCAGATCACATTTTGGGAGGTCCCGTGACCGCCAGGCAACATGATTCGTCGGTCTACGAAGAAATTCAGACCGACGCACGATTCCAGGAGTTGAAGAAGCGTTTCCGGGCCTGGGCGTTCCCGATGACCGCGGCGTTCCTCGCCTGGTACCTGCTGTACGTCGTCCTGTCGGGCTGGGCGCGCGACTTCATGGGCACGAAGCTTTTCGGCAACATCAACGTGGCGCTGATCTTCGGTCTGCTCCAGTTCGTGTCGACGTTCGGCATCGCCTGGGCCTACTCCCGTTTCGCCGAGAAGAAGCTTGACCCGCTGGCCGACGAGATCCGCCACGGAGTCGAGGGGAAGACCGAATGAGCCACCAGACCCTCTCCACGATCCTGTTCCTGCTCTTCGTCGCGGGAACGCTGGGCATCACCTTCTGGGCCAGCCGCAACACCAAGGACGCCACCGACTACTACGCCGGTGGCCGGTCCTTCAGCGGTGTGCAGAACGGTCTCGCCATCGGCGGCGACTACATGTCGGCCGCGAGCTTCCTGGGCATCGCCGGGATCATCGCCCTGTCGGGCTACGACGGCTTCCTGTACTCGATCGGCTTCCTGGTCGCCTGGCTGGTGGCGCTGCTGCTGGTCGCCGAGCTGATGCGTAACTCCGGCAAGTTCACCATGGCCGACGTGCTGGCCTTCCGGATGAGCCCCCGCCCGGTCCGCACGGCGGCGGGCGTCTCCACCATCACGGTGTCGATCTTCTACCTGCTGGCCCAGATGGTCGGCGCGGGCGCGCTGGTCGGCCTGCTGCTCGGCGTCACCTCGCCGACGGGCAAGGCGCTCACGATCGTCGGCGTCGGCATCCTGATGATCGTCTACGTGGTCGTCGGCGGCATGAAGGGCACCACCTGGGTGCAGATCGTCAAGGCCGTGCTGCTCATGGGCGGCGCGACCCTGGTCACCCTGCTGGTGCTCGGCCACTACGGCTTCAACCTGTCCGGCCTGCTCGGCGAGGCCGCCACCCAGAGCGGCAAGGGCGCGGCCTTCCTGGAGCCGGGCCTGAAGTACGGCACCGAGGCGCAGGGCCTCGCGGGCAAGATCGACCTGATCAGCCTGGGCCTGGCGCTGGTCCTCGGCACCGCCGGTCTGCCGCACATCCTGATCCGCTTCTACACGGTCCCCACCGCGAGGGAGGCCCGCAAGTCGGTCCTGTGGGGCATCGGCATCATCGGCACCTTCTACCTGCTCACCCTCGTGCTCGGCTTCGGCGCGGCGGCGCTGGTCGGCGGCAAGGCGATCGTGGCGCAGGACAAGGCGGGCAACACGGCGGCGCCGATGCTCGCCGAGGCGGTCGGCAAGGCCATCTTCGGCGACGTGGGCGGCACCATCCTGCTGGCCATCATCGCGGCGGTCGCCTTCGCCACGATCCTGGCGGTCGTGGCCGGCCTGACGCTGGCGTCGAGCTCCTCCTTCGCCCACGACCTGTACGCGCACGTGTTCAAGCGCGGCAACGTCACCGACAAGGAGGAGATCCTGGTCGCCAGGATCTCGGCGTTCGTCATCGGCGCGGTCGCGATCGGGCTCGGCATCCTCGCCCAGGGGCAGAACGTGGCCTTCCTGGTCGCGCTCGCCTTCGCCGTGGCGGCCTCGGGCAACCTGCCCGCGATCCTCTACAGCCTGTTCTGGAAGAAGTTCAACACGGCGGGCGCGGTCTCGGCCATCTACGGCGGCCTGGTCTCCGCGCTGCTCCTGGTGGTCTTCTCGCCGGTCGTCTCGGGCAGCGCCACCGCGCTGTTCCCCGACGCGAACTTCGCCTGGTTCCCGCTGAGCAACCCCGGCATCGTCTCGATCCCGATCGGCTTCCTGGCCGGGTTCATCGGTGCCCGCCTCAGCAAGGAGTACAGCGCGGAGAAGTACGCGGAGATCGAGGTCCGCTCGCTCACCGGCATCGGTGCCGAGAAGTCCACCCCGCACTAAACCCCGTACTGTGACCCCCCGTGCGAACCGTGTGCGGAAGTGCGGGGACCCGGGGCGGGGGGGGGGGGCGGGCGGGGGGCGGGCGGGGGGGGGGCCCCCGGGGGGGCGGGCGCGCGCCGGGGGGGGGGGGGGGCGCCCGGGGCGCGGCGGCGCCCGCCGCCCG